>NZ_JAUEQY010000018.1 GCF_030406325.1 Actinomadura sp. DC4 | reverse complement strand
CCGGCGTGCACGTCCGCGCCCACGCGTACCGGCACGGATCCGCCCGTGAAGGTCGCCACCGCCGGGCGCGGGCGGTCCACCGGAAGCGTCAGCTCGGCGGGGAGCTCCGCCAAGGCCTGCCGCCAATAGGCGAGCTGCCCGCTGATCAGGCTGCCGGCGTCCTCCTCGCGGCCCAGCACCTCGCGCTGCCAGACGGCGAAGTCGGCGTACTGCACCGGCAGTGGCGCCCAGTCCGGCGCCTGGCCGGCGCGGCGGGCGGTGTAGGCCGCCGACAGGTCGCGGGCCAGCACGCCGATCGACCAGCCGTCGGCCGCGATGTGGTGCATCACCAGCATGAGGACGTGCTCGTCGGCGGCCAGCGCGAAGAGCCTGGCCCGCAGCGGCGGCTCGCGGCCGACGTCGAACCCGCGGCGTACCTCCTGCGCCAGCAGCCCGGCGAGCTCGGACTCGCCGGTCGCGGCGACCACCAGCTCCGGCGCGTCGTCCAGGACCTGCTGGCGCGGCACGCCCCCGTCGTCGGGGAAGATCGTGCGCAGCGTCTCGTGCCGCCCCGCCACGTCCGCGATCGCCGCCTGCAGGGCCGCGCGGTCGAGGTCGCCGCTCAGCCGCACGCTGAACGGGATGCTGTAGGCCGTCGCGCCGCCTTCCAGGCGGTTGAGGAACCACATGCGCGTCTGGCCGAACGACAGCGGCACCACGTCCGGCCGGGGGCCGGGCACCAGCGCCGTCCGCGCGCGTCCGCCGCCGTCCCGTACGAGCCGGGCGACCCCGGCCGGGGTCGGGTCGGCGAACAGCGCGCCGATGCTCACCTCGGCGTCGAGCGCGTTCCGCACACGGGCGATCAGCCGCATCGCGAGCAGCGAGTCGCCGCCGAGGTCGAAGAAGCCGTCCTCGGCGCCGACGCGGTCCAGCTTCAGAACGTCGGCGAACAGCTCGCACAGGAGCTGTTCCACCGGCGTACGAGGCTCACGTCCGGCGGCGAGCGCGCCGAAGTCGGGGGCCGGGAGCGCGGCGCGGTCGAGCTTCCCGCTGGGGGTCAGCGGCAGCTCGGCGAGCTCCACCAGCGTCGCCGGGACCATGTACGCGGGAAGCGCGGCGGCGGCGTGGTCGCGCAGCGCGCCGGTGTCGAGCGCGGCGTCCGCGGCGGGGACGACGTAGGCCACCAGGCGCTGCCGTCCGGGCTCGTCCTCGCGGGCGACCACCGCGACCCGGCCGACGCCTGCGTGGCCGGCCAGCACGGCCTCGATCTCGCCGAGCTCCACGCGGAGCCCGCGGACCTTCACCTGGCCGTCGGCGCGGCCGACGAAGACCAGCGCGCCGTCGCCGGTCCACCGGGCCAGGTCCCCGGTGCGGTACATGCGCTCGCCGCGCCCGCCGAACGGGCACGCCACGAACCGCTCGGCGGTCAGTGGGTACCGGTTCGCGTAGCCGCGGGCCAGTCCCGTGCCGGCGAGGTACAGCTCGCCGGTGATGCCGGACGGCACCGGCTGCAGGTACGCGTCGAGCACGAAGACCCGGGTGTTCCAGATCGGCCGGCCGATGGGCACGACACCGTCCGCCACGTCCGCGGGGCACGGCCAGGACGTCACGTCGACCGACGCCTCCGTCGGCCCGTACAGGTTGTGCAGCGGGGCGGCCAGCGTGCCGTGGTAACGCGTGGCGAGCTCGGCCGGCAGCGCCTCGCCGCTGCACAGCACCCGCCGCAGCGTCGTGCACCGCCTCGCCGCCGGCTCCTCCAGGAACATCCGCAGCATCGACGGCACGAAGTGCACCGTCGTCACGCGCTCGCGCTCGATCAGCCCGGCCAGGTACGCGGCGTCCCGGTGCCCGCCCGGGCGCGCCACCACCAGGCACGCGCCGGTGACCAGGGGCCAGAAGAACTCCCACACCGAGACGTCGAACCCGGACGGGGTCTTCTGCAGCACCCGGTCATCGGCCGTGAGGCCGTACTCCGCCTGCGTCCACAGCAGCCGGTTGACGATCCCCGCGTGCGGGACGACCACGCCCTTGGGCATCCCGGTCGAGCCCGAGGTGTAGATCATGTACGCCGGGTGTGCGCCGGTCAGCGGCGCGGTCCGGTCCTCGTCGGCCGGGGCACCGCCCGGACCGTCCAGGAGACCGCCCACGAGCACCCGCGGCGTCTCCGCGTCCTCGGGAGGCAGCGACGCGGCGGCCTCGGGGGTGGTCAGGACGCACGCCGGGCGCGCGTCGGCCAGCATGAGGGCCACCCGCGCCGGCGGGTACTCCGGGTCGAGTGGCAGGTACGCCGCTCCGGCCTTCAGCACCGCCAGCAGCGCGACGACCAGTTCGGCCGACCGCGGCACCGCCACGGCCACCACCCGCTCCGGCCCGACGCCCCGTCTGATCAGGTGCCAGGCCAGGCGGCTCGCCGCCGCGTCCAGCTCCGCGTAGGTCAGCGTCGTGTCCTCGAACCGCAGCGCCGGCGCGTCCGGCGTCGCGGCGGCCTGGGCTTCGAGCAGCTCCGTCAGCGTCTTCGCGCGTACGGGGGCGGCGGTGCGGTTCCACTCCTGGACGATGCGCCGCCGTTCGGGGACGTCGAGGATGCCGACCTGGCTGACCCGTACGGCGGGCTCGGCGGCGACGGTCTCCAGCACGCGGGCCAGGCGTTCGGCGAGGTGCTCGGCGGTCGCGCGGTCGAACAGGTCGGTGGCGTAGCCGATCGAGGCGTCGATGCCGGCCGGGGCGCCGTCGGCGTCGCGGCGCTCGCCCACGGTGAACGACAGGTCGAACTTGGCGGCGTTCCCGCCCGACCTCTCCGGCCGTACGGTCAGGCCGGGCAGCTCCCGCGTCGACCCCTGGGGGGCGTTCTGGAAGGTGAGCATGACCTGGAACAGCGGGTGGCGGGCGAGCGACCGGGCCGGGCTCAGCTCCTCGACGAGCCGCTCGAACGGCACGTCCTGGTTGGCGTACGCGGCCAGGTCGGTCTCGCGGACCCGCTTGACGAGGTCGGCGAAGGAGGGGTCGCCGGACACGTCGGTGCGCAGCACGAGCGTGTTGACGAAGAAGCCGATCAGGTCGTCCAGGGCGGCGTCGCCGCGACCGGCGACCGGGGTGCCGACCGGGATGTCCGGGCCCGCGCCCACGCGTGTCAGGAGCACCGCGACGGCGGCCTGGACGACCATGAACAGGGTCGCGCGCTGGGCGCGGGCGATGTCGGCCAGCCCGGCGTGGACCTCGGCGCCGAGCCGCAGGGGGACGATGCCGCCCATGAAACTCGCGACGGCCGGGCGCGGGCGGTCCGCGGGCAGTGTCAGCTCGGCGGGGAGTTCGGCGAGGGCCTGGCGCCAGTGGGTGAGCTGGGCGTTGATGAGGCTGTCCGGGTCGTCCTCGCTGCCCAGGATCTCGCGCTGCCAGACGGCGAAGTCGGCGTACTGGACCTTCAGCGGCGCCCAGTCCGGCGCCTCACCGGCGTGCCGGGCCGCGTACGCCGCGGACAGGTCGCGGGTCAGCACGCCCATCGACCAGCCGTCCGCCGCGATGTGGTGGGCGATGACCGTGAGCACGTGCACCTCGGGCGCGAGGGCGAACAGCCGGGCGCGCAGCGGGAGTTCGCGGCCGACGTCGAAGCCGCGCCGGGACTCGGCCGCGACCAGCGCGCCCAGGTGGTCCTCGTCGGTGTCGACCACGACGAGTTCGGGCGTCTCGTCGACGATCTCCTGGCGCGGCGTCCCGTCGTCCTCGGGGTAGATCGTGCGCAGGCTCTCGTGCCGCCGGACCACGTCGGCGAGGGCGGCGCGCAGCGCGTCCCTGTTCAGCGCGCCGTTCAGCCGCAGGGCGAGCGGCATGTTGTACGCGGCCTGGCCGCCGTCGAGGCGGTTGAGGAACCACATGCGGGTCTGCCCGAACGACAGCGGCACGGGGTCCGGGCGGACCGCCGGGACCAGCGCCGCGCGCGGCTTGCCGCCGCTGCCGACCAGCCGGGCGACCCCCGCGGGCGTCGGCGCGGCGAACAGGCTGCGGATGTTCATCTCGGTGTCCAGGACCGCCCGGATCCGGGCGATCAGCCGCATGCCCAGCAGCGAGTCGCCACCGAGCTCGAAGAAACCATCGTCGGGACCGACCCGCTCCAGCCCCAGGACCTCCGCGAACAGCCCGCAGAGCACCTCCTCGACGGGCGTGCGCGGGTCCCGGTCGCCGGTCAGCCCGGCGAAGTCGGGGGCGGGCAGGGCGGCCCGGTCGAGCTTGCCGCTCGCGGTGAGGGGCAGGGTCTCCAGCGGCACGACGGCGGCGGGCACCATGTACTCGGGCAGCAGCCCGGCGGCGAACTCGCGCAGGGCGGTGCCGTCGATGACGTCGCCGGCGGGGACGACGTACGCGACCAGCTGCTTCTGTCCCGGCTGGTCCTCGCGGGCGACGACCGCGACCCGGCCCACGGCCGCGTGGTCGGACAGGACCCTCTCGATCTCCCCGGGCTCGATCCGGAAACCGCGGATCTTGACCTGGTCGTCGGCGCGCCCGCCGAAGACCAGCCTCCCGTCCGGCGTCCAGCGGGCGAGGTCACCGGTCCGGTACATGCGCTCGCCGCGACCGGTGAAGGGGCACGCCACGAACCGCTCGCCCGTCAGGCCGGGCCGGTCCCAGTACCCGCGCGCGAGCCCTGTCCCGGCGATGTAGAGCTCACCCGTGACCCCGGGCGGCACCGGCCGTAAGAAGCCGTCCAGCACGAACACCTGCGTGTTGTCCAGCGGCGACCCGATCGGCAGCACCCCAGAGACCGGCTCCCCCGCCTCGACCGTGTGGGCCGTGGCGCACATCGTGATCTCGGTCGGGCCGTACAACTGGCGCACCGCCGTGTCCGGACACGCCTCCGCCACCTTCGAGACCGCCGCCACGCTCACCGCGTCACCGCCGGTCAGCACCTCGGCCAGGCCCGCGAAGCACTCCGGGGACTCCTCCGCCAGCACCGCGAACAGCCCCGCCGTCACGTGCACCGCCGACAGGTCCGTCGCGGCGATCAGGCCGCGCAGCACGTCCGCGTCCACCGGTCCCGCCGGCGCGACCGTCACCCGCCCACCGGCCAGCAACGGCACCCACAACTCCCACGTCGAGGCGTCGAACGCGAACGGCGCGTGAAACAGCACCCGCCGATGACGCGCCGACCACGACCGGTCGGCGGCCAGCCCGACCACGCCACGATGCGTGACCGCCACGCCCTTCGGCACACCCGTCGAACCCGACGTGTACATCACGTACGCCAGGTCGTCCGGACCCACCTCCACGCCCGGGTCCTCGCGCGGCGGGCCGTCCAGCACCCAGCCGCCGTCGGTGAACACCACGGGGCGGCCGTCCGGGCCGAGCCCCTCCCACAGGTCACGCCGGGCGATCACGGCGGCCGGCCGGGCCTCTTTCAGCACGAGCCGCGCCCGCGCCGCAGGCCACGCCGGGTCCACCGGCACGTACGCCGCCCCCGCCTTCACCACGCCCAGGAGCGCCGCGACGAGTTCCGCCGACCGGTCCATGACCACGCCCACCCGGGCACCGCGGCCGACGCCCGCGTCGGCCAGCGCGCCCGCCACCCGGCCGGCCGCCGCGTCCAGCTCCGCGTAGGTCAGCGTCGTGCCCTCCGACGTCAGCGCCGGCGCGTCCGGCGTCTCGGCCACCCGCGCGCCGAAGACCTTCGTCAGCGTGTCCGCCGGCACCGGTGCGGCCGTACGGTTCCACTCCTCCACGACCCGGGACCACTCGGCGTCGCCGAGCGCGCCGAGCCGGCTCACGCCGCGTCCGGGGTCGGCCGCCATGGTCTCCAGGGTCCGTACGAGGCCGTCGAGCACGAGCCCGGCGGTCTCCCGGTCGAAGACGTCCGGCCGGTACTCCAGGCGCAGCCGCAGCCGGTCGCCACCCGGGGCGACGGCCAGCGTCAGCGGATAGTGGGCGGCCTCCCGGCCTCCGCCCGAGCTGATCCGCAGGCCGCCACGGCCGCGGCCTCCTCCGCCCGCGCCCTGCGCCCGCGCCGGGTCCGACGGGTAGCTCTCGAAGACCATCAGCGTGTCGAACACCGCGCCCGGCCCGGCGAGCCGCTGGACCTCGGGCAGGCCGAGGTACTGGTGGGCCATCAGGGCCGTCTGCCGCGCCTGCAGCCTGGTCAGCAGCCCGGCGACCGGCTCCGCCGGGTCGAGCGAGACCCGGACGGGCACGGTGTTGACGAACAGGCCCAGCATCTGCTCGATGCCGGGCAGCTCCGGCGGGCGGCCCGCCACGACCGCGCCGAACACGACGTCGGCGCGCCCGGCCAGCCGGCCGACCTGGGTCGCCCAGGCGGCCTGGACGACGGTGTTCAGCGTCAGGTCGTGCTCGCGCGCCAGCGCCCGCAGCGCGGCGGTGAGGCCGGCGTCGGCCGTCTCCTGGATCTGCTCGGTCATGATCGGCGCTCGTCCGGGGTCGGGCGCCGCCACGAGAGTCGGCTCCTCGGTGCCGGCCAGTTCGTCCCGCCAGGCCGTACGCGCGGTCTCACGGTCCTGGCGTTCGAGCCAGCGCAGGTAGTCGCGGTACGGCGCCACCGGCGGAAGGCCGCTCGCGTCGCCGCCGGCCCGGTACACCGTGAACAGCTCGCGCATCAGCACGGGCAGCGACCAGCCGTCCATGAGGATGTGATGGTTGGTGATGACGAGGCGGTGCAGGTCCGGGCCGAGCCGGATCAGCAGGAACCGGATCAGCGGCGGCACCGCCGGGTCGAAGCGTTTCTCCAGCTCGCCACCGGCGATCCGCGCGGCCTCGGCCGCCGGGTCCTCGGCGGAGGAGGCGTCGGCCTCCCGCCAGGGCAGGGCCACCCGGGCGGGGATCACCTGGACCGGCCGGTCCATGCCCGCGACCTGACGGAACCCCGCGCGCAGGTTGGCGTGCCGGTCCAGCATGGCCTGCCCGGCCGCCCGCAGCGCCGCCGCGTCGAGCGTCCCGTCCAGGTCCAGGACGTGCTGCCCGGCGTAGACGTCCGGGCCCTGTTCGTCGTAGAGGGCGTGGAACAGCAGCCCCTCCTGCAGCGGCGACAGCGGCCACACCTCGAGTGCCGAGCGCTTCATGAGGACAACCCCTTCTCGATCTCTGCGGCCATCGCCTCGAACTCATCGACCTGGTCCTGGGCCAGCTCAAGCATCGGGAAGTCCGATGGCGTGTGCCCGCCCGCCTCCGTCCCGGCGGCGTGCGCGGCCAGGCCGGTCAGCATGGCCGCCCAGCCCTCCGCCAGCTCACGGACGCCGGTCTCGTCGAGGAGGCGTTCGGGCCAGCTCAGCGACAGGCTCAGCCCTGGTCCCTCCGGCCCGTCCCGTACGATCCCGCCGGCCTCCAGCACGTGCGCCACCGGCATGTCCTCGTCCTCGTCTCCGCCCATGCCGACCTGCCGCCAGCCGGCCGGCCGGACGTCCTTGGCCGGCCGGCCGTTCTGGGCGGGAGCTCCGGCGTCGAACCGGCCGAGGTAGTTGAACCCGATCTGGGGCGTGGGAAGCGCCGCCAGTACGGGACCCGTGGCGGCGTTGAGGTGGCGGAGCAGCCCGTAGCCGAGGCCGTCGCCGGGCACCTGGCGCCGTTGTTCCTTCACACGTTTGATCAGCCGTCCCGCGGCGGGACCGCCCGCCCGCATCTGGGCGTGGTCCCCCGGCCCGGGGTCCAGCCGGACCGGATGCACGCTGGTGAACCAGCCGACCGTACGGGACAGGTCCATGCCGGGTGTCAGCGGCTCGCGGCCGTGCCCCTCCACGTCGACGAGCACGGGCCCGGCGCCGTCGCCGCGCCGCGCCCGCCACTCGGCGACCGCCGCCGCGAGCCCGGCGAGCAGCACGTCGTCGACGCCGGCGTTGAACGCGGCCGGGACCGTGGTGAGCAGCGCGCCGGTGACCTCCGCCGGCACCGAGACGGACATCCGCCGTACGCCGGCCGCGGTGTCCCGGACCGGGTCCAGCGGCTCCTCGCCCAGGAGCGGCTCCTCGCCCGCGAGGATGCCCTGCCAGACCGGGAGCTCCGCGAGCCGGTCCGCGCGCTCGGCCTGGGCGGCCAGCGTCCGCGCCCACCGCCCGAACGAGGTGCCGGCCGGCGCCGGCTCCACCGGCCGCCCGTCCGCGAGCGTCGCGTACGCGGACACGAGGTCCGGGACCAGCACCCGCCACGACACCCCGTCCACGACCAGGTGGTGGGCGACCAGGAGCAGCCGCCCCGCCTCATCCGGGCCCCGGTCCAGCCAGACCGCCTGGACCATCACGCCCGCGCGCGGGTCCAGCCGCTCCGCCGCCCGCCGGTCCTCGGCCGCGACCAGCCCCGGGAGCTCCTTGTCCGGCAGTCCCGCCGCATCCACGCGCCGCACCAGGTCCGTCTCGGGGGCCTCGGCGCCGAGTTCGAACCGCCACGAGGCCGGGTCCCGCTCGTCGGGGCAGACCAGCTTCGCCCCGAGCACGTCGTGGTGGGAGACGAGGGCCCGGACGGCGGCGGTGAGCGGGCCGGTGTCGAGGCCGGCGGGTACGGAGAGCAGGGTGGACTGGGAGAACCGGTTCGTCAGCCGCTCCAGCCCGGCGCGCTCGCCGAGCCCGCGCATGACCGGCGGCAGGGGCACCTCGCCGACCACGGTCTCGGGCTCGGCCTCCGCCTCGGCGGGCTTCTCGCCGACGACCGCCGCCAGGTCGGCGGGGGTCTTGTGCTCGAAGACGTCCTGAGCGCTGATGACCACGCCGGCGCGGCGGGCGCGGGCGACGAGCTGCATGGACATGATGGAGTCACCGCCGAGGTCGAAGAAGTTGCCGTCGGCGCCGACCTTCTCCAGCTTCAACACCTCGGCGAACAGCTCACACAGCGCCTCCTCCACCGGCGTGCGCGGCTCGCGGCCGCCGGAGGCGAAGCCGGGGGGCGGGAGCGCCTTGCGGTCCAGCTTGGCGCTGGGCGTGAGCGGCAGCGCCGCCATCGGCACGACCGCCGCCGGGACCATGTGGTCGGGCAGCAGGCTCGCGGCGAACTCCCGCAGCGCGGTCCCGTCCACGGTCGCCGGGACGACGTAGGCGACCAGCCGCTTCTGGCCCTCGTCCTCGCGGGCGATGACCGCCACCTGGCCGACGCTCTCGTGACCCGACAGCACGGTCTCGACCTCGCCCGGCTCGATCCGGAACCCGCGGATCTTCACCTGAGCGTCGGCGCGCCCGGCGAAGACCAGCTGTCCGTCCGGGGTCCAGCGGGCCAGGTCACCGGTCCGGTACATACGCCCACCGGCATCGAACGGGCAGGCCACGAACCGCTCGCCGGTCAGGCCCGGCCGATCCCAGTAGCCGCGCGCCAGCCCGGTCCCCGCGACGTACAACTCGCCCGTCACACCCGGCGGCACCGGCTGTAAGAAACCGTCCAGAACGTAGACCCGGGTGTTGTCCAACGGCGAGCCGATCGGCAGCACCGCCGGGACCTGCTCCCCCGGCTCGACCGCGTACGTCGTCGCGGCCACCGTGACCTCGGTCGGGCCGTACATCTGGCGTACCGCGGTCTCGGGACAGGCCTCGGCGACCCTGGCCACCGCCGCCACACTCACAGCATCCCCACCCGTCACAACCTCGGCCAACCCGGCGAAACACTCCGGCGACTCCTCCGCCATCACCGCGAACAACCCGGCCGTGACATGCACGGCGCTGAGGTCACCGCCCACGATCAGCTCGCGCAGCTTCGCCGCGTCCATCCGCCCCGGCGGGGCGACCGTCACCCGGCCACCCGCCAGCAACGGGACCCACAACTCCCACGTCGAGGCGTCGAACGCACAGGGAGCGTGGAACAGCACCCGCTCATGACGCGACCACGAACGGTCGGCGGCGAGCCCGATCACGCCGCGATGCGTGACCGCCACACCCTTCGGCACCCCGGTCGAACCCGAGGTGTACATCACATAGGCGACGTCGTCCGGCCCCACCGGGACGCTCTTCCGCGGCGTGCCCTTCAAGACGTCGGCGACCGGGAGGACCCGCGTCTCCGGGAAGTCGCGGTCCGCCACCAGCAGATCGACACCCGCCAGCACCAGCCGTACCCGCTCGGCGGGCCAGTCCGGGTCCACCGGCACATACGCAGCCCCGGCCTTCAAAGTCCCGAGTAGCACCGTCGGAAGCTCCGAAGACCGCTCCAGCAGCACACCCACCCGGCCACCACGCCGAACACCGGCCTCGACCAGAGCACCGGCGACCCGGCCCGACACCACGTCCAACTCGGCGAAACTCAACACCGAATCCCCCGACACCAACGCAGGAGCCTCCGGCGACTCCGCGACCCGCGCCGCGAACACCTCCGGCACCGACCGGCCCGCAACCGGCACCGCCGTACGGTTCCACTCCTCGACGACGCGCCGCCGTTCGGCCGCGTCCACGACGCCGATCTGGCTGACGCGGCGCCTCGGGTCGGCGGCCACCGTCTCGAGGACCCGTACGAGCCGCTCCGCCAGGAGTCCGGCGGTGGACCGGTCGAACAGGTCGGCCGAGTACTGGAGCACGCCCTCGATGCCCGCGGGCTCGCCCTCGGGGCTCCGGCGCTCGCGCAGGTTGAAGGACAGGTCGAACCGGGCCGCGTCGGTCCCCGACCCGGCCGGCCGTACGGTCAGGCCGGGCAGTTTCCAGGACTCGCCCTGCGAGACGTTCTGCAGGCCCAGCGAGACCTGGAACAGCGGGTGGCGGGACAGGGACCGGTCCGGGCTGAGCTCCTCGACCAGCCGCTCGAACGGCACGTCCTGGTGCCCGTACGCCGCCAGGCTCACCTCGCGGACCCGCCCGACCAGGTCCGCGAACGCCGGGTCGCCGGACAGGTCCGTGCGCAGCACGAGCGTGTTCACGAAGAAGCCGACCATGTCGTCCAGCGCCGCGTCGCCGCGGCCCGCGGTCACGGTCCCGATCGGGATGTCCGTGCCCGCGCCCAGCCGCGACAGCAGCACCGCGATCGCGGCCTGCGCCACCATGAACAGCGTGGCCCGCTGCTTGCGGACGACGCCGGTCAGCGCGGCGTGCGTCTCCGGGCCGACCCACAGCGGCACCGAGCCGCCCGTGAAGCCGGCCACCGCCGGGCGGGGACGGTCCGCCGGGAGCGTGAGCTCGGCGGGGAGTTCGGCCAGGGCCTGCCGCCAGTACGCGAGCTGCGCGCTGATCAGGCTGCCGGCGTCGTCCTCGCCGCCGAGGACCTCGCGCTGCCAGAGAGCGAAGTCGGCGTACTGCACCGGCAGCGGCGCCCACTCGGGCGCGTGTCCCGCGTGCCGGGCCGTGTACGCCGCCGCGAGGTCGCGGGTCAGCACGCCCAGCGACCAGCCGTCCGCCGCGATGTGGTGCGCCACGATCATCAGGACGTGCTCGCCGGGCGCGAGCGCGAAGAGCCGGGCGCGCAGCGGCGGTTCCCGGCCGACGTCGAAACCGCGGCTCCCCTCCTCGCGCAGCAGTCCGGCCAGCTCGTCCTCGCCGCTGCTCACGATCGTGAGCTCCGCGCCGGTCTCGGTCACCTGCTGGCGCGGCACCCCGTCGGTGTCGGGGAAGATCGTGCGCAGGCTCTCGTGCCGCCGCGTGACGTCGCCGAGCGCCGCCCGCAGGGCCTCCCGGTCCAGGTCGCCGGAGAGCCGCAGCGCCATCGGCATGTTGTAGACGCCCTTGCCGTCCTGCAGCCGGTTGAGGAACCACATGCGCGTCTGCCCGAACGACAGCGGCACCACCTCGGGGCGTACGGCGGGGACCAGCGCCGCGCGCGGCTTGCCGCCGTCGCCGACCAGCCGCGCCACGCCCGCCGGCGTCGGCGCGGAGAACAGCCGGCGGATGCTCAGCTCGCTGTCGAGCACCGCGCGGATCCGCGCGATCAGCCGCATGCCGAGCAGCGAGTCACCGCCGAGGTCGAAGAAGCCGTCGTCGGCGCCGACCCGGTCCAGGCTCAGGACCTCGGCGAACAGCCCGCAGAGCACCTCTTCCAGCGGCGTGCGCGGCGCGCGCCCCCTCGCCAGGCCGGCGAAGTCGGGTACCGGGAGGGCCGCGCGGTCGAGCTTCCCGTTCGGTGTGAGCGGCAGCGACGGGACCGGCAGCACCGCGGCGGGCACCATGTAGTCGGGCAGGACGGCCGCCGCGAAGTCCCGCAGGACGTCGACCGCGCCGTCGCCGGCGGGGACGACGTAGGCGACGAGCTGCTTCTGGCCCGGCTGGTCCTCGCGGGCGACCACCGCGACCTGGGCGACCGCGTCGTGGCCGGCCAGCACCGCCTCGATCTCCCCCGGCTCCACCCGGAAGCCTCTGATCTTCACCTGGTCGTCGGCCCGCCCGAGGAACGCGAGCACCCCGTCGCCGCCCCACCGCGCCAGGTCCCCGGTCCGGTACATCCGGCCGCCGTGCCCTTCGGGTCCGGCGAAGGGGCAGGCGACGAACCGCGCGGCTGTGAGCGCGGACCGGCCCACGTAGCCGCGGGCCAGGCCCGCGCCCGCGATGTAGAGCTCGCCGGCCACGCCCGGGGCGACCGGCCGTAAGAAGCCGTCCAGGACGTAGATCCGGGTGTTGTCGAGCGGGACGCCGATCGGCACCGACGCCGGGACGCTCCCGGCGTCCACGAAGGGCAGGTGCGTGGCGAAGGCCGTCGTCTCGGTCGGGCCGTACGTCGTCCGCACGACCAGCCCGGGATGCGCCTCCAGCAGGGCGCGGACCGCGCTCGCCGACACCACGTCGCCGCCGGAGGCCACCTCGTGCACCCCGGCGAAGATCTGCGCCGACTGCTCGGCCAGCACGCGGAGCAGCCCGGCGGTGGCGTGCACGTTGGTGACCCGGTGCTCGGCGATCAGCCGGCCCCATTCGGCGGCGTCGGGCTCGCCCGCCGGAACGATCACCAGTCGGCCGCCGTGCGCGAGGGGCGCCCACAGCTCGTACGTCGAGGCGTCGAACGCGTGGTTGGCCACCATCAGCGTCCGGGCGACCATCTCGTCCTCCCAGGCCCGGTCCAGGGCGAACGCGACGACGTTGGCGTGCGTGACCGCGACGCCCTTGGGTGCGCCGGTCGACCCCGAGGTGTACATCACGTACGCGAGGCCGTCGGGTGAGGTCCGTACGACCGGGTCGCCCGGGTCCGGGCCCTCGGCCGGCAGCGGGACGACCTCGACGGATCCGAGGGCGTCCAGGAGGGGGTGGGCGGCGCCGGTCTCGTCGACGACGAGCAGCGACACTCCGGACTCGGCCGTCATCGCGCGCAGCCGCTCCACCGGGTGGGCGCCGTCCAGCGGTACGTACGCCGCGGACGCCTTCACCACGGCCAGCACCGCCACGACCAGCGCGGCCGACCGTTCCATGAGGATGCCGACCGCGCTTCCCGGCCCGGCGCCGCGCTCGATCAGGTCGCGGGCCAGGCGGTTGGCCCGCGCGTTCAGCTCGGCGTACGTCCACTGGGCCTCGCCGTGCACGAGCGCGACGGCGTCCGGGCGCTCGGCCGCCACCGCCGCGAACATCTCCGGCAGGGTGATGCGCGGCAGCGGGGCCGCCGTACGGTTCCACTCCTCGACCACGAGCCGCCGGTCGGCCTCGTCCAGGGGGTCGGCCCGGCCGACCCGCAGCCCCGGATCGGCGACCGTCGCCCGCAGGATCCGCACCAGCCGTTCGAGCAGGCCCTCGGCGGCCGCGCGGTCGAACAGGTCGGGCCGGTAGTCCAGGCGCAGCAGGAACTCCTCGCCGAGCTGCCCGGCGGCCAGGGTGAGGGGGTAGTGCGTCCCCTCCCGGCTGCCGGCCGGCGCGACCCGGAGGTCGTGCCGCGCAGCGCGCCCCTCCGCCGCCGGGGCCGGGGCGGTGTCGCGGGGCTGGCCCTCGTAGACCATGAGGCTGTCGAAGACCGCGCCGGGCCCGGCCGCCTGCTGGATCTCGGGCAGGCCGAGGTACTGGCGTGCCATCAGCGCGGACTGGCGGGCCTGCAGGGCCGTGAGCATTCCGGTCACCGGCTGGGCCGGGTCCAGCCGTACGCGCACCGGCACCGTGTTGACGAACAGGCCGAGCATCCGCTCGACGCCCGGCAGCTCCGGCGGGCGGCCCGCCACCACGGCGCCGAAGACCACGTCCGCGCGGCCGAGCAGCCGCCCGACGAGCATCGCCCAGGCGCCCTGCACGATCGTGTTCAGCGTCAGGTCGTGCTCGCGCGCCAGCGCCTGGAGCCCGGCCGTCAGGTCCGGGTCGGTCCGCGTCTCGAGCTGCTCGGGCACGATCGGCGCCCGCGCCGGGTCCGCCGTCGCGATGAGGGTCGGCTCCTCGGCCCCGGCGAGCTCCTCCCGCCACGCCGTGCGCGCGGCCTCCCGGTCCTGGCGGCCCAGCCAGGCGAGGTAGTCCCGGTACGGGGTCACCGGCGGCAGGCCGCTCGCGTCGCCGCCGGCGCGGCAGACCGTGAACAGCTCGCGCAGCAGGACCGGGAGCGACCAGCCGTCCATCAGGATGTGGTGGCTGGTGATGACCAGGCGGTGGTGTTCCTCCCCCAGCCGGACCAGCAGGAACCGGATCAGCGGCGGCACGGCCGGGTCGAACCTGCGCCCGTACTCCGTGGCGGCGAGCCGGGCGGCCTCGGCCCGCGCCGCGTCGTCCGCCAGGCCGGACACGTCCTCGGTGTGCCAGGGAAGGTCCACCCGGTCGGCGATCACCTGGGCCGTACGGCCCGAGTCGAGCTGCCAGAAGCACGCCCGCAGGTTGGCGTGCCGGTCGAGCATGGCCTGCCCGGACGCGCGCAGGACGGCGGGGTCCAGTGGGCCCTTGAGGTCCAGGACGTGCTGTCCCGTGTAGACGTCCGGTGCCTCCTCGTCGTACAGGGAGTGGAACAGCAGGCCTTCCTGCAACGGCGACAGGGGCCACACATCGGCAAACTCAGGACTGCTCATTCTGGGCCCTCCATCGGTTCTCCAACTCTCCGATCTCGTCGTCGCTGATCGCGGCCAGCAGGGGGAAGTCGGACGGGGTGTGGCCGCCGTCCTCGGCGGCGTGGGCGGCCAGCCCGGTGAGCGTCGCGAGCCACCCGTCCGCCAGCTCCCGTACCGCGGCCTCGCTCCACAGCCCGTCCGGCCACGAAAGCGACAGGCCGAGACCGTCTTGCACGACCGCCGCCGCCTCCAGCGCGTGCGCGACGGGCGTCGCCGGGTCCTCCTCGTCGAGGGGTGTCCCGGCGTGTGTCCAGCCGCCGATCTCGATACCGGTCCGGTCCACGTGGGCGAAACCGATCCAGGGCGTGGCGAGCGCCGCGAGGGCGGGCGCCGCGCCGGCGCCGGCGTCGGCGTACCGCAGCAGGCCGTACCCCCGGCCGTCGCCCGGGACGGCGCGCAGCTGTTCCTTGACCTGCCTGACCAGCTGCCCGGCGGCCGGCCCGGCCACCCGTACCCGCGGGAGGTCCACCGGCCCCGTGTCGAGGCGCACCGGGTGGGCGGTCGTCAGCGAGCCGACCGTGCGCGAGGGATCAAGGCCGGTCGTGAGCGGCGTACGGCCCTGGTCGGCCACGTCCACCAGCACCGGGCCGGGGCCGCGCCACTCGGCCACCGCCGCGGCGAGCCCGGCGAGCAGCACGTCGCCCGGCTCGGCGTGGAACGCCGCCGGCACCCGGGTCAGCAGCGCCTCCGCGACGCCGGTGGGCACGGGGAGCGACATGCGCCGCGTGGTCGCGGCGGTGTCGCGCGCCGGGTCCAGGGGCCGTTCGGCGAGGGCCGGTTCGCCGGTGCGGAGGATCCGCTCCCAGCCCGGCAGTTCCGCCTTCCGGTCCTGGGCGGCCAGCGTGCGCGCCCACCGCCCGAAGGAGGTCTCGACCGGCGGGAGCCCGGCCGGGCGCCCGGCCGCGAGCGCGGTGTAGGCGGCGGCCAAGTCGGGAAGCAGCGTCCGCCACGACGCCTCGTCCACCGCCAGGTGGTGCGCCACGAGGAGGACGTGGCCCGGCCGGTCCGTCCCGCGATCGAGCCGGACGACCTGCAGCATCGCCCCGGCGCGGGGGTCCAGCCGCCCGGCCGCCTCCCGGCGCTGGGCGGCGACGAGCCCGGTCTCGTCCGTGTCCGCCGCGTCCACGTGACGCAGCCGGTCCGCCGGGTCCGGGTCCGCTGGTATCTCCAGGTGCCAGGTCTCGCGGTCGCGTTCGTCGGGGCAGACGAGGCGGGCGCGGAGCGCCTCGTGGTGTTCGGTGAGCGCCCGCACGGCGCCGGCGAGGCTCTCCGCGTCCAGCCCGGCGGGGACGGACAGCAGCGCGGACCGGGCGGGTCCGCTCGTGAGCCCGGCCAGACCGGCCCGCTCGGCCCGTTCGCGCATGGCCGGGGTCAGCGGCACCTGGTCGGTCCCGCCGCCCGTCAGGCCGTCCGCCAGGTCGCCCTTGGCGACCGTGGCCAGCTCGGCGGGGCTCTTGTGCTCGAAGACGTCCTGGGCGCTGATCAGCACGCCGGCGCGGCGGGCGCGGGCGACGAGCTGCATGGACATGATGGAGTCGCCGCCGAGGTCGAAGAAGCCGTCCTCGGCGCCGACCTTCTCCAGGTTCAGGACGCCGGCGAACAGGTCGCACAGCGCCGCCTCGACCGGGGTGCGCGGCTCGCGTCCGCCGGTGACGAAGTCGGGGGCGGGGAGCGCGGCGCGGTTCAGCTTCCCGCTCGGCGTGAGCGGCAGCGCCTCCAGGGCCACGACCGCCGCCGGCACCATGTGGTCGGGCAGCAGGCTCGCGGCGTACTCGCGCAGCGCGGCCCCGTCGACGGTGGCGGGGACGACGTAGGCGACCAGCCGTTTCTGTCCCGGCTCGTCCTCCCTGGCGATGACGGCGACCTGGCCGACGCTCTCGTGACCGGACAGGACGCTCTCGATCTCACCCGGCTCGATCCGGAAGCCACGGATCTTCACCTGGGTGTCGGCGCGTCCGGCGAAGATGAGATGTCCGTCTTGGGTCCAGCGGGTCAGGTCGCCGGTGCGGTACATGCGCTCACCTGCGCCGAACGGGCAGGCCACGAAACGTTCGCCGGTCAGGGCCGGGCGGTCGGCGTAACCGCGCGCGAGACCCGTGCCGGCGACGTACAGCTCGCCCGTCACACCCGGCGGCACCGGTTGTAAGAAGCCGTCGAGGACATAGACGCGGGTGTTGTCCAGCGGCGGGCCGATCGGCAGCACCGGCGGGACCTGGCGTCCCGGCTCGACCGCGTACGTCGTCGCGGCCACCGTGACCTCTGTGGGGCCGTACATCTGACGTACGGCGGTCTCGGGACAGGCCTCGGCGACCTTCGAAACCGCCGCCACACTCACCGCGTCACCGCCGGTCACGACCTCAGCGAGTCCGGCGAAGCACTCGGGTGACTCCTCGGCCATCACCGCGAACAGCCCGGCCGTGACGTGCACGGCGCTCAGGTCACCCTCGGCGATGAGTTCGCGGAGTTTCGCCGCGTCCGTCTGACCGGGCGGGGCGATCGTCACCCGGCCGCCCGTCAGCAGCGGAACCCACAGCTCCCACGTCGAGGCGTCGAAGGCGTGCGGCGCGTGGAACAGCACCCGTTCGTGACGCGACCACGAACGGTCGGCGGCCAATCCCACCACACCGCCGTGCGTGACCGCGACGCCCTTCGGCACGCCGGTCGAACCCGAGGTGTACATCACGTACGCCACGTCGTCCGGACCAACCGGAACGCTCTCACGCGCCGTGCCGTTCAGAGCGTCGGCGACGAGAAGCGCCTCCGGGAACGCACGGTCCGCCACGACCAGGTCGGCACCGGCCAGCACCAGCCGTACCCGGTCGGCGGGCCAGTCCGGGTCCACCGGCACGTACGCCGCCCCGGCCTTCAGCACCCCGAGCAGCACGATCGGAAGGCCGGCCGACCGGTCCAGCAGCACACCCACCCGGCCGCCACGCCGCACACCGGCATAGACCAGGGCACCCGCGACCCGGCCCGACGCCGCGTCCAGCTCGGCGAAACCGAGCACCGAGTCACCGGACACCAGCGCCGGCGCGTCGGGCGACTCCGCGACGCGCGCCGCGAACACCTCCGGCACCGACCGGCCCGCGACCGGCACCGTCGTTCGGTTCCACTCCTCGACCACCCGCCGGTACTCGGCCTCGTCCAGGACGGTCATCCGGCCGACGCGGACGCCAGGGTCGGCGGCGACCGCTTCGAGGATCCGTACGAGGCGGCCGGCCAAGCCCTCGGCGGTGTCCCGGTCGAACAGGTCCGGGCGGTAGGTCATCCGCAGCCGCAGCCGGTCGTCGCCGGGGCCGACGACCAGGCTCAGCGGGAAGTGCGTGGCCTCCCGGCCCGTGGCGCGGGCGAACTTCAGGCCCCGGCCACCGGGCTGAGAGCCGTTCTTGCGGGCGGGCGCCTCCTCCATGTCGAGGGGGTAGTTCTCGTACGCGATCAGGGTGTCGAACAGCGCCCCGGGACCGGCGAGGCGCTGGATCTCGGCCAGCCCGAGGTACTGGTGGTCCATGAGCGCGACCTGGCGGGACTGCAGTTCCGCCAGGACGTCGCTCACCGGCCGCGCCGGGTCGAGCCCGACCCGTACGGGCACGGTGTTGACGAACAGGCCGAGCATGTCCTCGATGCCCGGCAGCTCCGGCGGCCGGCCCGCCACCATCGTGCCGAACACCACGTCGGACCGGCCGGCGAGGCGGCTGACCAGCATCGCCCACGCGCCCTGGACGACGGTGTTCACGGTGAGGTCGCGCTCGCGGGCGAGGGCGCGCAGCGCGGCGGTCAGCTCGGCGCTCACCGCGACCCGTACGCGCTCCGGCTCCGCCTGCTCCGGGGCCGCGGACCGCTCACGCGTGGCGACGAAGGTCGGCTGGTCGGCCCCGGCGAGCTCGTCCCGCCAGGCCGTACGCGCGGCCTCGCGGTCCTGACGGCCGAGCCAGGCCAGGTAGTCGCGGTACGGGGCCGCCGGAGGCAGGCCGGAGTGGTCGCCGCCGGTGCCGTAGACCGCCGACAGCTCACGCATCAGCACCGGCAGCGACCACCCGTCCATCAAGATGTGGTGGTTCGTCATCACCAGCCGGTGATGTTCCGCACCGAAACGGATCAGCAGGAACCGCAACAACGGCGGCACCGCCGGATCGAACCGCCGCTCCAGTTCCTCCGCCGCCAGGCGCAGGGCCTCCTCCTCCCCGGCGGCGTCCACCTCCCGCCAGGGCAGGTCGACCCCGGCCGGGATCACCTGGACCGGCTGAGCCAGCCCCGCGACCTGGTGGAACCCCGCCCGCAGATTCGCGTGCCGGTCCAGCAGCGCCTGCCCCGACGCCCGCAGCGCCGCGACGTCCAGCGGGCCCTCGAAGTCGAACGCCGACTGGCTCGAGTAGACGTCCGGCGCCTGCTCGTCGTAGACGGCGTGGAACAGGAGCCCTTCCTGCAGCGGCGAGAGCGGCCAGATCTCGGCCAGCCCCGCCTGCGCCGACTCCAGCTCCTCCACCTGCGCCTGCTCCAAGGCGACGAGCGGGAAGTCCGACGGCGTGAACCCACCACCACCATGCACGGCCAGACCGGCCAGCATCGCCGCCCACGCCTCCCCCAGCGCGCGAGCCGACACCTCCTCGAACAACTCCCCCGGCCACGACAGCGACAGGCTCAGCTCCGGACCGTCCGCACCGTCACGGACCAGCCCACCGGCCTCCAGCGCGTGCGCGGCCGGCATCCTCGGGTCGTCGTCCAGCGGGCCGCCGCCGGCGGGCCGCCAGTCGCCCGGCCCGTCGCCGCGCGGCCCGCTCCCGAACCGGCCGAGGTAGTTGAAGCCGATCTGCGGCGCCGGCAGCGCCGCGAGCGCGGGGGCCGTGGCGGCGTTGAGGTAACGCAGCAGCCCGTAGCCGAGGCCGTCGCCGGGGACCGCGCGCAGCTGCTCCTTGACCCGCTTGACCAGCCGGCCGGCGGCGGCCTCGCCCGCGCGTACCTGGGCGAGGTCGACCGCTCCCGCGTCCAGCCGGACCGGGTGGACGCCGGTGAACCAGCCCACCGTCCGCGACAGGTCCACCTCGGCGGCCGTCGACTCGCGCCCGTGGCCTTCCACGTTCACCAGCACCGGCCCCGGGCCGCGCCACTCGGCCACCGCCGCGGCCAGCCCGGCCAGCAGTACGTCGTCGATCCCGCCGTGGTACGCCGCGGGAACGCTCGTCAGCAGCGCCTCGGTCACCTCCGGCGGCAGCGAGAGCGACAGCCGCCGCATGCTCGCCGCCGTGTCACGGGCGGGGTCCAGCGGCCGGTGTGCGAGCGCCGGCTCGCCGTCCCGCAGGACCGCCTCCCAGAGCGGCAGCTCCGCCGCCCGCTCCCCGGCCGACGCGGCCAGCGACCGCGCCCACCAGCCGAACGAGGTCCCCACCGGCTCCAGCTCCACCGGCCGGCCCGAGGAGACCGCCGCGTACGCCGCCACCAGGTCCGGCAGCAGCACCCGCCACGACACCCCGTCCACGACCAGGTGGTGCACCACGACCAGCGCGCGGCCCGGCTCGTCCGGGCCCCGGTCCAGCCACACGACATGGAGCATCACGCCCGCGCACGGGTCCAGCCGGTCCGCGGCCTCCCTGCCGTGCGCCTCCACCAGCGCGGCGAGCCCCGTGTCGTCCACGCCCGCCGCGTCCACCCTGCGCACCAGTGACGCCACGTCCGGCCCGGCCGCGCCGAGGTCCAGCCGCCACGTGCTCGTGTCGTGCTCGTCGGGGCAGACCAGGCGTGCCCCCAGCGCCGCGTGGTGGTCGACGAGAGCGCGCACCGCCGCCGTCAGCCGGCCGGCGTCCAGCCCGGCCGGGGCCGTGACCAGCACCGATTGGGTGAAACGGCCCGTCAGCCCCGCGACGCCGGCGCGGTCGGCGGTCCAGCGCGCCACCGGGAGCAGCGGGACCTCACCGGCCACGGGCTCGGTCCCGACCGGCCCGGCATCCGGCGCGCCGCCGGCCAGGTCCCCTCCCGCCACCGCCGCCAGGCCCGCGGGCGTCTTCCGCTCGAACACCTGGCGCGGCGTGATCACCAGCCCGGCCCGGCGGGCGCGGGCGACGAGCTGCATCGACATGATCGAGTCGCCGCCCAGGTCGAAGAAGCCGTCCTCGGCGCCGACCCGCTCCAGCCGGAGTACCTCGGCGAACAGCGCGCACAGCGCCGCCTCCACCGGCGTGCGCGGCTCGCGGTCCGTCACCCGGCCGGCGAAGTCGGGCGCCGGCAGCGCCGCGCGGTCGAGCTTTCCGCTCGGTGTGAGCGGCAGCACCGGCACGGGCAGCACCGCCACCGGCACCATGTACTCCGGCAGCGCGCCGGCCGCGAACTCCCGCAGCTCGGCCTCGTCCGCGGTGGCCGGTACGACGTAGGCGACCAGCTGCCGCTGGCCGGGCACGTCCTCCCGTACGACGACCGCGGCCTGCTCGACCACGGAGTGGGAGGCGAGCACCGTCTCGATCTCTCCCGGCTCGATCCGGAACCCGCGGACCTTCACCTGCCCGTCGGCACGCCCCGCGTAGACGAGCTGCCCGTCGGGAGTCCATCGGGCCAGGTCACCGGTCCGGTACATCCGCTCGCCCGGCCCGCCGAACGGGCAGGCGACGAACCGCTCGCCGGTCAGGGCGGACCGGTCCCAGTACCCGCGGGCCAGTCCGGCGCCGGCCACGTACAGCTCTCCCAGCACCCCCGGCGGCACGGGCCGCAGGAAGCCGTCCAGCACGTACGCCCGGGTCTCGCGGATCGGCCGCCCGATCGCCACCACTCCGGCGGGCAGGGCCTCGCCCGGCGCGATCCGGTACTCGACGCAGCCGACCGTCGCCTCGGTCGGGCCGTACTCGTTGACGATCGCGGTCAGCGGATGACGGCGGCGCCACTCCGCGAGCATCTCGCCGGTGAGCTGCTCGCCGCCGACGACCAGCTCGCCGCCGGAGATGGCGGAGGGCAGCCGGTCGAGCAGGTGCAGGTGGCTGGGGGTGACCTTGACGAACAGCGGCAGGGCGGTGCCGGCGGCCACGGGCGCCCGGTCGTCCATCAGGTCGCCGACGTGCACGCGCCCGCCCGCGGTCAGCGGCGCGAGGAACGCGGTGACCGGCAGGTCGAACGAGATCGGGGAGTGGAGCAGGGCGTTGGCGCGGACGCTGGGGTAGGCGGCCACGGCGTAGGTCAGGTAGTTCAGCAGCGCGCCGTGGGTGATCACCACGCCCTTCGGCGTCCCGGTGGACCCCGACGTGTAGATCACGTAGACCGGGTGCGCGCCGGTCAGCGGCACTGCCCGGTCGTGGTCGCCCGGCGCCGTGTCCGGGCGGCCTGCCAGCTCCGCCGTCACGGCGGGGTCGTCCAGCACCACGAGCGGGACCTCGGTCTTTTCGGGACGTACGGCGGCGGTCGTGACCAGGCAGACCGGGCGGGCGTCGCCCAGCAGGAACGCCATCCGCGCCGCCGGCTGGTCCGGGTCCAGCGGGACGTACGGGGCTCCCGCCTTGGCCACCGCGAGCACCGCCACCACCATCGCGGCCGAGCGGGGCACCGCGATCGCGACCGGCCGCTCCGGGCCCACGCCGCGCTCGATGAGGTGCCAGGCCAGCCGGTTCGCCGCCGCGTCCAGCTCCGCGTACGTCAGCGTCGTGTCCTCCGCGACGAGCGCCACCGCGTCCGGGCTCCCGGCCACGCGCGCCTCGAACAGCTCCGGCAGCGTGCCCTCGGCCGGCGGGGCGGCCGTCGCGTTCCAGCCGTCGACCACGAGCCGCCGCTCGGCCTCGTCCAGCACGTTCACGCGGCCGACCGGGATCCGCGGCTCGGCGGCCACGGTCTCCAGGACCCGTACGAGCCGTTCCGCCAGGTGCTCGGCGCTCCGCCGGTCGAACAGGTCGGACGAGTAGTCCAGGACGGCGTGGATGCCGGCCGGCGCACCGTCGGCGTCCCGGCGCTCGCCCAGGCTGAAGGACAGGTCGAACTTCGCGGCGGCGGCCGACGCGGCGACCTGGTAGGGCCGTACGGTCAGGCCGGGCAGGTCCCACGCCGGTCCCTGGGGCGCGTTCTGGAAGGTCAGCGAGACCTGGAACAGCGGGTGGCGCGCGAGGGACCGCTCCGGGCTCAGCTCGTCGACGAGCCGTTCGAAGGGCACGTCCTGGTTCGCGTACGCGGCCAGGCTCGTCTCGCGGACCCGTGCGATCAGGTCGGTGAACGTGGGGTCGCCGGAGACGTCCGTCCGCAGCACCAGGGTGTTGACGAAGAAGCCGACGAGGTCGTTCAGCGCGGCGTCGCCGCGGCCCGCGACCGGCACGCCGATCGGGATGTCCTCCCCCGCGCCGAGCCGCGACAGCAGCACGGCGATCCCGGCCTGCACCACCATGAAGAGCGTCGCCCGCTCGGTGCGCGCGGTCTCGGCGAGGCGGGCGTGGACGTCGGCACCGATCCGGAAGGGCACCGAGCCGCCCGTGAAGGTCGCGACGGCCGGGCGCGGGCGGTCCGCCGGGAGGGTCAGCTCGGCGGGGAGTTCGGCGAGGGCCTGGCGCCAGTGCGCGAGCTGGGCGTTGATGAGGCTGCCGGGGTCGTCCTCGCCGCCGAGCACCTCGCGCTGCCAGACCGCGAAGTCGGCGTACTGCACCGGCAGCGGCGCCCACTCCGGCGCCTCACCGGCGTGCCGGGCGGCGTAGGCCGCCGCGAGGTCGCGGGTCAGCGCGCCCATCGACCAGCCGTCGGCCGCGATGTGGTGCACCACGACCATCAGGACGTGCTCCTCCGGCGCGAGCGCGAACAGCCGGGACCGGATCGGCAGCTCGGTCCCGATGTCGAAACCGCGTCCCGCCTCCGCCCGCAGCAGCCCGGCCAGGTGCTCCTCGTCGGTGTCGGCGACGACGAGTTCGGGCGTCGCGTCCATGATCTCCTGGCGCGGCGTCCCGTCGTCGTCGGGGTAGATCGTGCGCAGGCTCTCGTGCCGCCGGACCACGTCCGCCAGCGCGGCCCGCAGCGCGTCCCGGTCCAGCGTGCCGCCGAGGCGCAGTGACAACGGCATGTTGTACGCGGCCTGGCCGCCGTCGAGGCGGTTGAGGAACCACATGCGGGTCTGCCCGAACGACAGCGGCACCACGTCGGGGCGGGCGGCGGGGACGAGCGCCGCACGGGGCTTGCCGCCGCTACCCACCAGCCGTGCCGCGCCGGCCGGTGTGGGCGCGGCGAACAGGCTGCGGATGTTCATCTCGGTGTCGAGCACCGCCCGGATCCGGGCGATCAGCCGCATGCCCAGCAGCGAGTCGCCACCGAGCGCGAAGAACCCGTCATCGGGACCGACCCGCTCCAGCCCCAGGACCTCCGCGAACAGCCCGCAGAGCACCTCCTCCACGGGCGTACGCGGCTCGCGCCCGCCGGCGAGGCCGCCGAAGTCGGGCACCGGGAGCGCCGCGCGGTCGAGCTTGCCGCTCGGCGTGAGCGGGAGCTCCTTCAGCGGCACGACGGCGGCGGGCACCATGTACTCGGGCAGCAGCCCGGCGGCGAACTCCCGCAGCACCGCGCCGTCGACGACGTCGCCGGCGGGGACGACGTACGCGACCAGCCGCCGCTGCCCCGGCTGGTCCTCCCGGGAGACCACCGCGACCCGGCCCGCCGAGGGATGGCCGGACAGCACCGTCTCGATCTCCCCCGGCTCGACCCGGAACCCCCGGATCTTGACCTGGTCGTCGGCGCGCCCGCCGAAGACCAGCCGCCCGTCCGGCGCCCAGCGGGCGAGGTCACCGGTCCGGTACATACGCTCACCGCGACCGGTGAACGGGCACGCCACGAACCGCTCACCCGTCAGCCCCGGCCGATCCCAGTAACCCCGCGCCAGCCCGGTCCCGGCGATGTACAACTCGCCCGTCGTCCCGGGAGCGGCGGGCCGTAAGAAGCCGTCCAGGACGAACGCGCGGGTGTTGTCCAGCGGCGAACCGATCGGCAGCACCTCCGGGACCGGCTCCCCCGGCTCCACGGCGAACGCCGTCGCGCACATCGTGATCTCGGTCGGGCCGTAGAGCTGGCGCACCGCCGTGTCCGGACACGCCTCCGCCACCTTCGAGACCGCCGCCACGCTCACCGCGTCACCGCCGGTCAGCACCTCCCCCAGACCGGCGAAGCATCCGGGGGACTCCTCCGCCAGCACCGCGAACAGCCCCGCCGTCACGTGCACCGCCGACAAATCCGCACCGGCGATCAACCCGCGCAGCGTCCCCGCGTCCACCGGCCCCGCCGGCGCGACCGTCACCCGCCCACCGGCCAGCAACGGCACCCACAACTCCCACGTCGACGCGTCGAACGCGAACGGCGCGTGAAACAGCACCCGCCCGTGACGCGCCGACCACGACCGGTCGCCCGCGAGCGCCACGACGCCGCCGTGTGTGACGGCCACGCCCTTCGGCACCCCGGTCGAACCCGACGTGTACATCACGTACGCCAGATCGTCCGGGCCGACGGGGACGCTCTCACGCGGCGTGCCCTCCAGCGCGTCGGCGACCGGAAGCACTCTCGCCTCCGGAAAGTCGCGGTCGGCCACCAGCAGGCCGGCGCCGGCCAGCACCCGCCGTACGCGCTCCACCGGCCAGCCCGGATCGACCGGCACGTACGCCGCCCCGGCCTTGAGCACGCCGAGCAGGACCACCGGAAGCTCCAGAGACCGCTCCAGGAGCACGCCGACCCGGTCGCCGCGCCGTACGCCGGCGTCGGCGAGGGCACCCGCCACCCGGCCGGCCGCGGCGTCCAGCTCCGCGTAGGTGAGCCGCGCGTCCCCGCAGGTCAGCGCCGGAGCGTCGGGGTGGAGCGCGGCCCGGTCGGCGAAGACGTGCGGCACCGACCTGGCGTCGGCCGGGACGGCCGTACGGTTCCACTCCTCGACCACCGAGCGCAGCTCGCCCTCGGCGAGGACGTCCAGGCGGCCCACGAGCCCGTCCGGGCCTGCCGTCATGGCCGTCAGGACCCGCTCCAGGCGGGCCGCGAGCCGCTCGGCCGCCGGCCGGTCGAACAGGTCGGGCCGGTAGTCCAGCAGCAGCGTCAGCCCGTCCGTGGGCATCGCGGTCAACGTCAGCGGGTAGTGCGTCGTGTCGTGGCCGCCGGCCGGTCTGACGCGCAGGCCGTTCGCGGCCGCGGCGGGCCCGGCCGGGTCCACCGGGTAGTTCTCGTACGCGAGCAGCGTGTCGAAGACCGCGCCCGGCCCGGCGAACTGCTGGATCTCGGCGAGACCGAGGTACTGGTGGTCCATCAGCGCCGCCTGGCGGGCCTGCAGCTCGGTCAGCAGCGCGCTCACCGGCCGGGCCGGGTCCAGCCGCACCCGTACGGGCACCGTGTTGATGAACAGGCCGAGCATCCGCTCGATGCCGGGCAGCTCGTGCGGGCGGCCGGCCACGACCGCGCCGAACACCACGTCCGACCGCCCGGCGAGCCGGCTCAGCAGCAGCGCCCACGCGGCCTGGACCACGGTGTTCAGGGTCAGGCCGCGGTCGCGCGCCAGCGTCCGCAGCGCGGTCATCAGCCCGGCGCCGACGCGCATCCGTATCCGCTCCGGCGCGACCGGCGCCCGCGCCGGGTCGGGCTCGGCGACCAGCGTCGGCTCGCCGGCTCCGGCGAGCTCCTCCCGCCACGCCGTACGCGCGGCCTCCCGGTCCTGGCGCGTCAGCCAGGACAGGTACTCCCGGTACGGCGCCACCGGCGGCAGCACGCCGGCGTCGCCGCCCGCCCGGTACACGGTGACCAGCTCGCGCACCAGGATCGGCATCGACCAGCCGTCCATCAGCAGGTGCTGGATCGTGAGGACCAGGCGGTGCCGCTCCTCGCCGAACCGGATGAGCAGGAACCTCAGCAGCGGCGGCTCGGTGAGGTCGAAGCGCCGCTCCAGCTCGCGGGCCGCCAGCCGGGACGCCTGGGCGCGCGCCTCCTCCGCCGCCAGGCCGGACAGGTCCGCCTCGGACCAGGGCAGCTCGGCCCGTACGGCGATCACCTGGGCGGTACGGCCGGAGCCGAGCTGCCAGAAGGACGCGCGCAGGCTGGCGTGCCGGTCGAGCATGGCCTGCCCGGAGGCCTGGAGCGTGGCGGCGTCGAGCGGCCCGTCCAGGTCGAGCGAGTGCTGCACGACGTAGGTCGCCGGGGCGTCCTCGTCGTAGAGGGAGTGGAAGAGCAGTCCCTCCTGCAGCGGCGAGAGCGGCCAGACGTCGGCGAATTCGGGCTTGCTCATCGGTCTCTCCATCGGGTTTCCAGTTCGCCGAGTTCGTCCTGGCTGATCGCGGTGAGCGGGAAGTCGGACGGGGTGTGGCCGCCGACGCCGGGCCGGGTGACATGGGCGGCCAGGCCCGCGAGGATGGCCAGCCACCCGTCCGCGAGCCGGCGCACGGAGGCCTCGTCGAGGAGGTGTTCCGGCCAGGCCAGCGAGACGTTCAGCTCCGGGCCTTCGGGTCCGTCGCGTACGACTCCGCTGACGTCGAGCACGTGCGCGGCCGGCATGTCCGCGTCGACGTCTCCGCCGAGGCCGATCTGCCGCCACGCGGGCGGTGTCCCGGAGCGGGCGGTCCGGTCGCCCGCCATGTCGAACCGGCCGAGGTAGTTGAAGCCGATCTGGGGTGTGGGCAGCGCGGCCAGGACGGGCGCGGTGGCCGGGTTGAGGTAGCGCAGCAGCCCGTACCCGAGACCGTCGCCGGGGACGGCGCGGAGCTGTTCCTTGACCTGTTTGACCAGGTGACCGGCTGCCGGGCCGCCCGACCGTATCTGCCCGTACCGGGCCGTGCCGGGGTCCAGCCGGACCGGGTGCACGCTCGTGAACCAGCCGACCGTACGGGACAGGTCCATGGCAGAGGTCAGCGGCTCGCGCCCGTGGGTCTCCACGTCCACGAGAACCGGCCCCCGGCCACCGCGCCACTCGGCCACCGCGGCGGCCAGCCCGGCGAGCAGCACGTCGTTGATCCCGGCGTGGAACGCGGCCGGCACGCTGATCAGCAGTTCGGTCGTCACCTGCGGCGGGACGGAGAGCTGGATCCGGCGCGCGCCGGCCGCGACGTCACGGCGCGGGTCCAGCGGCCGGTCCGCCAGGAGCGGTTCCTCGTCCCGGACGATCCGCTCCCAGTCCGGGAGCTCGTCCACGCGTGCCGGGCTCTCGGCCTGCGCCGCGAGCGCCCGCGCCCACCAGCCGAACGAGGTCCCGACCGGTTCCGGGTCCGTCCCGGCGTACGCCGCCGCCAGGTCCGGCAGCAGCACCCGCCACGAGACCCCGTCCACGGCGAGGTGGTGCACGACGACCAGCAGCCGGCCCGTCTGGTCCGGGCCGCGGTCCAGCCGGACCACCTGGAACATCACGCCGTCCCGGGGGTCGAGCCGGCCGGCCGCGTCCCGGCCCTCGGCGGCGACGAGCGCGGCCAGCGCGTCGTCGTCCAGGCCCGCCGCGTCCACGCCGCGTACGAGGCGACCGGTGTCCGCCGCGTCGGCGGCGATCTTCAACCGCCAGGAGTCGGTGTCGTCCTCGTCGGGGCAGACGAGCCGGGCCCGCAGCACCTCGTGGTGGCCGGCCACGGCCCGTACGGCGGACCGGAGCAGGGTGTCGTCCAACCCGGCCGGCACCGACATCAGCGCCGACTGCGAGAACCGGCCCGACAGCCCGGCCGCTCCGGCGCGGTCGGCCACCCAGCGCATGATCGGGATCAGCGGCACGTCGCCCACGACGGGGCCCGACCCATCGGCCTCGGTGGCCTCGGCCGGCCCGCCGGCCAGCGCGGCCAGTCCCGCGGGCGTCTTGTGCTCGAACACCTGCCGCGGCGTCAGGACGACGCCCTTGCGCCGGGCCCGCGTCACGAGCTGCATCGACATGATCGAGTCGCCGCCCAGGTCGAAGAAGCCGTCGTCGACCCCGACCTTCTCCAGGCCCAGCACCTCGGCGAACAGCACGCACAGCACGGCCTCCACCGGCGTACGCGGCTCGCGGCCGGTCACCAGGCCGGCGAAGTCGGGCGCCGGGAGCGCGACCCGATCCAGCTTCCCGCTGGGGGTCAGCGGAAGCGCGGCCATCGGCACGACCGCCGCCGGCACCATGTACTCGGGCAGGAGCCCGGCGGTGAACTCCCGCAGCACCGTCCCGTCCACCGCGCCGTCGACGGCCGGGACGACGTAGGCGACGAGCTGTTTCTGGCCGGGCTGGTCCTCCCGGGCGACGACCGCGACCTGCTCGACCGTGGGATGAGTGGCCAGCACCGCCTCGATCTCCCCCGGCTCGACCCGGAACCCGCGGATCTTCACCTGGCCGTCGGCGCGTCCCGCGAAGACCAGTTGCCCGTCCGACGTCCACCGGGCCAGGTCGCCGGTCCGGTACATGCGCTCGCCCGGATGACCGAACGGCGAGGCGACGAAACGCTCACCGGTCAGCCCCGGCCGGTCACGGTAGCCGCGCGCCAGACCCTCCCCGGACACGTACAGCTCACCCGTCACCTCAGGAGGCACCGGACGCAAGAAGCCGTCCAGGACGAACGCGCGGGTGCCCGCGATGGGGCGGCCGATCGGCACGACGCCGCCGGGCCCGAGCGGCCCGGTCATGGCGACGCACACGGTCGCCTCGGTCGGGCCGTAGGCGTTGAGGAGACGGCGGCCGGGCGACCAGCGCTCGACGAGCGCCGGTGGGCAGGCCTCGCCCGCGACCACGACCGTGCCGACCCCCTCCAGGGCGCCTTCGGGCAGTACGGCGAGCACGGCGGGCGGCAGCGTCACGTGTGAGACGCCGAACTCCCCGACCACCCCGGCCAGCGACCCCTGCCGGTCCGCGCCGACCACGACCAGGGCCGCCCCGGACAGCAGCGTCACGCACAGCTCCGAGACCGCGGCGTCGAAGCTGAGGGAGGCGAACTGCAGCACCCGCGCACCCGGCCCCACCTCGAAACCCGCGCTCTGGCTCGTGACCAGGCTCTCGATCCCCCGGTGGCTCACGACGACGCCCTTCGGCGTCCCGGTCGAGCCCGAGGTGTAGATCACGTACGCCGGGTGCCGCGCGGTCAGCGGCACCGTCCGGTCACCGTCGCCCGGGGCGTGGTCCGGGCGTGCCGCCAGGGCCCACGCGGTGGCCGGGTCGTCCAGGAGCACGTGGGGCACCCCGTCCTCCGGCAGCGACGGCGCGGTCCCGGCGGTGGTGACCACGCAGGCCGGGCGGGCGTCGGCCAGCATGAACGCCACCCGCGCGGCCGGGTAGTCCGGGTCCACGGGCACGAACCCGGCCCCGGTCTTGGCCACCGCCAGCACCGCCACCACCATGTCGGGTGAGCGGGGCACCGCGACCGCGACCAGCCGTTCCGGGCCCACGCCGCGCTCGATGAGGTGCCAGGCCAGCCGGTTCGCCGCCGCGTCCAGCTCCGCGTACGTCAGGGCCGTGTCCTCCGCGACGAGCGCGACCGCGTCCGGGCTCCCGGCCACGCGCGCCTCGAACAGCTCGGGCAGCGTCCGCGCGGAGACCGGCGCGGGGTCCCGCTCGTCGAGGACGCGCCGGCGCTCGTCCTCGTCGAGGAGGTCCACCTTGCCGGCCGGGATCCCCGGGTCGGCGGCCACGGTCGCCAGGACCCGTACGAGACGCCGCGCCAGCCGTTCGGCGGCCTGCCGGTCGTACAGGTCCGGGCGGAAGTCCAAGCGGAGCCGCAGCCGCTGGCCGGGCAGGACCGCGAGGCTGAGCGGGTAGTGGGCCGCCTCGCGGCTGCCGGCCCGGCTGACCTCGAGGTCGTTCCCGCGCGGCGCGGCCACCGTGGCGGGCTCGCGGGGGTAGTTCTCGTACGCCAGGATCGTGTCGAAGACCGCGCCCGGACCGGCCAGCCGCTGGATCTCCGCCAGCCCGAGATACTGGTGGTCCATCAGCGCGGCCTGGCGGGCCTGCGACTCCGCCAGCACCTCGGCGACCGGCCGCGCCGGGTCCAGCCGCACGCGGACGGGCACCGTGTTGGCGAACAGCCCGAGCATCTGCTCGATGCCCGGCAGCTCCGGCGGGCGGCCCGCGACCACGGCGCCGAAGACGACGTCCGAGCGCCCGGCGAGCTGCCCGACCAGCATCGCCCAGGCGCCCTGGACGACCGTGTTCAGCGTCAGGTCGCGCTCGCGCGCCAGCACCCGCAGCGCCGCCGTGAGGTCCTCATCGGCCGCGACCTCGACATACTCGGGCACGACGGGGCTGCGTGCCGGGTCGGGCACCGTGACCAGGGTCGGCTCGTCCGCGCCGGCGAGTTCGCCGCGCCAGGCCGCGCGCGCGGTCTCGCGGCCCCGGCTCACCAGCCAGGCCAGGTAGTCGCGGTACGGGGCGGCGGGCGGCAGCCCGGACGGATCGCCGCCGGCCTGGAGGATGGCGAACAGCTCGCGCATCAGCACGGGCAGCGACCAGCCGTCGGTCAGGATGTGGTGGATGGTGATCACCAGGCGGTGGCGTTCCGCGCCGAAGCGGATCAGCAGGAACCGCAGCAGCGGCGGCACCGCCGGGTCGAAGCGGCGCTCCAGCTCGCCGGCGGCCAGCCGTACGGCCTCGGCCTCCCCGCCCGCGCCGGCCTCCCGCCAGGGCAGGTCGACCCGCCCGGGGATCACCTGGACCGGCTGGTCGAGGCCGGCGAGCTGCTGGAAGCCCGCACGCAGGTTGGCGTGCCGGTCCAGCAGCGCCTGCCCGGCCGCGCGGAGCGCGGCGGGGTCCAGCGGCCCGTTCAGGTCGAGGGACCGCTGGACCATGTACGCGTCCGCCGCCTCCTCGTCGTAGACGGCGTGGAAGAGCAGCCCTTCCTGCAACGGCGACAGCGGCCACACGTCCGCCAGCCCGGGCTGCGCCGACTCCAGCTCCTCCACCTGCGTCTGATCCAGCGCCACCAACCCGAAGTCCGACGGAGTGAACCCACCCGCGCCGTGCGCCGCCAGCCCGGCGAGCATCGCCGCCCACGCCTCGGCCAGCCCACGGACCGTGGCCTCGTCGAACAGCTCGCCCGGCCACGACAGGGACAGGTTCAGCTCCAGGCCGTCCGCGCCGTCGCGTGCGATCCCGATCGCCTCGATCGCGTGCGGGACCGCGACGGTGGACTCCTCGTCGCCGCCGAACCCGACCTGCCGCCAGCCGCCGCCGGACCGGCCCGCGGTGACGCGGCCGAGGTAGTTGAAACCGATCTGCGGCGCCGGCAGCGCCGCGAGCGCGGGAGCCGTGGCCGGGTTGAGGTAACGCAACAGCCCGTAACCCAGCCCGTCACCGGGGACCGCGCGCACCTGCTCCTTGACCCTCTTGATCAGATGCCCGGCCGCCTCGCCGGACCGGACGAGCGCGAGGTCGGTCTCGCCGGTGTCCAGCCGGATCGGGTACACGCTGGTGAACCAGCCGACCGTACGGGACAGGTCCACGCCCGGCGTGAACGGCTCGCGGCCGTGGCCCTCCACGTCGACCAGCACCGGTCCGGGGCCGCGCCACTCGGTCACCGCCGCGGCGAGCCCGGCCAGCAGCACGTCGTCGGCCCCGGCGTGGAACGCCGCCGGGACCCCGGTGAGCAGCCTCTCGGTCACGCGCGGCGGCACGGTCACCGAGACGCGCCGCATCGCGGCGGCGGTGTCGCGCGCCGGGTCCAGGGGGCGGTCCGCGAGCGGGAGCCCTCCGTCGCGCGTCATCCGCTCCCACAGCGGCAGTTCGGAGGTCAGGCCGGGGTCCGCCGCGCGTTCGGCGAGGGAACGCGCCCACCAGCCGAACGAGGTCCCGACCGGTTCCAGCTCCGCCCCGGCGTACGCCGCCGCAAGGTCCGGCAGCAGCACCCGCCACGACACCCCGTCCACGACCAGGTGATGCGCCACGATCAGCACGCGGCCCGGCTCGTCCGGGCCCCGGTCCAGCCACACGACCTGCAGCATCACTCCGGCGGGGGGGTCCAGCCGGTCCGCCGCCGCCTGCTTCTGCGCCGAGACCAGGCCGGCCAGCGCCTGCTCGTCCGCGTCCGCCGCGTCCACGCGCCGGACCAGGTCCGCCGCGCCGGCGCCCGCGGTCCCGAGCTCCAGCCGCCAGGAGGCGGTGTCCTGTTCGTCGGGGCGGGTCAGCCGGGCCTGGAGCGCCTGGTGGTGGTCCGTCAGGGCCTGGACCGCCGCGGTCAGCCGGCCGAGGTCCATCCCGGCCGGGGCCGAGGCCAGCAGCGATTGAGAGTACCGGCCCGTCAGCCCGGCCCGCTCGGCCACCCAGCGCATCACCGGGAGCAGCGGCACCGCGCCCACGACGGGAGCCGAGCCCACCGGGCCGTCGCCGGCCGGGTCGCCGTCGGCGACGAGCGCGAGACCGGCGGGCGTCTTGCGCTCGAACACCTGGCGCGGCGTGATGACCACGCCGGCGCGGCGCGCCCGCGCGACCAGTTGCATCGACATGATCGAGTCGCCGCCCAGGTCGAAGAAGCCGTCGTCGACCCCGACCTTCTCCAGGCCCAGCACCTCGGCGAACAGCGCGCACAGCACGGCCTCCACCGGCGTACGCGGCTCGCGCCCCGTCGCCAGGCCGGCGAAGTCGGGCGCGGGCAGCGCCGCGCGGTCGAGCTTGCCGCTGGGCGTCAGCGGAAGCACCGGCATCGGCACCACGGCGGCCGGGACCATGTACTCCGGCAGCGCCCCGGCCGCGTGGCTCCGCAGCTCCGCCGCGTCGACCGGCGCGCCGGAGGCCGGGACCACGTAGGCGACGAGCCGCCGCCGGCCGGGCCGGTCCTCCCGTACGACGACCGCGACCTGGTCGACGGCGGGGTGAGCGGCGAGGGCCGCCTCGATCTCCCCCGGCTCGATGCGGAAGCCGCGGATCTTCACCTGCGCGTCGGCGCGGCCGGCGAAGACGAGCTCGCCTCCGGAGGTCCAGCGGGCCAGGTCGCCCGTACGGTACATCCGCTCGCCGGGCCCGCCGAACGGGCCGGCCACGAACCGCTCGCCCGTGAGGGCCGGCCGGTTCCCGTACCCGCGTGCCAGCCCGGCCCCGGCCACGTACATCTCCCCGACCACGCCGGGCGGCACCGGCTGGAGGAACCGGTCCAGGACGAACACCTGGGTGTTGCCCAGCGGAGCGCCCACGAGGCTGCCGCCGTCGGTGTGCCCGGGGCCGAGCGACACGTGCGTCACGTGCACGGTGGTCTCGGTGATCCCGTACATGTTGACCGGCACGGCGGTGTGGCGGCCGTGCCAGCCGGCCAGGCGGGCCGGCTCCAGCGCCTCGCCGCCGAAGACCACGTAGCGCAGCGCCAGGTCCGCCGGAGCGTCCTTGTCGGCCTGCATGAGCTGGTAGAACGCCGACGGCGTCTGGCTCGCGACCGTCACCCGGGCCTCGGCGAGCAGGGCCAGGAATTCCTGCGGGGAGCGGCTCACCGCCTGCGGGACCACGACGACGCGGCCGCCCAGGAGCAGCGCGCCCCACAGCTCCCAGACCGAGAAGTCGAAGGCGCAGGAGTGGAAGAGGCTCCACACGTCGCCGGTCCCGAGGCCGAACCTCCGCCCGGCCGACTCGATGAGGCTCACGACGTTGCGGTGCGGGACGACGACGCCCTTGGGCGTCCCGGTCGAGCCCGAGGTGTAGATGACGTACGCCGGGTGGGCGCCGTTCAGCGGGACGGTCCGGCCCGCGTCGGCGGGCGCGTGGCCGGAGGGCGTCTGTGCGAGCGCCGGGTCGTCGAGCGTCACGCGCGCCACTCCGTCCGGCAGCGCCCCCGCCACCTCCGCCGTGGTGACGACGCATGCCGGACGCGCGTCGGCGAGCATGAACTCCACCCGCGCCGCCGGATAGTCCGGGTCGATCGGCAGGTAGCCCGCGCCGGACTTGAGGACCGCCAGCAGCGCGACGACCAGCTCCGCCGAGCGCGGCAGCGCCACCGCGACCAGGCGTTCCGGCCCCGCTCCCCGTTCGATGAGGTGCCGGGCCAGGCGGTTCGCCGCCGCGTCCAGCTCCGCGTAGGTGAGCGTCGTGTCCTCGAACGTCAGCGCCGGCGCGTCCGGGCGCTCCGCCGCGCGCGCCTCGAAGAGCTCCGGCATCGTGCGGGAGGAGACGGGCGTCCGCGTGCGGTTCCACTCCTGGACGACCTGGCGCCGCTCGGTGTCGTCGAGGACGCCGACCTGGCTGACGGTGATCCTCGGGTCGGCCGTCACCGCCTCCAGGACCCGCACGAGCCGTTCGGCGAGGCGCTCGGCGGTCGCGCGGTCGAACAGGTCGGCGGCGTAGCCGATGACGCCGTCGATGCCCCCGGGCGTTCCGTCGCCGTCGCGGCGTTCGGCCAGGTCGAAGGACAGGTCGAACTTCGCCGCGCGGGTGCCCCCGCGCTCCGGCCGTACGGTCAGGCCGGGCAGCTCCCACGCCGGCCCCTTCGGTGCGTTCTGGAAGGTGAGATTGACCTGGAACAGCGGGTGGCGGGCCAGGGACCGCTCGGGGCCGAGCTCGTCGACCAGCCGTTCGAACGGCACGTCCTGGTGGGCGTACGCGGCCAGGTCGGTCTCGCGGACCCGCGCCACCAGGTCGGCGAACGAGGGATCCCCGGACACGTCCGTGCGCAGCACCAGCGTGTTCACGAAGAACCCCACCAGATCATCCAGCGCCGCGTCACCACGACCCGCGATCGCGGTACCGATCGGAACATCCTCACCCGCACCCAGCCGCGACAACAACGCACCGATCGCCGCCTGCACCACCATGAACAGGGTCGCCCGCTGCGCACGGGCGATGCCGGCCAGCCCGGCGTGCACGTCCGCGCCCACGCGTACCGGCACGGATCCGCCCGTGAAGGTCGCCACCGCCGGGCGCGGGCGGTCCACCGGAAGCGTCAGCTCGGCGGGGAGCTCCGCCAAGGCCTGCCGCCAATGGGCGAGCTGGGCGCTGATCAGGCTGCCGGCGTCCTCCTCGCGGCCCAGGATCTCCCGCTGCCAGATCGCGAAGTCGGCGTACTGGACCCGCGGCGGCGCCTGCTCCGGGGACCGTCCCGCCTGCCGGGCCTCGTACGCCGCCGACAGGTCGCGGGTGAACACGCCCATCGACCAGCCGTCCGCCGCGATGTGGTGCGCGACGACCATGAGGACGTGCTCATCCGGCCCGAGGGCGAAGAGCCGGGCGCGCAGCGGGAGTTCGCGGCTCACGTCGAAACCGCGGCCGGACTCGGCCGCGACCAGCCCGGCCAGGTGCTCCTCGTCGGTGTCGACGACGACCAGTTCCGGCGCCGCGTCCACGATCTCCTGGCGCGGCACGCCGTCGGTGTCGGGGTAGATCGTGCGCAGGCTCTCGTGCCGCCGCGCGACGTCCGCCAGCGCCGCGCCGAGCGCCTCGCGGTCCAGCGCGCCGCCGAGCCGCAGGGCCAGCGGCACGTTGTACGCGGCCTGGCCGCCGTCGAGACGGTTGAGGAACCACATGCGCGACTGCCCGAACGACAGCGGCACCACACCGGGACGGACCGCCGGGACCAGCGCCGCGCGCGGCTTGCCGCCGCCACCCACCAGGCGCGCCACGCCCGCCGGCGTCGCGGCCGCGAACAGCGCGCGGATGCTCGTCTCGGTGTCGAGGACCGCCCGGATCCGGGCGATCAGCCGCATGCCCAGCAGCGAGTCGCCGCCGAGGTCGAAGAAACCGTCGTCGGGCCCGACGCGGTCCAGGCCCAGGACCTCGGCGAACAGCCCGCAGAGCACCTCCTCCACGGGCGTGCGCGCCTCCCGCCCGGCGGACGGACCGGCGAGGTCGGGGGCGGGCAGGGCGGCCCGGTCCAGCTTCCCGCTGGGGGTCAGCGGAAGCGTCATCAGGGAGACGACGGCGGCGGGCACCATGTACTCGGGCAGCAACCCGGCGGTGAACTCCCGCAGCACCGCGCCGTCGACGGCGCCGCCGGCGGGGACGACGTAGGCGACGAGCCGCCTCTGCCCGGGCTGGTCCTCCCGGGCGACGACCGCGACCTGCTCGACCGTGGGATGAGTGGCCAGCACCGCCTCGATCTCCCCCGGCTCCACGCGGAACCCGCGCACCTTGACCTGGCCGTCGGCGCGCCCGGCGAAGACCAGCCGCCCGTCGGCCGTCCACCGGGCCAGGTCGCCGGTCCGGTACATGCGCTCGCCCGGATGACCGAACGGCGAGGCGACGAAACGCTCACCGGTCAGCCCCGGCCGGTCACGGTAGCCGCGCGCCAGACCCTCCCCGGACACGTACAGCTCACCCGTCACCTCAGGAGGCACCGGCCGTAAGAAGCCGTCCAGGACGAACGCCTGGACGCCTGCCAGCGGGCGGCCGATCGGCACCGCCCCGCCCGCGAGGTCACGGTCGCCGAGCGGGCCGGTCATCGCCGCGCACACCGTCGCCTCGGTCGGGCCGTACGCGTTGATCAGCCACCGCCCCGTCGACCAGCGCCCGACGAGCGCCGGCGGGCAGACCTCGCCCGCCACCACGACCGTGCCCACGCCGTCCAGCTCACCCTCGGGGAGCACGGCGAGCACCGCCGGGGGCAGCGTCACGTGCGAGACGCCGAACTCCCCGACCACCCCGGCCAGTGCCTCCCGGCGCTCCGCGCCCACCACGACCAGGGCCGCCCCGGACAGCAGCGTCACGCATAGTTCGGACACGGCGGCGTCGAAGCTGAGCGAGGCGAACTGCAGCACCCGCGCACCCGGCCCCACGCCGAAACCGGCGCTCTGCCCGGACACCAGGTTCTCCACGCCTCCGTGGCCGACGACGACGCCCTTCGGCGTCCCGGTCGAGCCCGAGGTGTAGATCACATACGCCGGGTGCCGCGCGGTCAGCGGCACCGTCCGGTCACCGTCGCCCGGAGCGCGGTCCGGACCTTCCGCCAGCGCCCGCACGGTCGCCGGGTCGTCCAGCAGGACCCGCGGCACCTCGTCCTCCGGCAGGGACGGCGCGGTCCCGGCCGTGGTGAGCACACAGGCCGGATCCGAGTCGGCCAGCATGAAGGCGACCCGCGGCGCCGGGTACTCCGGGTCCACCGGGACGAACCCCGCCCCCGCCTTCAGCACGGCCAGCACCGCCACGACCATCGCGGCGGAGCGCGGCACCGCGACCGCGACCAGCCGTTCCGGGCCCACGCCGCGCTCGATGAGGTGCCAGGCCAGCCGGTTCGCCGCCGCGTCCAGCTCCGCGTACGTCAGGGCCGTGTCCTCCGCGACGAGCGCGACCGCGTCCGGGCTCCCGGCCACGCGCGCCTCGAACAGCTCCGGCAGCGTCCGCCCGGGGCGCGGGGCGTACGTCCGGTTGAAGTCGCCGACCACGAGCCGGCGCTCGTCTCCGTCCAGAAGGTTCACCCGGCCGACCGGGATCGCCGGGTCGGCGACCAGGCTCTCCAGCAGCCGTACCAGACGCTTGAGCAACCGCTCGGCCGCGGGCCGGTCGAGCACGTCCGGCCGGTGGCCGAGGAGCAGCCGCAGCCGGTCGCCGCCGGGGCCGACGACGAGGTTCAGCGGATAGTGGCCGGAGTCCCGGCTGCCCGCCGGGCTGATCCGCAGCTCGTCCCCGTCGGGCGCGGCCATCGTCGCCGGGTCGCGGGGGTAGTTCTCATACGCCAGCAGGGTGTCGAAGACCGCGCCCGGACCGGCCAGCCGCTGGATCTCCGCCAGCCCGAGGTACTGATGGTGCATCAGCGCGGCCTGGCGGGCCTGGAGCTCCGCCAGCACCTCGATGACCGGCCGCGCCGGGTCCAGCCGCACGCGTACGGGCACCGTGTTCGCGAAGAGCCCGAGCATGCGCTCGACGCCGGGCAGCTCCGGCGGGCGGCCCGCCACGACCGCGCCGAAGACCACGTCCGAGCGTCCCGCGAGCTGGCCCACCAGCATCGCCCACGCGCACTGGACCACCGTGTTCAGCGTCAGGTCACGCTCGCGCGCCAGCGCCCGCAGGTCCGTCGTCAGCCGGTCGGTCAGGATCAGCCGCATCCGGTCCGGCACCATCGGCGCCCGCGTCGGGTCGGGGGCCGCGACGAGGGTCGGCTCCGCCGCGCCGGCGAGCTCGTCCCTCCACGCGGCGCGGGCGGCCTCCCTGTCCTGGCGGCCCAGCCAGGACAGGTAGTCGCGGTACGGCGCGACCGTCGGCAGCCCGCCGGCCTGCCCCCCGGCCGCGTAGACGGCCGAGAGTTCGCGCGTCAGGATCGGCAGCGACCAGCCGTCCATCAGGATGTGATGGCTGCTGATCACGAGGCGGTGATGCTCCGCGCCGAAGCGGATCAGCAGGAACCGCAGCAGCGGCGGCGCGGCCGGATCGAACCGCCGCTCCAGCTCGCCCACGGCGAGCCGCGCCGCCTCGTCCGCGGCCTCCTCCTCCGCCAGGCCGGACACGTCCGCTTCCTGCCAGGGCACTACGACGCGCCCGGCGATCACCTGGACGGGCTGGTCCATCCCGGCGGGCTGGCGGAACCCGGCGCGCAGGTTGGGGTGCCGGTCCAGCAGCGCCTGGGCCGACGCCCGCAGGACGGCCGCGTCCAGCGGCCCCTCCAGCTTCAGGACGCGCTGCGAGGCGTAGACGTCCGGGGCCTCCTCGTCGAACAGGGCGTGGAAGAGCAACCCTTCCTGCAGCGGCGACAGCGGCCAGACCTCTGTCAGTGCCGAGCGCCTCATACCTGCTCGCCCTTCTCGATCTCCGTCGCCATCTGCTCGAACTCCTCGATGTGGTCCTGGTCCAGCGCCAGCAGCGGGAAGTCGGAGGGCGTGTGACCGCCGGCGTCGGGTTCGGCGGCGTGCCCGGCCAGGCCGGTGAGCACCGCCAGCCAGCGATCGGCCAGGTCGCGTACGGAGGTCTCGTCGAGGAGGTGCCTCGGCCACGACAGCGACACGCTCAGCTCGGGACCGTCCGGGCCGTCCCGTACGACCCCGCCGGCCTCGATGACGTGCGTGGCCGGCATGTCCTCGTCGCCGTCGCCGCCCAGGCCGAGCTGCCGCCACTCGGCCGGCCGGGCGCCGGTCCGGGTTCCGGTGTGGGGCCCGCCGCCGAACCGGCCCAGGTAGTTGAAGCCGATCTGCGGCGTGGCCAGGGCCGCCAGGGCGGGCGCGGTCGCGGCGTTGAGGTAGCGCAGCATGCCGTAGCCCAGGCCGTCGGCGGGGACCGCGCGGAGCTGCTCCTTGGTCCGCCCGATCAGCGCGCCCGCCGCCGCGCCGCCCGCGCTCACCTGATCGAACGGCGCGTCGCCCGGGTCGAGCCGGACCGGGTACACGCTGGTGAACCAGCCGACCGTACGGGACAGGTCGACGTCGGCGGCGAGCGGCTCACGGCCGTGCCCCTCGACGTCCACCAGCACCGGTCCCGGCGCGCCGCGCCACCCGGCCACGGCCGCGGCCAGGCCGGCGAGCAGCACGTCGCCGATCCCGGCGTGGAAGACGGACGGGACGCCGGTCAGCAGCGCCTCGGTGAGGCCGGCGGGTACGGCCAACGAGATTCGCCGCATGCTCGCGGCGGTGTCGCGCGCCGGGTCCAGCGGCCGGTCCGCCAGCGGCGCGTCGCCGCCGGCCAGCGTCCGCTCCCAGAGCGGGAGCTCCGCCACGCGGTTCGGGTCCTCGGCCTGCGTGGCGAGCAGCCGGGCCCACCAGCCGAACGAGGTGCCGACCGGCTCCAGCTTCACGGGCCGCCCGTCCGACAGCGTCGCGTACGCCGCGGCGAGGTCCGGGACCAGCACGCGCCACGACACGCCGTCCACGACCAGGTGGTGCGCCACCACCAGCAGCCGCCCCGCCTCATCCGGGCCCCGGTCCAGCCAGACCACCTGGACCATCACGCCCCCGCGCGCGTTCAGCCGATCCGCGGCCTCGCGGCCCTGGAGCCGTACCAGGGCGGTCAGGGCCTCGTCGTCCAGGCCGCTCGCGTCGACCCGGCGTACCGCCCCGTCGACCTTGACGCCGGCCGCGGCCGGGCGCAGCCGCCACGACGCCGGGTCCCGCTCGTCGGGGCAGTCCAGGCGGGCGCGCAGCACTCCATGGTGGTCGACGACGGCCTGGAGCGCGGCGGCGAGCCGTCCGGTCTCCAGCCCGGGAGGCGTCGAGACGAGGGCCGACTGCGAGAACCGGCCGGACAGCCCGGCCGGGCCCGTACGGTCGGCGACCCAGCGCATCGCGGGGAGCAGCGGCGCCTCGCTGACCGCGTCCGACCCGGCCGCCGCCGCCAGTTCGCCACCGGCGACGGTGGCCAGGTCGGCGGGGGTCTTGTGCTCGAAGACGTCCTGAGCGCTGATGACCACGCCGACGCGGCGGGCACGGGCGACGAGCTGCATCGACATGATGGAGTCACCGCCGAGGTCGAAGAAGTTGCCGTCAGCGCCGACCTTCTCCAGCTTCAACACCTCGGCGAACAGCTCACACAGCGCCTCCTCCACCGGCGTACGCGGCTCGCGTTCGCCGGCCAGGCCGGCGAAGTCGGGGGCGGGGAGCGCGGCGCGGTCCAGCTTGGCGCTGGGCGTGAGCGGCAGCGCCTCCATCGGCACGACCGCCGCCGGGACCATGTGGTCGGGCAGCAGACTCGCGGCGAACTCCCGCAGCACGGCTCCGTCGACCGCGCCGTCGGCGGCGGGGACGACGTAGGCGACGAGCTGTTTCTGTCCCGGCTCGTCTTCTCTGGCGATGACGGCGACCTGGCCGACGCTCTCGTGACCCGACAGAACCGTCTCGATCTCACCCGGCTCGATCCGGAACCCGCGGATCTTCACCTGCACGTCCGCACGACCGGCGAAGACCAGGTGCCCGTCCGGGGTCCAGCGGGCCAGGTCACCGGTCCGGTACATACGCTCAGCCGTGTCGAACGGACAGGCCACGAACCGCTCGCCAGTAAGCGCCGGACGGTCGGCATAACCGCGGGCCAGGCCCGTACCCGCGACGTACAACTCGCCCGTCACACCCGGCGGCACCGGCTGTAAGAAACCGTCCAGAACGTAGACACGGGTGTTGTCCAGTGGCGGGCCGATCGGCAGCACCGCCGGGACCTGGCGTCCGGGCTCGACCGCGTACGTCGTCGCGGCCACCGTGATCTCCGTCGGGCCGTACATCTGACGCACCGCGGTCTCGGGACAGGCCTCGGCGACCCTGGCCACCGCCGCCACACTCACCGCATCCCCGCCCGTGACCACCTCGGCCAGCCCGGCGAAACACTCGGGCGACTCCTCCGCCATCACGGCGAACAGCCCGGCCGTCACGTGCACGGCGCTCAGGTCACCGCCCGCCATCAGCTCGCGCAGTTTCGCCGCGTCCATCTGACCGGGCGGGGCGATCGTCACCCGGCCACCCGCCAGCAACGGCACCCACAGCTCCCACGTCGACGCGTCGAAGGCGTACGGCGCGTGGAACAGCACCCGCTCATGACGCGCGGACCACGAGCGGTCGGCGGCGAGCCCGATCACGCCGCGATGCGTGACCGCGACGCCCTTCGGCACCCCGGTCGAACCCGAGGTGTACATCACGTACGCCACGTCGTCCGGCCCCACCGGGACGGTCTCACGCGGCGTGCCGTCCAGCACGTCCGCGACCGGAAGGACCCGCGTCTCCGGGAGCTCGCGGTCCGCCACGACCAGGTCGACACCGGCCAGCACCAGCCGTACCCGCTCGGCGGGCCACTCCGGATCCACCGGCACGTACGCAGCCCCGGCCTTCACCACACCGAGCAGCACGACCGGAAGCTCGACCGACCGCTCCAGCAACACACCAACCCGGTCACCGCGCCGTACCCCGGCATCGGCCAAAGCACCGGCGACCCGGCCCGACACCACGTCCAGCCCGGCGAAACTCAGCACCGAATCCCCGAAGACCAACGCCGGAGCCCCGGGAGACTCCGCGACCCGCGCCGCGAACACCTCCGGCACCGACCGACCAGAAACCGGCACCGCCGTACGATTCCACTCCTCGACCACCCGCCGGTGTTCGGCCGCGTCCAGTACGCCCACGTGGCCGACGGGTACGCCGGGCTCGGCCGCGATCGCGTCGAGCACCCGGATGAGCCGCTCGACCAGCCGCTCGGCGGTCTCCTGGTCGAACACGTCGGGCCGGTACGTGAGCCGGAGGCGCAGCCGGTCGCCGTCCGGCCCGACCGCGAGCGTCAGCGGGTAGTGGGTCGCCTCGCGGCCGCCCGCCGGCGTGATCCTCAGGCCGCGGCCGTCCTCGGGCGCCGGCACTCCGGCCGGGTCACCCGGGTAGTTCTCGTACGCGATCATCGTGTCGAAGACCGCGCCCGGCCCGGCCAGTCTCTGGACCTCGGCGAGCCCGAGGTACTGGTGGTCCATCAGTGCCGACTGGCGGGACTGCAGGTCGGTCAGCACCTGCGTGACCGGCCGGTACGGGTCCAGTCGTACCCGTACCGGCACGGTGTTGACGAACAGGCCGAGCATGTCCTCGATGCCCGGCAGCTCCGGCGGGCGGCCCGCGACGACCGCGCCGAACACGACGTCGGACCGGCCGGCGAGGCGGCTGACCAGCATCGCCCACGCGCCCTGGATCACGGTGTTGACCGTCAGGTCGCGCTCGCGGGCGAGCGTCCGCAGGGCGGCGGTCAGGTCGGCGCCGAGCGCCGCCCGTACCCGTTCGGGCACCACGGGCGTGCGGCCGTCGTCGGCCGCCGCGACGAGGGTCGGCTCGTCGGCTCCGGCGAGTTCCTCCCGCCACGCGGCGCGTGCCCGCTCCGGGTCCTGGCGCACGAGCCAGGCCAGGTAGTCGCGGTACGGCGCCGCCGGCGGCAGCCCGCTCGCGTCGCCGCCGGCGCGGTAGACGGTGAACAGCTCGCGCATGAGCACGGGCAGCGACCAGCCGTCCATCAGGATGTGGTAGTTCGTGATCACCAGGCGGTGGCGTTCCGCGCCGAAGCGGATCAGCAGGAACCGCAAGAGCGGCGGTACCGCCGGATCGAAGCGCCGTCGCAGCTCCTCGGCGGTGAGCCGTACGGCCTCGGCCTCCCCGCCGGAGGCGTCGACCTCCCGCCAGGGGAGCGTGACCCGCGCGGGGATCACCTGGACCGGCTGTTCCAGGCCGGCGACCTGCTGGTATCCGGCGCGCAGGTTGGGGTGGCGGTCCAGGATGGCCTGCCCGGCGGCCTTCAGCAGCCCGATGTCGAGCGGTCCGTCCAGGTCGAGGGCGTGCTGGACGACGTACGCGTCGACGGCGTCCTCGTCGTAGACGGCGTGGAAGAGCAGCCCTTCCTGCAACGGCGACAGCGGCCACACATCGGCCAGCCCGGGCTGCGCCGACTCCAGCTCCTCCACCTGCGTCTGGTCCAGCGCCACCAACCCGAAGTCCGACGGAGTGAACCCACCCGCGCCGTGCGCCGCCAGCCCGGCGAGCATCGCCGCCCACGCCTCGGCCAGCCCACGGACCGTGGCCTCGTCGAGGAGGTGTGCGGGCGCGGCCAGTGACACGGTGAGCTCCAGGCCGTTCGCGCCGTCGCGTACGATGCCGCTCGCCTCGAGGACGTGTGCGACCGGCAGGCCGGCGTCGCCGTCGCCGCCGAGCCGGATCTGCTCCCAGTCCCCCGGCCGGTCGTCGCCGGCCGTGGTGAACCGGCCGAGGTAGTTGAAGCCGATCTGCGGCGCCGGCAGCGCCGCGAGCGCGGGAGCCGTGGCCGGGTTGAGGTAACGCAACAGCCCGTAACCCAGCCCGTCGCCAGGGACGGCGCGCACCTGCTCCTTGACCCTCTTGATCAGGTGTCCGGCCGCCTCGCCGGACCGTACGAGCGCGGGGTCGGCCGCTCCCGGGTCCAGCCGGACCGGGTGGATGCTCGTGAACCAGCCGGCCGTACGTGACAGGTCCATGCCGGGCGTCAGCGGCTCGCGGCCGTGGCCTTCGACGTCCACGAGCACCGGTCCGGGGCCGCGCCACTCGGCCACCGCCGCGGCCAGCCCGGCCAGCAGCACGTCGTCGATCCCGGCGTGGAACGCCGCGGGAACGCTCGTCAGCAGCGCCTCGGTCACCTCCGGCGGCACCGGTACCGAGACCGGCCGCATGCTCGCCGCCGTGTCCCGCGCCGGGTCCAGCGGACGGTCCGCGAGCGCCGGTTCGTCGTCCTGGAGGATGCGCTCCCAGAGCGGCAGCTCCACCGCCCGCTCCCCGGCCTGGGCGGCGAGCGACCGCGCCCACCGGCCGAACGAGGTCCCGACCGGTTCAAGCTCCGCCCCGGCGTACGCCGCCGCCAGGTCCGGCAGCAGCACCCGCCACGACACCCCGTCCACCGCCAGGTGGTGCACCGCGATCAGCAGCCGGCCCGCCTCGTCCGGTCCGCGATCCAGCCAGACCACCTGGAGCATGACCCTGGCGCGCGGGTCCAGCCGGTCCGCGGCCTCGCGCCACTCCGGCGCCTCCTCCGTGTCCACGCGCCGGATCAGGCCGGCCGCGTCGACGCCGGCGGTACCGAGGTCGAGCCGCCATGAAGAGGGGTCGCTCTCGTCGGGGCAGACCAGCCGTGCCCGCAGGACGTCGTGGTGGTCGACCAGGGTCTGGATCGCCGAGGTCAGCCGGTAGGCGTCCAGCCCGGCCGGCGCGGACACCACCATCGACTGGGAGAACCGGCCCGACAGCCCGGCGACGCCGGCGCGGTCGGCCATCCAGCGCATCACCGGAAGCAGCGGCACCGGCCCGCCACCGCCGTCCGTCTCTTCGGCCGGCGTGGACGCCGGCTCGCCGCCCGCCACGGCCGCCAGGGCGGCGGGCGTCTTCCGCTCGAACACCTGCCGCGGCGTGATGACGACGCCGGCCCCGCGGGCGCGGGCGACGAGCTGCATCGACATGATCGAGTCGCCGCCGAGGTCGAAGAAACCGTCCTCGGCGCCGACCCGCCGCAGGTTCAGCACCTCGGCGAACATCTCGCACAGCAGGGCCTCGACCGGCGTACGGGGCTCGCGGTCCGTCGCGAGACCGGCGAAGTCGGGGGCCGGGAGCGCGGCCCGGTCGAGCTTGCCGCTCGGCGTGCGCGGCAGCTCCGGCAGCGGCACGAACGCGGCCGGGACCATGTACTCGGGCAGCAGCCGTGCCGCGAAGTTCCGCAGCACCGCCGGGTCCGGTTCCGCGCCGGCGGCCGGGACGACGTAGGCGACGAGTTGCCGCCGGTCCGGCCGGGCGATGACCGCGACCTGCCCGACACTCGGGTGGCCCGCCAGGGCGGCCTCGACCTCGCCGGGCTCGACCCGGAACCCGCGGATCTTCACCTGCGCGTCGGCACGGCCCGCGAAGACGAGTTCGCCGTCGTCGTTCCAGCGCGCCAGGTCGCCGGTACGGTACATCCGCTCACCGGCGCCGAACGGGCAGGCGACGAACCGCTCCCCCGTCAGGGCACGCCGGTTGCCGTAGCCGCGCGCGAGCCCGGCCCCGGCCACGTACATCTCCCCGACCACGCCTGGAGGCACCGGCCGCAGGGAGGCGTCCAGGACGAAGACCTTCGTGTTGGGCAGCGGCCGTCCCACCACGCTGCCGACGTCGTCGCGGTCCAGCGGCACGTACGTGACGTGCACGGTGGTCTCGGTGATGCCGTACATGTTGACCAGCACCGGAGCCGGGTGCCGCTCGTACCACTCGCGGAGCCGGGCCGGCTCCAGGGCCTCACCGCCGAACACCACGTACCGCAGCGCCGCCTCGGCGGGGCTCTCCTCGTCGGCCTGCATGAGCTGGTAGAACGCCGACGGCGTCTGGCTGAGGACCGTCACGTTCTCCTGTGCCAGCAGCCCGAGGAACTCCCGTGGCGACCGGCTCACCGCGTGCGGCACCACCACGACGCGGCCGCCGAGCAGCAGCGCGCCCCACAGCTCCCAGACCGAGAAGTCGAACGCGTAGGAGTGGAACAGGCTCCACACGTCACCGGCGCCGAGGTCGAACCGCCGTCCGGCCGACTCGACCAGGCTCACCACGTTCCGATGCGGGACCAGCACGCCCTTCGGCGTCCCGGTCGAACCGGAGGTGTAGATCACGTACGCCGGATGCGCGGGACGCAGCGGGGCCGGCCGGTCGCCGTCCCGCAGCGCCCGCTCCGGGAAGAGCGCCAGCGCCTCGGCCGTCGCCGGGTCGTCCAGCGCCACCGGCGGGACCCGGCCCGGCAGGCGTACGGCGAGGGCCACCGTCGTCACGAGGCAGACCGGGGCCGCGTCGGCGAGCATGAACTCCACCCGCGCCGCCGGATAGTCCGGATCGATCGGCACGTACGCCGCGCCCGTCTTGGCCACCGCCAGCAGCGCCACCACCAGCTCGGCCGAGCGCGGCAGCGCCACCGCCACCGTCAGCTCCGGCCCGACGCCCCGTCCGGTCAGGTACCAGGCCAGCCGGTTCGCCGCCGCCTCCAGCTCCGCGTAGGTCAGCGCCTGGTCCTCGAACGTCACCGCGACGGCGTCCGGGGTCGCGGCCGCCCGCGCCTCGAACAGCTCCGGCATCGTCCGCGACGCGACCTCCACCGCGGTCCGGTTCCACTCCTCCACGACCAGCCGCCGTTCGGCGTCGTCGAGGATCTCCACCCGGCCCACCCGTATGTCGGGGTCGTCCGCCACGGTCTCCAGCACGCGCAGCAGGCGTTCCACGAGGCGCTCGGCACTGGGCCGGTCGGACTCGTCGGGGCGGTACGCCAGCCGGAGCAGCAGGTGGTCCTCGCCGGGCCCCACGGCCAGCGTGAGCGGGTAGTGGGTCGCGTCACGGCCGCCCGCCGGGGTGATCTGCAGGCTGCGTCCGCCAGCGGACGACGAGACGCCCGCCGGGTCGAACGGGTAGCTCTCGTACGCGACGAGCGTGTCGAACGACGCGCCGGCCCCGGCCAGCCGCTGGATCTCGGGGAGACCGAGGTGCTGGTGGGCCATCAGCGCCGCCTGCCGGGCCTGCAGGTCGGTCAGCATCCGGCGTACGGGCTGCGCGGGGTCCAGCCGCACCCGTACGGGCACGGTGTTGATGAAGAGGCCGAGCATGTCCTCGATGCCGGGCAGCTCGGGCGGGCGGCCGGCCACCACCGCGCCGAAGACGACGTCGTCGCGGCCGGTGAGCCGCCCGACGAGGAGCGCCCAGGCGGCCTGGACGAGCGTGTTGACGGTCAGGTCGCGTTCGCGCGCCAGCGTCCGGAGCGCGGCGGTGAGCTCGCGGCTCGTCTCGGCCTCGACCCATTCGGGCACGACGGGGCTGCGCGCCGTCTTGGCCTCGGCGACGAGCGTGGCCTCGTCCAGCCCGGCGAGCTCTTCGCGCCAGGCCGTACGCGCGGCCTCGCGGTCCTGACGGCCGAGCCAGGCCAGGTAGTCGCGGTACGGGGCCGCCGGAGGCAGGCCGGAGTGGTCGCCGCCGGTGCCGTAGACCGCCGACAGCTCACGCATCAGCACCGGCAGCGACCACCCGTCCATCAAGATGTGATGGTTCGTCATCACCAGCCGGTGATGCTCCGCACCGAAACGGATCAGCAGGAACCGCAACAACGGCGGCACCGCCGGATCGAACCGGCGGCCCAGCTCCTCCGCCGCCAGGCGCTCGGCCTCGGCCAGTGCCGCGTCCGCGGACAGGCCCGACAGGTCGGCCTCGCGCCAGGGCAGCTCGACCCCGGCCGGGATCACCTGGACCGGCTGAGCCGGCCCCGCGACCTGGTGGAACCCCGCCCGCAGATTCGCGTGCCGGTCCAGCAGCGCCTGCCCCGACGCCCGCAGCGCCCCTGCGTCCAGCGGGCCGGTCAGGTCCAGGACGCCCTGGCCGGAGTAGACGTCCACGGCGTCCTCGTCGTAGACGGCGTGGAACAGCAGTCCCTCCTGCAGCGGCGAGAGCGGCCAGATCTCGGCCAGCCCCGGCTGCATCGACTCCAGCTCCTCCACCTGCGCCTGCTCCAGCGCGACGAGCGGGAAGTCCGACGGCGTGAACCCACCACCACCATGCACGGCCAGACCGGCCAGCATCGCCGCCCACGCCTCCCCCAGCGCGCGAACCGACACCTCCTCGAACAACTCCCCCGGCCACGACAGCGACAGGCTCAACTCCGGACCGTCCGCACCGTCACGGACCAGCCCACCGGCCTCCAGCGCGTGCGCGGCCGGCATGGTCGCGTCCACCTCTCCGGCCAGCACGTCCGTGCCGACGGGGGCCCAGTCCTCCGCGTCGTCCGACCCGCCGCCGAACCGGCCGAGGTAGTTGAAGCCGATCTGCGGCGCCGGCAGCGTGGCCAGGGCGCCGGCCCCGGTGAGGTAGCGCAGGAGCCCGTAGCCGAGGCCGTCGCCGGGGACCGCGCGCAGCTGCTCCTTGACCCGCTTGATCAGCGAGCCGGCGGCCTGGCCCGTCCCCGCCTCCAGCCGGACCGGATGGACGCTGGTGAACCAGCCGACCGTACGGGACAGGTCCATGCCGGGTGTCAGCGGCTCGCGGCCGTGACCCTCCACGTCCACCAGCACCGGCCCGGGGCCGCGCCACTCGGTGACCGCGCCGGTGAGCCCGGCCAGCAGTACGTCGTCGATCCCGGCGTGGTACGCCGCGGGAACGCTCGTGAGCAGCGCCTCGGTCACCTCCGGCGGCAGCGAGAGCGACAGCCGCCGCATGCTCTCCGCCGTGTCACGGGCGGGGTCCAGGGGCCGGTGCGTGAGCGCCGGCTCGCCGTCCCGCAGGACCGCCTCCCAGAGCGGGAGTTCCGCCGCCCGCTCCCCGGCCGACGCGGCCAGCGACCGCGCCCACCGCGCGAACGAGGTCCCGGCCGGCTCCGGCTCCGCGCCGGCGTACGCCGCCGCCAGGTCCGGCAGCAGCACCCGCCACGACACCCCGTCCACGACCGCGTGATGGGCCACGATCAGCAGCCGGCCCGCCTCGTCCGAACCGCGGTCCAGCCAGACGACCTGGAGCATCACGCCCGCGCGCGGGTCCAGCCGGTCCGCGGCCTCGCGGCCCAGTTGCCGTACGTCCGCGTCCGCCTCGACGCGCTTCACGAGCGTCGCGTCGGCGGCGGGTGAACCGAACTCCAGCCGCCATGACGCCGGATCCCTCTCGTCGGGGCAGACCAGGCGTGCCCGCAGGACGTCGTGGCGGTCCACCACGGCCTGGACCGCCGCCGTCAGCCGGTCGGCGTCCAGCCCGGCCGGCGCCCTGACCAGCATCGACTGCGAGAACCGGCCCACGAGGCCGGCCACGCCGCCTCGTTCGGCCCGCCTGCGGATGACCGGGGTCAGCGGTACCCGGCCCGCCTCGTCGCCGGCCTCCTCCTCTCGCGGGCTCGCGGCCAGGTCGCTCTCGGCGACGGCGGCGATTCCGGCGGGGGTCCGGTGCTCGAAGACGTCCTGGGCGGTGATGACCACGCCGGCGCGGCGGGCGCGGGCGACGAGCTGCATGGACATGATGGAGTCGCCGCCGAGGTCGAAGAAGCTGTCCTCCGCGCCGGCCCTCTCCAGGTTCAGGACGTCGGCGAACAGCTCGCAGAGGGCCTCTTCCACCGGCGTACGCGGGGCGCGTCCCTCGACGGTTCCCGCGAAGTCGGGCGCGGGCAGCGCGGCACGGTCGACCTTGCCGCTCGGCGTGAGCGGCAGCGCCTCCAGCGGGACCACCGCCGCCGGGACCATGTAGTCGGGAAGGAGGCCGGCGGCGAACTCCCGTAGCTCTCCGCCGTCCACCGTGGCGGGGACGACGTAGGCGACCAGCCGTTTCTGGCCCGGCTCGTCTTCTCTGGCGATGACGGCGACCTGTCCAACGCTCTCGTGGCCGGACAGAACCGTCTCGACCTCACCCGGCTCGATCCGGAAACCACGGATCTTCACCTGAGCGTCCGCGCGGCCGGCGAAGACAAGTTGCCCGTCCGGGGTCCAGCGGGCCAGGTCACCGGTCCGGTACATACGCCCACCGGCATCGAACGGACAGGCCACGAACCGCTCGCCGGTCAGGCCCGGCCGATCCCAGTAGCCGCGCGCCAGCCCGGTCCCCGCGACGTACAACTCGCCCGTCACACCCGGCGGCACCGGCTGTAAGAAACCGTCCAGAACGTAGACACGGGTGTTGTCCAACGGCGAGCCGATCGGCAGCACCGCCGGGACCTCCACCCCCGGCTCGACCGCGTACACGGTCGCACAGACGGTGACCTCCGTCGGGCCGTACATCTGACGCACCGCGGTGTCCGGGCAGGCATCGGCGACCCTGGCCACCGCCGCCACACTCACAGCATCCCCACCCGTCACGACCTCGGCCAACCCGGCGAAACACTCCGGCGACTCCTCCGCCATCACCGCGAACAACCCGGCCGTGACATGCACGGCGCTCAGGTCACCGCCCGCGATCAGCTCGCGCAGCGTGGCAGCGTCCATCCGGCCAGGAGGAGCCACCGTGATCCGGCCGCCGGCCAGCAGCGGCACCCACAGCTCCCACGTCGACGCGTCGAACGTGAACGGCGCGTGCAGCAGAACGTGCTCGTGACGGCCCGACCACGACCGGTCCGCCGCCAGGCCGACCACGCCGCGATGCGTGACCGCCACACCCTTCGGCACCCCCGTCGAACCCGACGTGTACATCACGTACGCCACGTCGTCCGGGCCTGCCGCGACGGCCGCCGGCGGGTTCGCGGGCTCATCCAGCAGCCCGGCGTCCACCGGCAGCACCGCGAGCGAGTCCCGCGTCGCGAGACCCTCCGGCCAGGCGCCGTCCACGGTCACCAGCGCGCCGACCCCGGCCTCGGCCAGGACCTGCCGGACGCGGGCCGCCGGCCACGCCGGGTCCAGCGGCACGTACGCCGCGCCCGCCTTCATCGCGCCGAGCAGCACCGCGACGAGCAGCGCCGACCGGTCCGCGACGACGCCGACCCGGCGGCCCCGGGTGACCCCGGCCTCCGTGAGCCGCGCCGCGACCCGGTTCGCCGCCGCGTCCAGGCTCGCGTAGCTCAGCGCCTCGCCGCCCGAGACGACCGCGACCGCGTCCGGGCGCTCCGCCGCCCGCGCCGCGAACACCTCCGGCACCGACCGGCCGGCGACCGGCACCGTCGTTTGGTTCCACTCCTCGACCACCTGCCCGTACTCGGCCGCGTCCAGCACGCCCACCCGGCTGACAGGCGCCTCCGGATCGGCCGCCACCACCTCCAGGACCCGTACGAGGCGGTCCGCCAGCCGCTCGGCGGTCCGCTCGTCGAACAGGTCGGGGCGGTAGGTCAGGCGCAGCCGCAGCTCCTCACCCGGCAGCACGGTCAGGCTGAGCGGGTAGTGGGTCGCCTCGAGGCCGCCGATGGCGGGGGTGACGCGCAGGCCGTCCGCCGCGGCCGGCAGTCCCGCCGGGTCGACGGGGTAGCTCTCGTAGGCGATCAGCGTGTCGAACGCGGCGCCCGGCCCGGCCAGCTTCTGGATCTCGGCGAGGCCGAGGTACTGGTGGTCCATCAGCGCCGACTGGCGCGCCTGCAGGTCCGCGAGCAGGTCGGTGACCGGCTGCGCCGGATCCAGCCGCACGCGTACGGGCACGGTGTTGACGAACAGGCCGAGCATGTTCTCGATGCCGGGCAGCTCCGGGGGACGGCCCGCCACCATCGTGCCGAACACCACGTCGGAGCGGCCGACCAGACGGCTGACGAGCATCGACCAGGCGCCCTGGACGACCGTGTTCAGGGTCAGGCCGCGGTCGCGCGCCAGCGTCCGCAGCGTGGCGGTCAGCTCCGCGCCCACCGCCACGCGTACGCGCTCGGGCACCACCGCGCCGTCGGTGTGCACCGGCTCGGCCGCCGCGACCAGGGTCGGCTCGTCCGTGCCCGCCAGCTCCGTCCGCCACGCCGCCCGTGCCCGCTCGCGGTCCTGGCGGCCGAGCCAGGCCAGGTAGTCGCGGTAGGGCGCCACCGGCGGCAGCACGCTCGCGTCGCCACCCGCCCGGTACACGGTGAACAGCTCACGCGTCAGCACCGGCAGGGACCAGCCGTCCATGAGGATGTGATGGCTGGTGATCACCAGGCGATGGCGCTCCGCGGCGAAGCGGATCAGCAGGAAACGCAGCAGCGGCGGCACCGCCGGGTCGAATCGCCGCTCCAGCTCGTCGGCCGCCAGGCACGCCGCCTCGGCCTCCGCCGCGTCGCCGGACGGCGCGGAGATCCCGGCCTCCCGCCAGGGCAGCTCGGCCCGGCCCGCGATCACCTGGACGGGCTGGTCCAGCGCCGCGGGCTGGCGGAAGCCGGCCCGCAGGTTGGCGTGCCGGTCCAGCAGCGCCTGCCCGGACGCCCGCACCGTCGCGGCGTCGAGCGGTCCCTCGATGTCCAGGACCGCCTGGAGCGCATATACGTCGGTGGCCCGCTCGTCATAAAGAGCATGGAAGAGAAGCCCTTCCTGCAACGGCGACAGCGGCCACAGATCCTCCACGCGCGGTTGAGCCACCGGGCTCCCCTCTCCTTCATGATCTGGGGTGAATAAACGCTCGCCATATGACAGGGTGCGGTGCTGGATATTACCGAAATCTGTTTCTGTCCAACTGAACAGACAATGGCGGAACAATGGCGCGCCACAAGCCCCGCCACCAGATCTCGTTGTCAGTGGCGGGGGCGTGGATCGAACAACGTCAGATATCGCCGCCGGGGAAATGCGGCATGGAACCCCGGGTCCCGGAGAAACCGCCGCCGCCCAGTCTTTTCCTGGTCGGTCCCATCGGCGCCGGCTCGGCCGGGGGCTCGGGAGGAGGGGGCGCCGCGGGGCCGGAGCCGTTCTCCGACTGCCGCGCGAACTGCGTGTGGTAGAGCTCGGCATAGAGGCCGCCGCGTGACAGGAGCTCGTCGTGCGTGCCGCGTTCGCGGACCCGGCCGTCGTCGATGACGAGGATCTGGTCGGCCTCGCGGATGGTCGACAGCCGGTGCGCGATGACGAGGGAGGTCCGCCCGGCGAGCGCGGTCTCGAGCGCGCGCTGCACGGCGGCCTCCGACTCTGAGTCCAGGTGCGCGGTCGCCTCGTCCAGCACCACGACCGACGGCGCCTTGAGCAGCAGCCTGGCCAGCGCCACCCGCTGCTTCTCCCCGCCGGAGAGCCGGTAGCCGCGGTCGCCGACCACGGTGTCGAGCCCGTTCGGAAGCGAGGAGATCAGGTCCCAGATCTGGGCCGCCCGGCAAGCCTCGACGACCTCGTCCTCGGTCGCGTTCGGGCGGGCGAAGATCAGGTTGCCGCGGATCGTGTCGTGGAACATGTGGGCGTCCTGGGTGACCACGCCGATCGTGTCGTGCAGCGAGTCCAGCGTGAGGTCCCGCAGGTCGTGCCCGTCGATCCGTACGGTTCCGGAGCCGGGGTCATAGAGCCGCGACACGAGGTGGGTGATGGTCGTCTTGCCCGCCCCGGACGGGCCGACCAGCGCCGTGAGCCTTCCGGCCGGCGCGGAGAAGCTGACGTCGCGCAGGACCACGGCCTGGTCCCCGGAGCGTTCGGCGGTCGGCAGCGCGATCGACTCCAGCGAGGCCAGCGAGATCTCGCTGGCCTTGGGGTACCGGAACGCCACCTTGTCGAACTCGATCTCCGGGGCGGCCCGGCCCGGCTCGCCCGCCGGCAGCGCGACGGCCTCGGGGCTCTCGGCGATCAGCGGCTTCAGGTCCAGGACCTCGAAGACCCGGTCGAAGCTGACCAGCGCGGTCAGCACGCTGATCTGCACGGTAGACAGCTGGTTGATCGGGCCGTACAGGCGGGTCAGCAGGGCGGCGAGCGCCACGAGCGTGCCGATCTGGAAGGTCCCGTCGATGACGAGGCTGCCGCCGAGGCCGTACACCAGCGCGGTCGCCAGCGAGGCGACCAGCGTCATGGCGATGAAGAACACCCTGCCGTACACCGCCGTCACCACGTTGATGTCGCGGACCCGCGCGGCCCGGTTGCCGAACAGGTCCGACTCGTCCCTGGGCCGCCCGTACAGCTTGACGAGCATTGCGCCCGCGACGTTGAACCGCTCGTTCATCAACGAGCCCATCTCGGCGTTGAGCTGCATCGACTCTCGCGTGAACCGCTGGAGGCCGCGCCCGATCAGCCGGGCCGGCAGCAGGAAGAGCGGGATGAGGATCAGCGCGATGACCGTCACCTGCCAGGACAGGTAGAACATCGCGAGGAGCACGAGGACCAGCGAGAGCAGGCTGGAGACGACCATCGTCAGCAGCGACGAGATCGCCTGCTGGGCCTCGATCACGTCGGTGTTCAACCGGCTGACCAGGGATCCCGTCTGCGTGCGGGTGAAGAACGCGATCGGCTGCTGCTGAATGTGCCGGAACACCTTCGTGCGCAGGTCGTAGATGAGGCCCTCGCCGATCCGCGAGGAGTAGAACCGCTGGGCGAGCACCACGACGGCGTCGAGCACGGCGAGGCCGGCCACGATGACGGCGAGCATGATGACCAGACCGGTGTCGCGTTTGACGATGCCGTTGTCGATAATGATCTTAAGAAGTAATGGACTCGACGCGGTGATGACCGCGTCGAACACGCTGACGAGCATCAGGAGCGCGATTCCCCAGCGATAGGGCTTCGCATAGGGAAAGATCTTTCGAACGGTTCCCGGTCTGATGCGCTGACGGGTCACCGAAGGATCGCCGAGTGCACGCATCGTCATGGGGCCTGGAGATCCGAGCATAACGACGAGAACCTCCTGCGCATGGAAAAATCATGCGGGTCGGTGACAGATACATTGATGAATGGGACGCGAAGATATCCGCCCACGCGGCGATATTCCCCCCGCTCGCCGTCGGCAGGCTAACAGACGTGTTTGCGCGGGACCACAGCTCATTCTTTCCAGTTGGACGGCCCGGCGGGGTCGCCCTTTAGGCGCACCGGCAGGCTGCTCATGCCCGACAGGAAGTTGGAGAAGATCCGGCGGCCGGGTCCGGCCTGTTCGATGTCTTGCACAAAGGTACGCAGGCCGTCCAGCATGGCGTTGATCTCCACGCGGCCGAGGTAGGCGCCCAGGCAGAAGTGCCGGCCATAACCGAGCGACAGGTGTTTGTTCGGCGAGCGGCCGAGATCGAAACGATCAGGGTCGGGGAACACCGTCTCGTCGCGGTTGGCCGAGGTGAACCACAGCGTGACGAGGTCCCCCGCCGCGATCGACCGGTCACCCAGCCGCACGTCCGCGCGCGCGGTACGGCCGAAGTGCATCGTGGGCGTCGTCCAGCGCAGGATCTCCTCGCCCGCGCTCTCGACGGTCACGTCGCCGTTCCGCAGCGCCGCCCACTGGCCGGGGTGCGCTGCGAAGGCCTCCACCGCCCCGATCATCGACAGGCGGCTGGTCTCGTCTCCGCCCATGATGAGGCTGTAGCAGTTGAGGATGATGTCCTCGTCGTCGAGGCGCCTGCCGCCGACCTCGGCCGTCGCCATCAGGCTGATGGGGTCCGTGCCCGGCCGCTTCCGGCGCTCGGTCACGAGGTCGCTGAAGTACAGCAGGATCTCGCCGCGCGCGATCCGGTCGACGTCCGCGCCGGGCGTCTCGTAGTCCGACGCGAGCGCCGACTTGGTGAGCCGCAGCACCTCCGGCCGGTCTGCGACCGGCACGTCGAGCAGGTCGCAGATGGTCTCCAGCGGGATCACCGACGCGACGTCGCGGGCGAAGTCGCAGCCGCCGCGTTCGACCGACTCCTCCAGCAGGCGGCGGATCAGCCGGCGGACCCGAACGGCCACGTCGGCCAGCGCGCGCGGCGCGAAGGCCTTGAGCAGGAGTTTGCGCAGCTCGGTGTGGTGCGGCCCGTCGGTGACCGCGAGCATCCGCCGCGCGCCGGTGTCGCCGCCCAGCAACATCGTCGTGAGGACGTTGCCGTCCTCGGAGGTGAAGTCGCCGTCGTCGCGGAGCACCCGCACGACGTCCTCGTACCGGCTCACCACCCAGAACTCCGGCCCCTGCGGCGTCGCGGGATGCCGGTGGACGGGGTCGGTCGACCTCAGCCGGCGCCAGACCTCGGTCATGTCGTGGTCGGCGTAGGTCCTCGGATCGACGAGATTCGGAATGGCAATCTGCGGTAAGACCATTGCTCCGTCTGCTCCCCCGGCAATTTCATGCACTACTGGCCTAACGGCATTGTGGTAATCGTCGGCCGTCTGATCTATCGTCGGCAGCGCTCCCGGTGCGACAGTACTTGGCGTGCTCCGGTCGAGCAAGAAATTGATGAGTTGATCGTTATGGACAGGGGGAGCACATGTCGCATGTTTCACGTCGTAACGTCGCCGGTATTACGGTGCCGTTGTTCGCACTGGCGTCGGTCATGATTTTCGCCGGCCCGGCCGGCGCGTCGGCGCATCAGCGGGGCCGGCCCGGAAAGTGGGTGGGCACCTGGGCGGCCAGCCCGCAGCAGCCGAGACCGGCCGGCCTGGGCAGCCCGGGCAACCCGGACCTGAGGGGATTCACCGGTCAGACCCTCCGCCAGATCGTCCATACGAGCGTCGGCGGAACGGACTTACGCATCCACGTCTCCAATGCGTACGGCACGCAGACCCTGGTGCTCGGCAACGCGACGGTGGGCGTCCAGAAGACCGACGCCGAACTGACCGCCGCCCCGGTCCCGGTCACCTTTCACGGGCGGCACGGCGCCCGCGTCCCCGCCGGATCGGAGGCGGTGAGCGACCCGATCCCGCTGCGGGTGGCGCCGCTGACGAACCTGAGCGTCAGCATCGCCCTTCCCGAGGCCACCGGGCCGGCCACGAACCACAGCTTCTCCGACCAGGTCAACTACGTCTCCGGCCCCGGCGACTTCTCCTCGGCGACCGGCGGCGAGGCGTTCGCCCAGTCGTTCGGCCACTGGTTCTTCCTGTCCGGAGTGGACGTGCGGACGACCGCCAGGGACGCGCGTTCGGTCGTGACGTTCGGCGATGACGCGACCGACGGGTTCCTGTCCAGCCCGAACGCCAACACCCGCTGGCCCGACGCCCTCGCGCGCCGGCTGCAGCAGACGGGCCGCGCGACCGGGGTGCTCAACGCGGGGGTCAACGGCAACCGGATCCTGTCCGACTCGCCCTGCTTCGGCGCCGCCGGTCTTACGCGGCTGCGCGACGACGCCCTGCGCCAGACCGGCGTGGACGCCGTGATCGTGCAGGAGGGCATGAACGACTTCGGCTTCGCCGCGCTGCCCGCGACCCCCTGTGGCCTGCCGAGCCGGTCGGTCACCGCGTCGGACATCATCGGCGCGTACAGGCGGCTCATCTCCGCCGCCCACGCCCGCGGCGTACGCGTGATCGGCGGGACGCTGACCCCGATCGGCGGTTCCGGTTTCTCCTCGGCGGACACCGAGCAGATCCGCGCGACCGTGAACGCCTGGATCAGGACCGGCCACCGGTTCGACGCCGTCGCCGACTTCGACAAGGCCGTACGGGATCCGGCCGATCCGCAGCGGATCCTCGCCGTCTACGACGCGGGTGACCATCTGCACCTGAACGACGCCGGTTTCGAGATCATGGCCGGCGCGGTAAGGCTCGGCGATCTTCACTGAGCCTTCTCTGTCGTCGCGTATGGCCCGGTTCCACGGAACCGGGCCATACGTATGTTCGGGACCAGTCTCTTTCTTCGTAAATGCCCATCCCCATGGGCCGTTACCGCGCTGGTATCGCCGCTTCCATAGCTTTGTCCTCGACGGGGAAACCACCGAATTCGAAGGACGAAGCGATGCAGAAGATATCGAGGCCCCCCCTGCGCCGAACCGCGTTATGGCGGGCCTGCCTGACCGCGGCGCCGTTCGCGGGAATCCTCCTGGCGGCCTCCGCCTGTTCCGGCACTTCCGACGCCGCGGACCCGCCCAGCGCGAGCCCTCCTTCCGTCGCCGCGAGCCGTACGCCCAATGGCGCCGGCTCGTCCTCCTCGCACAGCGGCGGGACGACGGCGGGCAAGGGCGGCGGCGGAAACTCCTCCGGCGGCGGTGGCCAGGGCGGCTCCGTGGGCACGTACACGGTCGCGTTCGCGAAATGCATGCGCGCCCACGGCATACCGAAGTTCCCCGACCCGAACGGCCGCGCCGGCCAGCTCGGCCCCTCCAGCGGCATCGACCCGGGCTCCGCCAGGTTCCGCGACGCGCTGGACGGGCCCTGCAAGTCACTCGCCCCGCCCGCGTGGGTCGACTCCGGGAAGGCGTCGGTCCCGGGCGGCGGATCGTGACCGTCCCGGCCGGCGGAGAGGTGCCCACGTGTTCTTCCTGACGTTCCTGCGGCACGAGCTGGTACGGCGGATGCGCCAGGCGATCGTCATCTCGCTGGGGCCGGCCGTCGGCATCGGCCTGGTCATCAGCGTCGTCGCCGCGTCCGGCGGTGTGCAGAGGGCCCAGGAGAAGGTGCTGCACGCGCTGTACGGGATCGGCACGGACGTCACCGTGACCGTGGCACCGCCCAAGCCGCCCAAACTCGGCACCCCGGACGCCGCCAAGTACGCCTTCACCCCCGGCGCCGTGAGCCGGAGCCAGGACCTCCTCGGGCTCCCTCCGGGCCTCGGCGTGCTGGACGCGTCGTCGGCCGCCCAGGTGGCGCGCCTGGACGGCGTGGAGTCCGCGGCGGGAGGCCTGACCCTGATGAACACCAAGCTGGTCGTCCCCTCGCTCAAGGAGCTGGGGCCGGACGGCAAACCGCCCGCGAGCGCCATCCCGACCACCTCGACCGTCGACGGCGTCGACCTGGGCCACACCGGGCTCGGCCCGTACGCCTCCGCCGCGATCGGCTCGGGGCGCACCTTCGCCGCGTCGGACGCCGCGTCGGACGTCGCGGTGGTGGACGCGGGCTACGCGGCGGCCGAGCACATCGGCGTCGGATCGGCCGTCGTCATCAGCAAGAAGCGCTTCACGGTCATCGGTATCTGCCGTCAGCCGCAGGGCGGCGGCGCCGCCGACGTGTACGTCCCGCTGGCGCGCGCCCAGGCCCTGGCGGCGTTCCAGGGGCTGCCGAACCTGAACGGCCACGTCGACGCCGTCTATGTGAAGGCCTCCGACGCCTCCTCCATCGGGACGGTGCGCAAGGAGATCGCGGCGCTGCTGCCGGCGGCGACCGTGACGTCGTCGGCGAGCCTGGCCGACGCGGTGAGCGGCTCCCTGTCGAGCGCCGCCCGGCTCGCGAAGGAGCTCGGGAGGTGGCTGGCGATCGCCTCGCTGGCCGCGGCGTTCGCGGTGGCCAGCCTGCTGACCGTGGCCGCCGTCACCCGCCGCGTACGGGAGTTCGGCACACTCAAGGCGATGGGCTGGCGCAGCAGGCGGATCGTGGCACAGTTGATGGCCGAGGCCGTGGTCACCGGTTTCATCGGCGCGGCTCTGGGTGTCGGGATCGGGTTCGCGGGCGCGGCCCTCGTACGGGCCCTGGCACCGGACCTGTCGGCCACGGTCGCCACGAACCCGGGCTCGACGCCGCCGCAGAACGTCTCGATCAACGAGACGGGCATGCACCGCCAGATCGCCCCGGGCAGCACCCACACGATCGCCGTCCACCTGACCGCCCCGGTGACCTTGACGACGATCGCCCTGGCGGTGGCCCTGGCGGTGGCCGGAGGCCTGATCGCGGGCTCCTTCGGCGGCTGGCGCGCGGCCCGCCTACGCCCCGCGCAGGCCCTCCAGCGAACCGGGTAAGGGGTGTCCCGCCGGCGGGACACCCCCCGGGGCGACCGCCCTGTCCCGCCGGCGGGACGCGTCCGGATCTGTGACCGGTGTTCCCAGCGGTGCTGGATGGACCGCCGCCCGGGGTCGGGGCCTTTCGGCCGTCCCCGGGCCGTACGGGTGGCCTCGATGGAGGCGCCGCGACGCCCTTTGAGGCGGGCCGGGCGCGGGCGCTGAAGGCACCCAGCGTGTGGGCAGTCGATGCTGGGTGGACTGCCCGCCTAGGGTCGGGCCTTTCGTCTGAGCGCAGCGTCTCCGGGCCGTGCGGGTGGCCCTGGCGGAGAGCGCCGCGCCGCCCCGGCGCGGACCGGGCGCGGACGCTGACCGCGCCCAACGAGGCCCAACGAGGCCCAACGTGTAGGTGGCCGATGTGTGAGTGGGTGGTCGAGTATGAGCGGCGGCGAGTCCGGCGCCTGCGAGAAGCGCGAGCCCGGCGGTGCCGGTCGCGCTATGGCGGAGAAGCGGCCTGCGAAGCCACGCGCCGACAGCGAGGCACCACGCCTCTAGTCGAGCCGGCGGACCGGATGGGCGGCCCACGGCATCACGCCGCCGGCCGGTCGGCCTCGGTCCCGGTCTCGCGCGGATCCCGCTGGTGAACCTGCGCCGCGCGGACGCCGGGCCCGGCCCGCAGGCAAGGTGCGCCCAGGTGGTCGATCCGGACGACCAGCTCGCACCACCGGGCCCGAGCCGCGCGCCTCCAAGCCGGCCACCCGATCCGCGTGCCGCGCACCCCGCCAGGCCGTGCCACACCCGCCGACAAGCCGGCCGGCCGCGTGCGTCGCCGCCGGACGGCGGCGGCATCGGTCGCCCGGCCGCCGGCGACCCCCTGGCCCCGAGGCCACGGGGTTCCGGACGGGCGCTCGGCGTCAGGTGGTCGTCAGGGCCACGGTGGGGGACAGTCGGGCGGCGCGCATGGCCGGGTAGATGCCCGCGATCGTGCCGATGACCAAGGTCGCGGCCACGCCGCCGGCCAGTGCCCACGACGGTACGACCGGAGGCCAGCCGCGGTACGCCGCGAAGGCGACCGTGAACAGCGACCCCAGCAGGGCCCCGGCGACGCCGCCCAGCGCCGACAGCAGCAGCGACTCGGACAGGAACTGCGTGCGTACCTGCCCCCGCGTCGCCCCCAGCGAGCGCCGCAGGCCGATCTCGCGGCGCCGTTCGAGGACCGAGATCACCATCGTGTTGGCGACGCCGACGCCGCCCACGAGCAGCGCCACGGCGCCCAGGCCGAGCAGCAGGTTGGTGAACGCCCCGGCGGCCGCGGCCTTCGCCGCGAGGGCGTCGGAAGGACGGCTCACCTTCACCTCTTCGGGGTTCTCCGGGCTGACCGTACGGGGCAGCACGTCGCGTACGGCCTCCACCGCCTCATCCTTGGACCGCTCGTAGAGCGTCGTGGGGTGGCCGTCGAAGCCGAGGTACCGGGTGGCCGCGTCCCAGCCGACCAGCGCCGAGCGGTCGATCTCCGGGGCCAGGGGCAGGGAGTTCAGGATCCCGACCACGGTGAACCACCGGTCCGAGATCCACACCTGCGCGCCGACGCGGGTCACCCCGAGCCTGCGCGCGCTCTCCCAGCCCAGCACCACCGCCGGGTAGCGCTCGGTGGCCGCGCTCAGCCAGCTCCCGGTCCGTACCGTCCCGTCCAGCGTCGTGAGCAGCTCACCGGTGGCGGCCTGGACCGCGATCCCGCTGGTGTCCTCCACGGGGATCAGGTCGGTGCGCCGTACGGAGGTGTCGGCCTTTCCGACCGCGGAGGCCGTCGTCACCGAGCCGATGCGCCGGGCCATGGCCACCGACGTCTCGGGGAGCTTGGCGTCCGTGCCGAAGAGCGTCTGGCCGGGCTCCACGGTCAGCAGGTTGGTGCCGAGCGTGTCGAGCTGGCTCAGCAGGCGCTCCTTGCTGGAGGAGGAGATACCGATGACGGCGACCATCGTGGCGATGCCGATCGCGATGCCCAGGGCGGACAGGACGACCCGGGTCGGGCGGGCGCGGAGCCCGGAGAGGCCGACGCGGAAGACGTCTCGCGGGCCGAGCCGCGCCGGGGACAGCCGCCGGCCGTCGTAGAGGCTACTCACCACGCTCCCCCTTCGCCGCCGAAGCACCGGCCAAGCCGTCGTCGTCATCGACGATCCGGCCGTCTCGCACCCGCACCCGCCGGGGCGCCCACCCCGCCACCTCCAAGTCGTGCGTGATGACGGCGATCGTGGTCCCGGCCTCGTGCAGGTCGCGTAGCACACCGAGCACGTCCGCACCGGCCGCGGAGTCGAGGTTGCCGGTCGGCTCGTCGGCGAGCAGCAGGTCGGGTTCGCCGACCACGGCCCGCGCGACGGCGACCCGCTGCTGCTCGCCGCCGGAGAGCTGGTTCGGCCGGTGCCCTACGCGGTGGCCCAGGCCGACGCGGTCGAGGGCGGCGCGCGCTCGTTCCCGCCGCTGCTGGAGCGGCAGCCCGCCGTACAGCAGCCCGTCGGCGACGTTGTCGAGTGCGGTGACGCCGTCGGCGAGGTGGAACTGCTGGAAGACGAAGCCGAGATGCCGGGCCCGCAGCGCGGACAGCTCCCGGTCCGACAGCCTCCCGACGTCGTACCCGGCGATCTTCACGGTCCCCGCCGACGGCAGGTCGAGCGTGCCGATCAGGTGCAGCAGGGTGCTCTTGCCCGATCCGGACGGCCCGACGATGGCGGTGAGCTCCCCCGGTTCGATCACGAGGTCGACCCCGCGCAGCGCCTTGACGTTCCCCGGGTAGATCTTGGTCACGCCGGAGAGCTCGACGATGCTCATGAGCCGGCCACCCCGACCTTCATGCCCTCGCGCAGGCCGGCGCCCGTGATCTCCACGCGCCCGGCGCCGAACGTGCCCGTCCGTACCGCCACGATCCGGCTGGTGCCGCCCTCGACGACCTCGACGCCGAAGCCGCCCTCGCGGAGTGCGAGCAGCGCCTCGACCGGTACCGACAGCACGTTCTTGCTGCGATCGCGTCGCAGGTCGACCGTCACGGGCGCCTGGTCGAGACCGCCGGCGCCCTCGGCGGGGATGCTGATGTCCACGTCGATGGTGGACTTGTCGTTGTTCTGGTCAGCCGACCCGCTCGCCTTCGCGACCGTGCCGACCTTCTCGATACGTCCCTGGACCTGTTCGCCGTCGGGCATCTCGACGGTGGCCGCGGCGCCCTTCTCGGCCAGCCGCTGCTTGGTGGCGTCCAGGTCCACGTGCACGACGCGTTCGGTACCGGTCACCGTCAGCGCCGGACGCCCCGCGCCGAGCCGGTCGCCGACCTCGGCCTTCACCTCGTTGACCCGTACGGCTCCGGGCTCGAAGACCACCTGGCTCGCGTCGACGCTGCCCGTCTCGGACAGGCCCATGTCGTCCTGCCAGTCCTCGACCGCCTCGGCGGTCACGTCCGTGAACTCGTCGTCGACGGTCATGCCGTCGCCGTAACCGAGGGCCTTGAGATTCTTCTCGAGCTGCTTCACGTCACGGCCGTCGCCGACGCCCTCACTCAGCGTCCGGTAGAGCGGCAGGGACCCGTACATGAGCGCGACGGGCTTGTCCCCGACCTTGATCAGCGACTTGCCGCGCCGGATCGTGGCGCCCTCCTCCGGCGCCCAGGTGACGACGCCGGAGGCGCCGGTCGACAGGGACCGCTCGCCGGAGTAGGTCAGCTTCCCGTCGACCGACTCGGTGTCGACGACGTCCCCGCGGGCGATCGAGGCGGTCGCGGCGGGCAGCGCGTTCCGCTGCGCGGACGCTTTGGAGTCACCGCCCTGGAACACCAGGAAGACCGTCGTGCCGCCGCCGACGGCGACGGCGAGCACACCCGCCGCCACGACGTACCCGCGCCTGCCGCGCTTACCGCCCACCTCGTCGGCGGGCCGGGTATCCGTCTCCTGGAAGTCGCTCGTCGCGCTCACTTCGGGCCGCCGCCGGGGAGGAGGCTCTGACACGCCTTCTGCGCCGCCTGGAGCTTCTCCGGCGAGCCGCCCTCCCCGCCCTGCAGCATGCCGCCGCCCGAGCCGGGCTTCGGGTCCTTGATCTTCACGCCGTGCTCGCGCATGCACTGGGCGAACTTGAGCATCTGGTCCTGGGCCTTCGGGTCGTTCGGGGGCGCGATCTGCCCGCCTCCTTGCAGGAGCGGCTGGCACTTCTTGGTCGCCGCCTCGACCTTGGCCGGGTCGGCGCCGGTGTCCTGGAGACGTACGCCCTTGCCGGAGGAGGGGTCGGGGACGTTGACGCCGTTCTCCCGCATGCACTGGGCGAACTTGAGCTGGGCGTCCGTCGCGTCGGCCGTCGCGCTCGCCGAGGCCGACGCCGAGCCGCCCGCGCTCGCCACGCCGTCGCCGTCCTTCTTGCCTCCGCACGCGACAAGGCCCAATAGGGCGGGAAATACGACGATCAGCGCCATTCCGCGATTTCTCATGGTGACCTCCATGCCGCGGGCACCGTGCCCCCGGCAGGACCCACTCCACCGTCCCGGGGATTAAAACCGCATTAGCCGCCACCTGCCATTGCCGGCCCTAATATGGAGAGAGCCGGACGGAGGGGGCCTCATGCGCGTGCTCGTCGTCGAGGACGAGGAGATCCTCGCGGACACCATCGCGGACGGGCTGCGCGAGGAGGCCATGGCCGTCGACGTCGTGTACGACGGCGCGGACGCGCTCTACCGTGCGGGCTACACCGACTACGACGTGATCGTCCTCGACCGCGACCTGCCCGAGGTCCACGGCGACGACGTCTGCCGCGAACTCGTGGCGAGCCGCTCCCTGAGCCGCATCCTCATGCTCACGGCGGCGCACGAGGTGTCCCAGAAGGTCGACGGCCTGTCCCTCGGCGCCGACGACTACCTGGCCAAGCCGTTCGTCTTCGACGAGCTGGTGGCCCGGGTCCGCGCCCTGGGCCGCCGTACGGCGCCGCCGGTCCCGCCCGTGCTGGAGCGGTCGGGCGTCCGGCTCGACCCGGGCGGCCGTACGGTGACACGCGACGGCCGGCCGATAGCCCTGACCAAAAAGGAGTTCACCGTCTTGGAAGAACTCCTGCGGGCGGACGGCGGCGTGGTCAGCGCCGAGCATTTGCTGGACAAGGCCTGGGACGACAACATCGACCCATTCAGCAATATCGTACGCGTGGCCATGGCCACCCTGAGAAGGAAACTCGGCGACCCTCCAGTGATCGCCACGGTTACGGGCGTCGGATACCGCCTATAAAGGCCTTTCAGGAAAGGGAGACGAGCACCTTGGCCGCCTTCAGGGTCTGGTCGGCGAGCGCCCGGAAGGTCGCGGGTGCCTCGGCGAGGCCGACGCGGGCGTCGACCAGCGTCTCGAGTTCGGCGGCGTGTCCGGCCGCCCAGGCGGCGGTGTCGCGGAAGGCCGCCTCGTCGTAGGAGAAGCTGCCGAGCAGGCTGCGCTCCTCCGTGCTGATCGCGTACGCGGACATTTCGACGCGGGGGGCGCCCATGCCGACGAGGACGATCCGGGCGCCCTGCGCCGCGCGGCCGAGGGCGCTCTCCAGCGACGCCGACGTGCCTGCGGCGTCCACGACCACGGTCGCAAGGGGCGTACGGTCCGCCGGGGCGGCGGCCGTGAATCCCAGCCGGGCGGCGAGCGCGCGGCGTGTGGCGTCCAGCTCCAGGATCGTGATGGCGGCGGCGCCCAGGCGGCGGGCGGCCAGGGCCGCGGCCTGGCCGATCGGGCCGCCGCCGATGACCAGGACGGTGTCCCCGGCGGTCAGGCCGGCGCGCTGGACCGCATGGTAGCCGACGGCCAGCGGCTCGACGAGGCTGCCGACGTCCGGCGGCGTGCCGGGCGGGAGCGGTACGACGTTGTGCGCCGGGGCCACCATCCGCTCGGCGAACGCCGCGCTGATCTCCGGCTGGACGCCGATGACGCGCCGGTCCGGGCACCGCTGCGGGGTTCCGGCGTCGCAGGCCGGGCACCGCCGGCATCCGAGTACCGGGTTGACGGTGAGGAGGCCGCCTGCGGGATGGGTCCCCGTACGGTCCTCCAGCACGCGGGCGACGGTCTCGTGGCCCATGACCTGGCCGGGGTGCCGCCGGCCGGTCGCGCCGGTGTAGCCGTGCAGGTCCGAGCCGCAGATGCCGGTCGTGAGGATGTCGAGGAGGACGTCGCCGGGGCCGGGCTCCGGCTCGGGCCGGTCCTCGACGGTCAGGTCCCACGGTCCGTGGAACACCAGTGCGCGCATCGGTTCCTCCTCGGGTCAGCGGCGCGGATCGATGTGGATCTTCGGGGCGTGGCCCCACTCGGGGCGCCGCTCCCCGGCGAGGACGGCGGCCGCGCCCTCCAGCCCGACGGTGGCGGCGACGAGCGGGCGCGGGTCGACCGCCCCCGAGGCGTACATCTCGACGGTGCCGGCCAGCGCGCCCGAGGCGCTGAGGACGCCGACGGCGGTCACGTCCTTCAGCGCGAGCGTACGGGTGTCCACGAGGCTCGGCTCGCCGGCGAGACCGATGTAGACGACGCGGCCGCCCGGCTCGACGAGGTCGAGCGCGAGCGCGGGCAGGTCGGCGGCGTTGGAGGCGTCGACGACCGCGTCGAAGCGCAGGCCGGGGAGCGTACGGGCCGTCCAGGCGTGGCCGAGGCCGAGCGAGCGCGCGAAGTCCAGCGCCGGGCCGGGCAGCCCGAGCAGGTGCACCTCGGCGCCCTGGGCGGCGGCGATCCGCGCGACGAGGAGCCCGATCGTGCCGGGGCCGAGTACGAGCAGCCGCTCGCCGGGGGAGAGCCGGGCGCCGCGTACGGCACGCAGCGCGTTCCCGCCGGGTTCGACGAGCGCGCCGAGCTCCGCGTCGACCGTGTCCGGGAGCGGCTGCAGGGCGCCGACGGGCACCGGGAGCCGTTCGGCGAGCGCGCCGGGCCGGCCGCTACGGATCCCGATCTCGTGCCGGTCCGCGCAGAGGTACCCGCGCCCGCCGGCGCAGCGTGCGCAGGCACCGCAGCCGAGCATCGTGTCGCCGGTCACGCGGCGGCCGAGCCAGGAGGGGTCGACGCCCGCACCGGTCTCGGCCACGACGCCGCTCCATTCGTGGCCGATGCGGATCGGGTACGCGGCCTGGCCACTGTGGAGGTAGGCCATCGTGCCGGCGAAGAACTCGGCGTCCGTACCGCAGACCCCGGCGCGCTCGACCTGGACCACGACCTCACCCGCGCCGGGTTCGGGCGGGGCGACGTCGAGGACCTCGGCCGCCCCGGGCCCGGTGATGACGAACGCGCGCATGCTCACCCCTCGTACGCCCTCACCACGAGTTCGCCCATCACCGCGACGTCCTCCACGAGCCGGGCCAGGGGCGTGCGGTACGCCGGCGCGGACACGCTCACCGCGCCCGACGGCACGGTCGGTGAGGTGAGGAAGACGGGGACGGCGACGCAGACGATGCCGGGTTCGTTCTCCTGGTCGTCGGTGGCGTAACCCCGCTCCCGGATCGAGCACAACTCCTCATGGAGCGCTTCGGCGCTGGTCAGGGTGCTGGGCGTACGGCGCCGGAGCTCCCAGAGACCCGCCCACGCGCGCACGGTGGCGAGGTCGCCGGGCAGGGCGTAGGACAACAGCAGCTTGCCGACGCCCGTGCAGTGCGCCGGGTTCCGCCCGCCGACCGTGGAGGTGAGGCGGACCGCGCCGCTCGGCGGGTCGGCCTTGGACCGGTAGACGACCGTGCCGCCGTCGAGCACGGCGTAGTGTGCGGTCTCGCCGTAGCGCGCGGCCAGCGCCCGCAGCGCCGGATGGATCCGTACGTGGTCGGGCCGCGCCTCGTGGTGGGCGAACGCCAGCCGCAGGAACTCCTCCCCCAGGACGTAGCGGCCCCGGCCGTCCTGGCCGGCGAAGCCCGCCCGGCGCAGCGAGGCCAGCGCGCGGTGCACGGTCGGTTTCGGGCTCGCCACCGCCCGGGCCATCTCGTCCAGCCCGATGCCTTCGGGATGGCGGGCGAGCTCGGCCAGGATCGCCAGCACCCGGTCGGCACCGACGAGCCGGTCCGCGGGGTTCTGCCGTACGGGCGAGGTCGTGTCCATGGCGTTCCGAATGGTAGATCGATGTTTGAATAATCGGAAGACGGAGGGTATCGACCGTACGCCATGGTCTGACGGGCCATATCACCCGTCCCTGGACTCCCTCCAGTAACCCGGGGGTGGGGCTCTCACTCTCGGCGGACGGCACAATGTTCCCCGTCTGATGACGAACGGCCGACGAGAAAGGACCGTGCATGAAGTGCCCGGCGTGCGAGAACGACGTCCCCTCAGGCCGGTCCGCCTGCGCACAGTGCGGTACACCGCTCCCGTCTGCGGGAGAACGGCCCGGTCCCGAGTCGCCCTTCGCCGCCGGCTCGCCGATGGGCCCGCAGGCCGGCCCGCAGAACCCGAAGACCGAGCCGCTCCCGATCCCCGTCTGGGACGAGGACGACGAACACCCCTCGGGCACGACCGGGGAGCGCCCCTGGCAGGCGAGCCCGCAACAGCCTCCGGCCGCCGCCCCTTCCTGGGACGGAGACGCGGAACAGTCCCCCGGTGGCCGGCCGGGCGCGGATCAGCCCTGGGCCACGGCCGGGGAACAGCACTGGAGTACGAGCGCGGAACGGTCCTGGGACGTGCCGCCGGACCGGTACACGGCGCCGGAGGCGGACGCCGCGCCGTCCGACCCCGGCCCCGCGCCCCAGAACTTCGGCACTCCGCCCCCGCGCCCCCGGCCGCTCGAAGGGGAGGCCGCCGCCCCGGACCAGGCCGAACCACCGTCGCATGAGCGCCCCTGGTCCCGGTGGGACCTGGACGCGCCGGACCCGGTCGACTTCGCCGCCCAGTCCCCCGACAGCTCCTGGCCGAAGCCGCCGGAGAACGACCCGCCCGCCTGGGGGTCGGGCACCACGGGAACCGGCTCCCCCGCGCAGTCCTCCACGTGGTCCAGCCCGCCGGAAAGCGACCCGCCCGCCTGGGGATCGAGCACCGCGGGCGCGGACTCCTCATCCCGCGCCCCGTGGCCGAGCCCGCCCGAGAAGCCTCCATCCATCTGGGAGCCGAACACCACCGGAGGCGACTCCTCCGCGCAGGCCCCCACGTGGTCGAGCCCGCCGCCCTCGGACACGCCCGACCCCGCGAACCAGCAGCTCGGCGCCCCGTGGCCGGACGTTCCGCCCGTACAGGAGCCCGGCGGCTGGAGCGCGGCCGGCTCCGCCGCGGACAACTCCACCCGGCATCTCGGCAACCCCTGGTCGCGCCCGCCGGCCGGCGACCCACCGGCCTGGGGGTCGAGCCCCCCGGCCGGGGACCCGGCCACCCAGAACCTCGGCACCTCGTGGCCGGACCCGCCGCCCGCGCAGGACATCGGAGAGTGGGACCGGGACCTTTCCCCGTTGCCCGGCGCGAGTGACCGTACGGAGAAGAACCGCAAGGTGCCGCTGCTGATCGTCGGCATCGCGGCCGTGGTCGTGCTCGGCGGCGGCGGTCTCGTCTACGCCCTGACGCAGGGCTCGGACTCCACGGCGCAGACGCCCGGCGGGAAACCGGCCGCCGGGGGCGCCGCGCAGCAGGCCGCCGCCGTCAACCGGATCCTGAAGTCCGGCAGGACGGCGCGCGGTCACCTGCCCGGCCGCCTGCGGACCTGCAACGACGTGTCCACGGGCGTGTCAGGGTTCCAGCAGGTCGTCAAGGACCGGCAGCAGGAGCTCTCCCAGTCCAAGCAGCTCACGGTCGACCAGCTGAAGAACGGCACCCGCCTGCGCCGGTCGATGATCTCCGCGTACCAGAACTCCCTCAACGCCGACCAGGCCTACCTCGCGTGGGCGCAGGAGGTACAGGCGCGGAACTGCGGCGGCCGGATCGCACCGCTCACGGCGCACTACAGGAACGCCATCACGGCCAACGGCAAGGCCGGCCCCGCCAAGCGCCTGGTGGTCGGGCTCTGGAGGCCGATCGCGAACACCCACGGCCTGCCCACCTACGCGTGGAACCGCCTCTGACCGAGCCCGGCCCGGGAGACCGGAAGGCCTCCCGGGCGCGGTCAGCGGACCCGTACGACGGCGGTAAGCGGCAGGTCGGTGGCGGAGGAACCCGCGTACACCGTCCGGCCGCCCGTGCCGCGCACCCAGCGCTCGCCGGAGACCGACCACGCGTCCAGTTCGCGGGAGGCCACGTGGAGGGAGACCGTACGCGCCGCGCCCGGCCGTAGCTCGACCCGGTCGAACTGCACCAGCTTCCGCTCGACCTGCTGGATGCTCGCGGGCAGGCCGGGCGAGGGCCCCAGGTAGACCTGCGGCACGGCCGCGCCCGTACGGCGCCCGGTGTTGCGGACGGTGAGCCGTACGTCCAGCCCTCCGTCACGGGCGGCGGTCGCCGTCAGGCCGGAGTAGCCGAACGTGGTATAGGACAGGCCGTACCCGAACGGGAACCGCGGCGCGACGCCCTGGTCGGTGTACCACCGGTAGCCCGACTCGAGCCCCTCCGACCAGGTGATCTTGCCGCCCTCGCCGACGGACCGCTCGGGGTGGCCCGTGAACGGGGTCGCGTCGGCGGGGAACGTGATGGGCAGCCTGCCGGCCGGGTCCACGCGGCCGTACAGCACGTCGGCCGTCGCCGTACCGCCCTCTTGGCCCGGGTACCACATCTCCACGACGCCCTTCACGCTGTTCAGCCAGGGCAGCTTGACCGGGCCGCCGGTGTTCAGCACCACGACCGTGTCGCGGTTGGCGGCGGCGACGGCCTGGACGAGCGCGTCCTGGTCGGCGCCGAGGCTCCCGACGTCGCCCGCCGTGGTGGTCGTGTTGGCGTCGTCGACGAAGACCACGGCGGTCCTGGCCTTTGCCGCCGCCGTGGCCGCGGCGGTGATCCCGGCCTGGACGGGCGCCCAGGAGAACCGGAACGTCGGCGTGGCGGCGGTCTCGGGCGCGGGCGTGTAGGCGATGCTGATCCGGTGCTTGCCGGGGGCGAGCTGCAGCTTGGTGCCGACGTTGGTCAGCCCGAGGTACTGCCCGTTGACGCTCGGCCCGTTCGGATAGGTGTTGGGCAGGATCGTGGACGGCTGGGTGAGCGTCTGCGCCGTCCCGTCGACGACCAGCGACGCCGTGCCGGTCGCCCCGGTGCCGGGCCCCTGCGCGAGACCGGGGTTGATCCCCTTGTTGTACCCGGAGGTGTTGCCGGAGGCGGTGCCGATCGGCCGCTGCAGCCACAGGTCGTACGCGTCGGCCTTGGGCACGTCGAGGTAGCCGTCCCAGGTGTAGGCGTTGCCGCGCGTCAGGTCGGACTGCCGTCCGGCCAGCGAGGCGTCGACCTTCGTGCCGATCACGGTGCCCGCCGGGTCCTTCTCCGTACGGGTCAGGCCCGGCCTTCCGTCCGCGGTGGTCAGGGCGGCGGCCGGTACGGTCGTGCCGACGCGGTCCAGGCCGGGGGTGAGGGTGGCCCGGCCGCCGGCGATCTGCTTCACGGCGTCGTACGGGCTGATCATGTTGCGGTCGCCGTAGCCGCGCGCGCGCTCGCCGCCGGGGGCGGCGGGCAGGAGGCCGGCCGTGGGGCCGATCAGCGCGACGGTGTCCTTGCCCGTGAGCGGGAGGGCACCGTCGTTCTTCAGCAGGACCGCCGCCTGCCCGGCCAGCTCACGGCTGGTGGCGATGCCGGCCTTCTTGTCCACCGCGGCGGGAGGCTTGGGGATCGGCCTGACGCCCGTCTTGGCCTGCCTGGGGTATTTGGAGTCGTCCAGCAGCCCGAACCGCTGGTACTGGTAGAGGATCCGTGCGACCGACGCGTCGAGCGCGGTCGCGTACGCCCTGTCGTACGTGGCGGAGGCCGGGTCGACGAGCGGCTTGAGCCTGGCGGAGGTCAGGTTCGAGGTGACGAACTCCTGGTCCATGCCCGCCAGCAGGTCGCTCGTGGCCTTCGAGGCGCCGTAGTCGGAGGTCACCCAGCCCTTGAATCTCCACTGGCCCTTCAGGACTCCGTTCAGCGCGCCGCCGTTGGAGCAGGCGTAGTCGGGCTTGGACTCCATCGGCGTGATCTGGAAGGTCGCGTACGAGCACATGGCCGAGCTGACGCCGCCGTCCTTGACGGCTGCCTCGCTGGGCCGCAGGTACAGCTCGTGCGCGGTCTGCTCGTCCACGATCGAGGGCACGGCCTGGTTCTGCCCGTTGTACAGCGTGAAGTGCTTGACCTGCGACAGCAGGCCCTGCGACTGGATCCCGTTGATCTCGCGGCCGACCAGCTCGGAGGCGAGGTAGGGGTCCTCGCCGTACGTCGTCATGTTGCGGCCCCAGGTCGGCAGCCGCGCGAGGTCGACCTGTGGCCCGTACAGCACGTCCACGTCGAGCGCGCGGCCCTCGTCGCCGACGACGCGGCCGAACCGGCTCAGCGCGTCGCGGTCGAACGAGGCGGCCAGCCCCAGCCTGGTGGGGTAGGCGGTGGCGTCCTTGAAGACGTTGACGCCCTGCGCGTCGGCGTGACGTACGTCGGGCACGCCCAGCCGCGGCACGCCGGTGATGTAGCCGGCCTCACCGTGCGGGTCGGCGTCGGTGCCGGCGTGGACGAGCAGCAGCTTCTCGTCCACGGTGAGCTGCCCGACGAGCCACGTCACGGTCGCGGTCCACGGCGCGTTCGCGGCGATGGGGGGCGAGCCGCCCCTACGGGGCGAGGCGGCGCCGGTACCGGCCGCCGCGAGCGACAGGCCGACGGTCAGGGCACCGATCGCGGCCAGGGTCCTGCTGGGGGAAAGGCGCATGGTCATCCCTTCGACCCGGTGGGCGGGAGACGCCTCGCCGGGTGGGTACGGGCGGCGGCCGGCACGGGTGAGCGGCGGCGTGAGGCGTGGGGAGTCGACACCGGCCCGCCCTCCTCGACGAAGCCCTCGGGGACGCCGGCCACGGGCCCGTCACGCTCGCGGACCCATGATCCACTGGCTTCGTTAGGAGGAGTAAGTCACGCGGCCGTCACCCGGTCAAGACCGCCCGCACCCGATCCACCGCCCGCCGAAGACGACCTCCGCACACGCCTTCACGTCCCGGGCGTGCCGGAGCGAGCGTGCGCGGACCGCCACGGCCGGTGGTCCCGCCCGGGCATCGGGACTCAGCGGGGTACGAGCCGCTCGCGCGGGCCGGCCCGCCCGGCCAATGCGAACCGCGTCCGTCGCGGGCCATGGCGCCTGCTCTCACCCCCGCGCCTCGCACGGTCGCCGGTCAGCCGCTGCGCGGGCCGGCGCCGGGTGGGGCACCGTGCGGGCCGCCCGAACGCTCGATCGAGGCCTCGCGTCCGGGGCGGGCCTGACGTCAGGAGCCGCGCCCGGACGTCTCATGTGTTTATTGGAAGGACTCTTGACAGTAGAGGCCGGATCCGGAACCTTACCGTCGTAACGTTTTCGTGACCTTCCCGTCAGGACAACGGCAACCGAACCGACCCCGCCAGGAGAGTTCCGTTGGTCACCCGTCGATCGTTTCTCGCTGCGGCCGGAGCGGCCGCACTCACCGTCCCCTTCGGGCACGACCTGCTCGGCAAGCCCGCCTCCGCCACGCCCGCCACGTGCGGGCTCACCCTCGCCAACCACGGGCCCACCCCGGTGAACGCCTACATCACCGGCCGCGAGCAGGGCACCGGCCGGCTGATGCTGCTGCGCGCCGACAGCACGCCGTACTACCTGGAGAACCCCTCCGCCCCGCAGACCCCGCTGCCCGTCGACTGCTCGATCCCGGTCGGCGCCGGCGGCGAGGCGAACCTCACGCTCAGGCAGATGTACGCGGCGCGCCTCTACTTCGTGAAGAACGACAAGCTCGACTTCTACGTCAACCCGGGCCCGGGGCTGGTCGAGCCGGCGTTCGCCAATCCCTCCGACGCGAACTACGGCAGGACGTGGTCGTTCGCCGAGTTCACCTACAACACCTCACAGCTCTTCGCCAACATCTCCTACGTCGACCTGCTGACCGCCCTGCCGATCGGGCTGGCCCTCGTCGGCGACTCCACGCACACCGTCGCGGCCGCCCCCGCCGGCGCGGTCGACGCCGTCGCCGACGCGCTCGTCGCGCAGAGCCAGGCGGACGGCCGGCCCTGGGACAAGCTCGTCATCCGCGACGGCGGCGGCGTCCTGCGGGTCATCGCGCCGCAGGACCACATGGCGAGCGACTCCGGCGCCTTCGCCTCGTACTGGGACGGCTATGTCGGACAGGTCTGGGACAAGTACGCCGGCACCGACCTCAGGGTCGACCTGCAGGGCGGGCGCGGTGTCCGCACCGGGCGCGTCAGCGGCGGCGTGCTCACGTTCGACGACGGAAGCACGTTCGCGCGGCCGGCCGCCAAGGACATCTTCACCTGCAACGACGGGCCGTTCGCCAACAACCCCGCCGACTCCGACAGCAAGAAGGGGCTGCTCGCGCGCATCGCCGCGGCGTTCAACCGCAGCACGATCCTGAGCAGCGCCGACCAGCCGAACGGCACCCTGGAGTCGGACTACTACAAGGCCACGACCACCAACCACTGGGCGCGCATCGTGCACGCCCACACCCCGATCGGTTACGCCTTCCCGTACGACGACGTCTGTCCCGACGGGCAGCCGGACGTCTCGGGCGCCGCCGCCGACGGAAACCCGCAGCGCCTGACCGTCGACGTCGGATAGAGCACGCCGGTCCGCGTCCGGCCCCGGCCGGACGCGGGCCCCGCCTCACGACACGGTCCCGAACAGCCCCCCTGGGCGTACCCCGCGCCCGATAGTGGATCTCCTTACCGGTCGCGGCGAGCGGGAGGCCGTCGACGAACCGGTAGACCCGGGGCCGCCTGCGCGCCGCGAGCATCGGGTGCTCCCCGCAGTGCCGCTCGCAGCCGGCCGCCGTCAGGGACGGATCAGCGCGTACGACGTCGGCCACGACGAGCCGCCCCCACCGCTCGTTCGGGACGCCGCCGGTCGGCGGCGCGCCCTTGGGCACTCCGGTGGTGCCGGAGGTGTAGAGGCGTGTGGTCTCCTCGTACACATCGGCGGCCGGGGCGCGCGGCGTCCGCGGACAGGTTCTCGAAGCGGAGCGCCCCGGGTAACGGCTCTCCCCCGCCGACGGCCGCCAGGAGCGCTGGCCGGAAGTCGGCCCCGCCGCACGCCTGGTCGCCAGGTAGAGCTGGGCGAACTCCGGGCCGTTGAAGCCGGTGGACGACCACGTCGACCGGACCGGCATCGGTGTCGGCCAGGCCGTTCGACCCGGTCGCCCGGCTCGGCGTAGGTCAGGGTGAGACCACTGGCATGAGCGGTAGCAGGTCCTCGCCGCCGGAGCCGGTCAGGATCGGCTTCTTGAGCGGGTCGTCGGCCGCCGTGCTGAGGGTGTGCGTCACGGCGGCGACCCCCGTAGTAGAGGTCCTCGTGCCGGGTCGGTCCAGAGCGTGCACGGCCGCCCTCCCGGCGTACCGGTGCACGTTGTGGCGGAGGCCGGCCAGGCGGGTGAACTCGCGCTCGAAGAGCCGCCGGTACGCCGCCGGATGTAGGTCATGGGGCCGGAGCGGCCGTGCTCTCGCTTCGCTCGGTCATGGGCGCTGGCCTCCTCGTCGCGAGGGTCAGCCGGCCATCGTGAGGCCGCCGCTGACGCTGAGCACCTGGCCGGTGATGAAGGACGCCGCGTCGGAGGCGAAGAACAGCACCGCCGCGGCGACCTCCTCCGGCCGGGCCGGCCGGCGGAACGGGATCGCCTTGATCAGCGCGGCCTGCAGATCGTCCGGCAACGAGCGGAACAGCGGTGTGTCCGTCGGCCCCGGGCACACGCAGTTGACCCTGATCCGGTACCGCGCCATCTCGCGGGCCAGCGACTTGCTGAGCGCGATGACGCCGCCCTTGGCCCCGGCGTACACGCTCTCCCCCGAGCTGCCGACCCGGCCCGCGTCGCTCGCGATGTTCACGACCCGGCCGCCGCCGCCAGCCTCGATCATCGGCGGGAGGAAGGCGCGGCACAGGTGGACCGGCCCGAGGTAGTTGATGTCGACGACCTTGCGGGCGAAGTCCGCATCGGTGTCGAGAAACGGGGCGGTGATGTCCCAGCCGGCCGCGTTGACGAGGACGTCGGGCGCGCCCACGCCGCCGCACACCGCGTCGCGGAGCGCCTCTACCGCGTCCGGATCGGCGACGTCCACCGGGTGGGCGGTGACCGATCCGGATGCCTCGGCGGCCGTCACCTCGGCCGCCGCCAGGTCCAGGTCGGCCGCGACCACCCGTGCGCCGGTCTCGGCCAGGCCCAGCGCGACGGCCCGGCCGATGCCCGACCCCGCGCCGGTGACCACTGCGATCGTCATGAAGGACTCCTTTGGTCAGGGGGCGTACTCACGGCCGAGGAGGCGGCGGGCCACCACGAGCCTGGCGATCCGGGCGGTATGGTCGCCGATCTCGAGCCCGACCACGTCACGCAGCCGCTGCCCCTGCGGGCTCTCGGTCGCGTAACCGGTGCGGCCGAAGGCCGGCAGCGCCTGGTGAACGACCTCGGTGGCCGGCTTGGGCGCCCGCCACTTTGACCATGTTCGTTGTCCTTGCGCCGGAGAGGCCTCGTAGCAGAGGTGCCGGGCGGCCCCGAGGGAGGTCGCCTGCTCTACCAGCGGGAACGACAAGCCTCTGGAAGGTGCCGATCGGTCAGCCCCGTCCCGGCCGGCTGGGCGGGAAGCTCCGGGCGCATCCGCGCGGCCCGGTCGTCGGCGGCGTAGTGCCGAACGAGGTGCCCCTCGGCGGTAGTGGTCGTGCTCCGGACCGACGGCGAAGTCCACGAGGCTAGGCGAACCGGCCGAAGTCGGGACGGCGCTTCTCGGCGAAGGCCGCCGCGCCCTCGCGCCCCTCCTCCGAGTCGACCAGCAGGCCCAGCGCTGCCGTGGCCATGTTCGCCAGGCCCGCCTGGTGCTCGGTGTCGGTGTTGAACGAGTGCTTGAGGAACCGGATCGCGGTCGGGCTCTTCTCGGCGATCTCCGCGGCCCAGCGCTTGGCCTCGTCCAGCAGTTCCTCCGGCGGCACCACCGCGTTGACCAGCCCCCAGCGCTCCGCGGTCTCGGCGTCGTACTGGCGGCACAGGTACCAGATCTCCCGCGCGCGCTTCTCGCCGACGACGCGGGCGAGGTACGTGGTGCCGAACCCGCCGTCGAAGGAGGCGACCCTCGGCCCCGCCTGGCCGAACCGCGCGGTCGCGCTGGCGATCGTGAGGTCGCACAGGACGTGGAGGACGTGCCCGCCGCCGATCGCCAGCCCGTTGACCGCCGCGATCACCGGTTTGGGCACGTCGCGGATCAGCCGGTGCAGGTAGTCGATCTCGAACAGGCCGCTCTCGGTCGGGCCGTAGTCGCCGGTCTCGGCCCGCTGCTTCACGTCGCCGCCGGTGCAGAAGGCCTTCTCGCCCACGGCGGTGAGGATCACGACGCGGACGCGGCTGTCCGCCCAGGCGGCGCGGAACGCCGAGATCAGTTCCTCGACCGTACGCCCGCGGAACGCGTTGTAACGGTGCGGGCGGTCGATGGTGACGATCGCGGTCGTGTCCTCGACCTCGTAACGGATGTCCTCGTATCCGGTCATTCGATGTGCCTTTCCTCAGAGGTGACGGCCGGTTCGAGCAGGTGGCGGTACCGCGCGCGGCGGCGCGGGGCGATCGCACCGCGTAGCACCAGGGCGGCCTGCCGGGCGACGTAGCCGTCGAAGTCGAGCGTGCGCTCGAAGTACCAGTGTTTGAGCGCCCACGCGTGCGCCAGCAGGAGCAGGTCGTACGCGAGAAGATCCGGGTCCGTGCCGACCAGGGCGCCGGACTCCATCGCCTCCCGGATCGCCGTACGGAGCGGTTCGCCGGTCTGGACCTCCAGCCGCTTGATCTGCTCCCGGCCCGCCTCGCCGAGCGTCTTGCTCTCCCTGTAGGTGAGGACCGCGGCGTGCCGGTGATCGTTGATCACCTCGCAGTACGCGCGGAACCCCGCGGTGATCCGCTCGACGGGGTCGTCGCCCGCAGCGGCGATCGCCTGGGGGACGCGCTCGCCGAAGGCGTTCAGCACGTCGACGATCACGGCGAGGAGGACGTCCTCCTTGCCGCCGAAGTAGCGGTAGATCAGGCCGACGCTGACCTCCGCCTCGTCGGCGAGCGCCTGCATGGAGACCCCGTGGAAGCCCTCCCGCTCCATCAGCCGGGCGGCGGCGCGGAGGAGCTGCCGGGTCCGCCACTCCGTGCGGACCGCGCGAACCGCCTCCTCGGCGTTGCGCGCCTCTCCGCGGGCGGCCACGGCCACCACCTCTCAGGTGAATGGATCTCCACCACGAATGAATCAACGTTCATTCGGTGCGAATGTAGCTTCACCCTTGATCGCGCGTCAACGCCCTCATCAGGGAAGGTCAGGACAGCAGCGTCCGCTCCGCCAGGTCGCTGAGGGCGGTCCGCTTGGGCAGGCCCGTCTTGGCGAGCAGGGACGCGACGTGCTTCTCGACGGTGCGCGGCGACAGGTGCAGCCGCGTCGCGATCTCCCGGTTTCCGAGGCGCCGCGCCAGCAGCTGGAAGACCTCGTACTCGCGCACGGTGACGCCCACCGCCCGCAGGGTGGAGGGGATCTCGTCGAAGCCGGGGCGGCGCTGGGTGACGCGGACGCCGGCCTGGCGCATCAGCGCCCGGCACGCGCCGGCCACCGCGCTCACCCCGCAGGAGTGGAAGTACTCCTCGGCGCCCCGCAGCCACTCGACCGGGTTGCCCCAGTCGTCGGCGATCGCCGCCTCGGCCACCAGGCGCAGCCCCAGGTTGCGGCCCGTGGCGTACGGCTCGCCGGCCTGGACCGCCTGCTCGACCGCCTCCGCGGCGTCGTCGCCGCGGCCCGCGCGGCCGTAGAGGACCGCGCTCGCGAACAGCGCGAACTGCCGGTCCCAGCGCAGCCGGCTGGCCGGGGCCGCGACCGTCGCCTCGTACTCCGGCCAGTCCAGCTTTCCGTCGAGGGCCTGCAGGAGCAGGCGCATGCCGTAGCGGCCGGTCAGCGGGAATACGCTGGGACTGTCCTCCTCGGCGGCCATCGCGCGGCCCTGTTCTTCGAGCGCCAGCTCACGGTCCTCCTCCAGCAGGGCGCACCAGGCCCGCGCCAGGCCGTGCTCGCGCGGCGTGAGCTGCGCGTGCTCGGGCGTCTCGCGGCGCAGCTCGGTGAAGGCGAGGTCCATCTCGCGCCGCCGCCCCTGGTGCGCGGCCAGGATGACCCGCAGCAGCAGACCGTACCGGAGCGTCTCCATGAGCCGCAGGCGCGCGGTCGACTCCAGCACCTGGTCGAGCAGGCGGCCGGCGTCCTCGAAGTCGCCGAACAGGATCGACTGGAGGATGAGACAGGTCTCGGCCTGAAACCGGGCCGTCACCGCACCGGCGTCGGACGCCTCCTGCCGTACGTGCTCCAGCCGGCCGATGACACCGTCGCGCAGCGCCTCGTCGTTGCCGAGCCGGATGAGCGCGTGAATCTCCTCGATGGGCAGTTCGTACTGGACGGCGAGGCTCCGCGCGTGTTCGAGGCACGCCGTCGCCTCCTGCGGGTCGCGCCGGCGGCTCAGCGCCCCCAGCAGCTGCCACGCCTGGCACGCGACCATCGGGAGTTCGGCGCTCTCGGCCACGTCGGCCGCGCGCCGCGCGAGACTCTCGGCCAGGCGCACCTGGTCCGGCCCGGGCAGGTCGAGCATGAGGTGCGCGGCGACGACGTCGACCGGCGCGGTGTCGCGGTCGGTGGCGTCCGGGCCCAGGAGGCGGCGCGCGATCTCCACCTGGGCGAGCCCGTCGTCGGACCGGCCGGCCACCGCGGCGGCCCACGCCAGGCGGGTGTGGAGCTTGGCGCGTGCGTCGCGGTCGAGCAGGCCGGTGAACTCATCGAGCTCGGCGGCCGCGGTGACCGCCCGCTCCACCAGTCCCGCCTCGGCGAGCGCCAGGAGCAGCGAGGAGAGCGCGTCGGCCCGCGCCTGCGCGTCGGTACCCGTGTCGAGTTGTTCGAGGGCCCTGTCCAGCAGGTTGACCGCCGTGTCGGCCGCGCCCTCGGCCAGCGCCCTGCGGCCCGCCTCCGTGAACAGCCGTCCGGCGGCGGCGGTGTCGCCCGCCTGCAGCCGCAGGGCGGCCGACGCCTGGCACCAGTCGCCCGGCAGTCCCTCGAACACGGACTCCATCGCGTCGGCGACGCGCCGGGCGTACTCGCTCCGCTCGTCCGGGGTCAGCAGGGTGAGCAGCGCCTCGACGACGAGCGGGTGCTGGAAGGCGTACCAGTCGGGGGTCTCGTCGTCGGGGACGACGACCTCGGCGGTCAGTTCGGCGTGCAGTTGCCGGAGCAGCTCGCGGTAGCCCAGGCCGGTGGCCGCCTGCAGCACCGACACCGGGAACCGCGGGCCCAGGATCGCCGCGACCGACAGCAGGTCCCGGCCCTGCGGCCCGATCTTGTCGAGCCGCGCGGCCATGGTGCGGGTGAGCGAACCGGTCACCCTGGTGTGGAGCTTGCCGGTGATGTGCCAGCCCCCACCGTCGCGGTCGCGCGCCACGAGGCCGTCGTGCAGCATCGCGCCGAGCATCTCCTCGACCATCAGCGGGACGCCGCCGCTGTCGGCCCACAGTTGCTCGGCCAGTTCCTCCGGGACCTCGGGCGCGTCGCACTCCAGGTAGGACCCGGCGAGCCGGCGTATCTCGTCGCGGTCGAGCCGGCGGAGTTCGAGCAGGCCGGCGGAGCCGCGCTGCGCGGCCGAGCGGGCCAGGTCGAGGGCCGGGCACGGGTCGCTGGAGGCCGCGCCGAGCAGCATCGCGGGCTGCCCGGCGAGGTTCTCGACGAGGTAGTCGACGACGGCGAGGCTCTCGGCGTCGGAGTTCTGCAGGTCATCGAGGATCATCAGGCAGCCGCGCTCACGTCCGGCGAGGGCGGTCAGCCGCAGCACCGCCTCGGCGAGGATCACCAGCGACCCGGCCTCCTGCGCGGGCGCCGGGGCGCCCCAGTCGGGCACCAGCCGGGCGAGGACCGGGCGGTAGGGGCCGAGCTCGGTGACGTCGAGCGGCTCACCGGACCGCTGCAGGGACATCAGCGCCTCGGTCAGCAGGCGGAACGGCGCGGTCGGGCCGATCGGGCTGGCCCTGCCGCGGAGGGTGCACATGTCGGCCGCCGAGCCGAGGTCGGCGGCCGCCGCGGACAGCCGCGACTTGCCGATCCCGCCCTCGCCGACGACGAACAGAGCACCACCCTGGCCCGCTCTCGCTCCGGCCAGCGCCTGCTCGATCGTGCGGAGTTCGTCGTCACGACAAACGACAGCCGGTATGCGAAGCACGATCTTTAAGTTAGTAAGCCACGTCAAATTCGTCTACGGCCCGGCTTCCGCAATTCTCGGCCGCACGCGCTCAATCGCCGAGTTAGCGTCTGGGATCCTGATTCGACGGCCTTTATCCATCGGACGGACGCGCGACCGGAGTAAGGGTTTAGACGGTGACGCGGGATGTCGCGCCGCAAGTGCGTACAGGGTCGCCGCGAAAACGGCTCCGCGAAGACGGATACGAGAGTGGAAAGGGCGGGCGGCACCCGGTTGTGCGGAGAAACCAGGTGCCACGCCACGCCGCTCATCCTCGGCCACCGGACCGTCGATGCCCATCGGCGTCCGGCGGCGGGGTCAAACCGTTCTGCTGATGGACGAGTTGCTGCCGCCGCAGCAGGTGGTGTCCGCCGGACCGGCGACGGTGTTCACCGCGCTGCCCAGGCCGGTCGTCGTCCCGCCACTCGCCACGATGACGCCGGCGAGCACCGCCATCCGCAGGCCGAACTGCCCTGCGGGCCGACGCAGCCGGGGAGTGTTCTCGGGGGTGGATTCCTGTGCGCCGTCGCGGGGGTCGGTCTGGGTTTCGGACTTGATCGTCACTTTCTCAGCCTTTCCTCGGGGTGCGTTCATCCTGCGGTCGTGAAGGTGGTGCTCTCTCGCCGGCCGGGCGCCGCGGGGCGCCGGCCGGAGATCGGAGTGCTGGTCGGCGGAGTGGGTTCGAGGAGCAACAGGGACGGAATGGTAGGGGCGAACCCGATTCGCAGCAGCCCGTACCCGATGCCTGCGAGGCCATGCAACAATCCGGGGGTTACGATTCCGCCGGGCGTCGCGCAGGTGGGGCCGTGCCGCTGGACCGCGTCGAGAATGAGTTCGGCGCGGCGGCGCCAGGCCCGGCCGGGGTCGATGGCGGTCAGGACGAGGGCGGCGTCGGCGATGCCGAGTTCGCCGTGGCAGAGGCTGAGGTCGCCGAGCACCGGCCGCTCGGCCAGCGCGCGCAGGGCGATCTCGGTCTCGGTCTCGGCCGCCTCGCCCTCGCCGGTCAGGCAGGCGCGGGCGATGAGCCGGCCCGCGGTGCCGCAGCACCAGCCGTCTCCGAAGTCGGTCTCACCGGCGGCCCGCCGCAGCGCGCGGCCGGCCGCCTCGAAGTGGCGTGACTCCGGCGCGTCCGCGGCGAACCGGTGGAGCGCCCAGCCCATCCCGGCGGCGCCGGCGGCGAAGCCGGGCAGGTCCTCAACGGGCTCTCCGCGCCGCTCGGCGCGCTCGATGAGGTCCGCGAGGAGGTCGGCGCACACGACGGCGAGGCTCCCGGCGGCCCGGGAGCCGATCTCGCGGTGCACGGCGGTCATGGCGGCCAGGCATCCGGCGGTGCCGTACATCCAGCCGTGCGGCCCGGCCGGCCCGTTCACCTCGACGGCGCGGGCGGTCAGTCCGACGCTCGTCTCGGCCCAGTCGCGGAGCTCGCGGTCGCCGAGCAGAGTGGCCAGGCGGGCCAGCGCGTAGCTCATCCCGCCGAGCCCCGCGCCGCTGCCGCAGCCGATCGCGCCGAGCAGGTCGGGCCGGCCGGCGAGGGTCTCCAGCAGCTCCGGGACCGGGCCCAGCGCCCGCCGCGCCGCCTCGCCGTACCGGGAGATGCCGGTGAGCTGCGTGAGCTGGGCGAGGAACAGCGCCACCCCGAGGTAGCCGTCGCCCAGGCTGGCGCCCATCGGGAGCACCATCCAGCGCTCCTCGTCGACGAGCTGCAGGCCGAGCCAGTTGATCCGGTCCCCGTCGTCCTCCTCGCGCAGGGTCTCGCTGCGCGCGACGATCTCGTCGGCCAGCCCGGCCGCGGTGGCCAGCAGCCGGCCGGGGTCGGCGTTCGCCCGGCTCCTCCCGGTGCCCGGGCGGGTGCTGCGGTGGCCCTCGACCGGCCGGCGGGCGGCCAGGCTGGCGCGGATCAGCCACTCCTGCTCGCCCCGGTCGATCTCCCCCATCGCCGCGAGCTTCTCCAGCGCGCACTCCAGGCCGGAGCGCTCCAGCAGCCCGGGCAGGTGCGCTCCGGTGCAGGTCCACAGGTCACGGGTGGCCGGCCGGCCGCTGATCAGCGGGATGTCGCCGGCCCACAGCGCGGTGCGCTCGTGCGGCGCCAGCCGCTGCCACAGGTGGTGGCGGCGCGACGCGTCGTCGAGCAGGTCCAGTGCCTCGTCCCGGTCGAGTGCGTCCCGCAGCAGGCCGGGGGCGGTGGACTCGTCCATCAGGTGCTCGTAACCCCGGCTCGGCCGTACGACGACGCGGGTCTGGACCTCGGAGAGGGCCTCGAGGAACCGGACGAGCTCCGCCCGGTTCCGTACGGCCGCGTCGTACCCGCGCCGGAAGCCCTCCAGCACCTCGAACTGGTAGTCGGCCGGCTCCAGGAGCCGCCCGTCGAGGCCGGGGCGATTGCGGGCGCCGACGTAGGGCACCGGCCGCCGGACGAGGCGCGACGCGGCGCTGGCCGGCGGTTCCCAGTCCAGGGCGCTCTCGGGGCAGGTCGTCCCCGGGTCGCCGCCCATGCCCGACTGGTCGAGCAGGCCGTTCTCCCCGACGGTGACGTACGGCAGGAGCGCGGTGCGCTGCACCGAGACGGCCAGCGCGTGGGCGGCCGGGTCGGCGATGGTCACCGTGTCCGGCCGGGGCAGGTCGGGGTGGAGGACGGTCTCGACGTCGATCAGCACCGGCTGGTCGCCGGAGGCGATGAGGTTCTCGCAGTGCATGTCGGTCGCGTGCAGGACGTGCAGGACGGCGAGCAGCGCGCCGGCGCGCCGGTAGAAGCGCCGCGCGTCCTCGGGGCTCCGCAGCGGCAGCGCCTCGACGAACTCCACCCAGCCGTACCCCGGCCGGGCGAGCGTACGGGCGGTGCGCAGCTCGCAGTCGAAGAGCCGCTGGTTGAACCAGCCGACGATCGCGCCGAACCGCTCGTGCGCGGCGAGGCTGCGCGGCTTGTAGACCACGGTGCGGCCGTCGGCGAAGCGGACGAGGCCGACCGATCGGCCCTGCTGGTGCGTGTCGCCGAGTCCGGGCTCGATCGCGGTGACCGGCCCCGGGTCGACGCCCTCGAGGAGGGTCTCGACCAGGGCCGCGCGGTCGGCGGTGAGGCGGGCCAGCAGCTCGGCGCCCGCCTCTGCGGCCGACATCGCGGCGGTGGCCAGCATCCGGGCCAGCACCGGGTACTCCGCGAAGAGCGCGGCCAGCCCGGCGGAGGTGCACCGGCCGCGCAGGAAGTCCGCGAACCGCTCCCGGTCGTCGGCCCCGCTCAGCCGTCCGTCCGCGCGGGCCGCGCTCAGCTCCGCCATCAGGGTGCGCAGGGCGATCCCGGCGAGGTCGCGGCCGAGTATGTCGGTGAACGCCTGCGTCATGGCCGGGACGTCGACGGCGTCCGGGGTGAGAGGCCCGGCGGCGGTGGTGAGCCGGTCGCGCACCAGGGCGAGGAAGGGCCGGAACGGGACGGCGAACGCCTCGTCCCACGCGTCCGTGTCCGGCAGCTTCTCGGGCGGCAGGGCCGCCGCGACCGCCTGCTCGGCGAAGTCGCACCAGGCCGGGCGGGCGAGGCCGGCGTCCGGTGCCGCGGTGTCCGGCCGCTCATGCCGCGCCAGCGCCCGTACCCACCAGTCGGGGCCGGGCAGCCGAGCGGCGGTGCGCTCGCCTTGTCTCGCCGGTTGCGTCATACCAGTGAAGTTGCCACAGCCCCGGTTCGCGGGAATGGGTAGACGGCACCCAAGTTTCTCCCGCGCCTACCCAGTCCCCCGTACGCGGTGGGTAGTCGGCCGGTGGCCTGGGGTGTCACGGCGCGGCGATCACCACGGCGCACGCTGGGACAACGCGCTGGTATGCGGCCGGGTGGGGGCCGCGCGGAGAATCTGGGGGATCGGACCCCATTCGGACGGGCCCCCTCATGGCGCATGTTAAGTACCGAAAGGTTTTCATGTACGGCCGAGGAGGTCCGATGGGTGACCCGGTGCGGGTCAGCGTCGTCGCGCTGGATCCCATGCTTCAGGCGGGTGCGACGAGCGCGTTGCTCGGCAGCCCCGACGTCGTCGTCGTGCCGCCGCAGGAGGCGGCCGAGGTCTCGGTCGTCGTCGTCGACGGGATCGGGGATCAGGTCTTCGACCTGCTGCACGCGCAGCGGGGCCTGGCCGACCGGCCCGAGGTGGTGCTGATCGCCACGGACTTCACCCCCGCCGAGGCGCTGCACGCGATCGCGACGGGCGCGCGTGGGCTCGTACGCCGCTGCGAGGCCGACGCGGAGCGGCTGGGACGCGCGGTGTCCGCCGCGGCGTGCGGCGACTGCACCGTTCCGCCGGACATGCTCAGCCTGCTGCTCGACCATGAGGAGGGCCCGGCCTCCCGGAGCCAGTGGCCGGGCGCGGGCCTGAGCAAACGTGAGCACGCCGTTCTCGCGCTCATCGCGGACGGCCGCGAGACCGATGAGATCGCACGCGAGCTCTGCTACTCGGCGCGTACGGTCGTCGGCGTGGTGCACGACATCACGCACCGCTTCCGGCTGCGCAACCGCGCGCACGCCGTGGCGTACGCGCTCCGGACGGGACTGCTGTGAACGGGGCGGCCGCGCGCCCCCGCGTGCACGTCAACGCCAGCGACGCGGCGGCGCAGACCCGGGTGCTCTCGCTGCTCCGGCCGTGCGGCTTCGCGCTGGCCGCCGAGCCCGACGGGTCCGCGGACACGGTCGTCATCGCCGCGGCCGCCACGGTGGACGAGGCGCTGGAGGCGTCGCCGGTGACCTGCCTGTCCGGCGAGCGGTCGCTGCTGCTCGTCGCCGACACGTTCTCCCCGCCCGGCGTACGGCGGGCCGTACGCGCGGGCGTCCGCACCATGCTGCGCGCCGCCGACGCGACGTCGGCGCAGCTCGGCGCGGCGGTACGGTCGGCGCACGACGGCGACGGCCGCATGCCCCACGAGGTGCTGGTCCGGCTGCTCGGCACACCGTCTCCGGCGCCGGCACGCCCGCGCCCGGCCGGCCCGGCACCGTCGCTGACGGTCCGGCAGAGCGCGGTGCTCGCGCTGATGGCCGACGGCCTCGGGAACGCCGACATCGCCGAGGTGCTCTGCTGCTCGGAGCACACGGTCAAGAACGTCATCTACGACCTGACCGCCCGCCTGCAGGTCCGCAACCGCGCCCACGCCGTGGCGCGCGCGGTCCGCAAAGGCCTGGTCTAGACACTCCCCCGGCTGGCGGGCCGCCCGGGCGGCCCTTCGCGCACCCGGGCGGCCCGCGTTCATGCGGGCAGGAAGTCCGGCAGGTCCACGCCGAGTCCCTGTTCGCGGGCGGTGCGCAGCACCATGTCCGCGACCGCGAGATCGAGCACCCCCAGCCCGAACGGGGAGAACAGTGTCACGCGCTGCGCGTCGCGCGGATGCGTCGGGCCCTTCTGCAGCAGGTCCCCGATGGTGGCCTGGATGAACCCGCGGTGGCCGACGTGCTGCTCGGCCAGGTGCACCGAGGTCGCGGCGCGCAGGACGTGGTCGCGGTCGTCGACGATGTTCACCGCGTCCAGCACCCCGCCGATCGTGACGTCCCGCAGTGAGACGTGCAGGACCAGCGTCCCGGGACGGCAGGCGTGCAGGTCGATGTGCGGGGTGGCGGCCGTCGTCGCGAGACTGACCAGCGGGTGTGCGGCGAGTGCCTCGTCCGCGTCCGCCACCACCGACGCCGTCACCTTCAGCTCCGCCGCGCAGCGCCGTGCGAACGCCTGCGCCCGCTCCGCGTCGAGGTCGAAGATGGTGACCCTGCGCAGCTCCGGATGCACGGCCCTGAGAAATCTCAGGATCTCGGCGTTGATGACGCCGCACCCGATCACCGAGACCCCCTCGACGGGCTCGGCGCCCGGCAGGGTCGCCGACGCGAGGGCGGCGCTCGCGGCCGTACGCCGGGAGGAGACCACCGAGCCCTCCATCATGCACAGCGGCTGACCGGTGGCCGGCGAGTTCAGGACGATCACGGCCGACGCGCGTTCCCTGCCGGCCGCCACGTTCCCGGGGAACGAGGCGATCCACTTCACCCCGACGACCGGTTCGTCGCCGCCGAGGTAGGCCGGGAGGGTGATGATGCGGTCGCGGGCGTTGTGCGGGAAGCGCAGGAACACCGATTCCGGCACGGTCGTCTCGCCGCGTGCGTGCTCCAGGTACGCGTGGCGTACCGCGGCGACTATCTGCGTGTGCTGGCCGTCGAGCAGTCGCCGGACGTCAGCGTTTCCGAGTATCAGCATGGCTTATCGCAGGATCGTTCGGCTCATGTCGCGGCGCAGGCCGGCGGGCCGCATGTCGGTCCACACCACCCCGATGTGGTCGAGGCATTCGAGGTGCGAGCCCTCGGTGCCCTCGGCGTGCCAGCCGGGCGGTGGCTCCTGGTCCGCCGGCCAGGTCGAGTACTGGTCGTCGTCGTTGCGCACGACGCGGTGGACGCCCTCTTCGACGGAGTCGGTCATCGGCGGTTCCCTTCTGCGCTGGCCGCCGGAGGTGGCGGTCTGGCAAGCGTGCCCGCCGGGCCCGGGACCGCGGCAGAGACAAACGCGCAGCAACAGCGGCGGCCGACCCGTGCGGTTCCTTCCCTACCGAGGGGCCGCCACGCCGGGCAGCGTTCTTCTCAGCCCTTGAGCGCATGACCTGAGGAGGAATCCTATGGACCACGGTGACGGCACGGATCGACCACGCTCGTTGCGCGGCCTGTACGGGCTGCTCGGCGCGGACTTCGCCGCCCTCTCGGCGAACCGCCTGTTGTCCATCGCGGTGCCGTGGTTCGTGCTCACGACGACCGGGAGCGCGGCCAAGACCGGTCTCATCGCCTTCTGCCAGATCACCCCGTACGTCATCTCGCAGGCGCTCGCCGGGCCGCTCATCGACCGGATCGGCCCCCGCCGCATCGCCATCGCCGGCGACCTGGTCTCGATGGCCGCCATGGTGACCGCGCCCCTGCTGTACGAGGCCGGCGCGCTGCACCTGTGGGTGCTGATGGCGCTCATGGCGCTGACGGGCACCGCCGACGGGCCGGCGATCACCGCCAAGGCGGTCTTCATCCCCTCGGTCACGCGGGCGGCCCGCGCGCCCATCGAGCGCGGCACCGGGCTGGTCACGACGATCGAACGCACCGCGACGGTGGCCGGGCCGACCGGCGCCGGGTTCCTGGTGGCCATGTTCGGCGGCGCCCAGGCGCTGTGGCTCTCCGCGGCTCTGTTCGGGGCGGCCGCGCTGGTCGTGGCGACCACGCTCTCCGACCCGGAACCCGAGCCCGTCGAGCCCTCCACCACGGAGGTGACCGGGTACTTCGCCCAGCTCCGGCAGGGCGCCGCGTTCCTCCGCGGGGACGGCCTGCTGTGCGCCATCGCCGGGATGCTGGTCGTGACCAACCTGCTCGACCAGGCGTTCATGTCGGTGCTGCTGCCGTCGTGGGCCCGGCACGCGGGATACGGAGCCGAGACGGTCGGCCTGGTGGTCAGCGTCTTCGCGGCCACCTCGATCGTGGCCTCGCTCGCCGCCGCGACGTTCGGCAGCCGGCTGCCCCGCCACGCCGTCTACCTCGTCGGCTTCGTGATCGGCGGGGTCCCGCGCTTCGCGGCCCTGGCCCTCAGCATCCCGCTGTGGGTCGTGCTGGCGGTCTTCGCCGTCGGCGGTCTCGGCTCGGGGTTCGTCAACCCGATCCTCGCCGCCGTCAGCTTCGACCGCATCCCGACGCGGCTGCTCGGCCGGGTACGGACGCTCACCAACGGGCTGGCCTGGGCCGGCATCCCCTTCGGCGGCCTGTTCGCCGCGGCGGCCATCGCGGTGTCGGGGCTGACCGGCGCCATGATCATCGTCGGCGCCTGCTACCTGGTCGCCACCGTCGTCCCCGGGCTGCGGCCCGAGTGGTCGGAGCTGCGCGGGACACCGGCGGCGCCCGACGCCCCGGCTTCCCTCACGGATCAAGAGCAAGAGAAAGGCGCCAAAAATGTCCGTGTTGCCTGAGTTGCTATCGCGCCCGATGGGTCCCGAGTCGTTCAGCGCATGGTCCTACGACGGAAGACCGAACCTCGAACTCGACGCGACCGCCGAGTCGGTCTACCAGAGCGTTCTTGAGAATCCGGGCGTCAGCACGGAGAAGCTCGCCGAGCTCATGGCGCTCAGCGAGGTGACCGTGCAGTTCGCCCTCGAACACCTCGCCCGGCTGGAACTGGTCGCCTGCGGCGCGGGCGACGACGGCTGGACCGCGGTCGAGCCGGAGACCGGCCTGGCCGCCCTGCTGGCCCGCCAGCAGGCCGAGCTGGCACGGCACCAGCAGCAGGTGGAGGACAGCCGGCTGACGGCCGCGCGCCTGCTGGCGACCTGCAGCCAGCGCCGGCCCCAGGACCCCGCCGGGGTCGAGTGGATCGTCGGGGCTCCCGAGGTACGGGCGCGTACGGCCCGGCTGGCCGCCGAGTGCCAGGAGGAGTACCTGTCGCTGCGGCCCGGCCAGTCGCCGGCGTTCGACGACGCCCGCACCGTCGACGAGGACGTGCTGGCCCGCGGGATCGAGTCGCGGTCGATCGTCTTGGACAGCGTGCGCAACGACCGGCCCGCCATGGCGTGCCTGCGGTGGGAGATGGGGGCGGGCGCGGACGTCCGTACGCTGCCGACCCTGCCCGCCCGGGTGCGGGTCTTCGACCGGCGCTACGCGGTCGTCTCCGTCAGCAACCTCACCGGGATGGACGGCGCGCTCGTCGTCAGCTCCGAGGCCGTCGTGCACTCGTTCGTCACGCTGTTCTCGAAGCTGTGGGCGGAGGCCGAGCCGCTGGGAGACTGCCGGCCGCGCCGCGGCGACAAGCTGTCGCCGCGGGAGGTGCACATCCTGAAGCTGTGGGCGCAGGGACACACCGACGCCTCGGCCGCCCGCCGGATGGAGGTCTCCCTGCGCACCATCCGCCGGCTCTCGGACCGGCTGACCGAGCGTCTCGGCACGACCAGCCGTTTCCAGCTCGGCGCGGTGGCCATCGCCAAGAGGCTCATCGACCCCGCGGAGATCCTCTGAACCGACGACGTTCTCCGGCCGGACGCCTCGCGTCCGGCCGGTTCTCATGCGCCCCCTGCCGCCCGGGAACGTACGGGCCCGGCGCCGCGGTCCGCGGCGCCGGGCCTTCGCATCGCGGGTTCATCCGCCGGCCGGTACGCCCACGAGGTCGGGCGCCTCGCCGGCGAGGACGTCGCCGAACCGGTCGTTCACCCATTCGTCGTCGTACACGGTCTTCAGGTAACGGTCGCCGAGGTCGGGTGAGATGACGGCGACGCGCGGGCGGTCGCGGAAACCCTCCTCACGTGCGGCGACCGCCGCCAGCACCGATCCGGTCGAGCCGCCGACGAGCAGCCCGGTGTTGCGCGCCACGCGGCGGCACTCCCTGATCGCGTCCTCCTCCGCGACGTGCACGATCTCGTGGGCCAGTTCGGGCCGGCACAGCTCGGGACGGCGGCTGGCCCCGAGCCCGGGGATCCAGCGGCGGCCCGGCTCGGCGCCGAACGTCACCGACCCCAGCGAGTCCACCGCGATGATCCGGGTGTGCGGCGAGTGTTCGCGCAGGTAGCGCGCGCAGCCGACGAAGGTGCCCGTCGAGCCGGTGCCGACGAAGAGCTGGTCGATGTGGCCCAGCCCGGCGAGCAGGTTCTTGGCCGTCCTGTCGTAGTGCGCGGCCGCGTTGGCGGGGTTGGCGTACTGGTTGAGCCAGACCATCTCCGGCTGGCGCTGGAGACGCTCCTGGATGTAGGCGATGCGCGAGTGCAGGTAGCCGCCGTTGGAGTCGGTCTTCCGTACGGTGACGACCTCGGCGCCCAGCGCCCGCATGTGGGCGATGGCCGGCTGTGAGGTGTTCGGGTCGACCACGCACGTGAACGGGTATCCCTTGGCCGCGCAGATGGAGCTCAGCGCGATGCCGAGGTTGCCCGACGACGACTCGATCACCGGGACGCCGACGGACACGGTGCCGCGGCGCTCGGCGTCCTCGACCAGTCCGAGGGCGGTCTTGAGCTTGATGGAGCCGGCCGGGTTGAATCCTTCGATCTTCAGGTAGACGTCGGCCCGCCGCGACAGATAGGGCAGGGCGACGAACACGTCATCGGTGATGACATCGTGGGCATGGGCGTATATCACGCGTAGACCTCTCGCTCGCCATGGCGGATCGCGGACCCGCCGGCCCCGCTGGGGGCGTGATCGGTTACCGCGGGGCCGGACTCGTACGGGTCCCAGAGGTCCTCCGGGCCCGCCTCGCCGACGGTGTACTTGCCGAGGGCGCTGACCAGGAACCGCATCTCCAGGGCGATGGACTCCACGAGCCGTACCAGCCCGTTCTCGGCGTCCTCGTCGACGGCGACCAGGGCGGCCCGGCCGAGGCCGGCCGCGCTGGCGCCCAGCGCCAGCACCTTGAGCGCCCGTACGCCGTCGTGCACCCGGCCGCTGGCGAGCAGGGCGCCCTGGGGGGTGCCGATCCGCCGCAGGCACTCGCGCAGCGGCAGCCCCACCTGGCCGAGGAAGGCGCTCGGCGCCCAGCCCGTGCCCCCTTCGGCGCCGTCGACCGTGACGGCGTCGGCGCCCGCGCGCCACGCCACGGCCGCGGCCTCGGCGACGTCGCGGCCGGGCGGCAGTTTCACCCAGCAGCGGGCCCGCGGGTAGTTGTTGCGCATCAGGTGGACCTGCTGGCGCAGGATCTCGGCCGTGAACGTGCCCGGGCTGCTGCAGCGCAGCACCGGGCCGCCGGGCAGGAGCCGTTCCATGGCGTACTGGCCGTCGAGACGCCGGGACGTCTCCTCGTCCACCATGGTCAGCCCGCCCAGCCCCGGTTTGGCGCCCTGGCCGACCTTCAGCTCGAAGGCCAGGCGCCCGGTGTCCATGAGGCCCAGCACCGAGGGGTCGGTGTAGACGTTGTTCCAGACCTCGGCATTGGCGTCCTCGGTGCTCTGCTGGACGACCACTCCCCCGGTGCCGTCCGGCACCGTCTCGGTGTAGGCGCCGATCCGCGCGAGCAGGGCGTGGTGCTCCCCGCCGGAGCGGAACCCGCGCACCGGGGCGACGTTCTCGCCGATCACCATCGGCAGGCCGAGCCGGCCGGCCTGCCGGGCGAGGGCGGAGCCGGCGGCGGCCACGCGCGTCGACCCCAGGGCGCTGAGGTAGAGCGGCAGCGGCGCGTCGAACCCGCCGAACGAACTCCGCAGGGACACATCGGCGTACAGCGGCTCCCGGCCCAGGTCGATCAGCTTCTCCAGCCGCCGGGGCATGAACACGGGAGGTACGAGACGGTAGGCGTCGATGCCGTCGCCGGGCGCGGTGGCGTCCGCGCCGAAGACCGACGCGCCGTACTCGTCCACGGCCGGGAACACCGCCGCGCCGCCCTCGCGCGCCCGCCGGCGTACGTCCTGCTCCGGGAAGCCCGGAGCTCGCAGGGTGCTCACGGCGAGACCACCCCCGGAAGCTTCGGGTAGGCGCTCGCCTGCCAGACCGAGTCCAGCCCGGCCACCCAGCGGGTCAGCCGCTCCAGGCCGATGCCGAAGCCGGCGCTGCCCGGGATGCCCTGCCGCACGATGTCGAGGTACCAGCTGTACTTCGCCGGGTTCTCGCCGGTCTCGCGCATACGGGTGACGATCTTGACGTAGTCGGACTCGCGCTCGCTGCCGCTGCAGATCTCCCCGCAGTACTCCGGCGCGATCAGGTCGAAGCTCATCAGCGTCGAGGGCCGGGACGGGTCCTCCTTGTCGTAGAAGCCGCGCGAGCCCTTGGGGTAGTCGACGATGAAGAACGGCGCGGGGGCGCCGCCGGAGATGAACTCCTCGGCCTCCCAGCCGATCTCGGTGCCCTCGTCGTGCGGGTATCCGAGCCGGTCGAGGACCTCGCCGTGGGTCAGCACCTCGAACGGCCGCTCGACGAGCGCCGCCAGCTTCGCGGTGTCGCGGCCGACCACCCGCAGCGCGTCGGCCTGGGTGGTCAGGACCTTCCGTACGGCCTGGCGCACCAGCCGCTCGGCCACGGCGATGGCGTCGTCGCGCGAGGCGCCGGCGAACTCGACGTCGATCTGGTGGAACTCCGTCAGGTGCCGATGGGTGGAGCTGGTCTCCAGCGGCTCCAGGCGCACGTTCGGCGCGATGAAGAACACCTTGTCGAACGCCACGAGCGAGGCCTGCTTGTAGAGGATGGCGCTGGCCATCATCTTGTAGCGGTGGCCGTAGTAGTCCACGTCCACCTGTTTGGCCCCGCGGGCCCCCGGATCGGTCACCGGGCCGATGAGCGGCTGGAAGAGCTCGACGGCGCCCTCGGAGGACAGGTACTCACGGGCTCCGGCCACCAGCGCCTGCTGGATCTTCATCACGGCCTGGGTCACCGGCGAGGTCAGGTGCTCGCGCGGGCCGGGGGGCTGGTCGAGCGGCATGAGGCGCGCCGCCGGTGCGGTCATGGGGAGGTCCTGCTGTGTCGTCATCTCTGCACCTTTCTTGCCGGCCTTACCGGTGGGCGAGGGCGCCGGCGTCATAGCGGTCTCGTACGTAGGACAGGGCGTGCAGGAGCTCGGCGGAGGTCAGCCCGGCGGTCTTCGGCCGGGTGCCCGCGGTCGTGATCGGGAGTCCGCCGGTGGCCGCCCACTCCAGGCGGCCGTCGTCGGCGATGTAGCTGCGGGTGCGGCCCGCGTTGTCCGGGTGCAGGCAGTAAGGGACGTCCAGGTATCCCAGGGCGAAGGCGGAGGTGAGCGCCCGGCCGAGGTCGTCGTGCAGGCCGAGGACGCCCTCGATGATCGAGCGGGCCTCCGCCTCGATGCCGGTCGTCTCGGGCACGGCGGTGGTGCGCCCGGCCTCACGCGCGGCGCGTGCGGCGGCCTCCAGGGCCGTCACGTTGTCGGCGATGGACGGGATCTGGCTGGACTCCGCGGCGGTCTTGACGATCAGGCGGGCCGATCCGGTGCGCCTGGCCAGCCGCGCCGAGGCCGTCAGGAGGTCCAGCGCTCCGGGACGGGTGGCCGGGTACAGGCCCATGTAGGTGTAGATCACCACGTGCCAGGAGACCGAGGGCAGCAGGTCCGCCGCGATGTCGTGCAGCGCCCGTACGGCCTCCTCGTCCTGGCCGGGGTGCGTCTGCTGGGCGTAGCTCAGGGAGATGCTCGGAATTCCCTGCTGGGCGAAGAACATGCCTTCCAGGACGGTGATCGCGACCAGCAGGGAGGGCGGGCAGAGCTGCCCGAGCATGCAGCCGCCGAAGCTTTCGACGTGGGGTACGGCGCCGGTCTCGGCCAGGGCGGCGAAGCGCCGGGAGGCCTCCCGCCAGGCGTGGACGGACCGGTTGACAGGGGTCCTGCTGTAGGGCAGGCAGTAGGAGATCGGGCCGCCCTCGGTGGCGTCCATGCCGGCCGCCGTCAGGGCGTCGAAGATCGGGCCGGGCACGGCGGAACCGTGGCGGACCTGCACCGGGAAACCGCCGTCGCGGACGCCGTCGAGCATGCGGCGGGTGACCTCGGGGCCGTGCGTCACGATGGGAAAGCCGTTGAGTGCGTTGCCCTCGCGCAGCGCCCGTTCGGCCGCGGCGAAGTCGGCGACGCGGGTGTAGCTGTCGAGCGTCACGGTGCCGACGGTGGTGGCGTCCGCGTTCTTCGTCGCGATCAGCCCGGCGCGCATCCGCTCGGCGGTGCCGAACCCCATGCGCGGCTGGACCACCAGCGTTCCCGTCGCGCGGGCACGCTCCATGAAGGCGTGGAACGAGCCCGGGGTCGCCGGCGTCACGGCCGCCGCCCCGCGTGCCCCGCGGCCACCTGGGCGAGCCGGGAGCGGAACTCGGGCACGGCGGTGCCGCCGACCAGCACGCCGTCGTAGCCGGCGGCGACCAGTTCGTCGACGGCGTCGCGTTCGTGGTCCTCGGCGACGCAGATCTTGCCGCCCAGGAAGACCGGCACCCGGGCCAGGGAGGGCTCGGCGCGCACGGCCTCGATCACCTGCCGGGCGTCCTGGACGCCGTGACCGTTCACCGTGCTGATCACGATCATGTCGGGTACGCGGCGCAGTGACTCGTCCAGGAGCATCGCGACGGGCACACAGGCGCCGAGGTTGGTGACCGACCAGCCGTTCTCTTCCATCAGCAGCTGAACGAACAGCAGATTCCAGGTATGTGAGTCCGATGGAGTGCTGCCGAGCACCGCAAATGGCTTTGTTCGCTTCTCGGTGATGCAGCGTGGTGACATCCCAGTCACTGGCCTTTCTTCAGACGAATTATCAACGCCGGACCGGAGGTTTCCGATGCATTCATTGTGGCGTGATTTTCGTCCGGCCATTACTGGCTTTTTATGTCCACACGCGCGTGGGCATATCTGCCCTTCGGCGGCGCGTTAATGACCCGGTCGGCTACATGACGGAATCTCGGTCCACCCGCACCTGTGGACCGAGATTCCGTCGGGGATGCCGCCGTCAGCCGGTGAGAGCCGCGGTCACCGCCGCGACGGCCTCTTTGGTCTCGATCATGTCGTGATGGCCTCCGGGGAGGTCGATGACGCGCAGCCCGCCCGGGTAGAGCCCCGCCCAGTGGGCGACGTAGCGCTCGCGGTCACCCGCCGGCATCAGTTCCTGCCCCGCCCGCCGGATCTCGTCGCTCACGACGAGCGTGGCCCGAGCATGGGACGGGGTGGCGCGATAATCGGCCAGCGCGCGGGCCTCCGCGCGCAGGACGTTGTACGGCAGCCATTCGGCGAGATCGACCGCGTCCTCGCCGATGTTCATCGGGCCGGCCAGGAGCTTGAGTTCCCGTTCCGTCCTTTCCCGCGCGGGCCCGGTCTCGTCCTGTCCGCGCCGCCACAGCATTTCGGCCTGTCCGAAGATCGCCGCCAGCCCGTCGAACCTTTCTTTGCGGAATGTGCCCGTAACGGCGGGTTCGAGCAGAAACGCGGACCTGACCTCCTCGGGGTGCATGAGGGCCATCTCGTGCAGGATCACTGCGCCGGTCGACCAGCCGAGGAGGCGGTACGGGCCCTCGGGCTGCACGTTCGCGATCTCCTTCCAGTAGCGCTCGGCCATGGCGCGGACGTCTTCGAGCGGGGTCTCGCCGTCGGCGAGACCGGTGGCCTGGACGCCGAGGACGCGGAACGTCCGCTTCAGTTCGTCGGCCAGCGTCCGGTAGGAGTAGACCTGGCCGCCTCCGGGGTGGATGCAGAACAGGTTCGGGAGTTCCGTGACCACCGCCCGCCGTACCTCCGAGATCAGCCCGGTCTGCTCCCGGGCGGCGCCGCTGACCGCCTTCGCCAGTTCGTGGATGGTGGGGTGGGCCATGACCTGCTGGAGCGTCGTCCGGCGGCCGGCGCGGCGCAGGCGGGAGGTGACCTTGATGGCGAGGAGCGAGTGGCCGCCGAGGTCGAAGAAGTCGTCGTGGACGCCGGGTTCGGTGGTGCCGAGGATGTCGCTCCAGATGCCGGCGATGAGGTGTTCGGTGTCGGTGGAGGGCGGGGTGGTCTCGCGGGCGGCGGTGGCGGGGGCGGGCAGGGCGTCGCGGTCGGTCTTGCCGTTGGGGGTCAGGGGCAGGGCGGGCAGGGTCACGTACGCGGCCGGGACCATGTAGGACGGCAGCGTGCGGGCGAGGCGGGCTTTCAGGTCCTCCGCGGCGGGTTCGGTGGCTCCGGGGACGACGTAGGCGGTGAGTCTCTGGACTCCGGGGGTGTCCTCGCGGACGATGACGGCCGCGGTGGCGACGTCGGGGTGGTCGATGAGGGTCGCTTCGATCTCGCCGAGTTCGATGCGGTAGCCGCGGAGTTTGACCTGGGTGTCGATGCGGCCGATGAACTCCAGCTCCCCGTTCGGCAGCCACCGGCACAGGTCCCCGGTCCGGTAGAGCCGCTGGGGGCCCTTGCCGAGGTCGCTCCAGATGAAGCGCTCCTCGGTCAGCTCCGGCCGGTTGAGATAGCCGCGGGCGACGCAGATCCCGCCCAGCAGGCACTCCCCCGCCACGCCGACCGGGACGGGCTCGCCGCCTGCGTCCACCACGTACGCGGTGGTGTTCGTGATCGGAGAGCCGACCGACACACCCCCCGAGGCGGTGACGTCGACCTCACGCGTGGCGGACATGACGTTGGCCACCGAGCACTCGGTCGCGCCGTACTCGTTGTAGATGACGGTGTCCTCACAGACGGCGAGGATCCGGCGGGCCAGTTCGGCGGTCAGTTCCTCCCCGCCGAGGACCATCGTGTTCACGTTGAGGCTGGTCCCGGTCGTCTCGGCGGAGGTGACCAGGAGTTCGGCGTGTGAGGGGGTCATCTTCAGGAAGCTGACCGAGGTCCCGGACAGCAGGTGCTCGACGGCGGCGGCGAAGGCGGACTCCCCCGGCTGCGGCACCGGGACCACGACCGGCATTCCCTGCATGAGCGGCAGGAACAGGGCGGTGATGGTCAGGTCGAACGCCACCGGCGAGTACAGCAACGTGCCCACGTCGCCGACCGGCGGGTACGCCTGGTCGCACCAGTGCAGGTAGTTGACCGCGCCCTCATGCTCGATCATCACGCCCTTGGGCTTACCGGTCGAGCCGGACGTGTAGATCACGTACGCCAGGTCGCGAGACCCGGCAAGGGGCTCGGGATCGGTGGCCGGGCACTCCTCGACGGCCGGCCACTGCTCATCGATCAGGAACCGATCGGTCCCGCCGGGCAGCAGACCGGCGAGAGCGGTCTGGGTGATGACGAGCGGGGCGGCGGTGTCCTCCAGCATGTACGCCAGCCGCTCCACCGGATACTCCGGATCCAGCGGGACGAAGGCACCACCGGCCTTCTGGATCGCCAGCAGAGCCACGATCAGCTCCGGACTCCGGTCCAGGAACACCGCGACCAGAACGTCCGGACCCACCCCACGGCCGCGAAGGAAATGCGCGAGCCGGTTCGACCGTACGTTCAGCTCCTTGTGCGTCAGGACACGATCGCCGCAGATCACGGCAGGGTCGTCCGGCGTCGCGGCGGCCTGCTCGGCCACCAGCCCGTGCATCGTCCGCCCCTCGGGGAACGGACCGTCCGTGTCGTTCCAGTCGAGGAGGATCCGCTCCCGCTCGGCCTCGGTCAGCATGCCGACGTCGGACAGGCGGGTCCGGGGAGCGGCGACGAATCCTTCCAGGAGGGTCTGGAAGTGGCGCGCGAGGCGGTCGATGGTCTCCGCGTCGAACAGCGCGCGGTCGTAGGCGAACTTGACGTCCAGGACGTCGTCGGCCGACACGACCACGGTGAGGGGGTAGCCGGTGTGCTCGACACAGTTGACTGGCCGGACGTCCACGCCCTCCGGCAGGCTGTCGGAGCCGTGCAGGTCCGGGTAGTTCTCGAACACGAGGATCGACTGGAACAAGGCCCTGCCGCGCGGCACGTCGCTGCACTCCTGCACGTCGACGAGGTGGGAGTACTCCCACTGCCGCAGGTCGATCTGCTGGGTCTGCAGGTCCCGCAGCCAGTCGGCGACCGTCGCCCCGCCGTCGACTCTGACGCGTACGGGCAGGGTGTTGATGAACAGGCCGACCATCGACTCGATGCCGGCCAGCGCGGCGGACCGTCCGGCGGTCGTGGCCCCGAACAGCACGTCGTCGTGGCCGGTGTAGCGGGCGAGCAGGGCCGACCAGACGCCCTGGACCACGGTGTTGACGGTGATCCGCTGCTCCCGGGCGAAGCGCCGTACCGCCTGGGACAGTTCGGCGCCGTAGGACGTCTCGTGGTCCCGCATGCCGGTGCCCGTGCCGGAGCGGGCCGTGGTCAGCTCGGGGGGTTCGGTCATCCCCTTCAGGTAGCCGCGCCAGAACTCCCGCGCCTGGGAGGAGGGCTGTTCGTGCAGCCACGTGGCGTACCGGACGTACGGGATGGCCGGCGGCAGCACGGGCTCTCTGCCCTCGACGGCGGCGCGGTAGATCGCGAACAGCTCGTTCTTGATGAGCTGGATGCTCCAGCCGTCCAGCAGGATGTGGTGGAACGACCAGAGGATCACGCGGCACTCGTCGGCGGTCCGGATGACCCGCACCCGCAGCAGCGGGGGGCGGGACAGGTCGAAGCCCTGTTCCCGGTCCTCGGCGGCGAGCCGCTCCAGCCGCGCGTCCTGCTCGGCCGGGCCGGCGCCGCGCCAGTCGAGCGCCTCGCGCGGGAGCTCGGCCCGGCGCTGCACGACCTGGACGGGGGTCGACACGTCCTCCCACACGAACGCGCTGCGCAGGATGGAGTGCCGGTCGACGACGCGCTGCCAGGCGTCCAGGAAGGGCTCGTCGTCGAACGGACCGGTGATCTTCTCGACCATCTGGACCTGGTACGGGTTGGTGCCCTCGCCGTCCCGCAGCGAGTGGAACAGCATGCCGGACTGCATGGGCGACAGGCCGTAGACGTCTTCCACGTTGGGGGTGCTCATGCGCTGAACCTCCTCATGATCGCGGCCATCTCATCCTCGTTGAGCTCTGCCAGTGGGAGATGCGTCGGGCCGGCGCCGATCCCCTCGTTCTGCTCGGCGGCGAGGCCGAGCAGGGAGCGAAGGTTGCTCATCACGTTCTCCGCGACGCGTTCGACGGTCCTCGCGTCGTGCAACGCCGTGGAGTAGGAGAACTCGATGCTCAGCCGGCCGTGTTCGACGGCCGCCAGGATGTCCAGCACGTTGCGGCGCATCCCGGCCGGGCCGATGGAGCGGCCCCGGGGCTCGTCCGCGCCGGCGTACCGGCCGAGGCCCGTGACGTCGGGCGTGAACTGCCCCAGGTAGTTGAAGTTGATCTCAGGGGACCCGTGGTCCAGGGCCTGCCGTACGGCGGGGTCGCCGAGGTGGCGCAGGATGCCGTAGCCGATGCCCCGGCGCGGTATGCCCCGCAGTTGCTCGCCGACGTCCTTCAGGCGGATGACCGGGTCGGCCTGCGCCATGCCGTGCAGGGTGAGGGGGAACAGGCTGGTGAACCAGCCCACCGTCCGTGAGGTGTCCACGTCGGCGAACAGGTCCTCCCGCCCGTGGCCCTCCAGGCTGACGCAGACGGCGTCGTCGCCGGTCCAGGTGTGGACGGAGGCGCCCACCGCGGCCAGCAGCGCGTCGTTGATCTGGGTGTGGAAGGCCTTGGGCACGTCCTGCAGCAGGGCCGTCGTCTCGTCCTCGCTCAGCGCGGCCGTGACGGCGGCGGAGGAACGCATGGTGTTCTCCCCGTCGTGGTCGCGTGGGAGCGGCCGCCGCGCGCCCTGCGAGGCCCAGTAGTCGAGTTCGGCGAGCGCCTCGGCGGACCGGGCGTGCCGTACGAGCTTGTCCGCCCACGTCCGTACGGAGGTGGTCTTGGCCGGCAGCAGCGGGGCCCGCCCGTCGGCCGCCTGCCGGTAGGCCGTACCGAGGTCCTCCAGCAGGATCCGCCAGGAGACGCCGTCGACCGCCAGGTGGTGGACCACGATGAGCAGCCGCTGGCCGCGGCCCCGGCCGAGGTCGACGAGGGCGGCGCGGATGACCGGCCCGCCGGCCAGGTCCATCCCGTGCTGCGCCTCGTCGGCGATCCGGGCCATCCGCGGCCGTACCTCGTCCTCGTCCAGCGCGGACAGGTCGTGGCAGGTGAGGATGCCGGGGCCGGCGTCGCCGTCGAGGCGCTGGCGCCACCGGCCGCCGTCCTCCTCGATCCGCAGGCGCAGCGCGTCGTGGTGGTCGACGAGCGCCAGCAGCGCGCGCCGCAGGACCGTACCGTCCAGGCCGTCGGTCTCGAGGAGTTCCTCCTGGTTGAAGTGGGCCGGGTCGGACAGGCCGAGCTCGAAGAACCAGTGCTGGATCGGGGTGAGCGGCACCTCTCCCACGAGCTTGGCCTGGTCGGCCAGGATAGCGCCGGTGGACTGGGCGTTCGCCGCGATGGCGGCGACCGTCTGGTGCTGGAAGAACACCCTCGGCGTGAGCTGGATCCCGAACTTCTTGGCCCGCGCGATCACCTGCAGGCTGATGATCGAGTCCCCGCCGAGCGCGAAGAAGTTGTCGGTCACGCCGATGTCGGGGACGCCGAGGATCTCCCGCCAGATGTCGGCGATGATCTTCTCGGCCGCGCTGTGCGGCGCGGACGCCGGGCCCTCTCCGGGGGTGGGCAGGGCCTGGCGGTCGACGGCACCCGTGATCGTTCGCGGCAGTTCGGGCAGGGTGACGTAGGCCGCCGGCACCATGAAGCCGGGCAGCCGCTCGCTGAGGAACTGCCGCAGCTCCCCCGCCTCCGGCGCCGCCGGTCCGGCCGGCACGACGTAGCCGACCAGGTCCTCCTCGCGTACGGCGGCCGCGGCGCCGGCCACGGCGTCGTGCTCGGCGAGAGCCGCCTCGACCTCGCCCAGCGCCACGCGGTCGCCGTGCACGACCACCTGGTCCTCGCCGCGGCCGACGTAGGACAGCTCGCCGGAGGGCGACCAGCGGACCAGGTCGCCGGTGTGGCGCGGGGTCGCGCCGTCGAGCACCAGCTCTCCGGGGACGCCGACCGGCACCGGCCGCCCGTGCCGGTCGACCACCCGTACGGGCGCGGCCGGGACGTCGCCGACCTCGGCGGGGAGCCTGACCGCGGTCCCCCACTCCGTGAGGGCGTCGCGCTCGGCGCCGGTCAGCATGGCGATGCCGGACACGGGCGTCGTGGGATCGCCGGCGAGATGGCCGAGCAGGGTGCGGAAGTGACCGGTCATCCGCTCGACGGTGGTCGTGTCGAACAGGTCGGTCGGGTAGTCGAAGGTGCCGGTCAGGCCGTCGCCGACCTCGTGCAGCGACAGGTTGAGGTCGAACTTGGCCAGGCCGCCGGCGGCGGGCGCGGGCTCGACGGTCAGCCCGGACAGGTGCCAGGGCTGGGTCTCGGCGCTGGTCTGCAGGACCATCACGGCCTGGAACAGCGGGTTGCGGGACAGGTCGCGCTGGGGCGCCAGCTCCTCCACCAGCCGCTCGAAGGGCAGGTCCTGGTGGTCGTACGCGCCCAGGGCGGTGTCCTTCACCCGGTGCAGCAGGTCGCCGAAGGTGGGGTCACCGGACAGGTCGGTGCGCAGCACGAGGCTGTTGACGAACAGGCCGATGAGGTTCTCGGTCTCGCCGTGGCCGCGGCCCGCGATGGGCGTGCCGACCGCGATGTCGTCCTGGCCGCTGTAGCGCGACAGCAGCACCTGGAAGCCGGCCAGCAGCGCCATGAACAGGCTGGCGTTCGCGTCGGCGGCGATGGCGCGCAGGGCCGTGACGGTGGTGGCCGGGACGGAGAAGGTGACCGCGTCGCCGCGGGTGCTGCGGGCCGGCCGCCGGGGCCGGTCGGTGGGCAGGTGGAGCGGCTGGAGCCCGGCCAGCCGGGTGCGCCAGTAGTCCAGTTGCGCCTGGAGCCGGCCGCCGGCCAGCCGGCGGCGCTGCCACGCGGCGAAGTCGCCGTACTGCACCGGCAGCGCGGGCGGTTCGGTGGCGTTGTCGCCGGTCGCGGCGGCGTAGAGTTCGCGCAGCTCGCGGGCGAAGATCGCCTCGGACCAGCCGTCGAAGACGATGTGGTGCAGGCAGATGACCAGGACCGCCTCGGCGGGCGACGTACGCAACAGCGTCGTCCGCAGCATCGGCCCGTTCGCCAGGTCGAACGGCGTGGCCGCGACCGCGTTGACCCGGGCGGTCAGCATGGCCTCGTCAACGTCGCCGACCTCGACCACGGCCGGTGACGGCGGGTCGATGACCTGGTACGGCTGACCGGCCTCATCGGCCACGAAACGGGTCCGCAGCACCTCGTGCCGCGCCACCAGCCGCGACAACGCCTCCTCCAGCGCAGCCACGTCCACGACCCCCGACAGCCGCAACGCGATCGGCACCACATAATCACCACGACCGGGCTCCAACTGATCCAGGAACCACAACCCCCGCTGCGCCGACGACAACGGCACCGGCATCTCGGGGTCCCGTGGTGCCGGCCGGTCCTCCTGGTCGGTGGTGTGCATGCCGGGCAGGAGCTCGCTCAGCCCGGCGATGGTCGGGGCCTGGAACAGCGCCCGCAGCGGGACCTCGATGCCCAGCTCGCGGCGCAGGCGGGAGGTGACCTTGATGGCGAGGAGCGAGTGGCCGCCGAGGTCGAAGAAGTTGTCGTGTATTCCGGGGTCGGTCGTGCCGAGGATGTCGCTCCAGATGCCGGCGATGAGGTGTTCGGTGTCGGTGGAGGGCGGGGTGGTCTCGCGAGCCGCGGTGGCCGGGGCGGGCAGGGCGTCGCGGTCGGTCTTGCCGTTGGGAGTCAGCGGCAGGGCCGGCAGGGTGACGAAGGCGGCCGGGACCATGTACGACGGCAGCGTACGGGCCAGGCGCGTTCTCAGGTCCTCCGTGCTGGGTTCGGTGGCCCCGGGCACCAGGTACGCGGTGAGCCGCTGCACTCCCGGGGTGTCCTCGCGGACGATGACCGCCGCCGAGGCGACGTCCGGGTGGTCGATGAGGGTCGCTTCGATCTCGCCGAGTTCGATACGGTAGCCGCGGAGTTTGACCTGGGTGTCGATGCGGCCGATGAACTCCAGCTCGCCGTTCGGCAGCCAGCGGCACAGGTCGCCGGTGCGATAGAGGCGCTGGCGGCCCTTGCCGAGGTCGCTCCAGACGAACCTCTTGCTGGTGAGCTCCGGCCGGTTGAGATAACCGCGGGCGACGCAGATGCCACCCAGCAGGCATTCCCCCGCCACGCCGACCGGGACGGGCTCGCCGCCTGCGTCCACCACGTACGCGGTGGTGTTGGTGATCGGCGACCCGACCGACACACCGCCGGAAGCGTCGGCGCCGACCTCGCGGGTCGCGGACATGACGTTGGCCACCGAGCACTCCGTGGCGCCGTACTCGTTGTAGATGACGGTGTCCTCACAGACGGCGAGGATCCGGCGGGCCAGCTCGGCGGTCAGCTCCTCCCCGCCGAGGACCATCGTGTTCACGTTGAGGCTGGTCCCGGTCGTCTCGGCGGAGGTGACCAGGAGTTCGGCGTGTGAGGGGGTCATCTTCAGGAAGCTGACCGACAGCCCGGACAGCAGCTGCTCCACCGACGCCGCGAAGGCCGACTCTCCGGGCTGCGGGACCGGCACGACCACCGGCATTCCCTGCATGAGCGGCAGGAACAGGGCGGTGATGGTCAGGTCGAACGCCACCGGGGAGTACAGCAGGGTCCCGGCATCACCGACGGGCGGGTAGGCCTGGTCGCACCAGTGCAGATAGTTGACGGCGCCCTCGTGCTCGATCATCACGCCCTTGGGCTTACCGGTCGAACCGGACGTATAGATCACGTACGCCAGGTCACGCGGACCCGCGAGCGGCTCGGGATCGGTCGCCGGGCACTCCTCGACGGCCGGCCACTGCTCATCGACCAGCAGCCGAGCGGTCCCATCGGGCAGCAGACCGGCCAGACCGGTCTGAGTGATGACGAGCGGGGCGGCGGTGTCCTCCAGCATGTACGCCAGCCGCTCCACCGGATACTCCGGATCCAGCGGAACAAAAGCACCACCCGCCTTCTGGATCGCCAGCAAAGCAACGATCAGATCCGGACTGCGATCCAGGAACACCGCGACCAGAACATCCGGCCCCACCCCACGAGCACGCAGATAGTGCGCGAGCCGGTTCGACCGTACGTCCAGCTCCCCATGCGTCAGAACACGATCGCCGCAGATCACCGCCGGCGAACCCGGCGTCGCCGCCGCCTGATCGGCCACCAGACCATGCATCGTCCGCCCCTCGGGGAACGGACCGTCCGTGTCGTTCCAGTCGAGGAGAATCCGCTCCCGCTCGGCCTCGGTCAGCATGCGGATCTCGGAGAGCGGGGCGGCGGGACGGCCGGCGAGCTGTTCGAGCAGGGTGCGGAAGTGACCGGTCATCCGCTCGACGGTGGTCGTGTCGAACAGGTCCGTCGGGTAGTCGAAGTGCCCGGTCAGGCCGTCGCCGACCTCGCTCAGCGACAGGTTGAGGTCGAACTTGGCCAGGCCGCCCGTGACGGGCGCGGGCTCGACGGTCAGCCCGGGCAGTCGCCACGGCTCCGTCTCGGCGCTGGTCTGCAGGACCAGCACCGCCTGGAACAGCGGGTTGCGAGACAGGTCGCGCTGGGGTGCCAGCTCCTCCACCAGCCGCTCGAACGGCAGGTCCTGGTGGTCGTACGCGCCCAGGGCGGTCTCCCTGACCCGCTCCACCAGCTCCGTGAACGTGGGATCGCCGGACAGGTCCGTGCGCAGCACCAGACTGTTGACGAACAGGCCGATGAGGTCCTCGGTCTCGCTGTGGTTGCGACCGGCGACCGGGGTGCCCACGGCGATGTCGGTCTGGCCGGTGTACCGCGACAGCATGACCTGGAAGGCCGCCGTCAGGACCATGAAGAGGCTGGCGTTCAGGCCGGTGGCGACGCCGCGCAGGGCCGTGACCGTACCGGCCGGGACATCGAAGGTGACCGCGTCGCCGTGGCCGCCGCGGACCGGGCCGCGCGGCCGGTCGGTGGGCAGTTGCAGCGGCTGCAGGCCGGCCAGCCGCGTACGCCAGTAGTCCAGGTGCCCCTGGAACCGCTCACCGTCGAGCTGCCCGTCCTGCCAGGCCGCGTGGTCGCCGTACTGCGCGGGCAGCGCGGGCAGCGTGGCGGGGGCGCCCCCGGTCGCGGCGGTGTAGAGCGCCGTCAGCTCGCGGGCGAAGACGGCCTCGGACCAGCCGTCGAAGACGATGTGGTGCAGGCAGATGACCAGGACCGCCTCGGCGGGCGACGTACGCAGCAGCGTCGTCCGCAGCATCGGCCCGTTCGCCAGGTCGAACGGCGTGGCCGCGACCGCGTTGACCCGGGCGGTCAGCATGGCCTCGTCAACGTCGCCGACCTCGACCACGGCCGGTGACGGCGGGTCGATGACCTGGTACGGCTGACCGGCCTCATCGGCCACGAAACGGGTCCGCAGCACCTCGTGCCGCGCCACCAGCCGCGACAACGCCTCCTCCAGCGCAGCCACGTCCACGACCCCCGACAGCCGCAACGCGATCGGCACCACATAATCACCACGACCGGGCTCCAACTGATCCAGGAACCACAACCCCCGCTGCGCCGACGACAACGGCACCGGCATCTCGGGGTCCCGTACGGGCAGGCCGCGGGACCGGTGGTGTCGGATACGGGACAGCAGACGTGCCTGCGTCGAGCCATCTTCCATGACCATTCCTCACTCCTGGGCGTCGATCAGCTCGAGCAGCTGGGTCTTGATGCCGGCGATCGTGGGCGACAAGAACAGGTCCCTGAGGCTGATGCGGATGCCGGTCAGCCGTTCCACCTGGTTGACCAGCTGGACCGCCCGCAGCGAGTGCCCGCCGACCTCGAAGAAGTTGTCGTGGACGCCGACGCGGTCCAGGCCGAGCAGGTCGGCCCAGATGCCGGCGATCGCCTGCTCGATCTCGTCGCGGGGCGCGACGTGGTCGGCGGCGGGCGCGAGGTCCGTGAGGTCGGGCGCCGGCAGCCGCTTGCGGTCCACCTTGCTGTTGGGGGTCAGGGGCAGCGCCGGGATCGTCATGAACACGGCGGGGACCATGGCCGGCGGCAGTGTCTGGCGGCACAGCTCCCGTAGCCCGGCGACGTCCGGCTCGTCGCCGGCCGGCACGCAGTACGCGACGAGCTGCTTGTCCTGCGCGGCGTCCCCCCACGCGACGACGGCGCACGCCGCGACGTCGGAGTGCTCCAGCAGGACCGCCTCGATCTCGCCCGGCTCGATCCGTACGCCGCGCAGCTTGACCTGGCCGTCGATGCGGCCGAGCAGGTCGAGCTCACCGTCGGCGGTGAACCGGCCGAGGTCGCCGGTCTTGTACATGCGGCCGCCGGTGAACGGGTCGGTGCGGAAGCGTTCAAAGGTCAGCTCGGGCCGGTTGAGGTAGCCGCGGCCGACGCACCGGCCGCCGAGATGGACCTCCCCCACCGCACCGACGGGCACGGGCTGCAGCGAGTCGTCCAGGACGTACACCTGCTGGTTGCTCATCGGGCGTCCGGCGAGAACGGGCGCGTCCGGCGTGGCACGCCAGTAGGTCGTGTCCACCGAGACCTCGGTGGCGCCGTACAGGTTGATCAGGTCGCCGCCGAAGCGGTCGGCGAACCGCCGTACGAGGACCTCCTGGAGTGCCTCGCCGCTGCAGAAGGCGTACCGCAGGCCGGTGCAGTCCGCGGGATCGACCTGGCCGACGAACAGGTCCATCAGGCTCGGCACGAAGTGCAGTCCGACGATGTCGTGACGGCGCATGAGCGACCCGACGTGGGCCATGTCCAGGCGGGTGGTCCCCGGGACGAGGACGACCGTGCCGCCCTGCCACAGCGGCCAGAAGATCTCATACGCCGAGACGTCGAAGGTCAGCGGCGTGGCCTGCAGGAAACCGTCGCCGGGGTGGAGCGGGAAGGCGTCCTGCATGCCCGACAGATAGGCGATGACGCCCTGGTGCTCGACCATGACGCCCTTGGGCCTGCCGGTGGAGCCGGAGGTGTAGATGACGTACGCGAGGTCCTGCGGCCCGGCCAGCGGTTCGGGCTCGGAGTCGGGGCACGCGGCGACCTCGGGCCACTGCGCGTCAACCAGGAGGCGCGGCGTCCGGTCCGGGAGCCGCCCGGCGAGGCCCTCCTCGGTGACGACCAGCGGCGCGGCGGTGTCCTCGATCATGTACGCGAGCCGCTCTGCGGGGAACTCCGGGTCGAGCGGGACGTACGCTCCGCCGGCCTTCATGATGGCCAGCAGCGCGACGACCAGGTCGAGGCCACGTTCCAGGAACACCCCGACGTGGACCTCCGGGCCGACGCCACGGGCCCGCAGGTGGTGCGCCAGCCGGTTCGCGCGGGAGTCGAGCCGCCGGTAGGTCAGGACCTCGTCCCCGCACACGACGGCGGGCTCGTCCGGACGCGCCGCGGCCTGCCCGGCCACCAGCTCGTGGACGGTACGCCCGGCCGGGAACGGCGCCTCGGTGTCGTTCCACTCCTCCACGATCCGCCGCCGCTCGGCGTCGGTGAGCATGGTGATCTGGGACAGGGGCGCGGTGGGCTCGGCCGCGAGGTGGTCGAGCAGGGTGCGGAAGTGGTCGGCCATCCGCTCGACGGTGGCCCTGTCGAACAGGTCGCTGCGGTAGTAGATGAAGCCCTTGGCGCTGCGGTCGTCCTGCTGGGTGAGGTCGAAGGTGAGGTCCACCTGGGCGTTGGTGGCCTGGAGCGGGACGTGCGCGATGTCGAGGCCGGGCAGCTTCCAGATCTTGCTGCCAGGGGTCGTCTGCAGGACGAGCATGGTCTGGAAGAGCGGGTTGCGCGACAGGTCGCGCTGGGGCGCCAGCTCCTCCACGAGCCGCTCGAAGGGCAGGTCCTGGTGGCCGTACGCGCCCAGGGCGGTCTCCTTGACCCGGCCCAGCAGCTCCGCGAAGGTCGGGTCGCCGGCCAGGTCCGTGCGCAGCACGAGGCTGTTGACGAACAGGCCGATGAGGTCCTCGGTGTCGGCGTGGTGGCGACCGGCGATGGGCGTGCCGACCGCGATGTCGTCCTGGCCGCTGTAGCGCGACAGCAGCACCTGGAACCCGGCCAGCAGCGCCATGAACAGGCTCACCCGCGAACGCGCGGCGACGGCCCGCAGGGGCACGAGGGTCTCGGCGGGAACGCTGAAGGTGACCACGTCGCCGTGGCCGCTGCGGGCCGCGCCGCGCGGCCGGTCGGTGGCCAGTTGCAGCGGCTGCAGGCCGGCGAGGCGCGTGCGCCAGTACTCCACCTGGGCCGTGAGCCGCTCGCCGGTGAGCCACCGGTGCTGCCGCTCGGCGTAGTCGCCGTACTGCAGCGGCAGCGCGGGCAGCGTGGCCGGGGCTCCGCCGATCGCCTCGGTGTACAGCTCGCGGAGTTCGCCCGCGAAGATCACCTCGGACCAGCCGTCGAAGACGATGTGGTGCAGGCAGATGACCAGGATCGCCTCGGCGGGCGCCGTGCGCATGAGCACGGTCCGCAGCAGGGCTCCGCCGGTCAGGTCGAAGGGGGCGGAGGCGGCCGCGTCGACCTGTTCCTGCACCGTGGCCCGGCTCCGGCCGGCCAGGTCGACGATCTCGATCGTGACCGGTGACGGCGGGTCGATGACCGGGTACGGCTCGCCGGTGTCGCCGGCCGCGAACCGGGTCCGCAGCACCTCGTGCCGCTCCGCCAGCAGCGTCAGCGCCTCCTCCAGCGCCGCGACGTCAAGCTCTCCGGTCAGCCGCAGGGCCACCCGGATGAGGTACTCATTTCCGCCGGGCTCCAGCTGGTCGAGAAACCACAGACGTTGCTGGGCGAAGGACAGCGGGCTCCGTTCACGACCGGTCTCCGATGAAATCGAAGCGCCGCCGGCGATTACCTTGCTATTCGTCATCAGGCCCGCCTATCTCCACCGGATGTTGCGTTCATATCGAGCATTTGCCAGCCTGACAGGCCCTGCTCCTCCTGCCACGTGGGCAGTTCCGCCCCTGATGGGAGGGGCGTTTTTGCCCCCCGTGAAATGTTTGCCCCGGGCGCCATTACCGCCATACGTTCGGCGGCATGAGCAGGCCACTTCCGGCGCATCGCGCCATTCCCGGAACGGTCGTCGACGACATTCGCGATCACGCCGGCCGTGATCCGCACGCCCCCGCGCTCGTGACGCCGGCGTCCGTGATGGGCTACCGGGAACTGGCCGACCGGATCGAGCGGCTGGCCCGTACGCTGGCCACCGCCGGGGTCGGCACGGAGAGCCGCTGCGCCATCGTCGCCGAGCAGGGCACCGACGCCGTGATCGCGATGGCGGCCGTGATGCGCGCCGGCGGAGCGTTCCTGACGCTCGACCCCGGCCAGCCCGTCTCACGCCTGCACGCCATGGTGCGCGGTGCGGACGCGCGGTTCCGGCTCACCACCGCCGCGCTCGCCGAGCGGCTCACCCTGCCCGTCGACGGTCCGACGATCATGATCGACGGCTCGGGCGACGCGCCGGGGCGGCCGCTCCCGGACCGCGTCGATCCGCGTTCCCTCGCGTACGTCAGCCACACGTCCGGGACGACCGGGACGCCCAACCCGGTCATGATCGAGCACGGTGGCCTGCGGGCGTACCTGCGCTTCATCGTCGCCACCTGCGGGCTGGGCCCGCACACGGTGGCGCTGCAGCTCGCGCCGTTCGGCTACGACGGCTCGATCCGCGACGTCTTCGCGCCGCTGGCCGCGGGGGGGCGGCTGGTCCTCCTGCCGCGCTCCACGCTGCTGTGTCCCCCCGCCCTCGCCGACGCGGTCGAGGACCATGGCGCGAACGCCATCCTGAGCAGCACCCCGACCTTCCTGACCGCCCTGGCCGAGCACGAGGGCGTGGCCGGGCGGCTGGGCGGCCTCGGCCTGATCCTGTGCAGCGGGGAGTCGCTGCGCCCCTTCCTCGCCGCCGGCGGCCGGCGGCTGGCCGCGGGCCGGCTGATCAACCACTACGGGCCGACCGAGTGCACGATCACCTCGACCTGCCACGACGTCCCCGTCCGCCCGGACACCGAGGCCGATCTGATCGGCACGCCGGTGGACGGTGTGACGGTCCGCCTGCTCGACCGGAACATGCGCGCCGTGCCGGACGGCACGGTCGGCGACATCCACATCGGCGGCACGGGCGTGGCGCGCGGCTACAGCGGCCGGCCGGCCCTGACCGCCGAACGCTTCGTCCCGGACCCGTACGGCCCGCCCGGCGCACGGCTGTACCGCACCGGTGACCTGGGCCGGCGCCGGCCCGACGGCGTCCTGGAGTTCCTCGGCCGTACCGACCGGCAGGTCAAGATCCGCGGCTACCGCGTGGAGCCGGCCGAGGTCGAGGGCACACTCCTCGGTCATCCGGCCGTCACCGCGGCGGTGGTCACCTCCGCCGCCGACGAACGCGGCCGGGTCCACCTCATCGCCCACGTCATGGGCGCGCTCGACGGCGTCACGGACGCGATGCTGCGCGCGCACCTGGCCCGGACCCTGCCACCGCACCTGATGCCCCGGCTGTTCCACCGCGTCGAGGACATTCCCACCACCCACAGCGGCAAGACCGACCGGACCGCACTCGCGGCGCTCGTACACGGCGGCCCTGGCGCCTGACCCCCTCCTACCCCGGTTCGAAAGGGCAGTGACCATGACGACGACCAACGACATCCAGGAATCGACCACCGACCTGATCGTGGACATCTACCGGGCGACGCTCGGCCACGACGACGTCGGTCCCGACAGCGACTTCTACGAGATGGGCGGGGACTCCATGACCGCCTTCCAGATCGTCGCGCGGCTGCGCGCCGTCTTCGACATCGACGTCCCCGTCGCGCTGGTCTTCACCTGCCCGACGCCGGCCGACCTCGCCGCCGCCGTCACCGACCTGGCCGCGGGCCAGGCCGACGGTGGCACGAACCTCAACTGAAACGGAGAGCCGGAACATGAAGGACGCATCGGCGCCGCACGTCGGTCAGTGGCGGTTGTGGGACCAGCTCTGCCTGCGCGGGCCGGGCTTCCCTGCCTCGGGAGTGCTCCGGCTCGCGCCGGAGGAGCTGTCGGCGGCCGCGGAGGGGTTCGGCACGGAGAAGGATCTGACCGGGCCGCGGTGGGAGGAGTTCGAGGAGCGGTTCGGGGCGACGGCCCTGTCCATCTCGGGGATGCTGCAGGAGATCGCCGGGCTGCCGATGTTCCAGGCGGCCGTGGCGTGGCAGAACCCCACGGTCCTGAAGTCCGGGATCGGCCCGTTCCTGCGGTGGACGCCGGAGGGCGGCAAGCGGCCGAGCATGGCCCGGCAGCGTGAGGAGCTCGTCGCCCACTACTGGCAGCGGTTCTGCGTGAAGAACGACACGATCGGGTTCTTCGGCCCCGTGGGCTGGGGCACCTGGGACCCGTCCGTACGGGGCCTGGAGGTCGACCCGGGCACCGGGCTGACCTCCGGGTCGGGCGTGTACTTCTCGAGCTGGGCGGTCGACGCGGTGGCACGGCGCGTCAGCGAGGACCCTGCGGTCCGCGAGTGGCTGGCGCCCCGGCGGATGCCGTTCGTACGGCTCTCCGGCGACGAGGTCCACACGCCGGGCCTGCCTCCCGTACGGGTCGGCGACGCCGAGCGGCAGGTGCTGGAGCTCTGCGACGGCACGCACGCGGCCCGCGCCATCCAGGGCGAACTGGGCTTCGAGGTCTCCGGCGTGCTGGAGGGCCTCGTCAAGCGCCGCTGGATCGTGTGGCGGCTCAAAGTGCCCGCCGACACCCACCCCGAGCGACGGCTGCGGGACAGCCTCACCGAGATCGGCGACCCCGACGTACGGGACCGGGCGCTGGCCAAGCTGGAGGTCCTCGAACGCGGGCGGGACCGGATCCGCGACGCGGGCCGGGACCCCGAGGCGCTCGTGGCCGCCTTCCAGGCACTGGAGGTCGACTTCACCGAGCTGACCCAGACCGCCGCGCAGCGCCAGAAGAACGCCGGCACCGCCCCGTGCCGGTCGCTGATCTACTCCGACAGCACCCGCGCCGCGCGGGTCCGGGTCGGCGACGACCTGCTGTCCGCCCTGGCCCCGATGGACCTGCTGCTGGCCTCCTCGACCTGGCTCACCTCCGCCATGTCCGAGCGCATCTCGGCCCACGCCCGCAAGGTCTTCGAGGAGCAGAGCGCGGGCGGTGAGCGGGAGGTCGACCTGGCCACCTGCTGGTTCGCGTGCATCCCGATGCTGCACAGCGACCTGATCGCCGACACCGCCGACCTCCAGCGGCAGTTCTGGGAGCGCTGGCACAGCATCATCCGCCCGGCGCCCGGCGTACGGCGCGTACGGCTGGACGGCGCGGAGATCGCCGGCCAGGTCCGTGAGCTGTTCGCCTCGCCCGGCGGCGGGTGGTCCACGGCGCGGTACGCCTGCCCGGACATGCTCGTCCTGGCCGACGACGCGGACGCGGTGAGGCGCGGGGAGTTCGAACTCGTCGTCGGCGAACTGCACACGGCGATCAACACGCTCGGCGCGTCGCTGTTCGTCAACCAGCACGCCTCGCGCGACGAGCTGCTCGAGCTCGTCGACCGCGACCACCCCCGGCCGCGGATGATGCCGCTCCAGCCCAAGGAGCACCGCGCGCGGCTGTCCGCCCGTACGCGTTACTCCCTCGTACGGGACCAGGACTACTGCGTCGCGCTGGCGGACTCCAGCGCCGACCCGCACCGCCCGCGGACGATCGCGAGCGCCGACGTCTCGGTGCGCGACCACGACGGCCGGCTCGTCGCGGTGCTGCCCGACGGGAGCGTGTTCGACCTGGTCGACATCTTCTCGCAGGCGCTGACCATGCAGGTCATCGACATGTTCCGGATCGTTCCCGACGACGCCGAGCACTTCCCGCGGGTGAGCATCGACCGCATGGTGGTGACGCGGGAGACGTGGCGGTTCGACCCGGCGACGATGGAGTTCGCCGGCGACAAGAGCGAGGCGCGGCGGTACGTACGGGCCGGGCAGTGGCGCAGGTCGCAGGGGCTCCCGAGGTTCGTGTTCGTGGTCTCGCCCACCGAGCCGCGGCCGTTCTACGTCGACTTCGACAGCCCCGTCTACGTCAACATCTTCGCCAAGGCCGTACGCCGGCTGCTGCGCGACAAGCCGGAGGCCCGGATGACGATCAGCGAGATGCTGCCCACTCCGGAGCAGACCTGGCTGACCGACGACCAGGGCAACGGCTACACGTCGGAGCTGCGCTTCGTGGCGGTCGACGAGACCCAGACCCGCGCCGACGAGGCGCGCGACCACCTGTCCCAGAACGCCGTCGTCGTGGAGGAGACGCTGGCGCCGGTCATCCGGCGACGATGCCGAGCGCCTTGGGGTCGTTGGGGTGCTGGGCCAGCGGGATGACCTGGACGTTCATCCAGGGCCAGAGCGGGAGTGAGGAGACCGCCTCGTGTACGGCGGTGGCGTCCGGGGCCTCGTACAGGCCGTAATTGGCCCACCGGCCGGGGATGCGCCACAGCCGCTTGCACAGGCCGGCGCGGGCCAATTCCTGGCCGCGGCGCAGCTCGGCCTGGAAGATCTCCTCCCTCAGGTCCGGGTCGGCCTCCGGCGGCCAGTCGATCTCGACGTGCACCAGGAACTCCATCGGTCATCCTCTCTCGGTGAGCTGCGCGGCCGCGGCGGCGAGGACCCGGCCCGGCCTTCTGGAGGTCAGGGCCGTCACGACCTCGGCGGTGAGCCGGTCCCCGGCGTTGCGGCGGAACTTCTCCGCGATCTCGGCCTCGCTCAGCGGGGTGTCGGGGTTGCCGCGCGCGTTCGTCACCTCGGCCGTGGCATGGGTCCCGTCGGCGCGGCGGACGGTGACGCGCGCTGGCCGCCGTCGCGGCAGCGCGGCGGTGTACTCCGGCACCTCGACCATCCGGACCGTACGCGCGAGGTCGCGCACCTCCTGCCGCGCGAGGCCTTCCGGAAGGAAGGACCCGGCGTCGAGCACACCGTCGCAGGCGAGGGCGGCGGCGCAGTACGGCACGGAGAACCGGGCGTGCAGGTCGGAGGAGGGGTCGGCGTCATCGAGCGAGGCGGCGAACGCGAAGGTCTCGATGGTCAGCTCGGTGATCGTCTCCGCCGGTCCCGGCGTTTCTTCGAGGGCGGTGGTCAGCGCGTCCAGGACGGGATGGACCCAGCGCGCGCAGGGGTACGGCTTGAGGTAGCTGTGCAGGATCTCCCATCTTTCGCCGAGCCCGTCGGTGAGCGCCTGCCGGTCGAAGCCGGTCGCGACGGCCTGGTCGTACAGGGCGGTGACGCCGCGCGTGGAGGCGGTGAGCCCGGCGCGGGCCCAGGCGCCGGCCCGCGCGCCGTAGTACGCGCCGAGGCCGGTCCAGAGGTTGCGTACGGTCCCGCCGCGTACGGGCACTTCGAGGGCGGTGGCGAAGGGCAGCGAGGCGCCGAGCAGGAACGCCTCCGCGGCGGTGGAGCCTTGAGGGTCGTGGACGAGGGCGGAGGCCAGCGCGGCGGCGGCCGGCCCGTGGATCCCGTGAGGGTGGAAGCCGGGACGCAACGCGCTCACGACGCTGAGCCGCAGCCCGGCCTCGACCGCGACCAGGAAGATCTCCAGGAGGCGTTCGTCGTCGAGATCGGAGGCGGCGAGCAGGAGGACGGGCAGGACGTGCGGCGCGGGATGCCCGGTGGGCACCGGCGGCAGCCGATGACCCTGCGGGTGCATCGAGCCTCCGGAGTCCGCGTCCAGCCAGGTGGCGGCGGCGCCCAGGGTGACGATCGGCGAGACCTCACCGTCCAGCGCCCCGGCGAGCGCCGCGACCTCGGGATACCGCAGGCCGCCGGCGAGGGCTCCCAGCGTGTCGAGCAACAGCAGCCGAGCGTGCCGGACGACGTCGTCCGGCACGTCGGCGAGCCGGGTACCGGCGGCGAACCGCCGCAGAGCCTCGATGTCCATGACGTCCCCTTTCACGCGACCACCTCCGGGAAAAGCGACCGGCCAGGTGGATCGCCGCCCGCACCCGCCGGACGACGCCGGCGACACCTCGGCGAGCAGGGCGCCGGCGGCGGACCGCCGCAGAGGCTCGACGTTCATCACGCCTCCTCTCACGCCGCGACCACCTCCGGGAAGGGCGACCCGCCGAGTAGATCGGCCGCCCATGATCGGGGGGATCCTCCCCCGCGCGGGCCCGGACGGCTGCCGGCGAGATCGGTGTGTCGGCGGCGAACCGTTGCGGAGCCTCGATGTTCATCGCGTTGCCCTTCACGCCGCAGCGAGACCGTGGGCGAAGGCCGTACCGAGCGCGGCGAGGTGCTCTCCCACGCCGGGCAGTGCGCCGGCCAGGACGAAACCGTCGACGTCCAGCCGCGTCAGCTCCGCCACGCGTTCGGCGATGCGGTCGCGGGAGCCGGTCAGTACGAACCGGTCACGTACCGCCGCCGCGGTCTCGTCCGGGAGGGGCGGGCCGCCGGACCGGCCGTGGCGCCGGTGGTCGTAGGACTCCGCCAGGGCGCGGACCGGGGCGGCCTCTCCGGGGTCCAGCCCGTACCAGGAGGGTGCCGCCGCGAGCCGTGCGGCGCACGAGCCGAGGATGGGGTCGGTGGCGGCGCGTTCCTCCTCGGGCGAGGCGGTCGGGACCGCGCGGACGAACAGGCGGCAGCGCACGCCCGGGTTCGCCTCGCGGGCGGCGCGGACGGCGGTCGCGACGACGGACGGCCGCACCCCGGCGTCGATCAGTACCTCGCCGCACCGGGCGGCGGTGAGCGCGATCGTACGGGGACCGGACGCGGCGCCCGCAGGGCGCGGGACGCCGAGCTCGTCGCACGCGGCGGCGAGGCCGGCGAGCAGGTCCCCGTAAGCGCCCAGGCCCGGCACGGGCAGGCCGGCGTTGCGCACCGCGCTCTCACCCCGGCCGACGACCGCCAGCAGCCGCCCGCCGTGCCGGCGCGCCAGGGCGGCCAGCGCCGAGGCGACCGTGACCGGATGGCGCAGGCCGAGGGCCAGCACACAGGGCCCGGCGAAGGCGACGTCCGACCCGGCGAGCACCCGCTCGGTCTCGATGAGACAGTCGGGATAGAGCGCCGGGCTGTCGGCGAGCCCGACACCGCCGAACCCGGCCGCGGCCGCCTCCCTCGCCGCCGCCACCCCCGCCTCCGGAGAGGCGAGATTCACCAGAACGGACGGCCGGTTCACGACAGCGGCTCCCCCGCGACGACCGACAACGTGTGCGCGACGGCTCCCGGTAGCCGTGTGATCCCGGCGCGCCACACGACCACGGCCGTACGGCCCGCCGCGCACGCGTGGCCCGCCCGTAGCAGCGACACGTCCTCGTCCCGCTCGCCGCTCGCGGAGGTCAGCATCAGGCTCGCCGCGACGTCCAGTACGGCGTCCACGGCCGCGCCGTCGAGAAGGGCGCAGGTCGTGGCCACGCCGAGCACGCCGAGCGTCGCCTCGGCCGGGGCGGTCGCGGGCGGCAGAGCCTCCGCGGCCCGCGTGACGGCCAGCCCCGCGTGCACCGCCCGCCGCAACGGGTCGGCGGCGGGGTCGTCCACGAGCGCCGGGAAGGAGCCGGCCGACGGCTCCCGTCCGACGGTGGCCAGCCCCGCGAGCAGGCACGCGACGCCCGTGGTGCCGCCGCATCTCGCGGTGTTCCACATCAGCGCGTCGTACGTACCCGCCCGCAGGCCCGTGCCGATCAGCGGCAGACCGCCCCCGGGCACGGCGATCAACGGGGCCAGCGCGTCCAAGGCCGGGGCGGCGCACCGGCCGAGCGCGCGTACCGGCCCCTCCCGTACGAGCGAGCCGAACTCCGGCGATCCCGACGCGTACGCCGCCCCGGCGACCGATGCCAGCGCGCGGCCGATCGCCGGGTCCGGAGCGGTCAGTGTCACTCGGCGCCGCCGGGCCGGTGCAGGTAGACGCCGCGCGGCGTGCCGACGACGTTCCCGCGCTCCAGCACCTGCGCGCCGCGGACGAACGTGTCCGTGACCCTGGCCGACATCTCGAAGCCCTCGAACGGGGTGTACTCCTGCGTCGACTCCGACGCGGCGGCCTCGACGGTCCAGGACGAGGAAGGGTCGACCAGGCAGAAGTCCGCGTCGTACCCCTCGGCGATCGTGCCCTTGGTCGGCAGGCCGTACCGCTGGGCCGGGTTCCAGGAGGTCAGCTCGGCGATGCGGGAGTAGGACAGGCCGCGCCGGTGGCCCTCGCCGACGAGTCCGGGCAGGAGGTACTCCGTCCCGCCGAAGCCGGACTTGGCGGCGAAGACGTCCCCGCGCGGGTCGCCGAACTTCATCTCGTCGCGGCAGCAGGCGTGGTCGCTGACCACCCAGTCGACGGTGCCGTCCAGGACGTACTCCCACAGCGCCTCGACGTCCTCACGCGGGCGGATGGGCGGGTTGACCTTCGCCCCGATCCCGGACGCGGTGTCGATGTCGGCGAGCAGGTGCCCGATCGTCACCTCGCGGCGGAAGTCGACGTGCGGGAAGGTCTTCGCCATCCGTACGGCGGCGTCCAGGGCCTTGCGGGAGGACAGGTGGAGCAGATTGATGTTGGGCAGCCCGGTCTCGTGCGCGAGGTAGGAGGCGATGGTGACGGCGAGGCCCTCGGAGTGCTGCGGGCGCGCGGCGCTGTAGGCCGCCAGGCCGGTCAGCGTGCCCTCCTCCTCGACCATCCGCGTGTAGGCGGACATGATCTCGGCGGTCTCGCAGTGCAGGGACAGCGACACGTGCGGGGCGAGCTCGGTGAGCTTCTCCCGCGCCTCCTGGATGCCGCGCATGACGAACTCGAAGTGCGCCAGGTCGTAGCGCTCCCCCTCGGGCGTCATGAGGAACGAGCTCTGGTCGGAGGACCGGCCGTGCAGGCCGTGGCTCCCGTAGAACATGAAGATCTTGAAGGAGGTGACGCCGTACTTCTCGATGAGGAGCGGGATCTCGTCGATGTGCTGCCGCATCATCGGCGCCAGGTGGAAGGCGTAGTCCACATAGGAGCGTCCCTCGGACTTCTCCAGGACCACCGGGAAGAACTCGTCGTAGCTTCCGCCGCGGTTGAGGTAGTACTGCCCGGTGCGCATGTAGGTGAGCGCGGTGGTCACGCCGCCCTGCGCGCAGGCCCGGCTCTCGCTGGCCGTGTCGTCCTCCAGCGGGTTGTAGATCCCCCAGTGCTGGTGCGCGTCGACGACGCCGGGGAAGGCCAGCAGGCCGCGGCCGTCGACCACGACCGCGGCGTCCTCGGCCGGGATGTCGGGCGCGATGCGGGTGAACCGGCCCCCGGAGATCCCGATGTCGAGGCGTTCGGGTTCGGCGACGCCGGGGCGCACCACTCGTACGTTCTTGACCAGCGTGTCCAGTGACGTCACTTGGATTCCCTTCCGAGGTGGTGTGCCAGGTGGTCGGCGGCCAGGTAGGCCAGGCCCAGGGCGGGCAGCAGGCCGTTCCCGGCGAGGTAGCCGGCGGCGCCGTGGCCGGAGATTCCGGCGGCGGCGCCCCCGGAGGCGTACAGGCCCGCGACGGGCGAGCCGTCGGCACGGGTGACGCGGGCGTGCCCGTCGACCACGAGCCCGCCCTGGGTGTGGAACAGCGCCGGGACGACCCGCACCGCCGCGTACGGCGGGGCGAGAGGCGCTTCGAAGAACGTGCGGCCGAACGGGTCCGGAGCCCGCCCGCGCGCGATCCGCTCGACCTCGGCCAGCTCTCCCGCCGCGTCCGGCGCGCCGATGGCGTCTGCGAGCGCGGTGAGGTCGTCGGCCCAGAGCAGCGCGCCCGACTCGACCGTCTGGCGGAAGTCGGTGAACGGCTCGCAGAGGTCGTGGACGCGCCGGTCGAGCACGATCCAGCCGGTCGCGCCGGGCCGGGTGGCGAGCGCCGCCGCGTACTCAGAGTAACCGGTGGTCTCGTCGCCGAAACGGCGGCCCGTACGGTCGAGCATGACGCCGCCGTGCATGATCGTGGCCCAGCCGACGAGCGTCGCCCCCTTGGCCGCGAGCGCGCCGTGTCCCTGGTACGCGTCGAGGTAGGCGGTGGCCGCGCCGAGCCGCCCGCCGAGCCGCAGGGCGTCGCCGCGCGACTCCTCGCTGCCGTGGTACACCGCCGCAGCGATCTCCGGCAGGTGCTCGGCGACCAGGCCCCGGTCGGCGCCGTAGCCGTTGGTGGCCAGGAGCAGCGCGCGTGTGGGGATCTCCTCGTGCGAGCCGTCGGGGAAGCGGACCACGGCGGCCTCGACCGCGCCGGCCTCATTCGTCCGTACGTCGGTCAGCCGCGCCGGCGCGAGCAGGTCCACGCGCGGCTCGGCCTGGACCGCCCGCGCCAGATGGTCGATCAGCGCGGAGCCGTGGCGGGAGGGGATCGTGTGGCACCGGTCCACCGAGTGCCCCGGATAGTGGAAGTCGGTGGCGAGCGACAGCGGCAGGCCGAGGTGGCCGGCCAGCCACTCCACGAGGCCGGCGCTGACCTCGCCGAGCGCACGGGCCAGCCGCTCGTCGCCCTGCCCCTTGGTCTTGGCCCGTACGTCGGCGACGAAGAGGTCCGGCGAGTCCTCGATGCCGGCGGCGCGCTGCCAGCGCGAGCCCGCGCCGGGCACCATCGCGGTCGACATCGCGGTGTTGTTCCCGCGCCGGAAGTGCTCGCTCGCCTCGACCACGAGTACGTCCAGGCCGTGCTGGGCGGCGCGCAGCGCGCCGGCGAGCCCGCCGCCCGCCCCGGCGACGACGAGGTCCGGCCCGGTCGCGCTCACACCCGCTCGCCCGCGGCGAGCATCCGCAGCGCCAGCGCCGCGGGGTCGATGACCGGGACCGGGGTGCCGCCGGCCGCGTCCAGGTCGACGGCGGAGCAGCCGTTGACCACCACTTCCGCGCCCGCCGCGGCGAGCGCCTCGACGGCGCCGGTCATGGCCGCGACCCAGCGGGCGTCGTCGGCGATCGCGTCGAGGCCGAGGTCGAGGATGGCCACCTCGTGCACCGGGTGACCGTACGTCGCGGCGACGGCGGTCAGCTCGTCGGCGATCGCCCGGTTCCGGGTGACCGCCCCGACCGTCCGGCCTTCCCTGGCGGCGTGGGCGAGCGAGAGGCGGAGCATCCCGTCCATGCGCGCGACGCCCGCCTCGCGCGCCGCGGCGACGCCGGGGTCGAGGACGCAGTCGGGCAGCAGCGCGTCGTACGCCGGTCCGACGTCCCGCAGCGCCGCCGCCACCTGGCGTTCGGACTCCCTGACCTGCTCGCTCGTCTCCAGCGCCCGTGGGGCGCCGGTACCGATGTCGTGCAGCTCGACGGTGAGCCCATCGGGGCTCAGGTGGTCATAGCGCCGTTGCCGGCGGCGGAGTTCCTCGTCGGGGACGTGGATCGGGGTGATCGCGTAGACGAGCACCGGTGTCTCCTCGCGTTGGTGGATCAGGGTTCGGCGAGCGCGCCGAGCAGGGCGCCCACGGCGGGCGCGTCCGGCAGCCGGGTCGCGCACGCGTGCAGCCGCGCCGTGACGCCGCGGTCGCCGAGCAGCTCGTCCAGGAGGCCGAGCAGGGCGTTCTCGTCCAGTGGGCGGTGGTCGACGTCCCCGACGGGGTTGGGCAGCTCGCGTACGTGGCGGGCGCCGTCGGCCGTACGCACCGTGACGCGGACCGCGCGCTCGGCGGGCAGCCGGGCGTCCAGGTCCGGCGCCCGTTCGACGCGGACCCGGCGTGCCGCCTCCGCGACCTCCGGGTCGTGCAGGGCCGGCTCGGTCGCCGCCGCCGGGTCGACCCGGCCGCGGACCAGCGCGGACGCCACGACGAACGGGATCGAGAACATCGCCGCGAGCCGGCCGTCCCAGGTCGTACGGTCCAGGCCGGCGCTGAGCCCGTTGGTCTCGACCGTGATCTCCTCGACGGTACGGCCGGCCAGCGCGGGCCGCAGCTCCAGCACCGCGTCGGCGGCCGGGTGGGTGAAGGAGCAGGAGGCGTGCCGTTTGAAGTAGCCGAGCTCGACGTCCCACCGCGTGCCGAGCTCCGCGGTCAGCTCGGCGGCGTCGAAGCCGCCGAGCAGGCCGCCGAGGGAGTACGCGGCGGTCCCGGTGTTGCGCGCGAGGCCGGCGGCGGCCATCCGGGCGGCGGCGAGGCCCGAGGTGCCGGCCGCGCCCATCCACGCGTCGCGTACGGGGTTGCCGTCGAGCGCCGAGGCGAAGTGCCCGGCGACCGGCAGCCCGGCGCCGGTGTCGATCGCGGCGGCGACGCCTCCGGCGTCCAGCCCGAGCAGGCGGGCACAGCCCGCCGCCGCGCCGGCCACTCCCCAGCTCCCGTGCGGATGGGCGCCGGCCCGCAGCGTGGTCGCGCGGCCGAACCGCGCCGCCGTCTCGTACGCGGCCAGCAGCGCCGCCGCCGTGGCCGGGCCGTCCGCGTCGGAGGCCGCGGCGAGGGCGAGGACCGCCGGGAAACCGTGCGCCGCCGGATGCCCGCGCGCGTACTTGTTGCCCTCGTCCAGCTCCAGGCAGACCATGGCGGTCCCGTTCAGCCAGGCGGCGGCCTCCACGCCGGTACGCCGCCCGCCGCCGATCAGCGGGACCGGCCCGGGAGCGGGGTCCCAGGCCGCGACCAGCGCCCGCTGCTCGGGCGTACACGCCCCGGCCGCGCAGGCGCCGAGAACGTCGAGAAGCACGAGCGAGAGCCGCGACTGCACGCGGGCGGGCACGTCCGCCCAGGTCAGCGCCGCGACCCACGCCCCCAGCTCAGCGGTCGCCCGCCGCGCGTCGCCGCTCACGAGCCCCCCGCCCCGACGGGACCCGACGCGAGATGAGCGCACCCAACCCGGCCACCGCGGACCGGCTCCGGTCCAGGCGAAACCCGTGCGCGTACGCGGCCAGACGCCGCGACCTCCGAGTTCGGTCCGGCGGCCGCCCCGCTCACGAAACCAGCGCACAGCGGAGCCCCGGCGCGAGGTGAGCGCGCCGCACGGCCCTCGCCGGCCCGCCCGGCGGTCGGCCGCCGCGGGCCGGTCATGAGCCGCCCGTGCTTTCCGGGGCGGTGCCGAGGCCGAGGTAGGCGCGCTTCACCCGGTCGTCGCCGGCCAGCTCCGGGCCGGGCCCCTCCAGCACCGCGGTGCCGTCCTCGATCACGTACGCGCGGTCGGCGATGCCCAGGGCCTGGGCGGCGTTCTGCTCGACCAGCAGTACGGCGATGCCCTGGTCCCGGATCGCCTTGACCGCGTCGAGTACCGCCCAGGTCAGCTTCGGCGACAGCCCCGTGGACGGCTCGTCCAGCATGAGCAGCCGTGGCCGTGCCATCAGCGCCCGGCCGATGGCGAGCATCTGCTGCTGGCCGCCGCTGAGCGTCTCGGCGACCTGCCTGCGCCGCTCGGCGAGCACCGGGAACAGCTCGTGGATCATCGCGACGGTCTCGCGGCCGGCGCGGCCGCGGCGGGTCCAGGCGCCCATCGTGAGGTTCTCCTCGACGGTGAGCGGGCCGAACAGGCCACGGTCCTCGGGTACGTGGACCAGGCCGTCCGCGACCAGCGTCGCGGGCCGCCGCCCGTCGGCGCGCTCGCCGCGGAACGAGATCGTGCCCTCGACCGGCCGCAGTACGCCGCTGATGGCCCGCAGGGTGGTCGTCTTGCCCGCGCCGTTGGCGCCGACGAGCGCGACGATCTCGCCCTCGTCGACGTGCATGGACAGCTCGTGCACGATGCGCAGCCCGCCGTATCCGGCGGAGACGCCGTCAAGCCTCAGCACCGGTCGGCTCCTCTCCGAGGTAGGCCTCGATGACCCGCGGGTCGCGGGCCACCTCCCCCGGCGTCCCGATGGTCAGCACCCGCCCCTGGTCGAGGACGAGGACCCGGTCCGACAGCCGCATGACCGCGGCCATGATGTGCTCGACGAACAGCATCGTCAGGCCCTCCTCCTCGCGCAGCGCGGCGAGCAGGTCCAGGAGCGGTTCGCGCTCGGCGGGCACGAGGCCGGCCAGCACCTCGTCGAGCAGCAGCACCTTCGGCCGCATCGCGAGGGCGCGGGCCAGTTCGAGCCGCTTCAGGCCCGCGGTCGGCAGCTCGCCGGCCGGAGTGTCGCGCCAGCGGCCGAGCCCGGTGCGCTCGATGACCTCCGCCGCGCCGGAGACGACCTCGCGGTGCGCGGCGGTGTGGCTCATCGTCGCGACGCAGACGTTCTCCAGCACGGTCATCGAACGGAACGGGCGCATGAGCTGGAACGTGCGGACCATACCGGCGCGGGCGATCCGGTGCGGCGGATCGCCGGTGACGTCGTGGCCGTCCAGCACGACCTGGCCGCTGTCGGGCCGCAGCGTGCCGGAGATGGCGTTGAACAGCGTGGTCTTGCCGGCGCCGTTCGGGCCGATGATGCCGAGGATCTGGCGTTCCTCGACCTCGAACCCGACGTCGCCGAGCGCATGGATCCCCTGGAACGCCTTGCTCACACCCTGGACCCGCAGGACGGTCATCGCCGCAACCTCCCTCGTACGGCCCCGTACACGCCTCGGGGCAGCGCGAGCACCAGGACGATGAGCAGCACCGCGTACAGGATCACGTCGAGCCCGGCGCGTCCCTGCAGGAAGGACAGGAACGGCGGCGGGTTGCGCAGCAGGGTCGCGGTCACGTCCGACAGCGGCCCGAGGATCACCGCGCCGATCACCGGGCCCCAGATCGTGCCGACGCCCCCGATGACCGCCGGCAGGATCGCCTGGATCGACACGCCGGAGCCGAACGCCAGGTCCGGGTTGATGTAGAGGTAGAACTGCACGTAGAAGACGCCGGCCACGGCCGTGATGGCCGCCGACAGCGCGATCGTCATCAGCTTGTAGCGCATCGCGTGGACGCCGAGCGCCGACGCGGCCGTCTCGTCGTCGCGTACGGCGAGCGTGAGGCGGCCGGCGCGGGAGCGCAGGAAGGCCACGTTCACCGCGAGCGCGGCGGCCACCAGGCCCAGCGCCACCCAGAAGTACCCGGGCGAGCCGAGCGGGAACTGCAGCTTGCCGAACGACGAGCCGTGGATCAGCGGGACGTTGTACCCGACCGCCTTGTGCACGAAGCCGCTGCCGGTCGCGATGAGCCGGAGCATCTCGGCGAAGGCGAAGGTCGCCAGCGCGAAGTACGCGCCACGCAGCTTGTAGCGGAACGACAGGAAGCCGATGATCACCCCGAACAGCGCGGCCAGCGCGCCGCCCGCGAGCATCCCGATCCACGGCGAGACGCCGTGCTCGACCAGCAGCCACGCGCCCGTGTACGCGCCGATGCCGAAGTAGGCCGCGTGCCCGAAGCTGAACATCCCGCCGAACCCGCTCATGAGGTTCCAGCCGATGCCCATCAGCGCGAAGATCAGCACGCGGACGGCGACGGCCTGCTGCGCCGCCGGCAGCACCAGCGGGAGCGGGATCAGCACGACCACGATCACGGCGAGGACGACGAGGTTGCGCAGCGACGCGCGGCCCCCGGGCGGCGGGCGGCCGGTGTCGCGCGCGGGGCTCGGCGCGGACGTCACGGTCATGAGGCCCTCCCGAACAGTCCCTGCGGCCGGAGGAACAGGACCAGCACGAACACGATGAAGACCGGCAGCAGCGGGCTCTGCCCCGGCAGGTAGATGCCGCCGAGCTGCTCGGTCAGCCCGATGATCAGGCCGCCCGCGAGCGCGCCGAGGACGTTGCCCATGCCGCCCAGCACCACGACGACGAACGCCGTGATGTTGAAGAGCTGGCCGGCCGTCGGCTCGACCGTGGTGAACGGCGCCACCAGCGTGCCGGCGGCCCCGGCGCACGCCGTGCCGAGCGCGAAGGTCAGCGCGTAGATCCGGCGGACGTCCACGCCGACCAGCGCGGCGCCCTGGCGGTTGGCCGCGACGGCCCGGATCCCGGTGCCGATCCGCGTACGCCGCAGGAGGAGATAGAGGACGCCCGCGAGGACCAGCGCGGCGGCGAACGCGAGCACCCGCGACAGGTCCGCGACCGCGCCGAGCACGGGCAGTCCCCGGTTGCCGGGCAGGGAGACCGTACGCGGGTCGCCGCCGAGGAACAGCAGCAGCGCGTTCTCCACCAGCAGCGAGAAGCCGAGGGTGATGAGCAGCTGGTTCTGCAGCGGGCGGCCCATCGCGCGGTTGAGCACGGCGTACTGCAGGACCCAGCCGAGGCAGAACATCACCGGCACCGCGATCAGCAGCGCGAGGTACGGGTGCAGGCCGGTCACCTGGACGAGCCCGTACGTGAGGAACAGCGCGAGGGCGAGGAACGCGCCGTGCGCGAAGTTCACCACGTCGAGCACGCCGAAGATCAGCGTGAGCCCCATCGCGACGAGCCCGTAGACGCCGCCGGTGAGGAGCCCCGTGATGACCGCCTGCGTGACGATCACCGGCTTGTCGGCCCGTACGTACGCCAGCAGCAGCGCGGCGACGATGACCAGCGCGACGATGAGCGCGCGCCGCGTGCGCGGCGCGGTGCTCCTCACCGTCTCGACAGCGCTCACCCGGCTCAGCCGCCCGTCACCGGGTAGGCGGGGGTGGCGTCGTCCTCGGCGTACTTGGCGGGGTAGACGACCTTGGTCGTGGTGCCCTGCACCTGCACCGCGACCGGGAGGGCGTTGACGTTCTGACCGGTCTGGTCGAACTTGATCGGCCCGTTCCCGATGACCGTGGAGTCGAGGGTCAGACCGGAGACGGCGTCGCGCAGCTTGCCGCGGTCGCGGCTGCCCGACTTCTCCAGCCCGGCGGCGATGACGCGGACGGCGTCGTAGGCGAGCGCCGCCTCGCTGCGCATCTGGGTGTGGAAGCGCTGCTGGTACAGCGTCGCCAGCGCGCTCGCCTTGGGGTTGTTCGCGTCGAGCCGGTAGTTGCTGTCGTAGTAGCCCTTACCGGCCGCGCCGGCGTCGGCGGGGAACTGCGGCTGGTCGAACGCGCCGTCGGCGACGCCGAACACCGCGTTCAGCCTGGGCTTGACCGAGGCGACGGCCTTGGCCGCCAGGACGCTGTCCCGGTAGTAGCCGGTCACCGCGAGGACGTCCGCGCCGGAGGCCTTGACCTGGGTGATCTGCGTCGTGAGGTCGGAGACGCTCGCCGGGTCGTAGCTGATGTCCGGGCCGACCTGGAAGCCGAGCTTGGCCGCCTGCGCCTTGAACCCGGCCAGCACGCTCGTGCCGAACGCCGTCTGGTCGTGCAGGTAGGCGACCTTCTTCACCGGGTGCCCGGCGCTCTTGGCGATGTCGTAGAGGTTCTGCGCGCCGACCGTGCCCATCTGGGAGTTCGGCGGCTGGATGCGGAAGGAGTACTTGTAGCCGTGCTTGAGGATGCCGTCGTCGCCGGTGACGTCCATGACGAACGGCACCTGGTTGCGTTCGGCGACGGCCGCGACGTTGGCGCTGACCGCGCTCATGTAGGTGCCGACCAGCGCGACCGCGCCGCCCTGGATCAGCCGCTGGGCCTCGCTCTGGCCGACGTCGGGCTTGCCCTGGGTGTCGCCGCTCGCGAGCTGGAGCTTCGCGCCCTTGAGCGCCTTGACGCCGCCGGCCGCGTTGATCGCCTCGACCGCGAGCTTGGCGCCGTTCTCGAGCTGCGCGCCGTCTCCGGCGCTGGCTCCGCTGAGCGGGTGAAGCGTTCCGATCTTGATGGCGCCACTTCCGCCGGTACCGCCGCCCGTGCCTCCCGGCGCTGTTCCGCCACACGCCGCGGCGGACAGCGAGATCACCGAGGCGAGTGCGGCAGCGATAGAGATCCTCTTCATCCGATCGCTCCTGGAGCTCCCGTCGTCTCGTTCCTGCTAACGGAACGACTGGTGGTGAGTCATGATGCTCAGCCCGCCTAGCAGTGTCAATGGGTGTGTGTAAAACCCCTATGAACAAGGCCAATGCCTTGACCAGCCGATCGAACATGTGGTTGCGTGGCGTTCCGCTTACGGGAACAGAGCTTTTGTATCGGGGAGGCGACGTGGCGGATTTGGCCGGTGTGTCCAGTGGATCCGGTACCGAGGTGGCCGGCCGGGTGGCGGACGTGCTGCTGGCGTTCACCGACGAGCCGGGTTCGCTCGGCGTCTCGGAGATCGCGCGGCGGCTCGATCTGAGCAAGGCGGTGGTGCACCGCATCCTTCAGGCGCTCTCGGCCCGCGGGCTGATCACCACCGATCCGGAGACGCGCGCCTACCGGCTCGGCCCGGCCGCGGCGGCGCTCGGCGCCCGCGCGCTGCGCGACTCCGATCTGCGCGACGCCGCCATGCCGGTCATCCGCGAGCTCCAGTCGCGCACCGGCGAGACCACCACGGTCTCGGCCCTCGTGGGCGACGGCCGGGTCTACCTCGACCAGGTCGAGAGCCGGCAGGAGATCAAGATGACCGTCGAGGTCGGACGGCGCTTCCCGCTGCACGCGGGCAGTTCGGGCCAGTGCATCCTCGCCTTCCTGCCCGAGCGGCTGCAGGCCGAGATCATCGCGAGCGGGCTGGAGGCGCTGACGCCCCACACGATCGTCGACGAGAGCCGGCTGCCCATCGTGCTCGCCGAGATCCGCGCCACCGGGCACGCCTTCTCCCAGGGCGAGCGCCAGCCGGGCGCGGCGTCGATCGCGGCCCCGGTGTTCGGCTTCGACGGCGCGGTCGTCGGCGCGATCTCGGTCTGCGGCCCGGTGCCGCGCGTGGACGAGGCCGCGGGCCTCTCGTACGCGCCGCTGGTCCGCGAGGCCGCCGACCGGGTCTCCCGCGCCCTCGGCTGGAGCGGCGGCCTGCCGGAGGACCGGCGGATGACGGAGGTCCGGGTATGAGCGCGCTGTCCGGGCTCCGGATCCTCGACGTGGCGACGCTGTTCGCCGGGCCGCTCGCGGCGACGATGCTGGGCGACTACGGCGCCGAGGTCATCAAGATCGAGCACCCGCGCGGCGATCCGGTGCGCGGGCACGGCGCGAGCAAGGACGGCGTCGGCCTCTGGGGCAAGGTCATCGGGCGCAACAAGAAGAGCGTCACGCTCTACCTCGGCTCCCCCGAGGGCCAGGAGATCTTCCGGCGCATGGTCGTCGACGCCGACGTGGTCATCGAGAACTTCCGGCCCGGCACGCTGGAGCGCTGGGGGCTGGGTTACGAGGAGCTGTCGGCGATCAACCCCGGGCTCGTGCTCGCCCGCGTCACCGGGTTCGGCCAGTTCGGCCCGTACGCCGGACGCCCCGGGTTCGGCACCCTCGCGGAGGCGATGAGCGGGTTCGCCGCGATCACCGGCGAGCCGGACGGCCCGCCCACGCTGCCGCCGTTCGGCCTCGCGGACGGCATCGCGGCACTGACCACCGCGTTCGCGGTGATGACGGCGCTGCGCGAGCGCGAGACCTCGGGCGCCGGCCAGGTGGTCGACCTGGCCATCATCGAGCCGATCCTGACCCTCCTGGGCGCGCAGCCGACGACGTACGACCAGCTCGGCGAGGTGCAGCCGCGCACCGGGAACCGGTCGGCGAACAACGCCCCGCGCAACACCTACCGGACCCGCGACGGCCGCTGGGTCGCCGTCTCCACGAGCGCGCAGTCCATCGCCGAGCGCGTGATGCGGCTGGTGGGACGCCCCGAGCTCGTCGAGGAGCCCTGGTTCGCCACGGGCTCCGAACGCGCGAAGCACGCGGACGAGCTCGACGCCGCCGTCGGGTCCTGGATCGCCGGGCGCGACCGCGACGACGTCGTGGCCGCCTTCGAGGAGGCGAACGCCGCGGTCGCGCCGATCTATGACGTGCGCGACGTCATGGCGGACCCGCAGTTCGCCGCGCTGGAGAGCATCATCACCGTCGAGGACGACGAGCTCGGGCCGCTGCGCATGCAGAACGTCCTGTTCCGGCTCAGCCGCACGCCCGGCGAGATCACCGGTGCCGGGCCGCCCCTCGGCCGGGACACCGCCGAGGTGCTCGCGCGGTACGGAGTGGATGAGACAGAGCTGGCCCGGCTGCGCGAGCGAGGCGCGCTGTGACGCCCGTGCGTTCGTGGCTGTACGCCCCCGGTGACCGCCCCGAGCTCCTCGCCAAGGCCGTACGGGGCCGGGCCGACGCCGTCGTGGTCGACCTGGAGGACGCGGTGTCCCCCTCGCGCAAGGCCGAGGCCCGCGCGTCGGCGCGCGAGCTGCTCCTGGCGGGCTCCCCCGTGCCGGTGTGGGTGCGGGTCAACGACCCGCTCGGGCCGTGGGGCGAGGCCGACCTGGACGCCCTCGACGGGTTGCCGGTCACGGGCGTACGGCTCCCCAAGTGCGAGGACCCCTCCGTCGTGCGTCAGGTGGGCTACCGGCTCGGCAGGCCGATGCAGCTGCTCCTGGAGTCGGCGGCCGGCCTCGAACGCGCCGGCGACCTCGCCCGTGCGCATCCGCGCGTGGCCGGGATCGGGCTCGGCGAGGCCGACCTGGCCGCCGACCTGCGGACCGTCGGGGAGGAGACGCTGAGCGGATGCCGGTTCCGCGTGCTGCTCGCCGCGCGCGCCGCCGGGCTTCCGGCGCCCGTGCAGAGCGTGTGGACCGACCTGCGGGACGCCGACGGCCTGCGCGCGAGCACCGAACGGGCCCGCGACGCCGGGTTCTTCGGCCGCTCGGTGATCCATCCGAGCCAGGTCGACGTGGTCAACGCGGTGTTCACCCCGACGCCGCGGCAGGTGGCCGCGGCGCGCGAACTCCTCGACGCGCTCGACGCGGCGGAGCGGGACGGCCGATCCGCGCTCGTCGACCGGAACGGCCGCTTCGTCGACCCGGCCGTCGCCGAAGGCGCCCGCCATACCCTCGCGCTCGCCGACCGGCTCGGGGACGCGTACGACAAGGAGGAGACATGAGCACCTCGGATGCGCTGCTCGACGCCGTGACGGCGGGTGTGCGGCTCATCGATCTCGGCCAGCCGTTCTTCACCGGCATGCCGTGCTCCCCCAACCATCCCGGCTTCCGCATGACGCTGATCCGGCGGCACGGCGACATGGTCCGCCCGGACGGCGGTTCGGCCGCCAACGAGCTCATCATCACCGGCGGTCACGTCGGCACCCACATCGACGCGCTCGCGCACGTCAGCCACGACGGGCGGCTGCACGGCGGGGTCGACGCCGCGGAGGCGCAGCGCGGCGGGCGGTTCGGCTCCGGCGGGGCCGAGGAGACGCCCGCGATGCTGGCCCGCGGGGTGCTGCTCGACGTGGCCGCGGCGCACGGCGTCGACGTGCTGCCGCCGGGCTACGGGGTGACCGTCGCCGACCTGGAGGACGCGGCCGGCCGCGCGGGCGCCGAGGTGCGCCGGGGCGACGTGGCGCTGGTCCGTACGGGCTGGGCGCGCAACTTCGGCGACGCCGGCGCCTACCTGGGCCAGGAGGAGGGCGTCCCCGGTGTGACCGAGGAGGCCGCGCGCTGGCTCGCCGCGCGGGGGGTGCGGGCGACCGGCGCGGACACCACGGCGTACGAGCGGATCCCGCCCGGCGCCGGGCACCGCGTGCTGCCGGTCCACCGCGTCCTGCTCGTCGAGAACGGGATCTACATCATCGAACACCTCAACCTCGAAGAGGCCGCGGCGGAGGGACTGACGGAATTCGTGTTCATGCTCGCCCCGCTGCGCATCGTCGGCGGCACCGGATCGCCCGTACGGCCGGTCGCGGCGGTGTCGTCGTGACCGGCCCGACCCTCGTCCAGAGCCTCGCCGGGCTCGCCGCCGGCGTACGGGAGCGCGGGCTCGGCGACGACCTGCGCGCCGACGTCGCGCGGCGGGTCCTCGATCTGCTCGGCAACGCCCTGGCGGCCACGACCGAGCAGCCGGCCAAGACGGTCACGGCCGTGGCGCGCGCGTGGGGCGGCGAGCCGCAGTCGAGCGTCATCGGCGGCGGCCTCGCGCTGCCCGCTCCGGCGGCGGCGCTGGTCAACGGCACCCTCGCGCACTCGCTGGACTTCGACGACACGCACCTGCCCTCGGTGCTGCACCCCTCCTCGTCGGTGGTCCCGGCCGCGCTCGCCGTCGCGGAGGCCCGCGGCTCCAGTGGCGCCGCGCTGCTCGACGCCGCCGGGGTCGGCATCGAGGTCACCGTCCGGCTCGGCATGGCCGGCTATGACCGTACGCTCGGCAACTCGGTCTTCTTCGAGCACGGCCTGCACGCGACGTCCATCTGCGGCACGATCGGCGGCGCCGTCGCGGCGGCGATGCTGAGCGGGCTGGACGCGGACGGCATCGCGCACGCGGCGGGCATCGCGGCGAGCATGGGCGCCGGCCTCATCGAGGCCAACAGGACCGGCGGCACGGTCAAGCGGGTGCACTGCGGATGGGCCGCGCACTCGGCCGTGGTGGCGGCGAGCATGGCCGAGCACGGCATCACCGGCCCGCCGACCGTGCTGGAGGGCCGGTTCGGGTTCCTCCAGGCGTTCTGCCGCGACCAGTACGACACCACCGCGATCACGGACGGCCTGGGCGAGTCCTGGGAGCTGCCCCGGATCTTCTTCAAGCCGTACCCGTGCAACCACTTCACCCACGCGGGCATCGACGCCGCGCTGCGCCTGCGCGCCCGCGGCCTGGACCCGCGCGACATCGAGGAGATCGAGCTCGGCGCGCCGGGCGCCGTGCTGCGGACCATCGCCGAGCCGGCCGACGACAAGGCCCGCCCCGCGTCGGGCTACCACGCCGCGTTCAGCGGCCCGTACACCGTGGCGTCCGCGCTGCTCGGCGGCGGCGGGCTCGGGGTCTTCCACGAGGACTTCACCGACGAGGCCGCCGCGGACGAGACCCGCCTGGCCCTCGCCGCACGCGTCCGGTGCGTCACCGACGCGCGCTGCGACGAGATCTTCCCGCACCAGTTCCCGGCGGTGCTGCGCGTCCGTCTCAACGACGGGAGCGAGCTGACCGAGAGGGTGGACGTCAACCGGGGCGGACCGGACGATCCGCTGTCGGCCGGCGAGCTGGCCACGAAGTTCCGCCTCAACGCCGCGCGTGTCCTGCCCGAGGAGGCCGCCGAGAAGATCTCCGCCCTGGCGTTCGCCCTCCCGGAGGCTCCGGACGTCCACGCCCTGGCGGCGATCGCCCGCGCGTGATGAGGGCCGGGTCCCGGCGCCTCCGGGACCCGGCCCTCACCGACGCGGGTCAGGTGGCGAGGAACGAACGCACCGCGGTCAGGGTTGCGGTGTCGGTCAGGTACCCGATGTGGGTCTGGCAGGCCACGGTGTTGTTGGTGGCGCCGTTCAGCCGCGTGCTGGTGTAGGGGACGATCACGCCGTCGCAGGGCGAGGACCAGGTCGCGTACTTCGTGGCACCCGGCGTCTCGTCGCCCGAGGTCACGGTCTGGATGAACGCCGAGCCCGGCAGCATCTCCACGCACGAGGGGTAGATCGTGCACGCGGAGGCGAAGGTCGTGCCGTGGTTGGCGCCGGCGATCGAGGCGAGGTGCCGCACGTACGGCTGGCCGCCGAGCTCATGGATGTACCAGTCGCTCACCAGCCCGCCCATGGAGTGGTTGACGATGTCGACCTGGGACGCGCCCGTACGGGCCAGGACCTGCTGGATGTAGGACTTCAGCGAGGCGGCGCTGCTCTTGTTGGACTGGGCCCAGTTGTAGTCGAAGGCGTTCAGCTCACCGCTGGTGTACCCGCCTGCCGCGAAGACCGTCTTGGCGGTGGCCCAGTTGGACGAGCTGCCGGTGTAGCCGTGGACGAAGACGACGGGGACGTGCGTGGCGGCGTTCGCGGTGCTCGTCTGCCCGGCGGCGAGCAGGCAGGTCAGGGCGGCGAGAGCGGCCGCGAGGACGGTGCCGAGGGTACGGCGCATGGGTTCTCCTGGCTGGGGTCTGGGGGACGGATGCCCGAAGTCTCATCCGGCGCCCGGCGCGGCGCATCGGCGAAATCACCAGTCCTTTCTCAGCTGAAGAAACGCGCCAGCTCCACCCGTGAGCGGATGCCGAGCCGTACGAAGACGTTCCGCAGGTGGTGGTCGACGGTGCGGTGGCTGAGGACGAGCCGCGCCGCGATCTCCCGGTTGGTGGCGCCCTCCGCGGCGAGGCGCGCGATCTCGCGCTGCTGGGTGGTCAGCTCCCCGGTGCCCTTCGCCGCCGCGGGCGGGGCGGTCTCCCCGGCCGCGCGCAGCTCGGCGCGCGCGCTGCCGGTCCAGTGCTCCGCGTCGTAGTACTCGAAGATCTGCAGGGCGTTGCGCAGGTGCTCGCGGGCCGCACGCGGTTTGCGCCCACGCCGCAGCCGGTGCCCGTACAGCAGCTCGGTCCGCGCCATCTCGAAGGCCGAGTCGCCGCGCTGGTGCAGCCGCAGCGCCTCGCGGAAGTGCTCGTCCGCCGCGGCCTCGTCGTCGGCCAGCAGCGCGCGGCAGCGGTGGGACAGGGCGAGGCGCACGGAGTTGCGGGTGCTCGTGGCCCACCGGTCGAAGACCTCCAGCGCCTGGAGCGCGCGCGCCCGTCCTCTCGTCGCAGCGCACGGCGGCCTCCACGAAGTGCGGGGTCGCCATCACGTGCACCACCGGGTGGGTGTGCCAGGTCCTCGCCATGAGCCGGATGCGCCCGGCGGCGTCCTCCGGGCGGTCCTCGATCAGCTCCAGGCAGGCGAGCGCCCAGGTCGTGAACGCGCCGGGCCGGGCGAGCCCGCGCCGGGCCGCGGCGTCGGAGACCGCGTCGAGGCGAAGCCGGGCGGTGTCCTTGTCGCCCTGCAGCGCGGCGAGCAGCGCCATCGTCGCGAGGTGGTCGACCGCGTGGTTCTGCTGGCCGGCGGCGCGGGCCAGCCGCAGGCCTTCCAGGGAGTGCGCGGTGGCGGACGGGTACCGGCCGAGCCAGAGATCGGCCATGGCCAGGTACGCGAGCGCCCACGGCTTGACGGCGGCGTCCGCCCCGGTGCCGAGCCGTACGGCCTCACCGGCCAGCTCGTGCGTACGCCGGTCGTCGCCGAGGATGAGCGCGGCCATGCTCGCCCACACCTTGGAGGCGGAGTCGTCGGTGGCGTCCGCCAGCCGCACCGTGCGGCGCAGCGGCTCGGCCGCCTCGTGGTGGTGCCCGCGGTACGTCGCGGCCATGCCCTCGAAGTGGGAGAAGAGAAGCTCGACGTCGGGCGGCTCGTGCCGCCGGCGCATCGCCGCGGCGTGCTCGGCGATCGCGAGGTAGCGCCGCAGGTCACCGCCCAGGCAGCTCGCCTCGCCCGCGTACGCGAGTGCCGTGACCGCGCTCCGGCGGTCGTGGCCGGCCAGCCGGTCCGCCGCGTCGAGGAGCATCCGCCGCCCGGCCACCGGCCGCCCGTCGCGCAGCTCGATCTCGCCGCGCAGCAGGTCGGCGCGCCCGCGGAGCCGTCCCTGCCGTGTCGCGGGTGTGAGCTGCCGGATCAGGGAGCGCGACCGCCGGCTCCGGCCGGCGAGCCAGGCGTCCGTCGCCGCCGCGAGCAGCATGGTCGCCTGCTCGCCCCGGTCGCGGGTCAGCGTCGAGGCCCGCTGCCAGGCGCGCGAGGAGTCGGTGTACCGGCCGGCCGCCGCGGCCTCGGCCGCGGCCTCGGACAGCTCCGCGGCGAGCCCGTCGTCCGCCTCGCCGGCCAGCGCGGCACGGTGCCAGACCCGCCGGGCCCGCTGCCGGTCGTCGTCGAGGACCTGGGCGAGCAGCTCGTGCACGAGGTTGCGCTCGGACAGGGGCGCGTCGGCGTACAGGGCGCTGCGGATGACCGGGCTCGGCACGCTGATCGACTCCCCGTCGACGCGCACGAGCCCCCAGGCGCGTACGGCCTCCAGCTCGCGCAGGTCGAGGCGGTCGGCGAGGGCGGCCCTGGTCAGGGTCCGCCCGTCGAGCCGGTCGTCGGCGACGGCCAGCAGGGCCAGCCGGCGCGCGTCGGGCGACAGACGGAAGAACCGCCTCCGGTACACCGCCCGCAGGCGGCTCCCGGGCGGCAGCGTCTCCGGCGGCGGCTCCTCGCCGGAGAGCTGGCCGGGCGTCAGCGCGGCGGCCACCTCGACCAGCGCGAGCGGGTTGCCGCCGGTCAGCTCGGTCAGCCCCGCCGACAGATCCTCGGCGACGCCGACGGGGCACCGGTCGGCGAGCACCTCCGCGCTCGCGGTCTCCTCCAGCGGGGGCAGCGGCAGCCGGGCGATCCCGGCGAGCCGGTCGCGCTCCGGCGTCGTGACGTGCTCGTTGTGCGCGGCGAACAGCATCACCACCGGCTCGCCGCCGAGCCGCCGCGCGGTGAACGCCATCGCGTCGAGCGACGCGCGGTCGAGCCAGTGCACGTCGTCGCCCCAGCACAGGACGGGTCCGTCGCGCGCCGTCTCGGTCAGGAGGGCGTGCACCGCGGTGCAGAGCGTGTACGGGTCGGCGGGGCCGTTCCCCTCGAAGACGCGGGTGAGGGCCTCGGCCTGGCAGGCGGGCAGCCGCCCGATCCGGTCCGCGACGGGCCCGAGCAGGCGGTGGAGCCCGGCGAGTTCGAGCGAGGACTCCTGGCGGATCCCCCGGATGCCGAGCGTCCGGAAGTCCGGCCCCGCCCGGCGTACGGCGAACTCCAGCAGCGCGGTCTTCCCCATGCCGGGCTCGGCCAGAACGGCGAGCGCCCCGCCCCTCCCGGAGCGGGCCCGGTCGAGCAGCTCTTCCAGTAAGGCGATCTGACGGTCACGGCCACGCAACACAACGGACACATCGGACACAACCGCCAGTTTCACGCGTGGATACGAGAAGGAAAAGCGCCCGGCTCGGCCGGGCCGATAGGGGCCATCTCGAGGGGAGGTTACGGCCCTCCGTTTACCCGCCGGCCGACCACGGAGACACGCGCCGTTACCAAAACGCGATCATGTGGCACGAACCAGACAGGGCGCATCGGCCAAGGACGGGATGATCGCCCAGAGTTACTCGTCGATGGGCCCGACCGAAGGGAAGTCCCGTATGGCCTCCGCCGCGCCGAGTTCCAGAGCCGCGCCGCCGTCGCCAGGTGAGGACGACGCGAGCGTCATCGCGCGGTCCCGCGAGGAGCCCGAGGAGTTCGCGGCGATATTCGACCGGCACGCCGCCCGGCTGCGCGGTTACGCCGCCCGCCGGCTCGGCCCGGACGCCGCCGACGACATCGTCTCCGACACGTTCCTCATCGCGTTCCGGCGCCGGGACAGCTACGACGCCACACGCGCGAACGCCGCGCCCTGGCTCTACGGCATCGCCACCAACCTCATCGGCCAGCGGCGGCGCGCCGAGGTGCGGATGTACCGCGCGTACGCCCGGTCGGGCGCCGACCCGCTCATCGTGGAGGGTCACGAGGAGAGCGTCGCCGACGCGGTCTCGGACGGCTCCCGGCTGGCCGGAGCGCTGGCGTCGCTGAAGAAACGGGACCGCGACGCCCTGCTCCTGCACATCTGGGGCGGGCTCTCCTACGAGGAACTGGCCGCCGCCCTGGCCGTCCCGCTGGGCACCGTCCGCTCCCGTCTTCACCGCGCCCGCAGGCGGCTTCGCGAGGCACTCGACACATCGGCTTCCAGCGACAAGGACTCCGCGAATGAGTGAACTGAACCGGCTGCGCGAGATGCGGGCCCGGCTCGCCGACCCCGACCCTGAGCGGCTCGCGGCCGTCCGTGCCCAGGTGACCGGTCGCTTCGGCGCGAGGAGTCCGGGCCGCGGGCGGGCGTTCGTTCCCCGCCGTACCGGGCTGCGGCTGGCCGTGGTCGCCGTCGTCCTCGCGCTGGCGGCGGGAGTGACGGCCGTTCAGGTCGTCGGCGGGCACCGCGGCGGGCCGTTCGCCACGCCCGACGCCGCCGCCGCGAACCTGCTGAACCGCGCAGCGGCGGCGGCCGACGCCGAGCCCGACATCCGGCCCCGCAAGGACCAGTACGTCTACATCGAGCAACGCCGCAAGGAACTCACCGGACCGCCGCTGGAGAATCTCCAGCGGCCGTACCCGGTCAAAAGCCCTGCGGCGTGGTCCCCGGACGACCCGCCGTACTACGTCGACCGGCGTACGGAACAGTGGCAGAGCGTGGTCGACAAGGGGCAGATTCTCGACCGCGACCTCGCCGGGCACCCGACTCCTTTCGCGCCCGGCATGAGACTGCCGGCCCGCATGCCGGGCCTCGGAGGCGGGGAGGAGTTCAACGCCCTGTGCGAGCCCGGCAGCCCGTACGAGCCGAACTACCGCTGGATGTCCACCCTGCCGACCGATCCGGACCGGCTTCGCGGCGAGATCTTCGGCGACGCCCAGCCCCCGGCCGCGAAGTGGCAGGTGATCAGCGACATGCTGACCATGGGCGTTCCGTCGGCCAGGCTGCGCGCGTCCCTGTTCCGCCTCGGCGGCACGATCCCCGGGGTCACGGTGGCCGGCCACGCCGAGGACGCGGCCGGTCATCACGGGATGGCGATCGAGTTCACCTATGCCTGGGGGGCGATCGACATCAAGATGGTCGGGCAGCTCATCTTCGACCCGAAGACGTACCGCTATCTCGGCTCACGCGACCTTCTCGGCGAGCGGTACGCCGGTCTCGCGGCGGGAACGCTGTGGCAGACCAGCTCGGTCGTCACGATGAAGGCCGTCGACAGGCTGCCCCGTGTCCAGCACGGCACCGTGCGCGCGCGTTGCTGACGCCCGCGCGGCTCAGCCGCCGAGAAACGCCGTCAAAGCGCCGGCCAGCAGGAACGGGTCGTCCGCGCCGCACAGCTCGCGCGCCGAGTGCATGGACAGGATCGGCACTCCCACGTCCACCGTGGAGATGCCGTGCCGGGCGGCGGTGATCGGGCCGATCGTCGTGCCGCACGGCATCGCGTTGTTGGAGACGAAGTGCTGTGACGGGAAGCCGGCCCGATCGCACGCCTCGGTCCACAGGCGGCGGCCGACGCCGTCCGTGGCGTACCGCTGGTTGACGTTGACCTTGAGGATGGGCCCGCCGCCCGGCATCGGACGGTGGGTCGGGTCGTGCTTCTCGGGGTAGTTGGGGTGCACGGCGTGACCGGTGTCGGCGGACACGCAGACGGTGCCGGCGAGGGCGCGCGCCCGGTCCTCATACGATCCGCCGCGCACGACGACCGAGCGTTCCATGATCCGGCCGAGCAGCGGACCGCCGGCGCCGGTGTCGGACTCGCTGCCGTTCTCCTCGTGGTCGAAGGCGGCCAGCACCGGCGCGTGGTTCAGGTCCGGGGCGCCGGACGCCGCGATCAGCGCGGCGGCGCCGGCGTGCACGGAGAGCTGGTCGTCCAGCCGCGCGGCGGCGAGGAACTCCCGGTCCCGGCCCAGGTAGGCGGGCGGCTGGACGTCGTGGGCCATGAGGTCCCAGCCGACGACCTCCGTCACCTCGACGCCCGCCTCCTCCGCCGCGAACCGGATCAGGTCGCCCTCGTCGACCTGGCCGAGACCCCACACGGGCTGCATGTGGCGCTGGTGGTCGAGGACGAGCCCGTTCTGGTTGACGCCGCGGTCCAGGTGGATGGCGAGCTGCGGCACCCGCAGCAGCGGGCGGTCGACGGCGATCAGCCGCGTACTCCCGTCGCGCAGCACGAGCCGCCCCGACAGGCCCAGGTCGCGGTCGAGCCAGCTGTTGAGCAGCGGGCCTCCGTAGATCTCGACGGCGACCTGCCGCCAGCCGAATGCCCCGAAGTCGGGCCGCGGCTTCACCCGCAGGTTGGGCGAGTCGGTGTGGGCGCCGACGACGCGGAACGGCGTCTCCGGCGGCGCGCCCTCGGGGACGAACCAGGCGACGATCGCCCCGCCGCGGATGACGTAACGCCCGCCGGCCGTTCCCTCCCACGCGTCGGTCTCCGCGACCTGGGTGAAACCGGCCTTCTCCAGCCGCTCGGCGACGTTGGCCACCACGTGGTACGGCGAGGGAGACGCCGCGACGAACGCGGCCAGGTCGTCGGTGTGCCCACGGTCGAATCGAGGTTGCGCGCTCATGGGCCAAGACTAGGGCGTTTCGCCCCGCGGACCCGTGACCGTCCCCCGCGCGAGCTACCCGAGGTGTCCCCCGCAGCGCGATGATCACCGCTCCCGCCGTCCGTAGCGTTTCTCCCCGGCGGCCCGGCACCGCGGGCCGGGGGACCGGGAGGCGATCCGATGACGTTGGATGTACCGGCCGTGCCGTCGCCCGCGGCCCGTGACGTCTGGTCCACGATCTCGCGGCCGCCGCTGTTCCTCACCACGAAGCCGGAGTACGACTTCCGCGCGGGCGTGCCGGACGCGGGACTGTTCCCGTTCGAGATCTGGCAGGACCATCTCGCCCGGCAGTTCCGGGACCTGCCGCGCGAGCGGCTGACCTATGAGGATCCCCGCGGGCACGCCGGGCTGCGGACCCAGATCGCCCGCCGGCTCGAACTCGCCCGGGGCGTCCAGGTGAGGCCCGATGCCGTGCTGGTGACCGGCGGATCCCAGCAGGCGCTGGACATCGCGGCCAAGGTCCTGCTCAGGCCCGGCGACCGGGTCGCGGTCGAGAACCCGGGATACCCGCCGCCGCGCCAGGTCTTCACCGCGCTCGGTGCGCGGCCGGTCGGCGTACCCGTGGACGAGGAGGGCATCGTCGTCGAGGCGATCCCGCCCGGCTGCCGCCTCGTGTACGTGACGCCGGCCCACCAGTTCCCCCTCGGTATGCCGATGTCGGCACGGCGCAGGGCCGAGCTGATCGCGTGGGCCGGACGCCACGACGCGGTGATCGTCGAGGACGACTACGACAGCGACTTCCGTTTCACCGACGATCCGCTCGAGCCGTTGTACGTCCTCGACCCCGGGCGCGTCATCCATCTCGGCTCGTTCTCCAAGGTGCTGCTGCCCGCCCTGCGGCTCGGCTTCCTGCTCGCGCCGCCGGCCCTGCGCATCGCGATGGAGAAGGCGAAGTACTTCACCGACCTGTTCTCACCGAGCGTCGAGCAGGCGGCGCTGGCCCGCTTCATGGCGGACGGCGAGCTCACCGTGCACGTGCGGAAGGCCCAGGCCGAGTACCGGGCGCGACGCAAGGCCCTGATCTGGCTCGTACGCCGGGACTTCGCCGACGTACTGACCCTGCTGCCCGCCTCCGCCGGACTCCACGTGACCGCGACCGCCCCGGCCGGCATGTGGCCGCTGGTACGTGCCGCGCGGCGGGCCGGGGTGTGGCTGTACTCCCTCGGCGACTTCACCGAACCACGGGACTCGCTCCACGGGCTGCTGCTCGGCTACGGGGCCGTCCCGTCCGACCGCGTCCAGACAGGACTGGGGCGGCTGAGAGAGCTGATGTGAGGAGGACGTACGGCCGCCCGCTTCTCATCGCCCACAACGGAGAGGTAACACGTGACACAGACCGGCTTCGCGCTCACCGCCGACGAGCTCGCGCAGTTCCACCGCGACGGCTACATCGGGCCGTTCGACCTCTACGAGCCCGAGGAGATGGAGGCGAACCGGCGCGCGCTGCGCCCCCGGCTCATCAACTCCACGACCTCCATCTACGCCCAGGACAGCAAGATCTCCGGCAGCACGAACCTGGCCAGCTACGACCGCCATTTCGACATCGACTTCCTGGCCGAGCACATCACCCGGCCCGAGATCGTCGACCGGGTCTCCAGCATCCTGGGGCCGGACACGCTCTGCTGGCGCACCGAGTTCTTCCCGAAGTACCCCGGTGACGAGGGCACCGACTGGCACCAGGCGGACAACTTCTCCAGCGTCAACCAGTCCAAGCACCCGCAGATCGTCTGGCCGGAGGACGCCGAGTTCGGCGGCACCGTCACCGTCTGGACGGCGTTCACCGAGGCCGGCGTCGAGAACGGGTGCCTGCAGTTCATCCCCGGATCCCACAAGACGATGAACTACGACGAGTCCAAGATCATGGAGTACGACGCCGGGAAGATCAATCAGGTGGAGAAGGGCGGCGTACGGCGCGGCCTCTTCGCCGGCGGCACGTCACTGACCGCCGCCCGGCTGATCGAGCGGGCCGAGGCGGCGTTCGGCGAGGGCTCTCTCCCGCCGGACGCCCTGTTCGACGGCAGCAGCGTCCGCGACATCGTCACCGTCATCCGGCGGAACACCGCCCGGGCCGACATCTAACGGCGCCGGAGGGGAGAGTACGCATGCTCAGGCTGACGGCCACCCCGGAGGCTCTGGCGATCCACCGGCGGATCAACCGGACCACGGAGCCGTACCCGGACGACCGCGGCACGGCCGCGCTGTTCGAGCGCCAGGTCGCGCGGCGCCCCGGCGCCACGGCCGTTGTCCACCGCGGCCGCACGCTGAGCTACCGCGAGCTCAACCGCCGGGCCAACGCGCTGGCCGCCCGGCTGCGTGCGTCCGGCGTCGTACGCGGAGACACGGTCGGGGTGTGCGTGGCCCGCTCCCCCGAGCTCGTCGTCGCGCTGCTCGCCGTGCTGAAGTGCGGCGCGGCGTACCTCCCCTTCGACGCGGCCTGGCCCGGCGAGCGGCAGCGGGGAATCCTCCTCGCCGCCGGCTGCGAGGTCGTCGTGACCGACCGGGCCGGGCCGCCGGCCACGCGTCTGCGGGACCACCGCGTGCTGGCGGTCCGGCCGGACGACCCGGCGGGCGACGACGCCGATCCCGTGTCCGGCGCCGGGCCGGACGACATCGCCTACGTCAACTTCACGTCCGGTTCCACGGGCCGGCCCAAGGGCGTGCCGGTCCGCCACCGCTCCGTCGCCCGCCTCGTCCACGGCGCGCGGTACGCCCGCCTGGACGAGCACCCCACGCTCCTGCAGCTGGCCCCGATCTCCTTCGACGCCGCCACCTTCGAGATCTGGGGCGCCCTGCTGCGGGGCGGCACCTGCGTGCTCTACCCGTCGCGGCACGTACGGTTCTCCGAGCTCAGGCACGTGATCGAAGAGCACGGGATCACGGTCGTGTTCCTCACGACGGCGCTGTTCAACGTCATCGTCGACGACGCGCCGGACACTCTCGCGCACGTCACCACCATTCTCACCGGCGGCGAGGCGCACTCCCTGCGGCACATGGCGGCCGCCCTGCGGCACTACGGTGACGACCGGGTGGTCAGCGTGTACGGCCCGACGGAGTGCACGACGTTCGCCACCTACTACCCCGTACGGCGGTTGCCGCCGGACGAGACCGCCCTGCCGATCGGGCTGCCCATCCAGAACACCGGCCTCTACCTGGTCGACGGCGACCGGCTGTGCGCCGCCGGGGAGACCGGCGAGATCTGCCTGGCCGGGCCGGGGCTGTCCCCGGGCTATCTCGGCCTGCCCGAGGCGACCCGCGAGCGGTTCGTCGAGTGCGAGCTCGCCGGCGGACGGCTGTATCGCACCGGCGACGTCGGCCGCCTCCGCGTCGACGGGAACGTGGTCTTCCAGGGCCGGCTGGACGACCAGGTGAAGATCAACGGTTATCGCGTCGAGCCCGGCGAGATCCGCCACCACCTCGACGGGCACCCGGACGTCAAACAGAGCCACGTCACGGTCGGCCGGACCTCGGCCGGCGAGAAGACGCTGTTCGCGTTCGTCGTACCGGCCACCGAGGGCTGCACGCCGGGCGCGCTCCGGCGCCATCTGGCCGCGCGGCTGCCGGAGTACCTGGTCCCGGCGGTGATCCGCCTCTGCGCGTCGCTCCCGCTGTCCCCCACGGGAAAGGTGGACCGGCAGGCGCTGCTCGCCCTCCACGATCAGGCTTGACGAGGCCGCCGGAGACGGTGACCGGCACCGGGCCGTTCCACCGAGGGCGGCGCCTTCCGGGCCTCTGTGACGGGCCTGGCATCAGCGCGTGACCGGCGGGGAACGCCTCATCAGCGAGGTCCGGGTAAGTGGGGGGACTTCTGCCGACGAAGTCAGGAGAAATCATGTACAAGCGCACTTATGGAACGCTCGCCTGTGCGGCGGCGGTGGCTCTGGTGTTCGCGGGGACGGCGCACGCGGCGCCGAGTCCGATTCGAGCGACGTTCGGCCTCAACTCCGACGGGAAGGGGAACATCGGCGTCGTGGCGGCCGGTGAGCTCGACGCGGGAGACTGCCGGCTGATCCGGCAGGAGCCGATCATCCTCAACATCCGCAAGGGCACCATGAGGTGGGTCGGCCTGGTGCTCACGACCGCCAGTCCCGACCCCGACGTGTGGCACGCGACCTTCCAGTTCAGGAAACGCAACGGCGACAACATCGGCAGGGCCCTTCATTTCGACGGTCCGCAGATGAGGCAGATCAACCGCCCGTACCCGTTCGACCTGACGGTTCCCGCCTTCACCACCACGGGCGTCTTCCCGGCGTTCACGGTCGTGGAGACCAGTTCCTGCTGACGGCTCGCGGACGAGGCTCACGGCGCGGCGGGCAGCCTCCACTGCTGGTTGAGGCCTCCGTCGCAGTCCCAGATGTCGACCTGGGTGCCGTTGGCCGTGCTGAACGCCGGGTCGTCGAGGCAGCGGCCGGAGACCGGGTTGACGAGCGCCCCGTTCCGGGGCTCCCACTGCTGGTTCGCGCCGTTGTTGCAGTCCCAGATCTCCACCAGAGTGCCGTTGGCGGCACCCGCGCCGGTGACGTCGAGGCACTTCCCGTTCGTCTGGAGCGTGCCGCCGATGAACGTCCACCGCTGCGCCCCGGTGGAGTTGCAGTCCCAGATGTCGGCCTTCGTGCCGGACACCGCCGAGCCGGTGTAGTCGTCGAGGCACTTGCCGCTGATGCCCGAGGTGACCGGGCCCGGCGGCGGCTGGGCCGTGCCGCTGCCCGGGGTGACCGACAGGTTGTCGAACTGGTCGGTCTGGTAGCCGGCCACGCCGATGCCGACCTGACCCGACACGAACGAGCCGTCGCTGACGGTCCCCGTCGTACGGCCGTCCACGGTCGCGGTGATCTGCGGGCCCTGGAAGGTGAGTCCCAGCTTGTGCCAGGTGCCGGTGCCGGGCGCGGCGATCGTGCCCGACGCCAGCGTGGTCGTCGTGCCGCTGGAGTAGCTCTTCACGATCGACCACGCGCCGGTGTCCGCGACACGGAACCTGTACAGGTTCTGGTGTGACTGCGGACGGGCCTGCGTGTTGGCGCGGCCCAGCAGTTCGGCGGTGCCGGCCTGCCGGAGGTCGACGTCGGCCGTAACCGTGTAGTTGGACCAGGTCGTGTCGCCGACGAGGGAGAACGCGTCGGAGTCGTCCTGCCACTCGATCGGTCTCACCGGCGCGACCTGCTGTACGCACTGTCCCGTACGGCCGTCCGCGCACGGCCTCGCCTCGAACGAGCCCTGCATGTCGGACAGGTACTTCGCCTCGCCGCCGGTGGCGACGCCCTCGAAACCGTCGGTGTACGGCAGGGCGAGCGCGTGTGCGGCGGGCGGCGCCGCGGTCCCCTTGCCCTGGCCGCCGAGGGTACTGACGGTGTAGACGTAACCGGGCTGCAGCGTCAGGGAGTACGAGCCGCCGCTCGGCGTGACGTCCGCGGTGTGGACGAACGACGTGGAGGCGCTCGGGTCGTTCACGTTCGTCGCCCAGACGTGGACGGTCCCGGTGGACAGGCCGCCCTGGACGTGGACGTTCACGGTCTGCGCCGCGCCGGAGGTCGTGGTCTCCAGAACGGTCGAGTAGTCCGAGCCCGACTTCAGCGTCACGTACGCGCCGTTGGACTCCGCGCCGCCGAGGTAGCCCGACGCGCTGTCGACGAACGTCCAGCCGGGCCGGGTGAACTGCGTGACCTGCGCGGTGGCCCAGGTGCTCGCGCCGACGGTGTAGTCGCCCGACCAGGGGGACGCGGCGGTCATCAGGCCGACGGTGGCGTACGGCAGGGTCGGGTAGATCGCGGCGAGCAGCGGCCAGTTGAAGGTGCTGGTCATGCGGGCGTCCGTGTAGCCGCGGACGATGGCGCGGATCCACGCGGGCGCGCCGGTGTTCATGTCCTGCGAGCCGTTCTCGCTGTCCCACAGCGGCTTGCCGTTGCCGCGGGCCGTGGCCGTGCTGGAGCAGGTGTCGGCGCTGCCGCCGTCGCCGCCCTCACACGAGTAGTGCGTGCCGATGATGGCGACGGCGTCGTCGAACGCGGAGTCGCTCGCCATGTCGTCGGCCACGCCCCAGCCGGTGTCGTCGGCGACGAGCCGTACGCCGGAATAGCCGTGCGCGTCCAGCGCCGAGCGCAGCCGGACGAACCAGCCCGCGTCGTGGCCGCGCTCGTTCCAGCCGCCGAGGTGGCCGATGCTCAGGCCGTGCTGCCTGGCGCAGTCCAGCCACGAGATCAGGTAGTCGATCGTGTCGGCGGACCAGAACCCGCCCTGGATCCAGCCCGGTGCCGCCCACGCCAGGCCGTACAGGCCGATGCCGGGGTTGCGCGCCTTGGCCTGCTCGGCCAGCCAGAACTCATAACCCGCACCACAGTCGACCGTGCCGCGTGTGTGCTCGATCGACGGCTCGGAGCCGTCGGTGGAGTTGGCGTCGCCGCCGATCTCCAGTTTGAGCAGTTGCAGGGCGGCTCCGTAGCCCGGTTTGAACAGGTAGTCCAGGATCTGCGCCTGCTGGGCGGCGGGATAGTTCGTCAGCAGCCGCGAGTTGCCGCCACCGCCGCTGATCGCGCCGACGCCGTCGAACGTCCGGCCGCCCTGGGCGCCGTCCACCGTGATGGACGTGGTGGCGGCGCGGGCCGGGGCCGCGCCCACGACGAGCAGCGCGGCGAGCAGGGACAGCACCCAGACGGGCGTGAGCCTCCGTGCGCGGGCCATCGTCTCAACCGGCCGCGTTGAGGAGGTCGAGCACGCTCTGCTGGCAGCCGTAGTCGCTGGTGCCGCTGCCGCCGGCCCAGTGGGGGCCGTACTGGTCGAGCGCGTTCCGATCGTGGGCGTACGCGGAGTTCGCCCAGCTCGAGAGCGTCGCGGCGTACGGGTGACCGCTCAGCTGGCCGTTGAGGCGGCCCAGGCCGCGTACGTAGGCGCCCTTGAAGGAGGGACCGTCGCCGGTGCAGCCGTCGCCCTCCCCGGGCTCGCGCAGCACACCGCCGCTCTGCAGCCTGCTGGTGGAGGCGTCGGCCAGCGTCCGCGCCGTGGTCAGCGGCCCCGAGTCGCCGGTGGCCCTGGACAGCTCGGTCAGCCCGCCGAGCACGACACCCTGGTTGTAGGTCCAGGTCGGCTGCCCGTTGTTGGCGCAGGAGCCGGTCAGACCGTCGTTGATCATGTGATCGCCGTTGATCATTCCGCTGTTCTGGAACCAGGTCCACTCGTTCCGCGCCCGGCCCAGGTACGTCGTGTCTCCGGGGATGCGGTTGTGCAGCGCGGCGGTGAGCTGCAGGAACAGCTCGTTGGTGATGGCGTTCTTGTACGTGCGGCTCTGGCTCCACCAGACGCCTCCGCCGCACGTGCCGTCCCAGTACGCGAACATGTGGTCCGCGTCCGTGCGCGCGGTGGTGAGGTAACGGCTGTCGCCGGTCAGGTCGTAGGCGTCCACCCAGGCCAGGCCCCACCAGCCGGTGTCGTCGATGTACTCGTTGGTGAAGTTGCCGCCCTGCGCGCCGAGGTTCTTCTCATAGGTCTCACCGATCGCGTACCGGTAGCTGCCCATGCCGGTGACGCGGACGTTGTCGATGATCGCGGTCAGCGCGTTGGCCGCCGTCCACCAGCCGTTGCCGCCGAACAGCTTGGTGTTCCGGTCGAACGACATCATCAGGGCGGTGGCCGCGGCGGTGCGCCGTTCGCCGGCGTTCCAGGTCGCACGGGCCCAGGCCGTGCACGCGATCGAGCCGCCCGCCACCTGGCCGCACGCGCGCAGCGCGCCGACGCCCTCGGTGTTCCAGTCGTCCACGTTGTACATCAGCGTGCGCCAGCCCCGCTGCCCGGACGGCACGGTCGTGTTGCCGAGCCGGCTGCCGTCGCTCCAGGTACGGCCGCCGTCCATCGACCGGTCCAGCCACACGACGTCGCCGGCGGCACCGTTGTCGACGGCCGCCCAGCCCATCGCGTCCGTGTCGTCGAAGTGCATCGTGAGCGTACGGCCGGACAGCGCGGCGGTGACCGGCACCCGGTCCTGCGGGCTCTGCGCGGGGTCGCGGGCGTCGCAGTACTTGTTGCAGATCGTGGCGGCGGACGCCTGACCGGCGACGAGACCTGAAGACAACGTTGTCGACACGAGGACGAGGAGGGCAGGAAGAATCGATCTCCGTACGGGCATGGCGAGGTGCTCCTGAACCCTAACCGGGCGCTGGCGGGGCGCACGTTCGATGAGCGAGAGAGCGCTCTCATGGAAGTTAACCAGCGGTCAAGGTCGCGTCAATGCCTCGGTCGCCGTTGGGGACAACGTTGTCACGCGGACGGAGAGACCGGCGGCGGCACGTGGCCCGCCGCCGGTCTCCGTGCCGGGGTCAGACGCCGCGGCAGGGCACCCGGTAGGCGTCCAGGTCGAGCTTCTTCTTCAGGGAGTTGAAGTTCTGCGCGTTGGCCTTGTCGCAGAACTTGGAGGTGGCCAGGTCGTACTCCACGTTGAAGACGGCCTTCCCGGCGGCGACGAACTTGTCATAGCCGTAGCCGGTCTGCGCGGTGGTGCACTCGCCGTAGTTCCAGCACTCCTCGTTGAGGGCCCAGTCGAAGTACGGCTGGAGCGACTTCAGCTGGGCGATGTCGTTCTTGAGCCCCACTGACAGCCCGCGGGTGTGCGCCTCGTTCGCCAGCCAGGCGTCGTAGTTCAGCTGGTCGTTCGCGGTGATCGGGAACCCGGGATCGTTGTCGTACCCGTCGACGTTGTCGAACTCGACGGCGTCGAAGCCCTTGGACACGCACATGTCCATGCGCGCCTTGAGGATCGTGCCGAGCGTTCCGGTGTACTGCCGTACGTCGAGCCAGCGCTCGCCGGCCCAGCCGTCGACGTCGCTGCCGAGCACACTGGCGGGGAAGTCACCGGCGTCCGGCCGCCAGTTCTCGTACGTCCCGGCGCTGATGTAGCAGACCGCCTTGCGGCCGGACTTGGTGGAGTGAAGCTGTGACACGTCGCCGGCGGTGGCGTCGAACCCGTCGATGTCGTACATGGTGACGTCCAGGTACGGCGCGGACGGCACCGACGAGAGCTGCCACTGCCAACTGGTGTTCAGCGCCGGCTTCCAGCAGCCGGAACAGGAGACCGGAGCCGGGAGGGTCGCCGCCTCGGAGGGCAGGACCAGCCCCAGGCAGGCGATGAGGGCCGCACTGACGGCGGCGATGACGAGACGTGCTCTGACGCGCATGGGCGCTCCTCGTGAGTCGGGGAAACACGGGGCGGCATACGTGCTGTTCCGCACTCCCCGTACCCGCCGGCCCCGGAAGACACCGTGGCGGCCGGGGTGGCATCGCCCATAAGAGTCCGCAGGACAGACGCCAGCACGCGAAAGAACGCTCCTTCCGATCTGTCAGTCAATCGGCCAGTCAGAGGATGGCCCAGCGACGGGGCCTCGGCAAGCGTTTCGGGCAAAACCGTCATTTACCTGCACCGCCGTACGGCGGGCCGAACCACTCCGTCAGTGCCTCCTCCAGATTCCGTTCGCCCGCCCACGCGACATAGCCGTCGGGCCGGACCAGGAGGGGTCCGGGGGTCCCGGCCGGGCTCCCGGTGACGACGTCGAGGCGGCCCGCCCAGCCCGCGGCCGTCTTACGTACGGCCGGATCGTCGGTGAGGTCGAGGAGGACGGGCCGGCCCGCGGCGAACAGGTCGCGTACCCTCCCCGGGCCTTCGAGGGTGAGGTCGGGTACGAAGTGGCCGGTCAGTGTGCGCCCGGCTCCGTAGTGGACGCCCACGCCCGAGATCATCTCGGCCAGGAAGCGGTTGACCTGGTCCAGGTCCATGAGCTCGGCGAACAGCTCGTACAGCGGGGTCCGCTCGGGAACCGGGTTCATGAGGGCGATCTGGGCCCGGGTGTTGTGCAGCACGCGGGCGGCGACCGGGCGGCGTTCGGCCGCGTAGGTGTCGATGAGGCCCCCGGGCGCCCGGCCCGCCAGGGTGGCGGCGAGTTTCCAGCCGAGGTTGGCGGCGTCCTGGAGGCCGAGGTTGAGGCCCTGTCCGCCGAACGGCGAATGGACGTGGGCCGCGTCGCCGGCCAGCAGCACCCGGCCCTCGCGGTAGTCGCCGGCCAGGCGGGTGTTGTCGGTGAAGCGCGTCATCCAGGCGGGCCGGCCGGTGATCTCGATCGGGCGTCCCACCCTCGATCGTCTCCCGCGCCATGGCCGAACGCACCGCGCCCGACGACCAGGACGTGTCCTTCCGCTTCGGCGTCCGCATCATGATCGCCGGAATGCGGAGCCTGATCCAGAATCCCGGCGAGCCGTCCCCACCAGGCCTTTGACGCACCCCTTTTCCCGCGTTCTCGCGATGGCCGAAAACGGCGGCCGGCCGCGGGGACTAGGTTGGGGGTTATCGGAACGGAGGCCCGAATGGAGACGCTCGCGCGCGACGCGGTCAAATATCTGGCACATAAACCGACTTTTGGGGCAGATCGGACGTCGACCGATGCCCTGTACGAATTGGTCAGCGTACGGCTGGGGCCCGACCCGGCGCTCGCGGTCATGGTCCGGCAGGCCCAGGCGGGCGGGGTGACCGAGCGTACGCTGCGGCGCCTGGCCGACTCGATCGCCGAGGCCGCCGAGAGCGACGCGCGCTTCGCCGACCGGCTCGAACGCCTGGTACGGGAGCTGCGACGCGACGAGCCCACCGCCGCGACGGCCTCGGGGGAACGCTCGGCCGCCGTCGGCGGCGACAATTCCGGGATCATCTCCACCGGGGACAACGCCACCAATACCCAGACCCCGGGTGTCCAATTCCGGCCACGTTAATCACGGTATAATTTCGATTACCGTGCGTTTTCGGCACGTGTGGATAATGTGGCCGCATGAGGGGGCGCGTACGGACATTGGCCGCACTGGCCCTGGCGCTGGTGGCCGTCGCCGTATTGGGCGGTTACCTGTGGCTGGTGGGCCTGGACGCGGCGGACAAGCTCGCGAGCGTGGTGGGGCTCTTCGTCGCGATCGCCGGGCTGGGCATCGCGGTGTACGGCCTGTTCGCCGACCGGCGGGCGGCCCGGCGTGAGCCCGCGCAGGTGTCCGCGACCGGCGACCGGTCGGCGGCGGTGGGCGGCGACAACCGCGGCATCGTCTCGACCGGGGACGGCGCGGTCAACACGATCACCAACACCATCCTCAAGATCCCCCGGGCGATCCAGGTGGCGGTGGTGGTGCTCACCACCGCGGCGCTGCTCACCGAGGGCGGCTGGATCGTCGTCAAGTGGGTGGTGCCGCAGCTCAAGCCGATCTACAAGACGCAGTTCCTCGTCGACACCACCGCGGGCGCCGGGGTGGACGGCCCGGCGGCGATCGCCGACTCCCTGAAGTCGGTGGTCGCGAACGCCGGGAGCCACGACGCCCTGGCGCTGCGCAGCTTCGGCGGCGAGTGCGGAACCGACGGCAACACCACCCAGCTCGTCGGCTTCGGCACGGGAAACGCGACCAAGATCACCAAGGCGACCGGCCGGATCAGGGTCGGCGGGCAGGCCACGCTCGTACGGGGCATCGTCGAGGCCGCCCAGGACTTCTCCAAACCCTTCTCGCTCGGCGCCCGGCAGGTCAACCGCATCATCGTCGTGACGCGGCACGGCACCGACGCCTGTGACTCCGACGCCTCTTATGTCGAGAACGAGATACGCGAGCGCATCGGCTCCGCCCACCTCGGGATCGAGTTCCGGCTGGTCGGCTACCAGGTGCCCGATAACCAGCGCGACACCTTGCAGCGCATCGCCACCGGCGCGAAGGCGCCCGAGCCCGCGTACGCCGACTCGCCCGCCAAGCTCAGCGCCACCCTCAACTGGTTCGCCAACGTCGAGCCGGTCCTGCGGAACGCCAAGAAGATCGTCGACATCCTCAACCCGGCCGTGGACCTGGTGAACAGCGCCGTGAAGGCGATCGAGGACGACCGTCTCGACATCGCGAGCCGCGACCTCGGCCGCGCGCGAGGCGCGATCGACGACACCGACACGGCCTTCGAGGATCTCCAGGGGCGGACGAAGACCCCGGCGGAGCGGGACATCCACGCCAGGGCGGCGCGCTTACGCTCCCGGCAGCGGCGTGTGGTCGCCGCGGCCGGTGACCTGCTCGACGCAGCGCGTTCCGGCGCGCCCGAAGACCCCAGGCTCACGGCCTTCCGCCAGGTCGCCACGGGCTACAACACCGAGGTCAACGCGATGAACCAGGCGCTGGCCCGGCTCCGCGCGACCTTCCCGTCGTGACCGCGCCCGTCGCGCGTCCCCGTACGCACCGGCGCCGCTGGATCCTCGCCCTGGCGTCGGTGCTGATGGTCGCGATCGGCGCGGTCGTCACCGTGATGGTGCAGTCGGTCCCGGACTACCGCATCGCCTTCCTCGTCGACGCCTCCGCCACCGAGTCCCCCGGCGCCGTCGCCGACGCCGTGGGCGCGGCCGTGCGGAACACCGGCGACGGCGACGCGCTGTCCCTGCGCCGGTTCGGCGGGCGGTGCGGCGACCCGCGCAACACCGCCCAGGTCGTCGGCACGGGCACCGGCCACGCCGCCCGCGTCAGCGCCTCCGCGCACCGCCTCACGCCCACCGGCGTGGCCACTCTGGAGAGCGGCGTCCTCGCCGCGATCCACGACTTCGCCGGCCGCTATCCGTACCGCGGCAGGAGGAGCAACCGCATCATCGTCGTCACCGGCCGCGGCGCCGACGCCTGCACACGCGACCAGACCGCGATGAAGAGGGCGGTACAGGCGAAGGTGGACGCGGCCGGGCTCAGGCTCGACTTCCGGTTCGTCGGCTATCTGACGCCCGCGGGCGAGCAGGGCGACCTGACGCAGCTCGCGTCGGCCGCCAAGGCCCCGGCCCCGGACTTCGCCCGGACCCCGGCCGAACTCGCCGCGACGTTGAAACGACTGGTCATCCCGAACCCGCGCGAGGCCGTCCCGGTCAAGGTGCCGACCCCGACCCCGGCACCGCTCGCGGACGGGTCGCACTACGCGTACGTCAAGAGCGTCGACGCCACCGCCCGCGTCGTCACCATCGACCCGATCCAATACCTCACCGGAGAGGCGGGCCAGAGTGCCGCGCGCGAGGACGGCGAGTATTTCGACGACGACTACTACATCCGCAACCGGGACAAGAAGACCGTCGAACTGCAGGTCGCGACCGGCTCACGGATCACGTGCAACATCCTCGCGGGGATCATCTCCTCCACCGAGAACGTGACCGTCTCCCTCGATCGGCTCGCCAGGCTGGTCAAGGCCTCCCCGGAGGACGCCGCGCACCGGCCCTTCACCGTCATCGTCACCAGGGGCCAGGTCTCGAGGTTGCGTGAGATGTGGACCCCGTGACGCCCGGGGAGAGACGACCCACCACACCGTGACCGTCCAGACCCAGGTCGGTACCGCCGCGTCGGTGCCGGTGGCGATCGACCTGCCCGCCGGCCCCACGGGTGCCGCGATCGCCCACGACGGCCACACGAGCACGGTCAAGCTGGACGACGCCGAGCCGAAGCGTGGCGTCGCCTACGTCATCGCGGTCCACACCCAGGTCGGAACGCTCGCTGCTCCAGTTGGTCACGCCGTTGGCTGCGAGCGGGAAGCTGACCGCCACCGACGCCGCGAACAAGGTCCGCGGCGGGTAGCCATACCGGTTCAGCGCGGGGGACGGAGCTTGACGGCCACGGCCGCGCGCTGGACGATGCCGAGCTTCGCCAGTATCCGCGTGACATGAGTCTTCACAGCCCGCTCGCTGATGTGAAGCCGATGCGCGATCTCTCCGTTGCTCAGCCCCTCGGCGATCAAACCTGCGATCTCCCGCTCGCGCACGGTGAGGCGCGCGGGCGGGGCTTCGTCCATCTCGTCACGGGCGCTGCCGAGGGCGATGCCCACGGACCGGGCGGTCCACTCGAAGGCGCGTACGTGCTCCTCACGGTAGGAGCCGGGCTGGTAGGACTGGACGGACGCCATCCCGATCACCGTGTCACCCGTGCCGTCAGCCAGTCCACGATCGACCCCAAGAGTCTCCGGTTCCGCTGATCGACCAAGTATCGCCCCGCCGGTCCCCAGGCAGCGCTTTGCGCGGCGTCCGTCTCCGGCCACGGCCCCGGGCGCCTGCGTCTCGGCGCCCAGAGGCCAGGCGGCTCAGGCGAGGTGGCCGGCGATGATGCGGGCGTAGGCCGCCTCGCCGCGCTGGTTCGGGTGCAGGGGCGCGGCCGGGTTCAGCGGCACGTATCCCTCGACCCATCGCGCCGAGGCCGACTGGCAGGAGTCGTGGCCGACGCTCGGGGCCTCCACGTCGACGTAGGTCGCGTTGTGGGCCGCGGCCTGGGCGGCGACCACGTTGTTCAACCGGTGGACGTTGCCCTGCAGGTAGTCCGCGTCGACCGGGAGCACGGGCTGGACCGGCCAGCAGCCGTGCGGCTTGATGTACAGGCCGTACCCGGTCACCACGACGCGCGCCTGCGGGGAGCGTGCGTGGATGCCGTCCAGGACGGCGGCGAGCCGGGGGCCGACCGCGTCGACGCGCTGGGCGACCTGGTCCACGCCGCCCGCGGTGTAGCGCTTCTTGCAGGGGGTCGCGGTCGGGTCGAGGTTGACGCAGTCCTCGGCGATGCCGACGAGCCCGGCGTCGTTCCCGCCGATCGTCAGCGTCACCAGGGTCGTGTCGGCGCTCAGAGCGTCGAACTGCGGCGGCGCGGTGCCCGTGGACACGCCGGCCACGCTGAGGGGCTGCGGCGCGGTCATGTGGGAGGTCTCGGCTCCGCTGCAGGTCACGTCGCGCAGCGAGGCGGCGCCCAGTGTCGCGGCCAGCTCGTGCGCGTAATTGTGCGTGGAACGTCCGCAGCCGACGTTCCCCGTGATGTCGGGGATGAGCGGCCCGGAGGCCATCGAGTCGCCGAGCGCGACGTATTTCGCGCCGGCGGCGGAGGCGGGCGGGGCGGCGACGCCGATGCTCACCGCCACCACGGCGGCGGCGCCGAGAGCACCGGTGAGAAAGCGACGGACGCCGTGGGCGGAGGGCGAGGACATGGCGGCTCCCGGCTGTCATGGATTGCTTTGCGCTCATGATGCAGACTCGCGGGGCATCCTTTAACTGGTGAACAAGGCAGACTTCCGCGGGAGCCTTTGTGACAGATCACAACGAGGGAGCCGCGCCGCCGCTGACAATCGCCGGCCGGCCCGTGGCCGGTTACCTCCGGGCACGGGTTCCGTCACTGACGCGGCGAGTCGTCGACCGGCTCCGCACCGAACTCCCCGTCTACGCCGAGCTCCCCCATGAGGAGGTCGCCGGCGACATCGCCGACATCGTCCAGCACAACCTGCGGCTGTTCGCCGACGTCATCGAGCAGCACGGCCACGCCGACGACCACCGGTTCGCCTTCCAGCGCGAGTCGGCGGCACAGCGCGCCGAGGAGGGCGTGCCGCTCGACGCGATTCTCAGCGCCTACCACCTCGGCACCGAGCTGAGCTGGAACGAGATCACCGAGGGGGCGCGGCCGGCCGACCTGGCGGATCTGCAGGCGGCCCTGGCCCATCTCATGTCCTTCCAGCGGCGGCTGATCTCCGAGGTCACCGCCGCGTACCTGGAGACGCGCGAGGTCCTGGACGTCCAGCAGCACCACGACCGGCACTCGCTGATGACGGCCCTGCTGGCGGGCGACCCGCCGGACCACCCCGCCTATCCGGCCGGAACGCGGCCGGCGCCGCTCTACGTGGTCATGACGCTGACGCTGGACCGGCATCCGGACGAGGGCCGCCCCGGCCCGCGCGCCAGGGTCGCCGCCCGGCGAAAGATCCGCCGGGTGCAGTCGACCTTCGACCGGTTCGCCGGCGAACCGGCGCTGACCGCGCTCGACGCCTTCGGCGGCACCGCCCTGTTGCCCGCCGACTCCCCGCCGGCCTGGGACGACCTGCGTGAGCTCATCACCCGTACGGCCCGGTCGGCCGACGTGCCCGTCACCGCCGCCGCGGCCGTCGCCGAGCCCGCGGGCGTACCGGACGCGGTCGCGCAGAACACCGAGATCGTCGACCTCGTGGCGCGTACGGGCCGGGCGCCGGGCCTCTACCGGCTCGCCGACGTCCTGCTCGACTACCAGCTCAGCCGGCCGGGCGAGGCGCTGACCGCCCTCGCGTGCCTGCTGCGGCCCCTGGAGCCCAAGCCGGAGCTCCTGCAGACGCTGGAGACGTACCTGCGCCAGGACCTCGACCGGCGGCGCACCGCGACCGCGCTGCACGTCCACCCCAACACGGTGGACTACCGCATCCGCCGCATCACGCAGCTGATCGGCCTGTCCCCGGCCCGGCCCGCGGACCTGCCCCGCATCAACGCCGCCCTCGTCGCCCGCCGCTCGGTCGGCCCCGCGCAGTAGCCGTCCACAAAAGACACCAAGAAGGAGCTAATTTGGTAGCGTGAGCGGGCTCCGACAGGTCAAGGGGGCAGGTCGCCTCACAGGTCGCCTCAGGGGAAGGTCGCCATGCGAATCTCGGCACGAGCGGACTACGCGATCCGGGCTCTCCTCGAACTCGCCGTCGACACCAGCCGCCCGCTCACCTGTGAAGGCATCGCGCAGTCCCAGGAGATCCCCCACCGTTTCCTCAAGGCGGTCTTCCGCGACCTGCGGCGAGCCGAGCTCGTACGCAGCCAGCGCGGGTGCGAGGGCGGTTACTGGCTGAGCCGCGACGCGGCGTCGATCTCCCTGGCGGCCATCGTCGCCGCGGTCGACGGCCAGCTGATGACGGTGCACGGAGAGAGCCCCGGCGATCAGCGCTACCCGGGACCGGCCGCCCGGCTCTCGGAATTCTGGACCGGGCTGCAGAGGCGGTACGAGGACATCCTGGCCGGCGTGAGCCTGGCCGACCTGCTGGCGGACGAGCCCCCCGAGCCGGCCGTGTCGCTGTTGCGCGACGCGGCCCTCAGCACGTGACGGAACGATGGGAGCCCCCTGTTGAGAGACCAGGCAGACCAGCCGGATCACTGGCATGGCGAGCTGCGCCACATCCGCGCCAAGGACCTGACCGGCGAGACCGGCCAGACCTCCGGCATGACCCGGCTGGAGGCCATCTCCGGCAAGACCGTGGGCGCGGCGAAGCTCTGGACGGGCAAGACCCTGGTGGCACCGGCCACCAACTCCGGCGACCACCATCACGGTGAGACCGAGACCTCGATCTATGTCGTGTCCGGCAACCCGGTGTTCGTCTTCGCCGACGGCGAGACCGAGGTACGGCTGGAGACCGAGCCGGGCGACTTCATCTTCGTGCCGCCGTACGCCCCGCACCGCGAGGAGAACCCCGGCGAGACCGAGGCGGTCGTGGTGATCTCGCGCACCAGCCAGGAGGGTGTCGTGGTGAACCTGCCCAGTCTGTGGGCGCCGGTCGACCGGTCATGACCGGTGCCGGGCTGAGCGTGGTCGAGTTCACCGATCCTGCCTGCCCGTGGGCCTGGGGCTCGGAACCCAAGTTCCGGTGGCTGCGGACCGCGCTGGACGGCCGGGCCGAGTGGCGCCGGGTCTACGGGATCCTGTTCGACGATGACGACGACCCGGCGCCGGACCCGGACGCCGAGGCCGCCTGGTACCACCGGTACGTCACCGACATCGCCGCGCACACCGACGCGCCGTACGCGCCGCGGCTGCGGTGGGTGGCGCGGAGCAGCTGGCCGTCCTCGCTCGCGGCCAAGGCGGCCGAGGCGCAGGGCCGCGAGGTGGCCGCCCTGGTCCTGCGCCGGCTCCGGGAGAGCATGTTCCTGCTCGGCACGCCCGCCGACCGGCCCGAGACCGCGCTGGAGGCGGTGGCCGGCGTGCCCGGGCTGGACCGCGATCGGCTCGCCCGCGACCTGGCCTCCGAGGGCATCCGGTCCGCGGTCCGCCGCGACTGGGCCGAGACCCGTGACCCGTTCCCCGAGGTCTTCACGATCGAGGGGCCGGGACCGCATCCGGGCCGGGCGAAGCAGGTCGGCGAGCGGTCCCGGTTCGCGCTGCCCACCCTGGTGTTCACCGGGCCCGGCGGGCACGCGATCGTGCCGGGCTGGCGGGACCTCGGCGAGTACGTCGACGCCGCCGTACGCGTGGCGCCCGGCCTGCGCGTCACGGCCCCACGGTGCACTCCCGCCGAGTTGCTGGAACGCCACCGCAGCCTCACGGGACCGGACCTCGTCCTGCTGGCCGGATCGGCCGACCCTCCCCCGGGCGCCGTCCGGGTCGACAGCGCCAACGGGCCGGTCTTCCTGCACCCGTCCGAGGCCGCCACCCACCCCGTATCGCGCGGCTGAACCGCACCTCAGACGGGCACGCCACCTAAAAGACATATTTAGGTAGCTATTGACAGGATTCGGTCCCGCGGTGAGGATAAGGGCATGACTTCGACGCATCCAGGCGCGATCTGCCGCTTCGTCGACTACCGCCGTACCTCCAGCGCCCTCTGTTGGTAGGCGCCGGCCTCTGAGCCCCGCCGGCCACGGCGTCCCTCACGCCGGGTCCTTCACCGTCTCCTGATCCGCGATCCCCCACCGGGCCGTGTTCCGTTCCCGGGGATCGCCCATGCCCGACATCGCCGCCTCTCAGCCTGCCGCGATCTGCCACGCCTCCGGTGACCCCGACCTCCTCCGAAAGGTGGACTCGACCCGTCATGCACACAGACCTCTCGCCCGACCCCAGCAGGCGTTCCTTCTTGGGACTCGGCCTCGCCGCCGGCTCGTCCCTCCTGCTCGCCGCCTGCGGCTCCGGCGGCACGGCCGGCGCCGGCGGGGGCATGGCCGACACCCTCAAATGGGGCTGGGACCTGCCCACGTCGTGGGATCCGGTGACCTCCTCGGCCGGCTGGGACGTCCACTCTCTCTCGCTCGTGTACGCCGGGCTCACCAAGCAGAACGCGCAGGGCGTCGCGGTGCCGGCCCTCGCGGAGTCCTGGAAGTACACCGAGAAGGGCAGGCGGATCACCTTCAAGCTGCGGTCCGGCCTGAAGTTCAGCGACGGCACGGCGCTGGACGCGACCGCGGTGAAGAAGAGCATCGAGCGCGGACGTGACCACCCCAAGTCGCTGATCGCCGCGCAGCTCGCCGACATCAAGACCGTCAGCGCCCCGGACGCCACGACCGTGGTCCTCGACCTGACCGCGCCGAACTACCAGATCCCCAGCCTGTTCGCCGGAAAGACCGGGATGGTGGTCAACCCGGCGGCGTTCGAGCGCAACGCCGCGGGACTGGCCACCAAACCGGCCGGCGCCGGGCCGTACACGCTGACCTCCTACGTCGAGAACTCACAGGCGACCCTCAAGCGGAACCCGGGCTACTGGGACGCCGCCGAGATCAAGGTCGAGAACTTCCAGCTCTTCCCGCTGCCGGACGCCGCCACCGTGATCGCCGGTCTGCAGTCCGGGCGCTACAACGTCGCCCAGATCCCGGGCAGCCAGGTCGCCGCGGCGAAGTCCGCCGGGCTCCAGGTCCAGGTGATCCCGTCGCTGGTGGTCGCCGTGCTGGACATCAACATCACCAAGGCGCCGTTCGACGATCCCGACGTGGTGCTGGCGCTGAAGTTCGCCGTGGACCGCGCGGCGCTGCTGAAGACCCAGCAGTTCGGCATCGGCGAGGTCTCCTACCAGCCCTTCCCGAAGGGCTACGTGGGATACGACCCCGCACTGGAGGGCGTCTACGCCTACAACCCCGCCAAGGCCCGCGCGCTGCTGGCCGGCTCCAGGTACGGCACGGGAGCACCGGTCACGATCACCGCGTCGGACCCCGGGAACCTCCCGCAGCAGCTCCAGGCCCAGCTCCAGGCGGTCGGGTTCAAGGCGACCATCGAGACGATCCCCGAGGCGCAGTCCACCCAGATCATCTACATCCAGCACTCCAGGGCGCTGGCCGTGGACCAGTTCGCCGGCCGCGACTCGACCGCGCAGGCGTTCCAGGTGCTGTTCGGCACGGAGGGCCTGCTGAACCCGGGCCGCACCACGACGCCGGAGCTGACCGCCGCCGTTCAGAAGGTCGTGCGGACCCCGCTGGACGACCCGGGCTATCCGCAGGTGGTCAGGGCCGCGACCAGCGCCGCCGTGCACACGATGCCCAACGTGTTCCTCTTCACGACGCCGCGGATCCTGGCCCACACCAAGTCGGTGTCGGTGCTGCCGAACGACACCGTCGTCCAGCGGTTCGAGGGGGTCACGGTCGCGTGAACGCCCCCGATCGGAACGCCCGATGAGCGCCGTGATCGCCGTGCCGAGGCCGGCCGCAGCCCGCCCCGCCCTGCGGCTCGCCGGCTGGGCCCGTACGGTGCTGCGGATGGCGGCCGCCACGGCCACCGTCTTCCTGATCACCTCGTTCGGCACGTACGCGCTCGGCTCGCTGTCCGAGAGCAACCCCGCCGCGGCCGTGCTCGGTGAGACCGCGACCCCGGCGGACATCGTCCGGATGAACCACCAGTTCGGGCTGGACCGGCCGCTGCTGGTGCAGTACGCGACCTGGCTGGGCCACGCCTTCACCGGCGATCTCGGCACGTCGTACTTCACCTCCATCCCGGTCGCCGCCAGCATCCGGCAGGCGCTGCCGGTGGACCTGGGCATCACCGGGCTGGCCGCCCTGTTCGCGGTGCTGATCGGGGGTACGGCCGGCATCGCCGCGGCGCTGAACGGCGGCGGCCGGATCGACCGCTCCGTCACGGCGGCCTGCTCGGTGCTGGGCACCATCCCCGGTTTCGTCATCGGCATCGTCTTGATCGTCCTGTTCTCCGCGACGCTGAAGGTCCTGCCGGCCGGCGGGTACGTCAGTTTCACGACCGACCCGGTCCAGTGGCTGCGCTGCCTGCTCATGCCGTCCTTCGCGCTGAGCCTGACCCTGGCCGCCGGCATCGCCCGGCAGCTCCGTACCTCCCTGGTCGGCACGTTGCGCGAGAACTACGTCGTGGGGGCGACCGTGCGCGGCCTCTCGCACCGGCGGGTGCTGCTGCGGCACGCGCTGCGCAACGCCGTGGGACCGACGCTGGGACTCCTCACGGTGGGGGTCCCCATGCTGATCAGCGGGTCGGTGCCGACCGAACGGATCTTCAACCTGCCGGGGGTCGCGCTGCTGACGCTTCAGTCGTCGGAGCGGCACGACGTCCCGGTGATCCAGGGGACGCTGCTGATGACCGTCGCCTCCGTGCTGGTCTGCAACCTGGTGCTCGGCGCGCTGCTCGCCCGGTTCACCCCGCAGGCGAGGAGGTAGCCGTGCGTACTCTGCGCCGCGCTCTGCGGCTGCCGTCGGCCCGCCTCGCGGCAGGCGTGCTCATCGTGGTGGCGGTGGCCGCGGTCTTCGGGCACCGGCTCGCCCCTCTCGACCCGCTGGCCCAGGACTCGGCACATGTCCTGTCCGGCCCGAGCGCCGGTCACCTCCTCGGGACCGACGGGCTCGGCCGTGACGTGCTCAGCCGGCTCGTCGCCGGAACGGCCTCATCCATCGTCGCGACGCTGGAGGCCGTCGGTTCGGCGCTGGTCGTCGGCGTCGTCCTCGGGGTCGCCTCGCTCTGGCTGGGCCGCGGGTACGAATGGGTGTCGCTGCGCTTCGTCGACTCTCTCCAGACCCTGCCGTACGTCGTGTTCGTGGTCGCGGTGGTCGGCGTGCTCGGCAACGGCCTGTCCCAGTCGATGCTCGCGATCGGGCTGCTGTACTCCCCGATCTTCTTCCGGGTGAGCCGGGCCGCGTCGCTGACCCTGCTGAGAGCCCAGTACGTGGAGGCGGCCGAGCTCTTCGGCGGCGGCCGGCTCTGGATCCTGCGCACCCACCTGTGGAGCAAGATCCTGCCGACCATCGCGGTCACGGCGGCGCAGGCCAGCGCCGAGTGCCTGCTCGTGGTGCAGTCGCTGAGCTTCCTCGGGATCGGGGTGCAGCCGCCCGCGCCGACGTGGGGCGGGATGCTCGCCGACGACCTCGGCTTCCTGGCCCAGCAGCCGTGGGCCCCGCTCGTCCCCGCCCTCACCATCATGATCACCGTGGGTGCGCTGAACGCCCTCGCCGACGCGGTGAGCGACAGCGCCGACCTGCCCGTCCTGGACGCCTCGCCCGCCCCGGCCGGAACGGCCGGCCCCGTACAGGAGGTGCCCGATGCCACCGTCCCCGTCCGCTGAGACACGCGCCGGACCCCGGCCCGCCGCGATCGCCTCACCCCTCACGCCGCTGCTCCGCGTCGGCGGCCTGCACGTCACCGTCGGCGGTGGCGGCGCCGAGGCCGTCCACGACGTCTCGTTCACCGTCCACCGGGGCGAGGCGGTGGGGCTGGTCGGCGAGTCCGGGAGCGGCAAGACGCTGACCTGCCGGTCGATCCTGGGCGTGCTGCCGAAGGGGTGTGAGGTCAGCGCCGGGACGATCGACCTGGCCGGCGTCGAGCTGACCGGGCTGACGCGCCGCGGCTGGGACGCCGTACGCGGGCGGACCCTCGGTGCGGTCTTCCAGGACCCGGCCTCGTACCTCAACCCCTCGATCACGGTCGGACACCAGCTCACCGAGTCGCTCCAGGTCGCCGCGGGCCTGCCCAGAGCCACGGCCCGTACGCGGGCGGCCGGGCTGCTCCACTCGGTCGGCCTGCGCGACCCGGAGAACGTCTACCACCGCTACCCCGACGAGCTGTCCGGCGGGATGCTGCAGCGGGTCCTCATCGCGATCGCGATCGGCGGCGAGCCGGACCTGCTGATCGCCGACGAGGCCACCACCGCGCTGGACGTCGTCGTCCAGGCCGAGGTGCTGGACCTGCTCGCGCAGTTGCGGGCCGAGCGCGGCCTGTCGCTGCTGCTGGTCACCCACGACCTCGCCGTGGTGGCCGAGACCTGCGACCGGGTCCTGGTGTTCTACGCCGGCGAGCTCGTGGAGTCCGGCCCGACCGAGCAGGTGCTGCGGGCACCGGCCCATCCCTACACCGAGGCGTTGCTGCGGCTCGCCGCCCCCGGGTCGGTGGAGGTGCTTCCCGGGCAGCCGCCGCCGGTCGGCGCGCAGCCGCCCGGCTGCCGGTTCGCCGACCGGTGCCCGTACGCCGGTGACCGGTGCACGGCCGGCCCGGTGGCGCTGCGCCAGGCCGGCGGCGGGCGCGCCGCCCGGTGCGTACGAGTCGAGGAGGAGGCTCCCTCATGAGCGAGACCGCACCCCTGCTCGACGTCGACGACGTCGGGGTGTCCTACGGCCGGGCGCGCGTCCTGTCCGGTGTGAGCCTGACCGTACGGCCCGGCGAGGTCGTCGGCGTGGTCGGTGAGACCGGATCGGGCAAGACGACGCTGGTCCGCGCCGTGGTGGGCCTCGTCTCACCGGACGCGGGACGGATCACCTTCGACGGCACGGACGTGACGGCGCTGGGCGGGCGGCCGCTGCGCGGGTTCCGCCGGACGGGCGCGGTCCAGCTGGTCTTCCAGGATCCGCTGCGGTCGCTCGACCCGGACCTGACCGTGGCGGCGATCGTCGCCGAGGGATTGGCGATCGCCGGTGGGCTCACGCGTGCCGAGCAGGCCGAACGCGTGGACGAGGCGCTGACCCGTGTCGGCCTCGACCCCTCACTCGGCGCCCGGCGGCCCGGTCAGATCTCCGGCGGGCAACGGCAGCGCGTCGCCTTGGCGCGGGCCATCGCCGTACGCCCGAAGCTGCTGCTGTGCGACGAGCCGGTCAGCGCCCTGGACTCCTCCAGCCGCAACCGGGTCCTGCTGCTGCTGGACCGGCTGCGCCGTGAGCTCGGCGTCGCGATCGTCATGATCTCCCACGACCTGACGTCGCTGGCGGGGGTGGTGGACCGGGTCGCGGTGCTGTTCGGCGGCCGGCTGGTGGAGCAGGGTCCGGTCGATGAGGTGTTCGGCGACCCGCGCCACCCCTACACCGCCCTGCTGGTCGCCTCGGCCCCGAGCATCGGCGAACGTCCGCTGGGCCGGCCCGCGGCGAGCCTGCGCCCGGCCCGCGACCGGGAGCCGTGGCCCCACGCCGACGGCTGCCGGTATGCCCCGCTGTGCCCGTTCGCCACCGCCGAGTGCGCCGTCGAGCCGCGGCGCGAAGCGACCGGAGACGGCCGCACCGTGGCCTGTCACCACGCCGGCACCTGGTCCGACCACGTTGAACAGACGACAGGAGCACTGACATGAGCATCGAGTTCATCGGCATCGCCGCCACCCAGGCGCACACGGAGACCGAGATCGAGAAGGTGTCCGAGGGCCCGCCGGTCGACGCGGGCTACCTGCGGGCGCTCGCGAGGGCGCACGAGGACGCGGGGTTCGACCGGGTGCTGATCGCCCACTCCTCCTCCAGCCCGGACGGGTTCATCGTCGCCGACCAGGTACTCAACGGCACCGACCGGCTCGGCGTGCTGCTGGCGCACCGGCCCGGCTTCGTGGCGCCCACGCTGGCGGCGCGCAAGTTCGCCACCCTCGACGCCTTCCACGCCGGCCGGGTCGCCCTGCACGTGATCACCGGCGGCGACGACGCGGACCAGGCCAGAGACGGCGACATCAGCGACAAGCCGGCGCGCTACCGGCGTACGGACGAGTTCCTCGACGTGCTGCGCCTGGAGTGGGAGTCCACCCGGCCGTTCGACTACGACGGGGAGTTCTACCAGGTACGCGGCGGTTTCACCCCGGTGCGCCCGGACGGCCGGATCCCGGTCTACTTCGGCGGCGCGTCCGCGGACGCCGTACGGGTCGGGGGCAGGCACGCCGACGTGTACGCGTTCTGGGGGGAGCCGCTGGCCGGCATCGCCGAGCGGATCGCCGGCGTACGGGCCGCCGCGGCCCCGCACGGGCGCGACCCGCGGTTCAGCGTCAGCCTGCGGCCCATCCCGGCCGCGACCGAGACCGAGGCCTGGCGGCGCGCGGAGGAGATCCTCCGCCTCACCAAGGAACGGGCCGGCGAGCTGAGGAAGGTCCTCAACATCGACGGCTCCGCGGCACAGGGCAGCCGGCGGCTGCTGGACTTCGCCGACCGGGCGGAGGTGCACGACAAGAGGCTGTGGACCGCGATCGCCAAGGAGACCGGCGCCGCCGGGAACTCCACCGCGCTGGTCGGCAGCTACGAGCAGGTCGCCGAGTCCCTGCTCGACTACGTCTCCCTCGGCGTGAGCACGCTGCTCATCCGCGGGTTCACTCCCCTCACCGACGCCACCGACTACGGAAACCTCATCCGCCTGGTCCGCGACCGGACCGGCGAACGCGCCCTGGCCGGCGCCCACTCCTAGGAACGGAGCCGACGAATGACGAACGAGCTCATCGGCATGGTCGGGACGCGGGACGCGTCCGAGACCCACGGCGACCACTTCGGCGACATCGACGCCGGCTACCTGACGCGGTTCGCCCAGGCGCACGAGGCCGCGGGCTTCGACCGGGTCCTCATCGGGTACGGCGCGACCGGCGCGGACGGTTTCGCCATCGCCGCGCACGTGCTCAACGCCACGACGACGCTGAAGGTGCTGATCGCGCACCGGCCGGGCTTCGTCGCCCCGACCCTGGTCGCCCGCAAGCTCGCCACCCTCGACCACCTGACCGGCGGCGGGCGGGTCGCCATCCACCACATCACCGGAGGTGACGAGGCCGACCAGAAGCGCGACGGCGACTTCGCCGACCACGACCGGCGGTACGCGCGGACGGGCGAGTTCATGGGCCTGCTGCGTCGGGTGTGGGGCTCGGAGCGGCCGTTCGACCACGACGGCGAGTTCTACCGCGTGGAGGGCGCCTTCAGCACGGTCAAGCCGGCCACCCCCGCGGGCATCCCGCTGTACTTCGGCGGTGCCTCTCCACCGGCGGTCCAGGTCGGCGCCGAACACGCCGACGTCTACATGCTGTGGGGCGAGCCGCGGGATCAGATCGCCGGGCGGATCGCCGCGCTGCGTGAGGCGGCCGCAGCACACGGCCGTACGCTGCGGTTCAGCCTGTCGGTCCGGCCGATCATCGCCGACACCGAGGACGCGGCGTGGGAGCGGGCCGAGCGGATCCGCGCGCTCACCGCCGAGCGGGCCGGGCTGACCGACGAGGCCCGCCCGCGCCCGTACCGCATGTCCTCCTCGGTCGGCTCCGACCGGCTGCAGCGGCAGGCGGCCGAGAACGAGCGCCACGACGAGCGGCTCTGGTACGGCATCACCGCGCTGACCGGGCCGGGCGGCAACTCCACCGCGCTGGTCGGGACGCCGGAGCAGGTCGCGGAGGCGCTGGACGGCTATCGGCAGGTCGGCGTCGACACCATCCTGATCCGCGGTTTCGACCCGCTCGAGGACGTCGTCGACTGGGGCCGGCGCCTGGTCCCGCTGCTGCGCGCCGGCAGCCCGGCGCTGGTCTGATCCGGTGACCCTGCCGACCACCTCGCACTGGGGAGCGTACGGAGTGCGGCGGCGCGAGGACGGTTCCGTCGCCGTGCTGCCGCACCCGGACGACCCCGATCCCTCCCCGCTGCTCGGCAACGTCGCCGGCGCCCTCGCGCATCCGACCCGGGTGGCGGCGCCGGCGGTACGCCGCGGCTGGCTCGAAGGAGGTCCAGGCCCCAGCGACCGCCGGGGCGCCGAGGAGTTCGTCGAGGTCGGCTGGGACGAGGCGCTGGACCGGCTGGCCGCCGAGCTGGCCCGGGTCCGCGACCGGTACGGCAACGAGGCCGTCTACGGAGGTTCGTACGGCTGGGCGAGCGCGGGCCGGTTCCACCACGCGCAGAGCCAGTTGCACCGGTTCCTGGCGATGTTCGGCGGCTACACCGGATCCCGCAACTCCTACAGCCTCGGCACCTCGCTGGTGCTGCTGCCGCACCTGGTCGGCGACGCCGAGGAGGTGCTGCGGTCCGCCTCCACCTGGCAGACCATCGAGGACGCCACCGAGCTGATCGTGGCGTTCGGCGGGATCCCCGCCAAGAACGTGCACGTCGTGCCGGGCGGGGTGACGCGGCACCGTACGCCGTCCCGCCTGGCGGCCCTGGCCGCGTCCGGGGTGCGGGTCGCGCTGGTCAGCCCGATCCGCGACGACCTGCCCGAGGAGCTGGACGCCACCTGGTACCCCATCGTCCCGGCCACCGACGTGACGCTGATGCTGGGCCTGGCGCACACGCTGCTCGCCGAGGACCTGCACGACCGCAGGTTCCTCGACCGCTACTGCACCGGCTTCGAGACCTTCGAGCACTACCTGCTCGGCCGTGCGGACGGGGTGGTCAAGGACGCCGCCTGGGCGGCGGCGCTGTGCGGGATCCCGGCGTCCGCCATCGCGGCGCTGGCCCGCCGGATGGCCGCGTCGAGGACGCTGGTCACCGTCACCTGGTCACTGCAGCGCATCCAGCACGGCGAGCAGCCGGTCTGGGCGGGGCTGGCCCTCGCCGCGATGCTCGGCCAGATCGGCCTGCCCGGCGGCGGGTTCGGCCACGGCTACGGCTCGATGGGCGACGTCGGCGACGACGGGCCGCGGCTGCGGCTCCCCCGTATGCCCTCGGTGCCCAACCCGGTGCGCACCTTCATCCCCGTCGCCCGGATCGCCGACATGCTGCTCCATCCGGGCGAGTCCTACCGCTACGACGGCACCACCCGTACCTATCCCGACATCCGGCTCGTCCACTGGGCGGGCGGCAACCCCTTCCACCACCACCAGGACCTGAACCGGCTGCGCCGCGCGTTCGCCCGTCCGGACACGATCGTCGTGCACGAGCCGTACTGGACGGCCACGGCCCGCCAGGCCGACATCGTGCTGCCGGTCACCACCACCCTGGAGCGCGAGGACCTCGGCAGCGGCCGGCGCGACAGCCACCTCATCGCCATGCACCGCGCGGTCGAGCCGCTCGGCCGGGCCCGCGACGACTACGCGATCCTGGCCGCCCTCGCCGTACGGCTCGGCTTCGGCGACCGGTTCACCGAGGGCCGGACCGCCCGCGAGTGGATCGAGCACCTCTACGCCTCCTGGCGCGGCGACGGCCGGCCGTCGTTCGCCCGGTTCTGGGCGGACGGTGAGCTGGAGCTGCCGCCAGGTCCCCGCAGGTTGACGCTGTTCGAACGGTTCCGCGCCGACCCCGAGGGCGCGCCCCTCGGCACGCCGAGCGGCCGGATCGAGATCGCCTCGGCGACGGTGGCGGGCTTCGGCCTCGCCGACTGCCCCGGCCACCCGGCCTGGCTGGAGCCCGGCGAGTGGCTCGGCGCGCCCGCCGCCGCGCGCCATCCGCTGCACCTGATCGCCAACCAGCCGGCCACCCGGCTGCACAGCCAGCTCGACGTCGGCGAGACCAGCCAGGCCGGCAAGGTCGCCGGCCGCGAACCACTGACCCTGCATCCCGATGACGCCTCGGCGCGCGGCATCACCGCGGGCGCCCTCGTCCGGGTGTTCAACGACCGCGGCGCCTGCCTGGCCGGGGCGGTGCTGAGCGAACGGCTGCGGCCGGGCGTCGTCCAGCTCGCCACGGGCGCCTGGTACGACCCGTCCGGGTCACTGTGCGTCCACGGCAACCCCAACGTCCTCACCGCCGACGTGCCCACCTCGCAGCTCTCCCAGGGCTGCACCGGCCAGCACGCGCTCGTGGAGGTCGAGCCGTACGCCGGTGACCCTCCCCCGCTGACCGTCCTTCGGCCCCCTTCGATCCGGAGCCTCTGATGCCCAGCAACGCCCCGCCGGACACGGCACCGCCCCCGTACGCCCCCGAGCGGCTGGCCGCCGTCACCGCCGAACTGGCCGCCCGCGCCGGCGACCACGACCGCGACGGCTCCTTCCCCTTCGAGGGGGTCGCGGCCGTCCACGCGTCCGGTCTCCTCACCGCGACCGCCGGTCCCGAGTACGGCGGCGCCGGCGCCGGCCTCGCCGACACGGTGCGGATCCTGCGCGCTCTGGGCGCGGGCGATCCGTCGGTCGCCCTGGTCACCGCGATGACCCTGTTCACCCACGCCGGGCAGACGCGCGGCGGCGCCTGGCCCGAGCCCGTCTACCGTGAGCTGCTCGCCACGCCCGGCCCCGCCCTGGTCAACGCGCTGCGCGTGGAACCGGACCTCGGCACTCCGGCGCGCGGCGGCCTGCCCGCCACGACGGCCCGGCGCGAAGACGGCCGCTGGTCCCTCACCGGGCACAAGATCTTCTCGACCGGAGCGGTCGGCCTGCGCTGGATGGCCGTCTGGGCCCGTACCGACGAGGACCCGGTCCGCGTCGGCTCGTTCCTCGTACGCGCCGACAGCCCGGGGATCACCGTCGAACCGACCTGGGACCACCTGGGGCTGCGGGCCAGCCGCAGCGACGATGTGATCTTCAATGACGTGCCGGTCCCCCTCGACGCCGTCGCACACCTCGCCGAGCCCGCACCCGGGCGGCGCGCGGGCGGCGACCTGGGGGCCTGGAACGCGCTCGGCCTCACCGCCCTCTACCTGGGCGTCGCCGGGGCGGCCCGGGACTGGCTCGTGGGGTTCCTGCACGAGCGGGTCCCCACCGCGCTCGGCGCGCCCCTGGCGACACTGCCGCGGTTCCAGACCGCGGTCGGCGAGATCGAGGCCGCGCTCAGCGGCGCGGACGACCTCGTCGACGCGCTGGCCCGCCGGTACGACGAGGGTGACCTGCCCGAGGGCCGCGCCGACGTCGCGAAGCTGCTCGCCACCCGCGCGGCGATCACCGCGGTCGAACAGGCCGTGGCACTCGTCGGCAACAACGGCCTGACCAGGAACAACCCGCTACAGCGGCACTACCGCGACGTGCTGTGCTCGCGGGTCCACACCCCCCAAGACGACGTCATCACCACCGCCGCCGGCCGTCGCGCACTCGCCCGCGGCACCCGAGACAACTGAGGGACCCACCATGACCGAACCCGTCACCCTGCCGGCCGTCCACTCCTGGCTCCCGGCCGCCGAACAGCGCCACCGCGGCACCATCGTGCTCCTCCCCGGCCGTGGCGAGCACGGCGGCGTCTACGAGCGGCTGGGCCGCCGCCTTTCCGCCGACGGCTACGCCGTGCACGCCGTCGACAGCACCCCCGGCGACGACCCCGAGGTCCTCGCCCGGCTGGTGGCCGCGACGACCGCGCCGGCGACCGAGCCGGTCGTGCTCGCCGGTTCGGACACCGGGGCCCTCCAGGCCCTCACCCTGGCCGCCGCGCCGGGCCCTCCGCCGGCCGGGGTCATCATCGCCGGCCTCGCCGACCCCGGGACGCCGCCCCGGCGGTCCTGGGACGACGAGCTCGAAGCGCGTACCGCCTGCCCCGTACACCGGCGGCGGCTGACCGAGGACGCCCGGTTCGTCCGCGGCGCGCTGTCCCGGCCGCTCCCGGCCGCGCTGCTGTCCCCGGAGCTCCCGCTGGACCGGATCGGCCTGCCCGTGCTGGTCCTGCACGGCGAGGCCGACCCGGTCACCGCGCCGGCGATCGCGCGCTCGGTGGCCGGGCGGCTGCCCGGAGCCGAGCTGGTGACCGTCCGCGGGGGACGCCACGACGTCCTCAACGACGTCGACCACCGCAGCGTCGCCGCCCACATCGTGCAGTGGCTGGAGCGGCTGCGCTCCGCGCCGGACCGCTCCCCCGTCGTGGTGGTGGAGACCGCCCGCTGAGACCGGCCCGAACGACCAGTACGTCCTCCCGACCTCCGACCCACGAGGGTGAGATCACCATGGCAAGCATCCTGTCCGTCTCCGGAAGCCCGTCCGCCACCTCTCGTACCGCCCGGCTCCTCGGCCACGTCGGGCAACGGCTCGCCGCCCAGGGACACCAGGTCACCTCGCTGGACGTACGCACGCTGCCGGGCGACGCGCTGCTCGGCGCGGACTTCGGGCATCCCGCCATCGTCGCGGCCACCGGCCTGTTCCAGCACGCCGACGGCGTCGTCATCGGCACGCCCGTCTACAAGGCCGCCTACTCCGGCCTGCTCAAGTCCCTGCTCGACCTGCTCCCGCAGTACGCGCTGGCGGGCAAGACCGTCCTCCCGCTGGCCACGGGCGGGACCACCGCGCACGTGCTGGCCATCGACTACGCGCTGCGCCCGGTCCTGTCCTCGATGGGCGCGGCGCACATCGTCCAGGGCTGGTTCGTCCTCGACCGCCACATCACGGCGCTCGACGACGGCACGACGGTGGTCGAGGCCGTCGCCGACGAGACGCTCGGGCGCCTGGTCGATGAGTTCTCCGCGACGCTCGGGCGGACCTCGCGGCTCGCCGCCGCCGGCTGAGCGCCTCTGCCAGGCGGTCCGCCGTGAACACGTTGCTCGGAAACGACGGTGCTCGCCGGACCATTGTCGCGGCCTTCCCGGCGACCGCCGCATAGGCGAAAGTCTTACTAGAATTTCATTCGGTAAAGCGGCCCGTGACCGTCGAAAGCCTAATGGCCGGTCGAATCGCCCGCACACGCGTTTGTCATCCCGGTGATAACACGGCCACCCAGGGGGCCACGAGGTGACGCCGCGTGTGCGGGCGGTCTCCGGATGAGGCCGACCGATGACGGCACGGGGGCCGAAACCCTCGCGAGAGAGCCTTTCGGGCCCGCCGGACGTACACGGTGACAGCGTCCGGACACGAAACGTGACAGGTGGGCACCGCCATCACCGTCCCGGCACTCCCGCGCACCCCTGGCCGGATCAGGAAAATTAAAGTCGTTGACACGACCCCTGACTAGGCATTTTTCGGTAGGCCATCCCTACTGGCCGGTAGCAGCATATCGACACTGCTCAGGACGCTGTGATAGCAATTGGGACGCTGATCTTCTGACGGGGGAGCGATCGTCGTCAAAGTGGAATTAGTGAATTCACATGGAATTAACGTAATCGTGCCCTCTCGACAAGAGCAGCGTCAGTCGGTCCAGCCCCTCTGCCCGGTGCCGCGTCGTCCCAGTTCACCGCCCTTACCGCCTAGGCGGAACGCCGTGTGACCCGCACGTCTGCCGCATTCGGCTCCTCCTTTGACACGCACGACGCGTCAATGTCGCCCGTGGCACGCCATGCCCTTCGAGGCGGAAATTCTTCGAATCAGGGATGGAAGAAACGCAGATGACGACTGACCTCCACCGCCGCGACCTGGTGATCGGTCTGACACCCTTCACCGAGCCCAACGCCGCGCTGGCCGTGGCCGTCGAACGGGCCGGCGGGCTCGGCGTCCTGGACCTCGGCCGGGACGCGGCGGCGGCCCGTGAGGCGCTCACTCGCGTCAGGAGGCGGTGGGCGGGGACGTTCGGCGTACGGGTCTCGCCGGGTTGCCCGCTCGCGCCCGGCGACCTGCCGGACGAGGTCGACACCGTCGTCGTCGCGGGGACGGACGCCCGGCCGTGGGCGAAGGACGGGCGGCGGCTGCTCGCCGAGGTCACCTCGCCCGAACAGGCGCGTACGGCGGTGGAGCGGGGCGCGTCCGGCGTCATCGCCAAGGGGATGGAGTCCGGCGGCCGTGTCGGGGAACTGAGCACGTTCGTGCTGCTCCAGCGGCTGGTCGCCGAGCTCGGCGTCCCGGTCTGGGCGCAGGGCGGCATCGGCGTCAACACCGCCGCGGCGGCGGTGGCCGGGGGCGCACGTGGTGTGGTGATCGACTCCCAGCTCGCGCTCGTACGCGAGGGCGGCCTGCCGAAGGCGACCGCGTCGGCGATCGCCGCGATGGACGGCAGCGAGACGACGGTGATCGGTGGCCATCGCGTCTACACGCGTCCGGACCTGCCGGTCGCGGCGCTGGCCGAGAGCGGCGCGCCGGACCGCTTCGGCGCCCGTGACCTGCGCACCCGACTTCTGCCGATCGGCCAGGAGGGCGCCTTCGCCGGATCCCTGGCGCGCCGCCACAAGACGGCGGGCGGGGTCGTCCAGGCGATCCGCGCCGCGATCGGCGACGGCATCGCCTCGGCCGCGGAGCTGACGCCGCTCGCGCCGGGCGCGGGCATCGCGCGCGACCCCAGGGGCCCGCGCCGTCCCGTGGCGCAGGGACCGATGACGCGGGTCAGCGACCAGGCCGCCTTCGCCGCCGCGGTGGCCGGTGCCGACGGCCTGCCGTTCCTGGCGCTCGCCCTGATGAGCGGCGACGAGACGCGCCGGCTGCTGACCGAGACCGCCGGGCTGCTCGGCGACCGGCCGTGGGGCGTGGGCCTCCTCGGCTTCGCCCCCGAGGAGGTACGCGCGGCGCAGCTCGAGGCCGTCCACGCGGTCCGCCCGCCGTACGCGCTGATCGCCGGCGGGCGGCCGGCCCAGGCCGCCGTGCTGGAGGCGGCCGGGATCTCGACGTTCCTGCACGTCCCCTCCCCCGGGCTGCTGGCGCGGTTCGTCAAGGAGGGGGCCCGGAAGTTCGTCTTCGAGGGGTCGGAGTGCGGCGGGCACATCGGCCCGCGCGCGAGCTTCCCGCTCTGGGAGTCCCAGATCGGGTGCCTCCTCGACCACCCCGAGGTGCTGCCCGAGGTGAGCGTGCTGTTCGCCGGCGGTGTGCACGACGCGCGGTCGGCCGCCATGGTGGCGGCGCTGTGCGCGCCGCTGGCCGGGCGCGGGACCGCGACCGGCGTGCTGATGGGGACGGCGTACCTGTTCACCGAGGAGGCGGTGGGCGCGGGCGCGATCCTGCCGCACTACCAGCGGACCGCGCTGGCGTGCGACCGCACCGCCTCGCTGGAGACCTCGCCCGGGCACGTGACCCGCTGCGCGGACACCCCCTACGTCACGGCGTTCGAGGAGACCCGGCGGCGGCTCGCCGAGTCCGGCTCGACCGTCCAGGAGACCTGGGCGGAACTGGAGCGGCTCAACCTCGGCCGGCTGCGCATCGCCGCGAAGGGCCTGCGGCGCACCGGGGAGGGGCTCTCCACCGTCGGCGAGCGGGAGCAGCGCGACGACGGCATGTACATGCTCGGCCAGGTCGCCACGATCCGCTCGGAGATCACGACGGTCGCGGCGCTGCACGAGGAGGTCACGACCGGGGCCACCCGCCTGCTCGCCTCCGCCGCCGGCGAACGCCCGCCCGAGGAGGCCGCCGCCGGCCCGCTCGACATCGCGATCGTGGGCATGGCCTGCGTCTATCCGGGCGCCGGCGACCTCGACGCGTTCTGGTCCAACGTCGTGGGCGGGGTCGACGCGGTGACCGAGGTTCCGGCGGAGCGCTGGGACACCGGGCTGTACTACGACCCGGAGGCCGTGACGCAGCCGCGGGGCCGTACGCCCTCCAGGTGGGGCGGTTTCATCCCGCCGGTGCCCTTCGACGCGCTGGAGTACGGCATCCCGCCCGCGTCGCTCGGCAGCATCGAGCCGGTCCAGTTACTCGCGCTGGAGGTCGCCGCGCGGTCGCTGCGCGACGCGGGCTACGCCGACCGCGCGTTCGACCGCGAACGCACCTCGGTGATCTTCGGCGCCGAGGCGGGCAGCGGCCTGTCGGCGGCGTACAGCCTGCGCTCGGCCCTGCCGGCCTACGCCGGCGAGGTGCCGCCCGGCCTGGACGAGCACCTGCCCGCGCTCACCGACGACTCGTTCCCCGGCGTGCTGAGCAACGTGATCGCCGGGCGGATCGCCAACCGTCTCGACCTCGGCGGGTCCAACTTCACCGTGGACGCGGCCTGCGCGTCGAGCCTCGCCGCGCTCGACCTGGCCTGCAAGGAGCTCACCGCCGGCACCAGCGACATGGTCGTGTGCGGCGGCGCCGACCTGCACAACGACATCCAGGACTACCTGCTGTTCGCCTCGGTGCACGCGCTGTCGGCCAAGGGCCGGTGCGCGACGTTCGACTCCGCCGCCGACGGCATCGCCCTCGGCGAGGGCGTCGCCTGCGTCGTGCTCAAGCGGCTGGCCGACGCCGAGCGGGACGGCGACCGCGTCTACGCGCTCGTCAAGAGCGTGGCCGGGTCCAGCGACGGCCGCTCCCTCGGCCTGACCGCGCCGCGGCCGGAGGGCCAGCGGCGCGCGCTCGAACGCGCCTACGCGGCGAGCGGGATCTCCCCCGCCGACGTCGGCCTGGTCGAGGCGCACGGGACCGGCACCGTCGTCGGCGACCGTACCGAACTGGCCGCGCTCACCGACCTGTTCACCGACGCGGGCGCGGCCCCGGGGAGCTGCACGATCGGCTCGGTGAAGTCCCAGATCGGCCACACCAAGTGCGCCGCCGGCCTGGCCGGCCTGATCAAGGCCGCGTACGCCCTGCACACCGGGACGAGGCCGGGCAGCCTGCACATCGGCGAGCCCAACCCGTACTGGTCGCCCGAGACGAGCCCGTTCGTCTTCGGCGCCTCGCCCTGGGAGACGCCGCCCGGCCGGCGGTACGCGGGGGTGAGCGCGTTCGGCTTCGGCGGCGCCAACTTCCACGCCGTGCTGGGCGGGTACGGGGGCGCGGACGAGCCCGCCCACGGCCTGCCGGACTGGCCCGCGGAGCTGTTCGTGTTCCGTGGCGCCGGCGAGGACGCCGTACGGCATGAGGCCGACCGCCTGGCGAAACTGCTCGAGACGCCCCTGCGGCTGCGCGACCTGGCCGCCGAGCACCTACGCGGCGCGCCCGCCGGTCCCGTACGCGCCGCGATCGTGGCCGCGGACCGCGGCGACCTGGCCGCCGGGCTCGCGGACCTGCGGGCCGGCCGGGCGGGGAAGGGCGTCCACCTGGCGCCGGACGAGGCGGCGACCGGCGCGCTGGCCTTCCTGTTCCCCGGCCAGGGCAGCCAGCGGCCGGGGATGCTCGCCGACCTGTTCATCGCCTTCCCCCGGCTGCAGCGCCTGCTCCGGCTGGCGGAGGGCCGGTACGCCCCGGTCCTGTTCCCGCCCGCCGCCTTCTCGCGGGAGGAGACCGCGCGCCAGAAGGCCGCGATCACCGACACCCGCATGGCCCAGCCGGCCCTCGGCATCGCCGGGCTCGCCGTGGCCGAGCTGCTCGGCTCGCTGGGCGTACGCCCCGACATGGCCGGCGGCCACAGTTACGGCGAGCTGGTGGCGCTGTGCGCGGCCGGCGTGTTCGGCGAGGAGGACCTGCTCGCGCTGAGCGAGACACGGGCGGGCGCGATCCTGGCGGCGGCCGGGGATGACCCGGGGACGATGGCCGCGGTCGCGGCCTCCGCCGGCGCGGTGCGCGCGGTCCTGGAGGAGATCGGCATCGGCGACGAGGTGATCGTCGCCAACGACAACGCCCCCGCGCAGGCGGTCGTCTCCGGCCCGACGGCCGCGGTCGAGCGGGCCGTCGCCGCGCTCGGCGAACGCCGGATGCGAGCCCGCGCGGTCCCGGTGGCCTGCGCGTTCCACAGCCCGCTCGTCGCCCCGGCCGCGGACACGCTCGCCGCGGCGCTGGCCGGCCGCGACGTCCGGCCGCCCGCGCATCCTGTCTGGTCGAACGGCACCGCCGCCCCCTACCCCGAAACACCCGATCTCGTGCGCGCGCTGCTCGCCCGGCAGGTCGCCGAGCCGGTGCGCTTCGTCGAGCAGGTCGAGGCCATGTACGCCGCGGGCGCGCGGGTCTTCGTCGAGGCGGGCCCGGGCCGGGTGCTGACCGGCCTGGTGCGCAAGATCCTCGGCGACCGGCCGCACACCGTCGTGGCCTGCGACGTCTCCGGTGAGAACGGCGTCACGCGGTTGCTGCACGCGCTCGCCGGGCTGGCCGTCGCCGGCGTCCCGGTCGACCTCGACCCGCTGTTCGACGGGCGGGCGCGTCCGGCCGGCGAGAGGCCGGCCCGTACGCCCGGGTGGCTCGTCGACGGACAGCTCGTACGGACCTCCGCCGGGGAGTACGTGCCCGGCGGCCTGCGGCCCGCGACCGAGGCGCCGCGGGTGAACCTGACCCCGACGGGAGAGACGATGGCCGACGGCACGCAGCGCGACGCGGCGGTGATGGAGTTCCTGCGGTCGACACGGGAGATGGTCGCCGCCCAGCGCGACGTGCTGCTCGGCTATCTCGGCACGACCCCGGCGCCGGCCCTGGTCCCCGTCGCCGTGGAACCCGTCGCCCAGGTGCTCGCCGCGGCGGTCGCGCCGGAGGAAACGCCACCGCCCGGGCCCGAGGCGACGGCGACCGGGCCGGAGGAGATCCGCGCGGTCGTGCTCGCCACGGTGAGCGCGCGTACCGGCTATCCGCCCGACATGCTGGGCACGGACCTGGACCTGGAGGGCGACCTCTCCATCGACTCGATCAAGCGGACCGAGATCATCGGGGAGCTGGCCGAGCGGCTGGGGCTCGGCGGCGACGAGGCCGACGTCGAGGAGGCCGTCACCGAGCTGGCCCGGATCAAGACCATCGGCGGCATCGCGGACTGGCTCGGCGGCCACCTGACCGGGCCCGCCGAGCTCGCCGAGCCCGCCGAACCGGCGCCGCAGGCCGTGCTCGCCGCGTCCGGCGCGCCCGGCCGGTACGTCGTCGACACCGTCACCGTCCCGGCTCCCGAAGGCGAGGGCGACGCGCTCGCCGGCCTCCGGGTGGTCATCGTCGACGACGGGCGCGGCGTCGCCCTCGAACTCTCCGACCTGCTCGAACGGCGCGGCGCCGAGCCCCGCGTGGTCGAGACCCCGCCCGAGGACGGGCCCGCTGCGGGCGCCCTCGTGCACCTGGCCGCGCTGCGCCCCGGCGCCCGGCCGGTGCTGCCCGCCGCGTTCGCCGGCATCCGCGGCGCCGTCCTCGGCGGGGCGGACCGCCTGGTCGTCGCCACGACGACCGCGGGGAACTTCGGGCCGGGCACGGGCGCCGATCCCGACGCCGCCGACGTGGGCCTGCGCGGGCTGGTCCGGGCGATCGCCCAGGAGTACCCGGGGGCCGTGGCGCGCGCGGTCGACGTCGACCCCAAGGAGAACCCCCGGGCGATCGCCGAACACCTGCTGCGCGAACTGGCGGGCGGCGACGGCCGTACGGTCGCCGGGTACCGCAACGGCACCCGCACCACGCTGCGCGTACGCCGCGCCGACCTGACCGGGGAGGCGGCCCCGCCGCCCGGTCTCGGCCGTGACTCGGTGGTCCTGCTGACCGGGGGCGCGCGCGGCATCACCGCCGGTGCCGCCCTCGCCCTGGCCCGCCTCACCGGCTGCCACGTCGAGCTGACCGGGCGGACCCCGGCCCCGGCGGGCCCGGAGGACCCGGCCACCGCGGCGGCCGCGGACCTGACCGCGCTCCGCGGCGTCCTGGCCCGTCAGGGCGCCGGAACGCCCGCCGAGATCGACGCGGCGGCCCGGCGGATCCTCACCGAGCGGGAGATCCGGGCCACCCTGGAGGAGCTGCGCGGCCTCGCGGCCTCGGTCCGCCATCACGCGGCCGACGTCCGCGACGCCGCCGCCGTACGCGCCCTCGTGGACGACGTGTACGCGCGGCACGGCCGGATCGACGGCGTCATCCACGGCGCCGGCGTCCTGGAGGACCGGCTGCTCGGCGACAAGTCGCCGGAGTCGTTCGCCCGCGTCTACGGCACGAAGGTCGACGGCTTCCGCGCGCTGCTCGACGCGGTCGCGCCGGCCGATCCCCCCGTACGGCCGCCCGTCGGTTTCGTCGTGGCCTTCGGCAGTGTGTCCGGGGCGTTCGGCAACCGCGGGCAGACCGACTACGCGGCGGCCAATGACGCGCTCGACGGGCTCAGCCGCGTGTGGGCCGGGCGCCTGCCCGGACGCGTCGTCGCCGTCGACTGGGGACCCTGGGCGGGCGGGGGCATGGTCTCGCCCGAGCTCGAACGCGAGTACGCGCGGCGCGGCGTCACGCTGATCGACCCGGACGCCGGCCTCGCGTGCCTGCTGCGCGAGCTGTCCTGTGGCGAGGACGCCCAGGTCATCTACGCGTGCGGCGACCTCGGCGATGAGTGAGGACGTCGCGATCGTCGGGATCGGCGCGGTGTTCCCCGGAGCCGGGGACGCCCCGGCCTTCTGGGACAACATCCGCACCGGGGTGGACTCGGTGACCGAGGTGCCGGCCCGCCGCTGGGACCAGGACGTCTACTACGCGCCGGAGGCGCCGGCCGCCCCGGACCGTTTCTACTGCCGTCGCGGCGGGTTCGTCGACGAGCTCGCGGACTTCGACCCGACGCGGTTCGGCATCATGCCGGCCGCCGTCGACGGCACCGAGCCGGACCAGTTACTGGCCCTGCGCGCCGCGGCCGAGGCGATCGCCGACGCCGGCGGCGACGACCGGCTCCCCGACCGGTCCCGCGTGGGCGTCATCATCGGCCGGGGCGGCTACCTCACCCCGGGGGTGGCCCGCCTCGACCAGCGCGTCCACACGGCGCACCAGCTCACCGCCGTCCTGCGCGACCTCGTCCCGGCGCTGGGCGAGGACCGGCTCGACGCCGTGCGCGAGGCGTTCCAGAAGACCCTCGGCCCGGAGGAGTCGATCGGCCTGGTGCCGAACTTCGCGGCCTCCCGCGTGGCCAACCGCTTCGACCTGCGCGGCCCGGCGTACACGGTCGACGCCGCGTGCGCCTCGTCGCTGCTGGCGGTGGACCACGCCGTACGCGACCTCGCCTCCGGCCGCTGCGACGCCGTGCTGGCGGGCGGCGTGCACCACTGTCACCACACCACCCTGTGGAGCGTCTTCACCCAGCTCCGCGCGCTCAGCCCCACCGAGACGATCCGGCCCTTCGACGCGCGCGCCGACGGCACCCTGCTGTCGGAGGGCACCGGGATCGTGCTGCTCAAACGGCTCGCGGACGCGCTCGCGGCGGGCGACCGGGTGTACGCGGTGATCCGCGGCGTCGGCGTCGCCAGCGACGGGCGCGCCACCAGCATGATGAACCCCCTCTCCGAGGGCCAGGTGACGGCCGTCGAGCAGGCGTGGCGGGCCGCCGGCGTCGATCCCGCCGGCGGGCACGCCGTCGGGCTCGTCGAGGCGCACGGCACCGCCACCCCGGCGGGCGACACGGTCGAGCTGGAGACGCTCCGGCGCGTGTTCGGCACGGCCGGGCCGCCGGTCGGCCTGGGCACGGTCAAGTCGATGATCGGCCACACGATGCCCGCCGCCGGGGTGGCCGGGCTGATCAAGGCGGCGCTCGCCCTGCACCACGAGACGCTGCCGCCGACCCTGCACGTCGAGGAGCCGCACCCGGGCCTGGCCGGCACCCGGTTCACGCCGGTCGCCGAGGCCGTGCCGTGGGAGCGCCCGCCCGGGACACCGCGCCGCGCCGCGGTCAACGCGTTCGGCTTCGGCGGCATCAACGCGCACGTGGTCCTGGAAGAGGCGCCGCGGCCCGCACGAGGGACTGTCTCGCGGTCCCCGTCGGGAGTGCGGCCGGCGGGTGAGCCGGTGCTGCGGCTCGCCGGGGCCGGGCCGGAGGACATCGCCCGCGCCCTCGACGCCGGCGACGCGGAGCTGGTCGCGCGGGCGGGACGGCCGCCCGGCGACGGTCCCTGCCGGCTCGCGATCGTCGCGCCGGACCGGCGGCGGCTCGCGCTGGCCCGCAAGATCGTCGCGCGGGGCAGCCCCTGGCGCGGCCGCAGCGACGTGTGGTTCACGCCCCGGCCGCTGCTCACCGGGCCCGGCCAGGTGGCGTTCCTGTTCCCCGGCTTCGAGGCGGAGTTCGCGCCGCGGGTCGAGGGCCTCGCGCACCACTTCGGCCTGCCCGTACCCGGGCTGTCCGGCGGGGGCGACGTCGTCGAGCACGCCATCGACGTCGTCGCGGTGAGCCGCCTGTACGCCGCCGCCCTGGCGCGCCTCGGCGTCGTCCCCGGCGCGCTGGCCGGGCACAGCCTCGGCGAGTGGACGGCGATGGTCGTCGGCGGCGTCTATCCGGAGGTCGACGGTTTCATCGCCTCGATGCGGCCCGGGATGGTCGAGGTGCCCGACGTCGTGTACGCGGCGTTCGGCGCGCCGGCCGACCTCGTCGCCGCCGCACTCGACGGCTTCGACGACGTTCACCTCACCCACGACAACTGCCCGCACCAGTCGGTGATCTGCGGCCCGGCCGGCCGCGTCGGGCGGATCGTCGAACGCCTGCGCCGGCAGGGCGTGATGACGCAGACCATGCCGTTCCGCACCGGCTTCCACTCGCCGGTGTTCGCGCGCCACCTGGACGTCGCCCGCGAGCTGCTGGGACGGCTGGAGGTGAGCCGGCCGAGCGTGCCGGTCTGGTCGGCCACCTCCCTCGCGCCCTTCCCCCCGAACGCCGGCGAGGTACGCGACCTCGTGCTGCGCCACCTCGTCGAGCCGGTGCGCTTCCGGCGCCTCACCACGCTGCTGTACGAGTCGGGCATCCGGGCGTTCGTCCAGGTCGGGCAGGGCAGCCTGGTCGGTTTCACCGAGGACACCCTGCGCGACCACGAGCACCTGGCCATCGCGACGGCCGTGTCCGCCCGCGACGGGCTCGACCAGATGCGCCGGGTCGCCGCCGCGCTGTGGGCCGAGGGCCTGGCGCCGGACTTCGGCGCCCTGCCCGCGCCGCCTGCGCCGGCACGCGCCGGCGGCACGGTGCGGCTGCGCCTCGGCGAGCCGATGGTCCGGCTGCCCGGGCTCGACGCCCTCGTGGGGGTGCCGGCCGCCGGGGCGTACGAGGTCGCCGGGGGCTCCCCCGTCGTCGCCGCGCTGAACGCCGCGCTCGCCGACACCGCAGCCGCGGCCCGTACGATCACCGACGCCCTGCACGCCCGGCCGGCGCCCGAGCCGCCGCGGACCCTCACCCGGACCCGGGTGTTCTCGCTCGCGACGATGCCGGACTGCGTCGACCACTGCGTGTTCCCCCAGGCGCCGGGCTGGCCGGACATGACCGACCGGTTCCCGGTCGTCCCCCTCACGACGATGCTGGAGCTGATGGCCGGCGCTGCCGCCGAGCTGGCGCCCGGGGCGACGGTGACCGGCATCTCGCAGGTCAAGGCGGCCCGCTGGCTGTCCGTCGCCCCCGAGACGACCACGGCGGTGCACGCCGCGCGGGGCGACGCCGGGCCGGACGGCGAGATCACGGTGAAGGTGCGGATCGAGGGCTACGCGAGCGGCGTCGTCCATCTCTCCGCCACCGGCCACCCGCCCGCGCCGGAACCCTCGCGGCAGGCCCTGACGAACCCCCGGCCCGCGCCCGTCACCGCGCCGGAGCTGTACGACGGCGACTGGATGTTCCACGGTCCCCGGTTCGCCGGAGTCGCCCGGCTCGACAGCGTCGGCGACGACGGCATCACGGGCATCCTTGCGAACCTGCCCGCCGAGGGCGCGCTCCTGGACAGCGCGGGCCAGCTCATCGGCCACTGGATGCAGGTCAGCCGTACCGCCGACCAGACCGTGCTGCCCACCGGCGTACGGGCGGTGCGGTTCTACGGACCCCGGCCGCCGGCCGGCGCGCGGCTGGAGTGCAGCGCCTGGATCCGGGAGATCACCGAAACGGAGATGCGGGCCGACGCCGAGATACGGGACGGCGACGGCCGCGTCTGGTGCCGGATGGAGGGCTGGACGACCCGCCGGTTCGCCACCGACGACCGGACCTGGAGGATCAAGTTCCGCCCGCAGAGCGAGACGGTGTCCGAGCCACGTCCGGGCGGGTGGTGCGTCGTACGGGAACGCTGGCCCGACACCGGGTCCCGCGAGCTGATCATGCGCCGCTACCTGTGCGCCGCGGAGCGCCCCCGGTACGAGGAACTGACGCCGAACACCCGGCGCGCGTGGCTGCTCGGCCGGATCGCGGCCAAGGACGCGGTGCGGCACCGGCTGTGGGACCTCGGCGCCGGGCCGATCTACCCGGCGGAGATCAGGATCGACAACGACGACCGGGGGCGGCCGCGGGCGACGGGCGCGTTCCGCGCGCCGCACATCTCCCTCGCCCACTGCGCGGGCAGGGGGCGGAGTCCCGGGATCGCGGTCGCGCTGGCCGGACCGGGCGCGGTCGGCATCGACATCGAGGCCGTACGGGAGCGCGACGCCGGGACCGAGGAGATCGCGCTGACCGCCGCCGAGCGCGCCCTGCTCGGCGGGCTGACCGGCGGCGAGCGGGCCGCGCTGTTCACGCGGCTGTGGACCGCCAAGGAGGCGGCCGCCAAGGCCGCCGGCACCGGGCTGGGCGGCCGGCCGCACGCCTTCGAGGTCCAGGCCGGTGAGGACCTGACGCTGGTCGTGACCGCGCCAGGCGGAACCACCTATCGCGTCGAGACCACGACGATCACCGATGACGCGACGGAGTACGCCGTCGCGTGGACACACGGAAGGGACGCCACGTGAGCGCAACGGACCCGGTCCTCGACGAAGTCGTCACGATGCTGGTCGAAGTCGTCGGGGAGGACTTCCTTCTCGAGACCGACATCACCCGGGAAACGACGTTCAGCGACGATCTCGCCCTGGAGAGCATCGAGTTCGTCGCGCTCGCCGAGAAGGTCCAGGAGCGCTACGGCCGGCGCGTCGACTTCGCGGCGTTCGTCGCCGACATGGACATCACCGAGATCATGACGATGAAGGTCGGCACGCTCGTGGCCTACATCGAGGAGCGCACGACGGCCGCACGGTCGGGGAACCGGGCCTGAGGTGCCGTTCACGATCGCACGCGAGACGCGGTTCCACACGGTGGAACTGGCGGCCGACCGGACGGGCGAGCCGGTGGTGATGCTGCACGGCCTGTTCACCGGCAGCGTCGCGTCCTGGTACCTCACCGCGGCGCCCGCGGTCGCCGCGCGGCACCGGGTCCGGCTGTTCGACTGGCGCGGGCACGGCCTCAGCGAGCGCACGCGTACGGGCTACGGCGCCCAGGCGATGGCCGCCGACCTCGACGCGCTCACCGCCGACCTGCCGCCCTTCACGATCGTCGCGCACAGCTACGGCTGCGTGGTGGCCTTGCGTTTCCTGCAGTCCGCGCCGGATCGCGTACGCCGGATGGCCCTGGTCGAGCCGCCGCTGAACCAGATCACGGTGTCCGCCGAGAGATTACTGGAGCTGTACACCGGCCCCGCGTCGCGCCGCGTGCGCGCGCTGGTCGAGGACACGACCCTGCTGGAGGACCTGGCGGCCGAGCCGCCGGTGACCGACGAGGACCTGCGGTCGCTGTCGGCGGTGCCGTGCCTGGTCATCGGCGGAGGGCGCTCCCCGTTCGCGCCCTCCGTCGAGCGACTGCGCCGCGTCTGCCCGCACGTCCGCGCGCACCTGCTGCCCGGCGGCCACGACGTCCACGTCGGTGCCACCGGCGGGGTGACCGACCTGCTCACCGGGTTCCTGGAACTCTCGGAGGCGGCCCATGGCTGACGTCCACGCGAACGGCATGCGGTTCAACGCGCAGATCCTCGAACCCCAGGAGCCCGCCGAGGGCGCACCGGCCATCGTGTTCGTCCACGGTCTCGTCACCGACAACCTGTCCAGCTTCTACTACACGCTCGCGGGCCCGGCCGTCGTCGCCGGCGTCCGCGTGATCCTGTACGACCTGCGCGGCCACGGCCGCTCGCACCGGCCGGAGGCCGGTTACACGGCCGACGACGGCGTCGCCGACCTGTGCGCGCTCCTCGACGCGCTCGGCGTCGAGGAGCCGGTCTACCTGGCCGGGAACAGCTACGGCGGCATCCTCGCGGCGCGCATGGCGGTCACGGCGCCGGACCGGGTCGCCGGGCTGGTGCTGATCGAGGCGAGCTGCGCGGGTACGGGCGCCGCCGCCTGGATCGAGGACATGGCCAACACGCTGTCCGTGACCGCGCTGCGACTGGAACACGACGGCGCGCGGGACCAGTACAGGAAGGCCGGCCAGCGCCGGATGGCCCGGCTCGTCACCCACGTCGACGGCCTGCTGAACCACACGAGCCTGGTCGACGACGTCGCCTCGGAACGACCGCTGAGCCCGGCGGAGCTGGCCACGGTCCGCTGTCCGGTGCTCGGGGTGTACGGGGAACGGTCCGAACTGGTGTCGGCGGCGACCGAACTGGACCGGCACGTGCCGGACTGCACCATCGCGATCCTGCCCGGCCTCGCGCACACCGTCCTCCGCGAGGCCACCGACATGCTCCGCGACATCCTGCTGTCCTGGCTCGCCCAGCAGAGCACCCGCATCCTCGCCGAGACCAGACGAGCCGGATGAGCCCGCCCACCGCGCTCGGCGCCGAACCGACTCGCCGCGATCACGCCGTCGCCCAGGCCGGGCATCCGGGCACGCTGGCGCCGCTGCTGCCCGCCGGCGCACGCATCCCCCCGGCCACCCCTCCGGCGAAGGAGGACCCGTGAGCCGGTTCCTGTTCGTCGTCCCGCCGCTGACCGGCCACATCAACCCGACCGCCGCCGTCGGTGCGGAGCTGATCCGGCGCGGGCATGCCGTCGGCTGGGCCGGGCATCCGGGCACGCTGGCGCCGCTGCTGCCCGCCGGCGCGCGGATCCTCCCGGTCATCGACGACGCGCTGGACGCCCGCCTGCGCGCGGCGCGTGAGGAGTGGATGACCCTGCGCGGCGCGGCGGTGCTGAGGTTCCTGTGGGAGGAGTTCATCGTCCCCCTCGGGCACGCGATGCTCCCCGGTGTCGAGGCCGCCATCGGCGACTTCGCGCCCGGCGTGCTGGTGGCCGACCAGCAGGCCATCGCCGGGCCGGTCGCCGCGCGGCGGGCCGGGATCCCCTGGGCGACCTCGGCCAGCACGCCCGCCGAACTCCTGCGCCCGCTCGCGGCCATGCCCAAGGTCGAAGCGTGGATCGAGGCGCTGCTGACCGGCTTCCAGACGGCGTACGGCCTGACCGAGCACGTCGACCCGCGCTTCTCCGACCGGCTGGTACTGGCCTTCACGACCGGGGCGCTCGTCGGCGACGAGACGCGGTTCCCCGGGCACTGGGTCTTCACGGGTCCCGCGCTGACCGGGCGTCCGGACCGCGGCGGCTTCCCCTGGGACTGGCTCGACCCGGACCGGCGTGCGGTGCTGGTCTCGCTCGGCACGCTGAACGGCCCGGCGGGCGAGCGCTTCTACCGCGTCGCCACGGAGGCGCTCGCCGGCCTCGACCTGCGGGCGGTCGTCGTCGCGCCTCCCGGCACGATCGAGGATCCGCCGCCGCACGTGCTCGTCACCGGCCATGTGCCCCAGCTCGCCCTGCTGCCCCATCTCGACGCGGTCGTGTCCCACGGCGGGCACAACACCGTGGCCGAGACCCTCGCGCACGGGCTCCCGCTGGTCGTCTGCCCGATCAGGGACGACCAGCCGATCATCGCCGGCCAGGTCGTCGAGGCCGGGGCCGGCGAACGGGTGCGCTTCGGCCGGGCCCGCCCGGCCGACCTGCGCGCCGCGCTCCTCGCGGTGCTCGACGTGCCCTCCTACCGGGCCGCCGCCCGGCGCGTTCAGGAATCCTTCGCAGCCGCCGGCGGCGCCGCCACGGCAGCAGACCATCTGGAGAAACTGTCGTGATCGGCATCGCACTCGCCGTCCTGCTCATCGTGGGCCTGCTCCTGAACGGGCTGCGCCTGCGCGCCCGCGCCGCGGCCCTTCCGACGCTGTCCGGCGACGCCGGGGCGGACGCCTTCCGCGCCCTCGTCGCGGACGGCGTCCGCCTCGACGACGCGACCTGGAGCGCCGCCGCCGCGTACGCCCACCGGCAGGGCGAGGACATCCTCGACGTCATCCCCCAGGACCTGCCGGTGACGGCCGCGCGCGACCTCCTACGACACATGTCCCCACCGGGCGACGACGGCCCCGGCAACGGGCTCGGCGCCGGCGCGGTGCTCCTGGTCGTGCCCGGTGTGCTCGCGCGCGCCGAGGTGCCCGAGCCCGGCGCGATCTCCACGCCCGACCTGATCGTGCTGGCCCGGCGGCTGAAGCACTACGCCCGCGACCGCAGCGGCCTGGCCGTCGCGCCGTCCCTATGGGCGGCCCCGGCCGCCCTGGCGCACCGCCGGTCACGGCTGCGTGCGTCGGGGACGATCGTCGCGATCGACCTGGCGCTGGCACTCGTCCCGTACGCGCTGATCGCCGTCGAGGCGTTCCTCTCCTGGCCACTGGCCCTGGCCTGCCTCGCGGTGTACTGCCTCCAGCCGTACCTGATCTTCGCCGGTACGGCGCTGCGCCCGCGCGGCCTGCACCTGGCCGCCCTGCCGCGCCCGCTGTACGAGCCGTACGTCTGGGTGCGGACCGCGACGGGGACGTGGACCTCGGAGACCGACCGGCGGCAGGCCGCGGCGCGTACGGAGGCGCGTTCGTACTACGACACCGAGCTGGCCGAGGGCGTGGACCGCTTCCTGGAGCCGCGGCGCGAGACCTGCCCGTGGTGCGGCTCCGGCGAGCTGTCGGTGCTCCTGCGCAGTCCTGACCTGGTCTACCGCAAGCCGGGGACGTTCACGCTGGAGCGGTGCGGCGGCTGCGGGCACACGTTCCAGAACCCGCGGCTGACCCCCGAGGGGCTGGACTTCTACTACCGCGACTTCTACGACGGCATCGGCGCGGCCACCGCAGAGATCATCTTCACGACCTCCTCGCACGACTACCTCTCCCGTGCCCGGATGCTGGAGCCGGCGGGGGCGCCGAAGCGCTGGCTGGACGTGGGGTCGGGGCACGCGCACTTCTGCGCCGCCGCCCGCCGGGTCTGGCCCGACACCGTCTTCGACGGCCTGGACCAGGGCGCGGAGATCGAGGAGGCCGCCCGGCGCGGCTGGATCGCCCACGCGCACCGGGGGATGTTCCCGGACCTGGCCGCAGAGATCCAGGGCCTGTACGACGTGGTGAGCATGCACCACTACCTCGAGCACACCCGCGACCCGTACCTCGAACTCGACGCCGCGGCGAAGGTCCTGCCCGCGGGCGGGCACCTGCTGATCGAGCTGCCCGACCCGGAGTGGCGGCTCGGGCGGCTGTTCGGCCGGTACTGGATGCCGTGGTTCCAGCCGCAGCACCAGCACATGATGCCGATCGGGAACCTCAAGAAGGCCCTGGCCGAGCGCGGCCTGACGCCGGTCGCCGAGGAGCGCGCACCCGCGCACCAGCACAACGACTTCGTCACCGCCACCTATCTCTGGTTCGCCGGGCTCGCGCCGGACCGCTCCCTGCCCTGGTCCGCGAAGTCCCGTACGGCGCCCTGGCGCGTGTGGCGCGGCCTGGTCTGGACGGCCGGCGTGCCGGCCCTGGTCCTCGGCTACCTGCTCGACCGGACGGCGGGCGGCACGGTGGCGCGCCGGAGCGGCACCGGCAACGCGTACCGCGTGCTCGCCCGCAAGGACGACGCCGCCCATGGCTGAGACGACGACGCGGGGAGCCGACCTCGCGGGCCGGCTGGACCTGGCGCCCGAGGTCCGGCTGGTCCCGGCCGCCTTCCAGGAGGCGTACGGGTACGGCGCGACGGGCGTCTGGCGGGCGCCCGGCTCCGTGACGCTGCTTTCCGACGGCGACGCGAGCCTGACGATGGCGGCCCGCTGGGGCACGATCGTGGCGACGCGCCCACGCGAGGACGACGTCATCGAGCTGGAGCTGATGAACCGGCCGGCGGACCGCGTCCGCGTGAACCTCGGCGACCTGTTTCCCGGCGGCACCGAGGCGTGGGCCGCGGCCGGGCTCAGCGCGGTCTGGGCGCTGCGCGAGGCCGGGCACGCGATCGGCGGCGCCACGCTGCTCGCCGGAGTCGACCTGCCCGAAGGCGTCGGGCTCGCCGCGCCCACGGCGGCGGCCTGCGCGGTCGCGCTGGCGCTGCGCGACATGTACGCGCCGTCCCTGCCGGTGGAGTCGCTGCCCGCGCTGGTGGACCGGGGTCTGCGCGCCTTCGGGGTGACCGGCGTGAGCGAGATCGGCCGGTGCCGCGCGGCGATGCTGGGCCGCTCCGGCACGGCGTACCTCGACGACGGCGCGGACGGGGCGCTCGTCCCCCTCGACGTGGAGGGCGCCGGGCTGCGGCTCGTGGTGGTCGACACGCGGATCCGGGGCGCGTCCGCCTCGCCGGCGGCCGAGTGGACGCCGCTCAGGGAGGTGGCAGCGTCCCTGGGCGACCGCGGCCCGGCGATGCTGGGGACCTGGCTCACCGCCGCGCACGCCCGGCTGAGCATGCCCGGTGTCGAGCAGAGCACCGTCGTGACGGCGGCACTCGGCGCCGGCGCGCTCGGCGCACGGATGATCTGGGACGGCCCGGGGCGCCCGGCGCTGGCGCTCGTACGGGCGGAGGACCTGGGCCCGATTCGTACGGCGGTCATCGGCGCGTGCGTCTCACGCGGCCTGCTCTCGCCGCGCTTCCTGACCGTGACGCCCGTCGATCGGGCGGCGCGGAAATAGCCGCCGTCGCGGAGGCCCGAAGGGCCACGGAACGGAGCGACGCGGTCCCGTCCGCCGGCCCGGCACGTGCTCCGGGCGTGCCGGTCACCGGCGTGACGGTGGCCTCCAGTGACCGTACCCCGGCCAGGACGGTGAGGACCGTGACCGGTGTGACCAGGGGGAGGACGACGTGGTGGCGCGGCCGGCCTCGCCAGGCTCCCCGAGGCGGCCCGGGGCGTGAGCCGGTGATGAGGATCTCGCGGGATCAGTGGTGGGCGGGACTGGGCTCGGTCGGGGACTCGGCGGGGCGGGCCGGATCCGCCGTCCGGATCAACGCGAACGTCAGGGCGACTCCCAGCAGCGCGACCCCGGCCGCCGCGGCGAAGGCGACTCTTAGCCCCGTGGCGTAGACGGTGAGGTGAGGACCGGCGTGGTGGGCGGTCCAGGCGCTGACCACGGCCGTGGCTCCCGTGGCGCCGAGGGCGCTGCCGACCCGCTGGGCGGTCTGCACGATCCCCGACGCGATCCCGGTGTCCGCCGCGGGCACCGCCTTAACGGCCGGGATGGTCGAGCCGGCGAACGAAGCGGGCAGGGCGGCGGCGAGCACGAGGCCGAAGGGAAGCACGTCCCACAGGTAGGAGCCGTGCAACGGCAGCCGGGCGAACCCGGCCAGCGCGACGGCCAGCAGCGTCAGCCCGGCCGCCAGCACCGTGCGCGGCCCGTGATGGGCGAGTGCCCTCGGCAGGACCGTACGGGCGAGCACCAGGCCACCGGCCGCGACCGGCAGTACGGCGAATCCCGAGGCGGTCGGGCTGTAGCCGAGAACCTGCTGCAGGTAGAGGGCGAGCAGGAAGAACGCCGGCACGTGGGCGACGCCGATCACGAAGTTGGCGAGCGCCGAGCCGGTCACGTTGCGGACGCGCAGCAGGCCGAGCGCCAGGACCGGTGTCGCGGTACGCGCCTCCACGCGGAGGAACACCGCGCCGAGAAAGAGCCCCGTCACACCCGTCGCAAGCGACACGAGGTCCAGCCCGCGGTCGGCGGCGGTCGTGATCGCGTACACGATCAGCAGGAGCGCGGAGGTCCCCGTCAGCACCCCGGGCAGGTCCAGCCCGCGCCACCTCCGGCCGGGCTCGTCGGCGGGCAGCAGGCGCCCGCTGAGCAGCAGCGCCGCCGCGCCGATCGGCAGGTTGACCAGGAAGATCGACTGCCAGCCGAGCGCCTGGGTGAGGATCCCGCCGAGCGACGTGCCGATCGCCGCGCCCGCCGCGCCCATCGCCGACCAGATCCCGAACGCCCTCGCGTACGCCTTCGGCTCGGTGAAGGTCACGGCGAGGAGCGAGATCTCGGCGGGGACCACCACGGCCGCCCCGACCCCCTGCAGGGCGCGCGCGGCCAGCAACAGCCACGCCCATCGCGCCGCCCCCGCCAGCAGCGACGCCGCGGTGAACACCGCCAGCCCGGTCACGAACATCCGGCGCCGGCCGAGCAGGTCGGCGGCACGCCCTCCGACCAGCTGGAACCCGCCGAAGGTGAGCTGGTACGCCCCCGCCACCCACGCCAGGCCCGCCACCGACAGCCCCAGCCCCCGCCCGATGGACGGCAGCGCCACATTCACCACCGAGGTGTCGAGGAAGACCAGCAGCTCGATCACGGTCAGCAGCGTCAGCGCGGCCATCGGCCGACTCACGGCACGTGTCATCGCCCGTACCTTTCACTAGTGAATACCACTAGAGACAAGCACTAGTGAGTCTCACTAGTCAACTGGTAGGGTCGGCGGTATGAGTCCCCGAGCCACACGGCCGAACGCCCGGGCGGACAAGGCAAGGGCCAACCGGCGCAAGATGCGCGCGGCGGCGCTGGAGCTCTTCGCGGACCAGGGGTACGCCGCCACGTCAATGCAGACGATCGCCGACGAGGCGGGCGTGGCGGTCCAGACCCTCTATTTCACGTTCGGCACCAAACGGCGCCTGCTCTCGGAGATCCTCGACGTCGCGGTGGCCGGCGACGACGAGCCCGTCCCGACGTTGGAGCGCCCTGACACGCTCGCCGTGCTCGCCGGCTCTGACGCCAGGGAGCAGCTGCGCGCCCAGGTACGGCTGGCACGCGAGATCTACGAGCGCGTCTCGCCCGTCCTGCGGGTCGTCGCCAGCGCCGCGTCGGCCGATCCCGACATCGCGGAGCTCTGGGAGATCAACAACGCCCAGCGCGCCACCGTCCAGGAGCGGTTCGTCGCCGCCCTGGCGACCAAGAGCCCGCTACGCGAGGGCCTGGACACCGCCGGGGCGACCGACATCGCCCTCGCCCTGCAGACCCCCGAGATCTACCACTACCTCACCCACCGCCGGGGCTGGAGCCCCGAGCGGTGGGAGCGGTGGACCGCCGACGCCCTGGTCGGCCAGCTCCTCCCCGGCGAGCCGTAGCACCGTCGGCGCGCGAGCCGGCACCTGCCGGAGAGCGGCACGGCGCGGAAGGGTTCGTACCAGCATGAGAAAGCGGCCTCCTACCTCATCAGGGAGGGACCGTTGGCGGGCGAGCCGCGGTTGGCTCGGTGAGTCCCTCCGCTGTTACGCCCGGTCCAGCCGCCGAGTGAGGCTCGCGCCGGTCAACGCGCCTCGGCGGCCGTGCAGCCGCAGTAGATCCGGCCGTCGAGGAGCGTCGGCGCCTGGGACCAGGCCGACATCTCGGCGCCACGGGGCTCGAAACGGGTGTTCCAGTCCGACTTGCGCCGGCTCTCGCCGAGTTCGAAGACGGCCATCTCCAGCCGGGCGCCGAGCACCGCGTGCACGCGGCCGGCCCGCGAGCCGGTCCAGGTCAGGCCGTGGCGAAGACAGACCCCGTGGGAGCGCCCGTACGCCGCGTCGAGCGTGTCGTCGGCCAGGGCGATCTCCAGCAGCCGTACGGCCCGTCGCCCCGCTCCGGCCGCGGCGGCGCACGCGCGGCACGACGCCCGGCCGCGCATCGCCGTGAGCGCCTCGCGGTGCCGGGCCTCGGACAAGGACCGGTCGAGCCGGCCGGTCCACAGCGCGGTCATCGCCGCGAGCACCGGCCGTACGCCCTCCGGATCGATCCGCCGGGCGTCATGCAGGTGGCGCGGGCACAGCTCGCGGTCCTCGCGCGCCGGGCCGCCGTCGCCCGTGCGGAGCAGCCAGCGCAGGTACCGCCAGGCGGCGCGGGTCTCCGCCCGGCAGACGGGACAGCAGGCCGTGTCGATGTCGGTCTCGACCAGCCCGTACGCCGAACGCCCCAGCGCCGCCTTCTCCGCCGCCAGGACTCCGTCCGCGGCCCGCTCGTGAACGGCGTGCCGGGCGGCGGCGTCGGCGCCGGTCCCCGCCACGGCCGAGACGCTCCCGTGCTCCTCCAGCCTGCGGCGAAGAGTCGTGACGACCACCGGCAGATGACGCGACGGCAGGATCCCGGCCAGCCGTACGGCGTGCGGCGCGCAGGTACCCGTGCCCTCGGCGTACGCGTCGCGTACGGCGGCGTCGGGAAAGGCGCGGCCGAGCGTGGCGATCGTGGCGTCCTCGGCGTGCCGGAGGTTCTCGCACAGCGGGCAGCCGAGGATCTCCCGCGGGCCGCCCGCCAGCATCCGCGCTCCCGCGGCGAGCGCCCCTTCCAGGACGGTGGGCATCAGCCACGAGGCGGAACGCCCGGTCAGCAGCCCTCGCGTGTGGCCGGGGCAGAACCCGAGCGAGCGCCGGTACCGGACGATCACGTCGCCGTCGGTGTGGTTCTCGTTGACGAACGCGGACATCCAGTGCCCGAGCGACTCGCCACGGGCGCGGCACACGGGGCAGCCGGGCCGGCCGACCAGCCGGACGGCCTCTGTCCGCCGGCGGGTGAGGTTCTCCTCGTGGGCCGTACGGCGGCGCGGTGGCCATTTGTACGGCAACTCGTGCGCCGAGCCGGTCAGATCACGGAGTCTCAGGCCCACCCGCACCGCCCGCCTCGTCGAGACAGGGACCGTTGGCGGAATCTCCGCGGATGACGGCGAGCCCCTCCGCCGATCTGCATTTTTTCCATCGTAGCGGCGCGACGCCCGGCCTCAGGAGACCGGGCGCCGCGCCCGGTCTCAGCTCCGGATCGGATAGACGTGGACGCCGGTCTGGTCACTGCCGGTCGACGTGTGCGCCAGGTCGTTCGGCGCGGTGTCGAGGAACGACCCGGGAGTACGGGATCCGGGGACCTCCAGGAAGGTGCCCGGCTCGCCGGAGCCGTTCGTGTAGCCGACGGCGGCGGACGTGCCGCCTAGACCGCCCCGGCCTCCGCTGAGGTCGCCGCTCTCCCAGCGCGGCCGCCGGTAGCGGACCATGATGTCGAACGCGCCGTCGCCGGACGATGTCTCCGGCAGGTCGGCCCGCACCTCGAGCCCACCCAGCCGGTCGAGCCGGAACACCATCTCCTTCCCGACGACCCTGGTCCGCGGTGTGGTCACGGTCAGGCGGCCGGAGTCGAGGCCCCTGATCACGGTCCTGGCCGGGTCGCGCCCGAACGCGCCGGGATCGACGGCCACGGTGATCGGCCTGGCGAAGCGCAGGCCGTCGGGTGACAGGTCGAGGACGCCCGTTCCGAACGCGTCCTTCATCCCGGTGACCGCCAGCGGCGTCAGGTTCAGGCCGGTCCGCTTGCGGACCGCGCCCGCCGGGACCGTCACCCGCCAGCCCTTCCCGGAGTACGAGCCGCCGCGCGGCCCCACCCGTACGGGCGCGGCGCGCCGCTGCACCGACGCGTCGGCGGCCTGTCCCCGGCCGCCGGACAGCACGGCCGCCGTCAGGCCGTCGAGCCGGCCGGGCGCGCGCACGGCGATCGTGAGCCGCCCGTCGGGCAGTCCGGTGAGCGTGTACCGGCCGTCGCCGCCGCTCCTGGCGGTCCGGGTGCCGTAGCTCGCCGTCGCGACGGCGACCGGCCGGCGCGTCGCGGCGTCCAGCACCCGGCCGGTCGCTCGTCCGCGGGCCTTGCCGGGCCGCTGCTCGACCGTCACCCGCCTGGCCGGCCGCCGGCCGCCGGAGGACGCCCGGACCGTCAGGTGGTTGCGCCGGCCGGGACGCAGCCCGACCTCGACCGCGAAGGTGCCGTCGCGCCCGGTGACGGCCATGGCCGGGAGGACGCCGCCGGACACCGTGACCACGCTCCGGACGGCGGTACGCCCGCGCACCGTGACGCTGCCCGACCGGGTCGTGCGCGGCGCGGACACCGTGAGCTTCGGGTGCCCGCCCGCGGCGGCGTGCGCGACGGGCCGGGCGGCGACCTGCGCCGGGCCGAGCGCGAGAACGACCGCCGCCACGCCACCCGTCACCCGCTGCGGCAATCTGCGCCGCTTACGGCGATATCGTCCCCATGCGGCAATGAGCCGTTCCTGCATTGGAGAATCTCCCCGATTAACGTCAGAGCCGCAATAGCCCCGCCAAGCAGATATTTAACGCAATGCGTGTCCGTTTGATAGGCCCACGGCATAGAAAAGGCCGACACTAGTCGACGCCGGTGGCTACGACCAGGCAAAACGCGGCTTATCGCGCCGCAAATTTCAACGACTAAAGGCGCGAAATGGCACACATAAGAATACGCCTGACTGCCAATCGGGGACTTCGACCGCGGCCCGGACGGCACCGGCACGCCGGGCCGGAGCGTGGAACGGGGACCGGCGGCGGGGCCGATCACGAGCGTCCGGCTCGCCACGAGAGAGGGCGAGCGATAGGATGACCCAGCGAAACCTAACTCCGCTCAGTGAAATGAATGGGGATCATGAGCGACGGAGCGATCAACCGGACGCTGCGCGCGCTGATCGCGGTCTGCGAGGAAGGGCCGCAGACGCTCACCGCGCTGTCCGGCCGGACAGGACTCACTCCCCCGACGCTCCTGCGCATGCTGCGGCTGATGCGCGACGAGGGGTTCGTCACCCAGGACGAGGACCGCAAGTGGCGGGCCACCATGCTGATGTGGCGGCTGGGATGCGCCGTGAAGGACTCGACCGGCACCGGCGAGCTGGCCGAGCGCACCCTGCGGGAGCTGGTCGAGGCCATCGACGAGACCGTCGTCTTCGCCGCCTTCGAGGGCGGCTGGCTCACCTATGTCGCGCAGGCCGAGCCGGACAAGCCCGTACGCGCGCACATCACGCTCGGCGGACGCTACGCCACGCTCGACACCATGACCGGCCACGCGGTGATGGCCTGGCTGCCCAGGAACGAGGTCGACGAGATCGTCAAGACGCAGGCGAAGCGCGCGTTCAGCGCGGCCGACCGGCGCGCGCTGTACCAAGAGCTGGTCGAGACCGCGCGGATCGGCTACGCGTGCGGCTCCGGTGACCGCTGGCCGGGCGTGTGGGGGGCCGCCGCCCCGGTCTTCGACCATCGGGGGCGGCCGGTCGGCGCGGTCGGCGTCTCCATCCCGACCACCTCGGTGCCCGAGCACGGTCACGCGGCGGCCGAAGAGGTCGCGCGGGCCGCCCGCCGCCTCACCGAGCGGTTCGGCGGGACGGTCCCGGCGTCGTCGCTGCCGTCCGCGCGCTGAGCCTCACAGTCCCATCGACTTGGCGATGATGGACTTCATCACCTCGCTGGTGCCGCCGTAGATGCGGCTCACACGGGCGTCCGCGTACAGACGGCAGATGTCGTAGTCACGGACGTAGCCGTAGCCGCCGTGCAGCTGCAGGCACGCGTCGGTGACCCGGCCCTGCAGCTCCGAGCAGAACAGCTTCACCTTCGCCGCGTCGGCGGGGGTGAGCTCGCCGCGTTCGTGGTCGGCGATCGCCCGGTCGACGAAGGTCTGCCCGGCGCTGACCTGCGTCTCCAGGTCCGCCAGCACGAACTTCGTGTTCTGGAAGCCCGACAGGCTCCGGCCGAACACCGTGCGCCCGCCGACGTACTCGGTGGTCACCTCGATGGCCGCCACGGCCTGCGCCTGGGCGTTCACCGCGATCGACAGCCGCTCTTGGGCGAGGTTCCCGGTCAGGTACTCGAAGGCCTTCCCCTCCTCACCGAGGAGGTTCTCGTCCGGCACGAACACGTCGTCGAAGAAGAGCTCGGAGGTGTCCTGGGCGAGCAGGCCGAGCTTCTTGAGCGCGCGTCCGCGGGCGAAGCCCGGCATGCCGTCCTCGACCACGAGCAGCGACAGCCCGCCGCGCCGGTTCTCCGGCTCGGACGTGCGGGCCACGACCACGATCAGGTCGGCCTGGCTGCCGCCGGTGATGAAGGTCTTGGCCCCGTTCAGCACCCAGCCGCCCTCGGCCCGGCGCGCGGTCGTCGCCATCCCGGCCAGGTCGGAGCCGGTCCCCGGCTCGGTCATCGCGATCGCCGTCATCTTCTCGGCGGAGGCCATGCCGGGCAGCCAGCGCCGGTGCTGCTCCTCGGTGCCGTACTTCACGATGTAGGGCATGACCACGTCGGTGTGCACCCGGAGGGACCCGAGCGTCGCCCGCCGGTAGGCGACCCGCTCGGTCACAACGCAGTTGAACAGGAACGTCGACTCGCCGGCGCCGCCGTACTCCACCGGCGCCTGGATGCCGGCGACGCCCAGCGCGGCGGCCTCACGGTAGAGGCTCCGGGGTACCTGCCCGGCCTCCTCCCACTCGGTCATGTGCGGCACGACGTGCTTGTTCAGGAACGCGTCCAGCACGCCCGCGAAGTCGAGGTGCTCCGGTCCGTAGATGGTTCGCCGCATGGGACGTCTCCTCGTCACATCGAAGGATCATCAGGCCGCCAGCCGGCGGATCCGCTCGACGGCGCGCGCGCCGTCCGAGCCCGCGTTGACGTTGACGCGGAAGATCGTGACTCCCGCCTCCCGGTAGGCCGCCAGCCGGTCGCGCACGTACGACGGCGGCCCGCAGACGGTCAGCGCCTCCACCAGCTCGGCCGGGAGCGCGTCGGCCGCGGCGTCCGTGCGGCCCGCGAGGTAGAGGCGCTGGACCGTCTCGGCGGCGTCGCCGAAGCCGTACCGGCGGACCAGGTCGTTGTAGAAGTTCGCGGCGGCGGCGCCCATGCCGCCGACGTAGCGGGCGAGCGACGGGCGCGCCCGGTCACGCGCCTCCAGCGCCGCCGCGGCGCCGCTCCCGGTCACCTCGACGTGGGCGCCCGCGCAGACCTGGAGGGGCGGCAGGCCCGGGTCGCGCGCGGCCCCGCCCTCGGCCAGCGCGGCGCCCCAGACGCCGGCCGCCCGCTCGGGGATGAAGAGCGACGGAAGCCACCCGTGCGCGATCTCCGCGATCATCCGTACGTTGCGGGGGCCGAGGCCCGCCAGCCAGATCGGGATGTCCTCGCGCACCGGCCGGGTCATCAGCTTGAGCGGTTTGCCGAGACCGTCGCCGTACGGCAGGCGCACGGTCTCACCCTCGTACCGGACGACCTCGCGGCGCCAGACCCGCCGGCACACCTCGACCACCTCGCGGGTGCGCAGGAGCGGCCGCTCGAACGCCAGCCCGTGCCACCCCTCGACGACCTGCGGGCCGGACGCGCCGAGGCCGAGTTCGAAGCGCCCGCCGGTCAGCTCGTCCAGCGACGCCGCCGTCTGCGCGAGCAGCGCGGGCGTACGGCTGAAGACGTTCATGACCGCGCTGCCGAGGCGGAGACCGGTCACCGCGGCACAGTAGCCGAGCACGGTGGACGCGTCGCGGCCGTAGGCCTCCGGGACCCAGATCATGTCCGCGCCGGCGGCCTCGACGTCCCGCAGGTAGCCGCGCAGAGCGGCCGCGGGGGCGGTCAGGTCGACGTTCACCGCGATCTCCGGCCCGCCCTGGGTCACAGCCGGCTCCCGGCGTCGCGCCACAGGGCCTCGCGCACGCCCCGGCGCAGCAGCTTGCCGACCTCCGAGCGGGGCACCGAGGACCGGAACTCGATGTCCCTGGGCACCTTGTACCCCGCGATGCGCTCGCGCAGGAAGTCCTGGATCGACCGCGCCAGCTCGTCCGAGGGCGGCACGCCGTCCCGTGGGACGACCGCGGCGAAGACGCGTTCGCCCCACCGCTCGTCCGGGGCGCCGACGACGCACACGTCGGCGACGCCGGGGTGCCGCAGGAGGACCTGCTCGATCTCGGCCGGGTAGATGTTCACGCCGCCGGAGACGATGACGTCGGAGGCCCGGTCGCGCAGGAACAGGTAGCCGTCCTCGTCGAGGTAGCCGATGTCGCCCAGCGTGGTCAGGCCGCCGGTACGGGTCGTGGCGGTCTTGTCCGGGTCGTTCCAGTACTCGAAGTCGGCCGGCCCGGAGAAGTAGACCGTGCCGATCTCTCCGGGGCCGAGCTCCGTGCCCGCCTCGTCCAGGACGCTCAGCCGGACGCCGGCCCTGGCCCGGCCCACGCTGCCCGGATGGGCCAGCCAGTCCCGCGAGTCGATGAAGGTCGCGCCGCCCTCGGTGCCTCCGTAGATCTCGGCCAGGATCGGGCCGAACCACTCGATCATCGCCCGTTTGAGCGGTTCGGGGCACGGGGCCGCGGTGTGCACGACGGACCGGAGCGAGCCGATGTCGTACGCTCCGCGCGCCCCGGGTTCGAGGGCCAGCAGCTCGGCGAACATCAGCGGCACCAGATAGGTCCAGGTCACCCCGTGTTCGGCGATCGCGCGCAGCGCCTCGGCCGGATCCCACCTGGGCAGCATCACCACGGTGTGCCCGGCCTCCAGGGACTGTACCGCGTAGGCCAGCGGAGCCGCGTGGTAGAGCGGGGCGACCGACAGGTAGGTGCCGTCCTCGTGCGCGGCGCCGTACAGCTCCGCGCGGGCCAGGACCGTCGCGGCCGCCTTCTCGGGCGAGACCTCGGGCAGCCGCCGGCGTACGCCCTTGGGCCGGCCGGTGGTGCCCGACGTGTAGAGCATGCGCTGCCCGGCGGAGCGTCCCGCCGGAGGCGTCGCGGGCTGCCCTGCGGTGAACTCGGCCAGCGTGCGGGCCCCGTCCCGCGCGGCCCCGTCGAGGACGATCACCCGCTCGCGCGCCAGCCCGGCCTCGTCGGCCGCCGCCAGCGCCGTCGCCAGGAACTCCCCCGCGGTCAGCAGCAGCTCGGCGGCCGAGTCCTGGATGATGTAGGCCGCCTCACCCGCGGTGAGGTGCCAGTTGACCGGCGTGAAGTACGTCGGCAGCTGCAGGGTGGCCCGCTCGGCCAGCAGCATGACCGCCGCGTTCGGCAGCAGCGCCGCGACGGTCGCGGGACGGCCCGGGCCCGCCGCGGCGATGGCCCGCGACAGGCGGTCGGCCCGCCCGGCCAGCTCGGCGTAGGTGATCCGGCTGCCGTCGCGGTCGACGATCGCGACGCGGGACGGGTCGCCGGCCGCGTACGCGGAGAAGCTCCTCATTCGCCCTCCTCCGCCAGGAGGCCCATGCTCCGGGCCAGCGCGCCGCGATGGTGGATCGCGTCGCCGAGCAGATGCCCGGACGCCTCGGCCCGCTTGAGGTAGAGGTGGGCGTCGTGCTCCCAGGTGAAGCCGATGCCGCCGTGGATCTGGACGTTGTCGGTGGCGCAGGCGAAGGCGGTCTCCGAGCAGTACGCCTTGGCCAGGTGGGCGGCGTCCGCGGCCTCGGGCGCCGACGTCCGCACGGCCTCGACCAGGTGGTGCACTGCCGAGCGGGCGGACTGCACCCGGATGTACATGTCCGCGCACCGATGCTTGATCGCCTGGAACGCCCCGATCGGCCGGCCGAACTGCACGCGCGCCTTCGCGTACGCCACGGCCGTCTCCAGGCACCGTTCCGCGCCGCCGAGCTGCGCCGCGGTCACGCAGGCCAGCGCCACGCGCACGACGTCGTCCATGACCGCCTCGACGTCGGCGTCCGCGCCGATCCGGTCGGCGGCCACGCCCTCCAGATCGAGCCGGCTCAGCGGCTGGGTCGTGTCCAGGCACTCCAGCGGCTCGACCCGGCGCCCGGCGCCGTCGGCGGCGAAGACTCCGAGGCCGTCGGGCGTGGCCGCCACCACCAGCACGAGGGAGGCCGCCGCGTCGGTGACGAAGGGCGCCCGGCCCAGGAGCCGCCAGCCGGTCCCGGCGGGCTCGGCCCGTACGCCGATCCGGCAGGGGTTCCAGTGCCCCCGGTCGTCCAGGAACGCCACGGTCGCCACCGTGCGCCCGGAGGCGATCCCGGGAAGGTGCTCCTTCATCGCCCGCTCGTCGCCGAGCCCCGCCAGCAGGCGCGCGGCGAGGACGGCACTGGACAGGTACGGCGAGGCGTACAGGACCCGGCCCATCTCCTCGCTCGTGAGGGCGGCCTCGACGACGCCCGCGCCGGCCCCGCCGTACGCCTCGGGGATCAGCAGGCCCTGGGCGCCGAGGCGCCCGAGGCCGTCCCAGGCGGCGGTGTCGTAGCCGGGTGAGGCCTCCAGGAACTCGCGCGTACGGGACAGCGGGGCGGACCGTTCGAGGAAACGGCGCACCTCGGCCTTGAAGGCGAGCTGCTCGCCGGTCGGGTTCAGCATCATCGGCCGAGCGTCTCCAGTTCGTCGGGGGTGAACAGGTCCGCGAGGCGGTCGGCCTGTTCGAGGACGTCCTCGAACAGCAAGGACAGGAAGATCCCGTCCACGTGCCGGTGCAGGTCGGCCAGCCGGTCGCGGCAGTCCTGCGCGGTGCCGACGACGGCGAACCGGTCGAGCAGGTACTCCTCGACGTCCGGCCGGTCGGCGAACATCCGTGCCGTGGGCGTCCCGCCCGCGCGGCCGTGCCAGGCGAAGTCGTAGGCGGCGAACCGGGCGGTGAGCACCTCCTGGAGAGCGTCCGGGACGTTCTTCCCGGCGAGGTCGCGGCCGAAGTTGAACCGCGCCGCGCTGATCGCGCGGGGCAAAATCCGGCTCCGCAGCCCGGGGACCTCGGCGGGCGTGCGGGCCACGGCCAGGCGTACGGAGGCCCACCGGTCGACGGGCCGCCCGGCGGCCTCGCGCGCGGCGCCCGCGAGGCCGGCCAGGGCCTGGGGGTCGCGCCCGGCGCCGCAGATCACGCCGCCGGCGGCGCGGCCGGCGACTCTCGCCGCCGCGGGCCCGCCGGCGGCCACGAGCAGCGGGGCCTCGGGGACGGCCTCCCGCAGGGACTCCAGCGTCCGTTCGAGCTCGGGGAGCGTGGCCGGGCGCAGGCCGAAGGTACGGACCGCGGAGTCGCCCCGCCCCATGCCGATGGCCAGCCGGCCGCCGTAGGTGCGCGCCGCGCTGACGTGCACGGAGACGTGCCGGGTCACGGGGTTGGTGACGCTGGTCAGCACGGCGAGTGCGTCGGTCGCCGACAGGGCGTCGGCGCAGGCCGTGTACAGCTCGCCGTAGTTCGGCGAGTCGCCGATCCCGAGCCCCCACAGGCCGGCGCGCTCGACCCGGCGGGCGAGCCCGCGGGTCAGCTCGGGCGTGATCGGGAGCCAGTTGACGCACAGGCGCAGCTTCACCGGCCCGCCTCCGTGCCGCCGCCGGAGACCGTGTCCTGCCAGGGCAGGGAGCGGGTCGGGTCGGGGTCGCGGGGAAGGCCGAGGACGCGTTCGGCGAGCTGGCCGCGCAGGACCTCCGAGGTGCCGCCGGCGATCGTCTTGGCCTGGACCCGCAGGAACGCCCAGCTGTTGGCGCCCGCCCAGGCGTCGCCGGGGTCGCGCGCGACGGCGCCGATGCCGCCGAGGCCGACGAAGAGCCGCTGCAACCGCTTGCTGTGCTCGGCCTGGAGGATCTTGTTGAACGGGCCCTCGGGCGGCGTGCGGCCGGCGGCGCGCTCCGTCGCCGTACGCCGGTTGTTCAGCTCCACCAGGCGGCTCTCCATGGCGATCCGCACCACCTCGTCCGCCCGCACCGGGTCGAGCGTGCCGCGTACGTGCTCGATCAGCTCGTCGACGCCCCGGCCGACCACCGATCCCGGCGGCGCGGCGCCCACGCCCGAGCCCGCCTGCCGCTCGAAGGCGAGCACGGCGCGTACGACCTCCCAGCCCTGGCCGGGCGCGCCGAGCCGCAGCGCGTCGGGGACCACGCAGTCGTCCAGCCGGACCTCGAAGAACTCGTGGTCCCCGGTCATCTGCCGGATCGGGTGGATGGACAGGCCGGGGGTGGACATGTCCACGCAGAAGCAGGTGAGGCCGGCGTGCTTGGCCGCCGACGGGTCGGTGCGCACTAGCGCCAGGCCCCAGCGCGCCAGGTTCGCCCGGCTCGTCCACATCTTCCCGCCGGTGAGGATCCAGTCCTTCCCCTCCCGGCGCCCTCGCGTACGGACGCCGGCCAGGTCGGAGCCGGCCTCGGACTCGCTGAAGAGCTGGCACCACAGGGCCTCGTTGCGGGCGATCCGCGGCAGCAGCCTCCGCCGGAGGTGCTCGTCGCCGAACCTCAGGATCGCCGGCCCGACCCACGCGGTGCCGATCGCGCTGGAGACGTCGCCGACGCGCCATCGCCGCAGCTCACGGCGGATCTCCACGGCCTCGTCCGGGGCGAGCCCGCGCCCGCCGTACTCCGCCGGCCACTCGGGGGTGAGCCAGCCGCGCGCGGCCACCGCGCGTACGGCGGGCGGCCCGAGCTCCGACGCGGCGAGCTCCTCGATCCGCGCGGTGTCGCCGTCGCCCACGGCCGCGACCCACTCGGCGGGCAGCTTCGCGGCCAGCAGCGCACGGAACTCCTTCACCGGAGGAGTGACCGGGGGCGCCGTGCCTTCGCTCCGCTCGCTCATGAGGTCGGGACCCGCTGGCTGACGCGGCGCTCCAGGGCGATGGCGGCGAGCATGTTCCGCATCACCTCGGCCGTGCCGCCGCCCATGGCCAGGCCACGCCCGTCGCGGAAGAGCCGCTCGACCGGCCAGCGGCGGGAGTAGCCCCGCGCGCCGTGGATCTGGATGGCCTGGTTGGTGACCCGCTGCACCATCTCGCTGGAGTACAGCTTGGCCATGACCGTCTCGCGCTGCGGCGGGAAGCCCGAGGTGTTCGCCCGCGCCGCGCGCCAGACCAGCATCCGGGAGACCTCGACGTCCAGGCTCATGTCGGCGACCATCCACTGGAGACCCTGGAAGTCGGCGAGCGGGCGGTCGAACTGCCGCCGCGCCTTCAGGTGCCCCACGCTGGCCTCCAGCGCCGCCTGGGCCAGGCCCGTGCACATCGCGGCGTTGCCGCACCGCTCCGGGTTGAACTGGTTGACCAGGATCTCGGCGCCCTTCTTGGCACCCGCCTCCGGCATCACCAGCACGTCCTCGGGCTCGATGCGCACGCCGTCGAAGCGGAGCGTGCACTCGGCCACGCCGCGGATGCCCATCTTGGGGTCGACGTGCGGCTCGGCCATTCCCTCCGGGCGGCCCTCGATGAGGACGGCGCCGATGCCGTACGGGCCCACCGTGCCCGGCGCGCGGCAGAACACGATGGTGGTGTCGGCCTCACGGCCGCCGGTGACCCAGCTCTTCACGCCGTGCAGCCGGAACCCCGACCCGTCGGGACGCAGCTCCGCCCGCAGGTCGGTGCCTGCCGTGCCGGCGCCCGGCTCGCTCATCGCGATCGCGAAGTGCCGGGTGCCGTCGGCGACGCCGGGCAGCAGCCGCCGGCGCTGCTCGTCATCGCCCAGGACGTACACCGCGCGCCACGGCCCGTTCAGGAACGGCTGGACGGCCATCGCGCTGGACAGGCACGCGCGTGCCAGCTCCTCCACGACCAGGCAGCCCTCGAACAATCCCATTCCGCGCCCGCCGTACTCGGCCGGCACGCACAGGCCGAGCAGCCCGGTCTCCCGTACGGCGCTCAGCGACCGGGCCGGGAACTCCTCGTTCTCGTCCCAGTACCGGGCCCACGGCCGCAGCTCACGCTCGGCGACCTCCCTGGCCTGTGCGCGGATCCGGCTCTGCTCCGCCGACAGCTCCCCCCACGAGCCGTCCTCGCCGGGCTCGACCGGCGGCGGGACGGGGTCCCACACGTCGAGCTCGGGGTCGAAGAACGATTCCTGGAGCTTGCCGGCCTGTTCGGTCATGGCGAGACCACCCTTGCGTCGAGTGCGATGAGTTCGTTGTCCATCTCGACCAGCGGATTGCATTCGACCAGGTCGAGGCCGGACCGCCGGGCGAGGCCGACCAAGATGGCGGCGGTCCCGGCGAGCAGCGCGGGAAGGTGCCGGTAGCGGGGGCCGCCCCGGTCGAACACCTCCGCCGCGAGCCGGTCGGCGAGTCCGTCCGCGGAGACCGAGGCGGGTACGGTCACGACGCGTCCGATGAGCTCGACGTCGCCGCCGCCGAGCCCGGCCACCACGACCAGGCCGAAGACAGGGTCGCGGCGGACGCCGACGATGAGTTCCGGCCCCGCGCGCAGCTGCCGGGCGACGATCACGGACGGTGCGAGCCGCAGCAGTTCCCCGGCCGCCTCCGCGACGTCCGGGGCACGCAGGTCGAGCCGTACGCCACCGCGTGCCGCCTTGTGCGCCTCCGCGGGCAGGTTGGCCTTCATGACGATCGGGCCGCCGAGGTCGGCCGTGGCCGCGAGCGCCTCGGAGACGTCGGACGCCTCCCGCCAGGGGGCCACCCGCACTCCTCCGGCGGCGACGAACCGCAGGCCGGCGGCGGTGTCGGTCCCGGTGACCTCGGCGGGCGGCGGCGCGGGAAGGTCCGTGAGCGGCCGGCGACCGTCCGCGGACGAGGCGTCCGTACGCTCGCCGGAGGGCGTGACCGCGTGCAGCGCCGCGCACGCCGCCGACAGGCTCGGGAGCACCGCCAGGCCGGCCGCGACGCTCGCCCGTACGCTCGTCGCGTCGCCGTCCAGCACGGTGGTGACGACCGGTACGTCCGGGCCGCCGGCCTCGGCGACGGCCGCCGCCTGTTCGGCCCGGCCGATGACGAGCACCGAGTCGACCTCACCGGAGGCGGCCAGCAGGCCCGTCACGGAGGCCACGGCGGCGGTGTCGCCGATGACCTGCGCGGTGACGTCGACCGGGTTGGCCGTGGAGGCGTACGACGGGAGCAGCCGGCCGAGGCCGTCCCTCGTGGGCTCGGTCAGCTCCACCGGCCGCAGCCCGGTGGCGGCCAGCATGTCGGCGGCGACGACGCCGGCGCCGCCGGAGCCGGTGATGATGCCGACGCGCCCGCCTCGGGCCCGCCCGAGCAGCGACAGCCCGACCGCCGCCTCGACCAGCTCGCGGTCGGAGGTGACCGGAACGGCGCCGTACCGGCAGCAGAGTTCGGTGGCGACGGCGTGGTCCGGGCTGACCGCGGCCGTGTGGGAGCGTGCCGCGTCCGCGCCGGCCGCCGACGAGCCGCCCAGCAGCGTGATCACCGGGACCCCGGCCTCGTCCGCGGTGCGCAGCAGGCGTTCGAGCGCGCCGCCGTCGCGCACGCTCTCCAGGTAGAGCGCCAGGACGCGCGGCCGGTGCTCAGGGTCGGCCACGAGCGCGGCGCCGATGTCGCAGGCTCCGTAGTCGGTCTCGTTGCCGGTGCCGACGAACCCGTCGAGGTCGAGGCCGTACCGGCGGGCCGAGCGCACCAGCCGGGCGCCGAAGGCCCCGCTCTGGGAAAGGAGGACCACGCCGCTGCCGTGCCGGCACTCGGTCATGTCGTCGAAGGCGGCCGCGAAGGTGAGCACGGCGCGGGACGGCGCGTGGTAGAGGCCGACGGAGTTCGGCCCGATGATCCGGGTACGGCCCGAGGCGACCTTCAGCGCGGCGCCGCCGGCCTCCTCGAAACCGGAGGAGTAGACGACGATGTGGGCCGCGCGGCCGTCGAGCCCGTCCACGATCTCCGGGACGGCCGCCGCCGGCACCGCGACCACGGCGACGTCGACCTCGCCGGGCACCTCTTCGGCGCTGCGAGCGGTGATGATCCGGCCGGGGAAGCCGGAGTCGCGCAGGTGGCGTACCGTGCGGGCGCCCAGCCCGCTCTCGCGGGACAGCGACCCCAGGACCGCGACGGTGCGCGGTGCGAGCAGCCTCCCGATGCCCGGGGCGTCCGCCGTCATCGCAGCTCCGCCGGGATGCGGACCGACTTTTCGGTCCCCCACTTCGGGGCGCCGCGGGACTTGAAGGCCGCGATGCCGCGCAGGGTCTCCCCGAGCGTGCGCACCCAGTTGAGGGTCCGGCGTTCGTAGTTGTAGGCGTGCACCCGGTCGGTCTCCTCCAGGAACTCGTACATGAGCCGCTTGGTCACGCTCACCGACACAGGGGCGCAGCGGACGGCGATGTCACGGGCGATGCCCACCGCCTCCTCCAGCACCGCGCCGGCGGGAACGAGGCGGGTGGCCAGGCCGAGGCGGTGTCCCTCGGATCCGGTGATCGTGCGCCCGGTCAGGAGCAGGTCCATGGCGGCCGAGAAGCCGATCAGCCGGGGCAGCAGCCAGGTGGAGTTGCGGTCGGGGATGATCCCGATGCGGTTGAAGGAGAACGCCAGCCGCGCGTCCTCGGCGACGACGCGGATGTCCCACTGCATGGCCCAGGTCAGCGCCACCCCGATCGCGTCGCCGTTGATCGCCCCGATGATCGGCGTGGCGAGGTTCCACGGCGCCGTGGCGGGATCGTCCAGGGACTCGACGTCGTGCGCCCCGCGCTCGCGCCAGTCGACGTCCAGGTCGGCGCCGACGCTGAAGTGCTCGCCCCGCCCGGTCACCACGATCGCCCGGATCGCCGGGTCGGCGTCCAGTTCGACGAGCGCCGCGCCGAGCTGCCCGCCCATCAGCGGCGTGTAGGCGTTGCGGCGCTCCGGCCGGTCCAGGATGACGACCGCGACCGGACCGTCGGTCTCGACCGCGACATGCTGTTCGACCATCCGAGCACTCTCAATTCTAGTCAGTGAAATCACATTTTATTCAGTGGTTGTCACGGTACGCGCGCCGCCGTCGCCCGGTCAAGGGAGCCCGAGGGCCGCTCACCCCATCTGGCCAGCACCAACACCGCCGCGGCGGCGAACATCCCACCGAATCCGAGCACGGTGCTGACCTCCACGCCCGGCACCTGCGCCGCGGCCTCGCCGCGCAGCTGCCGGACCGCCTCCTGGATCGCGAACATCCCGTACATGCCGGTGTGGGTGTAGGACAGGCCGCCGCCGTTGGTGTTCACCGGCAGCGTGCCGCCGGGACTCGCGCAGCCTCCGGCGTAGAAGCCCCCCGCCGCGCCCGGTTCCAGGAAGCCCATGCTCTCCAGCCCCACCATCGGCAGGTGCGCGAACGCGTCGTAGCACATGACGTGGTCCACGTCGGCGGGCGTCAGCCCGGCCTCACCGAAGGCGTCGGCCGCCGCGCGGCGCGCCGCCGCCGAGGAGGTGAAGTCGGCCATGCCGGCCACGAGCGGGGCCTCCAGGCTCTCCCCGGTGCCGAGCACCCGCACCGCCCGCGCGGCGTCTCCCGCGCGCTCCGCAGCGGACACCACCAGCGCGCCGCCGCCGTCGGTGACCAGGCAGCACTCCGGGCGGTGGAAGGGGTAGGCGACGAGCGGGGAGGCCAGGACGCCGGCCACCGTGAGCGGCTCCCGCCGCATCGCCCGCGGGTTGCGGGCCGCCCACCGCCGCTGCGCGACCGCGACGGCCGCCAGGTGCTCCCCGGTCAGCCCGTACGTCTTCATGTACCGCAGCGCGGGCAATGTGAAGCGGGTGAAGGGCGCCCGCGCGCCGTACGGCGCCTCGAACTGCCCGGTGAGCGACGCCGGGTCGGGCGGCCGTGGCGGCGTGCCGACCCGCGACCGTCCCGACTCGCCATGGGTGATCAGGACGGTGCTCGCGTACCCGGCATGGATCGCCGCCGCCGCGTGGCGTACGTGCGCCAGGAACGAGCACCCGCCGACGTTGGTGGTGTCGATCCAGCGCGGCTCGATCCCGAGGGCGTACGCGACCTGCTGCGGAACCGACGCCCCGGCCACGCCGTCGATGGCGGCGGCTCCCAGGCCGGCGTCGGCCAGCGCCCGGCGGCCCGCCTCGACCGCGAGCTCCAGGGCGGACCGGTCCGGGACCGACCCGATCCGGTCGGTCTCGGCGGCGCCGACGATCGCCACACCGCTCACGGGCCCGCCTCCGGTTCGGGGGCGAACACCGGCAGCGCGTACCCGCCCCGGGGCTCGAAGCGGACCCGCAACGGCATGTCCAGCCGGAGCGCCTCCGGCGTCTGCGCGACGTCCACGACGCCGGTCACCATGACCGGGCCCTCGGCGAGCCGGACCAGTGCCACCGCGTACGGGACGCGGTCGGCGAAGGCGCCCTCGCCCCGGTGCACGATCACGTACGAGAACAGCGTGGCCCGCCCCGAGGCGGGGAACCACGCGGCCTCCTCCGCGCCGCACTCCGGGCAGCCGCCCACCGGCCGGTGGAAGACGGCCGCGCACGAGCGGCAGCGCCGCAGCGCCAGGATCCCCCGCGCGGTGAACTCCCAGTATGGAACCGTCTGCGGGGTCGGGACCGGCTCGGGCGGCGGGCTCGACCACGGCCGCGTCGCGACGCGCGTCTCCGTCACGTGCGGCCGCCGGCCGGGTCCGCGGCCATCTCCGGCGCGGCCCGTTCGCCGCCGTACAGGTCGGCCTCCGGCCGGGCCCGCGACAGCAGGCCGCGGAGCACCGTGTCGACCTCGCCGGGCTCGGCGACCGGGTCCGCGAACGGTCCCACGTGCCAGCCCTCGGCCACCGCGAGCCGGCGACCGGAGGTGAGGAAGACGCGCCCCGTGACACCGTCCGAGCTCCGCGAGGCCAGCCACCCGACCACCGCGGCCACCCAGCGCGGCGAGCGCCGGTCGTCCTGCTCCCCACCGGTCCGGCCGGGGATGGTGGCCGTCATGCGGGTGGCGGCCCCGGGCGAGACGGCGTTGGCCGTGACGCCGAGGCGGGCCAGTTCGAGCGCGGCGACCGTGGTGAACGCCGCGATGCCCGCCTTCGCCGCCGCGTAGTTGGCCTGCCCGGGATTGCCGAACAGCCCGGACACCGAGGTGGTGTTGATCAGGCGGCCGTGGACGGCCCCGGAACCGGCGCGATCGCGCCAGTGCCGGGTCGCCCAGCGAGTCGTGGCGTAGGTGGCCTTGAGATGGACGCGGAGCACCGAGTCCCACTCCTCCTCGCTCATCTTCGCGATGGTCCGGTCCCGCAGGATCCCCGCGTTGTTGACGAGCACGTCGAGCCGCCCGTAGCACCGGACCGCCTGGTCGATGAGCGCGGCGGCGCCGTCCCAGTCGCCGACGTCGTCGGTGCTGGCCACCGCCTCGCCGCCGGCCGCCCGGATCTCCGCGGCGGCCGACTCGGCCAGGGAGCCGTCGCCGCCGCTCCCGTCCAGCGCGGCGCCCACGTCGTTGACCACGACGCTCGCGCCGCGCGCGGCCAGGTCGCCGGCGTACGCGCGGCCGAGCCCGCGTCCGGCACCGGTGACCACGCACACCCGCCCGGCGAGGTCAGCCGGCCGCGGCATCGATGACGCCTCCCTTGAGCTCCCAGGTCTTGCCGTCGAACTCACGGACCTGGCTCTGCTGGAGCGGGAAGTAGTCCGTCGGCGAGGTGTCGACCGTCATGCCGTTCAGCAGCAGCGGGCAGACGTAGCCCTTGATGCTCTTGGCGGCGTCCATCAGCGCGGTGCGGGTCGGCGCCTTGGTCTGCTCCAGCACGTGCTCCAGCGTCTGCGCCTCGGCCACGCCGTACACCACGCCCTGGTCGTCCGCCGGGACGCCCGCGCCGGCGTACTTTCCGATGATCCGGCGGTACTCGGTGACGGCCGGGTCGGTGGCCAGCGTCGGGTCGGTCACGACCTTCAGGTAGGCGGTGCTGATGATGCCCTTGCCGAGCGCGCCGGTGGCCGGCACGACAGCGGTGCCCGAACTGCCGAGCAGGTGCAGCGGATGCCAGTCGAGCGCGGCGGACTGCTTGATCGCCTGAGTGGTGAACTTGTCGATGCTGAAGTCGGCGAAAGTGTCGGCGCCGCTGTCCTTGAGGTTGGAGATCTGGTTGTTGACCGTGGAGTCGGTGAGCTCATAGCTCGACTCCTTCACGATCTGGCTCGCCTTGGCGCCGAGCCCCTCCTTGAAGCCCTTGACGTAGTCCTTGCCGTAGTCGTCGTTCTGGTAGAGGACCGCGATCTTCGCCGACGGCTTGGTCTTGACGAGGTACTGGCCCATCGCCTTGCCCTGGGAGAGGTAGTCGAGCTGCCAGGGCATCGTCCAGGGGTACTTCGCGCTGTCGGCGCCGAACGCGCTCGCGCCGCCGACCAGGAAGAGCTGCGGGGTCTTCTGCTGGTTGAGGTAGTCGCGGACCGCGAGGTTCGTCGCCGTGCCGTTGTCGCCGTACGTGGCGAACACCTTGTCCCGCTCGACGAGCTTGCGCGTCTCCTGGAGGGCGACCGCCGGCGAGTTCTGGCTGTCGTAGACGGTGTAGTCGATCTTGCGGGTCTTCCCGTCCGCGAACGTGACGCCACCCTTCTCGGCGTTGAGGTACTTGAAGTACGCCTGGCTGCCCTTGGTCGCGGTGCTGGCCACGGCGCCGGGCCCGGACAGCGGCGAGAACGCGCCGAGCTTGACGGTCGTGTCGGTGATTCCCGGGTCGGCCGAGCCGCCGCCCGAGGACCGGCCACAGCCCGAGAGCGCCAGTGCCGAGACGGCCGCGACGGCCATGGCCCCGACCCGCAGGTGTTCGCGCATGGGACTGCCCTTCTGTTGGGGAGACTTCTGATTCGGGGTGTGGCTGACCCCCGCGGGTGCCGGAAGGGTCACCCGCGGTCCGCCGATGATGGGGTCAGGTACGAACGGGTTCGGAGTCGGGTTCGGAGTCTGGGACGGATGAGGAGCGCGGCGTGCCGATCCGGGAACGGAGGCGCCGCGCGTGGCGTGTCAGGAAGCCCGCCACGCCGTCGGGGAGCAGCAGGAGGAAGGCGATGATGACCAGGCCGTTGACGATGCCGGGCGCGGTCTGGGAGATGTCGGTGGTGTAGAGCGGCAGGAAGGTCAGGAACGCCGCGCCGATCACCGCGCCCCACACGGTGCCGAGCCCGCCGAGGACGATGCCGGCGACGAGGTTGACCGACAGGAGCATGTTGAAGCTGTCCGGGCTGACGTATCCGGTCACGAGCGTGGCGAGCCCGCCGGCGAGGCTGGTGAGGCCGGCGCTGACCGCGAACGTCATGACCTTGGTACGGGCGACCGCGATGCCCATCGCACCGGCGGCCGGCTCGTTGTCGCGCACCGCGACCAGGGCCGAGCCGATCCGGCTCGACACGAGGTTGCGTACGCCGAGGAAGACGACGAAGACCACGACGACCGCGATGAGGTAGGTCCACTGGTCGGTCGTGAGGCCGCCGGGCGGGGCGGGCCGTGGCACGGTGATGCCGAGCTGGCCGCCGGTCACGCTGCCGAAGCGTTTCAGCAGTTGTGGCAGGGCGATCGCGAGCGCCAGCGTGACGAGCGCGAGGCTGAACCCGCGCAGCCGTACGGCCGGGATCCCGACGACCAGCCCGACGAGGAAGCCGACCACGGCGGCGGCCGGCAGCGTCCAGAGGTAGCCCACGCTCGTACGGGTGATGAGGATCGCGGCCGTGTACGCGCCGATGGCGTAGAACGCGCCGTGGCCCAGCGAGAGCTGACCGCAGTAGCCGACCAGGAGGTTCAGCCCGAGCAGCGCGACCGCGGTCAGCGCGACCTGGGCGAACAGGCTCAGCTCGTAGTCGCTCACGGTGAACGTGCACGCGACCATCGCGACGAGCGCCGCCGCTCTCAGCAGTGCGTTCCTGCTCCCGGTCATACCCGCGCCACCTCTTTCCTGCCGAACAGGCCCTGCGGGCGGACGAGGAGCACCGCGACGATCGTCACCAGCGCGACGGTGAGGGACAGCTCGGTGCCGATGAACCCGACGTACGTCGCGGTCAGGGCCTCGACGACGCCGACCAGGACACCGCCGAGGACCGCGCCGCCGGGCGAGTCGAAGCCGCCGACCGTGGCCCCCGCGAAGGCGTACAGCAGCACGGGGAACATGAAGTTCGGGTCGAGCCCGGTCTGCGGGGCGACCATCACCCCGGCCGCGGCGCCGACCACCGCCGACAGGCCCCAGCCGATCCCGTACGCGCGCCCGACGTCGATCCCGGCCAGCCGGGCCGAGGTGGGGTTCTGCGCCGCGGCGCGGAGCCGCAGGCCGAGCCGGGAGCGGCTCAGCAGCAGGTAGAGCAGGAGGAGCATCCCGAGGGTCACCAGGACCATGCCGATCGCCTGCCAGGACGTCACGATCCCGCCGATCCGCACCGCGCCGGAGGGGAACGGGCTGTCGAGCGTCTTGGGCGAGTAGCCCCACAGCAGGCCGACCGAGCCGTTCACCACCATGAGCACGCCCAGCGTCACCATCACCTGGGTCAGGTGGGCGCCTCGCTCGACCCAGCGGATGAGGCCCCGCTGCAGCCCGTAGCCGCCGGCCATCGACACGACCAGGGTGATCGCGACCGCGGCGGCCCAGGGGACGCCGTTGGCGATCAGCTCCCAGGCGATGTAGGAGGACAGCATCGCCATCTCGCCCTGGGCGAAGTTGGGGATCCGGGTGGCCCGGTGGATCAGCACGAGCGCGAGCGCGAGGCTGCCGTAGATCATGCCGCTGGCGACGCCGTCGATGAGCGTCTGGATCAGGTGTCGCATCTCGTCCTCCTCACAGCGCCAGGTATGCCTTGCGGATGGTCTCGTCGCCGGCCAGTTCCGCGGCCGGTCCCTCCGCGGTGATCGAGCCGACGGTGAGGACGTACGCGTAGCCGGCCATCTCCAGCGCCAGCCGCGCGTTCTGCTCCACCAGCAGGCAGGTCAGGCCGTCGTCGGCGACGACCCGCAGCACCTCGAAGATCTGCCGTACGACCATGGGCGCCAGGCCCATCGACGGCTCGTCCAGCAGCAGCAGGCGCGGCTTGGACAGCAGCGCGCGAGCGAGCGCCAGCATCTGCTGCTCGCCGCCGGACAGCAGGCCGGCCGGCTGCCTGCGGCGTTCGGCCAGCGGCGGGAACAGCTCATACATCCGGTCGGTGTCCTTGCGCACGGCGGCCCGGTCGGGGCTGAGCAGGGCGCCGACCGCGAGGTTCTCCTCGACGGTGAGCTCGGGGAAGGTGCCCCGCCCCTCCGGGACGTGGGACAGGCCGAGCCGGGCGATCCGCTCGGGCCGGCGGCCGATGAGGGAGGTCCCGTCGAAGGTGATCTCGCCTCGGCAGCCGGGAAGCAGGCCCGACAGCGCCCGCAGCAGGGTGGTCTTGCCCGCGCCGTTGGCGCCGAGGACGGCGACGACGGCCCCGCGCTCGACATCGAGGGAGACCTCGCGCAGCACCCGTACCGGGCCGTATCCGGCGGTCAGGCCGCACACGCTCAGGTAGCTCATGCCGACTCCCCGAGGTAGGCCTCGACGACGGCGGGATCGGCCTGCACCTCGGCCGGGGCGCCCTCGGCGATGGTCCGGCCGAAGTTCATCACCGCGACGTGCCCGCACATGCTCATGACCAGGCCCATGTGGTGCTCGACCAGGAGGACGGTGAGGTCGCGGCGCTCACTGACGCCGAGGATCAGCCGCCGGAGGTCCTCCACCTCCGAGTCCGACAGGCCGGCCGCGGGCTCGTCCAGCAGGAGGAGCTCGGGGCCGGAGGCGAGCGCGCGGGCCATCTCGACCCGCTTCATCGTCCCGTACGGCAGGCCGGCGACCGGCTCGTCGCGCACCTCCGACAGGCCGATCTCCTCGATGACCTCCTCGACCGCGCGCCGCGTGCGCCGCTCCTCGGCGCGGACGCCCGGCGGTCGCAGCGTGCCGCGCAGGAAACCGGCGCGGCCGAGCAGGTGCGCGCCCACGAGCACGTTCTCCAGCACCGTCATCGAGGGGAACAGGGCCAGGTTCTGGAACGTACGGCTCAGGCCGGTACGGGCGATCCCGTGCGGGGGCAGCCCGATCAGCTCCTTCCCGCGCCACGTGGCGCTGCCGCCGTGGGTCGGGTACAGGCCCGTGACGCAGTTGAAGAAGGTGGTCTTGCCGGCGCCGTTCGGGCCGATCAGCGCGGTGACCGAGCCGCACTCCACGGTCAGCGTCGCCCCGTCCAGGGCCCGTACCCCGCCGAAGTCGACGGTGAGGCCGCGTACCTCAAGCACGGCGGTTCCCGTCTGCCATCGCATCGCTCCCGCTCGCCGGTTCGTTGATCGTCTGGATGTCGGTGTACGCGTCGAGGGCGTACCGGCCGCCGGACCGGCCCACGCCGCTCGCGCGGTTGCCGCCGAACGGGGCGCCGGCGTGCCGTCGGACGGTGTTGATGCCGACCTGGGCGGAGTCGAGCAGCTCCGCGAGGGCGCGGGCCCTGGTGACGTCGGCGGAGAAGATGTAGTCCGACAACCCGTACCGGGTGCTGTTGACCGCCGCCACGGCCTCCTCGTCGTCGTGGGTGCGCATGACGCAAAGGACGGGACCGAAGACCTCCTCCTGCATGATCCGGTTCTCCGGGACGCAGTCCAGGACGAGGGTGGGGGCGGTGAAGTAGCCGGTGTCCGGTCCGGGGGCGCCCTGGATCACCTGGCGGCCCTCCGCCCGGGCGCCGTCGACGAGCGACTCCACGCGTCCTCGCTGCGCGGCGGAGATGAGCGGGCCCACGTCGGTCGCCGGGTCGCGCGGATCCCCGACGCGCAGGGAGGCCAGCCGCTCCCCCAGGCGTGCGACCAGCGCGTCGTGGACGCCGTCGGCCGCGATGACCCGGGACGTGGTGAGGCACACCTGCCCGGACTGGATCGTCCAGGTCCGGGTGACCGCCTCGATCACCGCGTCCAGGTCCGCGTCCTCGCGTACGAGGCAGGCGCCCTTCCCGCCGAGTTCGAGCAGGAGGCGTTTCATGCCGGGCGCGGCGTCCCGGTGGATCTGCGTGCCGACGGCCGTGCTGCCGGTGAAGGAGACGGCGCGTACGAGGTCGTGGCGGACGAGGGCGGCACCGAGCTCGGCGCTCGCGCCGGTCAGCAGGCAGGCCGCGGCGGCGGGCGCGCCCACGGCGGCGAGCCCGTCGCGCAGCGCCTCCGCCAGCGCGACGACCAGGAGGGGGTCCTGCGGCGCGGGCTTCATGACCACCGTGTTGCCGGCGAACAGCGCCGGCGCGACCTTGCCGACCATCGCCAGCAGCGGGAAGTTGTACGGGCTGATGCACGCCACGACGCCCACCGGGGCGCGGCGCAGCCGGGCGCCGACGCCGCCGCGTTCCCCTGGCCCGTCCATCGCCAGCGTCTCCGCCGGCATCCGCGACCAGGACCTCAGCCGTTCGATCGCCGCGCCGACCTGGGTCTCGCGGGCGACCGGCGGGCGTGCGCCCGTGTCGGCGACGGCCAGGGCGACCAGTTCCTCGCGGCGCGCGTCCAGGTGTTCCGCGGCCGTCCCGAGCGCCTCGCGGCGCCGGTCCAGCGGCAGGGCGGCCCAGGCGGGCGCCGCGCCGGCGGCGGCGCGTATCGCGACGTCGGCGTCCTCCACGGAGCAGTCCGCGACGGTCGCGATGACGCGTTCGGTCGTCGGGTCGACGGTCTCGTACCGGGGACCCGGCGCGTACGGCTCACCCGCGATCAACGCGGTCGCCTCGGCGATCATCACAGCGCCCCTTCCAGGCTGAAGACACCACGGTCCAGCTCACCCGCCCGCAGCGCGGCGACCAGCTCGGCCCCCTCCGACAGCGGCACGACCTTGGTGACGAGCCGGTCGAGGGGCAGCTCACCGGCGAGGTAGCGCTCGGCCAGCCGGGGTATGGCCGTGTGCGGGTCGACCGAGCCCATGCGGCAGCCGAGCAGGGTCTGGTCGTGGAAGAGCGAGCGGACGCCGAAGGTCACCTGGGTGCCGGTGGGCGGCAGTCCGACGATCACGGCACGGCCGCCCCACGCCAGCGCCTCGACGGCGGCCGCCAGCAGGTCCGCGCGGCCCACGCACTCCAAGACCGCGTCGAAACCGTCCGGGGAGAGCCGCCCGGCGAGGGCCGCGAGCTCGGCGGCGGTGCCGGTGACCCAGAAGTCGGTGGCCCCGAGCCGCAGCGCGATGTCCTCCTTGCGCGGGTTCTGGTCGGCGACGACGATCCGTCCCGCGCCGGCCGCGCGGGCCGCCTGGACGACGCTCAGGCCGATGCCGCCGGCCCCGATCACCAGGACCGACTCCCCGCGTGTGACCCTGGCGCGTTCCTCGACGGCGCCGAAGGCGGTGACGGCCGCGCAGCCCAGCAGGGCGGCGGTGGCCGCCGGGATCGTGTCGGGGACCGGGATCACCTGCCGCGCGCCGACGACGGTGCGCCGCGCGAAGGCGCCCAGCCGGACGAACTGGTGCACGGGGGCGCCGTGGCGGAGGAACGGGGTGGTGTCACCGCCCGGGTCGCGGCGGCAGAGCGTCGGCCGCCCGGACCGGCAGGCGGGGCAGACGCCGCAGGTGCGGAGCACCGTCAGCACGACCCGCTGCCCTGGAGGCAGGTCCACGCCGGGGCCGCAGGCGACGACGACGCCGGACGCCTCGTGGCCGAGCACGACCGGGAGCGCCTGGGGGATGTCGCCGTCGAGCGGCTTCAGATCGCTGTGGCACAGGCCCGCGGCCTCGATCTCCACGGCCACCTCTCCGGCGAGAGGCTCGCGTACCTCGAGATCGTCGACGGCGCTCAGCGCGTCACCATCCCACACAAGACCGTGCATCTTGTCCCTTTCGTGACGCTGACCTCGGCACGAAACGTCACGGTAATGGATAGTTCAGATAATCGGAAGTCTTTTTTACTCAGTTAAATTTTTATACGAAGTGCCTGCTAGTCGCCGGACGCCATCAGCTTTTTCGATTGAGTGAAATTATCTTCCGCTTGGCCGAATCTCGGGCTACGATCGGCCGCTGACCGCTGCCGTCACCGTGATGAGGAGGCCTCATGAGCACCCCAGCCCGTACCGAGGAGGAGGAGCGGCGTGACGAGCTCCGCCGCGTCGCGGCGCAGGTCGCGGCCGAGCGGTACGCCGGACGCGCCGACGAGTGGGATGCCGGCCGGGTGCCCTTCCCGGTGGACGAGCGCCGTTTCCTCGGTGAGCTGGGCTACCTCGGCATCGCGCTGCCCGAACGGTTCGGCGGCGCCGGCGCGTCGGTCCGTGACGCCCTCGTCGTCATCGAGGAGCTCGCGAAGGTCTGCCGGCCCGCGGCCTTCCAGGTCTTCGAGGCCAACGTCGGCGCGGCCCAGGCCCTGAGCCGGCTCGGCACCGAGGAGCAGTGCGAGCGCTACCTGCCCTCGATCATCCGCGGTGACACGACCATGGCGGTGGCGATCTCCGAGCCCGACGCCGGCTCCGCGGCGACCGACCTGGCCACCCGCGCCACCGAGTACGAGGGCGGCTATCGGGTGAACGGCACCAAACGCTGGATCTCCGGCGGCGGTGAGGCCGAGCTCTATCTCGTGTACGCCCGGCTGGGCGACGCGCCCGGCTCCAAGGGCATCGGCGCCGTCATCGTCGGCCGCGACGCCCCCGGCGTGTCCTTCGGCGCGCAGGAGAAGCTGATGGGCTTCCGCGGCATCCCGTCCGCCGACATCGCCTTCGACGACGTCGCGGTGCCCGCGGAGGACGTGCTCGTCGGGGCCGGCCGGTTCCGCGACCTGTTCGGCTGCTTCTCCATCGAACGGCTCGGCAACACCACCATGAGCCTGGCGATCGGCCAGGCCGCGCTGGACCGGACCGTGGACTACGTCCGGGAGCGGCGCCAGTTCGGCCGGCCGATCATCGACTTCCAGGCCGTCCAGCTCACCCTGTCCGACATGCTCATCCAGGTACGGTCCGCCCGCCTGCTCCTCGAACACGCCGCGCGGAACGTCGACGACGGCGCGCCCGACACTCTGGACGTCTCCGTCGCCAAGTGCGCCGCCAACGAGATGGCCAAACGCGTCACCGACCAGGCCATGCAGCTGCACGGCGGGAACGGCTACACCGAGGAGTACGGCCTGGAGCGCCTGCACCGCGACGCGCACGGCTGGGCCATCGCCGGCGGCACCCCCGCGATCCAGCGCATCCGGATCGCCTCCGAGCTCGTCGGCCGCCGCTTCGACCAGAGGGAGCGATCATGAGAGACATCGTCATCGTCGAGGCGATCCGCACGCCGATGGGCCGCGGCAAGGCCGGCGGCGCACTGTCCTCGGTGCACCCCGTCGACCTGCTCGCCCAGGTCTTCCTGCGGCTCATGGAGCGCACCGGCATCGACCCCGGCCAGGTGGACGACGTGCTGGTCGGCTGCGTCAGCCAGGTCGGCGAGCAGTCGGCCACACCCGGGCGGTTCGCCTGGCTCGGCGCGGGGCTGCCCGTGCACGTCCCCTCGACCACCATCGAGCGCAAGTGCGGCTCCGGCCAGCAGGCGATCGAGTTCGCCGCCCAGGGCATCGCCGCCGGGGCGTACGACGTCTGCGTGGCCGCGGGGGTCGAGTCGATGAGCCGCGTGCCGATGGGGTCGGGGCGGCTGTCCTCCGACCCGTTCGGCGAGTTCGCCGCGGCGCGGTTCCCCGGCCTGGTCCCCCAGGGCGTCTCGGCGGAGCTGATCGCCGCCAAGTGGAACATCGGCCGCGAACGCCAGGACGAGTATTCCCTGCGCTCCCACCAGCGGGCCCACGCCACCGCGGCCGGCGGCGGCTTCGCGACGGAGATCGTCGCGGTGACCGCGGCCGACGGCCGTGCGGTCACCGAGGACGAGACGATCCGCCCCGACACGACCCTGGAGAGGCTCGCCGGTCTGCGCGCGGCCTTCGAGACCGAGGAGCTGCGCGCCCGCCATCCCGAGGCGCGCTGGACGGTCACCGCCGGCAACGCCTCGCAGATCACCGACGGCGCCGCCGCCCTGCTGCTCATGGAGGCCGGCCGCGCGGAGTCGCTGGGACTGCGCCCGCGGGCCCGGATCGTCGGTTCGGCGGTGTGCGCCGACGATCCGGTGCTCATGCTCACCGCGCCGATCCCCGCGACGCGCAAGGTGCTGGGGCGGACCGGGATGAGCCTGGACCAGATGGACGCGATCGAGGTGAACGAGGCCTTCGCCTCCGTACCGCTCGCGTGGCAGGCGGAGTTCGGCGTGGACGAGGACCGGCTCAACCCGCGCGGTGGCGCCATCGCGCTCGGGCATCCGCTCGGCGCCTCGGGCTGCCGGCTGATGACCACCCTGATCAACCAGCTCGAGGCGACCGGCGGCCGCTACGGGCTGCAGACGATGTGCGAGGCCGGTGGCATGGCCAACGCCACCGTCATCGAGCGTCTCGGCTGACCCCGCTTCCGGTACGAGAAGGAGACGACGAATGCGACTCGACGGTGGAAGCGCGCTGGTCACCGGCGGTGCCTCCGGGCTCGGCCTGGCGACGGCGGAACGCCTGCTCGAAACGGGGGCCCACGTCGTCCTCGTCGACCTGCCGGCGTCGGCGGGCGCCGAGGTGGCCGACAGGCTCGGCGCCCGAGCCGCCTTCGCGCCGGCCGACGTGACCGACCCCGCGGCGATGGAGGCCGCGCTCGACACCGCGGAGGCCCGCGGCCCGCTGCGCGCCCTCGTCCACTGCGCCGGGCGCGGCGGGCCCCTACGCCTGGTGAGCCGTGACGGCACCCCGGGCTCCCTCGAGACCTACACCGAGATCGTCCGGGTCAACCTGATCGGCACGTTCAACACGCTCCGCCTCGCCGCCGCGCGCATGGCGGCAGGCGACGAGGTCGAGGGCGAGCGCGGAGTCTGCGTGCTGACCGCCTCGGTGGCGGCCTACGAAGGCCAGATCGGCCAGATCCCGTACGCCTCCGCCAAGGCGGGGGTGGTCGGCATGACGATCGTGGCGGCACGCGACCTCGCGAGCCGGCACATCCGGGTGTGCACCATCGCCCCCGGGCTGTTCGACACCCCGATCCTCAACCGGCTCGGCGACGACGTGCGGCGGAGCCTGGCCGAGTCGATTCCGAACCCCTCCCGGCTGGGACGGCCGCAGGAGTTCGCGGCCCTGGCCGCGCACGTCATCGAGAACCCGATGCTCAACGGCGAGACGATCCGGCTGGACGGCTCGATCCGCATGCAGCCCCGCTGACCAGGAGAGGAACCCCGATGCCCGTCAGGACCGAACAGGTCGACCGGACCTTCGTCATCACCATCGACCGCCCCCAGGCGCGCAACGCGATCGACCTTCCGACCGCGCTGGCCGTGGCCGGGGCGCTCGACGAACTCGACGCGCGCGACGACGTTCACGCCGGTGTCATCACCGGCGCCGGCGGGACGTTCTGCGCCGGCATGGACCTCAAGGCGTTCCTCGCCGGCCAGCGGCCCTCGATCGACGGCCGCGGCTTCGCGGGCATCGTCCGCCGGCCTCCGGTGAAGCCGATCATCGCGGCCGTGGAGGGGTACGCGCTGGGTGGCGGCTTCGAGATCGTCCTGGCCTGCGACCTGGTCGTCGCCGCCGAGGACGCCGTCTTCGGCCTGCCCGAGGTGACCCGGGGCCTGACCGCCGCGGGCGGCGGCCTGCTGCGGCTGCACCGCCGCGTCCCGTTCAACCTCGCCGTGGAATGGGCGCTCACCGGGGCGCGGATCCCGGCGGCGGAGGCACACGAGGTACGGCTGGTCAACCGGCTCGTACCGGCGGGCGAGACCCTGCCGGCGGCGCTGGAGCTGGCCGGCGCGATCGCCGCCAACGGCCCGCTGGCGACGAAGGCGACCAAGCGGATCATCCACGAGTCCGGCGACTGGCCGATGTCGGAGGCGTTCGACCGCCAGCAGCCGATTACCGAGGCCGTACGCTCATCGGCCGACGCCCGGGAGGGCGCCCGCGCGTTCGTCGAGCGCCGGCGCCCGGAATGGACCGGCACCTGAGAGGCGCACTCAGGCCGCGCATCGCGCGAGCCCCTTTCCTCCTCGGTCCGCGGGCGCGACGTAGACCTCGGAGAGGAAACCGGAACGGCCATCGGGGAAGACGGCCTTGTGCCAGAACGCAGAGTCCGCGCGGTGCGGATTTTCCCTGGACTCCGATGAGTCAAGGTTGTAGTTGAACATCTCCGTGCCGCGCGTACGGCAGACGGCGACCAGCATGGCCCCGCTGCCGACGTCGGTGCCGGCGACCTTGCACCCGTTGCGAGCGCAGGACGGCACGGGCCTGGCCGACAGATAGGCCGGTGTCGTGTCCTCGATCAGACGGTTCCTTCCGAGCGCCACCTTGTTCTGCACCGTGACGACCACGGCGCCGGGCGGACGCTCCACCGCCGCCGAGGTCTGGCGCGTCACCGTGCCGTCGACGACGACCGTCATGGCGGCGGCGATCGCCGCGCCGGCGACGGCCGTCGCGGCATAGGGCACCGCGTGCCCGACCCGGCTTCCCGCCGGCCGGCCGGCGCCGTCTTCGCCGGCCGGTTCGCGTACCTCGGGTTCCGGAGCCTCGGGCGGAGCGGAGCCGGCCTGGCCCGCCGGCGCGCGGAGGTGGTCGCGGGTCCACTCCCACCTTTCGCGCCAGGCGTTCGGATCCCCGTCGCAGGCGGTCACGAACGCCGCGACCGTCTCCCAGGTCGGCAGGTGGTCCCCGCCGGCGGCCTCGGCCAGCGCCGTACGGGACTTCCCGGTCCTGCGGGCCATCTGCAGGTACTTCGGGCTCCCCGCCTCTTCACGCAGCTTCCGCAGTTCGGCCGCCAGCGCCTGCGCCGGCCCGGCGTCCGGATCGAGTGGTCGCGAAGGTCTGGGCACGTGGACATCCTTGTTGTCCGTCGCCGGGGTGGATACATGTCGCAGTCGCATCGGCGAGGCGCGAAGCCTCGTCGTACGGTCCATGCGCTCGTCGCCTTGATCGTTGCCGCCTTAGGCGTGACGATCATGGCCGGCCCGGCGCGCGCGGACGTTCCGTCGGACGCGGTGGCCTGGGCACAGTCCGAGGTCGGGCAGTCCAGCTATCAGGGGCAGTGCCTGCAGTTCGTCGCCGACGCCTACGCCAGCGCCGGCGTGAGCCTGGGTTCGTCGCCTTCGGCCGTGGCGTACTGGAACTCCACGGGCGGCCACCACGATGGGGACGCCAACCCTCCCAAAGGTGCGCTCGCGTTCTGGGGAGCGACCAGCGGCAACCCGGACGGCCATGTGGCCATTTCGCGCGGGGACGGCAGTGTCATTTCCAGCGAAGAGCGCAATCATTACGACATCCACGTTTTCGCCATCGGCGATCGCCAGAACTATCCGTATCTCGGCTGGCTGATTCCGCCCGGCGTCACACCGCCCGGCGGTGACCCGGTGCACAGCAAGACCATCATCACGGTCAAGAAGACGGCGCAGAGCGACGGCACCCAGCAGGTGTACTCGGTGACGTCCTCGGACGTGCTCGAGAGCTGGTGGCACGACGGCGGCGACGGCGTGCACACCGGCGATCTCATCACCATCGCGCAGAACGACATCAGGGACGCCGACAAGATCGTGCTCCCCGACGGCACGCAGAGCCTGTACACGGCGGTGTCCGACGGCGTCTGGGAGACGTGGTGGCGCTCCGGCGACGGCCCGCACAGCGCCAAGATCATCGGCGGGCTGTCCGGCGTCCGCAAGGTCATCGCCGCCCAGTCGACCGACGGCGGCGGCCATCTCACCCATCTCGTCTATGTGCTGGCCGCCGACGGCCCCTATGAGTACTGGTGGCGTGACGGCGGCGACGGCATCCACTCGTCCCGGTTGAGCAACATCAACGACCCGATCGCCTTCGCGCGGACCGTCCAGGCGGACGGCATCTACCAGGTCTACACGGCCACGGCCGGCGCGGTCTTCGAGACCGCGTGGAAGCCGGGTCAGACGGCGCCGCAGACCGGTGTGATCATCGGCATCAGCCAGAACGACATCCAGAACATCGACAAGATCATCAAGAGCGACGGCACCAACGAGCTCTACACCATCACCTCGGCCGGCATCTGGGAGAACCGCTGGGGCGGGAGCGCCGGCGCGATGCAGCAGGACAACCTTCCCGGCGGCGTCGTCGTGAAGAAGTTCGTCGACAGCGACGGCACGGACCAGCTGTACGGGGCGACCGGCGACCACGTCCAGCAGTACTGGTGGAACTCCGGAGGCAGCGGCGGCAGCACGCTGATCACCATCTCCCAGGGCGGCATCAGGGCCATCGACGTGTCCAAGAACGGCGTGTTCACCCAGCTCTACACCGCCGCCGGCAAGAACGTGTGGGAGACCTGGCGGGGCGGCGACCACACCCCGAGCAGCAGCGTCCTGGTCGGCCTTTAGGGCTCAGGGCGTACGGGCGTCGCCGGGCGACCAGGTGAGCGGCTGTTCGGCGTCCGGGGCGTAGCAGCACTCCGCGCCGGTCGTGATGGAGGACCGGAGGATGCCGCCGATCGTGGCGTCCGCGGCGGAGATGTCGTCGATCGCGCGCTTGATCGCTTTGCGTACGGCGGTCCGGGCACGTTCGCGGGGGTCGGGGAACGCCCGGGTACGGCCGCCCTTCGCGGCGGTGCGGTTCAACTCGGCGAGCAGCGCGTCGAGCTCGGCGCGCGACTCCTGGGCCGAGGCGGGCCCGGCCTCGGCGATCCGCCGGGTCAGCTCCTCCACCTGTCTCCGATATTCCCTCCGCGCCCGCTCGTCCAGCATCGGCTGCCGCGTCGGCCCGACGACGGTGGCGTCGCCGGCGGCGACGACCAGTTCGAGCGCGGAGACGGGCCGGTGCGGGCTGGTGAGCAGGCGCGCGAGGTAACCGACGCCGCGGCGGTGCGGAACGACCGCCTGGTGCTCCCCGAGCGAGAGCACCCACATGCGCCCCTGCCGCCGGATCGTGGCGTGGCGTTCGCCGAGCCGGCGGAGACGCGTCGCGAAGTCACCCGCGCGTGCCGTCATCCCGAGCGCCTCGGCCTCGAGCCGTGCCTGCGTGAGGAGGTCGGCGGCCCGCTCGCGGTCGCGCGGCCCGGCGCGCCGCAGCAGCGCCTCGGCGAGGTCGCCCAGGGCGATCGCGGTCAGCGGGCGGTTGCCGAGCAGGCGGTCGGCGGCCACCGCGCGTTCGAGGTGCTCGACGGCGCGGTCCGGGCGGCCGAAGGTGAGGGCGGCCAGCCCCAGGGGGCGTTCGGCCGAGCCGAAGCAGGTCACCGCCAGCGATGGCATCACCGGCAGATCCGCGTACGGCGTGAGGAGGTCATAGCCCTCCCGCGCCACGGCGGCGTCACCGAGGAGGAAGGCGGTCTCCACGATCGTCAGCATCCCGGTGAGCCAGGTGTTCGACACCGGCAGTGCGGCGAGTCCCGAGGCGGTGAGCTGGTCGAGGATGCGCCGGGCCTTGTCACGCTCGCCCGCGCGGGCGGCGAGGACGGCCGCGGTCGCCCGGAAGGCGAACTCCGCCGGGACCAGCGTCGGCGACGCGGCGATGTCCTCGATCGCGCTCAGCATCTCCGCGTCGCGCTGCTGGAGCCAGCGGATGGTGACCAGGTGCGCGCCCAGGTAGCCGATCGCGTCGGCGTCGCCGACCTCACTGCCGAGCTCGAAGCACTCGACGGCCTTCTTCTCCGCGTCGTCGAGCCGCCCGGCGCGGATGAGCAGCATCGTCCCCATGACCTCGGCGATGTAGAGGACGCTGCGGCAGTTGAGGATGTCGGCTCGCTCACGCAGCTCGGCGAGCGCCGATAAGGCCCGGGGGTCGCCGAGCTGGAACAGGTCGACGGCCCGCCAGCACAGGCCCATGAGCACGAGCATGCCCGCGCCCGCCGGTGAGGCGACCGCGATCAGCTCGTCGGCCAGCCTCATCCGGGTACGCGTGTACCGGGGCGTGAGCAGCGCGTGGTGGCACAGCGACAGGGCCTCGGCCAGGACGTCGCCGTCGCCGAGCCGCCGTGCCTCCGCGAGGGCGTCGAGGACGGGTTCGACCGGCCCGCCCTGGTAGACGGCCTCGGCCGCCAGCCGTATGGCGAAACGGCATCGCAGCTCGCGCTCCTCGGCGGGCAGCCCGGCCAGCGCGCGGCGCTGGAGGGCGGCGACGCGTTCCCGGTCGGGCCGGGAGCGGTGTTCGTTCACCCAGACGCCGCCGAGGCCCAGTGCCGCGCGGCCCAGTGTGATCGGGTCCCCTTCGGCCGTCGCGGCTTCGGCCGCCCGGCCGAACAGCACCCGGGCGTCGGTCAGCAGGCCGGACAGGAGCAGCGTCTGCGCCCACTCGACCAGCAGCTCCGCGACCGGATCGGGCAGCCCCGCCTCCTCGTGGACGCCCGCGGCCGACTCGAGCAGCGCGGCGGCCTGCTCGTAGTCGAAGCCGCCGACCATGGCCGTCGCGGCGGCCCGGCAGGCCGTGATCGCGCGGCGCCCGTCCTCGGGCGAACGGGGCGCCGCCTTCAGCGCGTGGTGGGCGTAGCGCGTGAGCTGCCGGCGGCCCGCGGCGCCGTACGGCCGGTCAGGGGCGTGCTGGGCCGGGCCCGCGAGGACGTCGGCCGCCCTGGCGTGCGCCGCGCACCGCTCGGCGACGGTCAGCAGGTCCTGCAGCGCCTCGCGTACGAGCTCGTGGGTGAAGGTGAACTCGCCCTGCCCGCCGACGCCGACCAGGCCCGCGCGCTCGGACTCGGCCAACGCCTCGCCCAGCTCCGCCGGCGTGCAGTCCGCGACGGCGGCGGCACGCGCGACCAGGGGCGAGGAGCCGAGTACCGACGACCGGCTGAGGATGCTCCGTGCCCTCTCCCCCAGGCGGTCCAGGGCCTGGGCGATCGCCTCCCGTACGTCGGCGGGAGGCAGCCGGCCGCCCGTGGCGGGGCCGAGCGCGATCACGCGATGGAGGAACAGCGGGTTTCCGCCGGTCAGCCGCCACAGCGTGTGCCGCAGGTCCGGATCGACGTCGCGGTAGCCGCGGGACCGCAGGAACAGCTCGGTCTCCTCGGCGTCCAGGGGTCGTACGGTCAGCGACCTGGCCTGGTCCTCGAGTTCGGTCAGCAGCCCCGCGGTCGAGGGCCGGCCGTTCTCCTCCTGACGGCGGGTGAAGACGAGGACGAGGGGACGCCGGGCGAGGTCGCGGGCGAGGAACCGGGCGAGGAGCACCGCCCCCGGGTCCGCGACGTGGACGTCGTCGATGACGACCAGCACCGGTGAGTCGTCGCAGGCCCGGGCGAGCTCCGCACCGATCGCCGCGAAACGGGCGAACCGCTCGGGGTCGATCACCGGTCCGCCGCGGTCGTCGCCGAGCAGGTCCACCGCCGCGCCGCGCCCGAGGTCGGCGAGGACGGCCTGCCACGGCCACAGCGGCGGAGCTCCGCCCTCGGGCCAGCAGGTCCCCCATCCGACGGCGAAACCCGCGTTCCCGGCGCGGGAGACGATCTCCCGGCACAGGCGGGTCTTGCCGATTCCCGCCTGCCCGGCGACCACGACCAGCTGGCCTTCGCCACGGCGGGCCGCGGTCAGCACGTCATCGAGCAGGCGGAGTTCCCTCACCCGGCCGACCAGGTGACGAGCATCCCCCGACATGCCGTCATGGTGCCATTCAAGGTCCGGGGACGACGCCGGCCGGCCCGCGTACGTGCTGGCCGCAAGCGGACAGGACCCGGCGCGATCCGCCGATGTGCCACGCCGTGGCACACCTCTCCTGCGGCATGTCACGCCACAAGGAATAGGGGACGAATCACCGGGACAAGGGGATCAGATGACAACGGGGTCAAATGGGTCGGCTCGCGTGGCGCGTCTGCGGGGGACGCGCGTCGCGGCGATCGGCGGCGCGGTCGTGGTCGAGGCGGCCGGCGAGCTGGAGGCGGCACGGTCCGCCTTCGGGCGCCGCGCCTGGACCGACGCGCGCGACGGGTTCATCCGTGCCCGCGCGCGTGACACGCTGACGGCCGACGACCATCAGGCGCTCGCCGAGTCGGCGTGGTGGATCGGCGACATCGACGCGTCGCTGGAGGCGTTCGCGGAGGCGTACCGGATGTACCGCCGCGAGGCGCGGCGGCGAAGCGCCGCGATGTCGGCGATGTACCTGGCGGTGCACCACACCGAGCGCGGGGACGGGGCGATCGGCTCGGGCTGGATGAGCCGGGCGCACCGCCTGCTGCGCGACGAGGCGGAGTGCGCCGAGCACGGCTACCCGCTCTACTTCGAGATCTCCTCGGCGATGGTGCGCGGATGCAACGACGAGGCGATCACGCACGCCCGGCGGATGCAGGACCTCGGCCGCCGGTTCGGCGATCCGAACCTGCTCGCGGTCGGCACGCTGGGCGAGGGGCGCGCCCTGGTGAAGCAGGGCCGCGCGGGCGAGGGGCTCCCGTTGCTCGACGAGGCGATGCTCACGGCGCTGTCGGACGACCTGCACCCGCTGTGGACCGGAGCGGTCTACTGCAACCTGATGGACGCCTGCCACGAGATGTTCGACCTGCGGCGGGCCGCCGAGTGGACGCGCGCCGCGAGCCGGTGGTGCGACAGCCTGTCGGAGGCCGTGATGTACCGCGGCATCTGCCGCGTCCACCGGGCGCAGGTGCTCCGCCTCCAGGGGGCGTGGGAGCCGGCCGAGCGCGCGGCGGCCCACGCGGCGGCCGCCCTGGCGCACGTCCACGTCGGCGTGGTCGCCGAGGCGCACTATGAGGCCGGTGAGGTCCAGCGGCTCCTCGGCCGGCCGGCCGACGCGGAGGAGTCCTTCCGGCGGGCGCACGAGCACGGCCGCGACCCGCAGCCGGGCCTGGCGCTGCTCCGCCTCGACCAGGGCCGGCCCGACGCGGCGGCGGCGTCGATCCGCGCGGCGCTCCTCGCCGAGAACCGCGACCGGCTCGCCCGCGCCCGCCTCCACGTCGCCCAGGTGGAGATCGCGCTCGCCACGGGCGACCTGAACACCGCCCGTACCGCCTGTACGGAGCTGCGGGCGGTGGCCGCGGCCTACGACAGCTCCGGCCTGCGCGCGGAGGCGGAGCAGGCGCACGGAGCGGTCCTGCTCGCGGGCGGGGAGGCCGAGGAGGCGCTGGCCGTCCTGCGGACCGCGCGGCGGTCGTGGCAGGAGCTCGACGCGCCGTACGGCGTCGCGCGGACCCGGCTGCTGCTCGCCGAGGCGTACCAGGCGCTCGGTGACGACGACGCGGCGGACCTGGAACGGGACGCGGCGCGCGACGCGTTGGACCGGCTGGGCGCGGGGCGCCCGGCGGCGGCGGAGCGGGCGCCGCTGCCCGCCGGGCTGACCGGACGCGAGGCCGAGGTGCTCCGGCACGTCGCCGCCGGGCACAGCAACCGCCAGGTGGCGACCGCTCTGTGCCTGAGCGAGAAGACGGTCGCCCGGCACCTGTCGAACATCTTCACCAAGCTCGGGCTGTCGTCGCGCACCGCCGCGGCGGCGTACGCCTTCGAACGGGGGCTCGCCACGCCGCCGCGTGGGTAGAACGACCCATCCCTCTGCGTCAGAACTACATGAAACGACCGATGCTCCGGAACCGGCGCGACTTCTAATCTCCAATTAACACGGAATTCGCGCCACTGTCCCGGGGGAAGCATGTCGCACACCCTGTATACGTTCGCCGATCTCGATTTCTACGACAGCCTGGAGAAACTCCCGGACGGGAAGATGCTGTTCGAGGCGGCGAGCCGCCCCGTGCCGGAGGGCTGGGTACGGGAGGGGCTTCGGGAGTGGATCTACCTGCGGCCACGGGACGCGCGGCTGCCGGACCAGGGATGGAAGATCCACGCCAGCGCGCGCTTCGACGAGGCGGCGGAGGTCATCGACATCATCTGGGACCACTGCGTGTCCCATGGCGTCGCCTTCAAATTCCTGCGCAGCCGCGCGATGACACTCATGTCCAATTTCAAATACGCGCACCGCGGCTCCAGCGGCAAGCTGGTCGCCATTTATCCGCGCGACGAGAACGAGCTGCGGACGACGCTGGAGGAGCTCGGCCGCAAGCTCGCGCGGTTCTCCGGGCCGTACATCCTCAGCGACCTCCGGTGGCGTGACGGGCCGCTGCACGTGCGGTACGGCGGTTTCACCCTGCGCTACTGCCTCTCCGAGGACGGCGAGCTGCTGCCGGCCGTGGAGGACCCGGACGGACGGCTGGTCCCCGACGAGCGGCAGCCGTCGTTCCGCGTCCCCTCCTGGGTGACGGTGCCCGGCTTCATCGCGGCGCAGCAGGCGGCCGACGACGCGTCGGATGAGGAGTTCCCCTACCGCGTCGAGGAGGCCCTGCACTTCTCCAACGCGGGCGGCGTCTACCTGGCGGACGACCTGCGCTCCGGGGACCGTGTCGTCCTCAAGGAGGCACGGCCGCACGCGGGGCTCGACCGCAACGGCCATGACGCGGTCACCCGCATGGCGCGGGAGGAGCGCGCGCTCCGGCTCCTCGCCGGCCGCCCGTTCGTACCCCGGCTGGTCGAGTCCGCGCGGTACTGGGAGCACAGCTTCCTCGCCATGGAGTACGTCGAGGGAGAGACGCTGTTCCGCGCGAGCGGGCTGCGCGATCCGCTGATCTCGCACAGCCCGGACGCGCGGGAGATCGCGGAGTACACCGAGTGGGTGCTGCACATCGTCGCCCAGGTCGAGGCGGCCCTGCGCGACATGCACGACGCGGGCCTGGTGTACGGGGACCTGCACTCGTCGAACGTGATCGTCCGCCCCGACGACACCATCGCGCTGGTCGACTTCGAGTCCTCCTCCGGCGTCTCCGAGGACTACACGCCAGGGCTCGCCGCGACCGGCTTCGCCGGGCCGGACTCACTCACCGGCTTCGACGTCGACGAGTACGCGCTGGCGTGCCTCCGGCTCGCGGTCTTCCTGCCCCTGACCTCGATGATGCAGTGGGATCCGCGCAAGGCGCACGACCTGCTCGACGTCATCGTCGACCGGTTCCCGGTGCCGGCGGACTTCGCCGGGACCGTCACCCGCGGGCTCTTCATGAACGACCCGTACGTCCCCCGGCGACGGCACGACGAGCCCCCCGACTGGGACGCCCTGTTCGACTCGGCGGTGACCGGCGTTCTCGCGAGCGCGACGCCCGGACGCCGGGACCGGCTCTTCCCGGGCGACATCCAGCAGTTCCGCTCCGGCGGCTCGAACCTCGCGTACGGCGCCGCCGGAGTCCTGTACGCCCTGTCGGAGATCGGCCGGGCCTCCTACCCGGAGTTCCCCGACCACGTGGGGTGGCTGGTGCGCTCCTGCCGGGGCACGGCGCTCCCGTACGCGGGTTTCTACAACGGGCTGCACGGGATCGCCTTCGCCCTGGACCGGATAGGGCGCCGGGACGAGGCGCTGCCCGTCTTCGAGCGGGCGCTGGACATGGGCGGCACGTTGCGCACGCCCGGCCTGTTCGGCGGCCTGGCGGGGGCCGGGCTCAACGTCCTCTACTTCGCCGGCCGGACCGGTGACCGCTCCCTGGTCGACCTGTCGCTGGAGTACGCCGAGCGGCTCTCCCGCGCCGTCGCCGGGGACGGGGAGCACCTCGCTCCGTCCGAACGTCCCGGCCTGATGTACGGGTTCAGCGGGGTCGCGCTGTTCTTCGTACGGCTCTTCGAGGCCACCGGCGACGACGGCTGGCTCGACCTCGCCGCCACGGCGCTGCGGCGCGACCTGGAGGAGTGCAAGGAGTCTCTGGGCGGCCTCTACGTGCGCGAACCGTCGCGCATCCTCCCGTACCTGGACAACGGCAGCGGCGGCGTGGGCGTCGCGCTGCACGAGTACCTCCGCCATCGCGCGGATCCGGAGTTCGCGCGAGTGCGCGACCTGATCCACGCCACCTGCCGCGCCGAGTTCGTCGTGCTGCCCGGCCTGTTCTCCGGGCGTACGGGGCTCATGACCTGCCTGCGCCACCTCGGCGAGGGCCAGGACCCCGGCGTCGACCTTCACCTGCGCCGCATGTTCTGGCACTTCGTCGAACGCCGGGGCTCGCTGTTCTTCCCGGGCGAGGGCATGTTGCGGCTCTCCACAGACCTGGCGACGGGATCCGCAGGGGTCCTGCTCGCCATCCACACGGCGGTCGAGGGGAGGCCCGGCGGACCGCTGCCGTTCATGACCGCCGGGCATCCGGCGACCGCCGTGCTCCAGCTCGAAACCGAACGGAGGTGAACGACATGAAGGCCATCCTCGACCTGCAGGACCTGCAGACGGAGGCGCCCGCGGGGGAGCTGTCCAGCAACAAGAGCTCCATCTGCTGCATCCACACCGCCTGACCGGTTCACCGGCGCGAGCGGCGGTGCCGGCGCTCGCCGGACCGCCCTCGCACCCGGAACCGTGCGTCGCCTGTGAGTGAGCGAACGGAGGTGAACGACATGAAGGCCATCCTCGACCTGCAGGACCTGCAGATGGAAGCGCCCGCGGCAGAGCTGTCAAGCAACCAGAGCTCGATCTGCTGCATCAGCACCCACTGATTCTCCGTACGGGCGGGGGGGGGGGGGGGGGCGGCCGCCCCCCCCCCCCCCCCCCCCCCCCCCCCCCCCCCCCCCCCGGGCCCCGGCCCCCCCCCCCCCCCCCCCCCCCCCCCGACCCCCCCCCCCGCCCCCCCCACGGTGCTGGTCCGCCCGCACCCCCGGGCCGACAGCGACCTGGCCGACCACCACATGCGCGGCGACCTGCGCGACCGCCTCGCCGAACGGCGCA
>NZ_JAUEQY010000017.1 GCF_030406325.1 Actinomadura sp. DC4 | reverse complement strand
GCGCGTCAGCTCAACCAGGTGCCCGCGCCCCACCTCCAGCCCGACCCCCGCGGCGAGGGGTCTCCCCCACACCCGCCCCCCCCGAATCACCCCCGGCGAAAACAACCCGCGGCCCCCCCGGCCGGGGCGGCCACGCCCACGCCCCGCCGCCGCCGACCTGACGGGTAGTGCTGCGGCCATCGGTCAGCCGCCGGCCAGCTGCAGCGCGCTGTCGACCTTCTTGTCCAGCCCCTGCAGGCCCTTCTGCAGGTCGGGCACCTTGCCGGGCTCCCACTGCTCCTGGACGAACTGCTGGAACTTCACGACGTAGTCGCCGCCGTTGACCGTGGAGGGGACCGTCGTGCTGTTCGGGTTCTTGAACACGTCCAGGAAGGTCTGGAACTGCCCTGGGAGCTTGAGGTTCGGCGAGGACAGCGCCGGGATCGTGCTGGGGACGTTGCCGAGGCCGTTGGCGAAGGTCACCAGGGCGTCGGTGTTGGTCGTCAGGTACTTCGTGAACTCCCAGGCGGCCTGGGCGTGCTTGGCGCCGCGCGGGATGCCGATGATGGTGCCGGTCACGAAACCGCCGCCGTAGGCGTTCTGCCGGTCGTCGTTGACCGGGGTCGGCGTGGTGTCGTACTGGACCTTCGGCGCCTCGTCCTCCATGAACTTCGTCCGCCACTCACCGTCGATCGCCATCGCGACCTTGCCCTTCTCGAAGGGGTTGGAGGCCTCGAACTCCTGCCCCATCGAGTGGATGAACTTCTTGACGTTGTCGTAGCCGTACCAGTCCATCAGGCTCTTCTGCCACTGCAGGTACTTGGTGAAGCCGGGGTCGGTGGCGAAGTTCGAGCGGCCCTGGGGGGTCAGCCACGTGGCGCCGAAGCTGGGGCCGGCGATGTGCTCGGGGACGTGCTCGTAGTACGCCTCCGAGGGCAGGAAGCCGGCCACCTTGATGGTGCCGTCGGAGTCGCGGACGGTCAGCTTCTTGGCCAGCGCGGTCAGCTCGCTGATCGTCTTCGGCGGCTGGTTGCCCTTCATGAGGGCCTTGTTGCTGTAGAGCGCGTAGTCGTCGGCGAGCAGCGGGAGCGTGCACCGGTCGCCCTTGTACTGCGTGTACTCCTGCACCGCCTTCGGGAACATGGCCATGTCGACCTTGTCCTTCTGCAGGTACGGCGTCAGGTTCTGCAGGGCGCCGCTGGAGCAGAACTGGCCGACGTTGTTGGTGGAGAAGGAGGACACCACGTCCGGCGGGGTGCCGCTGCGGATCGCGTTGAGGATCTTGTCGTCGTCCTGGCCCTTGACGAGCTTGACGGTGATGTTGGGGTGCAGCTTGTGGAAGCCGGCGACGGCGTCGGCGAACGCCTGCACCTCATGAGGGGCGCTCCAGCCGTGCCAGACCTCGATCGTCTGGGCGGCCTCGGCCTTGGGACCGTTGTTCGCCGGCGTCTGGCTTCCCGCGGTACAAGCGGTGGCGGCGGCGGTGATGACGAGAGCGGTGATGAGCCGCCATGGGCGAGGGGACACTCCGGTCTCCTTCGGGAAGCTGGCCGCGTGTGGACGGCCGGGGGTTTCAACGGACGGTGCTGGAGAAGATCTCCTCGCGTGTTTCCCCGAGTGCGAGGTGCAGCCCGCCGGCCAGGACGGGGTTGCCGTCGACCGAGGTGAGCCGCAGCGGCGGATGAGGGATGGTCATCGTGTGCAGTTCGCGTTCGACGAGCGCGCGCAGCGGCTCGCCGCCGGAGAGGGGGACCTCGCCGGCGAGCACGATGAGTTCGGGGTCGAGCACGCTGACGATCGCGGCGAGGCCGGTCGCGAGCCGGGTGGCCAGCTCGCCGAGCCCGGCCGCCGCGCGCTCGTCGCCGTTCTCGTACGCCTCACGCGCGCGCCGCAGGATCTGGTCCGCGCGGCCGCCGCGGAACCCGTGCTCGCGCAGCAGCCTGATCACGGCGGGCGCGCCGGCCACGGCCTGCAGGCCGCCGGTGTTGGCGCGGCCGGGCTCGCGGATGATGGGTGCCGAGGCGACCGGCATGTAGCCGACCTCGCCCGCGCCGCCGGTCGCGCCGCGTACCAGCGCGCCGTCGAGCACGATCGCCAGGCCGATGCCGGCGCTGACCCACAGCAGGACGAAGCTGCGCGACCGCTTGACCTCGCCGTGCGCGAGCTCGGCCATGGCCACGAGGTTGACGTCGTTCTCCACCGCGACCGGCACGCCCAGCCCGTCGCGCAGCCGGCTGAGCAGGTCGGGGATGTGCCATCCGGGCAGGTGCGAGGCGTACCCGAGCCGCTCTGTCCGCGGGTCGACCGCGCCGGGCACGCCGATGACGACGTGGTTGACCCGCTGCAGCCCGGCCTCGGCCATGGCGCCCTGGACCGCCGTACGGGCGCGGTCGACGGCGTCCCCGCCGGAGGGACCGGGCGTCGGCAGCTCGAACCGCCCGGTGACCGTGCCGGTGAGGTCGGCGACGCAGGCGCGGATCTGCGCGCGGCGCACCTCGAGGGCGGCGACGTGCCCGGCGTCGGCGTTGATGCGGTAGAGCTCGGCCGTACGGCCGGGGCCGCCCTCGCGGATGCCGTCGAGCACGACGAGCCCGGCGTCGCGCAGCCGGTTGAGCAGCTGCGAGGCGGTCGGCTTGGACAGCCCGGTGAGCGCGCCGATCTCCGGCCGGGTGAGCGGCCCCTGCCGCAGCAGGACCTCGAGCGCGGCGCGGTCGTTGATCGCCCGCAGCAGACTGGGGGTACCCGGCGTGGAGGAGGACAACGGCATCTCCGGTACGGCAAACGAGTTAGGAAAGTTTCCTAACTTGCCGGTGAAGTTATGGCCAGGGGAGGTTGCCGTCAAGAGCCCCGGTACCTGGTGTTACCAAGCCGAGACCGGTTCCCGGATCACTCGCCGATGAGGATGAAGCGGGTCTTCCCGAAGGCGACCTCGTCCCCGGGGCGCACGCGGGTGGGGGCGACGATGCGGTAGCCGTTCACGAGCGTGCCGTTCATCGAGCCGAGGTCGGCCAGGAGCCAGTTGTCACCGGCCCGGCGGAGTTCGGCGTGCATGCGCGAGACGCTCAGGTCGGACACGACGAACTGGCAGCCGGGCGCGCGGCCGATCAGCAGGCGCGGCCAGTCGTTCGGGGGAAGGGTGAAGCGCGGCAGCCGCGGGGCCCGCCAGGCGGCCTCGATGCGCGCCGTCACCGACGACAGCGAGGTGATCGCGCCGGTGAGGCCGCGGACGAGACGGCTGGCCGGCGGCAGGTCGCTGACCAGGGCGACGAGCTCCGCGTTGTTGCGGGCGCGCAGCGCGGAGTCGACGCGGCGCTCGAACGTGTCGTGCGACAGCCGGCCCTCGGCCACGCGGTCGCGTAGCTCGCGGAGTACACGGTCGCGGTCCCCGTCGGAGGCGCGTACCGGGAGCCCTTCCATGACATGAAGTATCAGGACCGGAACCTGTCGTGTCCAGTACGCCACAAGGGATCCAGGTCGCCGGGTACGTCCCGCGACGAAGATCGTGATCTACAATGTAAAGGCGCCGGCCCGGCGCGCCGGGCCCGGGGGAAACCTCTGTCTTCTCTTCAGCCGGACGTGTCCCCGGCGTCCCAGCTCACCCGGACCTCGGCGGGCTTGCGGAACACCAGGCCGCGCGCGCTGTCGGTGTGGTCCAGGCGCAGGGACGGCAGCCGGAGCAGGGCGGCCAGCGCCGTCGTGGTCTCCATGCGGGCCAGGTGCGCGCCGAAGCAGAAGTGCGGGCCCCGGGCGAACGAAAGGTGCCGGTCGGCGCCGGGGCGCTCGATGTCGTACCGGTCCGGGTCGGGGAAGACCTCCGGGTCGCGGTTGGCGCCGGCGATCGAGACCCGTACGAGGTCGCCGGCGCGGACGGGGGAGCCGCCCAGCGTCACGTCGCGCACCGCGTAGCGGTCGATCACCGACGCCGACGGCTCCAGGCGTACCGACTCCTCGATCGCCCCGCCGAGCAGCCCGGGGTCGGCGCGGACCCGGGCGTACTGGTCGGGATGGCCGAGCAGGTGCGCGGCGGCGTTGGTGATCATTCCCTCGGTGGTGTCGATGCCGCCGAACATCAGCACGGCGGTGTCGGCGACGACCTCCGCGCCGCTCAGGCCCTCCGGCCGACCGGCGACCTCGGCGAGCAGCGACGACGGGCCGCCCTCCTTGATCGCCTCCTCGACCCGCGCGCGCAGCAGCGCGTAGGCCTCGGGCACGACGGCCTCCTCGCCGGCGGTGATGGCCGACACGCCCGCGACGAGCGCCTCGTACCAGGACCGGATCGTCGCGGCGTCGGTGTCGCCCAGGCCGAGCGCCTCGGCGACGACCGCGACCGCGAGCGGCCCGGCGAGGTCGGCGCGCAGCTCCGCGCGCCCGGCCGGTTCCAGCGCGGTGACCAGGCGGTCGACCTCCGCGGCGACGAACGCGGTGAAGCGGGCGCGGGTCTCGGCGGGCCGGAACGTACGGGCGAACGGCTCGCGGTGCCGCGTGTGCGCCGGGCCGTCGAGGGAGAGCATGCTCGGGCCGATGAGCTGCGCGGTGGAGAACCGCGGGTCATCGACGGTGTAGGCGGACGCGTCGCGCATCACGTCGCGGGCCAGGTCGTGCCGGGTGACCAGCCAGCCGCCCAGCGCGGGCAGCCAGGAGACCGGCTCGGCGGCGCGCAGCCGGGCCAGCAGGGGATGCGGGTCTTCCGTCAGCTCCTCGACGGTGGCGCTCGCGCCGATCGGATACGTCACGCAGGCGACATTACGTCCTGTACGGCGACGAACCGGACGGCGGGTCCAGCATCGCGCGCAGGGTGGCGCGCATGTTGGCACGCAGCTCGGCCAGCCGCCCCTCCACCGCCTCGGCCGCGCGGCCGGGATGGTCCCGGGCGAAGGCGCGCAGGCCGGTCAGCCCCGGGCCGTGGGTGAAGCGCTGCCGGACGCGGGTGCCGTCTCCGGCGGGTTCGAGCGCGTACCGCCAGGCCGACCCCGGCCGTTCGGCGTCCCGCGCGTCGTCCAGCACGACCCACGCGAACACCTCCGGGCGTACGGCCTCGATCACGACGCACGCGACCGTGGCGGTGAACCCATCGGCGTAGGAGTTGCGCGCCCCGAACCTCGCCCCGGCGTACGGGACCTCCCCCTGGCCGGGCAGCCACGCCGCGTACACGCACTCGGGGCTCCACTCGCCGGTACGCCCGACGTCGGTGACCAGCGACCAGACCCGGTCGACCGGCATGCCGGTGACCACCTCGACCTCGGCGAACACGCCCGTCACCACATCGTCCACGTCATCCTCCCTCGGTCGCCTCTACCCCTACGACGATCGCGCGGCCCCCGGATGGACCGGCCGCGTGACAACCGGAGGTTGACATTGACAACTGGGGGTTGTCATCATGGCCGGATGAGCAAACACGTCGAAACACCTCAGCACGAAGAACTCCTCGGCAGGCTGAAGGAGGTACGCGCCTCGGCCATCGAGCACGCGCGCATCGCGCGGGAGCTGGCCCGCGAGCGGCGGCGGATCATCGAGGAGCTGCTGGACGAGGGCTTCTCCCAGTCCGACCTCGCCCGCGAGCTGGGAGTGACCCGCCAGGCGATCCAGAAGATGGTCGCGGCCGGAGCGGACCGGCGATGAGACGCAAGGGCGTGCTCTACGACGCGGGCCGGGTGCCTGGGCGTCAACTGGCGTCCCGTCTTCGACCCGGAGGCCGTACGCCGCGAGCTGCAGATCATCAAGGACGACCTGCACTGCACCGCGGTCAAGATCTGCGGCCGGGACCTCGGCCGCCTCACGTTCGCCGCCGAGGCCGCCCTGGACCTCGGCCTGGAGGTCTGGTTCTCGCCCGAGCTGTGGGACAGGGGCCCCGAGACCACGCTGGCGCACATCGCGGAGGCGGCGCGGGAGGCCGAGCGGCTGCGCCGCCGGTCACCGGACCAGGTGGTGTTCAGCGTGGCCACCGAGTCCACCCTCTTCATGCGCGGCATCGTCGCGGGCCCGGACGTTCCGCCGCCGGCTCGCGAACCTCCGTGGCGAGATCCGGGCCGGCCGGCACCACGCGCCGCTGGAGGCGTTCCTGACGCGCGCGAGCCAGGACACCAGGCGCGTGTTCGGCGGCCCGGTCACGTACGCCTCGCTGCCCTTCGAGCGGGTCGACTGGGACCGGTTCGACATCATCGGCGTCGACCACTACCGCGACTCCCGGTCCGCGCCGCACCACCTCGGCGTGCTCCAGCGCCTCCTCGCCCAGGGCAAGCCCGTCGTCGTCACCGAGTCCGGCATGCGCACCTACCGCGGGGCCGACAGCGACGGCGACCTGGGCACCGGGATCACGGACTGGAGGACGGCGGCGCTCCACCAGGTCCCGCTCGCCGGCCGTCTCATCCGCCCCCGGCTGACGAAGGGCGACCACGTACGGGACGAGCCGCTGCAGGCCCGGCGGATCGTCGAGGACCTGGAGATCCTCGACGCCGCCGGAGTCGACGGCGCGTTCGTCTGCACCTTCGCCGAGCAGCTGTCCCCCCACACCCCGGACCCGCGGCACGACCTCGACATGGGGGCGCTGAGCCTGGTCAAGACCTACGAGTCCGGCCGCGGGAGGACCTACCCGGACATGACGTGGGAGCCGAAGGAGTCCTTCCGCGCCGTCGCCGGGTTCCACGGCCGGGGCTCAGGGGCGCAGGAGGATCTTCCCGACGTCGTCGCGTGAGCCGCGCAGCAGCTCCATCGCCCGGCCGAACTCCTCCAGTCCGAGCTCGTGGGTGACCAGGGAGCCCAGGTCGAGCAGGCCGGCGGCGAACAGCCGTACGGCGTGAGTCCAGGCCGACGGTGACGCGCCGAACACGCCCGAGACGGTGAGCTGCCCGCCGACGATCACCGCGGCGCCCGTCCCGGCGTCGTCCTCGCCGGGGATGCCCGTCAGCACGACCCGGCCGCCCCGGCGCGCCAGCGCGATCGCCGCCGCGGCGCTGCCGGCCACCCCGGCCGTCTCGATCACGACGTCGTAGGCGCCGGATTCGAGCGGCCCGGCCCCGGCGTGGGTCGCGCCGCAGGCCAGGGCGACGGCCGTACGGCCGGCTCGCGGGTCGGCGGCGGCCAGCTCGACGGGGGAGCGCAGCCGCAGCAGTTGCAGGCACAGCGCGCCGAGCGTGCCCGCGCCGACCACCGCGACCCGCTCGCCGGGCTCCACGCGGGCGGTCAGGACGGCCGCGGCGGCCACCGAAGCGGGTTCGAGGAGCGCGGCGGCGCGCAGGTCGGCGTCGCCGGGCAGGACGTGCAGCAGCCGCGCGGGCAGCACCAGGGAGTCCGCGAACGCCCCCGCGCGGGTGAACCCGGTCTCGTCGTAGCCGGCCGAGCACAGGTTCGCCGCGCCCTCGCGGCACCGGTCGCACACCTGGCAGTTGCCGAACCCCTCGCCGGCCACCGGCCGCCCCACGAGGTCCGGGTCCACTCCCGGCCCGGCCGCGGTGACGACCCCGGACCACTCGTGGCCCGGGACGATCGGATAGCGGGCGAACGCCGCGGGCCTCGTGCCCTCGACCAGCTCGCGGTCGCTGCCGCAGATGCCCGCCGCCGCCACGCCGACCACGACCTCGCCCGCGCCGGGGTCGGGTGGGTCACCGGTCACGAGGGAGTACGCGCCGGGGGCGCGGACGAGGAGCGAGCGGGTCACGCCGGGCCGCCCGGTCCGGTGCGCTCGGGGTCGCGCAGCTGCCAGTTGTCGGCGAACAGGTCGAAGTTGGCGCGCTGGCGGGGGAACTCCGCGCGCGCCTCGACGTCGAGTTCGATGCCGAGGCCGGGAGCGTCCGGCAGGGTGAAGTGGCCGCCGACGTTGTGGGGGGCGATCATGGCGTAGTGGGTCTCGGCGGTGGCGGCGAGTTTGCGGGTTTCGGTGATGCCGCCGATGTGGGAGATGTCGGGCTGGATGACGTCGGCGGCCTGGAGTTCGAACAGTTCGCGGAATTCGATGCGGTCGTGGATGCGTTCGCCGGTGGCGATGGGCAGGTCGGTGTGGGCGGAGACCTTGGCGAGGGCCTTGAGGTTCTCCGGAGGGCAGGGTTCCTCGATCCAGCTGGGTTTGAACGGCGTGAGCAGGCCGGCGAGCCGGATGGCGGTGGCGGGGGAGAACCGGCCGTGCATCTCGATGAGCAGCTCGGTCTCCTCGCCGATGGCGTCGCGTACGGCCTCGACGAGGCTGACCGAGCGCATCGTCTCGGTGTGGTCCAGTTCCATCGTGCCGCTGCCGAACGGGTCGAACTTCAGCGCCTGGTAGCCGATGAGCGCGTCGGTGTGGTTCAGCATCCACGCCTCACCGACACCGCTTAAGCCCTCGTCGGTGTGCACCTGGACGTAGGTGAGGTTGCGCCACGGGGTTCCGACGACGTGGGTGGACAGTCCGGTGATGCGCACACGGGCCTCCTGCCGGGGAGATCAGATTTCGGGCATCAGCGCGGCGTGCAGGTCACGCGCCGTCTGTTCGAGGTGGTCGCTCATGGCGGCCGCGGCGCCGGCGGGGTCGCGGGCCTTGACGCGTTCGAGGATGCGGGCGTGCTGGTCGATGACGTCCTCGACGGTGCCGCCGCGGGCGAGGTGCCCTCGCAGGCTGCGCATCCGGCCGGCGTGCAGCGGGCCCTCCATGGCCTCGATGAGGAAGCTGAGCATCTGGTTGCCCGACGCGGCCGCGAGCCCTTCGTGGAAGCGGACGTCGGCGTCGTGGATCGCGTCCGGGCCCTGCTCGGCGGCGTCGCGCATGGTGGTGAGCGCGGTCTCCATCACGCTGATTGCGGCGCGGCCGTGGCCGGCCGCGGCCAGGGAGGCGATGTGCACCTTGAGCGCCCGCCGTACGTCCAGCAGGTCGAGAGCGCGCTGAACACGAGCTCCTCGAGGCGCGCCACGACGGCCTCGGTCTTCTGCACGTGCCCCAGCATGCAGGACGGTCAGCGAGGTCCGCAATCACTCATCGATGAGTCCCCGCCGTTACGCCGGCCTCCTGCCACACCGGCCCGACCCGGACCGGAAGAGACCCCGGAACCCCATCTGATGAGTGCGACGCCCCGCCGTAAGCCGGTCCAGCTCCGTTCCGGTGCCGCTCATCTTCGTGCCGCACCACCGGTGGGGGAACCGCGGGCCGTCCGCGATGCGCGTCCGGGTGTCCGTGTACCGGCGTGACCGGTCAGGTGGCTGGTGGGCGGTGGCCGAGGCGCTGGGACAGCTCGGCGGCGCCGTCGCGGATGAGCGCGCTCCACTCCTCGCGGCGCGCGGCGTTCCAGCGCAGGCTCGGGGCCGAGACGCTCATCGCGGCGACCATGTCGCCGGTGTGGTCGTGGATGGGCGCGGCGACGCAGAAGACCGCCTCGTTGGACTCGCACTCGTCGTAGGAGAGCCCGGCGGCGCGGATCTCCTCCAGGTGCGCGCGCAGCCGGGCGGGGGAGGTGATGCTGTGCGGCGTCATGCCGGGCAGCTCGCGGTCGCGCGGGCAGCGGGCGTCCAGGCCGTCCGGGGTGAGCCCGGACAGCAGCATCTTGCCCACGCCGGTGCAGTTGGCGGGCAGCCGGCGGCCGACCGCCGAGACCATGCGCACCGGGTGGGTGCTGTCGACCTTGGCGACGTAGACGACGTCGGCGCCGTCGAGGACGGCGACGTGCACGGTCTCGTCGCACGCGGCGGCGACCCGCTGGGCGGTCTCGCGGGACTCGTGGGCCAGGTCGAGCTGGTCGGCGAAGACGCTGCCGAGCTGGAACAGCCGCATGCCGAGCCGGTAACGCGTCGGCTGGCCGGGCGTGGGGATGAGGTAGGAGCGGTCGGCGAGGGTCGTGACCAGCTCGTGGACGGTCGTACGGGGCAGGCCGAGGCTCTCGGTGATCTCCGGGGCGGACAGGCTGGGGCGGTCGAGGAACAGCTCGAGGATGTCGAGCGCACGTGTGACGGCCGGCACCGCACGTCCCATCGATGACCACCCCGCCGAACGCTGTGCGAAATCCCGGGCGCAGCGTAGGCACCGGCCGCCCGCCGTGTCAATGACCGGTTACGCCCGCGCACGTCCCCGGTGTCCGGCTTGACCGTTGACGGTGCCAGAACCCGCGATTACCGTCCGAGTGTCGACAGATTTCCGAATCGCATTCGAAATCTCGAACAGGAGCGTCAATGACCGACGACCCGATGGGGAGGACCCGGCGCTACCTGTCCTCTCTGGGCCTGCCGGAGCGAGACCTGGGCGACCTGCCGGTCTCGGCCCGGCGCTTTCCCGACGGCGGGCAGTTCCGGGTGGAGATCCCCTCGGTCGAGGGGCCGGCCGCCTTCCGCGCCGTCATCGCCGCCGCCCGCGAGCAGGGCGTGCGCGTCCACCGGATCAGCCAGGGCAGCGGCATCATGCTGCAGACCGACGCCGAGATCACCGAGATGGTCGCCCTCGGCGCCGAGCACGACATCGAGGTCTGTCTCTTCGTCGGGCCGCGCGCCTCGTGGGACGTCGGCGTCCAGGTGACCGCCTCCTCGGGCGCGGTCGCCGCGGGCGCGCTGCGGGGCGCCGACCAGCTCGTGTACGGCATCGAGGACGTCGTGCGGGCGGTCGGACTCGGCCTGCGCAGCGTCCTGGTCGCCGACGTCGGCCAGCTCTGGGTGCTCGGCCGGATGAAACGCACCGGTGACCTGCCCGAGAACCTCATCCTGAAGTCCTCGGTGTCGTTGCCGGCCGCCAACCCGGCGACCGCGCGGCTGCTGGAGGACCTCGGCGTAACGACGATCAACCTGCCCATCGACCTGACCCTCGCCCAGATCGCCGCCGTACGTGCCGCGGTGGCCGTCCCCTTGGACGTCTACGTCGAGGGCGCCGACGACTTCGGGGGGACGGTCCGCTACTACGAGGTCCCCGGCCTCGTACGGGTCGCCGCGCCCATCCACCTGAAGTTCACGGTCCGCAACGCGCCGGGCATCTACCCCTCCGGCCGGCACCTGGAGGCCGTGGCGGTGGCGACGGCGCAGGAGCGCGTGCGGCGCGCGGCCATCGGGGTGGCGATGCTGCGGCGTTACTACGCGGACGCGGCCGAGAGCGCCACCTCGGACCTGCTGCCGCCTGGGTCTTCGTAAACCCTTCTTGACACGCCAATCGCCGCAATTTAGCGTCAAGCGGCAGATACGTCGAACGCCATTCGAAATATCGAACGACCGCCTGGATCGGGGCGGCGGGGGGAAGGCCGTGCGTACGCGGCCGACTGATCCCGCCATTGATTCCGCCGTTGATTCCGGAGGCTGCGATGACGAATGTCCACCCCAAGGTCGAAGAGGCCATCGACACGCTCGGCATCGAGGGCGCGACGCGACGCCGGCTCCTCGGCGGCGCCGGCATGGTGAGCGCCGCCGCGGCGGCCTCGGCACTGCTGGCCGCGTGCTCCTCGGACAACAAGAAGGACGCCGGCTCGGCGGCCAAGGGCGGTGTGGGCGCCTTCCCCTCGACGCCGAAGTGGAAGTTCGTGTTCGTCAACCACGTGACGACCAACCCGTTCTTCACCCCGACCCAGTACGGCGCCCGGGACGCGTGCGCGCTGCTGGGTTGTGACTTCCAGTGGACCGGGTCCCAGGACTCCGTCGTCCCGCAGATGATCAACTCGCTGAACTCCGCGATCTCGGCGAAGGCCGACGGCATCGCGGTCGCGGTCGTGGACAAGACGGCGTTCCGCGCGCCGGTCGACAAGGCCCTGGACGCCGGCATCCCGGTCGTGTCCTACAACGCCGACGGCGCCAAGGGCGACCCGGGCACCAACCGGCTCGCCTACATCGGCCAGGACCTGTACACCTCCGGCTACCAGCTCGGCCAGCGCATCTCCTCGCTCATGCAGGGCGGAGACGCGGTCGGGTTCATCGCCACACCCGGGTCCCTCAACATCCAGCCGCGCATCGACGGCGCCAAGGACGCGATCAAGGCGTCCGGCAAGCCGATCAATTTCACCGCGGTCGCCAGCGGCGCCGAGCTGCCCAAGGAACTGTCCACGATCGACGCGTACGCCCAGGGCCACAAGAACGTCAAGGGCATGTTCGCCGTCGACGCCGGCTCCACCGAGAACGTCGGCAAGGTCGTGGCCAAGTACGGGCTGAAGCAGAAGGGCGTGGCCGCGGGCGGCTTCGACCTCAACCCCGCCACCCTCACCGCGATCCAGGCGGGCAGCCTGGACTTCACCATCGACCAGCAGCCCTACCTCCAGGGCTTCCTGCCCGTGCTCTACCTGTACCTCTACAAGCTCTCCGGCGGGCTCGCGGCGCCCTCGGAGACCAACACGGGCCTGCTGTTCGTCACCAAGGACAACGTCCAGCCCTACCTGGCGACCAAGACCCGCTTCGAGGGGTCGAGCACCAAACAGCAGCTTCTGAACCACTCCGGCCCGATCGCCCACAAGTGATGAGCGGCGCCGTCAACGAGGCCGAGGCCCCGGAGGCGCCGGCGCCCGGACCACGCCGCCCCCGGGCCCTCGGCCGGGCGGCGGACGCGTTCCTGCGCCGCCGCGAGGCGACGATCCTCGTCGTGGCGATCGCGCTGCTGATCTACTTCCAGACCTCGCGGTCCGCGTTCCTCAGCCACGACAACCTGGTCAACATCTCCCAGGGCACCGCGCCGTACGCGATCGTGGCGGTCGGGGAGGTGCTGCTGCTGGTGAGCGGCGAGATCGACCTGTCCGCGGGCATGGTCTTCACCCTCGCGCCGTTCCTCATGCACTACTTCGTCGACTACTACGGCATGTACCCGATCCTGGCGATCGTCGTGGCGGTGCTGGCCGGCGCCGCGCTCGGCGCGGTCAACGGGCTGGTTACGGTGCTGTTGCGGGTGCCCTCGTTCGTCACGACGCTCGGCACGCTGTTCCTGGTGCAGGGCATCACGCTGACGACCTCGCACGCCTACCCGGCGGAGATCCCGCCCGCCGCGCAGGGCCTGGCGGGCTGGTTCGGGCACGCGGACTGGTCCGAGCTCATCTGGTGCGTGGCGATCGTCGCGGTCTTCCACCTGGTGCTGATCCGCACCCGGTGGGGGCTGCACACGGTCGCGGTCGGCGGCAACCTGCTCGGCGCGAGCGAGGCCGGCATCAAGGTCGCCCGGATCAAGGTCGGCAACTTCATGGTGACCGGCGGCCTCGCGGCGTTCGCCGGCATCCTGGAGGCGTTCCGCACCAGCACGATCGACCCCAGCTCCGGCGGCACCGGCGCGATGTTCACCGCCGTGTCGGCCGCCGTCATCGGCGGTACCGCCCTGGCCGGCGGCTCGGGCACCGTGATCGGCGCGCTCCTCGGCGCGCTCGTGCTCGCCGAGCTGCAGAACGGCTTCAACCTGATCGGCATCAGCGCCAACCCGTTCAACATCATCCTGGGCGCGGCGATCCTCATCTCGATGATCCTCAACGTCCATCTCGCGCGGCTGCGAAGGGCGGGACGCTCATGAGCGAAGTGCTGCGGGCCGAGCACCTGACCAAGAGCTTCGGCGCCGTCACGGCGCTGGAGGACATCGACCTGCGCCTCGAGCAGGGCGAGGTCCTCGGGCTCATCGGCGACAACGGCGCGGGCAAGTCGACGCTGATGAAGATCCTGTGCGGCTTTCACCAGCCGGACTCCGGGCGGATTCTCCTGGGCGGCGAGGAGGTCTCCTTCAAGTCGGTCGAGCACGCGCGCGGCCTCGGCATCGACACCGTCTACCAGGACCTCGCGCTGATCAACGAGCTGAGCGTCTACCACAACATGTTCCTGGGCCGCGAGCACGTGCGCTGGCCCCTGCTGAACAACCGCGCCATGCGGCGGCTCGCCAAGGCCCATCTGGACGACATGGGCGTCAACATCCCGTCGGTGGACGTGGAGGTGGCCAAGCTGTCCGGCGGGCAGCGGCAGGCGATCGCGGTGGCGCGCTCGGTCTACTCCTCGGCCAGGATCCTGCTGCTGGACGAGCCCCTCGCCGCCATGGGCGCCAAGGAGGGCGCGCTGATCCTGGACCTCGTACGCGGCCTGAAGGAACGCGGCGAGGTCTCGGTGATCATCATCGCGCACAACTACGCGCAGGTCCTGGAGGTCTGTGACCGCGTCAACCTGCTCCAGCACGGCCGGATCACCTTCGACAAGGCCGCGGGGGAGACCTCGCTGCGGGAGCTGACCGACCTGGTCGTGGCCGAATACCGCGCCGCCCGTACGCGTGGGCAGCCGTGACGCGCGTCCCCGTCCCCGGCTCGGAGGAGAGTGATCGCGGGTGACCGCGGTGAGCAGTGTCGACGCACGTACCGGCGAGGTCGTCGCGACCGTCGCGGCCGAGAGCACGGCCGAGGAGACCGCCGCCGCGTGCGCGCTGGCGGCGGCGGCCTTCCCCGGGCTGGAGGCGATGGGCCGCCACGGCCGCGCCGCCCTGCTGCGGGCGATGGCCGGCGCGCTGGAGGCGGCCCGGCCCGAGGTCGTACGGGTCGCGGACCGCGAGAGCGCGCTCGGGGACCAGCGCCTGCAGGGCGAGCTCACCCGTACGTGCTTCCAGCTGCGGTTCTTCGCCGAGGTGCTGCACGAGGGCTCCTACGTCGAGGCCGTGATCGACCACGCCGGCCCGACGCCGATGGGCCCGCGCCCGGACCTGCGCCGCATGCTGGTGCCGCTGGGCCCGGTCGGGGTGTTCGGGGCGAGCAACTTCCCGCTGGCGTTCTCGGTGCCGGGCGGCGACACCGCCTCGGCGCTGGCCGCCGGCTGCCCGGTCGTGGTGAAGGCGCACCCGTCCCACCCGGCCACCTCCCAGCTCTGCTTCGACCTGCTCGCCTCCGCCGTACGGGAGACGGGCGCGCCGGAGGGCACGGCCGGCATCGTCCACGGCGGCCCGGCCGGCCTGGGCCTGGTGACCGATCCGGCGATCCGGGCGGTCGGCTTCACCGGGTCGCTGCGCGGCGGGCGCGCGCTGTTCGACGCCGCGAACGCCCGCCCGGACCCGATCCCGTTCTACGCCGAGATGGGCAGCCTGAACCCGCTGGTGGTGACGCCCGCGGCGGCGCGCGAGCGGGCCGCGGGGATCGCCGAGGGGTACGCGGCGTCCTTCACGCTGGGCGCGGGCCAGTTCTGCACCAAACCGGGCCTGGCGTTCGTCCCGGCGGGTTCGCCGCTGCGCGAGGAGCTGGCGCGCCTGGTCGCCGGGCGGGACGCGGCGGTGCTGCTGAACGCGGGCATCGGTGAGGCGTTCTCCCAGGTTGTGGCGACGCTCCGGGACCGGCTGGAGGTCGTGGCCGCCGGCCCGGACCCGCTGTCACCGGTGCTGTTCGCCGTACAGGTTCCGGCGCTGGAGGGCCCGCTGCTGGAGGAGTGCTTCGGCCCGGCCGCGATCCTGGTGGAGTACGAGAGCGAGGAGGAGCTCCTGGGGGCGCTGGCGTCTCTGCCGGCCGGCCTGACCGCGACGGTCCACGCGGGCGAGGACGAGACCGCCCTGCCCGCCCGGCTGGTCACGGTCTTGCGGGAGAAGGCGGGCCGCCTGGTGTGGAACGGCTACCCGACGGGCGTCGCGGTCGGTCACGCGATGCACCACGGCGGCCCGTACCCGGCGACGACCAGCGCACTGCACACGTCGGTGGGCGCGTCCGCGATCCGCCGCTTCCTGCGCCCGGTGACCTGGCAGGACGCCCCGCAGGCGATCCTGCCTCTCGAACTGCGCGACGAGCCCCCGGGCATCCCCCGCCGCGTGGACGGCACGCTCCTCACGCCGTAGGGAGCCCGTGCTCCAGGGGGGCCGGGCTCATCGCGGAGCTCGTCCCCTGGCCCGCGTGGGTTCAGTTCCCGGCCCGCCGAGGGGCCTCCGCTCGAAGAACGCCACGATCCCCTCCTTCGAGCAGGAGAGCTCGCGGGCGATGTTGACCGGCAGCATCCGGGCGGCGCGGTCCGGGCCGGCGGCGGGCCGTGCGGTCTCCGCCGGCCGGATCGGCGTGGTGTTCCCCGTGGAGGGCTACTGGTCGCGCATCGCCTCGGAGGCGGCGCGGCTGGCGGCGGCGGCGTCGAGGTCGCGGCCATGAGCGTCACCGTCGTCGCCGGCGTGGTCGCGCCACCAGTCCTGGCCGGTCTCGGGGAGGGTGTGGATCGGGTCGTAGTACTCGTACTGGCGCTCCAGCGCCTCCGGGTCGTCGGCCTCGATGCCGGTGCGGTAGTTCTTCGTCCAGTACGAGATGCCGCGCGCGGTGTCGTAGTCGGCGACCTGGTGCACCCAGCGCTTGCCGACGTAGGGCACGTCGCAGACGATCCGCGGGGTGGCGAAGCCGGGCAGGTAGCCCATGATGCCGTGCTGCAGACGCTGCGCCTCGCCCAGCGACAGCCGCCAGTGCTCGCTGAAGGGGATCATGTCGCACAGGTAGAAGTAGTAGGGCAGCACGCCGTTGTCCTGCAGCGCGAAGCACAGGTCCAGGAGCTGCTCGACGGTGTGGTTGACGCCGCGCATGAGCACGCCCTGGTTGCGCACGTCGCGTACGCCGGCGTCGAGCATGGCCTGGGTGGCCCTGGCGACCAGGGGCGTCATCGACTGGGCCGCGTTGACGTGGGTGTGGATCGCGAGCTGGGCGCCGCGCCGCCGCGCCTTGGTGGCCAGGCGCTCCATGCCGGCCCGTACGTCGTCCTGCAGCCAGTGCTGGGGCAGGCCCATGAGGGCCTTGGTGGCCAGGCGGACGTCGCGGATGTTCTCCACGTCCAGGAGCCGGCCGACGAAGTCCTCCAGGCGGGCCCAGGGCATGTTGGCGACGTCGCCGCCGGACACGACCACGTCGCGGACCTGGGGGGTGCGGCCGAGGTAGGCGAGCATCTCCTCCAGCCGGTCCGGCTGCTTGATCGTGAACTTGTGCTTGTCGATCTGGGGGGTGGAGTTGCCGACGAGGTCCATGCGGGTGCAGTGGCCGCAGTACTGCGGGCAGGTCGGCAGCAGCTCGGCGAGTACCTTGGTGGGGTAGCGGTGGGTCAGTCCCTCCACCGCCCACATCTCGGCCTCGTGCAGGGAGTCACGGCTGGCGAACGGGTGTGAGGGCCAGTCGGTACGCCGGTCGCTGAAGACCGGGAGCATGTAGCGGCGCACGGGGTCGGCGTAGAACGCCTCGGTGCTCGCGGTGTCCATGGTGTTGAGCATCTGGGGCGGCAGGAGCATGGACATGGTCGCCCGCTCCCGCTGGTCGCGTTCGAGGTCGGCGTAGAACGCCTCGTCGAGCAGGTCGCCCATGACGCGCCTGAGCTGGCGGACGTTCTTCACGCAGTGGGCCCGCTGCCACTGGGCCGACTCCCACTCGGCCTGGGTGATCTCACTCCAGCCGGGAAAGCGCCGCCAGTCCGGCTCGACCAGCTCGCGTCGCTGGTACGTGTACGGCTGAAGATGGCCCTCAGGGGCCACCGAGGCTTCGGCGAGAGCGGTCACGAGCTTCACCCCAAATATCGTCAGTAGCGGATGATGTTCAGTATCAGCGGGACAGTACGGGAAATTCTTTCCCTAAACTAGGTTCCTCCAGCAGATATTCCGCTACACACGCTACCCGAGCTATCTGAGGAGATGGATGAACGGCTCTCCGGTCGGACTGCACCGCGTCCTGGAACCGCCCGGCGTGCTGCCGCAGGCGGCCCTGCGCCTCGATCCCGATCCACGGATCCGGGAGGACGAGGTGCGCGTCCGCCTCGAACGCCTGAACCTGGACGCCGCGTCCTACCGGCAGCTGCACACCGCGCACGGCGGCGATCCCGACGCCATCCGCGCCGAGGTCCTGGAGATCATCAAGAGCCGCGGCAAGATGCACAACCCGGTCACCGGCTCGGGCGGCATGCTGATCGGCGTCGTGGACGAGGCCGGCCCCGCCTCCCCGCTGGGCCTGCGCCCCGGGATGCGGATCGCCACCCTCGTCTCGCTCACGCTCACCCCGCTGCACGTCGCGGACGACCTGCGCCGCTGGGACGGCCGGGGCGAGCAGGTGCCCGCCGAGGGCCACGCGATCCTGTTCGCCCGCTCGATCGCCGCCGAGTTGCCCGAGGACCTGCCGCCCGCCCTCAGCCTGGCCGTCATGGACGTCTGCGGCGCCCCCGCCCTGACCCACCGCGTCGTCGCCGCCCGTACGGCCCCGGTCGTCGCGGTGATCGGCGCCGCCGGCAAGAGCGGCTCACTCGCCCTGGCCGCCGCCCGCCGCGCCGGGGCCGCGCGCACCATCGGCGTGGTCCCCTTCGAGGCGGAGGCGCAGCGGCTGCGCGCCGCCGGGCTCGCCGACGACGTCGTGATCGCCGACGCCCGCGACCCGATCGCGCTGGCCGAGGCCGTCGGCGGCGAAGGGGCCGATGTCACCGTGGTCTGCGTGGACGTGCAGGGCTGTGAGCACGGCGCGATCCTGGCCACCGCGGCCGGCGGCACGGTCGTGTTCTTCTCGATGGCCACGTCGTTCTCGGCCGCGGCCCTCGGCGCCGAGGGCCTGGCCGCCGACGTGACCATGCTGATCGGAAACGGGTACGCCCCGGGTCACGCGCGGATGGCGCTGGACCTGCTGCGCACCGAGCCGGGCGTAATGAAGATCTTCAGCGAACGGGTGGAGACGTCATGAGCAAACTGGACCTGGACCCGCAGGTCGTGCGCAAGGCACGCCTGCTGGCCGAGCGCGCGGCCGAGCCGGTCATCGAGATGGCCCGCACGCACACGACCGTGTCGGTGGAGCGCGCCCAGCTCCGCCTCGCCGGCCTCGCCGGCGCCGACTCCGACGGCCTGCCCTGGGTGAACCACCTCGTCGACGCCGTACGCGACCAGGTGGGCCTCGAACACGGCGTCGCGCTGCCCGTCTGGGACGCGCTGCGCCGCGAGTCCCACGCCGACCTGTCCGCGCTGGCCCAGGCCGCCGCGCTCGGCACGGTGAGCTTCCGGCTGCCCTCCGGCGCGGACGCCGACGCCGCCGCGGCCCTGGCGCGGAGCGCGGCACGGGACGGCATCGGCCGGATCGACCGCCGCCGCGGCGAGCGCGCGGAGATGCTGCGCGCGATCGGCGACCCGCCCCAGCCGTGGATCTACCTCATCGTCGCGACCGGCGACATCTACGAGGACATCCCGCAGGCCCAGGCCGCCGCCCGCGAGGGCGCCGACGTCGTCGCGGTGATCCGCTCCACCGGGCAGTCGCTGCTGGACTTCGTGCCCGAGGGCGCCACGCGCGAGGGGTACGCCGGCACCTACGCCACGCAGGAGAACTTCCGCCTCATGCGCGGCGCCCTGGACGACGTGTCCAAGGAACTGGGCCGCTACGTGCGGCTGACGAACTACGCCTCGGGGCTGTGCATGCCCGAGATCGCCGTCCTGGCCGGTCTCGAACGCCTGGACATGATGCTCAACGACTGCATGTACGGCATCATCTTCCGCGACATCAACCCCCGGCGTACCTTCATCGACCAGCGGTTCTCCCGCCAGGTCCACGCCCGCGCCGGCATCGTGATCAACACCGGCGAGGACAACTACCTCACCACCGCCGACGCGGTCGACGCCGCGCACACCGTCATCGTCAGCCAGCTTCTCAACGAGCGGTTCGGCCGCGAGGCGGGCCTGGCCGACTCCCAGCTCGGCCTCGGCCACGCCTTCGAGATCAACCCCGCCATCCCCGACTCCTTCCGGCTCGAACTGGCCCACGCCCAGCTCGTACGGGAGCTGTTCCCCGGCGCGCCGCTGAAGTACATGCCGCCGACCAAGCACATGACCGGCAACGTGTTCGCCGGCTACCTGCTGGACGCGTTCTTCAACCTCGCCGGGGTGATGACCGGGCAGTCGATCATCTTGATCGGCATGATGACCGAGGGCATCCACACGCCGTGGCTGTCCGACCGCGACCTGGCCCTGGAGAACGTCCGCTACGTACGCGACGCCTGCGGAGCCCTCGCCGAGGACTTCGTGCCCCGCCCGGACGGCCTCGTCGTCCAGCGCGCCAAACAGGTCCTGTCCGAGTCCGTCGACCTGCTGGAGCGAGTCTGCGACGACACGCTCCTCACGGCGATCGCCGAGGGCACCTTCGGGGTGACGCGGCGGCCCGCCGACGGCGGCAAGGGCCTCGACGGCGTCGTCGAGCGCGCCGACGCCTACTTCGCGCCCGCCCTGGACATCCTCGAGACCGAAGACCCCCACACGGCCCACACACCCGCAGGGAGCGTGCAGCGGTGACAGAGCAGCAGATCACGAGCCGGCAGACCACGAGCCGGCCGACCACGGGTGACGGCCCGGAGACCCAGGACATCCCCTCGATCATCCGCCCGTACGGCGACACGACCGGCGACGCGATGGTGCAGACCTCCTTCACGCTGCCGGTCCCGGCCGGCAAGCGCGCGGAGCTGGCGGCGCTGGCGCTGGCCCGCCAGATGGGCCTGGACCCGGCCAGCGTCGTGCACGCCAAGCCGATGGGCCCCCACTTCACCTTCTTCATCGTGTACGGCAAGGTGAACCACCTGATCGACTACGCCGGGATCGAGGTCCCCGAGGGCCGGGAGTACCCGCTGCTGCCGGCCAAGGAGATCGAGCTGGCGATCCGCACCGTGCTGAACCGCCGCATGGTCGTCGTGGGCGCCTGCATCGGCACCGACGCCCACACCGTCGGCATCGACGCGATCCTCAACGTCAAGGGCTTCGCCGGCGAGAAGGGCCTGGAGTACCACCGGGAGATCCAGGTGGTGAACATGGGCGCCCAGGTCACCGTCGAGGAGCTCGTCGCGCGCGCCAAGGCCGACGACGCCGACGCCGTCCTGGTCTCTCAGGTCGTCACCCAGAAGAACGCCCACCTGCACAACACCAAGCAGATGGCCGCCGCCTTCCACGACGCCTATCCGACAGCGGTCGGGCCCGGTATGGGCCGCCCGCTGCTCATCGTCGGCGGGCCGCGCTTCGACACGGTGACCGAGGACGAGCTCGGCGTCGACCGCATCTTCGGCAAGGGCACCACCCCCGGCGAGGTCGCCTCCTACCTGGTGCACGCCCTGCTGCCGAGCTGGACCCCCGAGGAGCAGTCGTGACCGGCGATCCGCGCACCGGCCTGACCGTGACCCACCGCCGCTACATCCCGTACGCCCACGCCCACTACGGCGGGGACCTGGTGGACGGCGCGTACGTCCTGGGGCTGTTCGGCGACGTCGCGACCGAGGTGTGCGTTCGCACCGACGGCGACGAGGGCCTGTTCGCCTCCTACGACGACGTGCAGTTCCGCGCGCCCGTACGGGCCGGGGACGTGCTGGAGGCGACCGCGACCGTGACCCGCGTGGGACGCCGCAGCCGCACGCTGGCGTTCGAGGCGCGGGTGGTGTGCCGGTCACGCCCGGACAAGAGCGCCTCGGCGGCCGAGGCGCTCGCCGATCCGATCGTCGTGGTCACGGCCAGGGGGACCGTCGTTGTTCCCCAAGCGGGTTGACATCAAGGCCCATACCGGTAAGTTTCCTAGACGTCCACCAGAGGATGACCGGCCGGCCGGCCGGGGCGTCGCGGGACCTGCGCCGCGACGGGGGGAATGACACGCGTCGCACAACGGCGCCACCGTCGAAGCCAGACGCAGGACGACCCGTACGCCCGGCCGGGAGCACCCCGGACGGCACCGGTGAGACCCGGTAAGAGCCTGGGCACCCATCAGACAACGGACCAACGCGCTCGCCGCCGACGAGACGGGTCCGGTTCGAAGGGACCGCCCGGGCTCTCTTCCGTCCCGGCCCGTGGCGACCCCCATTCGTCTCCGCGCCCGCCAGGCGATACCGTTCCGCAGGAACGGACCACGCGACGAGGAGCACTGGTGGCGCAGGAGACGCTCGCCGAGGAGATCCCCGGCGTCGCCGATGACCGACCGCGGCGATCGATCCCCGCACGGCTGCGCCGGCCGGGCCTGGCGGTCCTCGCCGGCCTCCTGCTCGCCGCGGCCTTCCCGCCGATCGGCTGGTGGCCCCTCGCCCCGCTGTCGGCGGCGATGCTCGCCCTCATCCTGCGCGAGCGCCCCTGGCGCGGCGCGACCGGCCTCGGCCTGCTGTACGGCCTGGCCTTCTGCTTCCCCCTGTTCGAGGGGCTGCGGCCGGTCGGCATCGACGCGTGGCTGGCGCTGAGCGTCTTCGAGGCCCTCTACTTCGCGCTGCTGGGCACCGGTGTCGCCCTGGCCACCCGGCTGCCCGGCTGGCCGCTGTGGACCGCCGCGCTGTGGATCACCGAGGAGTTCGTCCGCGGCCGGGTGCCCTTCGGCGGCTTCCCGTGGGGCCGCCTGGCCTTCAGCCAGACCGCCTCGCCGCTCACCGGCCTCGCGCCGGTCGGCGGCGCGCCCCTGATCAGCTTCGTGACCGCGCTCATCGGCGGGCTGCTGGCCGCCGCCGCGCTGGCGGTCTGGGGCCGGCGCGAGGCGGCGCACGCCACGCGGACCGTCGCCCTGCTGCTGGCGGGCGTCCTCGTCCTGGCCCTGGCGGGGCTGCTCGTGCCCCGGCCGACGGCCGGCCGCCAGGTGACGGTCGCCGTCGTGCAGGGCAACGTCCCGCGCGCCGGCCTGGACTTCCTCGGCCAGCGCGAGGCCGTCCTGGACAACCACGCGCGCGAGACGCACCTGCTGGCCAGCGAGGTGCGCGCGGGCAAGGTCGCCCGGCCCGACATCGTGATCTGGCCGGAGAACTCCAGCGACCTGGACCCCTATCAGGACGCGCAGGCACGCCAGGTCATCGACGCGGCCGTCCGTGACATCGGCGTGCCCGTCCTGGTCGGCGCCGTGATCGACCACGGCGACGGCGAGCACGTGGAGAACCGCGGCATCGTGTGGGACCCCAAGACCGGCCCGGGCGCCTACTACGTCAAGCGCCACCCGCTGCCGTTCGGGGAGTACATCCCGATCTTCCGGAGCTTCCTGCGGAAGGTCATCACGCGCTTCGACATGGTCGGGGAGTTCGTCAAGGGCAAGACGCGCGGGTCGCTGCAGCTCGGCCCGGTGCGGATCGGCGACGTGATCTGCTTCGAGGTCGCCTACGACGGCCTCGTCCGCGACGTCGCGGACGCGCCGCTGCTCGTCGTGCAGACCAACAACGCGACGTTCGGGCGGACCAGCCTGCCGCCGCAGCAGTTCGCGATGTCGCGGCTGCGCGCGGTCGAGCACGGCCGCACGATGGTGGTGGCCTCGACGAGCGGGATCAGCGGCATCATCGCCCCGGACGGAAAGGTGCTGGACCGCTCCGCGGAATTCACACCCGTACTGCAGGTCGAGCGCGTACCACTCCGCTCGTCGCGTACGCTTTCCGATCATCTCGGCGCCACCCCGGAATGGGTGCTGGCGCTGCTTGGTTTCGCGGCGGCGGCGGTCGCCGCCTGGAGGACACGGACGAGCAGGGGGACCTAGCCGGTGGAGACCACGGAGGACGTCGGGCGGGTTCTCGTGATCATTCCGACGTACGACGAACGCGAGAACATCGAGGGCATCGTCGCGCGCGTCCGCGCGTCCGTCCCGGACGCGGAGATCCTCATCGCCGACGACGCGAGCCCGGACGGCACCGGCGAGATCGCCGACCGCCTGGCCGCCGCGGACGACCACGTGCACGTGCTGCACCGCACCGGCAAGGAGGGCCTCGGCGCCGCGTACGTCGCCGGGTTCGGCTGGGGGCTGGAGCGCGGCTTCGACGTGCTGGTGGAGATGGACGCCGACGGCTCCCACCAGCCCGAGGAGCTGCCGCGGCTGCTCAGCGCGCTGGAGGGCAACGACCTGGTGATCGGGTCTCGGTGGGTCAGCGGCGGCCGGGTGGAGAACTGGCCGAAGAAGCGCGAGGCGCTGTCGCGCGGCGCGAACACCTACTCCCGGATGCTGCTGGGCTTCCCCGTCCACGACTCCACCGGCGGCTTCCGCGCCTACCGCGCGACGACGCTGAGCAAGATCGGCATCGAGGACGTCACGTCGCAGGGTTACTGCTTCCAGGTCGACCTGACCCTGCGCACCGTACGCTGCGGCCTGCGGGTCGCCGAGGTGCCGATCACGTTCGTCGAGCGCACCCACGGGGCGAGCAAGATGAGCCGCGACATCATGGTCGAGGCGTTCCTCAAGCTCACCCAGTGGGGTCTCGAACACCGCGTCGGCCGCCTGACCGGCCGCCGCCCCTCCTGAAGTCAGACCTCCAGGGTGATCGCGGCCGTCAGGGCGCGCGAGACGCAGGGGTTGATCCAGGTGCCGGAGGCGTGCTCGGCCGGGGTCTGGACCTCGTCCCGGTGGTCGGGGACGCCCTCCAGCACCGGGGTCAGGCACGAGCCGCAGATGCCCTGCTCACACGAGAGCACCACGCCGTACCCGTGGCGTTCCAGGACCTCGGCGATCGTCTGATCTTCGGCGACCGTCATCCGCTCGCCGGTGGAGGCCGCGACCACGGTGAACGCCCCGCCGGCGGCGGTCGGCTCCGCGGGCCCGAACCGCTCGGTCCGTACGGCGGAGCCGGGCAGGCCCGCGGCGGTGGCGTGCCGCGTCACCGCGTCGAGGAAGCCGGGCGGGCCGCAGGCGTAGACGACGCCGTCCGGCGTGAGCCGCCAGTCCGGCGGCGCGGCGCGTACCGAGTCGCCGTCCGCGCTGGAGCGGGCACGGACCCGGTCGGCGAACGGCCGGGACGCGGCGTACTCCGCCAGCGGCATGGCGCCGCGGGCGTAGCAGTGCAGCTCATACGACGCGCCGCGGGCGTGCAGCGCCCCGGCCATGGCCAGCAGCGGGGTCACGCCGATGCCGCCGCCCACCAGGACGGCGTGGTGGGGCGCCTCCTCCAGGCGGAAGGTGTTGCGCGGGGCCGAGACGCGCAGCCGGTCGCCGACCCGCAGCCGCTCGTGGACGTGGCGCGAGCCGCCGCGTCCGCCCGGCTCGTGCTGGACGCAGATCAGGTAGCGGCTCCGGTCGGTGACGTCGAGGAGGGAGTACTGCCGTACGAGAGGGCCCGAACCGGACTCCAGGTGGACGTCGACGTGCGACCCGGGCTCGGCCGCCGGCAGCGGCCCGCCGCCGGAGGACCGCAGTTCCAGGAGCAGCGTGCGGTCGGAGGCGCGGGACTGGGCGTGGACGACCGTGTCGAGGAGCGCGGCGGTCATGCGGTGAAGAACCGGCTCAGGCCGAGCCCGCGCAGCGCGCGGCGGTAGGCGATGGAGGAGCGGTCGGCGGGGATGTGGACCTCCAGCCGGGGGTCCAGCGGAAGGTTCTCCGGTTTCTGCGCCTCGACCACGGCGCGGTCCTCCTCGAAGATCCACAGGTTGAAGTCGAGGACCTCCTGGGGGTCCTGGCCGGTGTCGAAGTTCTTCGCGATCGGGGAGAACATGCGCGTTCGCCGCGCGGAGACCGGTGAGGCGGCGTTCATGATGGACAGCCGCCCGCCGCCGGGGAAGTGCACGACCAGCGTGGCGGTGAAGGGGACGTGCAGCCGGAACCGGCGAAGCCAGAGGAAGCCCGGCTCGCCGACCTGGCTCCCGTGCGGGTAGTTGCCGACGGTCGACCGGTAGTCGGCGCCGAACCCGTCCTCGGTGGGGACCGGCTCGTACGGGGGGACCTCGACGTCGGAGGGGTCGCCGAAGGTCGCCTCGTGGACGAAGCCGAAGTGCGCCACGTCCAGGAACCCCTCCACCTGCCGGCCCGCGAACGCGGCGACGTCGAAGGCCGGGCAGGTCACCCGCTGGTACCCCTCGTCGTCCCAGTGGGGGACCGGGGGGATCGCGGCCCGCTCCTCGGGGTCGCCGGCCAGGCTCGCCAGGCACGTCCACACGAGGCCGTACCGCTCGACGGCGCCGTAGGCGCGCAGGTTCATCCGGGCCGGGATCTTGCTGTCGGGGTGAGCGGGGACGGAGACGCATCGGCCCGCGGCGGCGAAGCGCAGGCCGTGGTACGGGCACTTGATGCCCCGGCCGTCGTCGATGGCGCGGCCCTTGGAGAGGCGCATGCCCCGGTGCGGGCACAGGTCGTCGGCCACCACGACCCGGCCCTCGAAGCGGTAGGCGACCAGCGGCCGGTCCAGCAGGGTGACCCCGAGCGGCTGCTCGGTCACGTCCGCGCTGAGCGCGATCGGATACCAGAACCGGGCGATGATCTGCCAGTCGCCGGGATCGAAGGTGCAGCCGGGGGGAGGCGGTGGCAGGGTGCGGCCGGCGTACGGCAGCGGGCGTGCGAGGGCGTCGATGGACATGCGGAACTCCCAACGGTCGGCGAACGGGACGGGGACGTGTCCCGGTCGTCAGTGACCGTGGGCGACGTGACCGCGGGTCCAGGCGGTCACGTGGCAGACGCGGCGGAGGTCGAGGCACAGCCGTGTGGACACCGTCGCCTCGCCTCCCTTCGTCGCGCGTGGCCGTCATTCTGGACGACGGATGTGACGGGGGAGTTACACGATGTTGCGTCCGTGTTCACGCGCCCTGCTCGCCGGCGAGGCGTTCGCGGCAGGCGGCGGTCGGCTCGGCGAACGCCCTCCGCTGCCAGGCGCGCGAGCCCTCCAGCGGCGCGCGGTCCTCGCCGGTGAGGCGCGGCGACGCGCTGCGGCGGTCGCGTGCGGAGGCGTCGCGGACCATGCGGCGGGCGCGGGAGTGGTCGAGGCCGAACCGGAGGGCGACGGTGCGGAGAATCGCATACTTCTGATCGCCTACGGCGCGGGCCCGCGCCACGGCTGGAACCGTGAGATCGACCATCTCGGCGGTGGCCGTGGCGTCTACGTCCGCGACCCCCGCGGCCACGCCTGCGAGCTGTTCACCGCCGTCCCGTGACGGACTCCCGTACGGCCGAGGCCTCGATCGCCTGCTTCATCTCCGCCGCGCCGCGTTCGACGCGGATCCGGGTCTGGCGGCCAGCGTGTGCGGCAGCAGGTCGGTGGTCCAGATCAGCCGGCCGGCGTCCTCGCCCTCCGGGTGTACCTCGAACGAGGCGTGGTGGTGCTCGGTACGGGCGCCCGCGACGACGGAGTAGGCCAGGCGGTGGGCGTCGTCGTCGATCGCGAGGATCACCTCGCGGACCACGTGCCCGTCGGGAAAGGTCAGGAACCGCTGGTCACCCCCGAGGCGGGTTCCGGCGACCCGGCCGGGCAGCAGGCGCTCGTGCACCGCGCCGACGTCGCGCAGCACGTCCCAGATGTGCTCGGGGGAGGCGTCGATGACGATCTCGTGGCGGATGGAGGCCATGGTCCGGGAGACTCCTCATGATCGGGCCTGGAACTCCAGTGCGGCCCCGGGGACGGCCCTGACCGGCGCGGCGACGAACGGCTCACCGCGGTCCCGTGACAGTGGCGGCTCCTGTGACGCCCGCGGGCGCAAACGATGCCTTCCACGGGTCACAATGGAGCCATGCTTCCGGTCTCGCTGCTCATCGCCTTCCTGGTGGTCCCCATCCTGGAGATCTACGTGATCCTCCAAGTCGGGCACCTCATCGGCGGATGGCCCACAGTGGCGCTGCTGATCATCGAGAGCCTCGTCGGCGCCTGGATCGTCCGGCGCGAGGGCCGGCGGGCGTGGCGGGCGCTGACCTCGACGTTCCAGAAGGGCGGCCTGCCCGATCGCGAGCTCGCCGACGCCGCGCTGGTGCTCGTCGGCGGCGTGCTCCTGCTGACGCCCGGGTTCGTCACCGACGTCTTCGGGTTCCTGTTCGTGCTCCCCTTCACCCGCCCCGCCGTACGGTGGGCGCTGTCCGCGTACGTCGGGCGGCGCGTGCGGGTCGCGCAGAGTCGCGCGGCGGCCTCGTTCGAGGGCTTCGGGGGCACGCCCCGCCCCCGGGACGGGTCAGGCCCGCAGGAGGGCTCTGCGGCGGGCGCGGGCGGCCCTGGCGTCGTACGCGGAGAGGTGATCGAGGAGGATCGCGATCCGCGCTGAGCGTGAAACGCCGCGGGCCGCGCCGCCGAGGGGTTTGGCGGCACGGCCCGTCAAAGGCGTGTTCGGTCGCTACGCGGTCCTTCTGCGCTGGGCGCGAAGCACCGCGAGGCGCTCGGCGAGGACTTCCTCCAAGTCTTCGATCGAGCGGCGTTCCATGAGCATGTCCCAGTGGGTACGCGGCGGTTTGCCCTTCTTGGACTGCGGCATCTCGCCATCCACCATCAGGGCCGTGGCGCCGCAACTCCGGCATTCCCAGGTCATCGGCACCTCGGCCTCGGCGGCCAGGATGACGGTGAACCGGTGGCCCTTCGGGCAGTCGTACATGACCTCCTGACGGGGTGCCAGGTCGGTGTTTCGATCGTTCTCGTAGCTCGTGGCTCCGAGTCGGGTGCCGCGAAGTGCGCGCTCGGCCATCGTGACGTGCCTCCCAGACGGCTTGCGTTCTCTTAGTGGAGCAACGCTGGATACCGTCACAAGATTCCCCGAAGCTACGGCGTTCAACCCCAGGTCTTTGCAGTGGAATCTCGCCGATATCGCCGAAAGTGTCCGGCCCCCTGAGCCCGCAGTGGCGGGCGCTCTCCGGTGACGCGCGACGCCCTCACCGTACGCTCGTCGCCGCATGTATCCGGGGCGACACGTAACGCTGACCCGGGTCGTCCGCGACGCGTCCGGCCGCGTCTCATCACCACGGGACGAAGGGAGGACACGTCATGCGCACCATGCGCACCATCGCTCTCACCACACTCGCCGCGCTCGCCCTCACCGGTTGCGGCGCGGCGGCGCCCTCGAGTCCGCAGGCGTCGACACCGGCACGGCCCCGGGTACGGCTGATCAAGGTCCCGGCCGTCGTCGGCAGGAACCACCAGCTCGCGCAGAACACGATGCAGGCCGCGGGGCTCTACAACCTGCGCGAGAAGGACGCGACCGGCCGGGGCCGCCTGCTGATCTGGGACCGGAACTGGGTGGTGGTGCGGCAGAGCCCGCCGGCGGGCCGCCGCGTCCGGCCCGACACGGTCATCACGCTGTACTCCAAGAAGATCGGCGAGTAGCGCTCACCGGGCCGCCCGGTGTCCGTCGGGCGCGGCGGGGAGGGGGTTGCCGGCCTCGCGGATGCCGCGCGGCAGGTCGACGGTGAGCAGGAGGGCGAAACCGGCGACGAAGAACACCACGAGCGAGACGATCGCGCTGCGGTAGCTGTCGGTGAGCTGCAGCGCGACCGCGAACACGAACGGCCCCAGCCAGCTGGTGCCCTTGTCGCTGATCTCATAGAAGCCGAAGTACTCCGCGGTGCGCTCGCGCGGGACCAGGTGGGAGAACAGCGACCGCGACAGCGCCTGCGTGCCGCCCAGGACCGTGCCGATGGCGCCGGCGAGCAGGATGAACTCCACGGCCGACCCGGTCTGCAGCGTGTAGCTCACCAGCACCACGGCCGTCCAGGCGACCAGCGCGACGAGGATGACGCGCTTGGTGCCGTGGCGCTGGGCGAGCCGTCCCATCAGCAGCGCCCCGCCGAACGCCACGAACTGCACGAGCAGCACCGCGCCGATCACGACCGACTGGCCGAGGTCGAGCTCGTCGGTCGCGTACGTGGACGACAGGGTGATCACCGTCTGCACGCCGTCGTTGTAGAGCAGGTAGGCGATGAGGAACATCAGCGTGACCGGCCTCCCGCGCAGGTCCCGCAGGGTCGAGCCGAGCTGGGCGAACCCGGCCCGTACGGCGCCGAGCGCGGACTCGCCGGTACGGACGCGGTGGCGGTCGCGCAGGCGGCGCAGCGGGATGAGCGTGAACGCGGCCCACCACAGGCCGGCCGAGGCGAGGCTGATCCGCACCGCCATGCCCTCCGACAGCCCGAAGGCGTCGTGCTGGAGGTACAGGACGAGGTTGAGGACGAGCAGCAGGCCGCCGCCGAGGTAGCCGATGCCCCAGCCGCGTGAGGAGACCGCGTCGCGTTCGTCGGCGGTGGCGATGTCGGGCAGGAAGGAGTTGTACGCGACCGAGGAGCAGCCGAAGGCCAGGTTGCCGACGATGAGCAGGCCCGCGCCGAGCAGGTAGCGGCCGCCGCCGGCGAAGTACATGCCGATGGTGGCGAACGCGCCGATGTAGGCGAAGACGGCGAGCGTGCCGCGTTTGCGCCCGGTGTGGTCGATGATCGCGCCGGTGGCCGGCAGCAGGACGACCTGGACGATGACGGAGATGGTGACGGCGAACGGGAAGACGGCCTTGGCGCGGACGTCGAGCCCGAAGGGGTGCACGAAACCGTCGGCGTCCGCGGCGGCCTTGGCGACGGAGGTGAGGTACGGGCCGAGGAAGACCGTCAGGACGGTGGTGGAGAAGGCGGAGTTGGCCCAGTCGTAGAAGTACCAGCCGCGCTGCTCGCGGCGCCGCTCGCCGTCCGCAGGCCCGGCGGCGCGCTCCTCGACGCGCGCGGGCTCGCTCATGTGCTGGCCGTCGCCCAGAGCCCGCGGGCCTTCATGATCTCGCGCAGCGTCTCGATCTCGTCGGTGATGATGCCGTCGACGCCGAGGTCGAGCAGGTGCCCCATCGCGGCGGCGTCGTTGACCGTCCAGACGTGGACCTGCAGCCCGAGGGCGTGCGCGGCGGCGACGAGGGCGGGCGTGACGAACGGCGCCCGCCCGAGCCGGTGGGGCACCTGGGCGCACGGCGCCGCGGTCGCGGCCGGGCGCAGGGGAGCGGCGGCCCGGCCCGCGAGGGAGCAGGCGCGCAGCGCGGCCACGCCGCGGGGGCCGAGCGCGGCGCAGACCTCACGCCCGGCGAGTACGCGCATGCGGGCGCGTACGTCGCGCAGCCGCCGGGAGGAGAAGGAGGTGACGCACACCCGGTCCCAGGAGTTCGTCCGGCGCAGCGCCTCGGTGAGCGGCACGATGGCGTTCTCGGCCTTGACGTCGATGTTGAAGCGGGCCCGGGGCCAGGCGCCGAGGACGTCCTCGAGCAGCGGGATCGGCTCGCGCCCGCCGACGCGGGCCTGGGACACCTCGGAGTGGGGCAGGCGCGCGATGTCGCCGCGGCGGTCGGTGACCCGCTCCAGGTCCTGGTCGTGGAAGGCGAGCAGGACGCCGTCGGCGGTGGCGCGTACGTCCGTCTCCAGGTAGCGGTAGCCGAGCTCGACGGCGTGCTCGAAGGCGGGGAGGGTGTTCTCCAGGCCGTCGCGCGCACCGCCGCGGTGCGCGAACGGGATGGGCCCGGGATGGTCGAGGAACGCGTACTCCGGTGACACGTGCCCGAGTATGACGGCTCGCGGCGCCGGAACGCGATTCGCCGCTCGAACCTTACTGTGTAAAGGCGGCGGGCCGTGACCGCACGCCCCGTACCGGCCGGCGACACGTCGCCCCGGCCGGCGGCGACCTGGCGTTCTCCACGTGCGACATGTGGCTTTTGGGCTAGGTTGTGTGTCCGCTGTGGCCCGCGAGGGCCGTGACTCCGAACTGGAAGGCTCGTGAACATGGCGGACGCCAGCACCTACGCGGCAACGTTCGAGATCGTCGACGCCAACAAGGACGGCCACATCTCGGCCGCCGAGCTGAAGCAGCTCATGTCGGCGCTCGGCGAGGAGATCACCGACGAGACGGCCGCCGGGGTCGTGAAGCAGATGGACCAGAACGGCGACGGGGAGATCTCGCTGCAGGAGTTCTCGGACTACATGGCACGGTCCTGAGGCACGGCGGGGCGGCTCAGCCGGCCCATTCGCGCCGCCGGGTCTCGGCGAGGGCGATGGCGGTCGCGACGGCGACGTTGAGGGAGCCGACCCGCCCGACCTGGGGGATGTAGGCGACCGCGTCGGCGGCGGCGAGGAGAGCGGGGGAGCAGCCGTGGTCCTCCCCGCCGACGGCCAGGCAGACGTCGCCGTCCAGGGGCGCCTCGTGCAGGGGCACGGCGTCGCTCGTTAGCTCGACCGCGATGATGCGGAACCCGGCCAGGCGGGCGGCGTCGGCGGCCTCGGTGACGGGCACGGCCGGGTCCCAGGTGACGAGGCGCTCGGTGCCGAGCCCGGTCTTGCGGGCGTTGGGGTGGGTCGGGGGAGTGGCGTTGCCGGCGAGCCACAGATGGTCGACGCCGAACGCCGCGGCCGAGCGCACGATCGAGCCGATGTTGAACGGCTGGGTGACCGACTCCACCAGCAGGCCCAGGCGGCTCTCGGTACGGCGCCGCCAGCCGCGGTTGAGGCGTTTGACGTCGGTGGCGCGCAGCTGCCTGCGGGCGTCGGTGGTCACGGCGTTCCTTCGGTCTGATCGGTGGTCTGGCCGGTGTTCTCGGCGGCGCGGACGGCCAGGACGCGGTACCCGGCGCGGGAGGCCAGGCGCTCGGCGGGCCAGCCCCGCTCGCCGAGCCAGCGCTGAAGGGAGTCCGAGCCGAGGTTCTTCTGCACGACGAGGTGGGCGACGCCGCCGGGGGACAGGCGGGCGAGCCAGGTGGTGAGCAGCGCGTGCAGGGCGGGCTTGCCGACGCGGATCGGCGGGTTGGACCAGATCGCCGCGAACCGCAGGCCGGCCGGGATCACGTCGTCCAAGCTGAACCTTACATTGTCAAGGCCGGCGGCCTGGGCGTTGGCCCACCCGCATTCGAGCGCACGCTCGTTGACGTCCACGCCCCAAACGATCGCCTGCGGCGATCGAGCCGCCATGGTGAGGGTGATGGGCCCGTACCCGCAGCCGAGGTCGAGCAGGTCACCGGTGGCCGGCGGTGGCGGCACGGTGTCCAGCAGGACACGTGTGCCCAGGTCGACGCGGTCGGGGGAGAACATGCCCCGGTCGGTCGCCAGCCGGAAGTGCAGATCGGGCAGGACGAGGTCGACGGTGCCCGGGCGGCTCTGGGCCTGCGGCCGCTTCGCGAAGTAGTGCTCCCCCACGTCGGCAGACCGTACCAGCGCCGGGCGCGCGACCTGGAACCCGGAGTTGGTGGGGGTAGCGTCAGGGGCGGCTCGGGGGAATCCCTGATGGCGTTCGCGCCCCCGTACCCGCATCATCAAGATATGACGTATGAACCGGATGTGCCGCGCCGCTCGGACTCGACCTGGATCGCGGTGGGAGCGGCCTCACAGGGGCCCTGGCCGGCCGCGCTTGCCGGGGGAGCGGTGGCGGGCGGGCTCGACCTGGCCCTGCACGTGCTGGGCGGTCACCTGACCGTGGCCGGGCCGCTGTCCTTCGGCCTCGCGGTGTTCTTCCTCATCGGCGCCGGCGGCGCGCTGCTGCGCCGCGGCCATGACCGTACGCGGGCGTGGGCGCAGCAGCACCCGTGGTCCTACGCCCTGGTGCCCGGGGCCGGGACGGCGGCGACGGTGTTCGCCTCATTCCTGCTGTTCAGCGGCGACGGGCCGTTCGGCAGCCTGTGGGAGGGCCTCAGCGACGGCCTCGGCGTGCTGCTCCTCATCGCGATCATCGGGTACGTCTCCCGCGGCGTACGCCCCGCCTCGCGCCGCTGAGCGGCCGTCAGGGCAGCCGCTGGAACCACACCAGGGACAGGCCGCCGGCGGCCAGGGCGAACAGCAGCGCGACGAGGATGTACTGCGAGGCCGCCTCCTGGCGTTCGATGCGGTACCCCAGCGAGCTGCCGATGTGGCGGTAGACCTCCGACAGCTCCGAACCGGCCTGCGCCTCGTACGCCTTGCCGGAGGTGTCCTCGGCCAGGCCGCGCAGCGTCGCCTTGTTGACCTGCACCGGGACGGTCTCACCGTCGATGTCGACGACGCCGTACGGGGTGCCGAAGGCGATCGTGGAGACCGGGACCTTCGCCGCGCGGGCGGCGTCGGCGGCCTCCATGACCGACCGGCCGCTCTGGTTGTCGCCGTCGGACAGCAGCACGATGTGCGCGGGCGGGGGATCCTCGTTCGCGCGGGCGTCGAAGGAGCGGATCGACTGGATCGAGGTGAAGACCGCCTCGCCGATCGCGGTGCCCTTGCCGAGCTGCAGCCCGTCGATGGCGTGCCCGATCGCCTCGCGGTCGAAGGTCGGCGCGACCACCGCCGAGGCGCTCCCGGAGAAGCTCACGAGGCCGACGTTGAAACGGATCGGCAGGTCCTGCACGAACTTCTTCGCGGCGGACTTGGCCGCGTCCAGCCGGCTCGGCGCCACGTCGGTGGCCTTCATCGACAGCGACACGTCGATCGCGACCATGATGGTGGCGCGCTCACGCGGTACCTTGACCGGCTTGGCCGGCCGCGCGAACCCGACGGTCATCAAGATGACCGACAGCAGGAACAGCAGCGCGGCGACGTGCCGCCGCCACCCCGGCTTACGCGGCGCGACCTGCGCCAGCAGCGCCAGGTTCGTGAACCGCACCGCGGCCTGACGGCGGCGGTTCTGCATCAGCAGGTACGCGCCGACCAGCACCGGGATGATGGCCAGGAGCCACAGGCGGCCGGGAGACAGGAAGGTCATGCGCGGCTCCCCTGAGGTTGGGCCCGGCCGGCGACACGGCGCTGCTGCAGCGCGAACCGCGCCACGTCGCCGACCCAGTCGCGGTCGGTGCGCAGCACGAGATGGGGGACACCGCACCCGCGGATCGCCTCGCGCGTACGCGCCCGCTGCTCGGCGGCGGCCGCCGCGTACGCGGCGCGTACCTTCGCGGACAAGATGATCTCGCGGACCTCGCCGGTCTCCGGATCGGTCATCATCACCGGCCCGACGTCGGGCAGGTCCAGCTCACGCGGATCGATGATCTCGACCGCGATCACCTGATGGCGCACCGCCAGCCGCCGCATCGGCCGTTCCCACGCCGGCTCGCCGTCGCGGGTCCGCTCGGCGTCGAGGAAGTCGGAGATGACCACGCGCAGACCCCGTTTGTACTGGCTGCGGGCCAGGCTCGTGATCGCCTCCGCCAGCGGCGGACCCTGCCCGCCGCCCTCGCCGCGCGGCGAGTCCAGCAGCGCCTGCAACAGCGCGTACATCGCCGCCCGGCCCGTACGCGCCGGCCAGCGGCGCAGCCCGCCGTCGTGGACGATGTAGGCCCCCAGGCGGTCACCGAGCCGTGTGGTGAGGAACCCGATCGCGGCGAGCGCGGCGACGACCAGGTCGCGCTTCTCCATGTTCGCGGTGCCGAAGTCCATGCTGGAGGACATGTCCACCAGCGCCCACGTCTCCAGCTCATGGTCGGCGATCAGGTCACGTACGTGCGGCACCGTCGTACGGGCCGTGACGGCCCAGTCCATGTGACGGACGTCGTCCTCGCCGGGCTGGTACAGCCGCGCCTCGGCGAAGTCGCTGCCCGGACCCGGCAGCATCCCCAAGTGCTCGCCGTGCAGCAGCCCGTCGAGGCGGCGCGTGACGGCGAGCTCCAGGCGCTTCAGCGAGTGCTCGGGCGCCAGGTCGCTCAGCTTGCCCGGCCGTTTCGCAGGCCCGGTCATGAGGCGTATTCGCTGTTCCACACCACACGCGGCGGCGGCACGGCCGCCAGGATCCGCTGGATGATGCCGACCGGGTCGATGCCGTCGGCGATCGCGTCGAAGGACAGCAGCACCCGGTGCGACATCACGTCGATCGCGACGTCGCGCACGTCGTCGGGAAGGACGTAGTCACGGCCCCGCAGCAGCGCCAGCGCACGCGCCGAGGCGACCAGGCCGAGCGTCGCACGGGGGCTGGCGCCGATGTCGATGACGCCCTTGAGGTCGGCCAGGCGATACTGCTCGGGCTCTCTCGTCGCCATCACCAGCCGCACGATGTAGTCGGCGACCAGCTCGTGCACGGCGATCTCGTCGCTGGCCTTCTGCAGCGCGATGAGACTGTCCGGCTGCAGGATCTGGGTCGCGTCGGGCGGATCGACGCTCATCCGCTGCAGGATCTGCATCTCCTCGGTCGCACCCGGATAGGCGACGTTCACCTTCATCAGGAACCGGTCCCGCTGCGCCTCCGGCAGCGGATAGACGCCCTCGGACTCGATGGGGTTCTGCGTCGCGATGACGACGAACGGCCGCGGCAGCGGATGGGTCTTGCCGCCCAGCGACACCTGCCGCTCCGCCATGACCTCCAGCAGCGCCGACTGCACCTTCGCCGGCGCCCGGTTGATCTCATCGGCCAGGACGAAGTTCACGAAGACCGGGCCCAGCTCGACGTCGAACTGCTCCGTCGACGGATGGTAGATGCGCGTGCCGACGATGTCGGACGGCACCAGATCCGGCGTGAACTGCAACCGGGCGAACGACCCCCCGACGACCGTCGCGAGCGTGCCGACGGCGAGCGTCTTGGCGACGCCGGGAACGCCCTCGAGAAGGCAGTGCCCGCGCGCGAGCAGGGCGATCACCATGCGTTCGACCATGTGCTCCTGGCCGACGATGACCTTCTTGACTTCGGCTACGCTCTGCTGCAGCAGCGCCGCGGCCTGGTCGATGTCCCCTACAGCGATGGTCAATGTAGTCCCTCAAGGTCAGGGTCCCGTGCAGCGCCAACGTGCATGACCCTATGCGATTGGCCTTAACGGACGCTGCGCGGTCGGGCTGTTAGTGTGTCGCGCGCCGGTACCCCGGAGCTGATGGGAGGGGCAGGGCCGCACATGCCGAAGCCGCTGCAGTTCGGGGATCCGGGTGAGCTCGGGCCGTTCCGCCTGGAGTCCCGCCTCCACGAGTCCGCGGCCGGAATCGTCTACCTCGGCGCCGACCCGCAGGGCCGTACGGTCGAGGTCGCCCTGCTGACCACCGCCGCCGCCGGAGACGCGGCGGCCCGCGACCGCTTCCGCGCCGCCGTCGCCGCCGAGGCGCCCCGCGTCGGAGCGTTCCCGCGCACCCCGCCCGCGTCCGCGCCGGGCGAACCCGCGCCCGTGGTCGCGGCGCACTCCGACGGCGCCGCCCCGTGGGTGGCCACCCTGCACGAGGACGGCCGGCCGGGCGCCGATCGCTTCCTGCGGCCGGTGCTCCTCGAACGCGGCTGGGGCCTGGGCGGCCGCCGGCGCGGCGGCCCCAACTTCCAGCAGTACTGGGTGGCCGGGCCGCGTGGCCCGGCACTGCACACGCCCGAGCCGCAGCCCGCCGCGCCGGCGCCGGCCGGGGACACCAGGGGCCTGGCCGCCGCGGTCGCCTCGCTGGCCGCGCTGCTCGTGCTCCTGGCCCTGCTCGTGCTGCTGCTGTTCTCCTGCGAGCCCTCCGATCCGCCCCCTCCGCAGCCGACCGAGGTGCCCACGACCATCCCCGGCGTGCCGCCGCCGCTGGAGCCCACGCCCCCGCCGTCCTCGCCGCGCCCGACGCCCTCCCGTACGTCCGGGACGCCGCACCCGTCGCCCACCGGCCCGGGCGACACCATCAACCCGGCGTCGGTCCCTTCGCGGCCCTGAACCCGGTTGCCCCGCCGGCGCCGCGGCGGCCAGCATGAGGGGATGCTGCAGACCCTCCTGGCCTTCGTCGGCGCCGCGGCCGTCGTCGCCCTCGTCCCCGGACCCAGCACCGCGATCATCGTGCGGCAGTCGGTCACCGAGGGCCGCCGCGCGGGCGTGGCGGCGATGCTCGGCAACGAGTGCGGCGTCGTGCTGTGGGGCCTGGCCGCCGCGCTCGGCCTGTCCGCGCTCCTGCTGGCCTCCACGATCGCCTACGACGCGATGCGGATCGCCGGGGCGGTGTTCCTGCTGACGCTCGGGGCGCGGGCGCTGTGGAGGTCCCGCCGTCCCGCCGCCGTAGCCTTCGACGAGCCGCCGTCGCGTACGGGCTCGGCGTGGCGGGCCTTCCGGGTCGGGCTGCTCACCAACGTCGCCAACCCGAAGGCGGGCGTGTTCGCGGTGTCGTTCCTCCCCCAGTTCGTACCGGCCGGCGCGAGCGTCCTGCCGGTGCTCGTCGCGCTGTCACTGGTGTGGGCGCTCATCGACGCGGTGTGGTACCTCACCCTGATCTGGCTGGCCGGTCGCGCCGGGCGGGCGCTGGGGCGGCCCTCGGTACGGCGGCGCCTCGAACAGGTCTCCGGCGTCGTCCTGGTCGGCCTCGGACTGCGCCTCGCCGCCGAGTCGCGGTGACCCCCTCGGTTATCCACAGGGCGATCCACATCGGCGGTGGATAAATCACCAACTGTGTGGATGTGGCCGGGCGAAACCCCCAGGGTTATCCACAGAACGGTTGTGGATATCGCGGCGGCTCGTACGCTACGAGACGGCGATACGGGCGACACGCGGCCCGGGAGAAGCGGCGACGGGGGAGAGGCCGGCCCACCGTCGGGCGGGGGTGCGGGAAGCGTTCGGCGGCCCGCCGTAGTGACCGGCCGTCATCGACGACACAACGCGCCAGGCGCAGACGCCCGGTCTCGGTCAGGGACGCGTTACGGCGCGGCCTGAGCGCCTATCGGGCCAAGACCGGCCGCAGGACCTCGGCCTGCCGCCTCGTTTCGCGGGCGCCTGCTAACGGGCCTTTCGAGACGGTTCGCGCCGGCTCGCCGTCGCGGGTCCGCTCGTCCTCGATCCGGATACCACGCGCAGGCCCCGTTCGTACCGGCCGCGGGCCCGGTTCGTGATCGCCTCCGCCGACGGCGGACCTGCGGACCGGAAGGGCTCGGACCGGGCGGTGGCCGAGGCCCGTGTCGATCTGCTCAGCCCGGGTCCGGGGACTCGGCCGGGGCGCCGAGCAGCGGATGAGCGCGCATCGCCGCCTCCAGCTCACCGGGCAGGTCGTCGCGGTAGCGGCCCAGCGTCGACAGGTCCGCGTGCCCCAGCACCCGGCGTACGGCGTCCATGTCGGTCGCCGCGGCGAGCAGGTGCGTGGCCATCGTGTGCCGCAGCCCGTGCGGTGTCACCCCGCGCCGATGCTGCGGGTCCACCCGCGCCAGCACCCGGTCGATCACCGCCTGCACGTCACCCCGCGCCAGCCGCCGGCCCCGCCACGACAGCAGCAGCGCCCCGGTCTCGACCGTACGGGCACGGCGCTCGGCCAGATAGGCGTCCAGGACCCGCGCGACCTCGCGGGGGAGTGGTACGTCACGCGTCGCCCCGCCCTTGCCGAAGATCCGCCAGTAACGCACCCCGGCGTTGACGTAGAAATGGTCCAGATCGGCACGCGTCAGCTCCGACACCCGCGGGCCCACCGTCGCCAGCAGCAGAACGATCAGCGCGTCACGCAGCTCCGTCCGCTGGTCCGCGCGCCTGCGCCCGTCCGGCACCGCCGACGCCAGACTCTGCGCCGTACCGAGCAGCCCCTCGGCCTGCTCCCGCGTCAGGGCCCGCCGCTCGGGCCGCAGCCCGCCACGCTGACGGGGTACGACCGTCGTCGCGGCCATCGGGTCGAGCTGCACCCACCCGGAGACCGTCGCGTACCGGAAGAACGCCGACACCGACCGCCGGAACCGCGCCTGCGACGCACCGCTCTGCCGCGCCCCCGCCTCCTCACCGCCCGGCGGCCGGCCACCACGCCGCCCGTCCGGCTTGAGCGCGAACCGCAACAGAACGTCGTCGACGTCCTCCCCGCTCAGGTCGTCGAGCACCCGCTCACCCCCGGCGAGCCGCGCGAACGTGTGCACGTCACGCGTGTACACCTCGGCCGTACCCGGCGACAGCGCCCCCGTGGCGGTCTTGGCACGGACCATGTCGATGTAACGGTCGACCGCCTGCGCGACGGTGACCCGGTGAACCTCGGCAGGGCGCATTGCCCGGACGCTATCGCCCCCCTACGACAAAACCCGCCGCCAGAGGAGTCCGGCCCCCGAGCCCGTCGCCCCGCGCCGCTGACGACCGGCCCGAACGATCCCGGCCATCGACGTGGCCAGGCGATCCAGCGCCGTGAACCACCGCGGCGGTCCGAGCTCAACGGCCCGACACCGGACCGGTCGGTCACCGCGCGTACCGCGTGCAGGTGCAGGACGACGGGCGTTCGGCCAGCGTGAACATCGAGGCGGGCAAGCACGGCGCCCAGCACCTGCGCCGCTGGTTCGCGGCGGAGGGCCGCGCGCCGATCGCGGTCTCGCTCGGGCACCACCCGGCCTACCTCGTCGCCGCCGGAGTCGAGGTCCCGGCCGACGTGTCGGAGTACGACTACGTCGGTTGGGTAGCGCGGTGGGGTAGCGCGGTGCCCTCTCACCGCGTGTCCTTCCCGGCGCCGAACACCTCCTCGGTGTGTTCGCCCAGTCGCGGCGCGGGGCTCGCCGGCGAGCGCGTGCCGTCGACCGACAGCGGCGAACCCGGCGCCAGGTACTCCCCGACACCGGGCTGGTCCACCACGCTCATCAGCGGGTTCTCCCGCAGGCCAGGGTCGGCGACCAGCTCGGTGAAACTCCGGTACGGCTCCCACAGCACCGACGTCGAGCCCAGCGCCGCGCACACCTCACCGAGCGGGCGCTCACCGAACCAGCGCCCGAACAACGCCGCCAGCGCCTCCCGATAGGCGTACCGGTCCGCCTCCCGCCCGAAGTCCGCGCCCAATCCCTCCTCCAGCGCCGCGACCGCCGCCGTCATCCCGGTCAGCGCCACCAGGTCACGCCAGTGCCGCGACGTCAACGCGACCACCATCACCCGCCCGCCGTCGCCGCACACGAAGTCCCGCGCGAAGCTGCCGTACAGATGGTTGCCCACACGCTCGCGCGCCACCCCGAACTGCGCCTCGGCCAAGAACCCCAGGTTCCCCGCCGTCGCCAGCGCGACGTCCTCCAGCGCCACCCGCAGGAAACACCCCTCGCCCGTACGCGCCCGCCGCCGCTCCGCCGCGGCGATGCCCAGCGCCGCGTACAGCCCGCACGCCACATCCCAGGCCGGCAGCACGTGGTTGACCGGCCCAGAGTGCTCGGGCGGCCCCGTCACCAGCGGAAACCCCGTCGCCGCGTTCACCGTGTAGTCCACCGCCGGGCGCCCGTCGTGCCGCCCCCGGATCTGCAGATGGATCAGGTCCGGCCGCCGCTCCCGCAGCGCCGCGTCATCCAGGAACCCCCGCCCGCTCGCGTTCGTCAGCAGCACCCCGGCCCGTACGACCAGATCGGTGACCCGCGCCCGCCCTTCCGGCGAACGGAAGTCCACCGTCACGGACCGCTTGCCCTTGTTCAGACCCGTCCAGTACAGCGACGTGCCCGACGCCGTCACCGGCCACCGCCCGATGTCGGGCCCACCGCCGTCCGGATCGACCCGTACGACCTTCGCGCCCAGCTGCGCCAGCGTCATCCCGCCCAGCGGAGCCGCCACGAAGCTCGACACCTCCACCACCCGCAGGCCCGCCAGCAGCCCCTCGCCGCCGCTCACGCGCCGTACTCGCGCAGCAGGCCCCGGCTGATGATGGTCTTCTGGATCTCCGAGGTGCCCTCACCGATCAGCAGGAACGGCGCCTCGCGCATCAGCCGCTCGATCTCCGCGTCCTTGGAGTAGCCGTACCCCCCATGGATGCGGAACGCCTCCTGCGTCACCTCCACGCAGTACTCCGACGCCAGCAGCTTGGCCATCCCGGCCTCCACGTCACCCCGCCCGCCCGCGTCCTTCAACCGCGCCGCGTTCACCGTCATCAGATGCGCCGCCTCCACCTTGGTGGCCATCTCCGCCAGCTTGAACGCGATCGCCTGATGCTCGGCGATCGGCCGCCCGAACGCCGACCGCCGCCCCGCGTACGCCACCGCCAGCTCGAACGCCCGCAACGCGATCCCGCACGCCCGCGCCGCGACGTTCACCCGTCCCACCTCGATGCCGTCCATCATCTGGTGGAACCCGCGCCCGCGCCGCCCTGGGCCGCCCAGCACGTCATCGCCGGACACCCGGACGTCGTCCAGGAGCATCTCGGTCGTCTCGATGCCCTTGTAGCCCATCTTCTCCAGCTTGCCGGGGATCGTCAGGCCCGGCCGCGTCGTCCCGAACCCCGGCTCCTTCTCGACCAGGAACGCCGTCATGTTCCGGTGCGGCCCGTCCGCGCCGAGCTCGTCCCGTACGAGGGTCGCCACGATCCCGGACCGCGCGCCGTTGGTGAGCCACATCTTCCGGCCGCTCAGCACGAACCCGCCGTCGGGCGCCGGTGTCGCCTTCGTCCGGATCGCGGCCACGTCGGAACCCACGTCGGGCTCCGACATCGAGAACGCGCCCCTCAGCTCACCCGAGGCCATCCGCGGCAGCAGCCGTTCCCGCTGCTCCGGCGTCCCGTGCCGCATGAGCAGGTACGCGACGATGAAATGCGTGTTGATCACACCCGACACGCTCATCCAGCCGCGCGCGATCTCCTCCACCACCAGCGCGTACGTCAGCAGCGACTCGCCCAGCCCGCCGTACTCCTCCGGAATGGTCAGCCCGAAGAGCCCCATCGCGGCCATCGTCTCCACGATGCGCTCCGGGTAGGCGTCGGCGTGCTCCAGCTCCTGCGCGGCCGGGATGACGTCCCGGTCCACGAACCGCCGTACGGTAGCGAGGATCTCCTTCTGCACGTCGGACAGATCGGACGTCTGGGCGAGGCGGGCCATGGGCACTCCGGGTTGGCAGTCGGCGGCACGTGATCCGGCACGGCCATTGTCCCCATACGTCCCCGCGCCCGACACCGGCCCTTCCTCCGGCGGATCCCGGCGGGCAGGGCCTAGTCTGCGGGGGAACGCGCCGCCGCGGGACGGGAGCCGATCATGCCGGACAGATCCACGTACGAGCCGGGCACGCCCTGCTGGGCCGACCTGGTCACCCCCGACGTCGAGGCCGCGACCGCGTTCTACACCGGCCTGTTCGGCTGGGACGCCGAGGTCGACTCACCCGACGGGCACACGATGCTCCACCTCGGCGGCCGCCCGGTCACCGCGCTCATGCCGCACGTCGCCGAGGCGCCTCCCGGCACACCCGCGCTGTGGACGACCTACGTCAGCGTCGCCGACGTCGAGGCCAGCGCCGCCGCGGCCGTCAAAGCGGGCGGACGGCTCTTCACCGGCCCCGCCGACGCCGCGGAACTCGGCCGGTACGCGCTGCTGTTCGACACCCAGAACGCCCACATCGGACTCTGGCAGCCCGGCACCTTCCACGGCGCGTCTCTCGTCAACGAGCCCGGCGCGTACTGCTGGAGCGAACTCGCCGTACGCGACGTCGACGCCGCCAAGGCCTTCTACGGGGCGACGTTCGGCTGGGACGGCGAGACCCACCCGTTCGGCCCCACCACCTACACCGAGTGGCACGGCCCGGGCGGCCCGCGCCTCGGCGGGATGCTCCAGATCGACGACCAGGGGCCGGCCGAGGTCGCCCCGCACTGGATGGTCTACTTCGCCGTCGCCGACTGCGACACCACCGCCGCCCGCGCCCGCGAGCTCGGCGGTATCGTCTCCGTCGCCCCGAAGGACATCCCCACCGGCCGCTTCGCCGTACTCGGCGACCCCCAGGGCGGCCTCTTCTCGGTCATCCGTCTCGCCGCTGTCTAGGCTGGTGGGATGGCACCTCAGGTGACGGTGGTCCGGATCTATGAGGACCAAGCGAAGACGCCCGGCACACGGGTCCTGGTCGACCGCGTGTGGCCGCGGGGGATCTCCAAGGAGGCCGCGCACCTGGACCTGTGGCTGAAGGACGTGGCACCGTCGACCGCGCTACGGCAGTGGTACGGCCACGATCCCGCCAAGTTCGAGGAGTTCCGCCGACGGTACGAGGGGGAGCTGATCGAGCCGCGGGGGAGCGAGGCCCTGCGGCGGCTGCGTGACCTGGCCGCTTCGCCGCTGGTGCTGGTCACCGCGACCAAGGACGTGCCGCACAGCCAGGCCGCCGTACTCGCCGATCTCCTCTCTTCGGACCTTACTTTGTAAAGGAAGACGGCGGATTGACCGAATCACCTCCTCCAGAAAACACAACCAGCAAACGGGGGAGAGGCGAGCGCTACCGATCCGTACGGGCACTGGGAGCCGGCGCCGCTCGGGGAGGTCGTCTCGCTCTTCTCGGCGATGCAGGGCCCGTGGTGGATCGCCGGCGGGTACGCGATCGAGCTCGCCGTCGGACGGCCGGTCCGCGAGCACGGGGACGTCGACGTGCTGGTGCTGCGACGGGACCAGCTCCACGTACAGCACGTGCTCCAGAGCTGGGAGTGGTGGGCCGCCGACCCGCCGGGCATGCTGCGGCGGTGGGCACGGGGGGAGAGGCTCGCGCTCGGCGTACACGACATCTGGTGCCGTACCGGCCCGGATCGTCCGTGGCGCATCCAGGTGATGCTGGATGAGTCGGACGGTGGGGACTGGGTGTCCCGCCGCGACCCGCGCGTCCGCCGTCCGCTGGGGAGCCTCGGCCGTTTCTCTGCGGCCGGAGAGCAACATGATGAGTTGAGACATCCGTCCCGTTGTGCGGATCGGCATTTTATGGCCTCTCTCAGAGGCCAATACGGTCGATTTATGGAATGGATCTTTCAGTCGGCCGAAGAGCTCACCGCTGCCTTGCGCACCGGTGAGGTGACCTCGGTGGAACTGACCGACGAGGCGATCGCCCGTATCGAGCGCGACGACAAGGTGATCAACGCGATCTGCGTGCCGGACTTCGACCGTGCGCGGGCCGCCGCGCGCGGCGCCGACCGGGCGCGCGCCCGAGGCGAGGTCCGGCCGCTGCTCGGCATTCCGGTGACGGTCAAAGAGTCCTACGACATCGCCGGGCTGCCCACGACCTGGGGCATGCCGCCGCACCGGGACCATGTGCCGGCCGAGGACGCCGTGCAGGTGTCGCGGCTCAAGGCCGCGGGCGCGGTGATACTCGGTAAGACCAATGTGCCCTTGGGGCTGCAGGATATTCAGAGCTTCAACGAGCTCTACGGCACCACCAACAACCCGTGGGATCACGATCGCACACCGGGCGGATCCTCCGGCGGATCGGCGGCGGCCCTGGCGTCCGGGTTCGGCGCACTGTCCATCGGCTCCGACCTCGCCGGCTCGCTGCGCACCCCCGCGCATTTCTGTGGCGTCTATGCGCACAAGCCGACACTCGGACTGGCGGCGACCCGCGGCATGGTCGCGCCACCGGCACCGCCATTGCCGGTCGACCTCGACCTCGCCGTCGTCGGTCCGATGGCGCGCACTGCCCGCGACCTCACGCTCCTGCTCGACGTCATGGCCGGACCGGACCCGCTGACGTTCGGCGTGGCGCACCACGTGACGCTGCCACCCCCGCGCCACGAGCGGCTCGGCGACTTCCGAGTCCTGGTGGTGGGGGAGCATCCGCTCATTCCGACCGGGTCCGCTGTGCGGGCGGGCGTGAACCGGGTGGCGGACGCGCTCGCCGACGGCGGCGCCCGCGTCGAACGGCACAGTCCGCTGCTGCCCGATCTGACCGAAGCCGCGACGCTCTACACGCAGTTGCTGTTCTCGGGCTCCGTCGCGCGTTTTCCCGTCGACTACGAGCGGCTGCGGACCCGCGCCGCCGGACTGAGCGCGGACGACCAGAGTCTCGACGCGGCACGGCTGCGCGGGATGGTGTTCAGCCATCGCGACTGGATCGAGGCGAACAACCGTCGCGAACTCCACCGTCACGGCTGGCGGCGGCTCTTCGCCGAGTTCGACGCCGTGGTGTGCCCGATCACGCCGACGGCCGCGTTCCCGCACGACCACGACCCCGATCTGCTGGAACGCCGGATCGACATCGATGGCGTCGGGTACCCGTACTTCGACCAGCTCGTCTGGGCCGGTCTGGCCACCATGCCCGGCCTGCCCGCCACCGCCGTACCAGCGGGCCGGCCCTCCGAGGGCCTGCCGGTGGGAGTGCAGCTCATCGGTCCGATGTTCGAGGACCGCACCCCGCTGCGGCTGGCCGAACTACTCGAACAGAAGATCGGCGGCTTCCAGGCGCCGAGGTAGGGCGTACCACCGGGTGTCCGTGGAGGACTGGGCGCGGATGTCGGGGGAGGGGAAAAGCAGGTCCCGGGTCTGTGAACGCCCCGTCGACGGCCTGGGGGAGTCGGCGGGGGCGACGACCACGGTCGCGTCTTACGCCGGTGCCCGGCCTCGTGCGATCCGGTCGGCTCTCGCGTGGGCTCGGGACCCGTTGCGGTGGGCCTCGCTGGATACCCGCGCGAGCCCCGCAAAATGGTCAGACCGCCATATACCGGACAGAATCCCTCTTCTGTTCGGTATGGCGGGAATCCTGGGCTGACTCGGCCGGGCGAGTGTTCGCAGAAATTCCCGTTCTGCCTGGTCAGGGGCATGTGGCAGCAACTGGAGAGATCGACGTCGGAGAATCCGGCGGATCGGCTCGGCGAACATGATCATCTTTGCAGCGGCGACCGTCGGGCGGCCAGACCGCCAGGGCTCGTAAGCCGGGGCGTCCCGGCGGCGAAGGGCCCGGCCCAGAAGCACGTTCCGCGCCGGCGGACGAGATCGCGCAACAGGCGTGTCCTCCTGCGAAAACCCTCCCGTTCATGCATAATTTATATTATGCATGAAAAATTTGCCGCGGACGGAGCGCTCTTCTCGGACGCGAAAGCCGAGTTCTTCCTGTCGATCCGGCCGGCGAAGCCCGCCCCCGGCACCGTCGCCGGGTACGACAGCGACCTTCGCATCATCGGGGAGATCTCCGCGCGTCTGTGCGACGTCGACTTCGGCGAGCTGCGTGTGGGCCGGCTGACCGGCCGGGTGCTGCGTTCGGCCTTCGCGGAGTTCGCGGATGATCATGCGGCGGCGAGTATTCTGCGGGCGTGGTCGGCGTGGAATCGGTTCATGAACTTCGCGGTGGCCGAGGAGCTCGTCGACGGGAATCCCATGGCGGCGGTTCCGCATCCGAAGGCGCCGTCGAAGGCGCCGAAGCCGTTCCAGGGCGACGGTACGGCGCAGACCTTGCTGGAGCGGATCGCGGCGGGCGCGCGCGAGGCGCGGGACCCGTGGGTGGAGCGTGACCTGGTCGCTTTGGCGTTTCCCCTGGTCACAGGGGCGCGTTCGGCGGAGCTGCTGGGTGTGACGCTGGGCGCGTTCGGCGGCTCCCCCGGTGACCGCCGCGTACAGCTGACCGGTAAGGGGGGAAAGACGCGGAGTGTGCCGGTCGAGGTCCCCCTGGAGCGGCTGGTCGACGCGTACCTGGCGTCGCGGATGGAGCGGTTCGGCGCCGCACTCCCCCTCAGCGCTCCCCTGCTGGTCAACACCCGCAACGAGCCGCTGCAGCGAGGTGGCCTGCAGTACCTCGTGAGCCAGTGTTACCGCTTCGCGGGCGTGCACGACCGGGTCTCCCGCGGCGCGCTGGTGCACACGCTGCGGCATGAGTTCGCTACGCGGCTGGCGGAGAACGGCGCGTCGGCGCACGAGCTGAAGGAGCTTCTGGGGCATTCCTCGATCGCGACGGGTCAGCACTATGTGGAGTCGACGGCGCGGGAGCTGCGGATGACGGCGCGGACGAGCCCGACGTACGGGGTGCTGGACACGTTGCTGGCCGACGCGGCGCCTCTCCCCCGGGGCGAGGGGTCATCGTGACAGGCCGCGCAGCCAGTCGATGAGGAGTTCGTTGACCTCGGCGGGGCGTTCCTGCTGGATCCAGTGGCCGCAGCCCTCGAGGATGTGGGTGGAGACGAGGCCGGGCAGGGTCGTGGCGTGGGCCGCGATGGCGCGGGAGAGCCAGGTGGTGGTGGCGTCGAGTTCCCCGGCGGCGTACAGGGAGGGCTGGGTGAGGGGTGCGCGGCGCCAGGCGGCGAGGTCCTCCCAGTCGCGGTCGACGTTGCGGTAACGGTTGAGGGCTCCGGTCAGGCCGGTGCGTTCGAACTCCGTGGTGTAGAAGTCCAGGTCGGCTTCGGTGAACCAGCCGGGCAGGGGCCGGTCGGTGAAGTGGTCGGACATGCGGCCGCCGGGTTCGACGAGGAAGACGCTCGCGTCGTGGGTCTCGCCGGACAGTGCGGTGTAGACGCCGCGTAGCCAGGTGCGGATGTCGGGTTCGATCTCGGCTTCGGCGCGGCCGGGTTCCTGGAAGTAGGTGATGTAGAACTCCCCCGTGCCGCCGAGGGCGTTGTACGCCTCGGTGGGCCGGCGGTCGGAGCGTGGGGTGTAGGGGACGCTGAGCAGGGCGACGGCGGGGAACAGGTCGGGGCGCAGGAGCGCGGTGTTCGCGGCGATGGGCGATCCCCAGTCGTGGCCGACGATGGCGGCGACGGGCGCGTCGAGGGCGCGTACGACGCCGGTGTTGTCGGCGACGTGGGCGAGCATGCGGTACGCGGCGATGTCGTGGGGTTTGGAGGAGCGGCCGTAGCCGCGGACGTCGATGGCGACGGCGCGGTAGCCGGCGTCGGCGAGGGCGGGGAGCTGGTGGCGCCAGGAGTGCCATGACTCGGGGAAGCCGTGGACGAGCAGGACGATGGGCCCCTCCCCCTGTTCGACGAGGTGGATGCGGCCGCCGGGTACGGGCACGGTCCGGTGGATGGGCTGGGACATGGGGTCTCCTGAACGAGGCGTGACCGACTTAAGATCAACTCTGCCGTGGTGAGGCGCGGCGGAGAGGTCCGGCGATGGCGCTGCGGGTCGGTGGGCGGGTACGGGCGCCGGGTGCGGCGCTCGCGTTGATCACGTGTTGTCAGCTGATTCTCGTGGTGGACGCCACGATCGTGAATGTGGCGTTGCCGAGTATTCGCTGGAGTCTGGGCTTCTCCCCCGAGGATCTGTCCTGGGTGGTGAACGCGTACACGCTGACGTTCGGCGGGTTGTTGCTGCTCGGGGGGCGGGCCGGCGACATTCTGGGGCATCGGCGGGTGTTCGTGGCGGGTGCGGCGTTGTTCACGGTCGCGTCGCTGGCCGGGGGGTTCGCGGTGTCGCCGGCGTGGTTGCTGGCGGCGCGGGCGGCGCAGGGGGTGGGTGCGGCGTTCGCGGGTCCGGCGTCGCTGGCGCTGGTGGCGGTGACGTTCGAGGAGGGGCCGCGGCGGGCGCGTGCGCTGGCGGTGTTCTCGATGGCGGCCAGCGCGGGCATGGTGGTGGGCCTGGTCGTGGGCGGGATGCTGACGATGTGGGCGTCGTGGCGGTGGGTGCTGTTCGTGAACGTGCCGGTGGGCGCGGCGGTGGTGGTGCTGGCGCCGCGGCTGGTGGCGGAGTCCGAGCGGCTGCCCGGCCGGTTCGATGTCATGGGGGCGTTGACGTCGACGGCGGGGACGTCGTTGTTGGTGTACGGGTTCATCCGGGCGGCGCGGCGGGGCTGGGGTGAGGGGTGGACGGTGGCGGCGTTCGGTGGCGCGGTGGCGGTGCTGGGGGTGTTCGTCGCGGTGGAGGCGCGGGCTCGGCAGCCGGTGATGCCGTTGCGGTTGTTCGCGGGCCGGGAGCGGCGGGGGGCGTACGGGATGCGGTTGCTGTTGACGGCGGCGATGAGCGGGATGCTGTTCTTTTTGACGTTGTTCGTGCAGGACGTGCTGGGTTACAGCCCGCTGCGTACGGGGCTTGCGTTCCTGCCGACGACGGTGGCGTTGGTGGTGGCGAGCCGTGCGGTGCCGTGGCTCCTCCCCCGGTTGGGCGCGCGGCCGGTGATGGTGGCGGGGTCGGTGTTGTGTGTCGCGGGGATGGTGTGGCTGACCGGGGTGGGGGGCGGGCTCGTGGCGATCCTGGGTCCGGTGCTGTTGTTCGGTGCGGGGACGGGGCTGGTGGCGGTGGCGGCGACGTTCGTGGCGCTGTCGTCGGTGCCGCGGGCGGACTCGGGTGCGGCGTCGGGGTTGTTGCAGGGGATGCAGCAGGTCGGGGGTTCGCTGGGGGTGGCGGTGCTGGTGACGGTGTACGCGTCGGGGCCGGGTTCGGTGGCCGGGATGCGGCGTGCGTTCGCGGCGGGGGTGGTGCTGACGGTCTGCATGCTGGTGATCGCGGTGGCGGGGTTCGCGGGTCAGGGGGTGCGGGGGTCGACGAACTGGAGGCGGAGTTCGGAGCAGTAGCGGCGGCCGTGGGCGTCGGGTAGCCATGCCTGGTCGGGGCCGGGCAGGAGTTCGGTGAGGGTGATGGGGACGTCTCCGCCGTGGTCGGCGGCGGCGGTGCGGAGCATGGTGGTGAACGCGGAGACGTACCGGGGGCTGGTCAGGTCGAGGTAGACGGGTTTGACCTCGGTGGCGAGCTTGGCGAAGACGCGTTCGGGCAGGTCGAGTGCGCGGCGGAGGCGGCGGGCGGCGAGGTATTCGGGGATGCGGCCGGTGGCGGGGACGAGCCCGGTGGCGGCGATGGTGGTGCGCCAGGTCTCGCGGGTGACGACGAGCCGGTCGATGGTGAGGCGCGGGGTGTGGGGTTCGCTGCCGGTGAGTTTGAAGGTCTCACCGGCGAGCCAGCCGGTGAGGAGCGCGAAGACGTCGCTGAGGGGCCAGGTGCGTCCGTCGGGTGCGGTGACGGTGAGGGTGCCTTCGTCGTCGGTGACGGTGAGGGCGGTGACCGGGAGGACGCGGCGGGGGTCGGCGCCGGGTGCGTCGGTGAAGGCGAGCTGGTGGTCGGTGACGCCGAGGACGGGGGCGATGCGGGCGGTGTAGCGGGGCCACCAGGTCGGGTAGAGGGGGCGGAACTGGGGGCCGATGTCGGTCGCGGCGGCGGCGCGCAGGCGTTCGGGGTCGGGGTGGGGGTCGGCGAAGATGGCGCAGTCGAGGGTGGGCCAGGCGGCGTGCATCTCGCCGAGGACGATGGTGAAGTCGCCGCGGTTGATGGCGTCGGTGTCGGTCGCGCAGACGTGCAGGTCGGGGCTGTGGATGCGGGCGGCGGCCCAGCCGGGGCGTTCGGCGGCGTACAGGCGGGCGGCGCGGCCGGCGAGGGCTTCGGTGGTGGTGGTGACGCGGGGTGCGGCGAGGCCGGTGGTGTCGAGGCCGAACAGTTCGTACCAGCGGCGGGTGAACTCGGCGGTGACGGTGTCGGCGGGGCGTTCGGCGCCGGTGATGAGGTCTTGTGCGGGTTGCCAGAGGCGGCTGAGCGGGACGGTCTTCTCGCCGGGCGGCAGGAGCCGGGTGTAGAGGGCGCGGAAGGCGGTGTCGTAGGTGGCGGTGAGGGTCGCGGACAGCCAGCGGGCGGCGGGCAGGAGGACGCGGCCGAGCGGTCCGGCGAGGGCGTCGAGGATGGGTCCGCCGATGGTGATGTCGAGGTCGCGGACGGTCTCTTCGTAGCAGAGGCGGCGGCCGGCGTACATCTGGCCGGCGCGGCGCTCGGGGGCGGTGCCGGTGAGGTCGGTGAACTCGGTGTCGAGGCGGGTGAGGGCGCGGGCGAGTCCGCCGGGGTCGCCGGCCGCGTTGGCGATGGCGGTGCGTGCGTGGTCGAGGCGGGTGAGGCCGGATTGGGCGCGGTCGCGTGCGTGCGGGTCGGGGATGGCGGCGATGGCGGTGCGGAGGGTGTGTTCGGCGCGTGGGTTGTAGGGCATGTCGATGCCCCAGGTGATGATGGCCTGTTCGGTGAGGGTGTGCAGGACGGTGGCGTCGCCGGCGTGGGCGGCGGGGCGGCCGTCGCAGCGGGTGAGGGTGTCGGCCTGGTGGGCGGTGAGGGTGTGGGGTGGCCCGTCGGGGCGGTGGACCTGGTCGCCGTCGTGGGTGAGGTGGGGGCGCAGGCGTACGGGGAGCCAGGGGCGGATGGCGGGGTCGGTGGCGAGGTGGGCGGCGTAGGCATGGAGGAGCCAGTACTCGTAGTGGACCTGGCGGGTGCGGGTGAGGTGGGGGCCGCTGGTGGTGGTGATGGCGGGCGCGGTGGGGTCGATGGTGGCCCAGGTGACGGGTCCGAAGAAGCCGATGGTGTCGTTCTTGCCGCAGTAGCGCTGCCAGTAGCGGGCGAGGACGTCTTCGCGGGCGCGGCGTTTCTGGCGCTGGCGGCGGGGGTTCTTGCCGGGTGTGGGTGGGCGGGTGAGGTGGTCGATGGTGGCGGCGGCGCCGGGGTTCTGCCAGGTGAGGGCTTCGCGGAAGAGGGGGTCGGCGGCGATGGCCTCGGCTTGGCGGGCGGCGTGTTCGGTGGCGGCGGTGTGGGCGGCGGTGAGGTGGTCGGTGGTGGCGTGGCCGTCGAGGTGGGCGTCGGCGACGCGGGCGCATTCGGGGGCGGTGAAGCGGTCGAGGCCGTCGGCGGGGAATCCGGCGGAGCGGATGAGCGCGTCGCGCCATACGTGCCATTCGGTGCCGGGCAGGGGCACTTTGTGGTCGCCGGGAGCGGCGTTGGGATCGGCGTTCATCGCGAACCCCCTCTTAGAAGGATGTTTCCGTCTTGTCCCCGAAAAAGGCAAAGATCAACATAGGGTGGCGAATCCGGTTCCTGCTTTCTGGGGGCGTGCATGCGCTGTGACGATCTGTACATCGCCGGTCTGGCCCGTCATCTGCCCGCGGCGGTGGACGTCGTCGGCGCCGTCGCGGAGGGCCGTTACGACGCGGCGGAGCAGGCGGCCAACGGCTACGTGTCGGTGACGGTCGCCGGTTCCCAGGCGCCGCCGGAGATGGCGGCGCGCGCGGGCGGCGTCGCGCTGGAGCGGTCGGGGGTCCCGGCGGGTGAGGTGGCGCTGTTGCTGCACGCGTCGGCGTGGTTCCAGGGCGTGGACTACTGGCCGGCCGCCTCGTATGTGCATCGTGAGGTGCTGGGCGGCAACCGGCGGGCGCCGGCGCTGGATGTGGCGCAGATGTGCAACGGGGCGCTGGGCGCGGTGGAGCTGGGCGCCAGCTATCTGGCGGCGGTGGCGGAGCGGCGCGGTGTGCTGGTGACGACCGCGGACCGGTTCGTGGAGCCGGGGTTCGACCGGTGGCGTGGTGACGTGGGCGGGATCGTGTACGGGGACGGTGCGGCGGCGGTGGTGCTGGCGCGGGAGGGGTTCGCGCGGCTGCTGGCGGTGGGGACGGTCGTGGACACGGGGCTTGAGGCGATGTACCGGGGTGATGTGGGGTTCGCGGGCGGGCCGGGGCGGGGGGTGGACATCCGGGCGCGGCGGCGGGCGTTCATGGCCGGTACGGAGGGTGTGGCGGACCGTACGACGGCGGGGTTGGGTGAGGCGATCGGGCTGGGGTTGGAGGAGGCGGGGGTCGGGCTGGGTGAGGTGGCGCGGTTCGTGTTCCCGAACGTGGGGCTGGAGACGCTGCGGACGCGGTATCTGGAGCCGTTCGGGTTGAAGGTGGAGGCGACGGCGTGGGAGTGGGGGCGTCGTACGGGGCATGTGGGCGCGGCGGATCAGCTCACGGGGTTGGCGGAGCTGGTGGAGAGCGGTGTGGTGGGGCCGGGTGAGCGGGTGATGCTGGTCGGCATCGGCGCGGGTTTCAGCTGGACGTGCGCGGTGGTGGAGGTCACGGCCCGTCCGGGCTGGTTGTGAGGCGCTGCCGGAGTTCGGTCTTGCGGACCTTGCCGGTGACGGTGCGGGGCAGGGTGTCGAGGAGTTCGAGGCGTTCGGGCCAGTAGGTGGTGGTCATCCCGGCGGCGCGCAGGTGGTCGCGCAGGTCTTCGAGGGTGAGGGTGGTGGCGGCGGCGATGACGGCGCAGATGGTCTCGTCCTCCCCCTGGCCTTCGGGGACGCCGATGACGGTCGCCTCGCGTACGTGGGGGTGGCGGTCGAGGAGGTCTTCGAGTTCGGCGACGGGGACGATCCAGCCTTTGCGGAGGATGCTGTCGCCGGCGCGGCCGGTGATGCGGATGCCGTCGCGGCCGTCGGGGCGTGCCAGGTCACCGGTGTCGAACCAGCCGTCGTCGAGGGCGGCGGCGTAGAGGTGGTCGCGGCGGTAGTAGCCGAGGCACTGGGCGGGGCCGCGGACCCAGAGGCGGCCGACGCCTTCGGGCTGGCCGGGGATGGGGTCGATGCGCAGGCGCATGCCGGGGATGGGGCTGCCGTCGCTGTGGGCGGCCCAGCCGGGTGGGTCGGCGGGGCGGGTGATGGTGACGGGGCCGTTCTCGGACATGCCCCACAGGGAGTGCAGGCGCAGGCCGAAGCGGTCGGCGACGTCGTCCACGAAGGCGGGCGGGATGGGCGCGGAGCCGCTGACGAGGTGGCGGAGGGCGGGCAGGTCGCGGTGGTGGCCGGTGCGGAGCATGCCGGCGACGAAGTGGGGTGCGGCGTACAGGAAGGTGACGTGGTGGTCGGCGAGGAGGTCCAGGACGGCGGGGCCGTCGTGGGTGTCGGAGAAGACCATGGTGCCGCCGAGCATGAGGGGCATGAGCATGCCCTGGGCGAAGCCGGTGTAGTGGGTGTAGGCGGAGGTGGTGGTCATGACGAGGGTGTCGTCGAGGGCGAAGACGTCGGCTTCGCCGCGGATGGCGGCGTAGAGGGTGTTGGGGGTGTGCAGGACGCCTTTGGGTTCGCCGGTGGTGCCGGAGGTGAACAGGATGAGGTACGGGTCGTCGGCGGTGAGGGCGCGGCCGGTGGTGTCGTGGCGTTCCTCCCAGGGGGTGGCGAAGAAGTGGTCTTCGAAGGGCAGGGTGCCTTCGGGTGCGCCGTCGGCGACGGCGACGTGGGCGATCGCGGGGATGGCGGCGGCGAGTTCGGTGGCCAGGGCGGCGAGGGGGTCGCCGTCGTGTTCGGCCATGGTGATGAGGACGCGTGGTTCGGTGAGGGTGAGCATGGTCTGGAGTTCGCGGCGGCGGTAGACCGGCAGGAGGGGGCAGATGCGGGCGCCGGCGCGCAGGCAGGCCAGGGCGATGACGGGGAGTTCCCAGCGGTCGGTGAGCTGGACGGCGACGGTGTCGCCGGGGTGGACGCCGAGTTCGGTGAGGGCGGCGGCGCAGCGTTCGGTGAGGTGGGCGAGTTCGGCGTAGTCCAGGGCGTGGGTGGGGTGTCCGTCGCGGCGTACGGCGACGGCGGTTTTTCGGGGGTGGGCGTGGGCGGTTCGTCGCAGGTCGTCGAGGAAGGTGTGGTCTCTCCACCAGCCGTTGCGGCGGTACTCGTGCGGCATGGGGTTCTCCCCTCGCTGTGTGACTGGACGTAGTGTTCCCATCGCTGGTGGATCATCCGTTTCTCGGGCACTTTTTTTCGGTCTGCCGGGGTTCGCAGGAGGATTCATGCTTACATTCCTCCCAATTGGACATGAACTGACTTTCCGGTTATGACCCGGGAGTTGCGAATGTCAGTGACGGTGCTCTACATCACCGGTTGGTGCCGGAGCGGAAGTACCGTGCTCGGCAACGTCCTGGCCGAGGTGCCAGGTGTCGTTCACGTCGGTGAGCTGCGATTTCTCTGGCTCAATGGCGTTCTGGGAAAGGGCAGCAACGGCCAATGCGGTTGCGGTCTGGCCCTGACCGATTGCGCGCTGTGGGCGAAAGTCCTGGAAAGCGTCCGCCCCGCCGGCCGTACCCTCGCCGAGCACGCCGCCGACGTCGTGTCCTGGCAGGACCACTGCCGTACCCGCCACACATGGAACGTGCTACAACGCCCGCCCGCGGGCGGCTGGGCGGACACGCTCGCCCTGACTTACCAGGCGATCGCCGACCAGACCGGCGCCGAGGTCATCGTCGACAGCTCCAAGTTCGCCTCCGACGCGGCGCTGCTCACCCACCTGCCGGGCGTACGGCCCGCGTACGTCCACCTGATCCGTGACCCCCGCGCGGTCGCCTGGTCCTGGCTGCAGCCCAAGCGGTACACCGGGCGGCGCGGCGCGGCGAACAGCACGTGGCACTGGACCGGGTTCAACCTGGCCGCCGAGGCGGTCGGCCGCGCCCGCCGCGACGCGTCGCTGACGCTGCGCTATGAGGACCTGACCCGCAGCCCGCGCGCGGCCGTGGCGGCCGTGCTGGAGCTGGTCGGCCGGGGCGGCGCCGCCAACCCGGTCTCGGAGCAGGGCACGGTCGAGCTCGGCGGCAACCACACCGTCACCGGCAACCCGAACCGGTTCCAGCGCGGCGTCACCGCGATCACCGAGGACCTGCGGTGGCCGGCGCGGCTGGGTTCGCGGGACCGCGCGGTGACCACGGCGATGGCGCTGCCGCTGCTGCGCCGGTACGGCTACGCGAGGAGGCCCTGAGATGGATCTGGGACTGACCGGGAAGGTCGCGCTGGTCGCCGGCGGTTCGGCCGGGATCGGGCTGGCGATCGCCCGCGAGCTCGTGGCGGAGGGTGCCACGGTCGCGATCTGCGGCCGTGACCCGGCCCGGCTCGCGGCGGCGCGTGAGGAGCTCGGTGGCGCCGTGTCGGCCACCGCGCTGGACGTCCGCGACACCGCGGGGGCGGCCGCGTGGGTGGAGCGGACCGCCGCCGAGCACGGCGCGGTGCACCTGCTGGTCACCAACGCCGGCGGGCCGCCCGCGGGCGCGAGCGGCGCGTTCTCCCTGGAGGAGTACCGGGCGGCGGTGGAGCTGGGGATGCTCGCCCACATCGGGCTGGTCCAGGCGGCGCTGCCGCACCTGCTGGCCGCCGGGTGGGGCCGCGTCGTGATGGTGACGAGCGAGACGGTGCGCCAGCCGATCCCGGAGTACGCGCTGTCGAACATCGTCCGCCCCGGCGTCGTGGGTTACGCCAAGACGCTGGTGCGGGAGCTGGGCGCGGGCGAGATCACCGTGAACGTGCTGGCGCCGGGCTACACCGCCACGGCGGCGCTGCCGGGGCCGGAGGAGGAGGTCGCCACCGACGCCGGCATCCCGCTCGGCCGGGTGGCGCGGCCGGAGGAGGTCGCGGCGGCGGCGGTGTTCCTGCTGAGCGGCCGCGCGGGGTTCATCACCGGGACGGTCCAGGTCGTCGACGGCGGCCGGGCGTTGGGAGTGTGACGATGCTGCTGGATGATCCGGAACTGACCCGGCGGGGGCCCGGTGAGGAGTTCGCGCTCGCCTACGCCCGTGGCGGCCCGGAGGTGTCAGAGGTGTCGGTGGAGCTGCGGGCCTCCATCAGCGACCTGTTCCCGCCCGCGCAGCGCCGGCCCCGTTACACGGTCCGGCACCTGCTGAAGAAGGCCGTCGTCGATTCGGACGAGGTCACCGTCTACCGTGAGCGCGCCGCGGAGGTCTCCCCCGGCACCGCGGCGCCCGAGTGGGACTTCGAGGTCGGCGTCGCCACCGCGAAGATCCGTACGGTCCGCGCGTCGGTGCCGGTGCCGGCCCCGATCCTGGCCGATCCGGCGGCGCTCGCCGCGTTCGTGGACTTCCGGCTGCTCGTACGGCTCGGCACGGCCGAGAACGAGGAGCTGCTGAGCGGTGAGGACGGGCTGCTGCGGATTCCGGGCCTGCGCCGCCACTCCCCCGCCGGGACGGTGACCGAGCGGCTGCTGTCCACGACGGCGCTGTGCGAGTGGTACGGCGGCTCGGCCGACGGCGTCGTGATGCACCCCGACGACTGGTGGCCGCTGGTCGACGGCGGGCTGCTGGAGCGGCTGGCGACGCAGGGCGTGAAGGTCAGCCGTACCCGCATGATCCCGGCCGGCAGCGCGCTGGTCGGCGACTTCACCGCCGCGGCGACCCTGCTGGACCGGCGCGCCTCCACGATCCGGCTCTCCGGGGGCGTGCTGACCGCCGAGATCCGTGAGGGCCTGGCGGTGCACCTGCCGGGCCACTTCGTCCTGGCGTCCCTGACGGAAGGCTGAGCATGCCATGACGACCGAGATGACGACCGAGACGAGGACCGAGACGAGGACCGAGCGGGCGGGCGGGGTGACCGACAGGGTGCGCGAGCACATCGTCGCGATGTGCGCCGGCCCGGAGGGCGGCCACCTGGGCGGCTCGATGTCGCTGGTGGAGATCCTCACGACGCTGTACTTCGACGTGCTGCGCGTCGACCCGGCCGACCCCCGCGCGAAGGACCGCGACATCCTCATCCTGTCCAAGGGCCACGGCGCGATCGCGCTGTACGCGGTGCTGGCCGAGCGCGGGTTCTTCCCGCCCGAGGAGCTGGCCACGTACGGGCGGCCGGGCAGCCGTCTCATGGGCCATCCGGTCCGCGCGGTGCCGGGCGTGGAGATGGCCACCGGGTCGCTCGGGCACGGGCTGCCGCTGGCGAACGGGTTCGCGCTCGCCGACCCCGCCCGGCGCTGCTTCGTTATCGTCGGTGACGGGGAGCTGCAGGAGGGCTCGGTGTGGGAGGCGGCGATGTCGACCGCCGGGCTGGGCCTGGACAACGTGACCGTGATCGTGGACCGCAACGGCCTGCAGATCACCGGGCCGACCGAGCAGACCGTGCCGCTGGAGCCGCTCGCGGACCGGTGGCGGGCGTTCGGGTGGGCGGTCCGTGAGGTCGACGGGCACGACCGGCGCCGGCTGCGGGAGGCCCTCACCGGCCGCGCGCGTGGCCGGCCGAACGTGGTGATCGCCCGTACGGTCAAGGGCAACGGCCTGCCGTCGGTGCAGGGCCGGGTGGACAGCCACTACGCGCGGCTGGGCGAACGGCAGCTCGCGCGGGCGATGTCGGTGCTGCGCGCCCGGGCCAGACGGCGTGCCTCATGACGATCCCGACCCGTGAGGCCTACCGCGACCTGCTGGTCAAGCTGATGGCCGACGACCCGCGGCTGTACTGCCTGGACAGCGACACCGGCCTGTTCGCCGGCGTCGACTTCGGCCCGGCCGCCGGCCGGTACGTCAACGTCGGCATCGCCGAGCACAACCTGATGGGGGTCGCGGCCGGGCTCGCGGCCAGCGGGAAGATCCCCTTCGTCAACACGATGGCCACGTTCGCGACGACGCGCGCGCTGGAGTCCCTGAAGGTCGACATCGCCTACAGCGGGCTGCCGGTACGGGTCGCGGCCACGCACGGCGGCCTGTCCGCCGGGCACCTGGGCCCCACGCACCACGCGCTGGAGGACCTGGCGATCATGCGGACGCTGCCCGGGTTCACCGTGGTGACGCCGGCGGACGCGACGGCGACCGAGGAGGCGGTCGCCCAGTCGGTGGACCTGCCCGGGCCGGTCTACCTGCGGCTGGGCCGCAAGGCCACCCCCGCGCTGGAGGCCGGCCCGACCGTCCTGGGCCGCGCGCAGACGCTGCGGGAGGGGACCGACCTGGCGGTGTTCGCGTGCGGGCCGCACCCGGTGCTGGCCTCGCTGGCGGCGGCGGACCTGCTGGCCGCCGGCGGCGTCTCGGCCGCGGTGCTGAACGTGCACACCCTCAAACCCCTCGACGTGGAGGCCGTCGTGGCGGCCGCGCGGGACGCGGCCGCGGTCATCACCGTCGAGGAGCACTGGCGGTCCGGTGGCCTGGGCGGCGCGGTCGCCGAGACCCTGTCCGAGCACGCGCCCAAGCGTGTGGCGCGGATCGGCATGCCCGACACGTTCGCGCAGGTCGTCGGCGGTCAGGAGCACCTGCTCGACCACTACGGAATCACCGGTGAACGGATCGCCGCGACGGCGCTGACCCTGATGGGAGGAACGCGGGATGACCCAGACCTGTCCCGAGTGTGAGGGCCCGGTCCAACTGGCCGAGCCGGTACGGCTGAGTGAGATCTCCCAGTGCCCGGACTGCTCCAGCGAGCTGGAGGTGACCGGCCTGGCGCCGGTGACGCTCGCGCTCGCCCCGGAGATCGAGGAGGACTGGGGCGAGTGAGCCCTCCCGGTCCCGGGCTGGCGGTGCTGGCCTCGCGGGTGCGGTACGAGGAGAAGCGGATCTTCGCGGCGCTGGAGCGCCGCGGAGCCCGCTACACCCACCTCGACACCCGTGCCCTCACCGCCGGCCTGGACGGGCCGGCCGGCGGGCCGTTCACGGCGGCGCTGAACCGGGAGATCTCCCACAGCCGCGCCTACTATGCCGCGCTGCTGCTGGAGGCCGGCGGTGTGCGGGCGGTCAACGGCGCGGAGGTGATCGCGGTGTGCGGGGACAAGGTGCGCACGTCGCTGGAGCTGCGCCGCGCCGGGCTGCCCACGCCCCGTACGCGGGTGGCGCTCACGCCCGACGCCGGGCTGGAGGCGGCGGAGGAGCTGGGATACCCGGTCGTGGTCAAGCCGCTCACCGGGTCGTGGGGGCGGCTGGCCGCGCTGGCCCGCGACCCCGCCGAGGCGCGGATCGTCATGGAGCACCGCGCGGCGCTGCCCTCACCGCAGCAGCACATCATCTACCTGCAGGAATACATCGACAAGCCGGACCGTGACATCCGTGTGCTCGTCGCCGGGGAGGAGGTGGTCGCCGCGTCGTACCGGTACTCGGCCGGGTGGCGGACCAACGCCGCGCGAGGCGGCCGGTCCGCGCCGTGCCCGGTGACGCCGGAGCTGGGCGCGCTCGCGCTGGCCGCGGCCAAGGCGGTCGGCGGCGGTGTCCTGGGCGTCGACGTGATCGAGGGTCCCGGCGGCCTGTACGCGCTGGAGGTCAACCACAACGTGGAGTTCCGCGGTCTGCAGGAGGCGCACGGTGAGGCCGTCGACGTCGCCGGCGCGATCGTCGCGTTCGCGGTGGGGCCGGCGTGATCCGCGCGGGCGTCCTGGGCGCGGCCGGGTACCTCGGCGGGGAGCTGCTGCGGCTCCTGACCGGGCATCCGCGGGTGGAGGTCGGGTACGCGGTCTCCACGCGTTTCCCCGGCCGCCGCGTCGACGCGATCCACCCGAACCTGCGCGGTCACACCGCGATGACGTTCTGCGGCGCCGACGAGCTGGGCGAGTGCGACGTGGTGTTCTGCGCGACGCCGCACACCGCGACGATGAAGCTGGTTCCCGGGCTGGACGCGCCGCTGGTCATCGACCTGTCCGGGGACTTCCGGCTGCGCGACCCGGCGGTGTACGAGCGGTACTACGGCACCGGGCACACCGCGCCGGAGCTGCTGGCCGGTTTCACCACCGGCTGCCCGGAGCTGTTCCGCGAGCGGCTGCGCACCGCCGACCGCGTCAGCGTGCCCGGCTGCGGCGCGAACGCCGCGATCCTGGCGCTGGCGCCCGTCGCGGGTCTGGTGGAGGGGCCCGCGCGCATCGACGTGCGTACCGGCTCCAGCGGGTCGGGCGCGTCGGCGGGCGCGGCGAACCTGCACGCCGAGCGCAGCGGCGCGATGCGGGTGTTCGCGCCCGTCGGGCACCGGCACGAGGCCGAGGTCGCCCAGGCGACCGGCCTGGACGCGCGGATGACCGCGACGGGCGTGGAGGCCGTGCGCGGCGTGCAGGTCCTGTGCCACCTGACCCCGCGCGGGGGTTCGGGGCTGGATGAGAAGGCGATCCGGCGCGCGTACCGGACCCGGTACGCCGGTGAGCCGTTCGTGCGGATCATCGCGCACCGCCAGGGCGTCCACCGCCTGCCCGACCCCAAGATCCTGCTGGGGTCCAACCACTGCGACGTCGGTTTCGCCGCCGACGGGGACCGGGTGACGGTCGTCGCCGCGCTGGACAACCTGATGAAGGGCGGGTCCGGCAACGCCGTGCAGTGCCTCAACATCCGCATGGGCTGGCCCGAGCGCCTCGGCCTGGAGTTCCCCGGCCTGCACCCCATCTAAGAGGTGGCCATGAAGCTGACCGTCATCAAGTGCGGCGGCGCCGTCGATCCGCGGCCGATCTGCGAGGACGTCGCCCGGCTCGGCACGCCGTGCGTCGTGGTGCACGGCGGCGCGCCGCAGATCGCGCGGCTGGCCGCCGAGATGGGCGTCGCGCAGCGCACGCTCCTGTCCCCCGCCGGGGTGCGGAGCCGCTACACCGACCTGGCCATGCTCGACGTGCTCACCCTGGCGATGACGGGCCGTGCCAAGCCCGTCATCGTGGCGGCGCTGGTCGCCAGCGGCGTGCGGGCGATCGGGCTGACCGGCCTGGACGCGGGACTGCTGCGCGCGGTGCGCAAGGGCCCGCGCCGCACCGTCGTCGACGGCCGTACGGTCATCGTCCGCGACGACCACAGCGGCCGGGTCGTCGAGGTCGAGGACCGGGTGCTGCGGGACCTGCTGGACGCCGGGTTCACGCCCGTCCTGTCCCCGCCGGCGGCCGGGGAGGACGGCGGGCCGCTCAACGTCGACGCCGACCGCGCCGCGGCCGCCGTCGCGGTCGCGCTGGGCGCGGACCGGCTCGTCCTGCTGACCGCCGCGCCCGGTGTCCTGTCCGACGCCGCCGACGAGAACAGCGTCCTGGTGCGATGTGAGCTGCCGCGTGAGGGGCCGGTGCCGTACGCGGCGACCGGCGGGATGCACCGCAAGCTCATCGCCGCCCGTGAGGCCCTGCTCGGCGGCGTCGGGCAGGTCCTCATCGCCGACGGCCGGACCGTACGGCCCCTGACCGAGATATCCGGAACGCCGGTGGAGGTGCGACCGTGAACGCCGAAGACCTGCTGCAGTCGATGCTGGAGATCCCCTCGCTGTCCGGTGAGGAGGAACGCCTGGCCCGGCACCTGGAACGGGCCATGGCCGGGATGGGGTTCGCGGCGCGCCGCGACGAGGCCGGCAACGTCATCGGCGACATCGGCGCCGGGGGCGGTCCGACGGTGATGCTGCTGTCGCACATGGACACCGTCGCGCCCGCGCTGCCGGCGCGCCGCGCGGGCGGCCGCCTGTACGGGCGGGGCGCCGTCGACGCCAAGGCGCCGCTCGCCGCGATGATCTGCGCCGCCGCGGCGCGCCCGGAGTTTCCCGGGCTGATCCGCGTGATCGGCGCGGTCGAGGAGGAACGCCTGTCCCGCGGCGGGCATCACATCGCCCGTACGCTGCCGCCCCCGGACGCGCTCGTCATCGGCGAGCCCGGCGGGTGGGACCGGGTCGTGCTGGGCTACAAGGGGAAGATCGACCTGGAGTACTGGGCGGCGCGGCCCGCCACGCACTCGACGAATCCGCTGCCGAAGGCGAGCGAGGCCGTCGTCGCGTTCTGGCAGGGACTGCAGGAGGCGCTGGGGCCCGAACGCGACCACGGGGCGTTCGGGCTGCCCGCCGCGACGCTGCGCTCGATCAGCGGGAACCTCACCAGCGGCCACGCCGACGTCGACTGCCGCATCCCCCCGGGCTTCGACGTGCCGGCGTTCGTCACGCGTCTGGAGACGCTGGCGGCCGGCGGGGAGCTGAAGGTCACCCGCGCGATCCCCGCCGTCCGCGCCTCCCGCGCCGACCCCGTCGTACGGGCCCTGTCGGCGGCGATCCGTACCCACGGCGGGTCACCGCGGCCCACGCTCAAGACCGGCACCTCGGACATGAACACCGTCAGTGAGCGGTGGAGCGTGCCGATGGCCGCGTACGGGCCCGGCGACGGGTCCCTGGACCACAGTGACGAGGAGTCCATCGAGATCGCCGAGTTCCTGCGCGGCGTGGCGATCCTGACCTCGGCGCTGGACCAGCTCGCCGCCGGCCTCACCGTTTCACAGGCCTGAGCCGCCGGTCGCGTCGCGGACCCGGCGCGCGTCGCCGGAGGCCAGGAACACGACGATACTTCGCCGCGGTCATCCAGGGCATGTCCCGGCGCGGCCGAGCTCGCCGCGGTCGCCGAACCTGGCCATGGCCGCCTAGCCGTGACCGGTGTTACCGCCGGGACGCAGCGCGCCACACGGGTTCTGACCTGCGGAGACATCGCGGGCGTACAGGTAGAGTGGCACTGATCCGGATCCATCGCGGCGATGGTGGCGCGACCGGTGGATATGCGTTCCTGGCGGCCAGGACCCCCGCCCGCGGGGCCCCGTCGGTGACATCCTCGGCTACGGCCTCACATCCCGGATGAGACCCCTGATGAAACGACTCGCGATGCTGTCCGCGGCTACCGTCCTGGCGGCGACGATGACGACCCCCGCACACGCGACCACCACCACACCCGCCCCCGGCCGGCGCGGCGCCGTGATCCTCATCGGCGGTGCGCTCTCCGACGGCAACGCCGAGATCTACCACGAGATCGTCGCCAGGGCCGGCGGCGCCCGCGCCCGCATCGGCGTCATCACCGCCGCCTCGCTGCCCCCGAGCCGAGACCCCGCGGCCGGCACGCCCCAGGCCGCCAACAGCGCCGTCAACGGGCGCTTCTACGCCGACATCCTCAAACGCTACGGCGCCGGCGCCGCCCAGTGGCTCCCCATCGACCTGGACCACCCCGGCGCCGCCGACGACCCCGCCCTGGCCCGCCAGGCCGCCACCATGACCGGGTTCGTCTTCGGCGGCGGCGACCAGTACCGCCTGGTCACCACCTTTCTGCACGGCACCGCCCACACCGACACCAAGGTCCTGGCCGCCATCCGCGACCGCCACGCCCACGGCGCCCTCATCGCCGGCACCAGCGCCGGCGCCCAGATCCAGTCCGGCCCCGACATGGTCACCGGCGGCGCCAGCTACCAGGCGCTGCGCGAGGGCACCCACACCGGCTACCTCGACGACGACACCCTGCTCGCCGACCTGCCCGCCGGCGGGTTCGGGCTGTTCACCGACGGCCTCATCGACACCCACTTCTCCGCCGACGGCCGCCTCGGCCGCGCCGTCCGCCTCGCCTCCGACACCGGCCACCGGCGCGTCTTCGGCCTGGATCCCGACACCGCCCTGGAAGCCACCGGCACCACCCTGCGCGTTTTGGGCCGCCACGGCGTGTCCGTCGTCGACCTGCGCGCCGCCTCCACCGGTGTACGCGACGGCCGCTGGTCCATCACCGGCGTCCGCTGGAGCTACCTCACCGACGGCGCCGTCTATGACCCGGCGAGCTGGAGCCACCGCATGCCGCCCGGCGCCACCCGCCTCACCCCCGCCGACCGCGCCGCCGCCTCCCCCGTACAGGACGTGTTCGACTCCGCCGCCGCCGACCGCAAGGGCTTCCGGCTCACCCGCGCCGCCCTCGACCTCGCCGGTGCCGGCCGCTCCGCCGTCCTGCACGGCCTGACCTACGAGACCGACCCGGTCTTCACCGTCGCGCTCGGCAAGGACGGCACCTTCACGGCCTGGGGAGACGACACCGCGACCTCGTTCGCGGACCTGACCGTCGCCATGTACGCCGCGGCCGAACAGCCCTGACCCCCTCTACGCGGCGGCCCCGATAACGCATAATTCCGGGTGGACGCACGCCGTGCGGAAGGGACGTGACCCATGCCGGAGATGTCCAGGGACAAGGTCACCGCGGTCGAGGAGTCGGCCCTGGACCAGATCCACGCCGTCGACATCGACGACGTCATCGACTACGTGCACAAGGACCTCAAGCGACTACCCGGCTACCTGGACCTGTACCGCCGCTACCTGCGCCAGCGCTGGGACGTCTACGACATCGACTTCACCCGCGACGCCCAGGACTGGACCGGGCGGATGACCCAGGACGAACGTGACGCGTTCGTGGCGATCTCCTCCGGCTTCCACCACGGCGAACGCCAGGTCGAGGTCGAACTCCCGGTGTTCATGCTCGGCGGCAGTGAAGAGTCCCGCATCTACATGTCCAGCCAGATCGAGGACGAGGCCCGCCACACCGTCTTCTTCGACCGCTTCTACCGCGAGGTCGTCGGCCTGCCCGGCGACTCCGTCCAGGAGGTCCTCGACGCCTCCTTCCAGCACGTCTCGGAGACCTTCGTCGGCCCGTTCGGGCTCCTGGCCTACCAGGCCGACGAACTGCGCAACGACCCCGAGGACGCCGCGGCGCGCGTCCGCTACGGCACCACCTACTTCCTGTGGATCGAAGGCGTCCTCGCGCTGTCCGTCATGAAGATCACCCTCAGCTACTGCCGCAACCGCGGGTTCCTGCCCGGCTACTACGCCGGGTTCACCGCCACCTGCCGCGACGAGGCTCGCCACGTCCAGTTCGGCATGCGGTTCCTGCGCGACTCCGTCCAGCAGGACCCCCGCCTGCTCGGCCAGATCCACGAGACGCTCCGCACCATCCTGGCGATCAACAGCGCCACCAGCCGCCGCGTCATGCTCGAGGCCCTCGGCTGGTCCCCCGAGGAGGTACGCCGCCTGATGATCCGCCAGCTCACCATGAAACTCACCGACGTCGGCATCGGCCTGCCACCGGACCTGCAGGAGATGATCGCCGGCATCCAGCCCGAGCTGGCGGGAGGCTGACCCATGACCCCCGGATTCTTCACCCCCGAATGGGCCGAGGACGTCCGCGCCGCCGTCGACCACGGCCCCGGCGAGGAGACCCGCGCCGCGAAACTGCCCGGCTACTGGGACTGGATCGCGAACGTCCGCGCCGGCTACGCCTCCTCCTGGGCCCTCGGCGTACGGGACCTGCCCACCGGCGGGCCGTCCTACCTGCGGCTCGGCTGGAAGGACGGCACCTGTGCCGAAGCGGCGATCATCGGCCCGGACGACCCCCTCGATGCCACCTACGTCCTGTCCGCGGACCTGTCCACCTGGCGCGCCCTGCTCGGCGGGCAGGACCCCGGGCGGATCGTGATGTACCGCGGGCTGCGCCTGACCGAGGGCGACGTGCTGCGCTTCTTCCGCGGCATCTACTTCTTCGTGGAGTCGGTCGCCCTCATCGCCCGCGTCCCCGCCCTCCTGCAGTGACCGGCGGCCCCCGATGGTGCCGGGGCCCGGTCACCAGCCCCAGCGTCGCAGCCGGGCGTCGTCCAGGATCTCGCGCAGCCTCCGCTGGTCCGCGCGCCAGCCGACCAGGTCGTGGTAGCTGCCGGAGGTGAACGCGACGACCGGGACACCGGGCCCGTGGGCCCACGCGGCCTCTTCCAGCCGGGAACGGCGGAACCTCCAGCCGCGCACCTCGGTGTGGAAGGCGACGGCCGTCTCCAGCCGGGACCGGGCCGGCCCGCCGTCGAGCTCGCGGAGTCGCTCCCACACGTGCAGCTCCAGATCGACCTGGGACAGCGTCTGTTCGAGGAGCGCGAGATGGCGTTCGGGAGACCCGGCGGCGGCGGGATGGATCCGCACTCCGACGCACTTCACCGTGCCGTGGAGGAACTCCGTCCGCCGGGAGAACAGGACGAGCGCGCTCACCTCATCCCAGGCGAACCGTCTCGGCTCACCGTCCGGCACGGTCGCCGCGAAGCGGACTCCGGCGGAGTCGACGGCCAGGGCGGTCCATCCCCTGCGGCGTGCCCGGACCAGCCGCACGGCGCCGAGGACGGCCACCACGACGCCCGCGAACACCAAGGCGGCGAGCGGGGGAAGCCGGCCGAGACGCCCGCCCCGGGCGACACCTGCGGACGACACCACCAGGACGGCCACCCCGCCCAGGATCATCACGACCGGCCGGACACGAGAAAACCGCGCGATGTACGGTCGCGGCGGCATCGGCAGGCCTCCCTCCTCGGATCCGGCACCCGGAGCGTTCAGTCGTGCGGGGACAGCTCGCCGATGCGGTGGTCGGCGACGCTGAGGGCCTCCTGGACCAGGCGCCGCAGATGCCCGTGGCGCAGCGCGTACACCACGCGCCGCCCGTCCTTGCGCGTGGTGACCAGCCCGGCCAGGCGCAGGCGGGCCAGGTGCTGGCTCACCGACGTACGCGACGCGCCGCACGCCCCGGTCAGCGTGCTCACGTCCGCCTCGCCCTCGCCGAGGCGGACCAGCAGGCTCAGCCGGGTCCGGTCGGCCAGCAGCCCCAGCACCTCCACCGCGACCGCCACCCGCTCGCCCCCGGACGGGGGAACGCCTGGCTCCTGCGAGCCATGCGCACCTGATAGGTGCATGCGTGCGCTCATACGCACATAATGGGACCGTACGCGGCCGATGTCCAGCGGCCGCCGCCACTCACGAGGAAGGCGCCCGCTTGCCGTGAGCGACACCGGCACCGCACCGCCCCACCACCACCCACACGACCATGACCATGACCACGAGCACGAACACGAGCACGGCGCGCACCGCCACGGGATCCGGCACCTGCTGAGGCCGCACGGGCACGAGGCCGCCGACAAGGTCGATCCGGCGATGGAGTCCTCCGCGGCGGGCATGCGCACCCTGTGGATCTCCCTGGCCGTCCTCGGCGTCACCGCGGCGCTGCAGGTCTTCGTCGTCGCCTTGTCCGGGTCGGCCGCGCTGCTCGGCGACGCCCTGCACAACGCCGCCGACGCCCTCACCGCCCTGCCGCTCGGCGTCGCGTTCGTGCTGGGCCGCCGCGTGGCGACCCGCCGCTTCACCTACGGGTTCGGCCGCGCCGAGGACCTGGCCGGCGTCGTCATCGTCGCCGTCATCGCCGCCTCCTCCGCGCTGGCCGCCCTCACCGCCCTCGACCGCCTCGCGCACCCCCGCGAGGTCTCCCACCTGCCCGCCGTCGCCGCCGCCGCGGTCATCGGCTTCGCCGGCAACGAATGGGTCGCCCGCTACCGCGTCCGCACCGGCCGGCGCATCGGCTCGGCCGCGCTGGTCGCCGACGGCCTGCACGCCCGTACCGACGGGTTCGCGTCCCTGGCCGTCCTGCTCGGCGCGGGCGGCGCCGCGCTCGGCTGGCGCCTGGCCGACCCGATCGTCGGCCTGCTCATCACCGTCGCGATCGCGTTCGTGCTCAAGGACGCCGCCCGCGAGGTGTTCCGCCGGCTCATGGACGCCGTCGACCCCGCCGTGGTCGACACCGCCGAGGCGGCCCTGCGCGAGGTACCCGGGGTCCAGGACGTCGCCGAACTGCGCACCCGCTGGATCGGCCACCGCCTGCGCGCCGAGGCGACCGTCGTGATCGACGGATCGCTCAGCCTGCGCGCCGCCCACCGCATCGCCGTCGAGGCCGAACACGCCCTCCTGCACGCGGTCCCCCGCCTCACCGCCGCGCTCATCCACACCGACCCCACCCCCACCGCCGCCGAGGACCCCCACGCTCCCCTGGCCCACCACCGGCCGTACTGACCACCCCGATCGCCGGCGATGGCGTTCATGGCGTTCATGGGCGCCGGATACGGCGCTGCTCGCGGGCGGGTTCCTGCTCGGCCTGACGGCCGGGTTCGTCGGCGGCTCGGTGGTCGCCCTCGTGCTCGGCATCGAGGGCGTCGCCGCCGTCCTGCTGCTGTACGGGCCCGCGCGCCGGACCGTGACCGCCGGCTCGGTCTACCTGTGCACCGTCCTGGTGCTCCGCGCGCAGCGGAACGTCCCCCGGCGTCTGATGCGCTTCCTCCAGAACGCCCATCCAGGCCGGGCTCCTCCGCCAGGTCGGGCCCGTCTACCGGTTCCGGCACGCCAGACTGCAGGAACGCCTCGCCGAGACCCGCCGCCGCGCCTGAGACGCCGCAGGCGCCTACGCCGGGCGGTCCAGGCGGGCGGCGCGCCTGTGCAGGTAACGCTGCTGCGGCAGGCTCATCGCGCACCCGGCCGCGGTCTCGTAGCACGCGCGCGCCGCGGCGTGGTCCCCGGCCATCTCCAGCAGGTGCGCGCGGACCACGTGCAGCCGGTGATCGCCCGCGAGCCGCCCGCCCGCCACCAGCGCCTCGACCAGGTCCAGGCCCGCCCGCGGCCCCTCGGCCATCGCCACCGCGACGGCGTGGTTCAGCGCGACGACGGGATTGTCGGAGATCCGCAGCAGCAGCCCGTACAGCGCCCTGATCTGCGGCCAGTCGGTGGCCTCCGCGTCCGGCGCCTCGTCGTGGACCGCGGCGATCGCCGCCTGGAGCTGGTACGGGCCGGGCGCGCCGCGTGGCAGCGCCTCGGTGATGAGCGCGACGCCCTCGGCGATCCGCTCCGCGTCCCACCGGCCGCGGTCCTGCTCGGCCATCGGGACCGGCTCCCCGCCCGGCCCGGTGCGCGCGGGCCGGCGCGCGTCGGTCAGCAGCATCAGCGCGAGCAGCCCCGCCACCTCGCCGTCGCCGGGCAGCAGCCGGTGCACCAGGCGCGCCAGCCGGATCGCCTCGGCCGACAGCTCGGCGCGCTGCAGGTGCGGGCCGGAGGTGCTCGCGTAGCCCTCGTTGAAGATCAGGTACAGGACGTGCAGGACCGCGCCGAGGCGCCCGGCGCGGTCCTGGGGCAGGGCGAACGGCACGCCGCTGTCCTTGACGGCCTGCTTGGCGCGGGTGATCCGCCGGGTCATCGTCGTCTCCGGCACGAGGAACGCGCGGGCGATCTCGGCGGTGCTCAGCCCGCCGACCGCCCGCAGGGTCAGCGCGATCTGCGACGCCGGCGACAGCGACGGGTGACAGCACAGGAACAGCAGCACGAGCGTGTCATCGGAGGCCGGCCCGGGCTCGGGCTCGGGCGGCGTCCACCGGGCGACGGTGTCCTCGCGGCGGCGGCGGGCCTGCTCGGCGCGCAGCAGGTCGGTCAGCCGCCGCGAGGCGACCGTGACCAGCCAGCCGCGCGGGCTCGCGGGGACGCCGTCGCGTGGCCACTGCTCCGCGGCGGCCAGCAGCGCCTCCTGCACCGCGTCCTCGGCGAGGTCGAAGTGCCCGAAGCGCCGTACGACCGCGCCGAGGACCTGCGGCGCCAGCGTGCGCAGCAGGTCCTCGGGTACGGCGACGGTCAAAGGTCCAGCTCGTGCCGGGAACCGGCGATCGGGCGGACGTCGACGTGCCACGCGTGCTCCAGCGCGGCGCCCTCCGGGTGCGGGGTGCCCGCCAGCCTCGCCGCGATCTCGGTGGCCCGGTCGAAGCTGTCGCACTCGACGATGTTGTAACCGGCCAGGACCTCCTGGGTCTCGGCGTAGGGCCCGTCGGTGACCACGGGCACGCCGTCGCGCAGCGAGACCCGGCGGGCGTGTACGGGCGCGGTCAGGCCCTGGGCGTCGACGAACTCCCCGGACTCGATCAGGTCGTTGTTCCACGCCTCCATGAACGCGCCCATCTTCGCCAGGTCCTCCGCGGACCAGGGCGCCTGGGCGCCGGGCCGGCCGGTCAGGGCGTCGAAGTCCCGCTGCGACCCGTAGATCAAGATCATGTACTTCACGGTCTCTCCTCTCGCCGGCGCCGCCGTCGGCGCCGCTTCACCGGAGACGTCGACGCCGGCCGGCCGGACCGGACATCGGGACCGGGGAGACTCTCAGTCTGCCTTCTCCTCCGCCGGCGTGTAACGGGCCAGGGCCGGTACGGCCAGCCTGATCAGGCAGGCGCCGAGGAACGTGGCCACGCCCCCGCCGACCGCGCTCGCGGCCGGAGAGGTCAGCGAGGCCACCGCCCCGGCGCGGAAGTTGCCCAGCTGCGGCACACCCGCCCCCACGACGAAGTCGACGCCCGTCACCCGCCCGCGCAGCCGGTCCGGCGTCGCGACCTGCACGATCGTGGCACGGAAGATCACGCTGGCCGTGTCGGCCGCCCCCGCGACCACCAGCAGCGAAAGCGCCGCCCACAGCGCGTCGGCCAGCCCGAACCCCGCGATCGCCGCCCCCCACACCGTGACGGCCCCCAGCAGCGCCCGGCCCGGCCGGGCGACCTGCCCCACCGGGCCCGACAGCGCCGACCCGGCAAGCCCGCCCACCGCCGGCGCCGCGCTCAGCAGCCCCAGCGTCTGCGGCGACCCGCCGAAGTGCGCGGCGTCCAGCGCCGGGAACAGCGCGAACGGCATCCCCAGGACCATCGCGTCCAGGTCGGCCAGGAAGATCCCGGCCAGCACCGGCGTACGGCGGACGAACCGCAGTCCCTCCGTCACCGCCGCGAGCCCCGGCCGGGCCGGGCCGCCCTGCGGCGGCATCGGCGGCAGCCGCGCCAGCGCGTACAGCGGCCACAGCAGGCCCAGCCCCGCGAACGCCTGCGCCGCCAGCAGCGCCGACACCACGATCGAGCCCGCGTTGGTGACCAGCGCCAGCCGCCGCCGGTCGACCGCGTCGGCGAACGCGCCGCCGAACAGGCCCAGCAGCAGCAGCGGCGCGCCCGAGGCCAGCCCGACCCCGCCGACCGCGATCGAGGAATGCGTCATCCGGAACACCTGCAGCGTCACCGCGAACGCGGTCATCTGCCCGCCGATCACCGACAGCGACGAGCCCGCCCACAGCCGGCGAAAGTCCGCGGACTCCCGCAACGGCCCGACGTCCAGGACGAGGCGCCGCCCCCTCATGACCCCCCGCCTCCCCGCGTACGGTGGAATGCGACATGCGTGCGATCAAAGGACCCGGCGTCCACGAACTGGAGATCCGCCGATCCCGGTTCGTCTGCGCGCTGGCCCGCGTCACGACCGAGGCCCAGGCACAGGAGTTCGTCGCCGAGCGCCGCCGCGTCCACCACGACGCCACCCACAACTGCACCGCCTACGTCCTCGGCGAGCACGGAGACCTTACCCGCAGCAACGACGACGGAGAACCCGGCGGCACCGCCGGGCGGCCCATGCTGGAGGTCCTCCTGCGGCGCGAGCTCACCGGCACCGCCGCCGTCGTCAGCCGTTACTTCGGCGGCGTCAAGCTCGGCGCCGGCGGCCTCGTGCGCGCCTACGGCCAGGCGGTCGCCGCGGCCGTCGACCTGGTCGGCGTGGTCGAACGCCGGCCCGTCGTCACCGTCACCGTGACCACCGACCACGCCCGTGCCGGACGCCTCAGCCGCGACCTGCACGCCTCCCCGTACACCCCGGCCGGCTCACGGTACGGGCCCGCCGCCGAACTCGACGTCGTCGTGCCCGAGGACGAGCTCGACGCGTTCGACGCCTGGGTCGCCGCCGCGGCCGGAGGTCGCGCCCGCACCCGGCGCGGCGCCTCCGGGCACGTCGAGGTGCCGGTCGGCCCCACCGGCTGAGGCCCGCCGCCGCCCCGTACGCCGTCACCGGGGTCCGGCGACGTCGTCGCCGAAGGCCGCGGCGAGCGCCTTCGCGATCAGGCCGGGCAGCTCGGTCCGCCCGTCGTCCCCGGCCCAGCGCACCAGCGCCGTGTGCAGGGCGGCCAGGCACGCGCTGGCCGCCGCCTGCGCCTGGAACGCCGCCTCGGGCTCGGTGACGCCGAGGGCCTCGACGATCGCCTGCTGCAGCGCGTAGTGGCCGTCCAGGTGCTTGGCCCGCAGGGCCGGCGTGGAGATCATGAGCCGGAGGCGGGCCAGCAGGAACCGCTCCTCCGCCGTCAGGCCGTCCCCGCGGGCGCCGCCGGTCAGCGCCGCGGCCGCGTCGACGAGCGCCCCGCCGATCCGCCGGACCAGGGGCTCCGCCGCGGACGACGCGGCGATCCGCTCGGCGACGAGCCGGCCGCGCTGGTCCACGAGCACCAGGTCCTCCTTCGTGGGGAAGTGCCGGTACACCGTCATCGGCGACACCCCCGCGGCCTCGGCGACGTCGGTCACGGTCGTGGCGCCGTACCCGCGCTCGGTGAACAGCCGCACCGCGTGCCCCTGGATCACGCGCTGGGTCTCGGCGCGCCGCTGCGCTCGCAGCGTCGGGTGCTGATCGGGCATGTGATAGACACTACCGCAGTGGTAGTTACTACCAGATCGGTAGTGACTAACGGATTGAGGTGGTCGACATGGGTGATCTGACCGGCAGAACGGCTCTGGTGACCGGAGCGTCACGCGGCATCGGGCAGGCGGTCGCGACCCGGCTGGCGGCGAAGGGAGCCGAGGTCGCCGTGCACTTTCACACCGACGAGGACGGCGCGGCCGCGACGGCCGCGGAGATCGCGCGTACGGGCGGGACCGCGTTCGCCGTCCAGGCCGAGCTGGGCGTGGACGACGACGTCTCGGCGCTCTTCGCCGGAGTCGAGGCCGGCCTGGCCGGGCGGCCGCTCGACATCCTCGTCAACAACGCGGCGGCCCCGCCCGCGGGCCCGATCGGCGTCACGACGCGGACCGAGTTCGACCACCTGTTCGCGGTGAACGTACGAGCGCCGTACTTCATCATCCAGCGGGCCCTGCCACTGCTGCGCGACGGCGGCCGCGTCATCACGATCTCCTCCGCCGCGACCCGGATGGCCAACCCCGCCCAGACCTCCTTCGCCATGACCAAGGGCGCGGTCGAGACGATGAGCATGACCCTGGCAAACGAGCTCGGAGTACGGGGCATCACGGTGAACGCGGTCGCCCCCGGAGCCACCCGCACGGCGACCAACGGGCCGGTCTTCGACACACCGGGCCTGACCGAACTCATCACCGGATCGACGGCGCTCGACCGTCTCGGCGGGCCCGGCGACGTCGCCGACGTGGTCGTGTTCCTCGCCACCGACGCGGCACGCTGGATCACCGGCCAGGTCATCGACGCGAGCGGCGGCCTGTTCCTCGGACCGCGCGCTTCGGGTTGACGGCCGCGCGGCCGCGGGACTGTAATGATCGGCGTGTCGTGTGACGCCGACCAGGAGGACGGCGGCGGGTGGGCGGCACCGTGAAACCGCAGGGGATGATGTCGTGACTTCTCACTTCACAGGCGACGCCTGACCTGAGCGCGCCCGCGCGTCGTCCCCGCGCCCGGCGGTGCCCCGGCACCGCCCGTTCTCCTGATCACGTTCCAGGCTCAGGCCCGGCGTGCGGTGCTGCCCCGCAACACCCCATCCGCACCGCGGCGTCCCCGCCGCGGCGATCAGTCACGCCTGGAGCACAGCAGTGGATTTCAACCAGCAGGTCATCGAGGAGTTCCGCGCCAACCACGGCCGTGTCGGCGGCCCCTTCGCCGGAGGACGGCTCCTCCTGCTCACCACCACCGGCGCCCGGACCGGCGCCCGCCGCACGACACCGCTCGCCTACCTGCCCGACGGCGCGCGGCGGCTCGTCCTCGCCTCCGCGGGCGGCGCCCCGGCCCACCCGGCCTGGTACCACAACCTCCTCGCCCACCCGCGCGTCACCGTGGAGGACGGGACCTTCACCTATGACGCCGACGCCGAGGCCCTGACCGGCGAGGAACGCGACCACCTGTTCGCCCGCGCCGCCGAGGCCGACCCCGGCTGGGCCGCCTACCAGGCCACGGCCGGCCGCACCATCCCCGTCGTCGCGCTGAACCCGCTCGGCGTCCCCCAGCCGGACGGCCCGCTCGGGGACTCCCTCAAGCAGATCCACGACGCCTTCCGCCGCGAACTGGCCCTCATCCACGCCGAGGTGGCCCGCTCCGGGCCGGGCGTGGGCGCGCAACTGCGCGTCAGCTGCCTCAGCCTGTGCGCGGGCCTCGGCCACCACCACGCGAGCGAGGACGGCCACCTGTTCCCCCACCTGGAGGAACACGACCCCGAACTCGCCCCCGTCCTCGCCGGCCTGCGCGAGGAGCACCGGGCCCTGGCCGCGCTCCTCACCTCGCTCGGCGAACTCCTCTCGGCCCCCCGTACGGACTCCGCCGCGCTCCTCGCGGAGGTGGACCGCGTCATCGCCGCACTCACCGCACACCTGGACCGCGAGGAGGAGCGCCTCGTGCCGATCCTCAACCGCTGACCGCCCCGGGAGAAGGCGGGTCGTCCGGGCGGCGACCGGACGACCCGCCGGGCAGTGGCCCGGGGGCGCCGGGACGCCAGGTCGCGGCGGCCGCACACCCCAGCACCAGCGCGTACGCGACGGCCATCGGCGGCAGGGCACGCGCCGGCCCGTACCGGTCGATCAACCCCGCCCGTACCGGAGCGAACACCGAGACGGTCAGCGCGAACAGCGCCATCACACCGCCCGCCGCCGCATACGACCCCGTCGCGGCGGTCAGCGCCAGGACGAGCGAGAGAGGGGCTATCCCGTAGGACAGCCGGCCCAGCAGGGCCGCGCCGAACAGCCGGCCGGCGTGCGGCGTGCGCAGGACGGCCAGGTACGAGGGCGAAGACATGAGACGTTCCTCAGAGGAAGGCGCCGCGCGCCGCGAAACGTGCACGGACGACCGGATGCGGGCCGCGCTCTAGATACAGATGAGGAACACGCCGGAAAAGCCGACACCCGGCGTGACGCCGCTCAGGGCAGGTGAAGGCGGTCGACGGCCTCGCGGCGGCGGCGCTGGGGCCGGCGGTCGTAGCGGGCCGTGGTCGCCGGGGAGGCGTGGCCGGCGAGCTGCTGGGCGGTGGCCAGGTCGACGCCCGCGTCCAGGAGCTCGCCGATGAACGTACGGCGGAAGTCGTGCGGGGTGTGCGGGTCCGCGCCCGCCTGCGCCAGGCGGCGGGCGACGATGCCGGCGATCGCCTGACCGGTCGGATGGGCGAGCCGCCCGTCGCGCGTACGGCAGCGCCCGCCCCTGCTGACCGGCGGGAACAGCGCGCCCGGCGCACGGCCGCGTACCGCGATCCAGGCGTCCAGGCGAGCCGCCGCCTCCACCGTCACATAGACCAGGCGCTCCTTGTCGCGCTTGCCGCGGACCCGCAGGGAACGCTCGGACGGGTCGTAGTCGGTCAGCGCCAGGCCCGCGATCTCCGCGCGGCGCGCTCCGGTGCTGAACAGCACACCGAGCAGCGCGGCGTCGCGCCGCCCGGCCGGAGTCGGGTCCTCGTCACAGACCGCCAGCGCCGCGCTCAGCGCCTGACCCGGCAGGTGGTGGCCGCGCGGGAGCCGGGAGCCCTCCACCGACTTCAGGTCGGCGGCCCGCTGGTAGTCCTCGGCGCTCATCAGCCCCAGCCGCCAGCACTCGCGCAGGACCTGCCGCAGGGCGACGAGATGCTTGTTGATCGAGGCCGGGGAGTACGCCGGTGTCCCGCTGTCGCCGGTACGCTCGCGCAGCTCGGCGCGGATCCGCGTCGTGTGCTCGTACCGCAGCATCCACCACGGGCGCCCCGCGCCCGTCACGCTCTCGTCCATCGCGACGATCTGGGCGATGCGGTCCAGGCAGCCGCGCATCGTACGGCGTGAGGAGGCGCTGTCGAGCCGGTCGAGGTAGACGCGGTACGGGTCGCGCTCGGGGTCATAGGACAGCGGCGTCACCGCCCGTCCCCACGCCTCGAGCACACCACCCGAGGCCGGTACGAGCCGCGAAGGCTCACCCGCCGTGCCGTACGGCCGCATCGCCGACCTCCTCCGCATCCGACCCGACGAACCTACCGTCACCATCGGACACCGATCCGCGCCGGCGCGGTACGCGAACCGCCCGCCCGGGAGCCGGTGGGGCCGGCCATCGAGGCACTCCCAGCAGATCGCCGAGGCGCGGCCCGCCCGGCGCTGGGCCGCGAACCGGCGGTTCCCTTCCCCGTCTCTACCCGGTGTTCGCGTCGAGCCAGGCGACGATCTCCCGCACGGTCGTCTCGGCTCGTTCCTCGATGATCGCGAAGTGGTCCCCCGGTACCTCCCGTGTCTCGTGGCCGCGGGCGGGCGCGCCGTCGCCGGTGAGCGGGTTCGCGGCCCGGAGGGCGAGGACCGGCGCGGACGGCGTCGGCGGTGTCCAGCCGGTGAGCAGGTCCAGGTAGTGCGCCATCGCGGTCAACCGGGCGTCGCCCGGCGGTGCGGGAGCGCGCTCGGCCAGCGCGTCGAACAGGGCGCCGCCCGCCTTCTCGGCCCAGCCGGGCCGGAGCGGGTCGCTGTCGATGAGCACGACGCCCCGCGGCGGCGTGCCGGCCGCCTCGAGCCGGTGCGCGACGGCCTGGGCGAGCACGCCTCCGGAGGAGTACCCGGCCAGCGCGTACGGCTCGCCCGCCGTGAGGTCCACGCAGCGGCCGACCTGCCCGGCCGCGGCGGCCACCGCGGCCTCGACGTCGGCCGGCAACGGCTCACCGGCCTCGAACCCGGACCAGCCCAGCGCCCACACCGCCCCCGGATACCCGCCGGCCAGCCGCGCGTACTGCTGCGGCCCCGACGTCACCAGCACGGCCGGCAGGCAGACCAGTGCGACGCCCGCGCCGGCCGCGGTGAGCGGCGTCGGCGAGCCGGAGGCCCGGCCCGGCTCGCCGAAGACCGGCCGGAACCGGGCCGCGCGTGCGAGCACGTCGAGGAACTCCGGTACGGCGCCGGTCTCACGCGCCCGCTCGAACATCGCCCCGAGCAGCCCGCCGGCCGCGCCGGCACCCGGGCCGGCGGGCAACGCCAGCTCCGCACGCAGGTGTTCGGCGAGCGCCGCCGGCGTCGGATGGTCGAACACCGCGGACGGTGACAGCCGCAGGCCGGTCGCCGCGCCGAGGCGGTTGCGCAGCTCGACGGCGGTCAGCGAGGTCATCCCGAGCTCGATCACCGGCCGGCCGGGATCCACCGAGCCGGCGTCACCGTGCCCGAGCACCGCCGCCACCTGCGTACGGACCAGCGCGAGCAGCGCACGCCCGGCCTCCCCGGGACCGGCGCCCGCGAGCCCGGCGGCGAACGCGCCCGGCTCACCGGCATCGGCCGGCGCGGGGCTCTCCGGCGCGACCTCGGCGAACGGACGCAACGCCGCCTCGGGCGTCCCTGCCGCCCGCAGGCCCGGTACGAGACGCCGCCAGTCCAGGCCCGCGACCACGACGTAGGGCTCCTCCGCCCGTACCGCCTGCTCGAACGCGGCGAGCGCGTCGTCGACGCGGACCGCCGACAGTCCGAGCCGGGCGAGCCGGTCATACCCGCCACCCGGTTCGGGTGGCCCGTCGCCCCACAGACCCCAGGCGACGGCGGTGGCGGGAAGCCCGCGAGCGCGGCGGTGGGCGGCGAGCGCGTCCGCGAACGTGTTCGCCGCCGCGTACCCGGCCTGACCGACACCGCCGAGCGCACCGGCCACCGAGGAGAACAGCACGAACGCGCGCAGGTCCAGGTCACGGGTCAGCTCGTGCAGATGCCAGGCCGCCGTCTTCGCGGCCAGCGTCCGCTCCACCCGGCCGGCGTCCCAGGAACCGAGGGGCGCCTCGTCGAGGAGATCGGCGGCGTGGACCACCGCGGTCAGCGGATGCTCGCCCGGGATCTCGGCGAGTACGGCCGCGAGCGCCGCACGGTCGGCGACGTCGCAGGAGACGACGGCGACGTCACGGCCCGGCCCGGCCAGCTCGGCGCGAAGCTCATCCGCGCCGGGCGCGTCCGGCCCGCCACGGCTCAGCAGGAGCAGCCGCCGCACCCCGGACCGGGTGAGCCACCGCGCCACCTCGGCCCCCCGTCCGCCGGTACCCCCCGTGACCAGCACCGTGCCCTCCCACGCCCCCGAACCGGGCGAGACGGGCGAAGCCGGCGTACGGTCGTGGGGCCGCGAACCCGAGACGGGGAGCGCCGGAAGAGCGACGCCATCCGATCGCGAGGCCGACCTGGCCACCGTCGCCGTGCCGTCGTAGGACCCCGAGCCCGTGCCGGGAAGAGCCGTGCCGGGAAGAGCCGTGCCATCCGATCGCGAGGCGGACCCCGGCACCGCCGGCGTGCGATCGGCGGCGGGCGAGGACGGAGACAGCGCGGCCCCGGCACCGTCCACCGGCGAACCGGGCTCCGGCGCCGCATCGGAAGGAGGCGGAACCGGCCGGCCCGGTGCCGCCGAAGCCACCACCCGACCCACCTCGTCCACTCCCGCCGAGACCGTCGGTGCGTTCCGGCCGATGGCCGGGCCCTCCGGGGGCGGCGCGGGGATCAGGCGGCGGGCGAGCAGGCCCGTCGGGCGGAGCGCGGTCTCGCCCTCGGGGACCGCGCCCGAGAACACGGCGGCGAGTCCTCGTCGCGTACGGTCGGCCGGCTCCGGCGGCAGGTCGACCGAGCCGCCCCACCGCTGCGGCTGCTCGACCGCGAGCGCCCGCCCGGCCCCCCACGCCGGAGCCTGCTCCGGAGCATCGAGAGCGTCGGTCTCCTCCGCCCGTACGGCACCCCTCGTGACCAGCCACAGGCGAGCGTCCGACTCCGCGTCCGCCATCGCCTGCGCCACCGCGATCACCAGGTTCGCGGTCGCGATGGCGCGCGCCGGCGGGTCCTCGCCCGGCGCTGCGGCGACCACGACGACGCCGTGCCACCCTCCCGGACGCAGGAGTTCGGCCAGTCGCGGACGGGAGGAGAACGGGACGACGGTCGCGGCACCCGGCGGCACGGCGGCGGCGCACAGCCCGGCCGCCTCCTCATCGGCACCGGTCGACAGCACCAGCCACCGGGCCCCCGGCGGGAACGGACCCGGTGCGGGATCGCCCAGCGGCCGCCAGGCCTCGCGGTACCGCAGGCCCCCGAGACGGCCGCGATCGGCACGCCGGCGGCGCCACTCCGCGAAGGCGGGCAGCACCGTGCGCAGCGCGGCGGCGCCCTCCGCGTCCACCCCGAGCTCGGCGGTCAGCGCCGCGGCGTCACCCGCCGCGACCGCCTCCCACAACGGCTCACCGGCATCGGCCGGACGAGGCGACGGGGACGGAGACGGCCAGAACCGGCGGCGCTGGAACGCGTACGTCGGCAGCGTCACCCGCCGCGCACCCGCATACAGCGAGGACCAGCGGACCGGCACGCCCGCGACCCACGCCTCCGCCAGCGACGTGTGCCACCGGAGCGGCCCGCCCGACTCACGCCGCAGTGTGCCCACCACGACGGCCGGGCGGCCCGCGTCCACGGCGGTCTCCTCGACGCCGTAGGTGAGCACGGGGTGCGGGCTGCACTCGACGAACGCGCCGTACCCGTCGGCCAGCAGGGCCCGCGTGGTGTCCTCGAAGCGGACGGGTTCGCGCAGGTTGCGGTACCAGTAGTCCGTGCTCAGCTCGCGGCCGGGCAGGAGGCCGCCCGTCACGGTGGAGTAGAAGGCGGTCGGCCCGTCCGAGGCCGCGACCTCGCCCAGTTCGGCGAGCAACCGGTCGCGCAGCGGCGAGACGCGGTCGCAGTGGGAGGCGTAGTCGACCGGGACGACGCGGGCGTGGATCGCCTCGGCCGCGCACGAGGCGACCAGAGCCGCCACCGCGTCCGGATCGCCGGAGACCACCACGCTCGACGGGCCGTTCACCGCCGCCACCGACACGCGCGGCCGGCTCTCCAGCCGCTTGGTCAGCTCCTCCACGCGCAGCCCGATCGAGGCCATCGCGCCCGTGCCGGACAGCGCGCGCAGCGCGCGGGAGCGTACGGCCACCACCCGCGCGGCGTCCTCCAGCGTCAGCACGCCCGCCACGCACGCCGCCGCGATCTCGCCCTGCGAATGCCCGGCGACCGCGTCCGGGACGACCCCGGCGGACTCCCACAGCGCCGCCAGCGCGACCATCACCGCGAACAGCACCGGCTGGACCACGTCCACGCGTTCCAGCGGCGGCGCGCCCTCGGCCGAGCCCAGCACGTCCAGCAGCGACCAGCCCGTCACCGGGTCCAGGGCCGCCGCGCACGCCTCCAGCCGCTCGCGGAACACCGGAGAGGCCGCCAGCAGCTCCGTCGCCATCCCGGCCCACTGCGACCCCTGCCCCGGGAACACGAACACCGTCCGGCCCACCGCGCCCGCGGTCCCGGTCACCACGTGATCGGCGGTACGGCCCTCGGCCACGGCGGCCAGGCCGGCCAGCAGTTCCGCCCGCCCGGCGCCGACGACGACCGCGCGTGAGGACAGCTCCGCGCGCGCCGTCGCGAGGGAGAAGCCCACGTCCAGCGGGTCGGGTGAGCCGGCGGAGGCCGCCAGCCGCGCGGCCTGGGCGCGCAACGCCCCGGCCGACCGCCCCGACACCGCCCACACCGGCGGCCCGGTACGCGGGGCGTCCGCGCCCGGCTCCTGCGCCGCCTCCTCGAGGATGACGTGCGCGTTCGTGCCGCTCACGCCGAACGCGGACACGCCCGCGCGGCGCGGCCGGTCGCCCCGGGGCCACGGCGACGGCTCGGTCAGCAGGCGTACGGCGCCGGCCGACCAGTCGACGTGCGGCGTCGGCTCGTCCACGTGCAGCGTGCGCGGCATCGAGCCGTGCCGCAGTGCCGTCACCATCTTGATCACGCCCGCGACGCCGGCCGCCGCCGCCGTGTGGCCGATGTTGGACTTGATCGAGCCGAGCAGCAGCGGGCGGTCCGCGGGCCGGTGCGCCCCGTACGTGGCGAGCAGCGCGCCCGCCTCGATCGGGTCGCCCAGCGTGGTTCCCGTGCCGTGCGCCTCCACGACGTCCACTTCGGGGGAGGCGACGCCCGCGTCGGCCAGCGCGGAGCGGATCACCTGCTCCTGCGCCGCGCCGCGCGGCGCGGTCAGGCCGTTGCTCGCCCCGTCCTGGTTGATCGCGCTGCCGCGCACCAGCGCCAGCACGCGGTGCCCGTGGCGGCGCGCGTCGGACAGGCGTTCGAGCAGCAGCAGCCCGGCGCCCTCACCCCAGCCCGTGCCGTCCGCCGCCGCGGCGAAGGACCGGCACCGCCCGTCCGGGGACAGGCCGCGCTGCCGCGAGAACTCCACGAACCCCGTCGGGGTGGCCATCATCGCCACGCCGCCGGCCAGGGCCAGCGAGCACTCACCGCGCCGCAGCGACTGCGCGGCCAGGTGCAGCGCCACCAGCGAGGACGAGCAGGCCGTGTCGACCGAGACGGCAGGGCCCTCCAGTCCGAACGTGTAGGCGATCCGGCCCGAGGCGACGCTCGCGACGTTGCCGGTCAGCCGCTGCCCCTCCAGCTCGGCCGGCGCGTCCGCGAGCAGCGCGCTGTACTCCCCGGCGCCGACGCCGGTGAACACCCCGGTACGGCTGCCGCGCAGCGCGGCGGGCACGAGGCCGGCGTCCTCGAACGTCTCCCACGCCACCTCCAGCAGCAGCCGCTGCTGCGGGTCCATCGCCAGGGCCTCGCGCGGGGAGATCTCGAAGAACGCCGCGTCGAAGTCGGCCGCGTCGTAGAGGAACGCGCCGTGGCGGGTGTAGGACGTTCCGGGCGCCTCCGGGTCCGGGTCGTACAGGCCCTCCAGGTCCCAGCCGCGGTCGGCGGGGAAGGCGCCCACCGCGTCGGCGCCGGAGGAGACCAGCTCCCACAGGTCCTCGGCGGACCGTACGCCGCCGGGGTACCGGCAGCCGATGCCGACGATCGCGACGGGCTCGCGGCGTTCGGCGTCCTTCAGCCGCCGCCGTGTCTCGTGCAGGTCGACGGTGGCCTTGCGGAGGTAGTCCCGCAGCTTGTCCTCGGTGCTCTGGCTCACTCCGTCACTCCCCCAGCGCCAGCTCGATCAGGCGGTCGGCGTCCACGTCGTCGAGATCGGAGTCGAGATCGGCATCGTCGGCCCGGTCGGCGGGCGTGACCCCGGACAGCTCCAGGAGCACGTCCCAGACCCCGGCCTCGCGCAGCCGCTGTTCGGGGATGGCCGCGATCGCCCGGCGTACCCGTGTCTCCTCGTCCTCGGCGGCCGGCTCGGGAGCGGCGTCGGGGACGAGCCCGGCCCGCAGCGTGGCGGCGAGCGCCGCCGGGTTCGGATGGTCGAACACCACCGTCGAGGCCAGCCGCAGGCCGGTGGCCGCGGACAGCCGGTTGCGCAGCTCCACGGCGGTGAGTGAGTCGAAGCCGACCTCCTTGAACGCCCGCTTCGGCTCGATCGCGGAGGCGTCGGCGTGCCCGAGCACCGCGGCGGCCTGCTCGCGGACCGTCTCGGTCAGCAGGTCCTGCGCCTGCGCCGCGCCGAGCCCGGCGAGCCGGGCGGCCAGGCCCGCCACGTCCGCGCCGCCGCCCGCCGTGCCCGCGGCGGCCCGGCGGCGTACCGGGCCGCCCGCCAGCTCGCCGAGCAGCGGAGGAACCGGCGCCGAGCGCAGCGCGCCGGTGTCGAGCCGTACGGCCATCGCCCAGGTGTCCTGGCGGGCCCAGGCCGCGTCCAGCAGCGCCAGGCCGCCCTCGGCCGGCAGCGCGCCGAACCCGCCGCGCGCCATCCGGGCCCGGTCGGCGTCGCCGAGGTCGCCGGTCATCCCGCTGGCGGGCTCCCACAGGCCCCAGGCCAGCGAGGTCGCGGGCAGCCCGGCGGCGCGCCGGCGGGCGGCGAGCGCGTCGAGGTAGGCGTTGGCGGCGGCGTAGTTGGCCTGGCCGGCGTTGCCGAGCGTGCCGGCGGCCGAGGAGAACAGCCAGAACGCCGCCGGCGGCCGGTCGGCGGTCAGCTCGTGCAGGTGCCAGGCGGCGTCGGCCTTCGGCCGGAGCACCGCGTCGAGCCGCTCGGGCGTCATGGCGGAAAGGACGCCGTCGTCGAGGACGCCCGCCGCGTGGACGACCACGGACAGCGGCCCGGGGACGCTTTCGAGCAGCGCGGCGACCTGGTCGCGGTCGGCGACGTCGCAGGCGACCAGCCGGGCGTCCGCGCCGAGTTCGGCCAGCTCCGCGGCGATCTTCTCCGCCTCCGGCGCGTGCGGCCCGCTCCGGCCGGCCAGCACGAGGCGCCGGACGCCGTGCTCGGTGACCAGGTGCCGGGCGACGAGACGGCCGAGGACGCCGGTGCCGCCGGTGATCAGGGCGGTTCCCTCGCCGCCGAGCGGGGGCGGCAGCGTCACGACGACCTTGCCGACGTGCCGCGCCTCGCGTACGTGCCGCAGCGCGTCGACGACCTCGGCGACCGGCCAGGCGGCCGTGGGCAGCACGGTCAGCGCGCCGGACGCGAACAGCTCCATCACCTCGGACAGGAGCTGCCCGATCCGCTCGGGGCCGCTCGTCAGGACCTCGTACGCGGTGTACGTCACCCCCGGGTGGTCGCGCGCCACCTGCTCGGCGTCGCGGATGTCGGTCTTGCCCATCTCCAGGAACCGGCCGCCCTCACCGAGCACCCCCAGAGAGGCGTCCACGAACTCCCCGGCCAGGGAGTTCAGCACGACGTCGAAGCGGCGGCCGCCGAACCTTCCCGCGAAGTCGAGCGTGCGCGAGGAGGCGATGTGGTCCTCGTCCAGGCCCATCGCGCGCAGCGTGTCCCACTTTGCCGGGCTCGCCGTCGCGTACACCTCGGCGCCGAGATGCCTCAGGAGCTGGATCGCGGCCATCCCGACGCCGCCCGCCCCGGCGTGCACCAGGACCGTCTCGCCGGGCCGTACTTCGGCGAGCTCGACCAGGCCGAGGTAGGCGGTCACGAACACCACGGGCACGCCCGCGGCCTGCTCGTAGGTCCAGCCGTCCGGGAAGCGGGCGGCGTAGCGGGCGTCGGTGACCGTCACCGGCCCCATGCCGCCGGAGAACATCGCCAGGACGCGGTCCCCGGGGGCGAGGCCGATGACGCCCTCGCCGACCGCCTCGACCACGCCGGCGCCCTCGGTGCCGATCAGGTCCTCGCCCGGGTACATGCCCAGGCCGATGAGCACGTCGCGGAAGTTCACCCCCGCGGCGCGTACGGCGACGCGTATGTGGCCGGGGCCGGGTTCGGCCGCCGCCTCGGGCACGGCGACCATCGCGATGTCGTCCAGGGTGCCCTTGCGGGTCGTGTCGACCCGCCAGGCGCGGCCGCTGCCCGGCGGGGGCGTCAGCGTCGCGGGCCGGCGCAGGCGGGGCGCGAGAAGCCGGCCGGCGCGGATCGCGACCTGCGGCTCGCCGCTCGCCAGGGCGGTGCGCAGCGCGCCGGACGGGACGTCGTCGGTGTCGAGGTCGGCGAGCAGGAACCGGCCCGGGTTCTCGGACTCGGCGCTGCGGACCAGGCCCCAGACGGCCGCGGCGGCCGGGTCGGGGGCCTGGCCGGGCTCGGTGGCGACCGCGTCGCGGGTCAGCACGACCAGGCGGGCGTCCGCGGCCCGCTCGGTGGCCAGCAGGTCCTGCAGGACCCGCAGCATCTCGTGCGCGGCGCGGCGCGCGGCGTCCGCGCTGTCGCCGCCGCGGGCGCGGACGAGCAGGACGGGGGGCACCTCCTCCGGCAGGTCGGCGACATTGGCGACGGCGACGGCGTGTTCCAGACCGGCCGGGTCCCCGATGACGCCCCAGGCTCCGGTCTCCCGCGCCTCGGCCTCGACGGGGTGCCAGCCGAGGCCGAGCAGGAGGTCCGGGGAGGCGGCCGTACGGCGCAGCGCCGCCGCGGCGACCGGCCGGACGACCAGGGACCCCACCGACAGGACCGGCGCGCCATCCGGGTCGAAGCAGGCGACCGCGAGGGTGTCGGTCCCGGTGAGCGTGATCCTTACGCGCAGCTCGGTGGCGCCGGAGGCGTGCAGGGTGAGCCCCTGCCAGGCGAACGGCAGCCGCGGCCCGGTGAGGTCCCGGCGGCCGCCCGCGGCGGCGTGCAGCGCCGCGTCCAGGAGTGCGGGGTGGATGCCGTACGTGCCCGGCTCCCCGTCCAGGGTCACCTCGGCGAAGATCTCCTCCTCCCGCCGCCAGGCCGACCGCAGGCCGCGGAAGGCCGGGCCGTAGTGCTGGCCCGCCTCCGCCATCGACGCGTACGCGAGGCCGACGTCGACCGGCGTGGCGCCCTCCGGCGGCCAGGCGCCGAGGCGCGGCGGGGCGGCCGGCGCGGCCGGGGCGAGCTCGCCGCTCGCGTGGGCGGTCCACGCGTCCCCGGTACGGGAGAAGACCTCGAACGAGCGGCGCCCGTCCTCGCCGGGCTCGCCGACGCGTACCTGCACGGTGGCCGCGCCGTGTTCGGGCAGCACGAGCGGCGTGGTGAGGACCAGCTCGGCCAGATGGGCGCAGCCGACCTGGTCGCCGACGCCCACGGCGAGCTCGGCGACGGCCGCGCCGGGAAGGATCACGGTGCCGAGCACGGCGTGGTCGGCCAGCCACGGCTCGTCTCCCAGGCCGATCCGGCCGCTGAACACCCAGCCGCCGCCGTCGGCGAGCCGCGTCGCCGCGCCGAGCAGCGGATGGCCGGCCGGCTCCAGGCCCGCGTCGGCGACGCCGGCGAGGAGGGGCGGCGCGTCGAGCCAGTAGCGGCGGCGCCGGAAGGCGTACGTGGGCGGCTCGAACCGGGTGCCGGAGCCGGGCGCCAGGGCGGTCCACTCGACCGCGACGCCCTGGACGAAGGCCTGGGCCAGGCCGGTCACGAGCGCCTCGGGCTCGGTACGGTCGCGGTGCGCGGTGGCCACCACGACCGGGGCCTCCTCCTCGAAGCAGTCGCCGACCATCGGGGTGAGCGTGGTGTCGGGGCCGACCTCGACGAACGCGGTCGCGCCCTGCCCGGCCGCCCGACCGACCGCGTCCGCGAACCGGACCGTCGCGCGGACGTTGCGGACCCAGTAGGCGCCGGTGCTCATCTCGCCGGGCCCGGCCGGTTCGCCGGTGACCGTCGAGATGATCGGGATGTCGGGTTCGCGGTAGGTGAGGCCGGCGGTGATCCGCCCGAACTCCTCCAGCATCGGGTCCATCAGCGGCGAGTGCGAGGGCCGGTCGACCCGCAGGCGCGTGGTCTTGCGGCCGCGCCCGGCGAGCGTCGCGGCGACCGCCCCGACGGCCTCCTCCGTGCCGGACAGCACGAGCGCGTTCGCGCCGTTGACGGCGGCGACGGCCACCTCGGCCTCCCGGCCGGCCAGCAGCGCGGTCACCTCGGGCTCGGCCGCCTGCACGGCGGTCATCGCCCCGGCGGGCAGCGCCTGCATCAGCCGGCTCCGGTGCACCACCAGCGTGCAGGCGTCCTCCAGGGACAGCACCCCGGCGACGTGCGCCGCGGTGACCTCGCCGAGAGAATGGCCGACCAGGACGCCGGGACGTGGGAGGAGGGTCTCCAGCAGCCGGTACAGCGCGACCTCGAACGCGAACGTCGCGTACTGCGCCCAGTCGAAGCGGCCGAGCCGGTCGTCCGCGCCGTCGATCGCCGCGCGCAGCGGCGCCTCCCCGTCCAGCCGCTCGTCCAGGGCGGCGCAGACCGTCTCGAAGGCCGCGGCGAAGACCGGGAAGCGCGCGGACAGCTCCCGGCCCATGCCGGCGCGGTGGCTGCCGCCGCCGGGGAAGACGAACCCGACCTTGCCCGCCGGCCGCGCCGCCCCGCGGACGAGCGCGGGATGCTCCTCGCCCCGCGCCAGCGCGCCGAGCGCCTCCATCAGGCCGGCCCGGTCGCGGCCGAGCAGGACCGCGCGGTGGTCCAGCAGCGCCCGCGTGCGCACCAGCGCGGACCCGACGCCGGCCGGGTCGGCGCCTTCCGGCACGCTCGCGGCGAGCCGGGCGGCCTGCGCCGGCAGCGCCGCGCCCGTACCGGCCGAGACGACCCAGGGCACGAGCCCCGGCGCGGCGGGTACGGCGTCGCCGGCGGGCTCGTCGGCGGCCTGCTCCAGGACCACGTGGGCGTTGGTGCCGCCGATGCCGAACGAGGAGACCGCGGCGCGGCGCGGCCGGTCGCCGTCCGGCCACGGCGCGGGCTCCCGCACGAGGCGGACCGCGCCGGAGTCCCAGTCCACGTGCGGGGAGCGCTCCTCGGCGTGCAGCGTGCGCGGCACCGTGCCGTGCCGCATCGCCATCACCATCTTGATCACGCCCGCGACGCCGGCCGCGGCCTGGGCGTGCCCGATATTGGACTTGATCGAGCCGAGCAGCAGCGAGCGGTCCGCCGGCCGGTCGCGCCCGTACGTGGCCAGCAGCGCCTGCGCCTCGATCGGGTCGCCCAGCGTCGTGCCCGTGCCGTGGCCCTCGACCACGTCCACGTCGGCGGTGGTCAGCCGCGCGTCCGCCAGCGCCGAGCGGATCACCCGCTCCTGCGCGGGGCCGTTGGGGGCGGTGATGCCGTTGCTCGCGCCGTCCTGGTTCACCGCCGAGCCGCGCATGACGGCCAGCACCCGGTGACCGAGCCGCCGCGCGTCCGACAGCCGCTCGACCAGGAGCCAGCCGGCGCCCTCGGCCCAGCCCGTGCCGTCCGCCGCCGCCGAGTAGGACTTGCACCGGCCGTCGGGGGCCAGGCCGCGCTGCCGGGAGAACTCCTGGAAGGAGCCGGGCGTCGCCATCACGGTCACGCCGCCCGCGAGCGCCATCGTGCACTCGCCGCGCCGCAGCGACTGCGCCGCCAGGTGCAGCGCCACCAGCGACGACGAGCACGCCGTGTCGACGGTCACCGCCGGGCCCTCCAGGCCGAAGGTGTAGGCGACCCGGCCGCAGGCCACGCTGCCCGCGCTGCCGGTGCCCAGGTAGCCCTCGAACTCGCCCGGCGCGTGGCCGAGCCGGCCGCCGTAGTCGAAGTACATGCACCCGGCGAAGACGCCCGTCGCGGTGCCGCGCAGCGAGGTGGGCGCGATGCCGGCCCGCTCGAACGCCTCCCACGCGCACTCCAGCAGCAGGCGCTGCTGCGGGTCGGTGGCGAGGGCCTCGCGGGGCGACATGCCGAACAGGCCGGCGTCGAAGTCGGCCGCGTCGTAGAGGAACCCGCCCTCGGTGGTGTAGCTGGTCAGCGGGGCGTCGGGGTCCGGGTCGTACAGGGCCTCCAGGTCCCAGCCGCGATTGCCGGGGAAGGGACCGACCGCGTCCACGCCCTCCTCGACCAGGCGCCACAGCGCCTCCGGTGAGTCGGCCCCGCCGGGGTAGCGGCACGCCATCCCGACGATGGCGATCGGCTCGTGGGCGGCGTCGTCGGCCTCGCGCAGCCTCGCGCGGGCGTCGTGCAGGTCGACGGTCATCCGCTTGAGGTAGCCGACCAGCTGAGAGTCTTCTGCCATCACGTTCCTCGTCTTCGTCGGAAGGGTGCCGGTCAGGAGGCGCCGAACTCGCGATCGATGAGCGCGAGCACCTCGTCGGCGCTCGCTGCGTCGACCTGGGCGGCCAGCGCCGCCCGGTCCCCGCCGCCCCCGGCGGGCCCGAGCGCGTTCGCCATCGCCCGCAGCCGCTCGGCGACGGCCGTACGCCGGTCGCCGGCCACGGACGCGAGCGCGGACTCCAGCCGGTCCAGCGTCACCTCCACCGGGGCCTCCTCCGCGGGCGGCGCCAGCCGGCCCTGGAGGAAGGCCGCGAGCGCGGCCGGCGTGGGATGGTCGAAGATCAGCGACGCGGGCAGCCGTACGCCGGTCGCCTCGGTGAGCCGGTTGCGGAACTCCACCGCGGTGAGCGAGTCGAAGCCCAGGTCGCCGAAGGCCCGGTCCGCGTGGACCGCCGCGGCGCCGGAGTGCCCCAGCGCCGCCGCGACCTCGGCCCGTACGAGGTCCAGCAGCTCCTGCGCGGCGTTCCCGGCGGGAAGCACGGCGAGGCGCCCGGCGAGGTCGCCGCGTCCGCCGGCGGCCACCCGGCGGCCGGGCGCGCCGGCGAACGCGCCGAGCAGCGGCGTCACGTGCCCGGTACGGGCGCGCAGCGCCGCCAGGTCCAGCCGGATCGGCAACAGCACCGCGGGCCCGGCGGTCAGGGCGGCGTCGAACAGCGCGAGCGCGTCGCCGGCCGGCAACGGAGCGATGCCGTAACGCGCGGCGCGGGCCCGGTCGGCGTCGGTGAGCCGCCGGCTCATGCCGCCCGCCCCGTTGCCGGCAGGGTCCTCGCCCTGGTCCCAGATCCCCCAGGCCAGCGACAGACCGGGCAGCCCGCGGCCCGTACGGTACGCCGCGAGGGCGTCGGTGAACGCGTTGGCCGCCGCGTAGCCGGCCTGCCCAGGGTTGCCGAACACGCCCGAGGCCGAGGAGAACACCACGAACGCCGACAGCGCGTCGCCGGCGGTCAGCTCGTGCAGGTGCCAGGCGCCCACCGCCTTCGGGCCCAGCACGCCGCGCACCCGGCCGGCGTCCAGCGAGCCGACCAGGCCGTCGTCGAGCACGCCGGCGCAGTGCACGACGCCGGTCAGCGGGCCGAGCGACCGCGCCTCGCCGAGTAGCTCCTCGACCTGCGCCCGGTCGCTCACGTCGCACGCACGGACGAGCACCTCCACGCCGTCCCCGGCCAGGGCGTCGCGCAGCGCCACGGCCTCCTTGGTGTCCTCGCCGCGCCGCGACGCGAGCACCAGCCGCCGGACGCCGTGCCGCCCGGCCAGATGACGGGCGACCCGGCCGCCGAGCGCGCCCGTGCCGCCGGTGACCAGGACGACGCCGTCCGGGCCGAACACGGGCCCGGCCGCAGGTTCCCCGGCCGGCGCCCGCACCAGCCGCGGCACGAGGGCCCGGCCGTCGCGTACCGCCACCTGCGGCTCCCCGGCGCCCAGCGCGGCGGACAGGCCGGCCGCGTCGAGGTCCTCGCCGGGCAGGTCGGCCAGCAGCAGCCGGCCGGGATTCTCGTTCTGCGCGCTGCGCACGAGTCCCCAGACCGCCGCCGCGACCGGATCGGGCTCGGCGCCCAGAGGCACGGCGCGGGAGGTCACGACGGCCAGGCGTGAACCGGCCGGGCGGTCGGCGGCGAGCCAGTCCTGTACGAGCGCGAGCGTCGCGCCGGCCACGGCGTCCAGCCGCTCCGGCAGCGGCGCGTCCCCGCCGGTACGGACGGCCACGACCACGGTGCCGGGCACCGGCGCGCCTGCGTCCAGCGCCTCGAGGCCGGCGAAGCGCGCGACGCCGGAGCCACCGGACAGGGGCGTGTCGCCGAGAATCGCCCAGGTCCCGGGCGTTCCTGCCGGGGCGGGCGTCCAGTCCAGGGCGTACAGGTCGCGCGGGCGCGCCGCGCCGCCTTCCCGGGGCGGCGTCGCGGGGCGGCCGAGCAGGCGGCCGACCGACAGCACCGGGGTCCCCTCGGTGTCGGCGGCCTCGATCGCGATCCCGTCCGCCTCGGCGCGCAGCCGCACGCGCAGCGCCGCCGCGCCGACCGCGTGCACCTGCACGCCGGTCCAGGAGAACGGGAGGAAGCCCCGGCCCTCGCCCGCGCCGGAGGCCAGCACCGCGTGCAGCGCCGCGTCGAACAGCGCCGGGTGGAGGCCGTACCGGCCCGCGTCGGCGCGCCGCTCATCGTCCAGGGCGACCTCGGCGAAGACCTCCTCGCCGCGCCGCCACACCGCGCGCAGCCCGGCGAACGCCGGGCCGTACGCGTAGCCCTCACCCGCGGTCCGCTCGTAGAAGCCCTCCAGATCGACCGGGTCCGCGCCGGGCGGCGGCCAGGCCGTCTCCGGCCACGCAGCGGGAGCGGCGGCGGGGCGCAGGGTGCCGGTCGCGTGCCGCCGCCACGGCTCGGTGTCCTCGGCGCGCGCGTACACCGCGACGGTGTGACCGTCCCCGGAGCCCTGGACGACGACCTGGACGTTCACGCCGCCCCGCTCCGGCAGCACCAGCGGCGCCTCCAGGACGAGCTCCTCGACCCGGCCGCAGCCGGCCTGTTCGCCGGCGTGCGCGGCCAGCTCCACGAAGGCGGTGCCGGGCAGCAGCACCCGGCCGAAGACGGCGTGGTCGGCGAGCCAGGGCCGGCCGGAGAGCGTGAGCCGCCCGGTGAACACCCAGCCGCTCCCGTCGGCCAGGCCCACGGCCGCGCCGAGCAGCGGATGATCCGCCGCGCTCAGTCCCGCCCCGGCGACGTCGCCGCCGGGGCTGCCCGGCGGCAGCCAGAACCTGCGCCGCCGGAAGGCCTGCGCCGGCGGCTCCACCTCGCGGTACGGGCCGGGCAGGGCCGGCGTCCAGTCCACCGGGACGCCGCGCACGTGCGCCCGGCCGAGGCCGAGCAGGAACGCCGCCGCCTCGGGACGGTCACGCCGCTGCAGCGCCGCGACCACCGGCGCGGTCTCCTCCGCGTCCAGGCACGCCGCGGCCATCGGCGTGAGCACCGCGTCCGGCCCGATCTCCAGGTACGCCGCCGCGCCCTGCTCGCGCAGCGCGGCGACGCCGTCGGCGAAGCGGACCGGGCGGCGTACGTGCTCCACCCAGTACTCCGGGTCACAGAATCGGCCGCCGACGACCTCGCCGGTGACGTTCGAGACGACCGGCAGGCCCGGCGGCGCGTACGACAGGCTCTGGGCGACGCGGCGGAACTCCTCCACCATGGGCTCCATCAGCGGCGAGTGGAACGCGTGGCTCACCCGCAGCCGCCGCGTCCGCACGCCCTCCTCGCGCCAGCGCTCCGCGAGGGCGAGCACGGCGCCGGTCTCACCGGAGACGACCGTCGCGTCCGGGCCGTTGACCGCCGCGATCGCGACGTCGCCGCCCAGTGCGGCGCGCACCCGGTCCTCGGGCAGGTTCACGGCGAGCATCGCGCCGGCCTCGGGCAGCGCGGCCATGAGCGTGCCGCGCGCCGCGACCAGCGCGACCGCGTCCTCCAGCGACCACACGCCCGCGGCGTACGCGGCGGTGATCTCCCCGATCGAGTGGCCGGCCAGCAGCGCCGGGCGCAGGCCGAACGACTCGGCCAGGCGCAGCAGCGCCACCTCGAACGCGAACAATCCGGCCTGGGTGAAGTCGGTACGGTCCAGCGCGCCGCCGTCCCCGGCGAACAGCACGTCGCGCAGCGGCCGGTCCAGACGCCCGCCGAAGTGCCCGCAGACCTCCTCCAGCGCCGCAGCGAACACCGGGTACGCGGCGGCCAGCTCGCGGCCCATCCCGGGCCGCTGCGCGCCCTGGCCGGAGAACAGCAGGGCGACCGGGCCGGCCGGAGCGGCGACGCCGCGCACCAGCCCGTCGGCCCGCTCCCCCGCCGCCAGCGCCGACAGCCCGGCGAGCAGGCCCTCCCGGTCGCCGACGACCACGGCGCGGTGGGCCAGCCCGGTACGGGCGGAGAGCGCGCGGCCGACGTCCACGGCGCCGGCGCCGCTCTCGCGGGCGAAACCGAGCAGCCGTTCCGCCTGGGCGGCGAGACCGGCCGCGTCGGCGCCGGAGACCACCCAGGGCGCCGTGCCGCCGGCAGCCGGCGGCGGCTCGTCGGCGCGCGGGACCTGTTCGAGGAGGAGATGCGCGTTGGTGCCGCTGATGCCGAACGAGGACACCCCCGCGCGCCAGGGCCGGTCCACCTCGGGCCAGGGGCGGGCCTCGGTGAGCAGCTCGACGTCTCCCGCGCTCCAGTCGACGTGCGGGGAGGGCTCCTCCACGTGAAGGGTCCTGGGCAGGACCCCGTGCCGCATCGCCTGCACCATCTTGATCACGCCCGCGACGCCGGCGGCGGCCGTGCTGTGCCCGATGTTGGACTTGACCGAGCCGAGCAGCAGGGGACGCTCGCGGTCCCGGCCGTACGCCGCCGACAGCGCCTGCGCCTCGATGGGGTCGCCGAGCGCGGTGCCGGTGCCATGCGCCTCGACCGCGTCGACCTCGCCCGGGCCCAGCCCGGCGGCGGCGAGCGCGGCGCGGATCACGCGTTCCTGCGACGGGCCGTTCGGGGCGGTCAGGCCGTTGCTCGCGCCGTCCTGGTTCACCGCCGAGCCGCGGATGACGGCCAGGACGCGGTGACCGTTGCTCCGAGCGTCGGAGAGGCGTTCGAGCACGAGCATCCCGGCGCCCTCGGCCAGGCCCATGCCGTCGGCCGAGGCGGAGAACGCCTTGCAGCGGCCGTCCGGGGCGAGCACCCGCTGCCGGGAGAACTCCACGAACGGCCCGTGCGTGGCCAGCACCATCACGCCGCCCGCGAGGGCCATCGCGCACTCGCCCCGGCGCAGCGCCTGGCTCGCCAGGTGCAGGGCGACCAGCGAGGACGAGCACGCCGTGTCGACCGTGATGGCCGGGCCCTCCAGGCCGAGGGTGTAGGCGATCCGCCCGGAGGCGACGCTCGTTGAGGAACCGGTGATGACGTGGCCCTCCACGCCCGGCGGCGCGGTGCCGGCGGCCGGGCCGTACGGCTGGGCCTGGCAGCCGACGAACACGCCGGTGACGCTGCCGCGCAGGGCGTTCGCGTCGAGGCCGCCGTGGTCGAGGGCCTCCCAGGAGGTCTCCAGCAGCAGGCGCTGCTGCGGGTCCATCGCCAGGGCCTCACGTGGTGAGATGCCGAAGAACTCCGGGTCGAACTCCGCGGCCTCGTGCAGGAACCCGCCCTCGCGGACGTAGGAGGTGCCCGCGCGGGCCGGGTCGGGGTCATAGCGGCCCTCGGCCGCCCAGCCGCGGTCCTCGGGGAAGCCGCCGACGGCGTCGACGCCGTTCTCGACGATCCGCCACAGGGCCTCCGGCGAGTCGGCGCCGCCCGGGTAGCGGCAGCCCATGCCGACGATGGCGATCGGCTCGTCGCTCGCGGTGCGCGCCTCGGCGACGGCGGCCGTGGCGGGCTCGGGCAGCAGGAGGGTCCGCAGGTACGCGGCGACGGCGCGCGGTGTGGGGTGGTCGAAGACGAGCGTGGCCGGGACGCGTACGCCGGCCTCGTCGGCGATCCGGTTGCGCAGCTCGACGGCGGTGACCGAGTCGAAGCCGAAGTCGGTGAAGGGCCGGTCGGGGTCGATACGGGCGGGGTCGGTGTGCCCGAGCACGGCGGCGGCGCGCGCGGCGACCATCGCGCGCAGCTCGCGGCCCTGCCGGTCGGCGGGCATCCCGGCGAGCCGGGCCGCCCACGGCGAGGAGGGCCCGGCCGGGTCCGCCTCGCGTTCGGCCGGCCGCGCGGCCTGCGGGAGCTCGTCGAACAGGGGCCGCGGCCGGGCCGAGGCGAACACCGGCAGGAACCGGTCCCAGTCGACGTCGGCCACGGCGACGAACGTGTCGTCGCGCGCGAGCGCGTCATCGAGCGCGGCCAGCCCCAGCTCGGGGTTCATCAGCGGCAGGCCGCGGCGCTTCAGCAGGTCCACGTCGACCGGGGCACCGTCCTCCTCGAAGGCGTCCCACACGCCCCACGCGATCGAGGTCGCGGGCCGGCCCTGGGCGCGGCGGCGCTCGGCGAGGGCGTCGAGATAGGCGTTCGCGGCGGCGTACGCGCCGTGGTCGGCGACGCCCCAGACGCCCGCGATCGAGGAGAACAGCACGAACGCGTCGAGGTCGGCGCCGGCGAGCAGGGCGTCGAGGTTGGCCGCGCCGAGGGCCTTCGCGCCGCACGCCTCGGCGTACTCGCCGAGGGTGGAGTCGGCGATCGGGGTCAGCCGGACCGCCATGGCCAGGTGGAAGACGGCGGTGACGGGCCGTTCGGGCGGCACGTCGGCGAGCACCCCGGCCAGCGCCGTGCGGTCCGACACGTCGCAGGCGGCGAGTGTGACCCCGGTCCCGCGTCCGGTCAGCTCGGCGGCGAGCTCGCGGGCTCCGGGCGCGTCGGCGCCACGGCGCCCGAGCAGCAGCAGGTGCTCGGCGCCCGCGTCGGCCAGGCGGCGCGCGACGCGCCGCCCGAGGGCGCCGGTGCCGCCGGTGACCAGGACGGTGCCGCGGAGCCTTCGCTCCGGCGGCGCGGGCCGTTCGCCGTCGGGCACCAGGCGGCGGGCCAGCATGCCCGCGGGGCGCAGCGCGACCTGGTCCTCGGTCCCGGCGAGCGCGGCGGCGAGCCGGCCGGCGGCGGCCTCGTCCAGGAGCGGGGGCAGGTCGGCCAGGCCGCCCCAGTCCGCGGGGTGTTCGAGGGCGAAGACGCGGCCGAGCGCCCAGATCTGGGCCTGGGCCGGGTTCGGGGGCTCCTCGCCGGGGGCCGCCGCGACCGCGCCGCGGGTCAGCGACCACAGCGGGACCCCGGCCCCGGCGACCGTACGGGCCAGGGCGAGGGAGTCCGCGAGGCCGCGGGTCAGCGCCGGGTACTCCGGGTGGGGCCTCTCGTCCAGGCCGAGGAGACCGATCACGCCGGCCGGCCTCTCGGCGAGGGCGGCCGGCAGCCCGGCCGGGTCCGTGACGACACCGGCGGCGCCGTGCCGGGCCAGGGCCCCGGCGCACCACGCGGCGGTCTCCTCCTCCCGCGCGCCGGCGACGATCACCCAGGTGCCGGCCGGGCCGCGGGACGCGGTACGGACGGGGCGCCACTCGACGCGGTAGCGCAGCCGTGAAAGGCCGGCCCGCTCGTCGCGGCGCCGCCGCCAGGAGGCCAGCGCGGGCAGGACCGGCGCCACGGCCTCGGCGTCGAGGGACAGGGCCGAGGCCAGCCGGTCCGGGTCGCCGGACGCGACGGTCTCCCAGAAGGACTCATCAGCCGGTGCGGCGGCGGCGCGGCGGGCGGGCGGCAGCCAGTAGTCGCGGCGCTGGAACGGGTAGGCGGGCAGCTCGACCCGCCGGCCGCCCGTGCCGAGCAGCGGCGTCCAGTCGACGGCGACGCCGGCCGTGAACGCCTCGGCCACCGAGGTGACCAGGCGCGCCAGGCCGCCCTCGTCGCGGCGCAGCGAGGCCACGACCGCGGGCGGCGCGGCGTCGGCGGTCCGGTCGGCGGTCTCGGCGACGGCGGCGACCAGGACCGGGTGCGGGCTGCACTCTATGAACGCGGCGTGCCCGTCGGCCAGTAGCGCGCGGGTGGCGTCCTCGAAGCGGACCGGCTCGCGCAGGTTGCGGTACCAGTACTCCGCGCCGAGATCGGCGCGGTCGATCCGCGCGCCGGTGACGGTCGAGTAGAACGCGGTGCGGCCCGGCAGCGGCGTCACCTCGCCGAGGTCGTCCAGCAGCCGCTCGCGGAGCGGCTCCACGTGCGCGCAGTGCGAGGCGTAGTCGACCGCGACCCGCCGGGCGCGTACGCCGTCGGCCTCGCACGCGGCCACGAGCGCGTCGACCGCGCCGGGCTCGCCGGAGACCACGACCGTCGCCGGCCCGTTGATAGCGGCGATCTCCAGTCGGCCCTCATGACCGGCCAGCCGCTCGCGTACGGCCTCCGGCGCGGCCATCACCGAGGCCATCGCGCCCGACCCCGACAGCGCGCGCAGCGCGCGGGAGCGTACGGCGACGATCCGTGCGGCGTCCTCCAGCGACAGCGCCCTGGCCACGCAGGCGGCGGCGATCTCGCCCTGGGAGTGGCCGGTGACCGCGTCCGGGACGACGCCGAGGGACTCCCACACGGCCGCGAGCGAGACCATGACCGCGAACAGCGCCGGCTGCACGACGTCGACGCGGTCGAGGCCGGGCGCGCCCGGCGTGCCGGCGATCACCTCGCGCAGGGACCAGTCCACGGTCCGTGCGAGGGCGGCCTCGCACTCCTCCATCCGGGCGCGGAAGACCGCGCTCGACTCCAGCAGCCCGGCGGCCATGCCCGCCCACTGCGACCCCTGGCCGGGGAAGACGAAGACCGTGCGGCGGACCCGCCCGGCCGGGCGGGCGGCGCGGACGACGCGCGGGTCGCCGGCGCCCTCGGCGAGGGCCGCCAGGCCACCGCGCAGCCCCTCGCCGTCGCCGGCGAGCACGACCGCGCGGTACGGGAGGACGGACCGCCTCGCCGTGAGCGACCGGCCGACGTCGCCGGCGTCCGCGTCCTCGGGCAGCGCGTCCCGCAGGCGCCGCGCGAGCGCCGTCAGCGCCGCGCCGTCGCCCGCCGACAGCACCCACGGGACCACGGCGGCCGGGGTCCCGCCCGTCTCCTCCTCGGCCGCGGGTCCGGCCTCCTCGATGATCACGTGTGCGTTCGTGCCGCTGGCCCCGAACGAGGACACCCCCGCGCGGCGCGGGCGGCCGGTCTCGGGCCAGGTCACCGGCTCGGTGACGAGCTCGACCGCGCCGGCGCTCCAGTCGATGTGCGGGGAGGGCTCGGCGGCGTGCAGGGTGCGGGGCACCGTGCCGTGCCGCAGCGCCTGCACCATCTTGATCACGCCCGCGACCCCGGCGGCGGCCTGCGTGTGCCCGATGTTGGACTTGAGGCTGCCCAGCAGCAGCGGGCGGTCGCGGCCCTGCCCGTACGTCGCGAGCAGCGCGCCGGCCTCGATCGGGTCGCCGAGCGCGGTCCCGGTGCCGTGCGCCTCCACCACGTCCACGTCCGCGGCCTCCAGGCCGCCGGAGGCGAGCGCGGCCCGGATGACCCGCTCCTGCGAAGGGCCGTTGGGGGCGGCCAGGCCGTTGCTCGCGCCGTCCTGGTTCACCGCCGAGCCGCGCAGCAGCGCCAGCACCCGGTGACCGAGCCGCCGCGCGTCCGACAGCCGCTCGACGACGAGCACGCCCACGCCCTCGGCCCAGCCCGCGCCGTCCGCCCGCGCGGAGAAGGCCTTGCAGCGGCCGTCGGCGGCGATGCCCCGCTGCCTCGCCGCGGTGACGAAGACGCCGGGCGTCGCCATCACGGTCACGCCGCCCGCGAGCGCCATCGTGCACTCGCCGCGCCGCAGCGACTGCGCCGCCAGGTGCAGCGCCACCAGCGACGACGAGCACGCCGTGTCGACCGTGACGGCGGGACCCTCCAGGCCGAAGGTGTAGGCGACCCGGCCGGAGACCACGCTCCCCGCGCCTCCGGTGCCCAGATAGCCCTCGACGTCGCCGGGCACGTCGCCGCCCCCGGCGTAGTCGTGGTACATCACGCCCGCGAACACGCCCGTACGGCTGCCGCGCAGCGACTCGACCGGGACACCGGCCGACTCCAGCGCCTCCCAGGAGGTCTCCAGCAGTAGCCGCTGCTGCGGGTCCATCGCCAGGGCCTCGCGCGGCGCGACCCCGAAGAACTCCGCGTCGAACGCGGCCGCGTCGTACAGGAAGCCGCCGCCGCGCGCGTAAGTGTGGCCCGCCGCGTCGGGGTCGGGGTCGTACAGGCCGGAGTCCCAGCCCCGGTCGGCCGGGAACCCGCCGATCGCGTCCGCGCCCGACTCCACCAGCCGCCACAGCGCCGCCGGGGAGTCGGCGCCGCCGGGGAACCGGCACGCCATGCCCACGATCGCGATCGGCTCGCCGTCGCGTTCCTCGCGCTCGCGCAGCCGTTGCCGGGTCTCGTGCAGCTCGGCCGTCACCCGCTTGAGGAAATAACGGATCTTTTCCTCGTCCGCCATCGATCCTCAACTCCCCGTCGTGTACGTCACGAGATCCCGAACTCGCGGCCGATGAAGTCGAAGACCTCGTCGTCGCTGGCCTCGTGCAGCTCTCCGGCCACGCTCCCGTCGCCGCCCCGGCCGTCCAGGTCGCGCAGCAGGCGCGTGAGGCGCTCGCTGATGGCCGCCCTGCCCTCGTCGTCGACCCCGGCCGCGAACACCGTGTCCGAGAGCCGGTCGAGCTCGCCGAGGATCGGCGCGGCGGCGTCCCGCTCGACGACGAGCCGGTCGCGCAGGTGCACGGCGAGCGCCGCCGGAGTCGGGTGGTCGAAGGCGAGCGTCGCCGACAGCCGTACGCCGGTGGCGGCGCTCAGCCGGTTGCGCAGCTCCACGGCGGTCAGCGAGTCGAAACCGAGCTCGGAGAAGGCGCGGTCGGGGTCGACCGCCTGCGGCCGCGCGTAGCCGAGCACCGTGGCGGCGTGCGCGCACACCAGGTCGCGCAGGGCGTCCTCCGCCTCATCCGGAGCCATGACGGCGAGCCGTCCGGGCAGGTCCGGCGGCGCGACCGGCTCCGGGCCGCCGCGCGCCGGGGTGAGCCCGGACAGGAGCGCGGGCAGGTCCGTGCTCGTGCGCAGCGCCGTCTGGTCCAGGCGGGCGGCCATCGACACCGCCCGGTCCGAGCCGACCGCGGCGTCGAACATCGCCAGGCCGTCCGCGGAGGTCATCGCGGCCAGGCCGAGACGCCGCCGCATCCGCGCCAGGTCCGGCTCACCGAGGCGGGCGGTCAGCCCGGTCGGCGTCTCCCACAGGCCCCAGGCGATCGAGGTGGCGGGCAGGCCCAGCGCGCGGCGGTGCTCGGCGAGCGCGTCGGTGAATGCGCAGCCGGCCGCGTAGTTGGCCTGCCCGGGGTTGCCGAGCAGCCCGGCGGCCGAGGAGAACAGCACGAACATCGCCAGGTCCTTCCCCCGGGTCAGCTCGTGCAGGTGCCACGCGGCGTCGGCCTTGACGCGCATGACCTCGGCGAAGCGTCCGGGGGTGAGCGCGTCGAGGGCGCCGTCGTCCAGGACGCCGGCCGAGTGGACGACCCCCGTCAGAGGGTGCTCCTGCGGGACCTGGGCGAGGGCGCGCGCGAGGGCCGCGCGGTCCGTGGTGTCGCACGCGAGGACGGTCGCCTCCGCGCCGAGCTCGGCGATACGGGTCGTGAGCTTGCCGGCGCCCTCGGCGGCCGGCCCCTGGCGGCTCAGCAGCAGCAGGTGGCGGACGCCGTGGCGTTCGGCCAGGTGGGCGGCGACCTCCGCGCCCAGGGCGCCGGTGCCGCCGGTGACCAGGACCGTCCCGCCGATGGCCGCCGGAGCGCTCTCCGCGTCGGCCGCGCGGACCAGGCGGGGCCGCAGGATCCGCCCGCCGCGGATCGCGAGCTGCGGCTCGCCGTACGCGGCGGCGGACCGCAGCGCCTCCCACGACTCCTCGGCCTCGTCGAGGTCGGCCAGCAGGAACCCGCCCGGATGCTCGGCCGCGGCCACCCGGACCAGGCCGCACAGCGCGGCGGCGGCCGGCGACGACGTCTCCCCCTCGATCGCGGCGATGGCGCCACGGGCCACCACGACCAGGCGCGACGCGGCGAGCCGCTCCTCGGCGAACCATTCGCGCAGCAGGCCGAGCAGCCACCGCACCCCGGCGTGCGCCCCTGCCGGGCCGTCCTCGCCGGATGGCGCGCGCGCCACGACGGCGGCCGGCACCGGAGCGCCGGCGTCGACGGCGGCCACGAGCGCGGCCAGGTCGGGCACCGCGCCCTCGCCGAGGACGACGAGGCCGTCCTCGACGCCGGGGCGGCCGGACACGGCGGTCGCGGCCGGCGCGGGCGACCACTCGACGTGCAGCAGGCCGCCGCCGCCCGCCGCGACACGTGCCGCGCCGAGGCGTTCGGGGTCGATCGGCCGGAAGACGAGCCCGGCCACGGAGACGACGGGCGTCCCGGCGGCGTCGCAGGCGGCGACCGTCACGGCGCCGTCCGCGCCCGGCGTGAGCCGGACGCGCAGCGCGTCGGAGGCGCCCGGGCCCGCCGACACCCCGGTCCAGGAGAACGGCACCGACCCGGCCGGGACGTCGCCCAGGAGACCGGCCGCCACCGGGTGCAGCGCCGCGTCCAGCAGTGCCGGATGCACCGCGTGCCCCGAGACGCCGGCCTCGCCGGGCAGCGCGACCTCGGCGAAGACCTCCGCGCCGAGCCGCCAGACGGCACGCAGGCCGCGGAACGCGGGCCCGTAGCCGTAGCCCGCGTCGGCCAGCCGGTCGTACACGCCGTCCAGGTCCACCGGCTCCGCGCCGGCCGGCGGCCAGGTCAACGGCGCGGCGGCCGGGGCGGGGCCCTCGGAGGCGAGGGTCGCGGTGGCGTGGTGGTTCCAGCCGGCGGCGCCACGGGCGTACACGTCGGCGGTGCCGGTCTCCCGGACCCGGAGCTGCAGGGTGACCGCGCCCTCCTCCGGGAGCACGAGCGGCGCCAGGATGACCAGCTCGGCGACGTGCGGGCGGCCGATCCGCCCGCCGGCCCACGCGAACAGGTCGGCGAACGCCGCCCCCGGCACGATGGCCGTGCCGAGGACCGCGTGGTCGGCGAGCCAGGGCTGCCGCTCGCGTGACAGCTCGGCGGTGAACAGCCGGCCGGTGCCGTCGGCGAGCTCCACCGCGGCGCCCAGGAGCGGGTGCCCGGCGTGGCCAAAGCCCAGACCGCCCAGACCGCCGAGACCGGCGGCGTCCGCGGCCGTCTCGGGCGTGGCCAGCCAGTAGTGCCGGTGCTGGAACGGATAGGTCGGCAGGCCGACCCGGCGGCGTCCGGAACCGAAGGACCACTCCACCGCGACGCCGCCCGCGAACGCCTCGGCGGCCGAGGTGAGGAACCGCTCCAGGCCGCCCTCGCCGCGGCGCAGCGAGCCCACGACCAGCGGCGCACGGCCGGGCCGGTCCTCGGCGGTGTCCGCGACGGCCGAGGACAGGACGGGGTGCGGGGCGCACTCGACGAACGCGCCGTACCCGTCGGCGAGCAGGGCGCGCGTGGCGTCCTCGAAGCGCACCGGCTCACGCAGGTTGCGGAACCAGTACGCGGCGTCCAGCTCCGCGGGGTCCAGGCGCTCGCCGGTCACCGAGGAGTACAGGTCGGCGGTGCCCGGACCGGGCCGCACCTCGCCCAGCTCGGCGAGCAGGGACTCGCGCAGCGAGTCCACCTGCGCGTTGTGCGAGGCGTAGTCGACCGGGATCAGCCGGGCGCGCAGGCCGTCCGCCTCACACGCGGCGACCAGCGCGGCCACGGCGTCCGGTGGCCCGGACACGACCGTGCTCGCCGGCCCGTTGACCGCCGCGACCGTAAGGTCCCCGCCGGGGACCAGCATCGCCGCGACCCGGCCGGCGGGCGCCAGCACCGAGGCCATCGCCCCGGACCCGGCAAGCTCCCGCAGCGCCCGCGCGCGCAGCGAAACGACCCGCGCCGCGTCCTGCAGCGACAGGATTTCGGCGACGCACGCCGCCGCGATCTCCCCCTGCGAATGCCCGGCGACGGCGCCGGGCCGTACGCCCATCGACTGCCAGAGCCCGGCGAGGGCGACCATCACGCCGAACAGCGCGGGCTGCACGACGTCCACCCGGCCCAGGTCCGGCGCGTCCGCGCCGCCGCGTACGACGGCCTCCAGGGACCAGCCGGTGTGGGGGGCCAGCGCCGCGTCGCACTCGGCGAGCCGCGCGCGGAACACCGGGGACTCGGCCAGCAGGCCCGCCGCCATCCCCGGCCACTGCGACCCCTGGCCCGGGAAGACGAACGCGACCCGGCCGGGGTCGGCGGCGACGCCGCGCACGACGCACGGGGCCTCGGCTCCGGAGGCGGCGGCGTCCAGGCCGCGCAGCAGCCCGACACGGCCGGCGCCGATCACCACGGCGCGGTGCGCCAGCGCCGAGCGCGTCGTGGCCAGCGAGAAGCCGACGTCGGCGGGGTCGGCCGCCGAGACGCTCGCGGCCAGGCGCCCGGCCTGGGCGCGCAATGCGGGTTCGGACCGGGCGGTCAGCACCCACGGCAGCACCGGCGGCGCCTCGCCGGCCGGCCCGGCGGCGGCCTCCGCGGGTGCCTCCTCCAGGATCACGTGCGCGTTCGTGCCGCTGATGCCGAACGAGGACACTCCCGCCCGGCGGACGCGCTCGCCCCGCGGCCACGGGACCGGTTCGCGTACGAGCGCCACCGCGCCGGAGTCCCAGTCGACGTGCGGCGACGGCTCGTCCACGTGCAGCGTCCGCGGCACCGACTCGTGCCGCAGCGCGAGCACCATCTTGATCACACCGGCCATGCCGGCGGCGGCCTGGGTGTGGCCGATGTTCGACTTGACCGACCCGAGGAGCAGCGGCCGGGCGCGGTCCTGCCCGTACGTGGCGAGCACAGCCTCGGCCTCGATCGGGTCGCCCAGGGTCGTCCCGGTGCCGTGCGCCTCCAGCACGTCCACGTCGGCGGCGCGCAGGCCGGAGGTGGCGAGCGCCCGGCGGATGAGCCGCTGCTGGGCGGCGCCGCTCGGCGCGCTCAGGCCGTTGCTCGCGCCGTCCTGGTTCACCGCGCTGCCGCGGATGACGGCCAGGACCGGGTGGCCGGCGCGGCGCGCGTCCGACAGCCGCTCGAGGACGAGCACGCCCCCGCCCTCGCCCCAGCCCGTACCGTCGGCGGCCGCCGCGAACGACTTGCACCGCCCGTCCGGCGCGAGGCCGCGCAGCCGCGAGAACTCCACGAACAGACCGGGCGTGGCCATGACCGTGACGCCGGCGACGAGCGCGAGCGAGCACTCGCCGCGACGCAGCGACTGCGCGGCCGTGTGCAGCGCCACCAGCGAGGACGAGCAGGCCGTATCGACCGAGACGGCGGGGCCCTCCAGGCCGAGGGTGTAGGCGATCCGGCCGGAGGCGACGCTGGCCGTGCCGCCGGTCAGCAGGTACCCCTCGACGTCGCCGGTGCCCTCGTGCATCCGCGGGCCGTACTCCTGGGCCATCACGCCCGCGAACACGCCCGTACGGGTGCCGCGCAGCGTGTCCGGGTCGATGCCGGCCCGCTCCAGCGCCTCCCACGCGACCTCCAGCAGCAGCCGCTGCTGGGGGTCCATGGCGAGCGCCTCGCGCGGCGGGATGCCGAAGAACTCGGCGTCGAACCCGGCGGCGTCATAACGGAAGCCGCCGGAGGAGGCGTAGGTGGTGCCGGGGCGCTCGGGGTCGGGGCTGTAAAGGCCGTCGAGGTCCCAGCCGCGGTCGGCCGGGAACGTTCCGACGGCGTCGATGCCCTCGTCCACCAGCCGCCACAGGTCCTCGGGCGAGTCGGCGCCGCCCGGATAGCGGCAGGCCATGCCGACGATCGCCAGCGGATCGTCCTCGGCGGCGCGGGACTCGTGCTCCTCGGCCACGGCGTGGCCGCCGGCCAGCTCCTCGCCCACGTACGCGGCGAGCCCGGCGAGCGTGGGATGGTCGAAGACGAGCGAGGTCGGCAGGGACAGCCCCGTCGCCGTACGCAGCCGGTTGCGCAGCTCGACCGCTGCGGCGGAGTCGAAGCCGAGCTCGCGCAGGGCGCGCCGGTCGTCCAGGCCGCCGTCGCCGGACCGGCCCGAGACGATCGCGGCCTCCTCGCGGACGAGGGCCAGCAGCGTCGCGTGGCGCTCGGCCGCCGGCAGCCCGGACAGGCGCCGCACCGGGCCCTCGCCCTCCTCGCCGGCGTCCTCACCGGGCGCGGGCTCGGCGGGCAGGTCCACGGGACGCCCGGACGCGTACGCGGGCCGCCAGTCGACGTCCAGGCCGCGTACGGACAGCTCGGCGGCCTGGCGGTAGAACCGGGCCAGGTCGCCTGCGGCGCGGCGCAGCGTGCCGGTCACGAAGACGCGGTCGACGTCGTGGTCGCCGGCGGTCTCCTCGATGCTCGCCGTCAGCACCGGGTGCGGTCCGACCTCGACGAACGTGCGGTGCCCGTCGTCCAGCAGGGCGCGGACGGCCGGGTCGAACAGGACGATCTCGCGCAGGGCGCCGCACCAGAAGCCGGCGTCGGTGGCGCCGGTGAGCAGCCCGCCGGCGTGGCCGGAGTAGATCGGAATGCGCGGCGTGCGCGCCGTGACGGGCGCCACGCCGCGGCGGATCTCGTCGAGGACCTCGTCGATGTGCGGGGCGTGCGCGGCGAGGCCGACCGGGATGATCCGGGCGGACACGCCACCGGCCTCAAGAGCGGCGCACTCCTCCGCGACGGCGTCCCGGTCGCCGGAGATGACCACGGACGTGGGCCCGTTCACGCCGGCGAGCACGATCCGCTCACCCCAGCGGGCGAGCCGCGCCCACATGCGGGGCGCGGGCAGCGCGACCAGGGCCATCTCGCCGCGGCCGGCGAGCTTGGCCTGCGCGCGGCTCCACACGACGCTCACCCGCGTCGCGTCCTCCAGCGAGAGCGCGCCCGCGACGTACGCGGCGGCGATCTCGCCCATGCTGTGCCCGACGACGGCGTCCGGGACGACGCCGTGCGCCTCCCACAGCGCCGCCAGGGACACCATGACGGCGAACAGCACGGGCTGGACGACGTCGGCCGCGGCGGGGTCGGGCGTGCCGGGCAGGCCGCGCACGACGTCGATCGGCGACCAGCCGACGTGTTCGGCCAGGGCGTCGGCGCACGCGCGCATGCGCGCGGCGAAGACCGGGGAGGTGTCGAGCAGGCCGGCCGCCATCCCGGGCCATTGCCCGCCCTGACCGGGGAAGACGAAGGCGAGCCCGCCCTCGGGCCGCTCATCGGCCGCCCCGCCGTGCACGAGGCCGGCCGCGTCCGTGCCGCCGGCGAGCGCGGCGAGCCCGCCGAGCAGCCGGTCACGGTCGCCGACGACCACGGCGCGCCGCTCGTGACCGGCGGTCGGCGCCAGCGCGGCGGCGACGTCGGCGGCGTCGAGGCCGGGACGCTCGCCGAGGTACGCGTGCAGCTGCCTCGCCCGGCGGCGCAGAGCAGGGGCGTCCGCCGCCGAGATCGCCCACGGGACGACGACACCAGCAGGTCCGGACGGATCGGTCAGCATGAAGTTCCGTGCAGGGTATGCGTCATCATCTCGGGAATACCGCCCTTTCAAGCGCGGGTCCGAATATGTCACCAGCGTACCCGAAATTGGCAAGGCGGCGACAATGGACGACAGTCGGGAAAGCTTTATGGTCCCGGCTTTAGAGCGACTTAATCAGCACTTCATGGCTGAATGCCATAATGCCGCAGGCCATTTACTGGATGCTATTAAATCGTCACGATAAGCAATAGCACACAAGCGCGCCGATTTTAACGTCGGATATCCCGCGACGTCCATTCAGCGGACGTTCAGTCGCCGTCGAGCCGGCCGTCGATGAAGGCGAACATCTCATCGTCGCTCGCGACGCCGAGCCGGTCGGCCAGCTCCGCGTCCGCCGCCCGCCCGTTCGCCGGGACGTCCTCCTCCAGCGCGGCGAGCATCGCCCGCAGCCGGGCCGCCAGGCCGGCCCGGTCCAGGTCGGCCGGTCCGGCGGCCAGCAGCCCGGCGTACGCGCGGTCGAGCTGGACCTCGAGCGGCTCGGCCGCCGGCGCCGCGCCGGAGGCGGCGATCTCGGCGCGCAGCACCGCGGCCAGCGCCTCCGGGGTCGGATGGTCGAAGATCACGGTGGTGGGCAGCTTCACCGCGCCGGCCGCGTTCAGGCGGTCGCGCAGCTTCACGGCCGCCATCGAGTCCAGGCCGATCTGGGTGAACGGCCGCGCCGGGTCCACGGACTCCGGGCCCGAGTGACCGAGCACGGCCGCGACCTCCCCGCGTACCTCCTCCACGAGCAGGCGCAGGGCGTCCTCCTCCGCCAGGCCCGCCAGCCGGGACGGCAGCGTGGCCGGGCCGCCGGCGCCGCGCGGGTCCGGCTCCAGGCCGGCCGGGGCGTACTCCACCGCGCCCGAGCCGAGCCAGTACCGCTGCCGCTGGAAGGCGTACGTGGGCAGGTCGACCCGGCGGCCATGCACGCCCGCGGCCGCCAGGGCGGCCGGCCAGTCGACCGCCGCGCCGGCGGCGTACACCTCGGCGAGGGAGGCGTAGAACCGGCCGAAACCGCCCTCGTCCCGGCGGAGCGTGGCGACCAGGACGCCCCCGCCGGACTCCTCGGCGCGTTCGGAGATCGCGGGAAGCAGGACCGGGTGCGGGCTCACCTCGACGAACACGCGCCGCCCGCCGGCGAGCATCGCGCTCACCGCCTCGTCGAAGCGCACCGGCTCGCGCAGGTTGCGGTACCAGTACGCCGCGGTGAGCTCGCCGGGCGCCGCCACCTCACCGGTCACGGTCGAGAACAGCGGCGTCTCACCCGCACCGGAGGCGACGCCGTCCAGCTCGGCGAGCAGCCGCTCACGCACCGGCTCGACATGCGGGGAGTGGGAGGCGTAGTCGACGGCGACCCGCCGGGCGCGCACGCCCTCGGCGGCGTACTCGCCGACCAGCGCCTCGACCGCCTCCGGCTCACCGGCCACCACGGTCGCGGACGGCCCGTTGACGGCCGCCACGCCGAGCCCGCCCGGCCGGCCGCCGATGCGCCCGGCCACCTCGGCGGCCGGGCTCGGGATCGAGGCCATCGCCCCGCCGCCGGCCAGCTCGGTGATCGCGCGGGCCCGCAGCGCCACGATCCTCGCGGCGTCCTCCAGCGTCAGCAGGCCCGCCACACACGCCGCGGCGATCTCCCCCTGGGAGTGCCCGATCACGGCGGCCGGGCGTACGCCGCAGGCGCGCCACAGCTCGGCCAGCGACACCATGACGGCGAACAGCGCGGGCTGCACGACGTCCACCCGGTCCAGGCCGGGAGCGCCCTCGGCGCCGCGGATGACGTCGAGGAGGGACCAGCCGGTGTACGGGGCGAGCGCCTCCGCGCACGCGGCCATCCGCCGCCGGAACGGCTCACAGTCCTCCAGCAGCTCGGCGGCCATGCCCGCCCACTGCGCGCCCTGGCCGGGGAAGACGAACACCACGTCGGCGTCCTCGCCGGCCACGCCACGTACGAGACTCGCCGAAGGCCGGCCCTCGGCCAGCGCGGCGAGGCCCTCGCGCAGCTCGTCGGGCCGCCCGACGACCACGGCACGGTGCTCGAAGGAGGTACGCGTGGCGGCGAGGGACCAGGCGACGTCGACCGCGCCGGCCGTCTCGGGCAGAGTGTCCCGCAGCCGCGCCGCCTGCGCCCGCAGCGCGGCCTCGTCCCGCGCCGTGACCGGCCAGGGGACGGGCGGCACCACCCCGCCGGAGGGGTCGTCCGCCTCGATCGGGTCCGGGGCCTGCAGGACGACGTGGGCGTTGGTGCCACTGATCCCGAACGAGGACACGCCCGCGCCGCGGGGCCGGTCCGCCGCCGGCCACGGGACGGCCTCGGTGGCCAGCTCGACCGCGCCCGACTCCCAGTCCACCTGCGACGACGGCGCGGAGGCGTGGAGGGTCTTCGGCACCGTGCCGTGCCGCAGCGCCATCACCATCTTGATCACACCGGCCACGCCGGCCGCCGCCTGGGTGTGGCCGAGGTTCGACTTGACCGACCCGAGCAGCAGCGGCCGGGCGCGGTCCTGCCCGTACGTCGCCAGCAGCGCGCCCGCCTCGATCGGGTCGCCCAGCGGCGTGCCCGTGCCGTGCCCGTCGACCACGTCGACGTCGGCGGTCTCCAGCCCGGCGTCGGCGAGGGCGGCGCGGATCACGCGTTCCTGCGACGGGCCGTTCGGGGCGGTCAGGCCGTTGCTCGCGCCGTCCTGGTTCACCGCGGAACCGCGGACCACCGCGAGCACCCGGTGACCGTTGCGCCGCGCGTCGGACAGCCGCTCGAGGAGGATCATGCCCGCGCCCTCCGACCAGCCCGTACCGTCGGCGCCTTCGCCGTAGGACTTGCAGCGGCCGTCGGCGGCCAGGCCCCGCTGCCGGGAGAACTCCACGAACACCCCGGGCGTCGCCATCACGGTCGCCCCGCCCGCGAGAGCCATCGAACACTCCCCCCGCCGCAGCGACTGCACCGCCAGGTGCAGCGCCACCAGCGAGGAGGAACACGCGGTGTCCACGGTCAGCGCGGGCCCCTCCAGGCCCAGGGTGTAGGCGATCCGGCCGGAGGCGACGCTGCCCGCCGTGCCGATGCCGAAGTACCCCTCGACCTCCTCGGGGACCGCGGCCGGCCACCCGCCGTAGTCGTGGTACATCAGGCCCGCGAAGACGCCCACCTGCTGCCGGCGTACGGACAGCGGGTCGACGCCCGCGTGCTCGAACGCCTCCCAGGAGGTCTCCAGCAGCAGCCGCTGCTGCGGGTCCGTCGCCAGCGCCTCGCGCGGCGAGATGCCGAAGAACGCGGCATCGAAGTCGCCCGCGTCGTAGAGGAAACCGCCCTCGCGCGTGTACGACTTGCCGGACCGGTCCGGGTCCGGGTCGTACAGCTCGGCGACGTTCCAGCCCCGGTCCTCGGGGAACTCCCCGACGCCGTCCCTCCCGGCCTCGACGAGGTCCCACAGCCCGTCCGGGCCGGTCACACCGCCAGGGTAGCGGCACCCGATCCCGATGATCGCCACCGGATCGCCGGCGTCGGCCGCCGCGGCTCGTACGGGCTCCGGAGCGGCCGTGACGGCCCCGGCCAGCTCGCGCAGGCGCTCGGCGAGCACACGCGGGGACGGGTAGTCGAACACGAGGGTCGCCGGCAGCCGCAGCCCGGTCTCCTCGGCGAGCCGGTTGCGCAGCTCCAGGCCGGTGAGCGAGCTGACGCCCAGGTCGGAGAAGGGCCGGTCGGCCGGCACGCCGGAGGCGCCGTCATGGCCGAGGACCGCCGCCGCGACCGAACGCACCGTGCCGAGGACCAGCCGCGCGGCGTCGGCCTCCGCCAGGCCGGCCAGCCGCCGGGCGAACGAGCCGCCGCCGGACCGCCGGGGACGCCGGCGCCCGGACCCGAGGCTCGCCAGGATCGCGGGCGTCCCGGGCCCGGACGCCTCCAACCGCATCGCCAGCAGGTGGGGCCGCCCCTCGCAGCGCAGCGCCGCGTCGAACAGCGCCAGCCCGTGCTCGGCGGACAGCGGCGTCACCCCCGCTCCCGCGATCCGCGCCCGCTCGGCCTCGCTGAGGTGCGCCGTCATGCCGGAGGGCGGCTCCCAGAGCCCCCAGCCCACGGAGACGGCCGGCAGCCCGGCCGCGTGCCGGTGGCGGGCCAGCCCGTCGAGGTAGGCGTTGGCGGCGGCGTAGTTGGCCTGCCCGGGCCCGCCGAGCGTCGCGGTGACCGAGGAGAACAGGACGAACAGGGCGAGGTCGTGCCCCGCCGTCAGCTCGTGGAGGTTCCAGGCGCCGTCGGCCTTGCCGCGCAGGACGGCCGCCAGCCGTTCGGGGGTGAGCGCGCTGATCAGGCCGTCGTCGATGACGCCCGCGGTGTGCACGACGCCGGTGAGGGGCCGGCCGGCGGGCACCCCGGCCAGCACCTCGGCCAGCGCCGTACGGTCCGCGACGTCGCAGGCGGCGAACGTGACCTCGGCGCCGAGCCCGGCCATCTCGCTGGCGAGCCCGGCCGCCCCGGGCGACTCGGCGCCGCGGCGGCTCACGAGCAGCAGGTGCCGTACGCCGTGCTCGGCGGCGAGATGGCGCGCGACGAGGCCGCCGAGCGTGCCGGTCCCACCGGTGACCAGCACCGTTCCGCCCGCGACGTCCGGGCCGGCGGCGTCCGGCCGCTCGGTCGCGCGGACCAGGCGGGGCACCAGGACCCGGTCGCCGCGTACGGCGACTCCCGGCTCGTCCTCCCCGAGCGCGGCCAGGATCCGGCCGGCCGCCCCGGCCGGTACCGGCCCGGAGACGTCGACCAGCCCGAACCGGCCCGGGTGCTCCGCCGCCGCGGCCCGCACCAGGCCCCAGACCGCAGCGGCGGCGGGCTCCGCCTCGGTCGCGCCGGGGACGAGGAACACCAGCCGCGCGCCGGCGGTACGGTCCTCGGCCAGCCAGTCCCGGATCGCGGCCAGCGCCCGCGCCGTCGCCTGGTGAGCCGCCTCGGCCGTGTCGCCGGCGGGTCCGCAGGCCACCGCGACCAGGTCCGGCACCGCACCGCCCTCCGCGGGCGCCGTCGCATGACCGGCCGCCTCCATCGCGGCCGCCCAGCCGTACGGGTCGTCGCCGAGCGTCGCGGTCACGAGCGGCGCGGCGGGTTCGGCGGCGGCGTCGACCCACTCCACCGCGTAGAGGCCGTCCGCGCGTGGCCCGCCGGCGCCCGCGGGGACCGGCCGCAGCGTGAGCCGGTCCACGGACAGCACCGGCGCGCCCGTCTCGTCCGTCGCGACGAGCCGCAGGCCGTCGTCGCCGGCCGGCGACAGGCGGACCCGCAGCGCGGCGGCGCCCGGAGCGGTCAGCGACACGCCCGACCAGGAGAAGGGCAGGCGCGCGGTCGCCCCGTCGCCGGTCAGGAGGTGGGCGGCGGGCTGCAGGGCGGCGTCCAGCAGCGCCGGGTGGACGCCGTACCGGCCGGCCTCGGTCCGCCGGTCCTCATCCAGGGCCACCTCGGCGAGGATCTCCTCACCGAGCCGCCACACGGCGCGCAGCCCCGCGAAGGCCGGCCCGTGCTCCAGGCCGCCCGCCACCAGCAGGTCGTAGGTCTCGTCCACCGACAGCTCGGCCGCGCCGGCGGGCGGCCACGCGCCCGCCTCGTCCTCAGGATCGTTCTCGGAGGGCGCGACGACACCGCCGGCATAGCGCGTCCAGCCGCCGCCGTCGCGGCGCGTGTGCACGCTCAGCGTCCGGCGCCCCGACTCGTCGGCCTCCCCCACGCGTACCTGCACCGTCGCCGGCTCCTCGCCGAGCGGCAGCGGCGTCTCCACGACCAGCTCGGCGAGGTCCGGGCAGCCGCACTCGGCGCCCGCGCGCAGCGCCATCTCGACCGCGGCCGCGCCGGGCAGCACCGCGCGGCCGAGGACGGCGTGGTCGGCCAGCCACGGCTGGTCGCGCAGCGACAGCCGCCCGGTGAGCACGCATCCGCCGTCGTCGGCGAGCGTGACCGTGGCGCCGGCCAGCGGATGGGCGCCGGGCCCGGCGAGGTCCGTCCCGGCGGCGAGCCAGTACGGGCGGCGCTGGAACGGGTAGGAGGGCAGGCCGACGTGGGCGCGGCCGGGTCCGAACGCGCGGCCCCAGTCGACGTTCAGCCCGCTGACGTGGGCGTGCGCGGCCGAACGCAGGAAGTCGGCGGCGCCGCCCGCGCCGCGGCACAGCGAGCCGGTCACGACGGTGCGGCCGGTCGCGGCGTCGTCCAGAGTCTGCTCGACCCCGTAGGTCAGCAGCGGGTGCGGGCTGCACTCCACGAACGCCCGGTGCCCGTCGGCGAGCAGCGCCCGCGTCGCGTCCTCGAATCGCACCGGCTCACGCAGGTTGCGGTACCAGTACGCCGCCCCCAGCTCGGTCCCGGGAAGCGGCCCGCCGGTGACCGTGGAGTACACCGGGATCCGCCCCGGCAGCGCGCGTACGCCGGCCAGCTCGGCCGCCAGCAGCTCGCGCAGCGGCTCGACGTGCACGGAGTGCGAGGCGTAGTCGATCAGGACCAGCCGGGCGCGTACGCCCTCGGCCTCGCACGCCGCCATCAGCTCGCGTACGGCGACCGGGTCGCCGGTGACGACGGTCGCGGAGGGGCCGTTCACCCCGGCGATCTCCAGCCCGCCGGCCAGCCGTTCGCGTACGACGGCAAGCGGTAGCGCGATCGAGGCCATGGCGCCCGAGTGGGACAGCTCCCGCAGCGCCTTCGCCCGCAGCGCCACGACCTTGGCGGCGTCCTCGATGGACAGCGCGCCCGCGACGTACGCCGCCGCGATCTCACCCTGCGAATGCCCGACGACCGCCTCCGGGACGACGCCGAAGGACTCCCACACCGCCGCCAGCGACACCATGACGCCGAACAGCGCGGGCTGCACGACGTCCACGCGGTCCAGGGCCGGCGCGCCCTCGTCGCCGCGGATCACCGCCTCGAGGGACCAGTCCTGGTACGGCGACAGCGCCGCGCCCCACTCGGCCAGCCGCGCGCGGAACACCGGGGACTCGGCCAGCAGCCCGGCCGCCATCCCGCGCCACTGCGAGCCCTGGCCGGGGAAGACGAACACGGTCCGCCCGACCGCCCCGGCCTCGCCGGTCACCACGTCCGGCGACCGCTCGCCGGCACGCAGCGCGGCCAGCCCGGCCTTCGCGTCGCCGAGCACGACCGCCCGGTGCCCGAGCACCGCGCGGCGCGTCAGCGAGTAGCCCACGTCCGCGACTTCGGGAGCATCGTCGCCGGTCAGCAGCGTGTGCAGCCGTTCCGCCTGGGCGCGCAGCGCCGCCGGCCCGAACGCCGAGACCGGGAGGACGGCGCCCGGTGCCGCCGCCGGCTCGCCACCCGGCGCGGCCGCCTCTGCAGGTGCTTCTTCCAGGATCACGTGCGCATTGGTGCCACTGATGCCGAACGAGGAGATCCCGGCGCGGCGTACGCGCTCGCCGCGCGGCCAGGCGACCGGCTCGCGTACGAGCGTCACCGCGCCGGAGTCCCAGTCGACGTGCGGCGTGGGCTCCTCGGCGTGCAGCGTGCGCGGCAGCGTCTCGTGCCGCAGCGCCTGGACCATCTTCACCACGCCGGCGACGCCGGCGGCGGCCTGCGCGTGGCCGAGGTTCGACTTGACCGAGCCGAGGTGGAGCGGCCGGTCGCGGCCCCGGCCGTACGTCGCCTGCAGCGCGCCCGCCTCGATCGGGTCACCGAGCCTCGTACCGGTCCCGTGCGCCTCGACGGCGTCCACGTCGGCGGTCTCCAGCCCGGCGTCGGCGAGGGCGGCGCGGATCACGCGTTCCTGCGACGGGCCGTTCGGGGCGGTCAGGCCGTTGCTCGCGCCGTCCTGGTTCACCGCGGAACCGCGGACGACCGCGAGGACCCGGTGGCCGTTTCGGCGCGCGTCCGACAGACGCTCCACGAGGAGCCAGCCCGCGCCCTCCGACCAGCCCGTGCCGTCCGCGTCCGCGCCGAACGCCTTGCAGCGGCCGTCGGCGGACAGCCCGCGCTGCCGGGAGAACTCCACGAACGCGCCGGGCGTGGCCATCACGGTCGCCCCGCCGGCGAGAGCCATCGAGCACTCCCCGCGCCGCAGCGACTGCACCGCCAGGTGCAGCGCCACCAGCGAGGAGGAGCATGCGGTGTCGAGCGTCACCGCCGGGCCCTCCAGGCTGAAGACGTAGGAGATCCGGCCGGAGGCGACGCTCGAGACCCGGCCGGTCAGCCGGTAGCCCTCGCCTCCGCTGCCGAGGGGCGCGAACGTGCCGTAGTCCTCGTGCATCACGCCCGCGAACACGCCGGTACGGCTGCCGCGCAGCGCCTCCGCGGGCAGGCCGGCCGACTCGAACGCCTCCCACGCGCATTCGAGCAGCAGCCGCTGCTGCGGGTCCATCGAGAGCGCCTCGCGCGGCGAGATGCCGAAGAACTCCGCGTCGAAGTCCGGCGCGTCGTGCAGGAAGCCGCCCTTGCGGGTGTAGGTCTTCCCGGCCGCGTCGGGATCGGGGTCGTACAGGCCCTCGACGTCCCAGCCGCGGTCGGCCGGGAAGTCGCCGATCGCGTCGGCGGCGGAGTCGACCAGCCGCCACAGCGCGTCCGGCGAATCCACCCCACCCGGAAAACGGCACGCCATTCCGACGATCGCCACCGGTTCACGCGCCGCGGCGACGAGCCGGCGATTACGCCGCTTGAGGCTTTCGGTCTCTTTCAGGGCGGCGCGCAGCGCCTCGACCATCCTGTCGCCCGACTCGGCCGGCATGTCGCAACCCCCGCCATCGCACAGAGACTTGTTCCGGCGCGCCGCCCGGCCGTCCGCGCTATTGACGAATAAGCGAACCTGTCGGTTTAGCCACCGTGGTCAAGATCGGATAGGACCCTGATATTAGGGGGTTCGTCGCGTACGACGCATTCGCAGGTCTTAAGCGCCGATAAAGCGAGGCGGGCCGATTATGCCGAGGTCAGCCGCCTCCGCCCTGGGTCAGGTCCTGGAGGCCGACCACCCGCAGCAGCTCCAGCCGCTCGTACGACGTGGTGCCCGGACGGGCCGTGTAGAGGACCAGCCGCTGGTCGTGCTCCGGGTTCAGCAGCACCTCACAATCCAGCTCCAGCAGGCCGACGACCGGGTGCAGGAAACGTTTGACGTCGGAGCGGCGCACGGCGACGTGGTGGGCGTCCCACAGCGCCGCGAACTCCTCACTGCGGGCGCGGAGCCGGCGTACGAGCCCGGCCAGCCGCGCGTCGTCCGGGCGGCGGGCGAGCGTGGCGCGCAGATCCGCCACCACCGCGCGGGCGCCCCGGTCACGGTCCTCGGCCGGGAAGAGCTGCCGCGCGGAGGGGTCGGTGAAGTAGCGCCAGGCGGCGTTGCGCTCCGCCTCGGGGCGGGCGGACGCGTCGCCGTGGAGCGCCTTGGCCATCAGGTTCTGCGCGAGGACGTCACCGCGGTCGTTCACCACCTGGGCGGGAGTGTCGGTCAGCCGGTCGAGGACGAGCAGCAGGCCGGGGCGTACGTGCTCCGAGGCCGGCCGGTTGCGCGCGGGCTCCTCGCCGGCCAGGTGGAAGAGGTGGTCCCGCTCGTCGCCGGTCAGCCGCAGCGCGCGGGCGACGGCGGCGAGCATCTGGCGGGACGGACGCGATCCCCTGGCCTGCTCCAGCCGCGTGTAGTGGTCGGTGGACATGCCCGCGAGCTGCGCCACCTCCTCGCGGCGCAGTCCCGGGGTACGGCGCCGCGCGCCCGGCGACAGCCCCACGTCGGCAGGGACGAGCCGGGCACGGCAGTGCCGCAGGAAGTCGGCCAGTTCGGTTCGGTCCACATCTCCACCATGCCCCCGGAGCACCGGACGCAGCCAGGGACCGCCCGTCCCCGGATAAGGACGTCTCTCCCGCCGGCGCCCGGACCGCCGCACGCTGGGAAGCACTTCAGAACAGCGGAGAGGACGACTTCACATGCGATACCGCACGCTCGGCCGGACCGGGATCAAGGTCAGCCCCTACGCGCTCGGCACACTGATGTTCGCCACGTCCATCGGCAACCCCGACCCCGACGACTCGGCCCGCATCATCCACAAGGCGCTGGACGCGGGCATCAACCTCATCGACACCGCCGACGCCTACGGCGACTCCGAGGAGATCGTCGGCAGGGCGCTCAAGGCGCGACGGGACGACGTCGTCCTCGCGACCAAGGTGAGCCGCCCGATGGGCGATGACCCCAACCGGCAGGGCGCCTCACGGCGCTGGATCATGACCGCCGTCGAGAACTCGCTACGCCGCCTGCGGACCGACCACATCGACCTCTACCAGATCCACCGGCCGGACCCTGAGACCGACATCGAAGAGACGCTCTCGGCGCTCTCGGACCTGGTCCACAGCGGGAAGGTCCGCGCGATCGGGACGTCCGCGATGCCGGCGTCCGACATCGTCGAGGCCCAGTGGGCGGCCACGCGGCGCGGGCTGGAACGGTTCCACACGGAACAGCCGCCGTACTCCCTGCTCAACCGCGGCATCGAACGCGAGATGCTGCCGACCGCCCGGCGCCACGGAATGGGCACGCTGGTGTGGGGCCCGCTCGGGCAGGGACTGCTCACCGGGCGCGTCCGCAAGGGCCGGCGGAACGAACTCCGCCGCGCGGGCCTCATCCAGCACCTCGACGACGAGCGCCGCCTCGACACCGTCGAGCGGTTCGTCTCCCTCGCCGAGGAGGCGGGCCTGCCGATGACCCACCTGGCCATGGCGTTCGCGATCTCCCATCCGGACGTGACCAGCGCGCTCGTCGGCGTCCGTACGATGAGCCACCTCGACACGCTTCTCGCCGGCATCGACGTGGCACTCACCGACGACATCCTCGACCGCATCGACGAGATCGTCCCCCCGGGCACCGACGTCGGCACACTCGACCAGGCGTACGTCCCACCGGCCCTCCAGCGGACGCCCCTGCGCCGCCGCCCCGCCGGCGAACGCGCCGCCGCCTGACCGAAATTGCGCACGGGATTTGTCCACGACATGTGAACTTCGCCGGGCAGGGGTTCCGTGTGACTTGTATACCCCCTGTATCCGACAGAAGGAGCGACGAGCATGAGCAAGACGTCCAAGGGTGCCCGGGTGGCCGTCGCGGCCGTGGCCTTGACCGGCTTCGGGATCGCGGCGGCGGCGGTCCCGGCCGCGGCGGCGGTGCCGCACACGTTCAAGATCTGCGCCTACGGCAACTACAGCGCCTACGGCGAAGTCCCCCAGCAGGGCGGCTTCTCGACCACTGTGGCGTTCCCGGGAGAGTGCCAGCAGATCTCCCTGATCAACGGCAGCACGTACGCCAAGGTCTACGGGCTGTGGAACACCCACCCGCAGGACTCTTTCTACGTGGGCACGGCGCACTTTTCGGCCGGCACCGGCTGGACGGGCGGCGCCGAAGGCACCACCACGGCGCCGGTCCTGGTCAACTTCGGCTGACCTGGCGTCCGGCCCCTGATCACCCGCTCGTGAGGGGGCCGGACCCCGAGCCCGGGGCGGTGGTGCCGCCCAGGGGTATCGGGTCCAGGCCGAGCTTGCGGTGGTCCCAGGACCGGGTGCGGTCCGCGTCGATGCGGATGGCGACCCGCTTGTGCAGCATGAACTCCACGAGTTCGCGGACCTCTTCGCTGTAGGGGCCGTTGTAGCGCTCCCAGACGCTGACCCCGACCCGCCAGAGCGCGTCCGGGTCGTCCACGATCTCGGCGCGGCCCTCGAAGGAGACGCCGCGGAGCTGGTCGTAGGTGAGGCCGTCCTCGACCAGGACCGTCACCCGCGGATCACGGCCGACGTTGATCGCCTTCTGCGCCTTGGCCTTGGTCTCGAACCAGATCACTCCGTCCAGCACGGCGAACCACATCGCCACCGCGTGGGGGTGGCCGGTCGGGCCGACCGTCACCAGGGTGGCCGTGCGCTGGGACGCGACGAACGCCTGTACTTCCTCCGCGGTCATCTCGATCTGGGAACGCTGGTTGATGCCCACTGGTGCTCCTCTGGCTCAGCCGGGCGGCCCGGCGGTGAGGACGTCGACCGGCTGGTCGGTGATGTGGCCGGCCCGGCCGGAGGAAAGGCGGGAGCCAGGGATCACCGGGGCAGGCTATCGAGTGATCCAATCGTTTGGGCGCTGGTGGGGTACCGCCGCACGCAGCCGGCGACGGGAACAGAGCCCGGTCGCCGGGCAGCGGCCGTCCGTCGGCCCGTACGATCCGGCGCGAACCGGCACCCGGCATCTGCCGTCCATACAGGAAAGATCTCCTACAGATAGATCTCCGTGCTGGAAGGCGGCCCCGATGACCGTGGGCAGGATCTCACTCCTCTGCTGGCTCCTCTTCCTCGCCCTGTCGCTGACCTTCGTCCCGCTCATCCACGCGATCGAGGGCGTCGGCGGCCTCCCGGCCCGTACCCCCGTCGCCGTCGTCGTCGTGATGCTGCTGTGGTGGGGGCCGTTCGCGTACGGGATGTACCTGGCGATCGTGGCGATCATGATGGGCGACCCGCGCCTGCTCCGGCGCGGCGTACGCGGGAGGGCGGTCGTCCTCTCGGCCGGGCGGACCCCGCTCGCCATCGGGTCGGGAGGCTACGCCTGGAACACGGCCCCGATCCTGAGGTACCACCTGCGCGTGAGCGTCCCGGGCCGGACGCCGTACGAGACCGCCTGCCTGATCTGCGACGACAGGGTCCGCGACGGCATGACGGTGGACGTCGCGGTCGCACCGCACAACCGCAGGCGGGTCGCGGTCGACCTGCGTCCGGGACGGAACTTCGTGAGCACGGACGAGATGGCGGCGGCGGTCGAGGCGTTCAGCACTCTTCCGGCCGAGGCGGATCGGGCCGAGGCCACCGCGCCCGAACCGCTGTCACCGGGTACCGAGCGCATCCACCGGCTCGTCGAACTGGACCGCCTCCACCGCGAGGGCGAGATCGACGACACGGAGTACGCCGCCGAGAAGTCCCGGATCATCAAGGGCTGACCGCGCCGGCCGCCTCGCGTCGGCGGAGTCTCCGATCGACGAGGCGGCACGGGCACGGCCCTCCTCGCTCAGGCGGGCTCGCCGAACCAGCGGGAGAGGTGGTCGTCCAGGTCCTGCTGATCGTCGCCGATCCAGGCGACGTGGCCGTCGGGGCGGAGCAGCACGCACGGAACGTCCAGCACCGCGGTGGGATCCGCGAGGTGGTCGACCCGGTCCGACCAGCCGCCGGCGGTCAGGCGTTCGGTACGGTCCAGCAGCAGGCCGCGGCCGCGATGCAGCAGGCCGTAGAGGTGGCCCTGTTTCACGTCGATGTCGCGCAGGCGGCGGCCGAGCAGGTCAGGGCCCTCTCCGAAGTCGTAGCGGATGCCGATCGCGGTGATCTTCTCGACCAGGTGACGGTTCACCTCGTTGAAGTCCATCAGTTCGGTGAGCAGCCGGCGCACGGCCCGGGGGCCCGGTTCGGTGGACATCAGCTCCATCTGCGCGCGGGTGTTGTCCAGCACGTCCGCGGCGACCGGATGACGTTCGGCCTGGTAGGTGTCCAGCAGGGCTTCCGGCGCCCAGCCGCGGATCTGCGCGGCCAGTTTCCAGCCGAGGTTGAACGCGTCCTGAACGCCCAGGTTGAGACCCTGGCCGCCGGTGGGTGGATGGATGTGCGCCGCGTCGCCGGCCAACAGAACCCGCCCCACCCGATAGCGCTCGGCCAGCCGGGTGGCGTCCCCGAAGCGGGACAGCCAGCGCGGGGAGTGCACGCCGAAATCGGTTCCGGCGATGGCGCGCAACCGCTGTTGGAAATCCTCGAGGGCAGGCGGTTCCGTACGGTCGCTGACTCCCGCGGCGGGGACCACGACGCTGTAGACCCCTTCGCCGATGGGCCTGAGCCAGAATCGCTTGTTGGTCTCGGTGACCTCGGTCATCGTGGCGGCGATCTCCTCCTGCGGCACACCCACTTTCATCTCGCCCATGAGGGTGTCGTTCCGCGAGGGCTCGCCGGGGAAGCCGACGCCGAGCAGCTTGCGTACCGTACTGCGCGCGCCGTCACAGCCGACGAGATAGCGCGAACGCAGCCGTTCCCCGCCGGCCAGCTCGACGGTCACACCCTCGTCGTCCTGCTCGAGACCGGTCACCGCACGACCGCGCCGGACCTGCGCGCCCAGTTCGGCCGCGTGTTCTTCGAGCAGGCGGTCGATGACCGGCTGCGGGATGCCCAGCAGATAGGCGTACGCCGAATCCAGGCCCTCGGGCGTGGGCTTGGCGATGGCGGCGAACACACCGCCGACCGGACGCCGTCTTCCGCGTTCGAGAATGCGATCCAGCAGTCCGCGCATCGCCATCAGCTCGAGACTGCGGACATGCAGCCCGACGATCCGGACGAACGACACGGGCTCGGTTTCCTTCTCCAGGACGAGTACCCGCACGTCGTGCAGCCGCAGTTCGGCGGCCAGCATCGCACCGGTCGGCCCGCACCCGGCGATGATCACATCGAACGCGCGGGGCGGCTCGGCGGGGAAATGGGGAGAGTGCATCGGTGTTGCCTTTCGGGAGTGCCAGGTTGTCGAGGCGCTCCCGGCGACACCTACGTCAATCGCCCGATCGTGACGGGAAGGCGGAGCACCCACATCGCTACAGCGTTCATGGGTCTCACCTCCTCGGGCGGTGTCACGGTCAACGGCAAGCTACAAGCCCGGGCACCGTCCCGTCCAACCCTTTCCCCGAGCCTTCGTCAGAGATGCAGGTGAAGGAGACCGAGGAGGCCGGGTACGGACGCCACCAGGCTGAACCTGATGGCGCGGCCCGCGAGACACGTCATGCCGAACACGACTGCGCTCATCGACGTACGGGCGGCGTAGACGCTGGTGATGAGCAATGGAGGCAGCCCGGTGACCGCGCTGGTGAAGACGACGGTGGTGGCCTGCCGCGGCCGGTCGAGCCGGGTGATCGCCTTCGTGGTCCAGCGCTTGACCACGCCCGGCGGCGCCTGGGCCTTCGTACGCTCGCGGAGCCGGGGCCGACGTGCCGCCGGGGTGAGATGCCGCCGTACCCATGCCGAGCGCAGAGTGCCGCGGGCAGCCAGGAAGATGAGCAGTTTGCCCGCGGCCTGGCCGGCTCCGGCGGCCGTCCCCAGGATCCAGCCGGCGCCGCCCGTGGTCGCGACGACGGCGATCACGTAGGGCTCGACCGGGGTCACCGGGAGGAAGGCCGAAGCGGCGCCGACCAGCAGCGTGGTCGCGCACTCCGCGATCACGGGGCATCCTCCGCGCGGGGATCGGGCAGGCGCAGCAGCGCCAGCAGAGAGACCACCTTGACCACCGTCACGGCCACGGCGAAGACGGTGGGAGCGATGGGTGACGTGCTCACCACGACGAGCACGACGACGGCTCCCGTGTTGAGGGCCTTGGCGGGCGGAGACCAGTTCCAGCGATGGATGCCGGCGCTGACCTGGACGAAGTAGTTGGGGCTCAGCAGCGGCCAGCGCAGGAACGCCAGGCTCAGAAGGCTGTCCACCACCATGAACTGGATGAAGAACACGGTGATGGGAACCGCCATGCCGGGTCTGGTCATCAACATTCCGGCCACGCACACGGAGGTGCAGGCACGGTCGGCGAGGATGTCGAACACGGCCCCCGCCCGCGTCTCCTGCCCCAGCGATCGGGCCAGGAGTCCGTCGAGGACGTCACCGGCCCAGTACGTCAGGTATGCCGCGACCAGCAGCGCTGTGCTGTTCGTAGTGATCGCGGCCGAGGCGAGACACACGGCGGCGACGGTACGTACGAGCGTGACGGCGTTGGGCACGTTGACGACGGTGGCCGCGCTCACGCCGGCCGGCGGGCGCGGCAGGCCCACGACCGTCATTCGGCGTCCTGGAGGATGCGTTCGACCTGGGCGATCCGGCGGTTCATGTCGGTCAGCTGCGCCTGAATGTCGCCGAGCTGCTTGTTCGTCTCCTCCTGAGCGTCGGCGCCGCGAGTGGCGACGGTGCGGTAGTGCACGCTGTCGGCGGCGCGCAGCCGTGTCGCGGCGAACCAGATCAACGCGATCACGATGGCACCGAGAATCAGCAGGGTTGCCGTTGCGATGTCCATTTACTCGGATCCTTTCGGTGGGGCGCCGTGGCCGGCCGCGGCGTCGGTCAGGGTCGTCGCGGCGGTGGCGATCGACCCGGGGGTGAGGTGGAGGACGAACGGTGCCGCCTCGTAGAACTTCAGGGCCTTGCCCTCGTCGGACAGTTCGAGCTGCGCGGTGACGAGACCGGCCTTCTCCAGCTTGCGGAGGTGCACTTGGAGCAGCGCCCGGCTGATCCCGAGGTGCCGGGCCAGCTGCGACACATAGGCGCGTCCGTCGACGAGCGCCGCGAGTACCCGCATCCGGTGCGGGCTGGCGAGCGTCGACAGCACCTGCAGCAGCTCGTCTCCGGTCAGGTCCGAGGTGTCCATAATCCCCCTAGGCACGTGCTAACAAATATTGGCAGGTGCTAGCATGCGTGTCAAAGGTGGCGGCGCGGTCCCGTCACAGCCTGCTGGCCCACGACGCCGTGTGACCGGTACGGGCCGGGGTCAGCGTTCGAAGACGCCGGTCAGCCGGCCGCGGTCGAGTACGGGTGCGGTGATGGCGGGCAGGAGGGCGCGAGGCCGCGCCCGGTCCACCGGCGTCGTACCGGGGGCGCTGTCCACGGCGGCCGAGAGGGCGAACAGCTGGAAGACGTAGCGGTGCGGCCCGTGGCCCTTGATGGGCGCGGGGCCGTGGTAGCCCCGTCCGATGGTGGAACGGAGCGCCCGCACCCCCGCGGAGGGCTTCCGCGCGTCGAGGGCTCCGGCGTCGAGGTGCTCGACGGCCGGGTCGATCAGGGCGAGGCAGTGCACGGCGGGCTTGCCCACGGGGACGTCGATGTCCTCGACGACCAGGAGGAGCTGCGCGGTGCCGGGCGGCGGCGGCGTCCAGGCCAGGTGGGGAGACAGGTCGCCGCCGCCGATGGGCTTCGCGCCGTGCTCCCGCGGCATGGCATCGCCGTCGCCGAAGCTTCGGCTGGTGAGGGTCAGGAGTTCGGGGCCCTGCAGGCCGGGCAGGTTCCACGCCGTGTGGGTCTCGCCTGCTCTGCGGTTCTTCAGGAGTCGGCCGAGCAGGGTCATCGTGTCGCCTCGACCCGGTCGAGGACCTCGGCGGTGGTGGCGGTCTCGCCGAGCTTGGGGAAGACGCGCTCGACGCTGTGGCGGTGGGCGTCGGTGTCGGGGTCGCTCATGGCGTCGGTGGCCAGGACGACGTTGTAGCCGTGGTCGGAGGCCGAGCGGGCGGTCGACTCTACGCCCGCGCTGGTCGAGATTCCGGCGAGCACGACCTGGGTGACGCCCAGGTCCCGCAGGAGGGTGTCGAGGCCGGTGTCGTGGAACGCGCTGCGCCGCCGCTTGGTGATCAGGTGGTCGGTCGGCTGGACGTCGAGTTCGTCGATGAGGTCGGTCCAGCCGGGCGGCGGTGTGCCGCCGGACCATCCGGCCTCCGTACGCCCCGGTGCGCGTCCGACGACGTTGACCAGGACCACGGGAAGGCCGTGCCGGCGGAACTCAGTGGCCAGGTGGGCCGCCTGTTCGACGACGGGACCGTCGTTGTGGGCCGAGACGATGCCCTTCTGCAGGTCGATCACGACGAGCGCCGCCGTGGGGTCGATCGTTGTCAGTGTCATGGTGGTCGGTTCTCCTGTCGGTCGGTCGCCGGTGGCGGCCGCTTGCGGTCCGGGCGCGCTGCCCATGGTCGAGGTGGAGGGCGATCAGCACGATGGAGCCGTCCGCCTTGTACCGGTCACCGGGGCGCGTCTCGGGGGGAGCCGTCATCGGTCTTGCCTCCTCGTGCTTCCGCCGTAGTTCAGATGTTCTGGGCCAGCCGCTCCAGCAGCGGCGCGGCCGCGGCGAGCCGCGCCAGCTCGGCCGGGGTGAACGCGCCGCTGCTCGTCAGTGCCCGGGCGAGAAGCTCGGTCCGCGCGTTGCGCTTGTCCTTCAGCGCCTGCAGACCGGCGTCGGTCACGGTCAGCACCACGCGCCTGCCGTCGTCCGGGTCCGGCCGGCGTTCGACCAGGCCACGGGCGCGCAGTGTGCCGAGCGTCGCCCCCATCGCCTGCGCGGTGATCTGCACCTCCCGGGCCAGCGCCGAGGACGTGGTGGGCCCCGAGCGGTCCAGGTGCGACAGCGCGGTCCGTTCGGGAATCGTGAGTCCGCCGTCGATCGGCACTTGGTGCACCCGCCGTACCAACACGCTGATGCTCGCCAGCAGTGCCGAGGCGACTCCCTCGGGGTCCAGGTCGTCGTTCATTTGCTAAGGCTACTTTATAAGCCAGCCTTAGTGAATTCGGTGGGCGGCTGTCCATATCCGGCTAACGCCCCCTGCGAGCGGTGACGGCGCGGTGCAATGGATGAATGAACCGGAGACGGGTGGACCTGGCCGTCGCGGGCGCGCACGCACGGTCCCGTCCCGGCCTCCGATGAAGACGAGGTGGCCCCGTGGTGCGGGGTGACCAGGACGGCCCGGGCCACGGCCTCGATCGAGTGCCGAAGAGCGGGATCGTGAGCCTGGTCCGGAACGCCGATCCGATCGCGTTAGTCGGCGTGTTCGTCTCGTGCGGTCTCAGCGTCGCACTGGACCTGACCGGAGCGGCGAGCGGAGTCGAGTCGCTGCTGGCCGGGCTGATGGGGACCACCCTGTCCCTGGTGCTCGACGCCTCGGCCCGGGCCGAGCGCCGCTACCGGCTCCGGCAGGCGCTGGAGGCGGCCGACTGGCTGCCCGGACTGGTCACCCGGACGGCCGCCGCCACGGCGGACATCGTACGGCGCTACCCGGGCAGTGCCTTGGAAGCCGAGGCGCAACGGCAGATCCGGGCGGCGGCGGAGGAACTCGAAGAACTGGGCAGGGGACGGATGATCCGGCCTCGACATGACTACGAACAGCTCATGGCCGGGATCGAGGGGTGCCGGGAGACGGTCGACGCCGTCACCAACACGATCAGCGAACCGCACTGGTGGACGAGCTACTGGGCACGGCGCTACTGGGCGGCCAACGAGGCCGCCCTGAGCCGGGGCGTCCGGATCAGGCGAGTGTTCGTCTACGACCTGCTCACCCCCGACTTGACGGCCCTGGTCGAGGAACAACGCCTGGCCGGCGTTCAGGTGGCGCTCGTCCAGAGCGGCGCCGTCGACGCCGCGCTGCACCTGAACTACGCCGTCTGGGACGAGCGGTCGGCCTGGCAGGGCCAAATGAACGCCCAGGCCGAGCTCGTGGGCAATGTGTGCATCTTCAACCGGCACGAGGTGGACCGGCTCTCCCGCGGCTTCCGGCAGTGCTGGGCCGTAGCCGACCGGCGCCCGGGGCCACCGGGCGCATGACCGTACGCGCGAGTGGTCGTGCAGGTCGCATCGGGTCTGCTCATCCGGCGCGGCCGAGGCGCAGCGCCGAGACCAGGAAGAAGATGCCACCGAGCAGGGCGTAGCCGGCCACGTTGGACAGAGAAGCCCCGTCGCGCGACGCCATGACGAAGAACGACGCGCCGGCCAGTACGGAGATGCCCCCGCTGGCGATCATCGCCCACTGTCCCCCCAGCCGCCGCCGACGGCTGGCCACGACGAGCTGCACGATGCCGGCCAGCACGGCCCAGATGCCCCAGACCCGCAGGACGGCCGGGATGCCCGAGGTGAGGGCGACGGCGAGTCCGACGGCCGCGACGGCGCTGATCGCGATGTTGACGTAAAGACCTGCGGCGGACCCGTCGACCCGCGAGGAGCGGGCATCGACGACCGCGGCGGCCACGTCGAACACCGGGTACAGCACGAGTAGCGCCGCGCTCAGCGGGCCGATGCTCGACCCGGTCAGGAACAGCAGGACCGCCCAGACGAGGGCGAACCCGAATCGTACGAAGTAGAGGCGCCGAAGTGTCGGTGCGACACCGGTCGTAGCCCGGGCGGCGGTGGTAGCGGTGGTCATGACGGTTCCCTTCGTGCGGATCGTGGCGGGTCCTTCTGAGAGAAAGACCGTTCTCTCTTGCAGTACGCAGCCTGGCATGATGCCTCACGGAACGCAAGACCGATCGTTCTTTCTGCTAAAATGCGATCATGGCCACATCGACCCGCCCCGCGTCCGACCACCCGGACGGCGGCGGCTCGGAAGGGCCCCGGCGCTCCGAGGCACGCGAACGCCTGCTGTCCACGGCCAGCGCGCTGTTCTACCGCGAAGGCATCCGCGCCGTCGGGGTCGAGCGGATCCTCGCCGAGGCCCCGGCCACGCGGGCGACGTTCTACCGGCACTTCCCCTCGAAGGAAGACCTCGTGGTCGCCTACCTGTACGGCGTCGACACCGCCATCCGGGCCGGCGTGCAGGCCGCCAAAGAGGCCGCCCCGTCACCGGCCGACGCCCTGCGCGCGATCGGGACCGCCGTCGCCGACGACCTGACCACGCCGGAGTTCCGCGGGTGTGCCTTCCTCAAGGCCGCCGCCGAGTACCCCGACCCCGACGACCGGGTGCACCAAGTGGTCATCGAGCACCGGACCTGGTACGTGACCACGCTCGCCGAGCTGTTCGCCCAAGTTTTCGGAACCTCACCGCGACGCCCCGATCCCCAGCACGCCGCACGGCACTTCGTCATGATGCGCGACGGGGCGATGTCCGGCGCCCACCTCGACGGCGTCGACAGCGTCGCCGCCGCGTTCCGCCGCGGCGTCGAGGGCCTGCTCACCGTCCTCCACTGAGCACTCCAGACCACCGCGAACATCGATCGGCCGCCTCGACCAGACCAGCAGCGTCGACGCCAAGACCCTCGCCACCGGCGGCGCGGACGACACGGCCCGACTGTGGGACACGGATCACCTCATCGATTCGGAGGCGCGGCTCTGCGCTCAGGCAAGGCCTTCCCTCGCCCCTGCCGAGTGGTCTCGCACCGTGCCGGCGGGCCCTGCACCAGGTACACCACCCGGAACCGGAACCCGCCGACGCCGGCTTCGGGCAAGCCGCGTGGGAGATCAGCGGTCGTCGGTGAATCTCCGTTGTGGTGCCGCTGCCGCGGGCATGGCGTTGTCGACGAGGACGGCCGCTATTGCGGCGGCTGTGGTGAACGCTTCGGCGTTGAGGACCCGGCTGCGGGCCGAGGCACCGTCCAGGAGCAGCGCCAGTTGCTCGCCGAGCTGTTCGGGGTCGGTGGCGCCGGCCTCGCGGGCGGCCTCGGTGAGCCGGGCGGCAAAGGCCTTTTTGTAGTCGCGGGCGAGGGTGCGTGCCGAGTGGCCCGGGTCGGGGATCTCGACGGCCGCCGCGATGAAGGGGCACAGGGGCGAGTGCACGTCGAACGCGGCGAGGAGTCGTTCGCGAGGCGTGAGGTCGGTGCGGTCGAACACCTCGGGCAGGATGTCGGGATCGAATCGGCGCAGGCATTCGGCGATCAGCTCGTCCTTGCCGCTGAAGTGCTGGTAGAGCGTGCGCTTGGACACCCCGGCCACCGCGCAGAGCTGGTCCAAGCCGGTGCAGTTGATGCCCTGATCGCGGAACAGTTGTCGTGACGCGCTGAGGATGCGCTCTCGTGCGCCCCTGCCTCGGCGCAGGCCCAGCGGCCCCTTCTCCAACTCTGTCACACGCCCAGCGTAGCTCACTTGGGTACGGCTCGGTGTACATAGCTTGCACCTCGTGCGACCGTTCGATACGTTGAGTACACAGATCGGTGTACATAACATCGGTACGGCATGTGAATGGAGTGGTCGTGGGAAAGCTCGACGGCAAGGTCGCGGTGATCACAGGCGCGACAAGCGGGATGGCACTGGCCGGTGCGAAGTCGTTCGTTGATGAAGGAGCTCACGTCTTCGTTTCGGGCCGACGGCAGGACGCGCTGGACCAAGCGGTCAAGCTGATCGGCCGGAACGTGACCGGCGTGCAGGGCGATTCGGCCGACCTCGACGATCTGGACCGCTTGTTCGAGACGGTCAAGCAGGAAAAGGGCACGGTCGACGTGTTGTGGGCAAGTGCCGGGATGGGCGAGCAGGGCAGGCTCGGCGAGATCACCGAGGAGCAGTTCGACGCCGCCTTCTCGCTGAACGCGCGCGGCACGCTGTTCACGGTCCAGAAGGCGCTGCCGCTGTTCAACGATGGCGGCTCGATCGTCATGACCGGGTCGAACGCGTCGCTCCGGGGCTACCCCGACTGGAGCGTGTACGCGGCGAGCAAGGCCGTGCTGCCCGCCTACGCACGGGTGTGGGTGTCCGAGTTGAGGGACAGAAGGATCCGGGTGAACGTGCTGACCCCCGGCCAGGTCGCCACGCCGATTCTGGAGGAAGTGATGGACGAGCAGATGAAGTCGCAGTTCGAATCCGTGATCCCGCGGCGAGAGATGGGCCGCCCTGAAGAGATCGCGTCGGTCGCGTTGTTCCTCGCCTCTGACGACTCGAGCTATGTCAACGGCATGGAGTTGGTCGTCGACGGCGGCACCACGGTGATCTGAGCGCTCCGCCGGTGGTCGTCAGAGCCACCGGGTGTCGGCTACGGGTGGGCCGCGGGCGAACCTTCGACGCCTCGTGGCCCAGCACACCGGCAAGACCCCTGATCCCGTAAACAGCAAGGGAACACACGTCATGACCACCATCAGCATCATCGGCTCGGGCACCATGGCCACCGCCATCGGCACCCGGGTGGCCGAGCACGGCCACACCATCGAGCTCATGAGCCGCAACGCCGCCAAGGCTCAGTCGCTCGCCGACCGGATCGGCAACGGAGCCACCGTCGGCACGTTCGGCGCGAGGCCGGCGGGTGACATCGTCATCGTGGCCGTCCTGTACGCCGCCGCGGTCGACGTGGTCGCGCACTACGGCGACGCGCTCGCCGGCAAGATCCTCATCGACATCACCAACCCGTTCAACGCCGACGCCAGCGGACTCGTGACCAACGCGGGCAACTCGGTGTCCCAGCAGATCTCCGCCGCCGCTCCGAAGGACGCACACGTCGTGAAGGCCTTCAACTCGATCTTCGGCGGCGTCCTCGCCGAAGACAAACCCCTGGACGTGTTCTTCGCCGGCGACGACGCCGAGGCGAAGGCACGTGTCGCGGCTTTTCTGGAGAGCCTGGACATGCGGCCCCTCGACGCGGGAGACCTCGAGATGACCCACGCCCTCGAATGGGCCGGCATCCTCCTGGTGGGCCTGGCACGCACCGGCGCCGGCTTCGACATCGCCCTACGCGCAGAGCTCCTCTGAGGAATCGGTCCGCGCGAAGCGGCCGGCAACGCCGCCGCAATCACCACGAGTCCGGATCGATCTCCGGCTACGCCGCCCTCACCTCCGGAACTGTCGGGGCGCTCGCCGTCCTGACCGGCACACCGCGCTGAAGCCACCAGTCAACGGTCGCAACATCGCGTCAGATCCGATCCGTAACTTGCGGGAATATACATTCTCGTGAGTTACCGACCAAGCTTTTCTGGAGATTATTATTTTCTAGAAACAGAAAAACAGAAAATAAGCTAGCCTGGCGTTCCCAGCAAGACGCCGACAGCGAGAACGAGAGACCCCATGACCGACGACGAAGCCGTACGGACCGTCGAGGAGGCCGAACGGCCCTGCCGCTACTGCGGGCGCCCCGTGCCGCAGCGCACCGGGCGTGGCCGGCCGCGCGCCTACTGCCTCGGCAGCGACTGTCAGGCGCGGGCCAAGCGCGATCGCGAGCTCCGCCGTACGGTCCCCGGCCTCGAAGGGGCCCTGGCTCGCGCCGAGGACCTGTACGAGCGGATGGAGCAGGGTCTCGCCTCCGCGATCGCGCCGCTCGCGAACGCGCTCGACGCCGAGCTCTCCCCGCGCGGCGTCGAGGCGCGGCTCAGCGCCGAACGCGCCCAGGCCCAGTCCCGCGTCGCCTCCGCCATGGCCGCCAGCGAAGAAGCGGCCGAACTCGCCCAGCGCGCCCAGGCCGATGCCGAACAGGCCGCCGAACGCGTACGCGAGGCCGAGCAGCGCGCCGAGCAGGCCGAGACCCAGCAGGCCGCGGCTCAGACCGAGGCAGAGCAGGCCACCGCCGAGGCCGAACGCGTACGCGAGGAGGCCGAACGGCTCGTACACCGCGCCGAGCACGACGCCGAACAGGCCGTACGAGAGGCGCGGGACGAGGCCGCCGAGGAGGTACGGCGCGCCGTCGAGCGAATGGAGACCGCCGAGCAGGCGGCCAGGCGCGCCGAGCACGACGCCGAGACGGCGCGCCGTACCGCCGACGAGGCCGGACGGCGCGCCGAGCAGGCCGAGCGCGAGGCGGAGCGGGAACGCGAATCACTCGCCGAGGCGAACACCGCCCGCGCGCGGGCCGAACGCGACGGCGCCGCCGCCCAGGCACGCGCGGAGGCCGCCGAGGCCGGCCGCGACCGGGCCGAGGCGCGCGCGGCCGTCGCCGACACCGAACGTGCGTCGGCCGCCGCCGCCCGCGACACCGCCCAGACCGAGGCCGAGCGCCTCCGCGCCGAGACCGCCGACTCCCGCGACGCGGCCGAACGGCTCCGCCTGGAGCTGGACGAGGCCCGCCTGGCCCTGCGCGCCGCTCAGGCCCGCGCCGAAGACCTCGAACGCGAGCGCGCCACGGCCCGCGCCGACGCCGACGCCCAGCGCGAACGCGCCGTCACCGCCGAACTCCGCGCCCGGCACGCCGAAGCCCAGGAAGAACGGCCGTAAGGGAACTCAGGACTGGCGCGCGAGGCCCTTCTCTACCGCCTCGATGATCTGCGGCCGCAGCTCCGCGCAGCTGATGATCGCGTCCACCGACCCGACCTCGACCGCCCGCTGGATGCTGTGCACCCGGTCGAACTCGGTGGCGACCTCGGTGAGCTTCTCCGCCCGTACCGAGGACCGCAGCTCGGCCAGCTCCGCGGCCAGCGCGACCCGTGTCGCCGCCGGCGCCTCCGCGACGCGGGCGGCGAGCTCCAGCACGCGAGGGTCGTTGCCGGTCCGCTTGTCGACGTCGCGGGCGAAGACCACCGCGGCGGCCGGGGCGCCGCCCAGCACCGAGGCGAACGAACCCTCGACCGCGAGCACGGTCATGTTCGGGTTCAGCGCCTTGGAGAAGACCACGAACGCGCCACCGTGGTACCGCGAGATCACACAGAACACGATCGGGCCCTGGAAGTTCACCACCGCGCGGCCGATCTCCGCGCCGTACTCCAGCTGCAGCTTGCGCATCGACTCCGGCGACCCGTCGAAACCGGACAGGTTGGCCAGCACGACCAGCGGGCGGTTGCCGCTGGCGGCGTTGATGGCGCGGGCGACCTTCTTGGACGACCGCGGGAACAGCGTGCCCGCGGTGTAAGTGTCCGGGCCGTCGGTGGGCGGGAACCCGCGCCGGGGTACGGACCGGGACTCGATGCCCACCAGGCAGACCGGCCGGCCGCCGAGATGGACGTCCTGTACGGCGGAGGTGTCCGCGTCGGCCATGCCCGCCCACCGCTCCAGCACCGGGTGGTCCTGGTCGGACAGGGCGCGCATGACCGTACGGATGTCGAACGGCTTCTTGCGGTCCGGGTTGGACGCGACGGAGAAGATCTCGCCCACGGTCGCGAAGTCGCTGTCCGGCGCGGCGTGCGGGTACGTCGACACGTCGCGGTCCAATGGGTCGCCGGTGACCGTCTTGCGCGGCCCGCTCTCCCCCGGCGCGACGTAGGTGTGGTCGTAGTGCGCCATCAGGACCTCGCGCGCGCCGCGGAGGTCGGGGGCCCAGTACTGCGCCTGGCCGTTCGGGCCCATGATCCGGTCGTACCCGCCGATGCCGTAGTTGTCCTCGGCGGACACTCCGCCGGAGAAGTCGAGGGCCTGCTTGCCCGTCAGCACCATCGCCGAGTCCGGCGTCATCACCAGGATGCCCTTGGTGTGCATGAGCATGGTGGCCTCGGCGTTCCAGTACGGCTGGGCGCCGACGTTGATGCCCGCGACGACGATGTTGATCTCGCCGCCGTCCTGGGTGAAGGTCACGATCCGCTTCAGCGCGGCGGCCACCCAGTCCATGTTCTCGGTGCCGGACGACATCGAGATCCGGGCGCCGGCCGAGACCGTGAGCCACTCCAGCGGCACCCGCATCCGCTCGGCCAGGTCCAGCGCGGCGATCACCCGTGCGCACTCGGGTTCGGACAGCGCGCCGAGCGCCTTCGTCGGGTCGCCCAGCAGCACGACGCGGGTCATGCCCTCCGGGTGGCGCGGCGTGGGCGTGCTGACGACACCCGCCACGATCGCGGCGGTGTTGCGGCCCTTGGGCCGGTTCACCGGCACCAGCGCCGCGTTCTCGTCCAGGTCGTACTCGGTGAACGAGCCGAACGGCCCGGCGAGCACGCCGGTCAGCTCGTACGGGTGGTGGGTGCCGCGGCCGTGGGCGCGCAGTACCTCCTGGCGGTAGTCGTCCAGCGGCTCGATGGGCTCGGTCGGCGGCGGGATGATGGACAGCCGTACGCCGGAGCCCACGTCGTAGCCGATCTGGACGGCGATGTCGACGAGCTCGCCCGTGCCGCCGTCGCGGCGCCGGCCGAGGAACAGCACCTCCTCCAGGCCGGCGCCCGCCGTCGCCGGCAGGCCGCGCTTGGCCACGGTGTCCAGGTCCTCGGCCGAAAGGTCGGTCGGCGGCCACACGTAGATGACGATGCGGTTCATCGCGGAGGTCTTGGCGCCGGGCTTCTCGGCGCGGCGGATCGCGTCGAGGCACGTGGCCAGGACGTTCTCGGCCGCGGGCAGCGCGACGAGCTTGCCGTCGTCGTCGCGCAGCGGGGTCAGGTCGCGGACCTGGCCCAGGGCGACGAGACGCTCGTCGGAGGGGTTCTGACGCGCCGTGGCACGGAAGAGGTAGACCTCCTCGTCGGGCGCGGGCAGCCGGGTGAGGTCGAAGTCGCGCAGCCGCTCGAGCTGCATGCGCTCGGCGATGCGCGGGTGCAGGCCGCGCAGGAGCCGTTCCTCCACGAAACCGTCCGCGGACGGCCGGAACGTGAAGTGGTGATGCATCACGGCGCCGCGGTGGCCCGCGACGGTCGTGGTGATGCGGCCGATCCGGTGCGAGGGCTGCTGCGCGGCGAGGACCTCGCGCAGCAGCGCGGCCATCTCGTCGGGGTCGCTCGGGCCGTTCGCCCAGGTCAGATAGATGTCGGCGGCCAGTTCGCCGCCGCCGGCGAGCTCGCCGACCGGCTGGACCACCTCGGCCAGCGCCGGGAAGTCGACCGCGGTGGTCACGACGCGGCCGTTGCCGGTCGCGGTGCGGTGGTCGGCGACGACGAACGTGCAGCCCGCCACCTTGCTCACCCGTACGTCGCTGAGCGCGCGGTTGCCGTAGTAACGGCGGGTCAGCACCTCCAGCAGCGGCGCGGGGTCCGCGCCCGCGCGGCCGATCCGCTGGGCGACCAGCCGGACGAGCGGCTCGGCGCTGGCGACCATCGCGGAGATCCGCTCGGCGCGGTCGGGCGCGTCCGGGTGCCGGTCGAGGTGGCGCAGGTGCTTGCGCACGGTGGTGTAGACCTTGGCGCGGGTACGGCGCAGCAACGGCTGGGCGAACCACGCGAACACGACGCCGCGCGCCAGGTCGGCGACGGCCGGGAACCGTACCTGGGTGGCGGCGACGAGGTGTTCGAGCATCAGGCCGACGGTGAGGCGGTCCGCCTCGGCGGGCGGCGCCTCGGTCACCCACCGGCGCAGCAGGCTCGACACCACGGCGATGTCGGCGGACGCGCGCTGCTGGGCCAGGAAGATGCGGAAGACCGCGTCCTCCAGCTCCGGCGTACGGTCCAGGCTCTCGACGCCGTACCGGGACAGCACGAGCGTGAGCCGCTGCTGGAAGCTCTCCGACAGCCCGGCCCGCTCCGAGTCGAGGTGCTGCAGGAAGATGTGGAAGTACTCGCGGGGGCTGTGCACCGAGGAGTCGGACCGGGACTCCTCGCCGGCGGGCCGGTTGCGGCTCAGCTCGCTCAGGTCGGCGAACAGGCGCAGCAGCTCGACCTCGCCGGCGAGGTCGAGCCGGCCCTCCACGACGAGCTCGGCGCGTGCGGTCAGGTAGCCCGCGAGCAGGCGTTTCTCGTCCCGCGCGTCGATGTCGTAGCCGAGCAGGAGGCTGCGCAGGTCCTGCAGGCCACGCTCGGCCCGCTCGGCCGCCGGCACGTCCGCGGGCTCGGACGGCAGCTCCAGGTCGACCTCTTTCGCCGCCGCCGCGGGACCGGCCGCCTCGTCCCCGTCTTCCAGGGGTTCCAGGCGGAGCAGGCGGGCGCCCGCCTCCACCTGGCTGCCGACCGAGACCACCAGCTCCCGTACGCGGCAGCGGAACGGCGCGCGTAGCACGGTCTCCATCTTCATGCTCTCGACGACGAGCAGCGGCGCGCCGGCCTCGGCCTCGTCGCCGGCCCGCAGCGGTGTGGCCACCACGAGGGCGGGCACGGGCGAGCGGACGATTCCGCCCTCGTCGCGGCTGATCCGGTGCGTGATGCCGTCGACCTCGACCAGGTGGATCGGGCCGTGCACGCTCGTGACGACCTTGAACCGGACGCCGTTCACGGTGAGCTGGCCGCTGTGCTCGTCGAAGCGCTCGGTGTCGACGTCGGCCGCGTGCTCGGGGCCGCCGGCCGAGATGCCGATGCGGAACCGGTGGCGGCCGGTACGGGCGACCTGGAGGCGGTAGCCGACGTCGCGGAGCTTGAGCTCCAGCGTACGGCCGCTCTCGTGCTGTGACTGCGGGCGTCCGCCGTGCGCGGTGGACAGGAAGCGCTGCCGCGTCACGATCTCCTCGTCGTCGTAGGCCTCGATGGCGGCGGCGATCAGTGCGATCGAGGAGTGCCGGTGGGAGACGAGGGCGCCCTCGGCGCGTACGCGGTCGATCCAGCCGGTGTCGGCGGACCCGTCGATCACCGCGGGCTCGTCGAGGAGCAGACGGACGAAACTCTTGTTCGTCACGCCGCCCTCGATGATGACGACCGTCTCGGTCATCGCCCGGCGCAGGCGGGCCAGCGCCTCGGCACGGTCACGGCCGTGCGCGATGATCTTGGCGATCATGGAGTCGAAGTCGGCGGGGATCGTGTCGCCCTCGCTGAACCCGGTGTCGACGCGGATGCCGGGGCCGCTGGGCAGCGTCAGCCGCGCGATCCGGCCGGGCGAGGGGGCGAAGTCGCGGTCGGGGTCCTCGGCGTTGAGGCGCGCCTCGACGGCGTGCCCCCACTCCTCCGGCGCGTCGCCGTCGAGCTTGTCTCCGGCCGCGACGCGCAGCTGGGCCTTCACCAGGTCGACGCCGGTGGTGATTTCGGTGATCGGGTGCTCGACCTGCAGACGGGTATTGACCTCGAGGAACGCGAACAGCCGCTCGCCGGGGTGGTACAGGAACTCGATGGTGCCCGCGCCCTGGTAGTCGACCGCGAGCACGAGCCGCTCGGCCGCCGCCTTCAGCTCGGCGACCTGCTCGGCGCCCAGGACCGGGGACGCGGACTCCTCGATGATCTTCTGGTTGCGGCGCTGCACGGAGCAGTCGCGTACGCCCAGCGCCCACGCGGTGCCCTGCCCGTCGGCGATGACCTGCACCTCGACGTGCCGGGCGCCGGTCACCAGGCGTTCGAGGAACACGACGCCGCTGCCGAACGCGCGCTTGGCCTCCTGGCGCGTCAGCTCGTAGGCATGCGTGAGCTCCTCGGCGTCGGAGACCTTCCGGATGCCGCGGCCGCCGCCGCCCGCGGTCGCCTTCAGCATCAGCGGGTAGCCGATGTGTTCCGCCGCGGCCTTCGCCTCCTCCAGCGTCTCCACCGGGCCGCGGCTCCACGGCGCGACGGGCACCCCGACCTCTTCGGCGATCAGCTTCGAGCCGATCTTGTCGCCGAGCCTGCGCATGGCCTCGCCGCTCGGGCCGACGAAGGTCACGCCGATCTCGGCGCACAGGTCGGCGAACGCGGGGTCCTCGGCCACGAAGCCCCAGCCGACCCACGCCGCGTCCGCGCCGGTCTCGATCAGGGCCTGCCTGAGGACCGCGTGGTCGAGGTAGGGGCGGTTCGCGGCGGCCCCGAGGTCGTAGGCGATGTCCGCCTCGCGGACGAACGTGGCCGTCCGGTCCGAGTCGGTGTACAGGGCCACGGTCTCGATCCGCGTCCCCGTCTCGGCGGACAGGTCCCGAACGGCGTGGATGAGCCGCATGGCGGCTTCACCGCGGTTGACAATGGCGACACGACTGAACACTGAGCGGGCCTTTCGGAGCCGGTGAGCACGGCGGCCGTCCCCGCCGCAACCGGCGTACATCCTCTCGGCTGGGCCCCGATACCGGAAAGGCGGGGACTTAGCGTGTTTCGCTGCCGATGTTGTGGGGTCCGCACAAACGCGCCGACGTGCGGGCCGCTCACCGGGGCCGCAGACCGTCCGTCATGACGGCGGCGAAGGCGCCGCCTGCCCGGCTCCGGTCATCAGGGCGAGCATGCTGTGGGGCGCGTCGTCACCGATCATGATCGTGTACATGTCGTCGTCCGCCGCCACGACGCCGGCGCGGGAGAACATGCCCTGTTCGTGCTCGGCGAGCGCGGCCTCCACATCGTCAGGGTGCGCGGCGAGGGCCTGGCCGAGCGTGGCGCCGTCCAACATGGCCAGGTTGGCGCCCTCACCGTTCGGCGGCCTGAGGTGGGCGGCGTCGCCGAGCAGGGTCACGCCCGGCACACGGTCCCAGCGGTGCCCGGCCGGCAGCGTGAAGAGGCGGCGCAGGACCGGCGGGGTGTCACTGTCGGTGATCAGGGCGGTGAGTTCCGGGGCCCAGCCGTCGTACTCCTTCACGACCCGCGCGGTCAGGGTCGCGGCGTCGGTGAGGTCGAGGCCGGCGAGCCAGTCCTCGGGTTTCGTCAGCTGCGCGTAGACGTGCAGGGTCCCGCCGCCCTCCCGATGACCCAGGAGTCCGCGGCCCGGCGCGAGCGCGAACATCGATCCGGCGCCGACCACTTCCGCGGCGGTGGGATGGCGGGTGTCGCCGTCGAACAGGAACGTCTCAACGACGGAGACGCCGACGTAGTCGGGGGTGACGCCGGACAGCACCGGGCGTACCCGCGACCAGGCGCCGTCGGCGCCGACGAGCGGGCTCGCGACAACGGTGGTGCCGTCGGCGAAGGTGACCTCATGACGGCTCTCGTCGAGGGCCCGCACCTCGGTGACCTCGTGCCCCCACCGGACGGTACCGGGTGGAAGCGCGTCGAGCAGCGTCTGCCGCAGCGCGCCGCGCGACACCTCGGGGCGCTGGCCGGTGCCGTCGTCGGGCAGGTCGAGGAGCACGGTCCCCGCCTGGTCCAGGATCCGGTACGACTCGCGGCCGGGCAGGACGAGCCCCCGGAACTCCTCGGCCAGGCCGGCCGCCTCCAGCGCCGGCCGGCCGTTCCGGGGGTGGATGTCGAGCAGCCCGCCCTGACGGCGCGCGTCCGGCGAGGGCTCCGCCTCATAGACCGTGGCCGGGATGCCGTGCACGTGCAGGACGCGGGCCAGCACAAGCCCGCCCAGACCTGCTCCGATGATCGTGACCGATGTCGGCATGGACTTCCTCCCCAGGTGATCCATGTTGGATCGCTGCTCCAACACGCTAGCACCGCTTTGGATCGGCGATCCATTGCTGTCACACTGAGGACCATGGCGAAAAGATCTCCGCGGCGCACGGACGCGCTGTCCAGGGAGCTGATCATCCAGACCGCGACCGACCTTCTGGACGACGGCGGCGAGACCGCGCTGACACTGCGTGCGCTGACCACTCGCCTGAACACCGGCTACGGAGCGATCTACCACCACGTCGCGGACAAGGGCGACCTGCTCGCGGCAGCCACCGACGACATCGTCACCCGAGTGCTGGCCGGCGTGGTCGTCGACGCGGACCCGCGGGAGGCCCTGCGCAGCGTCGCACTGGGCCTGTTCGACGCGATCGACGCGCACCCCTGGGTCGGCGCCGAACTCTCCCGGCAGCCGTGGCGGCCCACGCTGCTGGAGTTCTACGAGAGCATCGGCCGGCTGCTGGACGCGCTCGCCGTCCCCGAGCGAGCGCTCTTCGACGCGGCCGGCGCGCTCGTGAACTACGTCCTCGGCGTCGCCGGGCAGAACGCCGCGAACGCCCGGCGCCGCGCCGGCGGCGACCCGGACCGAGCGGCCTACCTGGCCACCGTCGCCGAGCAGTGGGCGCAGCTGGATCCTGGCCGGTACCCGTTCACGCACGCGGCGGCGACGCGGCTGCCCGAGCACGACGACCGCGAGCAGTTCCTCGCCGGCGTCGACATCTTCCTGGCCGGCATCGCGACCCTGCGCTAGATGATGGCCGTCGGCGAGCCGATCACCGGGGGCCGCAGGCCGTCCATCATGACGGCGATGAAGGCGCCGGTGAGTTCTTCGGACGCCGGCCGTGTACGGGCGATCGCGTAGGCGGTCTCGCCGATCAGGGTGGTGATCACGGCGGGCTCGAGGTCCGTACGGATCGTGCCGTCCCGTTGCGCCTCGATGATCATCTCCTCCGCGGTCTCCACCAGCCGCTTTCGCAGGGCCGTGGTGGCGGGCAGGTCGAGGCCGAACAGCTGGCCGCTGATGGCGTGGTGCGCGGACTGGAAGGCGATCAGCTCGGCGAGGAAGGTCCGCAGCGCCTGCTCGGCGCTCGCGGTCTCCAGCAGCTCACGGGCGCGCCGGACCACGGGTTCGAGCAGGCCGGCGACCGCGGCGTCCATGAGGGCGTTCTTGCCGCCGAAGGCGCGGACGACGGTGGCAGCGCCCAGGCCCGCCCGTTGGGCGATGGCCTCGACGGTGAGGGTGGCGTCCGGCTCGGCGAGCAGGGCCGTGGCCGCCTCCAGGGCGAGCTCGCGGTTGCGTACGGCGTCGGCCCGGCGGCGCCGCCGCCCGGGGTTCGTTGACAAATGGAACGCCCCTTCCACATAATCTGGAACACGTATTCCACTTATCGTACGCGAGGGGGACTCCTGTGGACGTTCTGATCTCCGGGGCGAGTATCGCCGGGCTGACGCTGGCCCACTGGCTGGCCAGGTACGGATTCCGGCCCACCGTCGTCGAACGCGCTCCCGCGCTGCGCGCCGGCGGCAACGGCGTCGACGTGCGCGGCCAGGCCATCGCGGTCGTGGAGCGCATGGGCATTCTGCCGGCCGTTCGCGCGGCGGCCGCCGACGTACGGGGCATGAAGTTCGTCGACGCCGCCGACCGCGCCGTCGCGCGCATCGGCACCGACGAGCCCGGCGCAGTGGAGATCATGCGCGGCGACCTGGTGGCGATGCTGCACGAGACGGCCGACGCGGAGTACCTGTTCGGCGACTCCATCCGGCGTCTGGAACAGGACGAGGACGGCGTGACGGTCGCCTTCGAGCGCGCGCCCGACCGCCGCTTCGACCTGGTCATCGGCGCCGACGGCACGCACTCCACCGTCCGCCGCCTGGCCTTCGGCGGGGAGGAGCGGTTCGTACGGCACAAGGGCCACTACTTCGCCTTCGCCGACACCGACGCCTCCCTCGGCGAGAACCGCTGGGTGACGATGTTCAACACGCCGGGCAAGATGGCCGGGATCTACCGGTCCGGCAACCACGCCCAGGCCAAGGCCTACTTCGTCTTCCGCTCCGCGCCGCTGACCTATGACCATCGTGACGTCGCCCAGCACAAGCGACTGATCGAAGAGGCGTTCGCGAATGAGCGGTCCTGGCGCACCGGCGACCTGCTGAAGGCCGCCCTCGCCGACCCGGACTTCTACTTCGACGCCCTCGGCCAGGTGCACATGGAGTCCTGGTCCCGTGGCCGGGTGGGGCTGGCGGGCGACGCCGCCTGGTGCGCCTCCCCCGCCTCGGGCGCGGGCGCCGAACTGGCCCTGGTCGGCGCGTACCGGCTGGCCGGGGAGCTCGCCGCCGCCGGCGGAGACCACCGGGTCGCCTTCCCCCGCTTCCACGACGGCCACCGCGCCCTGGTCCGCAAGAAGCAGCGGATCGGCCCCAACGTCCGCCTCATCGTGCCGAGGACCGCGGGCGGGCGGTGGGCCCGCGACACCCTCTCGCGACTGCCGGTGATGCGGGCCCTCACCGCGATGGACCGCCTCGGCCAGGCCAAGGGACCCGGCCCGCTTCCGGAGTACGCGCTGTGACGGAGGTCATGCCTGCCGGCCGTCGGGTTCCAGGTCAGTGGCGATCTTCTCGAGCACGGTGGTGTAGAGGTGTCGTTTGTCCGGGCGTGCCCGGCCGGCGGCGTGCCTGAGCGCGGGGATCGCCGGCGCGCCGAAGAGCGCGAGTCCGTCGGAGGCGGCCCTCCGGACTGCCGTGTGGGAGTGCGTGAGCAGACCGACCAGTGCGGGGACGGCCGGCCTCCACCCCGCGTGGCACAGGGTCTTGACCGCCGAGCGCACGATGTCGGGCTGCCGGTCGTCGAGGAGCAGCGAGGTCTGTTCCAGGTAGTCCTCGTGGTCCAGCACCCTGCGGGAGATCCGGTGAGCGTGCAGCCGGACTCTCGCCTCGGGATGGCCGAGCGACCCGGCGAGCAGTCCCTCGAGTTCGGGATCGCGGGCAGGGTCGGCTTCGTGACGCTCGGCGAGCAGGGTCAGCGCCCGGCGGATCTGCTCGGGGCTCCCGGTACGGGCCAGGTCGAGCAGTTCCGCCCGGGACGGCCGATGTTCCCGGGCAGCCGGAACACGGCTTCGGCCGCGGAGTGCCGAGAGAGCGGCGGAGTCCTGCCGGGCCGCGTCGGGATGGCGCAGCGGCCCTTCCGCCAGCAGGATCTTGTCCGCGAGGTCCGCGCGTCCTTCGTCGCGCAGCCGCCGGTGCACCCGCGCCAGCGCGGGGGTACGCAGCAGCGCGACGCCGGAGATGAGATCGAGCAGGCCCCAGGCCCCGGTTTCGAGGCGTCTGGACAGGGTCTCGGCCAGGACGTCGGGGGCCGCCGTGCGCAACGCCCGCCAGGCCGACGCGTGAAGGGAGGGTCCGCCGTGTTCCCACCATGACAACAGCACGGGGATGAGCCGTTCCACGTCGGGTGGCCGCAGATGTGCGGCGACGCGGGCGATCCGTTCGCGAGCCGCGTCGCCGCCGGTCTCGCGGAGTTCGGTCTCGCCCATGAGGGTCAGGGCGTGCGCGAGATCCGAGGTGACGGTGAGGTCGACCCGGCCGTCGAGGAAGGCGCGCAGCACCGTGAGCCGGAACCGGGGTTCGGGCCAGCTCAGCAGGGCGCGGGCCGCGGTTTCGCGCTGCCCCCGCGCGGGATCGTCCAGCATCTCCAGCAGGTGCTCGCGCAGGGCCGCCGAGCGGGGCCGGTCCCGATCGCCGGCGGTCGGCGCGGGCCGGCGGGCGTCCTCCGCGATGGTCCACGACGGTGCGTCGAGCGGCTGCAGTTCGAGCATCCAGTCCAGCAGTACGTCGCGGACCCCGGCGCCGGCGGCGGGGAAGACGCCGAGCAGCGCGTTGAGCCGGTCCCGTGAATGAGGGTCGAGGCCGGGCCGGTCCGCGGCGCGGAATCGCCGGAGGGCGTCGGGGGTGCGGACGGCTGCGGCGAGGGCCTCCCGCCATCGGCGTACGGCGGGGCGCTCGGGCGCGGCGGTGATCGGTTCGGGTGGCCCGAACGCCTCCCGCAACACCTCTTCCTCGGCCAGCCACGGGTTCGCCCCCGTACGCGCGGCGGCCAGCGCCCGCGCGAGATCGGTGCGGGTCAGCACCGCGCCGCATCGGCGCAGCACCACCAGCGCGGACCGGCTGCCCGCAGCCTCCGGCGGCAGCGCGCGAATCCGCGTGGCGACGTCGAACCCTTCGGCGGAGGGCAGCCGCACCACCGCGTCCTCGAGCAGTGTGAGGAGACGGTCACCGTCGCCGACCTCGGCCAAACCGGCGACCAGCGTCCGTACCGACCGCGCGAAGGTCTCCATCTCGCCGTCGGTCCACGGCGGGGGGCAGAGCCGCAGCGTGAACCCCAGGACCCGGCCGCGGTGTTCCGGCTCCTCGCCGGCCAGTTCCAGCCAGCGTGCCAGCATCGGCCGGAGCCCGGCCAGCCGTTCGGCGGCCGGCTCGCCGGGATCCCGTTCGTACCTTTCCGCGAGGCGCCGTGCGACCTCGGTGTTCCAGCCGCGGCTCGCCAGGGCGTCGAGCTCGGCGTCCGGTGCCGCGTCCGGCGGTTCATGACCGGCCGGCGGTGTGATGCCGTAGGCGGCCATCCGGTCCGCCAGTTCCGTGGCCGTACCCGAACCGAGGGTGAGCCGGCCCGCGGCGACGAGCGAGAGCAGGGTGGCCCCGGCCGGTGACCCCTGGTCGGCCAGAGCTCCGACGGCACGCGCGGACAGCGAGCGGTCGAGGCCGGTCAGCAGCAGAGTGCGGGTACGGTCGTCGGCGGCGCGGTCGGCCGCGGCGACGACGGTGGCGGCGTAGGCGTCGCCGAGGATCGTCCGCAACGCCTCGGCGAGCGCGTCGCGCAGGCCCGGGTTGTCGTGCCTGCCGAGCCACGACAGCAGCTTCGGCACGGCCACGGGGGCGCCGGCACGGGCCAGCGAGGTCGCGGCGGTCTTCTTGACGTTCATGTTGGGGTGGTCGAGGCAGGCCGCGATCGCCGCGGCGGCCCAGTGAGCGCGCGCGTGCCCGAGCGCGAGCAGTGCCTGGCGTACGGTCTGTACGTCGGGGGCGGTGGTGAGCGGGATCAGGCTCGCCGACAGTGCCTGTGCGTCCTCGCCGTCGGCGTCGCGGGCGAGTAGCGCGATCACGTGCTTGCGGACGTGGCGGTCACGGTGGCGTAGCAGCGGATGTACTCGTGACCGGATTCCACGGTGGGGGGTCTGGAGGAGCAGGTCGAGGAGGATCATCTGCTCGGCCGCCGTGAGCGCGGGGCGGTCCAGCAGGTCGAGCGCGATGCTCGCGACGAGCGCCTCGGAGGCCTCGCGTGCGTCCGCGGCGTCCAGAAGGCAGCGCGGCCGGATCTTCGCTCTCTCGTGGAGGCGACCACCGAGGTCACGAATGGCCGCGACGACCTCCTGCGGCAGCGCGGGTTCGCCGCCGGAGGCGCCCGGCGTCCAGGACGCCGCCAGGTCCGACACGACCCGCAGCAGAAGGTCGGCGATGGCCGGCACCGTACGGGAACCGCCGTTGCGCGCCAGCTCGCACAGGGCGGCGACGGGCCGGTCCGGGTCCAGGCCCGCGCGGAGCAACGCCAGTTCCCGTTCGTCCGGGCCGCCGAGGTCGGCGGCGATCCGGCGAGGCAGATCCCGCGGGTCGAGCCGAACGAGGATCTGCTGTCGCCGGTCGGGGTCCTCGGTGAGATGCCACAGCACTTCCAGGGCCCGGTGGCGGACCGGCCGCAGGTAAGGCGCCACAGTGCCGGCGGCGTCCGGTCCGTTCAGGCCCAGCCCGTCTCGCAGGGCCGTGACCGTCCGGGCTCCGCCCACGGCCTCAAGAGCCTCCAGCGCCGCCGCGGGTGATCGGGGGAGCGCGGCGATGACGGTCTCCTCGGCGGCCGTATGGCGCAGCGCGCGGATCGCTTGCAGGAACGGGCGCGGATCCGGCGCGGTGCGCAGGAGATCGGTGACCTTCTCCCCCGCCGGAAGGTCCCCGGTGCCCTGAGCGGTCAGGGCGGTCAGGAGTTCGAGCCGCCGGGGCCAGTGCGGATCGTCCACGGCCGCCGTCGTCAGCTCCTGGAGCGTCTCGCGCCGGCACGAGAACAAGATGGTGGCGACCTCGTTCGCGGGCACCGAGTGGTCGGCGATGGCCAGGCGCACGATCACCGGTGCGTCCTCGCCCGCCGGGAAGTGTCCGCGCCGGTGCAGCCCGCGCAGGCACCGGACGACCGGCCCGGCGAGCAGGAGCGGGTCGGTGGCGGCGAGGTCCACGAGGGCGCGGATGTCCTCGCGGCTCGTCAGGTCCCCGAGCAGCTCCAGCGCGCGCCGCCGGAGCGCCGGGGGCCGATCAAGGTCGGCGGCCACGCTGCGGAGCACGTCCTGATGCCCGTGGCGGGCCGCGACCTCGATCGCCGCCGAGCAGGCGGCGCCGGTCCCGAGGAGCCGGTACAGATGCTCTCGTGGCAGCGGATCCAACGCGGCCCAGGGTTCGGCCAGCTCACGCAGCGCCGCCGGGGCGGCATCCACGCCGGGTTCCCCGGCGAGCCGGACCACGAGCGTCCGGGCTCGTTCCGGTGCCAGCAGGCCGGTGCGCACGGCCTGGCGGGTGACCCGCAGCGCCTCGGCCCGCAACACGGGATCGGGCCGGCCCGACAGCTCCCGGACAAGGCTCTCCGGTTCGTCCACGTCGGCCACGTCGATCCCGTGGACGGCCTGGTAGAGCAGTTCGCCCGCGGGCTCGTCCCGCAGGGTCTCCGGACGGTCGGCGATCTCGGCGCTCAGCCAGGCGATCTGGACCCGGGCCGGCAGGTCCGCCTCACGCCACCGCGGCCAGGGACGGGGCCGGATGTGGGCCCGCAGCCGGAGATAGAGGTGCGCCAGGGCCAGCGCCGCCTCCGGCGGACCATCGAGGGAGCCCGGCAACGACGCCGCGAGCTCGGCCGGCTCGGATCGGTCTTCATCGAGGCGTTCGGCGAGGCCGTGTACGGCGGTGAGGATCGTCTCGTCGACCGACGTCATGCGCTATCAGCTCCCAGCCGGATCAAACGGCGGCCAAGCGTAGCGAAACGCCCCCCGTGTGACGTCGGATCAGGGGGTCAGGACGACGCGGCGGCCGGGGGCGACCGGGGTGTTCCAGGCCCGCTCGACCTGGTTCAGCGGTACCGGCAGCGGGTCCACGGCCAGGGCGCCGGAGGCGATCTCCTCGGCCAGTGACGGCAGCTCGGCGACGATGCCGGCGGTGGTCACGGAGCCCTGTCCGCTGCCCATGACCGTGAGGTTCCCCGCGCGCAGCAGGAACGAGGGCAAGGTGATCTCACGGCCCGCCATCGAGCCGATCTGGATCCAGGTCAGGGCCTTCGAGCGATCCGTACGGGCGGTCAGCAGCGCGGGCATGGCCTGCTCGGTGGGCGTACCCCACAGATAGTCGATCACGACGTCGACGTCCCCGGCCGCCCGCCCGAGCCGGTCGAAGGCGTCGTCGCCGTCCAGGGCGACGACCTCGTCCGCGCCGAGGCCCTTCAGCAGGTCCAGGCGCTGCGGGTCGCGGCCGGCGCCGATCACCCGGGCGGCGCCGAGGCGCCCCGCGATCTGGACGGCGAGCTGCCCGGCGTTGCCGGTGGCGCCCAGGACCAGGACCGAGCCGCCGGGCCGGAAGGAGACGCGGCGGCGCAGCGCCACCCAGGAGGACATCGCCGGGTTCATGGCGGCGGCGACGGTGGCCGGGTCGGCGCCGGCCGGCAGGGTGATCGCCCGGCGGCGGTCGACGACGGCGTGCTCGGCCATCGTGCCCAGGGCGTCGTCGGGAGCGACGAAGTAGATCAGCTCGCCCTCGGGCGTACGGCCGACCGCGTCGACGCCGGGGATCAGCGGCAGCGTGCCCTCGGAGGTGTAGTGGCTGCCGTCGGCGGCCGAGCGCACCCGCGGGTGCAGGCCGGCGGCCAGGACGTCGACCAGGATCTCGTGCTCCCCCGACGCGGACGGGGTCGGGAAGCTGTCGAAGCGGGGCGGGCTGTCGAAGGAGTGGACGACTGCGGCGTGCATGAGGGGTTCTCCCGTTCCGGAGGCGCAAGATGGTTTGTGTCACGTACTACTTTTGAAGATAGTTTGTGCCACGTACTAGGTCAAGTACGCTGGTCACCATGACCACCCCGCCCGAGGACCCCCTGAATCCGGTGGACGCCCTGGTGCAGCTGTCCTTCCTGGTGCAGGGCATCCTGTCCGCCGCCGGCGCCGAACAGGACCTGTCGATCACCCAGGTCAGGCTCCTGGGCGTCCTGCGCGACCGGCAGGCCGGCATGCTGGAGCTCGGCCGCCACCTCGGCCTGGACAAGTCCTCCATGACCGGCCTGGTGACCCGCGCCGAGAAACGCGGCCTGGTCCAGCGCTCACCCTCCCCCCACGACGGCCGCGCCGTGCTGGTCTCCCTCACCCCCTTCGGCCGGCGGCTCACCGAAGACTGCGGCGCCGAGATCGGCCGCCGCGTCATCGCGCTCACCGAGCACCTCTCCCCCGAACGGCGTGCCCAGCTGACCGAACTCGCCACCGCCCTCGTACGGCCGAGCCATGTGTGAGGATGACCGGTCGTGGACGTGAACGACGGGCGTGCGGGCTACCGGCGTTCGGCGGGGTCGCCGCGCGGCGAGGCCCGGCGGCGCGAGCTTCTCGAACGGGTCACCGACGACCTGGCGGTCAACGGGCTCGTGGACTTCTCCCTCCGGCGTGCCGCGCGGGCCGCCGGCGCGACGCACAAGGTGCTGCTCTACCACTTCGACAGCGCCGATGACCTGCTCATACAGGCCATCTTCAAGCTGCGCGACCGGCGCATCGAACGGGCGCTCGCCGTGGCGACCGCGGAGCCGGGACGCCGCAGCCTGGCCGACTGGGTACGCGCCGTGTGGCCCGTCCTGGTCGGCGAGGAGGCGCGCGTGCTCGACCAGGCGATCGGCCTGGCGATGTACGACTCCGACCGCTACGCCGAGCTCGGCCGGGGCGCCTCACGCCAGTACCTCCCGACTCTGCTGTCCATCTGCCCCGAGCACTGGTCCGAGCGGCGCCGGCTCGAGGTCGCCGAGATGATCCTCGCGACGCTGCGGGGCTTCCTGGTCGACGCGCGGACCAGCGGTGACACCGCCGGGATCGCCGCGGGCTTCGAGGCCCTGGCCCGCGCGCTCGAACGCGAGGAGGCGGCGGCCGAATAACCGCGGGAGACCCCCCGTACGTACTTTGCGAACCACGTGGTTCACTTCTTGGAGAGCAACGAGAAGAACCACGTGGAGGTCGGCATGCCGGAAGACCGGAAGAAGGCCCGATTCGTCAGCGGCGACGTGGAGTGCGCCGCCTGGCACTACCCGGGCACCAACGGCGCGTGCGTGATCATGGCCGGCGGTGGCGGGGTCACCAAGGAACCGGGCACCGACCCGTTCGCGAAGCGGTTCCACGAGGCGGGCTTCTCCGTCCTCGCCTTCGACTACCGCCGCCTCGGTGAGAGCGGAGGCCGGCCGCGCCAGGTCGTCCGCGTCAAGAGCCAGGTCGCCGACTGGGGGGCCGCGCTCACCTACGCCGCGACCCTGCCGGAGGTCGACCCGGCCCGGCTCGCGGTCTGGGGCTTCTCCCTGTCGGGCGGCCACGTCTTCGAGATCGCGGCGCGCGACTCACGGACGGCGGCGGCGATCGCGCAGACGCCGAACGCCGACGGCCTGGCCGCCGCGCGCGCGGCCTCGAAGTTCCAGCGGCCGCTCGCGACGCTGCGTCTCACCGGCCGGGTCCTGCTGGACCTGCTCCCCCGCCGCCGGCCGCTGCTGGTGCCGCTCGCCGCCGAGCCGGGCACCGTCACGCTCCTGACGACCCCCGACAGCCTCGACGGCGACCGGGCGCTCAACCCCGGCAACCGGTATCCCGAGTGGCGGCAGGAGATCGCGGCCCGCTCCGTGCCGGGCATCGCGACCTACCGGCCCGGCCGTCTCGCGGCCGGGATTCGCTGCCCGCTGCTCGTCCTGGTGGCGGACCAGGACCAGACCGCGCTCGCGCAACCGGCCGTCGACGCCGCGGGCCGCGCTCCCCGCGCCGAGCTCGTACGGGTGCCGGGCGGGCACTACGCGCCGTTCCTCGGCGAACACGAGCGGGCCGTCGAGGCCGAGGTGGACTTCCTGCGCCGCCACCTGGTCGACCTGGACGTCACTCTCTCCGCCGAGCCGCGCTGACATGACGACGATCGAGCTGTCCGCCGGGACGATCGAGTACGAGGACACCGGCGGCGAGGGTCCGGTGCTCGTGCTGCTGCACGGGTTCATGATGGACGCCTCGCTGTGGGACGGGCCGGTGGCCGAGCTGTCGCCCGGCCACCGGTGCCTCGTGCCCACGCTGCCGCTCGGCGCGCACCGCCACCCGATGCGCGCCGACGCGGACCTGTCGCTGCCCGGGATCGCCCGGCTGGTGACGGAGTACCTCGACCGCCTCGACCTGCGCGAGGTCACCCTCGCCGGCAACGACACCGGCGGCGCGCTCGTCCAGCTGATCATGGCCGAGGGCGGCGAACGCGTCGGGCGGGCCGTGCTGGCCTCCTGCGACGCGTTCGACAACTTCCCGCCCGGCCTGACCGGCAGGACACTCGTGGCCGCCGGCCGCCTCTCCCCCGGGTTGTTCGGGCTGTTCATGCAGCAGATGCGGCTTCGGATGGTCCGGCGGCTGCCGATCGCGTTCGGGTGGCTGACCAAGCGGGGTGACGCCGCCACGGCGCGGTGGATGCGGCCGGTCCTGACCCGGCCGGAGATCCGCCGCGACACCGTACGGATGCTGCGGGCGGCCGGCGCGGACACCGGGCTCCTGCTCACGGCGGCCGAGCGGCTGCCCGGCTTCGACCGTCCCGTCCTCGTGGTGTGGGCGAGCGAGGACCGGGTGATGCCACCCGGTCACGGCCGGCGCCTCGCCGGACTCCTCCCGTACGGCCGCCTTGTCGAGATCGACGACAGCCTCACCCTCCTCCCCCTGGACCGGCCGGAGGCACTGGCCTGGGCCATCGCGGAGTTCGTCAGGAGTGCGGCGTCATGACGGCAGGAAGATGGCGAACGTCTCGTCGGCGAGTGCGGGGCGTCCGGATCGGTCTGGGCCAGGTGCAGCAGCCCGAGGATGGCCACGTGGCCGACCCGCGCCCGAGACGTCGCCCGGTCCGGCGGCAGGCCGAGCTCGCGGTAGCTACGGGCCAGGAGTTCGAGCCGGCTTCGTTCACCTGGCGGACCGCGTCCTGGACCCGGGGTCGTTGCGGTCGCCGAGCAGGCTCAGGTGCACCGACGGTGCCAGCGGCTGGACGGCCTGGAGAACGTCGCGCTTCATGATCAACACGGTCCCGCCAGGTGAACCGATCCCGCCTCCGGATCTGGATGTGGCCGCGGCGCTGGAGGATCTGGAGCGGCGGATGCCGGGCGCGATGGCCGCGAATGAGCCCGGCGCCACGGGATGCACACCACTCGACGACGGCGAGCAGACGGTGTTGCGGGCGGGTGACGTGCTCATCCAGAACGGCACCCGGCACGTCTGGCACAACCGCGGCACCGTGCCCTGCACGATCGTCGGCGTCGCCATCGGCGCGGACCGTACCCCGCCCACATAGCCCAGGTCGGCTAAATTAACCTCGACCGGCGCATTCAGCTCATACGGGGAGGTCTGACATGGGCCTTCACGAGCTCCGAGCCGACTGCGCGAACTGCTTCGCGCTGTGCTGCGTCGCGCCGGCCTTCTCCGCCTCGGCCGACTTCGCCATCGGCAAGAAGGCCGGGAGGTCCTGCCCCAACCTGCGGCAGGACCTCCGCTGCGGCATCCACACGCGGCTGCGGGCGCAGGGGTTCAAGGGCTGCACCGTCTATGACTGCTTCGGCGCGGGCCAGAAGGTCTCCCAGGTCACCTTCGCCGGCCGCGACTGGCGGCAGGATCCGGAGACCGCCGCCTCGATGTTCGCGGTGTTCCCGGTAATGCGTGACCTGCACGAACTCCTCTGGTACCTCACGGAGGCGATCACCCTGCCCGCGGCCCGCGAGCTCCACGCCGACCTCACCCGGGCACGTGAGTCCGTCGAGCGCCTCACCCGCGAGCCGCCCGAGACCCTGCGCGCGCTCGACGTGGCCGCCCGCCGCCGCGAGGTCAACGCCCTGCTGCGCCGCGCCGCCACGCTCGCCCGCGGCGCGGACGGCAAGGACCACGCCGGCGGCGACCTGATCGGCGCGAGCCTGCGCGGCGCCGATCTCACCGGCGCGAGCCTGCGCGGGGCCTACCTCATCGGCGCGGACCTGCGCGAGGCCCGCCTGACCAGGGCCGACCTCACCGGAGCCGACCTGCGGGACGCCGACCTGCGCGGAGCGGACCTGGCCGGCGGGCTCTTCGTGACCCAGTCCCAGCTCGACGCCGCGCGCGGCGACGCGCGTACGGGCCTCCCGCCGGCGCTTACGCGCCCCGCGCACTGGTGACTCAGCCGGCGACGGCCTTGGCGAGGTACTCCTCCTGCGCCGCGAGCTCCCGCTCGGCGACCTTCAGCGGGAACTGCAGGAAGCCGTGGGCGGCCTCGGCGACCACCTCCAGCACGGCCCCGTTGCCGGCCGCCTCCCAGCGCGCCGCCATGAACAGCGTGTCGTCCAGCAGCGGATCCTGGGTGCCGACGACGAACCGGGCCGGCGGCAGGCCGGACAGGTCGGCGTACAGCGGCGAGACGTCGGGCCGCCGGCGCTCCTCCGCGCTAGTCCCCGGCAGGAACTGGTCGTAGAACCAGGCCATGATCGGTGTGGACAGCGAGAGGTTCAGCTCGCCCCACTGCCGCTGGCTCGGCGTCATCGACAGGTCATAGGCGCCGAAGGTCAGCTGCGCGGCGCGGAACGCCGCCGCCTGGTCGCCGAGGCGCAGCAGCGTCACGACCGCCAGGTGCGCGCCCGCAGACTCGCCGCCGATGGCCAGCCGGTCGGTGCCGAACTCCCGCGCGGCGCCCGCGACCAGCCACCGCGCCGCGTCCTCGCAGTCGTCGGGCCCGGCCGGGTAGGGGTGCTCGGGCGCGAGGCGGTAGTCCACGCTCACCACCGCGAGCTCGGCCGCCTGGGCGAGGCGCCACAGCAGGACGTCCTGGGCCGCGGCCGTGCCGAGCGTCCAGCCGCCGCCGTGGATGTGGAGGTACACGCCGCGTACGACGGGCGGGGTGAACACGCGTACGGGTACGTCCCCGGCGCGCCCCGGGACCGTACGATCCTGCCCCTCCGGCAGCGTCACCGGGGCGGGGAACGCCCCTTCGCCACGGGCGCGCGCCGCACGCGAGGCGGCCGGGTCGTCCACCTCGTGGTGCGCGGGCATGGCCGCGAGGACCTTGGACAGGGACTGGTTGTACGCGCGGGTCTGCTCGGCGACGTCCGCGCCGGTCGTGATGAGCATGTCCTCCAGCCTGCCTCAGGGGACCCCCGCCGGTAAATCGTTTGCCTTCCCGACCCGGCAGGTCAATAGCATGGCCGGGATGGTGACTCCCGACCTGCCGATCACGACCGACCGGCTCCTCCTGCGGCTCTACACCGAAGACGACCTCGACGACGTTCACGACATCCAGTCCCGCCCGGACGTGACGCGCTACCTCTACTGGGGCGTGCGGGACCACACCCAGGCCCGGGGATCGCTGGCCATGAAGATCGCCGCCTCCGGGCTGAGCGAGGAGGGCGACAACCTCACCCTCGCCGTGGTGCTGCCCGAGACCGGCAAGCTCATCGGCGACGTCCAGCTGATCTGGGTCAGCCGCGAGCACCGCCAGGGCGAGATCGGCTACATCTTCCACCCCGACTTCGGCGGCCACGGCTACGCGACCGAGGCCGCCGAGGTGGTGCTGCGGCTCGGCTTCGAGGCGTACGGCCTGCACCGGGTCGTCGGCCGCCTCGACGCGCGCAACACCGCCTCGGCGCGGGTGCTCGAACGCCTCGGGATGCGCCGCGAGGCCCACCTGGTCCAGAACGAGATCGTCAAGGGCGAGTGGACCGACGAGGTGGTCTACGCGATGCTCGCGGACGAGTGGCGTGCCCGGGCGGGTCTCACGTCCTGACGCGTGTCGTCGTGACCGTCCGCTCGAAGTCCAGCAGATGCCGCTTGCGCTCCAGCCCGCCGCCGTAGCCGGTCAGGTCGCCCTTCGAGCCGACGACGCGGTGGCACGGCACGATGATGCTGATCGGGTTGTGGCCGTTGGCCAGGCCCACGGCGCGTGCCGCGGTCGGCCGGCCGAGCCGGTCCGCGAGCTGCCCGTACGACACGGTCCGCCCGTACGGGACCTTCAGCAGCGCCTCCCAGACCAGCCGCTGGAACGGCGTGCCGACGAAGGCCAGCGGCAGGTCGAACTCCGTCAGCCGGCCGGCGAAGTACTCCTCCAGCTGCTCGACCGCCTGCGCGAACGGCGCGTGGTCGCGTTCGCCGAACGTCTCGGTCTCCGGCCGGTACCTCTGCCGGTCCATGTACAGGCCGGTCAGCGCGCCGTCCGCGGCGACGAGGGTGAGCGGGCCGACGGGGCTGTCGGTCGTGGTGTGCGCGAGGCGGCGCATCCGGGGTCCTTTCAGGAGGGCAGACGGTTGATGGCGTGGTCGCCGGTGGCCCACAGGTACTGGACGGCGTAGGACCGCCAAGGCCGCCAGGCCGCCGCGTGGCGGACCAGCGCCGCCGGGGTGGTGGGCAGGTCGAGCATGCGGGCCGCCATGCGTACGCCGAGGTCGGTGGCGATGAAGGCGTCCGGGTCGCCGAGGGCGCGCATGGCGATCGTCTCGATGGTCCAGGGGCCGATCCCGGGCAGTGTGGCGAGCCGCTCGCGCGCCCGGCTCCAGTCGCTGCCCGGGCCCAGGTCGATCTCCTCGGCGGCGAGGGCGCCGGCCAGCGTCGTCAGGGTCGTACGGCGTGACTTCGGGAACGCCAGCGACGCGGGGTCCAGGGCGGCCAGCGCGGCCGGGTCCGGGAACAGGTGCGTCAGTTCGCCCTCGGGGTCGGTGACGGGCTCGCCGTGCGTGGTGACCAGGCGTTTCGCGTGCGTACGCGCGGCGGCGGTGGAAACCTGCTGGCCGAGTACGGCGCGGATGGCGAGTTCGGGGCCGTCCACGGTGCGCGGCACGCGCCGTCCCGGGTGCTTGTTCACGTACGGGGCCAGCACCGGGTCCTGCCGGAGCAGCTCGTCGACGGCCACCGGATCGGCGTCCAGGTCGAGCGTCCAGCGGCACCTGCTGATCGCGATCGACAGGTCGCGCAGGTCGGTGAGGGTCAGCCGGCAGGCGATGTGGTCCGGCGTCGGCCGCAGGGAGACGACCCCGGGCCCGTGTGGGAGGCGCAGCGTGCGCCGGTACGCGCCGTCGCGCCACTCCTCGACGCCGGGCACCCCGGTCGCGGCGAGGTGGCCGAACAGGTTGTCCGGGCACAGCGGAGTACGGAACGGTAGCCGGAGGGACAGGGTCCCGGAGGTCTCCGCCGGGTGCCCGCGCCCGAGGCGCGCCCGCAGCTCCGACGGCGACAGCGCGAAGACCTCGCGCACCGTGTCGTTGAACGCCCGGATGCTGGAGAACCCCGCAGCGAAGGCGACGTCGCTCATCGGCAGCCTGCTGGTCTCGATGAGCAGCCGGGCGGTCTGGGCGCGCTGGGCACGGGCGAGCGCCAGCGGGCCGGCGCCGAGCTCGGCGTGGAGCTGGCGTTCGATCTGCCGGGTGCTGTAGCCGAGGCGCGAGGCCAGGCCGGGCACGCCCTCGCGGTCGATGACACCGTCGGCGATCAGTCGCATGGCGCGGGCCACCAGGTCGGCGCGCTCGTTCCACTGCGGTGAGCCGGGGCTGGCGTCCGGGCGGCAGCGCTTGCACGCACGGAAGCCGGCCTGCTGGGCGGCGGCCGCGCTCGGGTAGAAGCGCATGTTCTGCTCTTTGGGCGGTACGACCGGGCAGCTCGGCCGGCAGTAGATCCCGGTGGTGAGCACCGCGGTGAAGAACCAGCCGTCGAAGCGCGCGTCCTTCGACTGGACGGCGCGTACGCAGCGTTCCACGTCCTCATGCATGACCCAAGCATCGCCTGTGGTCACGTACTCGTGCTAGCGAGAATTCGACATCACCCTGCCGGGCCGCCGTGCGGGGGCCGCCTGACGTACCGTTCAACGACATCCGGCCCCACCCCCGGAGGCGGTTTTCATGCCTGACACGCCGGAGCACGCAAGCGGTTATCTCCTCGGCCACGCGGCGCTCGAACAGCGCAGGCTGCTCATCCAGGCGTCCTACGTGCGCCCCTGGACGGCGCGGTTACTGCGCCGCGCCGGACTCACCGAGGGCATGTCCGTCCTGGACGTCGGGTCGGGCCTGGGCGATGTCGCGTTCATCGCCGCGGAGATCGTCGGCCCCGGCGGGCGAGTCGTCGGCGTCGAACGCGATCCCGCCGCGGTTGAGGCGGCACGTGGGCGCGCCGCCTCTGGCGGATACACCGACCTCGTGACCTTCGCGAATGCCGATCTGTCGGAGTTCGATCCGGCGGGTTCCGGCCCCACGCGACAGCCGTTCGACGCGTTGGTCGGCCGGTTCGTCCTGCAGTACCTGCCGGACCCGGCCGCCGCGCTGCGCCGCCTGGCCGGGTTCCTCCGCCCCGGCGGCATCGTCGTCATGCACGACATGGACGTCTCCAACACGGACGCCAGCGTCCCGCGCTGCCCACTCTGGGACGATTGCTTCGCCTTGCTCAGCGCGCTGTTCCGCGCCCACCGGATAACCCCGGACTTCGGCCGGCACCTCACCCGCGTGTTCCTGGACGCGGGCCTGCCGTGGCCGGATGTCGACTCCGGGGCCATGGCGGGCGGGAAAGCCGGCTCCACGGTCTTCACCTGGCTCGGGAGCGCCGTCCAGGCCGTCGAACCGCTCTTGGGCGAGGCCGGCATCGCCCTGCCCGACGGCCTGGTCGTCGACGACGGGCTCGTCGCGACGCTGGAACGGGCGGTGCGGGAGAGTCACAGCATGGTCCTGGGCAACATCCACTACGGAGCCTGGACCCGTCTCCAGAGCGTGGGCCTTCCTTGATCCACGCGCCTCGGGACGCTCCGGGGCGGCCGGGGTGCGGTGGGGTGCGGTGGTGGCCGCCTACGATCAGAAGATGACGACGGCCGAGGACGAGGCTCCGAAGACTGAGCAGCCCGCACAACCGGGCCTGCCCTGGACCGGCCGGCCACAACGCGCCGACCTCATCTGCTGGTTCGGCATCGCGGCCAGCGGCCTGTACGCCCTGGCCCTCATCCCGATCCGCCCGCTCCTCATCGGCCACCACCCCATCCTGCTCGAACTCCTCACCGGCAGCATGACCTCAATCGTGACCGCCGGCGCGTTCGCCCGCATCGGCCAAGCCCCCATCGCCCTCGCCGTCCTCGCCGCCGTCCCCGGCATGATCATGTTCGACCCGTTCTACTGGTGGGCAGGCCGACGCTGGGGCCGCGGCATGCTCACCATCTTCGCCGGCCGCACCCGCCGCGGCCATCGACTCGTCACACGAGCCGAAAAGTACGGTCACCGACTCGGATGGCTCGGCGTCATCCTCGCCTACTACCTACCGATCCCCGCCGCACTACTGTTCGTCATCGCAGGCTGGACCGGCATGCGCCTACTGACATTCCTACTCCTGGACACCCTCGGCGCCCTACTGTGGATCAGCCTGCTCACCGGACTCGGCTACTACCTCGGACAAGACGCGGTCAACATCGCCAAAACCATCTCCCACTACGGCCTATGGGCCTCCATCGCACTCGTCATCATGGTCATCGTGACCCAGCAGGTGAAAAACCGCCGAGACACCACACCCGAACCGGCCATACCGACCCCAGACCAAACCCCGCCCGAGTAGACATCCGCTGGAGGAGCCGCAGCGGGCTCCCGCCGAACGCGGCGTGATGCTGGTGCTGTTCATCTCGAACCTGGACCAGACGATCGCTCCTGTGCGGGCCGGTCGGCGGCCTTGACTCCCTGGTCATGGCCATCATCCAGCAGGTGCCCGGCCGCGTCGAAGGCCCATCGGTCCGGCGACCGACAGTTCTGCCTGGCCTCCTGGCTCCTTTGCGTGTCATTCAGGAAATGGGCCCGCAGCCGGGCCGGGTCCGTCGGGAGGGCGCGCAGCTCCTCCAGCGAGCCGTCGCCGAAGGCGGCGTTGAAGGCCGTCGCGGCCGGCCTTGGTCTCGGCGGTCGTTCGCGGGGGGCTGTGGGCGTCGGTCCGGTCCTTTTTCTCACGGCGCTGGTAGACCACGTAGCGACCGGCCCTGCCCATGACGACGGTCGCTACTCCGGTCTGGAACTGGGCGAATCAGTAGGCGACGCTGCTCTTCGACGGTGTGTGCGCCCAGGGCCTGCGCGACGTCCTCATACGCCAGGTCGGCGAGCGCGATCAGAAGCAGCACGTCCCGGTCGCCGGGAGAAAGCCGGGCCAGCGCGCCGCCCGTACTTCCGGCACTCATGCCGGAACGCGGCCAGGAACGTCTCGGCGGCAATGTCATCTGCGGCATCCGGACCGACCCGCCGCGCCGTACTGACCCTGGAGGACCTGGTGGAGGCCGTCGGCGTCGACGCGGCGCGCTACGCGCTCGCCCGCGCGAGCGCGGACTCGGCCATCGACCTGGACGTGGACGTCCTGACCCGCAAGAGCAACGACAACCCGGTCTACTACGTGCAGTACGCCCACGCGCGGATGTGCGCGGTCGCCAGGAAGGCCGCCGCCAGGGGCATCGGGGGCGGCGACTTCCGGCCGGAACTCCTCACCCACGAGCGCGAGTCGGACCTGCTCGGCCTGCTCGCGGAGTTCCCCGGCGTCGTGAGCGCCGCGGCGGAGCAGCGCGAGGTGCACCATGTCGCCCGCCACCTCGAACGCCTGTCCGGAACCTTCCACCGCTTCTACGACGCCTGCCGGATCCTGCCCCTGGGCGAGGAACCGGCCACCGATCTCACCCGCGCCCGGCTCGTCCTGTCCGAGGCGGCACGCACCGTCCTGCGCAACGGCCTGGGCCTCCTCGGAGTCACGGCGCCCGAACGCATGTGACGAGCTCTACGGGCGTTCCGCGGACGTACGCGGCGCGGTGGTGTCGTGCCGGTGCCGCGGGCCGAGCACGCGCAGCATCTCCAGCGCCTCGGTGCCGCCGGGCGGCGGGGTGAAGACCCGCAGCCGCTGGTCCGCCGCGGGCGTCGCCAGGACCTCGCAGTCGAATTCGATCCGGCCGAGCTCGGGATGGAGGAGCCGGTACGGATGTGACCTGCGCACCGCGACCTCGTGCCGGTCCCAGAGCGCCGTGAACTCGGCGCTGGCCGCGCGGAGCCGCGTGACGAGGGCGAGGGACGCCTCGTCGTCGCCGCGGTGGCCCACCGCGGCGCGCAGGTCGGCGACCAGTTGCCGGGCCTGGTCGTCGTGCTCCTCGGCCGCGAAGCGGCTCCGTACGTCCGGTTCGGTGAACCACCGCAGCACGATGTTGCGGTCCTCCCGGGCCACCGTGCACACGCACCCGAACAGCGCCTGTGCCATGTCGTTCTGCGCCAGCAGGTCGCCCAGGTCGCTCAGGACCTGGACCGGAACGCCGTCGAGCCGGTCGAGGACGTACAGCAGGCTCGGCCGTAGGTACTCCCCGGCCCGCGCCCCCTCCGGCGGGCGGTGCCCGGCGAGAAGGTACAGGTGGTCCCGCTCGTCGACGGTCAGCCGCAGCGCGCGCGTCAGCGCGGCGAGCATCTGGACCGAGGGCTGCGGGCTCCTGGCCTGCTCCAGCCGCATGTAGTAGTCGGCCGACATCCCGGCGAGCACCGCGACCTCCTCGCGGCGCAGTCCCGGCGTACGCCTCCTCGGCCCCTCGGTCAGGCCGACGTCCCGTGGAGTCAGCCGGGCCCGGGACCGGCGCAGGAAGTCGGCGAGGTCGTCGCGGTGCATCCCCATGCCGGTAGTGATACCACCGTCCGCCGATCGCATCCTCGGACCGCCGATCCTAGGCAGAACGCTCCGCTCCCGAATCTCCGCAGGCAACGGCACGATCGACGCGTGGCCATCGAGGCCTATCCGAACGGGGTGATCACGCGATGAAGGCAGTGCGGTTCCACGAGTACGGCGGGATCGACGTCCTGCGGGTGGAGGAGGTGGAGCGCCCGGCGCCCGGCCCCGGGCAGGCGCTGGTCGAGGTCCGCGCGGCCGGGATCCAGCCGGGCGAGACGATGATCCGGCAGGGCGCGCGGCACGAGCGCTGGCCGGCGACGTTCCCCTCCGGGCAGGGCAGCGATCTGGCCGGCGTCGTGGTGGAGGTCGGCCCGGAGGTACGGGGCGTCGCGGTGGGCGACGAGGTCCTCGGCTTCACCCACGGCCGGGCGAGCCACGCGGAGTACGTCGTGGTCGACGACGTGAACCTGACCCCCCGACCGGAGGAGCTGCCCTGGGACGTGGCCGGGTCGCTGTACGTGGCCGGCACGACCGCGTACGCCACCGTGTTCGCGGTCGACCCAGGACCGGGCGACACGGTCGTCGTGTCCGGTGCGGCGGGCGGCGTCGGGTCTCTCGCCGGACAGCTCGCGCGGCGGCGCGGCGCCACGGTGATCGGGCTGGCGAGTGAGCCGAACCACGCCTGGCTGAAGGATCACGGTGTCGTCCCGGTCGCGTACGGGGAGGGTGTCGCCGGGCGAATCCGGCAAGCCTGTGGCGGGAACGTCGACGCGTTCATCGACACGGCCGGCGACGGCTACGTGGACCTGGCGGTGGAGCTCGGCGTACGGCCTCAGCGGATCGACACGATCCACGACTGGCAGGCCGCCGCCAAGGTCGGCGCGCGGACCGACGGCGAGGGTGCCGCGGCGTGCGCGGTCGTGGTCGGCGAACTGGCCCGGCTCGCCGCGCGCGGGGAGCTCGAGGTGTCGATCGCCCGCACCTACCCGCTGGATCGGGTACGGGACGCGTTCCGCGAGCTGGAGCGCCGGCACCCCCACGGCAAGATCGTGCTCCGGCCTTAGGGTCTGTCTCGCACGCGGTCAGTGCGGCGGGTGCGGGGGCGGCGGGGGCATGGAGTCCAGGCCCGGGGGCTCCTGGGGCCAGACCACCAGGACCGGGCACGGGGCGTGGTCGACGACGAAGCGGGTCGCATGGCCCAGGCTGCGCGGCCCGAGGCGTTCGCGGTCGCCGTCGCGGGCGCAGATCAGCAGCTCCGCGTCCTCGGCGGCGCGTACGACCTCCTGCTCCACCCGGCCGCGCCGCCGTACGACCTCCGCCGGGTGGCCCAGGCGGCCGGCGGCGGCCTCCAGGAGCTCTCCGGCGGCGGTCTCGGCCAGTTTTTCCAGCCGGTCGCCCGGGTCGCGGCCCGAGCGGCCCCGGCCCAGAAGCCCGGCGAACGCCCCGCGCGCGGCCCCGGCCACGTCGTCCCCGGTGACGTGCAGCAGGGTGAACTCCGCGCCGGGCGGACCGAGCGTACGCGCGGCGTCCACCGCGGCCTGCCAGGTTCCCTCGGTCACCCAGATGACCACCGACATGCCCCGGCCTCCGATCAGGCTCCGATCACCTTCAGCATCGCCCAGAGTGCCACCGTCGCGGCCACCAATGTCGCCGGAACCGCCGCAAGGCCCAGGCGAGTGAAGTCGCCCAGCGCCGGTTCCTCGTCCCGTTCGTGCAGGACCCGGCGCCACAGCAGCGTCGCCAGCGACCCGACATAAGTCAGGTTGGGCCCCAGGTTCACCCCGATCAGCGCGGCGAGCACCGGGCCGGCCCCGCCCGCCGAGACCAGCGGCACCAGCGCCAGCACGGCCGGCAGGTTGTTGATCAGGTTGGCCAGGACCGCCGCGACCGCCGCCACGGCCAGCAGCGCGAGCAGGCTCGACCCGTGCGGCAGGATCCGCCCGGCCGCGTCGCCCAGCCCGTTGTCCACCACGGCCTTGACCACGACGCCGAGCGCGAGCACGAACACGCAGAACAGCGGCCCGGCCGCGCTCACGACGCCGCGTACGGTGGTGCGCCGCCGCGACAGCGCGCGTACGGCCAATACGGCCGCGCCGCCCAGCGCAGCCCACGCGGGGCTCAGCCCGGCCAGGGAGACCAGCGCGAACCCGGCGAGGGTGAGCGCCAGCACCACCAGCGTGAACACCGGCACGTCCGGGGGCGCCGCCGCCTCGACGCCGCCGGTGCGGGCCGCCAGGTCGGTACGGAAGAAGAGGCGGAAGACGATGTACTCCACCGCGACGGCGGCCAGCCACGGCAGCGCCATCAGCGCGGCGAACCGCGCGAAGGACAGGCCGCTCGCGGAGAACGCCAGCAGGTTCGTCAGGTTCGAGACCGGCAGCAGCAGCGACGCCGCGTTGGCCAGGTGCGTGCAGGCGTACACGTGCGGCCGCGGCCGCACGCCCGAGCGCGCGGCCGTGGCGAACACCACCGGCGTGAGCAGGACGACCGTGGCGTCCAGGCTCAGCGCCGCGGTGACCAGCGAGGCCACCACGAACACGCCGGCCAGGAGCCGCCGCGGATCGCCGCGGCAGGCGCGCGCCATCAGGTCCCCGGCGGCGGTGAACAGCCCTTCGTCGTCGCACAGCTGCGCCAGCACCAGAATCGCCGCGAGGAACCCGACGACCGGAAGCAGACTCCTGACCTGCGACCACGCCTCCGAGAGCGACACCGCGCCGATCGCGATGACCAGGCCCGCGGCCGGGACCGCCGCGACCGCCTCCGGCAGCCGCCGCGGGCGGGCGACCGCGAAGGCCAGCACCGCCAGCAGTGACACGACCGAGACGGCCTCGGCGACGACGGTGTCCAGCACGGCCTCCCTCTGACGGTGTCCGACGTCGAATTATGTCCGACCGTCCCGGCCGGAAGTCGCGACGGGATAGCGTGTGCGCCCGTGACGGGCTTTCTCGAGGAGACGTTCGGGCTGACCGGCCGGGTCGCCGTCGTGACCGGCGGCAGCTCCGGGATCGGCCGCGCCATCGCGGCCGCCCTCGCGGGAGCGGGGGCGAGCGTCGTCCTCATCGCCCGCCGCGAGGCCGGGCTGCGCGAGACGGCCGCCGAGCTCGGCGACCGCACCGCGTATGTCGTCGCCGACCTGGGCGAGCGCGCGCAGGCGCACCGCGCGGGCGACGAGGCCGCGCGCCCGTTCGGCGAGCCGGACATCCTGGTCAACTGCGCGGGCATCAACCTGCGCCCGCACATGGACGAGCTCGACGAGCCGGCCTGGGACCAGACGATGGCGGTCAACCTCGACGCGCCGTTCCTGCTCGGCCAGCGGTACGGGCCCGGCATGGCCGAGCGCGGTCACGGGCGGATCATCAACGTCGCCTCCCAGCAGTCCTTCCGCGCGTTCGGCAACAGCGGAGCGTACGGCGCCTCCAAGGGCGGCCTGGTCGCGCTGACCCGCTCCCAGGCCGAGGCGTGGTCGGCGCGCGGCGTCTGCTGCAACGCGCTGGTGCCGGGCTTCGTCGTGACGCCGCTGGTCACCCACATCCCGGCGGACCGCCACGCCGCCATGGCGGCCCGTACGCTCATCGGCCGCAACGGCCTGCCCGGCGACTTCGCGGGCGCGGCGGTCTTCCTCGCGAGCGCGGCGTCGTCGTACGTCACCGGCCAGTCGATCTTCATCGACGGCGGCTTCTCCGTGCACTGACCCCGGGGCCGGGTCAGGTGCAGACGACGTGGACCTGGGCGGCGGCGACGTGGGCGTAGGTCTTGGTGTCGCCCGACCAGTCCTTGCCGGTGTTGTCCAGGCGGACGTAGAACGCGCTCGGCGCGGTGAACGACCGGCCGGTGACCCATCGTCCGAGGGTGTGCGGCTGGTCGATGTGGAATCCGGTGACCGCGGTGTCGCCGCTCACGAGGTGGACGGAGTAGTGCGCGGGGCTCCCGCCGACGTAGACCCTGCTGCCGTTGTCCGGTGTGAAGACGGCGACCTTGCAGTGGTGGTGCGACCCGGGGTCGAACGTCCACCGCGCCCACAGGCCCGGGTCGTCGCCCGTGGTGGTCCCCGACATCGGCAGGGAGTCGAAGCGTCCGTCACAGCCCGCGGCGGCGTAGCCCTGCGACCCGGCGAGCCAGCCCGACCTGCCGTCGGTGTAGTACCCGACCCGGGCGTAGGCGCCGCCGGTGCACCCGGGGCCGGCCACGACCGAGAACTTCCGGTGCGCGGCCGGGCTGGACGTGGTCGGCGCCGGGGCCGCGCCCTTCCGCTCGCGTACGCCGGTCGAGACCGGGCCGGGCGTCGTGGTGGCCTCCGTGGGGCCGCTGGGCGTCACGCGTGGGAGCGTGCCGGCCCCGGGCCTGGCCACGGATTGGGTCGGATGCTCATCGTGGGGGAACCACACGATGAGGAGCCCCACGACGATCGCGGCGCCGACGAGTGCGCCGGCCCCGAGGAGCGCGCGCCCGCCGCGCCTGGCAGAGGGCGGGCGCGGCGCCTCCCACGCCGGGAGGGGGCGCTCCGGCTCGGCCACGACCGGATCGCCCAGCACCTCGAGGGCGGCGGTCGGGCGGACCTCGCCGGTGGAGAACAGCTCGGCGGCGGCCGCGGAGGTCACCCGGGGCAGCACCACACCGCGGAGGATCCGTACGTCGGTGCGATCAGGCGACCCGTACGTGGCGGACGCGTCAGTCACGGTCGTTGTCTCCGTTCCACCGACCATCGATCTCAGATCCGATGCCGCACGATGTTCCACGGTCCGCGACGAATCTACCTTGAGCACGACTCCAGGACGCCGAGGGTTCGCCTACGGTGGTGGAACGAGAACGTATGCCGCGGAACGGGAACTAAAAGGGCGCAAGGGTCATCTCTTCCCTTGTCCGATGGCGCGGCGGGGAGGACGGTTGCCGGCCCTCGCCGCCGACACCCGTGGTCTGCTTCTTGTCGAGGAGCTTGATCTTAATAACTGTTCTCCTTCCCGCTCGAATGGCCTTTCGTTCCGCGTGCCTTTCTATCGCTCTTCGCCGCCGTTGTCGCGTTCGACCCTGACCTACTGAGCGGGCGCGCACGGCCTCCGCGTCCTACAGATCCGCGAAGCGAACGCATAACGGAAAGGCTCACTGGTCACGGCCTTACTGACCAGTTGCCGGGAAGCGCTCTGCAAGTTTGATCTTGCGCGACAGGCGGTCAGAGTGCAGACTCTTGCAACGATAAGAGGTGTCAAGTCGGCTCGATTCGGCCGCCTCAGCCTTTCGTGTCACATGTCTTTATCTACCGTTCCCGAAAACGACTCCCGGGTTGGAACCGGACGGTGCAGCGGCCGTAAGCCGATTCTCACCGGCCTCCACCAGGTCCTGCGCGGTGATGAGGAATGGGAGCACATCTTTTGGACTCCGACCGTCCGAAGCGGCGTCCGCGTGCAGTCCTTCAGCCGCCCGATCCTGGACCAGCAGCTGCGAGAGCAGGTCATGGCCCTCGACAACGTGGACTACGTCGACGGGTTCCGGGTGGATGACCTCCTCTGGGCCGATCGCAGGAAGGTCCGAGGCGTCACCGGAACGGCCGGTGACGTGACCCGCAGCATCGAGGCCGACCTTGTGATGGACGCTTCCGGGCGAGCGTCGCGACTCGTCCGCTGGATCGGCGACGCAGGAATCCCAGCACCACGCGAGCTGTCCGCGAACCCGCGGATGTCCTACACCTCGCGCCTGTACGCGGGGCGCCCGGAAGGCGATCTGGCGATCGTGGGAAACCACTGTCACGCACCCCGAAGACGACGGGGCGGCGCGTTCGGCCTTCTGGAGAACGACACGAGCATCCTCACGCTCTTCGGCGTCGACGGATGCCCGCCGCGGGAAGAGGAGTTCACCCGGTTCGCCGCAAGCCTCCCCCAGCGCGCGGTCGCCGACTTCATCCACGGCCACCACCCGATCGGGCCGATCCACCACTTCGCCAATCTCGGAAACCGCTGGAAAGTCATCCACCGGTGCAAGGAATGGCCTGAAGGGCTCGCGGCAATCGGCGACGCCGTGTGCGTGTTCAACCCGGTCTATGCACAGGGAATAACCGTCGCGGCCTTGCAGGCACTCGAGCTGGCCCGATCCCTGGACCGTGGGGAGCACGTCCTGCGGTTCCAGAACCGAGCCGCGAGAGTCATCCGCCTACCGTGGACGATGGCGACCAGCACCGACGAGGCGTGGGTCGACGACCGTCAGGGGATCACGGCACACATCGCTCAGCGGTCGATGGACCGTGTCATGGCCCGCGCGGCGGGAAACCCCGATCTCTACCGGAAGCTCCTGGCCGTGCAGGACATGCGAGAGTCCGGTGACCTTCCTCACCGTCCGAAGCGTCATCGCGCTTCTTCTCCGAAACCGGCCGGCTCCGGCCGAGGGCCGGACCACGGCGCCGCCGGCGAGCACGCCCCGGTAGTGCCGCGCGAGTCCCGCAGCGGCGGGCGACCCGTCAGGAGGTGAACCGGTCTTACTCGGGCTCGGCCTGGTCCGAGGACGGTGTGGCCGGGGAGGGCCTCGCGGTGCTTGCGACCGCGTCAGAACAGCGAGGGGGTGAGCATCCACAGCAGCTCGGTGTCCTCGGCCGACGGGTTGCGCCAGGTCTTGCGTTCGCGGCCCGTGAAGGTGAGCGAATCGCCGGCCCGCAGGCGGAACACCTCGCCGTCGAGGGCGATCTCGAACTCGCCCTTCGTGACGTGGATGAACTGCGCGTCGGAGATGGTCCGGTAGGCGGGCTCGCCGTCCTCTTCGTTGTTCCCGCCGGGCGCCACGGTCGAGTGGAGGACCTGGATGCGCCGGTTCGACCGCGGGGTGAGGAGGAAGTCGCGTACCCCGGTCCCGCCGAAGTGGAGCGCGGCTCTCTGCTCGGCCGTGACCAGGCCGAACTGCTCGTCGTCGAACAGCTCCCCGACGCGGACGCCGAGTACGTCGCAGATCCTCAGCAGGGAGGCCACGGACACGTTGGCGCGGTCGCGCTCCACCTGGGAGAGGAAGCCCTTGGTCAGCCCGGTGGCCCTGGCGAGCTGCTCGATCGTCAGCCGGCGTTCCCGCCTGGCGCGTCGCAGGCGTGGCCCGATCGGGGGGTGGGCGTCGGTGGTCATGGACTCCGAAGTTTTCTCTCGACAAACTTTTGTATGCCGGTAGCATACCGGCATGACCGCCTCACCGGTACGGATCGAGCCCTGGTCCGACGACGATCTCGACCTTCTGCGGCGCCTCAACGCGCCCGAGATGATGACGCACCTCGGCGGGCCGGAGACCGAGGAGCAGATCCTCAAGCGCCACCGGCGCTATCTCGACCCGGGGGAAGACGGCGTGATGTTCCGGGTCGTCGCACTCCCGGGCGGCGAGGTCGTGGGCAGCATCGGGTACTGGGAGCGTGCCTGGCGCGGCGAGACCGTCTATGAGACCGGCTGGAGCGTCCTGCCGGAGTTCGCGGGCCGGGGGCTGGCCACCGCGGCCGGCGTCGCCGTGGTCGCCGCCGCCCGCGCCGAGCGCCGGCACCGTTATCTCCACGCCTATCCGTCGGCCGGCCATCCCGCGTCCAACGCGATCTGCCGCAAGCTCGGCTTCTCCCTCCTGGGTGAGTGCGACTTCGAGTATCCGCCGGGGCACGCCATGCGCTGCAACGACTGGCGGCTAGACCTTTAGCCCTTCTTCGACTCGGCGCGGGTCTTCAGCGCGGCGTTCATCGCGTCGAAGCGGGAGCAGCTCGACGCCAGTGTGCCGTGCATGAACGGCACGGCGATGCCGCGGAAGGTCTGGGCCTGGGTGAACCGCACCCGGTCGGGGCCGGCCGCCTCGATCGTGAACCGCTGTTCGCCGTCGGCCAGGTGGCCGATGTCGCGGAACCGGCTCTGCCAGCGCAGCTCGCGGCCCGGCGTCACGATCGTCACGGACGGGCGGACGGTGTCGGTGCCACCGCCGGAGCGGACGCGGAGGGTCAGCGTGGCGTCCTTGGCCAGGTGGCCCTCCGCGGAGGTGATCTCGGGGTTCCAGTGGTCGTAGGCGGGCAGGTCGGTCAGCACGTCCCACACCTTCGCGGCGGACGCCGCGATCTCCACGGACCGGGTGACCGTGTACGGGTGGCCGTTGCCCCACAGGTAGAAGCCGACGAGCACGATGACGGGTGCGAGGATCCCCGCGATCAGCCGCCTGAACATGAACGGGAGCATGCCACAGTCACCGCGTATCGGGCATACGGGTAGGAGATTCCCTACGATTGACAGGTAGGAGATCTCCTACCTATATTCGTCGGCCTGGCCGTACCGATGAATGAGGAGAACCCGTGACCGAGGACCCGAGGACGATCCGCGTCGATGAGTTCCTGCCGCACCCGCCCGCCGCGGTGTGGCGTGCGCTGACCGAGCCGGACCTGCTGGCCCGCTGGCTCATGCCGAACGACTTCCGCCTCGAGGTCGGGCACCGTTTCCTCTTCCAGGGCACGCCGCTGCCGAAGGCGGGCTTCGGCGGCACCGGGCACAGCGAGGTGCTCGGCTTCGAGCCCGAGCGCATGCTCAAGATCAGCTGGTGCGCCGCGCCCTCCGACGAGAGCGGGCTCGACTCCACGGTGACGTTCACCCTCGAACCCGAGGGCGAGGGCACCCGCCTGTTCCTCGAACACGACGGCTTCGACCCGGACGACCCCTACCAGGCGTACTCGCGCCGCTTCATGGGCGGCGGCTGGCCCGGCGTGGTCAGGAACATCGGCCCCGCGATCGACGGGGCGCCGGTCAGCTCACCGTGACCGAGTCGAGCACCTGGTCGAGGTCGCCCTGGTCCGGGAACGAGTCGGGGACCGAGACCCACAGTTCCCCCAGCCGCCGGTCGCCGCGGTCGACGATGAGGATCGCCACCGTGTCGGCGGTGAACTTCCAGCCGCGCGACCGGGCCTCGGTGAAGTCGAGCCGGAACCGTTCGAGCCAGGCCCGGTGCCCGCCGACCGTACGGGCCGCGGAGGACAGCGTCGTCCGGGTCTTGGCCATGGCGAAGTGCTCGGTGAGGATGCGGGCGGTGACGCGCCGCCCGACGGCCGGCAGGTCGCGCGGACCGGTGTAGCCGCTGCTCTCGGCCGTCCGCGGCACGCCGGACAGGCTGGTCGCGTTAAAACTCGCGTACTGCTCGAACGGCGACTGCACGACCGACACCTCGCCCGCGCTGAACAGGTCCGGGCGTAGCCACCCGCTGTCGGCGGCCGTCCACGGAGAGCCCAGCCGGGCGTAGGACAGGCCCGACGACGCGTCGATGACCGTGCCGGTGACCGCCGACCGGTTCGCCGGCGAGGGCGGCACCGGCACGGTGGAGGTGCCGCGCTCGCCCCCGCCGCCTCCTTCGTCGCGGAGGACGAACAGGGTCGCGACCACGACGGCCACGATGACGAGGACGCCCGAACCCGCGGCGAGCAGCCACGGGAGCGCGCCGCGGCCCGCCGGCGGAGCCGCCTCCGTCCACTCCCGGCCGTCCCACCAGCGCATCAGGCCTGGCGTGCCGTACGGGTCCTCGTACCAGCCCGGAGGCGTCAGGTCGGACATCTCGGTCATGCTAGGGCCTGTCACCGGACCGGCGTGGCCGTCTCTCCGGGTACGGCGGCCAGGCCGGCGTCCACCTCCGCGCCGACCGCCCGGCCGGCGGCGTGCGCGGACACGGCCGCGACCAGCGCCGTGGCGGCGAAGGCGGCCATGACCACGGTGAAGGCGTGCGCGGGCCGGCCCGCCATGGCCAGGTAGAGCGTGCCGAACGTCGCGACGCCGACCATGGCCGACAGTTGCGCGGTCGTGTTGACCAGGCCGCTGACGTCGGGCGCGTACCGCGCGGGCAGCGCCGAGGTCAGCCGCCCGAGCTGCGCGGTGAACCCCATCCCAAGGCCGAAACCGCCGACGCCGAGCAGGACGATCATCGCCGTACCGCCCGCCCCGGCCAGGCCGAGGGCGAGGTAGGCCGCGGCGAGGATGACGTACGCGACCGGCGCGGCGTGCCATCGCAGGATGGCCGGCAACCGCGCGGACAGCGGCCCGGCGACACCGAACGCGGCCACCCACGAGACCAGCGCCATCCCCGAGTACAGCGGGCTGCGACCCAGGCCCTGCTGGAGGTGGACGGCCACGACGAACAGCATCGAGAAGTACGTGCCGGTGGCGGCGAAGTGCGCCGTCATCGTCCGCCGTACGAGGGGGCGGGTGAGCACGTCCAGGTTCAGCAGCGGGTCGCCGCCGCGCGATGCGACGCGTCGCTGCCGGCCGACGAACGCCGCGAGCACGGGCACGCTCGCCGCCATGCTCACCCAGGTCCAGGCGGGCCAGTGCAGGTCCCGGCCGAACACCAGCGGCACGACGGCGAGCAGGACCGCAGCCGACAGCAGCGCCACACCGCCGAGGTCGAGCCGCTTGGCCGCGCCGCCGCGGTCGGCGGGCAGCACCCGCGCCCCGGCGGCGAGCAGCAGGACGCCGATCGGCACGTTGATGAGGAAGACCGGCCGCCAGCCGAGGCCGAACAGGTCCGCACTGACGAGCACGCCGCCGAGCACCTGCCCGGCCACCGCGCCGCCGGACAGCGCGAGCACGAGCATGGCCTGGGCGCGAGCGCGGGCCGGCCCGGAGAAGTGCACGTGGATCCCGGACAGTACCTGGGGCACCATCAGCGCCGCCGCCGAGCCCTGGAGGATCCGGGCCACGATCAGTGTGTACTCCTCCGGCGCCAGGCCGCAGGCCAGCGAGGCGAGCGTGAAACCGCCCAGCCCGGCCAGGAACATGCGCCGGTGGCCGCGGGTGTCGCCGAGCCGCGCGCCGGTCACCAGCAGCACGGCGTAGGCCAGCGTGTAACCGGAGACGACGAACTCCAGCGCGCCGCCGGAGGCGTGCAGCCCGTGCCGGATCGCGGGGCCGGCGACGTTGACGATCGCGACGTCGATGTTGGCCATGAACTGGCCGATGAGCAGCACGGCGAGGAGCCGCCGCCGATGCGAGGGGGGTGACACGGATCCTCCGGATGTCGTGGACAGGTCCGCAGAAGAACCCCGCGACCTGGCAACCGGTTGCGCGAAAGCACTTCCGGAAAAGGCCGAAACCACCGTCTGGCGGCCGAAAGGGCGATGTCGGCCGGCGCCGGGTTAGGCTCGCGGATCAGGGGGGCGTTGTTCGACTCTGGGAGGGGCCTTGGCCCGTTTCTCCCCGCTCGCGGCGGACGATCCGACGATGATCTCTGGTTACCTCCTGCGCGCCAGGCTGGGCATGGGCGGGATGGGCCGGGTCTACCTGTCCTTCACCCCGGGTGGCAGGGCGATCGCGATCAAGGTCTTGCGGCCCGAGTTCGCCGAGGACGACGAGTTCCGGCGCAGGTTCCGGCAGGAGGTCGCGGCGGCCCAGCGGGTGCAGGGCATCTACACCGCGCCGGTCGTGGACTCCGACGCCGAGGCGGCTCTGCCGTGGCTGGCGACCGCATACGTGCCGGGACCGTCGTTACAGGAGGCGGTGGCCGAGCACGGGCCGCTGCCGGTTCCGACGGTCTGCCGGTTGCTGGCCGGAGCCGCCGAGGCGCTCATCACGATCCACGCGGCCGGTCTGGTCCACCGCGACCTGAAGCCCGCGAACGTGCTCTTGGCCGACGACGGCCCGCGCGTGATCGACTTCGGGATCACCCACGCCGCCGAGTCCACCTCGGCGACGCGGACGGGCGTACGAGTGGGCACGCCGACGTACATGGCGCCCGAGCAGATCCTCGGCCGGCCGGTGACGTCGCGGACCGACGTCTTCGCGCTCGGCCAGCTCACGATGTACGCGGCGACCGGGCGGACCGCCTTCGGCGAGGGTCACCAGGACGCGCTGTTCTACCGGATCATCAACGAATCGCCGGAGCTCGGCGGCTGCCCCGACGCTCTGCGCGATCTCCTCGAACGCTGCCTCGCCAAGCAGGACGGCGAACGGCCGGCGCCGCAGGAGATCGTGGAGTTCGCCCGCGCCCAGACCGCGGGGCAGACGATGCGGATCGCCCCATGGCTGCCGCCGGTCATCGCCGACGCGTTCGCGTCGTTCGCCGCTTCGGCCGTCCCGCTGCCGCCTCCGCCGCCGGGCCCGCCTCCGACGTACCCGACGAGGGTCTTCTGGCCCGTGCCGCCCCCTTGGCCACGGCCCCCTTGGCTGCCACCGCCGCCGAAACGCGCCTGGCGACGCGGGGTCCCGGTGCCCGGGGTCATCGCCATCGCCATCGCCCTCGTCGTCTTGGTCTACGTTCTGGCCGCCGTATCGGACAAGGAACACTCGGGCCGGCCCCCGAGCGCGTCGGCTCTGGCCTCCCGGTCCCCCACTGTGGTCTACGAGGACGCCCGGTTCACCGTCCCGGGAGAGGGGTGCGACACGTACTGGGATCGGGGCGTGACGCTCTCGGCCTCGGGTCCCAAGGTCGACCTCGGCAGCGAGGACACCGATGACCTGGTGTACGCCTGCCCGGGGAGCGGCCGGTTCTCACCCCCGGCGACGACGCGTCCTTCGCGGTCGTCTCCTCCACGCCGGACGCCGCCACCTGCCTGAAGGCGATCGACAGGCAACCGATCACCCAGCTGTCCTTCGACGATCTGGCGAAGGGCATGCACATCTGCCTGGTGACGGTCCGGCCCAACCAGGTCAACGCGCTGAAGCTGGTGAAGCTGACGTCGTCGTACACGCTGACCTTCACGATCACCGCGTGGACGCTCGCGCGCGGGTGATCCGTCAGGGGCCGATGCCGTCGAAGTCGACCAGCAGGTGCCGGGGGCCGCGCAGTGAGGAGCTCGGCCGGTACGGCGGCGGGTCGGCGACCAGCCGGGGCTTCCGCAGCCGCCGTGCGAGCTCTCCCAATGCGATCTGGGTCTCCAGCCGGGCCAGCGGCGCGCCGAAGCAGTAGTGCAGGCCGCCGCCGAAGCCCAGGTGCTGGTTGGCCTCGCGGCACGGGTCGAAGCGCTCGGGCGCTTGGACGTAGTCCGGGTCACGGTTGCCCGCGGCGAGCGCGAGCACGATCGGCGCGCCGCGCGGGATCGTGACCTCGCCGATGGTGATGTCGTCCAGCGCCACCCGCGTCGCCGGGAAGTGCACCGGCGGCTCGTACCGCAGGAGCTCCTCCACCACCCCCACGACCAGGCCCGGTTCGCGGCGCAGCCGCTCCAGAAGGGCCGGGTGGCGCAGCAGGGTGAGGACGCCGTTGGCGATGAGGTTGACGGTGGTCTCGTGCCCGGCGATCAGCAGCAGCGTCGCGGTGCTGACCACCTCGGCCGGCGACATGCACGCGCCGTCGCGGTCACGGGTGAGCAGGCCGGACAGCAGGTCATCACCGGGGGCGCCGCGGCGGGCCTCGGCGAGGCCGGCCAGGTAGCCGTTGAGCGCGGTGGCGGCCCGCTCCCGGTGGCTCTGGCGCGAGGCCATGTCGTTCTCTCCGGGCCCGACCGAGTCGACGATCTCGGTGGACCACACGTGGAACCGCGGCTCGTCCCCGGGCGGTACGCCGAGCAGCCGGCAGATCACCGCCACCGGGAACGGGTAGGCGACCGCCTCGACCAGGTCGGCGCGGTGCTGACCGGCGAGGGCGTCGATCAGACCGGTCACGATCGCGCCCAGCTCCGGGCGGAGCCGCTCGAGCCGGTCCGGTGCGTCCGGCGGCCCGAAGTGGCGCATCGCCAGCCCGCGCAGCCGGTCGTGCTCGGGCGGGTCGAGTGCGATGAAGGCTGGCTCCTGGCCGGGCGCGCCGAACTCGCGGGCGTCGAAGCGGTCGTCGAGGTTGCGGCGGTCCGAGCTGATGCGCGGGTCGTGCAGCAGCGCGACGATCTCGTGGTAGGTGCTGACGACGTAGCTGCCGTCCTCCTGTGGCGCCACGGGCGTCTTGCGGAGCTCGGCGTACAGCGGGTACGGGTCGGCGCGGCCGGCGTGGTCGAGAATCCGCCCGAACGCGTGGCTCTCGGTCATGCGAGGCCTCCTTTCATGGTCAGCGACGTACGGGCCGGTGCACGAGTGAGGCGCGGCGTTCGGCCGGGTCGTGGCCGGTCACGACGACGGTCGCGCCGTGGCCGGCGGCGACCCGGTCGGGCACCCCGGCCGGGACCGGTGACGGCGCACCGGCTCCGTGGACGGTGCGGAACCGCGGCGGGAACGGTGCGGCCTGTTCGATCAGGCCCTGGTAGAACTCCAGCCACGTGCCCTGGTCGAAGGTGACGGCGGCGGTGACCCGCCCGCGGTAGCCGTACACGGCGACGAACCGGAACTCCTCGGCGGCACCCTGGGTGATCATCACCTCGTCGGCGAACGTCGGGACGCCCACGGACTTGATCTCGATGCCGAACTGGCTGGACCAGAAGACCGGCAGGGCCAGGTGGGGCCAGCGGCGGCTCTGGCCGCTGACCATGTTGTGCGCGGCGACCTCGGCCTGGGCGACGGCACTCCCCCAGTGCTCCAGGGTCAGGAACTGGTATTCGTAGACCGGGTGGGGCAGGCGTGCCACGTCCCCCGCGGCGAAGACGTCGTCGGTGACCAGGCCGTTGATGTCGAAGACGCGGCAGCCCGTGTCGCAGGCGACCCCCCACGGCCCGGCCGCCAGGCCCGAGCCCTCCAGCCACTCGACGTTGCGGAGCGCGCCGAGCGCGGCGACGGCCAGGTCGACCTCGAGCACGTCGCCGTCGGACAACCGGGCGCGCCGCAGCCGGCCGCCGTCCTCGGGGTCGCCTTCCAGGGCCGTGACGCTGACGCCGCAGCGCAGGTCCACGCCGTGCGCGCGCTGCAGGTCGGCCGCCACCGAGCCGACCACGCCGCCGAGTGCGCCGACCAGCGGCGCCGGGCCGCGTTCGGCGACGGTCACCGGGCGGCCGAGCTGCCGGCAGACCGAGGCGATCTCCGAGCCGGTGAAGCCGGCCCCGATGACCAGGACCCGGCCGGTGCCGGACGCGAGCCGCCGCCGCAGGCGCGTGGCGTCCTCGGCCGTACGGAGCGTGAAGACCCCGTCGAGCGCGGCCTCCGCGGCGTCGGGCCAGGGCCGGGCGCGGGTGCCGGTGGCGATGAGCAGGCGGTCGAAGGTGACGTCGCGGCCGTCGGCGAGGATGACCCGGCGGCGGTCCAGGTCGAGGCCGGTGGCGGGCACCCCGCACAGCCATTCGGCGCCCAGGTCGGCGAGCCGGGGCAGCGAGGTGCCGTTCGCGGCCACCTGGCCGGTGAGGACCTGCTTGGACAGCGGCGGCCGGTCGTAGGGCTCCCCCGGCTCGTCGCCGATCATCGTCAGCGTGCCGGTGAACCCCTCCCGGCGCAGCACCGCGGCGGCCCGCAGGCCCGCCAGGGAGGCACCGACGATGACGACGCGGCCGGTGAAACCGTCATCGCCCTGGGCCGGGTACGGGCCGGGGGCGCGGTCCGGGTCCGGCGCGCAGACGCGGTCGACGTGCAGGGCCTGGACCGGGCAGGCCGCCGCGGCCCGCAGGACGTGCTCGCGCAGCGCCTCGGGCGGGTCGGGATCGTAGGCGAGCGCCTCACGGCCGCTCATGGCGAAGACCTCGGGCGCCATGAAGACGCACTGGCCATACCCCTGACAGCGCGTGAGATCGACGACGACTCTCAACCGGATCCCCCCTTTCCGGGCGTGCCGCCCGGACCCCTACCAGGCACCTACCCGGGTTCGCGCGCCGTCAAGGCTGGGAGGACGTGGCCTTCACCGCGTAGTCGCCGACGCCGGACTCGAGCAGGTCGAAGGCGCGGCCGGCGGCGGCGCGTGCCGCCGGGACGGCGGTCTCCACGCGCTCTCCGGCCAGGCGGCGCCGCAGGAACTCCTCTGAGACCGTACGGGTCAGCGCCACGAGCTGGGCGGCGACGAGCCGTGGCGTCGGGTCGTCGGGGCCGGCGTCGGTCTCCTCGGCGAGGACGCGGGCGAGGTACTCCTCGCGCAGCGCGCCCATCTCGCGGATCCGGGTCGACAGGGCCGGGCTCTCGGTCACCATGCGGAAGAAGTCCGGGGCGCCGCCGGTGATGCCGTACCGCCAGTCGCGCTGGTCCAGCGCGGCCTCGAAGTCGCGGCGTACCGCCTCGACGGCCGACTCGCCCGGGGCGCGGGCGGCCACGACGCGGCCGAGGCTCTCGACGGCGGCCTCCTGCCGGTCGAAGAAGAGGTCCTCCTTGGTACGGAAGTAGTTGAACACCGTGTTGACCGACACCCCGGCGGCGTCGGCGACCTCGGCGACGGTGACCCGGTCGAAGCCGCGCAGCATGAACAGGCCCATGGCCACGTCCGCGATGCGCTCGCGGGTCTCCCGCTTCTTGCGCTCGCGCAGGCTCAGTTCCTCCGCCATCCGTCGATCGTATCCATCTTGGTGTCACTTAAAATTTGTAGTGACACCAAAAATGTGCCAGGGTCGACCGCATGGAACACGTCATCGAGGCGCGTGGCCTCGCCAAGTCCTTTTCTGGCGCCGAGGCGGTACGCGGCGTCGACCTGACCGTTGACGCGGGAGAGATCGTCGGCTTCCTGGGCCCGAACGGCGCGGGCAAGACGACGACGCTGCGAATGCTCACGACCCTGCTCCACCCCACCGCCGGCACGGCGACCGTCGCCGGCCGCGACCTGACCGGCGACCCGGCCGCCGTACGGCGCCGGATCGGCTACGTCGCCCAGGGCGGCGGCACCAACCCCGCCTGCACCGCGATGCGCGAGCTCCTCCTGCAGGCGCGGCTGTACCGGGTGCCGGACCCGGAGGCCCGCTCACGCGCGCTGCTGGAGCGGTTCGGCCTCACCGACCGCGTGATCGGGACGCTGTCCGGCGGGCAGAAACGCCGTCTCGACATCGCGCTGGGCATCGTCCACACGCCGGAGCTGCTCTTCCTGGACGAGCCGACCACCGGGCTGGACCCGCAGAGCCGCGCCGAGGTCTGGCGCGACGTCCGGCGGCTGCGCGACGGGCACGGCACCGCGGTCTTCCTGACGACGCACTACCTGGACGAGGCGGACGCGCTGTGCGACCGGATCCTCGTCATCGACCAGGGCCGGATCGTCGGTGAGGGCACCCCCGACGACCTCAAGCGCAGGCTGTCCGGCGACATCGTCACCGTGGAGATCGACGGCGACGCCGGCCAGGCCCGCGCCGCGCTTTCCGGCCTGACCGCCGTACGGAACGTGCAGGTCAGCGGCGACACGCTCCGCATCACCGCCGAGCACGGCGACCGCATCCTCCTCGAGCTCACCCGGGCCCTGGACGCCGGGGGCGTACGGCCGCGCTCGATCCGGCTCACCCGGCCGACCCTCGACGACGTCTTCCTGGCCCTCACCGCCCGGGAGGGCTCCCGTGCTGCGTGACATCTGGCTGATCTTCTGCCACCAGCTACGGCTGACGATGGGCGGCAAGGCCGGCCTGGTCTTCGGCGCGGTCCAGCCCGTCCTCAACCTCGCATTGTTCGGCCCGCTGCTGAGCGCCTACCTCGGGCCGGACAGCTGGCAGGTGTTCGTCCCCGGCGTGCTGATGCAGCTCGCCCTGCTCAGCGCGGGCCTGGCCGGGTTCGGCATCGTCTTCGACGCGCGCTTCGGCGTGCTCGAACGGCAGCGGGTCACCCCGGCCGGCCGCACCGCGCTGCTGCTGGGCCGGGTCCTGACCAACGTCGTCGTGCTGCTGGGCCAGTCGGCCCTGGTCGTCGCGCTCGGGTTCGCCTTCGGCTTCCGCGTGCCGGTGGCCGGGCTGCTCATCGGCGTGGCGCTGCTGGTGCCGCTGGCCGTCAGCCTCGCCTCGCTGTCGTACGCCTTCGCACTCGTGCTGCGGCGGCAGGAGATGTTCGCGCCGATGGCCAGTACGTTCATCGTGCCGATGCTGCTGCTGTCGGGGGCGCTGCTGCCGATGTCGACGGCGCCGGGCTGGCTGGACGCGATCTCTCGCGCGACGCCCTTCCGCTACGTGGTCGAGGGACTGCGCGCGGCCTTCGCCGGCCACTACGCCTCGGGCGCCCTCGCGGCCGGCGTGGTGGTGTCGCTGGCGTTCGCGGTGGCCGCCGTGACGGCCGGCACCCGGACGTTCATCCGCCGGCACGCGTGACGACGGCGGGCTCGACGACGAGCACCTCCCCGGGCACCGGCTCGCGCGCGGCGACCGAGCGCTGGGCGACGAACGCGCCGGCCAGCACGATCACTCCGCCCGCGATCTGGACCGGGGACAGGTGCTCGCCCAGAGTCAGCCAGGCGAACACCGACGCGGCGACCGCCTCCACATAGCCCACCGCGCCCGCGATCGGCGCCGACAGCCGGTGCACGGCCGCCACGCTGGCGACGTACGCGATGACGGTGCTGACCAGCACCAGCAGCGTGAGCAGGAGCCAGCCGGGCGCGGTGTGGTCGCCGAACGCCACGTTCCCCCCTATCACGTGCCAGGGGACATGCCACGGCGGGACGACCAGGGCCATGGTCACCGCCCCGACCGCGAACCCGCCGGCGGTCATCACCAGCGGGTCGATCCGGCCGCTCGCCCGGTCGGCGAGCAGGAAGAACGCCGCCTGGCAGGCCGCCGCGGCGAGCCCGGCCAGCACGCCGAGCAGGTCCAGCCGCAGCCCCGACCAGACCTCGACCACGCAGGTGAGCCCGGCCAGCGCGATCGCCACCCCGAGCGCGGCCGAGCGCGGGAGGGGGGTGCGCAGCACGAAACGCGTCCAGCCGACCACGAGCACCGGGCCGGTGAACTCCAGCAGGATCGCCACCCCGACCGGCAGACGCGAGGCCGCCACGAAGTAGAACGTCTGGCACCCCGCCACGCCCACCAGGCCGAGCGGGACGAGAAGCCGCCAGTGGTGCCGTACGGCCAGCGCGGTGGCGCGCGGGCGCAGCACCAGCGCGACCGGGAGCAGGACCAGCGCGGCCGCCGCCACGCGGACCCATGACGCCTGCAACGGCGACAGGCCGGCGCCGATCAGCGCCTTGCCGAACGAACCCGACGTCCCGAAGGCGACCGAGGAGAAGACCCCGAATCCCAGGCCCCACGCCTTCAGCCGTACGGCATTCATCAAGCACCTCTTTCGTCGCAGTTAAGGAGCATAACTACATCATGGTCCTTACCTACGACAATCGGATTGTCGCGAAGCACTACCATGCCCAGGGTGACTTGGCAGGCACCCGGCGCGCCCACCGCAGACCCGTTCGCAGCGATCGAAACGGACGTCCGCGCCATGACCGCCTCGCCATGGTGGATGAGCGCCGTTCCGCCGCAGCGCGCCCAGGCGATCACCTCGCGGATGCTCGCCGGCGCCGGCGAGTGGTGGCTGTTCGGGGTGTGGGGCCGCTGGTACCGCTGCGGGCTGGAGGGCAACTGGCACCTGTGCCCGCCGCCGTTCGACCCGGCCGTACGCCAGTCGATGATGCCCGCGCCACCGGGTGCGGGCAGCCCGCCCGTACCCCCCTCGATCATGCCGGCCGGCCCGGACCTGACCCCCGGCGCGCTGGCCGGCGACGGGCTGTTCGGCGCGCCGCCCCCTCCGCAGCTGCTCGCCCGGCTCCAGCAGGTGCTCGCCACCGCCGGCAACGTCAACCCGGCGCAGTTCCCGATCCACGACCCGCAGTTCGTGCCCGGCACGCCGAGCCCGATCGCGGTCTGCCTGTTCTCGGTGCTGTGGTGCGCGGGCGCACCGGTCGCCGACGCCGACCATCCCATCCTCGGCCTGTTCTCCCGCTACCTCAGCGGCGCCGACGGCGGGCCGCGCTGGTTCCTGCAGCCGGACCTGTCGCTGATCGCCGGCGCGTACGCCGAGCGCCTGCGGAACAACGACCCGATGGGCGCCGCGCACGTCGCCCGCACCGTGTGGGAGACGGCCGAGACGCTGCGCGGCGGCGCCGTCTTCCAGCCGCGCGCCGACGCCCTGTCGGCGATGTCCGGCGCGACCCTGCAGATGGTCCAGCGCGACCACGGCGGCATCCGCTTCGGCGACGCTGCGGTCATCCAGGAGTGGCTGCGCCGCTGCCCGCCGCAACTGCGCGTCGCGCTGCTGCGCGAGGCCGCCCCGGGCGACCACTTCCGGCTCGCCTGCTATGACCTGGCCGCCGCGGCCGCCGCGCTGCCCTCGGCGGCGAGCGGACCGGCCGAGGCGCGCCGCGTCGCGCTGGCCCTGCTCGCCGCGGACCTTGAGGGCGCGCCCGGCGCCGCGAGCACCGCGATGGCCTGGCTGGACCCCGAAGCCGTACGCACGCTGCAGTCCTTCTCCCAGCCCGGCCATCCGCTGCGGCGCCTGTGGCCGGTCGGCGGGGCGCTGCCCGACGCGGTCGCCGGCGCCGACCCGCAGATCCTGCGGACGCTGCTGGCCGCGTCCTACTCCACCGACCTGTCCTGGTGCCGCCTCGCCGGCCTGGCCCCGCCGAGGCCGGGCTTCACCGTGCCGTCGGCCCTGATGAACAGCCTCGTCGCGGCGCCCGACCCGGTGGCCGGCGAGTCGATGAGCCCCTGGGAGATCATCGAGGCGGCGCGGGCGCACCTGGCCGAACAGCGCAAGGCCGACGCCGAGGAGGCCCCGCCCGCGCAGGGCGCCACGACGGCCTGGCCGGGCGCCTCACCTCCGCCCCAGGCATCCGCCCCCTCACAACCGGGCACGACGGCCTGGCCGGAGACCTCTCCCCCGCCCGAGGCCATGCCCGGGACGACATCGTGGCCGGGCACCCAGCCCGTACCGCCCACCGCGGTCACGCCCGACCCCGTGGCCTCCAACCCCGTGGAGGCGCACGGCATCAGGTTCCTGCCCGGCGACGACGACGTCGAGCGGCTGCTCACCGAGCTGCGCCGGCGCGGCAAGTGGGTGCAGAGCCTGCGCGGCCAGGAGGTCTCCAGTGCCTCGGCCCCGGCCGTGCTCCTCGTCGGCGACATCTCCTGCGGGCAGCGCCGCCTCACCCGCATGATCGCCCGCGCGCTCGCCGAGGGCGGTGTGAGCAGCGGCGACGTGCACACGCTCGACGCCGACGACCTGGCCGAGACCGACCCCCGGCAGTTGCGCGAACGTTTCGCCGAGTACGCCGGGCACACGCTGCTGATCGAGGGCCTGGACGCCCTCCTGCTCGACGACGACCGCGGCGCCGCGTACGCCGCGGCGCTCTACCGGGCACGGGTCGAGGGCGTCAGCGACACCACGATCACCGCCACCTGCGCGCCGGAGCGGCTGAGCGCCCTCAGCGAGGTCGGCCCCGAGCTCGTCACCGACTTCCGGATCATCCGCCTGCCGGACCTGTCCGACGCCGACACCCGCGTGGAGCTGGCCGCCCTGCTCGCCGCCGAACGGCACCTGCAGCCGACCCGGGAGGCGTGGGCGGTGGTACGGCGCGACCTGGGCCGGCTGCGCGGGCGCGGGCGTCTCACCAACGCCCGGCTGGTCGAGGCCTACCTCGACCGGGCGTGCAGCCGGCACCTCAGCCAGGCCGGCGAGACGCAGGTGTTCCGCGGCGAGGGCGCGATGCCGCTGGAGCCGGGCGACTTCGAGGGCGTCGCGGCCGAGCTCGAAGGCTGAGCGGTCAGCCGGCCCGGAACGCCCCGGCGTGGTCGGCGGCCCACCGCTCGTAGGTGAGCGCGGGACGGCCGAGAATGCGCTCGACCTCCTCCGTGACGTAGGCGGGCCGCCCGACGGAGGCGCCCTGCAGGGCGATGAGCGCCCCGGCGTGCTCCTCGGGCAGTCCGTGCCCTACCAGGACCTCGCGGGCCCGCTCGGCCGTGATCTCCTCATAGCGCAGCTTCCGGCCGAGCACGGCGCCGATGGCGGCGACCATCTCCTCCTGGGTGAGCGAGCGCGGGCCGGTCAGCTCGTGCCGCCCGCCCGCCAGGTCGCCGGTGCGCAGGGCGCGTACGGCGACCGCGGCGATGTCGCGTTCGTGGATGGGCGCGGACGCGGCCCCGGGGTGGGCGCCCCGTACGACGTCGCCCGAGCGGATCTGCCCCGACCACGGGGCCAGGCTGTTGGCGGCGAACGCGCCGGGCCGCAGGATCGTCCACTCCGCGCCGGTCGCGGTGAGGGCGTCCTCGATCGCCCGGTTCCTGACGGCGACGTCGGTCAGGTACCGGCCCGTCTCGTTGCCCGCGGCCAGGGCCGACAGCAGCACGACGCGGCGGACCCCGTGGTCGCCGGCGCGCGCGACGGCCTCGGCCGCGGCGGCGCCGAACGCGGCGGGGTTGAAGAACAGGGTGGTGACGCCCTCCAGGGCCGACGCGAACGTCTCCGCGGGGTCTCCCACGACCGTCTCGACGCCCTCCGGCAGGCCCGCGCGCGGGTTGCGGGTCACGGCGCGGACCGCGACGCCCTCGGCGCGCAGGAGCTCGACGAGAGGGCGCCCGACCGTGCCGGTCGCTCCGGTTACCAGAATCATCTACGACCTTCCTTCCGGGCGGTCCAGGGTGACCGCCATCACGGTGACTGGCCAGTAACTTAGGTTTAATGTCGATGCGTGGACATCGTTTTCGAGCGGCGGGGTGATGGCCCGCCGCTGCTCCTCATGCACGGGATCGGCCACCGCTGGCAGGCCTGGGAGCCGGTCATCGACCTCCTCGCCGAAGAACGCGACGTCATCGCCGTCGACCTTCCCGGCTTCGGCGCCTCCCCGCCCCTGTCGCCCGGCATGCCGTACGACCTGGACTCGGTCGTCACGGTGCTGGGCGAGTTCACCGACAAGCTCGGCCTGGACCGCCCGCACGTGGCCGGCAACTCCCTCGGCGGCCTGTTCGCGCTGGAGGCGGCCGACCGCGGACTGGCCCGCTCGGTGACCGCGCTGTCCCCGGCCGGGTTCTTCACGCCGATGGAGCTGCGGTACGCCGCGGCGGTCCTGCGCGCCAGCAGGCTGGGCGCGGCACTGCCCGCCCCGATGGTGCGGCGGCTCGCGCGCTCACCGCGCCGCCGGAACCTCATGTTCGGCATGATCTACGGCCATCCGGATCTGATCGACGTCGAGACGCTGCTCGCCGACGCGGCCGCGCTGCGCGGCGCCGTTGGATTCTCCCCGACCCTGCGGGCCGGGCGTGGCATCACCTTCAACGGCGCGCTGCGCGACGTACCGGCGACCATCGCCTGGGGCACCCGGGACCGGCTCCTGCGCACCGGCCAGGCCGTACGGGCGCAGCAGAACCTGCCGCACGTGAAGTTCGTGTGGCTGCCCGACTGCGGGCACGTGCCGATGGCCGACGACCCGAAGCTGGTGGCCAAGGTCCTTCTTGACGGAAGTTCAGCCGTATAGCTTGCGGTATCAGCGGGTAAAGAGAGAAATGTGCCTTGCGGCCCCGGGGGGCCGCTCGGCACACCAAAGAGCATCCCGCTGCGGGCGCAACCTCTCGCCCGATTGGCTGGCGGCTTCGCAGCACCCGCGGGTGCGGCCGTGCAGCGCGACAACATAGGCCTGGGCCCGCAGCGGGCTCTCTGGCGGCTCAGCTCGCGTGGATCTGATCGTGCGCCTCTTCGAGAGAAGCTCCCGCCAGGAACGCCGCGACCCCGCCGGCGAAGTTGGAACATTCGAAGATGTCCTCGTGCGGGCAGGCCAGGCCGTGGGCGATGGCCGTGCGCGCCACCTGCGCCTGCGCGATCCGCTGGTCCAGCTCGGTGAGTTTTCGCTGGTACAGCTCCCGCCGGCCGTCCCCGGCCGGCGACCGCGGTCCGATGAAGGTCGTGACCTCGCGCAGCGTGAAGCCGACGTCGCGCAGCAACAGCACCACCCCGACCAGCCGGATCGCCGACGGCGGATAACGCCGGTGGCCGGAGACCCGCGCGGGCGCGGGGAGCAGGCCGATCTCCTCCCAATAGCGCAGCGCGGAGGTGGCGACACCGGTGCGGCTCGCCAGCTCACCGATCGTCAACTGATCATCCATTTGACTTCAAGCGTACTTGAAGCCGTTCACTGACGATCATGCAGACAGCGGGTACGGCCCTCAAGCAACGCGTGATCGGATATCTGGTGCGCCAGGCCCATCACCCTCAGGGCGTCGTCGGGTGGGCGAACGGCTGGATGTTCGCCCTCCGCCCCTCCAACCGGCAGCGGAACATCTGGGCGGTGTCGTTGCTGGACGTGCGGCCCACCGACCGGGTGCTCGAGATCGGCTTCGGTCCCGGCGTCGCCATCGCCGCGTTCGCCGGCCGCGCCACCCGGGGCCACGTCTTCGGCGTCGACCACTCCCAGGCCATGGTCCGGCATGCCGCCCGGCGCAACGCCGCCGCCGTGCGTGCCCGCCGCGTACACCTCACGCAGTCCTCCGTGGAACGGTTGCCGGACTTCGGCGACCCGCTCGACGTCATCCTCGCCGTCAACTCCCTGGGATTCTGGCCGGACCCGGTGGAGCGGCTTCGCGAGCTGCGCCGCCTGCTTCGCCCCGGAGGACGCATCGCGCTCGTCAGCCAGCCCCGCTGCCCCGGAGCCACCGAGGACACCACCGCCCGGGCCGCCCGAGAGCTCCAGGACCTGCTCACTCAGGTCGGCTTCGCCCAGCTCAGCGTCAGGACCCTCGACCTCGACCCGCCGGTCGCCTGTGTGCTCGCCGTCGCCCCGGGCCCGTGACCGCCCATCCGGCCCGGGCGTGACACATCGTCGGCCGTTCAACCGGCTGCCGACATGGTCGGCCACCGCTGCACGGGAGCCTCGGGCGACTCGTTCGTACCGTCCGGTACCTTGCAGTGAAAGTTTTATCAACGGATGCATTACACATTCTGCAAGATTGACATTCCGGAGCTAACTTCCTTACCTGCTAGTGCAGTTTTCCGCGTTGCCGGTAACAATGAAGGCGGTATCGCGGAAAGGCTTCGAAAAATGATAGGTAAGTCGATCTACGTTGCCGACAACCCCGCGTTCGTCGGCGGGTCCCCGCAGTCCATCCACGAGCAGCTGTGGGCGCAGGGCCTGCGCCGGCGGCTGCAGGTCCGAGGCGCGATCGCCGCCGCGGCCCTGGTCATCGGCACCTGGGTGCTGTCGTTGTGGTGGGGACTGCTGCTGGCGCTGGTGGCCGCGGGCGCCGACGCTCTGTGGCACTGGCGCAAGCGCGCGGCCGAGAGCGTGTGGCGCAAGGGACAGCGGGGCGAGCGCCGTACGGCACGCATCCTGCGGGCGTTCGTCGAGCCGCGCGGATTCCGCGTGCTGCACGGCCGGAACATCCCCGGGCGCGGTCAGCTCGACCATTTGGTGATCGGGAGTACCGGCGTGCTCCTCATCGAGAATCGGGCCGTACCGCCGGAGACCGAAATAGCCGAATACGGCGGCACACTATATGTCGATGAACGGCCGGGTAAGAAGATGGCCGCCGAATTTCGCGAGACCGCCCGTCTGGCCGCCGAAATGCTGGGCAAGCGGCTCGACGGCGAGGTACCCGTCGAACCGGTGCTCGTCGTGTACGGCGGCGACCTCCGGCGCGGCAGGGTGAGCGCCGAGGGCATCACGATGCTGCGGGCCCACCGTCTCCCCCACTGGATCCGCAACCGGCGGATCCGCTACACGCCCGAAGAGATCGCGGCCATCTACGAGGCCGCGCACTCCCTGCCCATCAGCCGCCAGGCCCTCATCGTCCGCTGACCCGCGCAACCCTCTGAGCCCGGCCGGTGTTCCTCGGGGGAACACCGGCCGACAGAGGCTTCCCGGCGGCCCTGGCCCAAAGGTCATCGGGTGTGGGCAGGGAGGCCGTAGATGCTTCCGCCCGGCGCCCCGGGTGTCGCCGACCCGGCGGCCGGCCGGTCGTCCCGCAGAACGGCCCGGCCCTGCACGAGGAGGCCCGCGCCGCGGTCGAGGGCCACCACCGACCGCCGGTACGCGCGGTGATCGCGCTGGGCCGCTGGGACGACGACGTGATCGGCCCATCGCGATACCGAGCCTGTACGCGTACCTGCTGGTCCCGCCCGCGGCGACCTCGGTCTCGCCCGTACGCGCACGGGTTCGAGCGGTCGAGCCTCGCGACCACGAGGGTGTCGCCGGCGCGTACGGCGGCCAGGGCCGGCCGAGCGCAGGCTGGTATCGCTGGTACCGGCCGGTCGCTTGTCGAGGTAGATCCGGTCCTCGGCGACGCCGAGCGAGGTGAGGATCTCGGGTTGGCCGGTGAGGTCCTGCAGGACGGTCCCCTCACGAACGCCGGCTCCGGCCCGCCGTCCGTCCACGACCCCGCCGTTCCGTACGCGAGTACGAACGGCTCCCGGTTCGCCTCGAAAGGGGGCACCGATTTCTCCCTGAGTTAGGCAGACTGGGGGCGTCCGGGACACGGTATTGAGGGGCGGGTTGGTGTCGGGATCAGGCGTGGGCGCCGGGCCGGTGGCGGTCCCGGTGGTTGATTGGCGGGCCTCCGGCCACAGCGTCGCCGCGTGTGTGGAAGCCGCCGTGTACATGCCGGCCGTCGGTGACGATGGCCGGGTGCGGTACGTGCCGTTGCCGCGAAACCCCGACGCCGGCCTGAGCGTCAAGGCCAAGGCGTTGCGCGCGGTCGGGCCCCGGGGCCGGGCCACCGGCCGGGAAAACGGCCTTCCCTATCAGCCGCCGGCCCAGATGGGCGGTCCGGCGGCCGACGCGGACGACCAGCTGCTCCAGGTGCTGTCGTATGCGACCGGTCAGGTCGAGCGCAATCGTGTCCCCGACGTCGCCGGGCGTTGCCTGGAGTTCGCCGAAGCGGTCCTGGCCGGGGTCTTCCGCCAAGGCGTCAAACCGCCGGCGGGGGTGCGATGGGTCGATGACGCGGCGGCCTCGGCGGATCCGAGCGCGCGGCGCCGGCTGAACCAGCCCGGAAGCTGGGAACGAGTCCGGTCCTGGAGAGCCGTGGTCGAGACGGTCGAGCGCGAGAACACCGCCACGACCGTCATCGTCGGCCGCTCCACGGTCGGCCACGCCCTCGTGCTCATCAACACGACCCAGGGCGTCAAGGTCCTCGACTACGACGGCCACACCGCCGTGCTCAAAGACCTCACCCCCGCCATGACCGACCCGCTGAACAGCCCCCTCGGTCCCGTCGCCGACGCCCGTGCCCTGCACATCGATCTGACCACCGCACAACCGGTGACCAGCGAACCCCTCCGGACGCTGGCCGGCGGGTCGATCGTCGAGGCGCTCACCGACAAGGCCACCTCCCACATCGGCGCCACCCCGGAGCCGGGCCCGGGCGTTCTCGGCAGGCCTGCCCGTGATCCCCGTCCGGGGCGAGGCCCCGGTTGGTGGGGAGTCGACACCCTCCCGCCCGACGCGGCCGAGCGCGCACGACGTGGGCGCTACTACGACCTCGCGCCGTCCCTGGCCAAACATCTCTACCGGCTCACCGCCTCCGGGTCCCTGACCGCTCATCAGCAGAATTTCGCCGCTCGCGACGTCCAGCAAATGCTGAGTAGGAATGCCGTCATCGCACGGGAGGACAGGGACAGGCAGGTCACGGCCATCAAAACGCGGGCCGGTGTGGCATCCGACCTGCCCGATGACGTCGTGCGCGAACTCATGACGGATTCGGTAAGGCACAGATATCCCGAGATAGAAAACATTTATCTGAATCGCCAGGATCGGAGCACCGACCGGGACCTTAATCATCGAGGTGAGGAAGGAACGCCCGCCTTCGCGACGCGCACCCTTACCGCCGGCGGAACACAAATCGCCGTACATTACGATCCGACCACCCCTCAGCCCGTGGTGGACAGACGGATCGGGTGGGTGCGGCGAGCGGTCGACCATGTCCAGGCCGCGGGGTTCGAGGTGCCGGATCTTGAGGTGTGGCTGCCCAAGTACACACGATGGCTGACCATCGGCAGCACGCCCCCGGTCCGGCCGGGACGTCCTCCCACGCTGGACATCACCGAGATCGCAATCTACGGCTTTCCGTCGGTCGGTGCGGCCTACTACGAAGGCGTCAACAGCCTGATAATCGGAGAGATAGAGTCTCTGCGGCATCGCCCCGGAGCGGCACGGCAGCTGGCCGGCCACTTCGAAGAGGTGGAAGTGGCGCTCATCGTGCACGAGCTCGGTCACCATCTCGCCGACGAGTTCTCCATCGTCGACCTGAGTCGTACCGCACTGATCGACCCGGCGAAGAGCTCCTGGATAGAACGAATCAGTCACTATGCAGGAAACGGGAAAAGCCCGCACGAGTTCGTGGCCGAGTATTTTTCGGGGCTGGTGTTCGGGAGGCCCTACGACCAGGAACTTCCTCACGAGAGCGCATATTTGCGAGAGCTTTATGACGATCTCGGAGGCCCGCAACAGCGATACCCGCGCAGGGAGGAGAGTCTCCCCGCACCGATACCGCTCGACCGCGAGAAACTGGCGTTCACGGTGGATCGGGTGAACCAGGCGCTTCGTGACCGCGGTCGCCGACCGGTCGCGGATGAGAGCCTCGTCCGCTACGTCCACGACCGGCTGAGCTCCTATGAGCTCAGGCTCGCACTCGGCGGAAGAGCATCGATCGTCGCCGAAGCCTTCATTACAGGCGTGGGACGCGGTTTCCGGCTCGTCTCCGAGCAGGTGCGGCCGGCCGGCGACCGGGCGGTCGGTGCGCTAGGGGGCGCGCAGGCCGGCGTGGGACTCCGCGTCGCCCACAGGGATCAGGCGAACGCAGTGACCGATTCCGCCGGCCTGCGCTGGAGATACCCTCGCCGCAGCGACGGTGAGTTCTGTGTCAATGTCGCCGTGGCCTGGGCCGGGTCGCCGGGTCCAGCCGACCGCGCAACCCTCTGAGCCCGGCCGGTGTTCCCCAGGAGGACGACTTCAGCCGACAGGGGGAGACGCATGACCGAGCAGATGATCCTCACCGACGAGACCGGCGAGATCGCCGAGACCGGCCCGGACTGGGCGAGGCTGGAGGCCGAGCTCGACCGCACCGGGATCGCGGTGACCCAGCCGCTCCTGACGCCCGAGCGCTGCGCCGAGCTCATCGCGCTCTACGACCGGGACGAGCTGTTCCGCAGCACGATCGTGATGGCCCGGCACGCGTTCGGCGAGGGCTCCTACCGCTATTTCGCCGACCCGCTCCCGGACCCCGTAGGAGAGCTGCGGGAGGCCCTGTACCCGCCGCTGGCGCGCATCGCGAACCGCTGGGCCGCCCGGCTGGGCGAGCCGGCGTTCCCCGAGCGCCTCGATGACCTGCGGGAACGCTGCGCCGCAGCGGGTCAGCACCGGCCGACGCCCCTGCTGCTGAGGTACGGGCCCGGTGGTCACAACTGCCTGCACCAGGACGTCTACGGCGAGGTGACGTTCCCGCTGCAGGTGGCGTTCATGCTCAGCGTGCCCGACGCCGACTTCACCGGCGGCGAGAGCGTTTTCGTGGAGCAGCGGCCCCGGCAGCAGTCACGGCCGGTCGTCGCCCGGCCGGGGGTCGGCCAGGGGCTGGTCTTCCCGGTGCGGCACCGTCCGGTGCCCGGCGCGCGGGGGTTCCGGCGGGTCGCGATGCGGCACGGCGTGAGCGAGGTCCGGTCCGGCAGCCGGCACGTGCTCGGCGTCATTTTTCACAACGCGCGTTGAGACGACGGCCGGCGTCCTGGGCTGGAACAGCCAGTCCATGCGCGGCTCGACCGCCCAGCGGAACGCCCCTCGTACGGCGCCGCTGGACAGCACGACCGCCAGCGCCCCGCAGCCCACGGTGACCAGCACGACCTCCGGGCCGCTGACCCGGTAGTACCAGCCCTGGTAGGACAGGAAGAGCGTCACGAAACCGTGCAGCAGGTAGACGTACATGCTCGCCGAGCCGAACCGCGTGAACCACGTGCGGCGGCCGGGCACGACCGCCAGGAACCCCACGGTCAGCGCCACCGCCGCGCCGAGTGCGATCAGCCGGAAGCCCACGCCGGCCGGTTCGCCGACGCCGAGCTGGACGAAGCTGCGCCGCCAGTGCACCCACTCGGGGTCGACGGTGAGCGCGGCCGCGTACGCGGCACCGCCGCCGGCCACCAGCAGCGCCGCGCCGGCGGCTCGCATCGCGCGGCGCCGCAGGAACGCGAAGTGGTGGGGGCGCAGGGTGAGCCCGATGACGAAGAACGGCAGGAACGACAGCACCTGCGCGGCGTTCAGCATGCTCGGCAGGGTGACGAACCCCGCGATCATCGAGATCACCAGAGCCGCCGTGATCGGGTAGCGCAGTTGCTGCCACAGCGGCGTGGACAGCCGCCACAGCAGCAGGGCGGGCATGAACCAGGTCAGGTAGTACGGCTCGAGAGGGTCCCAGCCGACGTGGTTCCCCGCGAGCAGCCCGGCCCACAGCGGGTAGGCCACGCTGAAGATGACGTACGGGACGATGATCGCCGCGACGAGCTTGCGCGTACGGTCGCGGCCGGCCGTGAAGCCGCGGGAGAAGTAGCCGCACATGACGATGAAGACCGGCAGATGGAAGGCGTAGACGAAGGTCTGCGCGGCCTCCAGCACCCGGCCGCCGACGTTCTGGGCGCGCAGCGGCTCCCAGGCGTGGCCGATGACGACGAGGACGACCGCGAGGAATTTCGCGTTGTCGAAGTAGGGGTCGCGGGACCCGGCGGGTGGCGGTGCGGGCGCGGTGGCGGCCGGGCCCGTAACGGTCGTTGTCGTGATGGCCGAGGCGGTGGTGGTCAAGGCGGAGGACCTTGGGTTTCGACGGCGGGTGACCGATACAGTCAACACGATGATCCTGAACACCGGCTCAACGCGATCCGGCAGGTCGGCAAATCAGCAGGTCACGAGGCACGCCCGAAGCGGCGCCCCGCCCAGGCGAGCATCGTGGCACCGGTCAGGGCGATGCCGGCCAGTTCGAGGAGAACGGGCGGATGCCAGCCGCCCCAGTGCGGCCCGTCGAACAGCGCCGCGGGCACCGGGCCCGGCAGGCGGGCGGTGATCGTCCGGCGGAGCGCGTCGACGGCGTAGCTCACGGGGTTGAGCAGGACCGCCGAGAACAGCCAGCCCGGCAGGTCCTTGACCGGGAACATCGCCCCGGACAAGAAGATCAGCGGCATCGTGATGATGCTGAGCACGGCGTAGAAGGACTCGGTGCGGCTGATCGCGATGGCGAGCAGCACGCCCAGCGCCGTCATCATGAAGGCGATGATCACCGTTTCGCCGAGCAGCAGGGCGAGCGTGACCGGGTCGTAGGGCAGTTCGGCGATGCCTGCCAGCGGCAGGAGCAGGGCGCCCTGGCAGGTGGCGATGCTCGCGCCGCCCAGGCACCGGCCGACCAGCACGGTCTCCCGCCGTACGGGCGCCAGGGTGATCTCCCGCAGGAAGCCCGACTGCCGGTCGGTCACCAGCGAGACGCCGGCCGAGATGGCCGGCGCCTGGATCGTCATCATCAGCATGCCGGGGAACAGGAAGGTGCGGTAGTCGGCGCCTCCGGTGGCGGGCAGCAGCGAGGCCAGGCCCGCGCCCAGGACCGTGAGCATCATGACCGGCTGGAGCACCGTGACCAGGATCTTCAGGCGGTCACGGCGGTAGTGCAGCATGTCGCGCTGCCAGATGACGAGCAGGGCCGACAGTTCGCCGGTGAGCCGCCGGGCGGCGGGTGCCGATGTGCTCATCGCCTGGCTCCCTGGTCGGTCTCGCGGATGGTGCGGCCGGTGTAGTGGAAGAACACGTCGTCGAGGCTCGGCCGTACGACGGTGACCGACCGGATCGCGACGGTGAGGGCCGCGCACATGCGCGGCACGAAGGCGGCGCCGTCCTCGACGCGTACCCGCAGCGAGCCCTCGCCCTCGGTGGCGTGCAGGCCGAACCGGTCGCGCAACTGCGCGGCGGCGGCCCGGTCGTCGCTCGACCGGAGCTCGACGCGGTCCGCGCCGATGACGGTCTTGAGCTCGGCGGGGGTGCCCTCGGCGATGATCCGGCCGTCGTCGATGATGGCGATGCGGTCGCAGTGCTCGGCCTCGTCGAGGTAGTGCGTCGTCAGGAAGAGGGTGACCCGCTCCCGGCGCCGTAGCTCGTGCAGGTGGTGCCAGATCTGGGCGCGCGTCTGCGGGTCGAGGCCGATGGTCGGCTCGTCCAGGAACAGCACCCGGGGCCGGTGCATCAGCCCGCGCACGATCTCCAGGCGCCGTTTCATGCCGCCGGAGAAGGTGCCGACCAAAGAGTCGCGCCGCCGGCTCAGCCCGGCCAGGTCCAGCAGGTCGCGCGCGCGGGTCCGGGCGTCGGCCGCCGGAACGCCGTGGAGGCGGGCGTGGAAACGGAGATTCTCCCAGGCGGTGAGCCCCTGGTCGAGGGTGGTGTCCTGGAAGACCAGGCCGATCTGGCGCCGCACCCGGTGCGCGTCGGCGACCACGTCGTGACCGGCGACCCAGGCCCGCCCGGCGGACGGCGCCGTCAGCGTGCACAGCATCGCGATGGTCGTGGTCTTCCCGGCTCCGTTGGGGCCGAGGAAACCGAAGGTCTGACCGGCCGGGACGGTCAGGTCGACCCCGCGTACGGCGGGGCCTTCCGGATAGGACTTGGCAAGGTCGCGCGCCTGGATGACCGGCACCGAGGCGAGGGGCTCATCGGTGCCGGTGGCGGACCGGCCGTCGCTGTGCCGGGAACGTACGGCCATTCGGTCTCCGTCACTCTCTGTGATCGCCTCACGGGTGCTTTCTTCCGCTGAAGATGACGCAGGGTAGACATCCGATGCCATCCTGCTTACTATCTGTAGTTGTAGTGTAACGTACGGTAATCGCACTAGGAGGAGATGTGCTCACTCTGACCGAACCGCGCGACGCGGGCGCGATCCAGCCGGAGTCCCTGGCCGGCGTCCCGTCGGATGTCCCCCAGATCCAGGCCGGCAGCTGCACGGTGTGTCACTGGGGTCGGACCCTGCTGTGTGACGACTTCAGCACCCAGGCCTGACCTGACAACCGCACCAACGCCCATGGTGAGCATGCGCTGACCGCCGGGCGGCCGAGGGGCCATCGACCGTTGATGGCCCCTCGGGCATTCAACGAGGCCGGCGGCCGTACGGGCCGGTGAGTAGATCGAGCGGAAGGCCGGCGAAATGGCTAACCAAACCACCCTCGGGCCCGAGGAGAAGGCTGTCCGTGCCGCACTGGCCGAACAGCTCGCCGGGAACACCCGGGTGCACTACCCGAACGGCACGTGGCTGGTCGTGGAGGATCCGGCGTTCCCGTTCCCCGTACAAGGCTGGAAGATCCATCTGGCCGCGCGTCCCGCGACGCTGATGGAGACGATGCGGCGGAGTCTGCCCACGCTGCTGTCCATCCCCTGTCATTTCAAGGTCGTCCGGTCCGGCCGACTGCTGCGCGACCTCAACTCCTCCAACAACCATCCCGGCGCGATCGGTAAGGCGATGACGGTCTACGCCGGACACGGGGACGTCGTGGAGCTCGCCCGCAGGCTCGCCGCCGACCTCGCCGGATTGGAGGCGCCCCGCGTGTACAGCGACCGGCGCGTCCACCCGGACGCACCCGTCTACTACCGGTACGGGCCCTTTCGGCCGGTGTACGACGACAACGACGACGGCGACTTCGAGCTCGTGGTCACCGACCCGGAGGGCAGGACGCTGCCGGGCGCCGCGAACGAGTCGTACTGGCAGCCTCCGTGGCTGCCCGACCCCTTCGCCGCCGAGCGCCGGCCCGTACGGGCGGAGCCCGGCGCCGCGGCGGTCATGCTCGGCGGGCGCTACCAGGTGGAGCGGGCCCTGACCCGCAACGGCAAGGGCGTCGTGTACCGGGCGCTCGACACCGCCGAGCAGCGCCAGGTGATCGTCAAGGAGGCGCGGGCCTTCGTCAACGAGGACTCACGAGGGCGCGACTCACGGGCACGGCTGCGCAACGAGCGATACGTCCTGGAGAGGCTGTCCGGCCTCGACGGGGTTCCGGCGATGGTCGACCACTTCCGGCACGAGGACCGCGAATACCTCGCCATCACCGACATGGGCGCGCTGGCGCTCGGCCGCGACGTCGCCGAGAACGGGCTCTACACCGCCGACCCGGCGTCGCGGAGCCTTCCCCGGCTGGCCGGCACGTTGCTGGAGCTCCTCGACCGGGTGCACGAGCGGGGCGTGCTGGTGCGCGACGTCAACCCGACCAACGTCGTCCTCGACGACGCCACGGGCCGTCCCTGCCTGGTCGACTTCGAGATCAGCCACGCCGGGGACGCCCAGCTGTTCGGCTGGACCCCCGGCTACAGCCCGCCCGAGCAGGAGCGCGACGAGCCGGGCACCGTCGAGGCCGACTACTTCTCCCTGGGCGCCACGCTGTTCTACGCCGCCACGGGCGTGCCGCCGACCTGGCTCACCGGAGACCCGCACAACCACGACACCGGACGCGCGGCCGCCGTGCTGGACGGGCGCGGCGGTATCACCGGCGCGATCCTCGGACTGCTGGCCGCCGACCCCGCGGAGCGGCGCGGGGCGGCCGACGCCATCCGCTCCGGCCGTGGCTCCTCCGTACCCGCGCCGGCCGCCCCCGGCGGGCGAACGCACCGCGCCGCGGTCGGCCACAGCGTCGCCGAGGTGTCTCGGCACGCCACACGGCTCATGGCCGGCGCGGACCTCACCGGCGGCATCGTCGCCAGCCCCGTCAACCTTTACCGCGGCAGCGCCGGCATGGGCATGGAACTGCTCCACCACGAGGGCGACGGACCGGCACGCGACCTGGCGCGGGCCCTGGCCTACTGGACCAACGGGCTGCGGACCCTGCGCCGCGGCCGCCCCGCGTTCTACACCGGCGACACCGGCATCGCGGTGTTCGTCGCCGCGGCCGGCGCCGCGCTGGACGACGAGGTCCTGACGTCTCTCGCCGGGCCGATGGCCCGCCCGGTGCTCTCCCGCGTGACCGCCGACGACCAGCACAACGGCCTGGCGGGCATCGGCACCGGGCAGTTGCTCCTGTGGCGGCTCACCGGTGACGCCGGCCGCATGGACCTCGCCGCGGAGTGCGCGCGACGGCTCCTCACCGACGACTCCCCCGCCGGCCTGACCGAGGAGCCGCTCGACTACGCCGACTGCACGCAGGTGTCGCGCACTCTGGGCTTCTCGCACGGCCTCGCCGGCGTCGTGCACTTCCTGGCCGCCTACCACGCCGCCGCGGAGGGGGAGGATGTCGAGCCCGCCCTGCGCAAGCGGTGCGACCTGCTCGCCCAGCACCTGCCGCCGTTGATCGACGCCGCCCGGTGCCCCTCGGCGAAGCCGATGCACGCCTCCTTCTGCCAGGGGCTCGCGGGCATCGGGGCATCACTCGTACGGGCCGCGCGTGAACTCGGCGACGACGGCCATCTGGACCTGGCGCTCGACGCCGCCACGGCCTGCCGGGGCCTCGCGCCGCGGATGTACGCCCTGACGCAGTGCTGCGGGCTGGCGGGCATCGGGGAGTTCTTCCTCGATCTCGCCCGCGCCACGGGAGACGAGGCGCACCTGCTGCAGGCGCGCCGGGTCGCCGACCTGCTCCTCGCCAGGGCCGGGGGCCCGGCCGACGCCCCGATCTTCCCCGACACCTCGCTTCACGACAGCAGCGGGGGCTGGTCGACCGGCACGGCGGGCATGCTGTCCTTCCTGCGCCGGCTCGGCGACCCGGGCGCGCCGCGCCTGTGGCTGGACCCCGTGGCGTTCTGACGTCACGGGAGCCGGTCGGCCCAGCGGGAGAGGGCCAGCACCCCGTCGTCGAACGGCGGGCTCCACAGCGTGGTGTTGGCCAGATCGGTGTTCGTGGTCACCCCGACGAGGTCGCCGCGGCCGGTCGCCGGGTCATAGCCGTCCAGCCACGGGCCCCCGCTGGCGCCGGTGGTGAGCGGGCACGCCATCCGCAGCCGGTGGCCCGCCGGCTCGGCGACCCGCCGGCACTGGTACTGCCGGTCGCCGGGATAGGGCGGCAGGAACGGATAGCCGACGACCGTCACCGGGCGGGTCCGCGACGAGAACCCGCCGCGGATCCCGTTGCCGCCGACGACCCCGGCCAGTGGCCTGCCGTCCATGGCCGCCACCTTCACGAACGCCACGTCGAGGTCGGGCTCCTTGCGCGCCGTCCAGCCGGTGAAGGTGGCCAGCCAGGTCGCTCGCCAGACGCCGTACGGCCGCCGGCCCCGGTCGTAGGCCGGCACGAAGATCCAGTTCTGGTGCCAGGTGCCGCCGGCGTCGTACACGCAGTGTCCCGCGGTGGCGAGCAGGCTCATGGACGGGCCGGCGACCACCGCGGCGGAGCAGGAGAAGTCCCGGCCGTGGGCGGCGTCGCGGAAGAACACCTTCCCCACCGTGCGGCCGGCGATCCCGAGCGGCGCCCCGGCCCGCCGTGACACCGGTGGCGCGCCGCCGGGCGGCCGGCCGGCCACGCGCATCCGGCCGGCGGTCCAGTAGGCCGCGACCGCGGCGTCGGGCGAGAGCCGGTCCCGGGTCATCGCCCGGAGCACCTCGGCGCTGAGCGGAGCCCGGACCGCCACGGGAGCGCGCGGGCCTTCCGTCCCGCTCGCTGCCGCTCCCGGGCAGCCCGTCAGGGCGATGAGGATCGACGCCGGTACCGTGAAACGCTCAGCGACTGTCACCCTGAGAAGTCAACTACAAACGGAGGGTGGTCATGGTCGGTTCGCGGCGGCCGGACGGCAGTGCCGGCACGGGCGGTAGCCGGCCGCGGCGGCGAGCGCCATGGAGCGGAAGCCGCGGCGGTGGGCCGGGGCGATCCGCCGGGCGTTGTGGCAGCTCGGCAGGCACACGATGCCGGTCGTGTCGCTGCCGATCAGGTGGACGTTGCCGGCGGCGAGCGCGCCCACCTCGTCGACGTTGACGTTCTCGGCGCGCAGCAGCGTCTCCTTGGCCGGGGTGCCGAAGACGTACTGGCCGATGCCGCCGTCGGCGCGGATGACCCGGTGGCAGGGGATCAGCAGCGGCACCGGGTTGTGGCCGAGCGCGGTGCCGACCGCGCGGACCGCGCGGGGCCGGCCGATCTCCCGGGCGATCCAGGAGTAGGGCCGCATCTCACCGCGCGGGATGGTCCGCGCCGCCTGCAGCACGTCGGCCTCGAACGGGCTCAGCCCGCGCAGGTCCAGCCGCAGGTCGCCGGTGCGGCCGGTGCGCAGCGCCGGGACGAGCCCGGCGGGCGGGCGGTCGGCGGGCAGCAGCGGGCGGCCGAATCGGCGGCGGAAGGAGGCGGTGAAGTCCTCTTCGCCGGGTCCGGTCCGCAGGTAGGCGATGCCGTGGTCGGTGGAGGCGACGTAGACGTCGCCGATCGGGGCCTCGACACGTACCCAGCGTGCGGCGACCCGGTCCAGCAGGCCCGGCGGGGCGTCGACGGACAGTGCCGCCAGGCCCTCGGCCAGCGGGTCCTGTTCGAGACCGTTCATGGGCGCTCCCCCTCGTAGAGCCGGCGGAGCCGTCCGAGGCCCCGCGAGATGTGGGATTTGACCGTGCCCTGCGGGCTGCCGAGCACGGTGGCGATGTCGGCGATCGGCAGGTCCGCGACGTGCCGGAGCACGACCGCGAGCCGTTGTTCGTCGGTGAGCTCGCCGAGCAGCGCGGCCAGCTCACGGCCGGTCTCGTGCCGTTCGGCGACCTGTTCGGCTCCCTCGCGGGGGTCGACGGGGTCGGGTGAGTTCTCCAGTGGTGCCGGAGGCGGGTGCCGGGCGGCCGAGCGCGCGCTGTTGCGCCACAGGTTCGTCAGGATCGTCAGCAGCCAGGCCCGGACACTGAGCGCGGCGATCCGTTCGGCGTCGTAGCCGGCCAGCGCCCGGTAGGCGCGCAGGAACGCCTCGGCGGTGAGGTCCTCCGCGTCGGCCCACCGCCCGCACAGCCGCAGCGCGGTGGAGAACACCACGTTGCGGTAGCCGTCGAACAGCTCGGCGAACCCGGCGTCGAGGTCCTCGGCGAGCCTGGCGGTGACGGAGGTACGGATGTCGGTGTCGGTCACGGAGATGAGAACCCCGCGGGGCCCCGTACGGTTGCGGGGCCGGTGCGCACGTGAGAGGCCGACACGGGCGGCGTTGGAATATCCACGGTGGGGAACAAGTTACGCTGGGGGTGCCGGTGTGGCATGTGTCCCCGGGCCGCACCTATCGCCTTCGTGGAATACCGCCGGCCATCGGCCGGAGCAGGAGCCGCGTTGTGCCTTCGCCGCGAGGCGACCACCACACCGGCACAGGCGTGCCGTCCCCGCCGGACTCGTCCGGCGGGGACGTTCACGTCTGTCAGGTGGGGATCGTGACGAACGCCGCTCCCACCAGTGAGGCGATCACGAGGATCGCGACGACGACCGCCGCGATGGCGCGGATGCGCCGGCGCCTGCGCAGGCGGCCGAAGTTCGCCAGGCGGCCGGCCAGGGCCGGGTCCTCCTGGCCGAGTTGAGATGCGATCTCTGTGAGGATTCGCTCCTCTTCCATCGAGAGCGCCATACCGCACCTCCAGGGGGTCACACATTTCCTCGAATCATCCCCCCTTTGACTCCTGAGGGAAACCTTCAGGAACGACTCCGATACCGATCGTTCTCGTATTCGCCTCCGGACGGTGCCCGCCGCGCGTCACGGCGGTGCGCGGCGGAGCTGACAGAACAAGCGGCCGTAGGGCGCTCAGCCCTTGACGGCGCCGGACAGGGCGAAGGCGTTGCCCAGGACGCGCTGGACCACGGTGTACAGCACGACGACGGGTGTCGAGTACAGGACCGAGAAGGCGGCGAGCAGGCCGTACGAGGCGGTCCCGTGCAGCCCGAAGTACTGGAAGATCACGACCGAGGCGGGCTGCTTGGCCGGGTCGACCAGCAGGATGAACGGCACGAAGAAGTTGCCCCACGTCAGCGCGAACGTGAAGGTGAACACCACCGCGGTGCCCGGCAGCATCAGCGGCAGGACGATCCGCAGCAGGGCGCGGAACCCCGACGCGCCGTCCACCCACGCCGCCTCCTCCAGCGAGATCGGCACCTCGTCCATGAAGTTCTTCATCAGCCAGATCGCCATCGGCAGGCCGGTCGCGGTGAGGAACAGCACGGTCGCCGGGATGGAGTCGAGCAGGTCGAGCTGGACGAACAACCCGTACACCGGGACGAGGATCGCGGTGATGGGCAGGCCGGTGGCGAACAGCAGGATGAGCAGGATCGGCCGGCCGAACCTGTGGGTGTAGCGCGAGAGCGGGTAGGCGGCCGGCGCGGCGAGCACGAGGGTCAGCAGTGCCGATCCCAGCGACAGCACGAGGCTGTTGACCAGCGCGTGCAGGTTGTCGCCGGTCAGCACGTCGGCGAAGTTCCTCAGCGTGAAATGCTCCGGGACCGAGGTGCCGAGCGTCGCGTCGTCCGAGACCGAGGACAGGAACAGCCAGCCGAACGGGACGAGGTAGGCGAGCGCGATCAGTGCGAGCACGAGGTAGGCGGCGGCCGCGGCGTTGCGCCGGCGCGGGGACGTCGTGGCCGGGCGCGGGAGCGTACGGGCGGCCGTCGTCACACCTCCTCCCGCATCATCCGCAGGTAGACGACGGAGAAGACGGCGCCGACGGCGAGCAGCACGATGGCCAGCGCCGCGCCGTAGCCGAGCTGGTAGAACTTGAACGCCGACTGGTACATGTAGATCGGCAGGGTCTGGGTCTTGGTGCCGGGCCCGCCGCCGGTCATCACGAAGATCAGGGTGAACACCGCCAGGGTCTGCAGCGTGATCGTCATCAGGTTGGTCATCACCGCGCGGCGCATCAGCGGCAGCGTGATGTGCCGCAGCCGCCGGTACGCCGAGGCGCCGTCGACCGCCGCGGCCTCCAGCAGGTCATCGGGCACGTTCGACAGCGCCGCGGAGTAGACGAGCATGGAGAACGCGGTGCCCCGCCAGATGTTGGCCAGGGTGACGGCCAGCAGCGGCGTCGCGTACAGCCAGCTCTTGCCGCCCAGCCCGACGCCGCGCAGGATCGCGTTGAGGGTGCCGTCGTCGGACAGAAACGCGTACCAGACGAACCCGGCGACCAGCTCGGGCATCACCCACGCGCCGACGACGATGGCGCCGACCACGGCGCGGGCGAGGCGGCTGCGCGACTTCATCAGCAGCGCCAGGACCATGCCGCCGACGTTCTGCCCGATCACGGCCGAGCCGAGGACGAACACCACGGTGAGCCACAGCGACTGGCGGAACGCCGGATCGTCGAACATCCGCCGGTAGTTGCGCAGCCCGATCAGGTGCGGGGTGCTCGCGGTCGCGCCGGTGAGGGCGACGTCGGTGAAGGAGGCGTAGACGCACCACAGGATCGGGCCGAGGAAGAACAGGGCCAGCAGGGCGAAGGCGGGGATCATCGGCAGGATCCGGCCGGCGGCCCGCCGCCCGCGCACGTTGCGCGGACGGCGGGAGGCGGTCCGGGTGGGCTCGGGGAGTCCCACCGCCACCATCAGGGGGCTCCTTCGACCTTGTCCGGTCCGGCGAGCTGCTTGATCTGGCCGGCCAGGTCGTTCGTCGCCTTGTCCGGGCTCGCCTGGCCGGTCACGACGGACTCGGTCGCGGCCTGGAGCTGGTTGGAGATCTGCGGATAGACGCTGTACGCGGGCCGGTACTGGGTGACCGAGACCAGGTCGGTCCAGAACTTCTGGGTGGGGTTGCCCTTCACGTACGCCGGGTCGCTGGTGACGTCACCGCGCACCGAGACCTGGGTGGCCTTGACGTAGAAGAACAGGGAGTTCTCCTTGTTCATGGCGAGCTGGACGAGCTTCCACGCGGCGTCGGGGTTGTTGGTGTTGGCGCCGACGGACAGCAGCCAGCCTCCGGACAGCGACACCTTGCCGGGCGCCTGGCCGTTCTGGGTGGGCATCGGCGCGGTGCCGAGCGTCGAGGACCATTCGGGCCAGGCCGAGGCGCCGCCGGGGATCCACGCCTGGGGCAGCCACGAGCCGTCCAGGTCGATGGCGAGCTTGCCCTGCGGGAGCTCCTGGCCGCCGACGTTGTCGCTCCAGTGCGGGTCGAGCGCCTGCTGCGGCGTCGGGCCGAGCTTTTCCGAGGAGATCGTCTTGAGGAGGTTCATCGAGTCGGTCATGCCGCGGCTCGGGGCGATCCACTTCTTGGTCTGGTCGTCGTAGAGCTTGTTGCCCGTGCCGTACAGCAGCATCTCGAAGCCCTGCATGGAGGCGGCCTCGCCGACGCCCTTGCCGGCGTAGACGTTGAGCGGGATGACGCCGGGGACCTTGGCCTTGATCTGGCGGGCGGCGGTGAGCACGTCGTTCCAGCTCTTGGGCTCCCACTTGTCGGGCAGGCCCGCCTTGGCGAAGATCTTCCGGTTGTACCAGAGGCCGCGGGTGTCGGTGCCCATCGGGATGCCGTACGTGCGGCCGTCGCCGGCCCTGCCGGCCGCCTTGGCCGCGCCGATGAACTGGCCCCAGTCCGGCCACGCGCCGAGCTTGGAGTCCAGCGGCATGAGGAACTTGGCCTCGGCGTCGGAGTTGACGAAGAACGTGTCCTCGTAGGCGACGTCGGGCGCGGTGGCCTTGGACCGGCGCATCAGGCCGAGCTTGGTGTAGTAGGAGTTCTCGTCGGCCTCGACGGGGATCAGCTTGAGCTTCACGCCGGGGTTCTGCTGCTCGAAGACCGGCTTGACCTTCTTGAACAGCTCGTCGGCGCCGATGAAGTTCCCGAACTTCTGGTACGCCACCTTGATCGTCTTGCTGTCCGAGGATCCGCTGTCACCGCAGGCGCTCAACCCCGCCGCGACCGTCACCGCTGTCATCACCAGAGCCCATTGCCGCCTCATGCGCAGCACCTCCGCGAATTGGCATAACGTTGTGGCAAATGTGGAAGGACGGGCGCGTGACGTCAAGAGTGGTGACGAATCCCTTACTCCGGAGTTACGTCGCTGTTGCGGGTCATCAGGGACGGACGACGGGACGGCCGGTGATCGCACTGATCCGGTCGGCGGCGAGCGCCACGGCGGCCGCGGGGCTCCAGCGGCGGGTCAGCACGCCTTCGACCATCGCCTGAAGCTGCGCGGACACCAGCGCGTACGCGGGCACCGGCGGGCGCATGACGGCGTGCTCGAGCAGGGCCGCGGTCCCGGCGTGGAAGGCCGAGACCGGGGCCAGCGCGTCCAGGACGCTGCGCCGGGGCGGGAGCTGCCCCGTCTCGCGGCACACCTCCTCCAGCCACTTGGGCGCGGTCGCCGCGCGCAGCAGCCGCATCGCCAGCTCCGGGTGGCGCGCCTGGCGCGGCACGCAGTAGACCATGCCGCCGCACAGGATCCGCGGCGGCCCGTACGGCCCGGCCGGGACGGGCACGAACCCGAACCGGCCAGCGACCTCGGCCAGCGGCGTCCCGGTCTCCTCGGCGAGCGTCTCGGCCTGGTAGCTGCCGCCGAGGAACATGCCGGCGCGGCCCGCGGCGAGCAGCCGCGCGGCGCGGTCCCGGTCGTAGGTCACCACCTCCGACGGCAGCACCCCGTCGTCGACGAGCCGGCGCAGGAACCGCAGCGTCTCGACCGCGGCCGGGCCGTCCAGCGTCACCGTCTCGGGCGTGAGGACGGTCGCGCCGTTGGCGACCAGCAGCGCCACCAGCGCGTACGTGGCGGTCTCCCCCGCCGCCGGCCCGCCGGGCAGGACCAGGGCGTGCCGGCCGCGCGGGGCGCCCTCGGCGAGCCGGCGGCCGAGGGCGCGCAGGTCACGCCAGGTCCGCGGCGGCTCGGCGCCGGCCGCGGCCAGTGCCTCGCGGTCGTACCACAGGCCGGCGACGTCGGCCGGGGCCTGCACGGCGACGCTGCGTCCGCCGTCGCCGTCGAGGCGGTAGGCGCCGACGAACGGCGGCAGGAAGTCGGCGTCGTGCTCGGCGGTCCAGTCCGGGTCCAGCTCGGCGATCGGGGTGAGCATGTGCGACTCGGCGAACTCCGCCACCCACACCGAGTCGACGATGGCGAGGTCGGGCCCGCGGCCTTCGGCGATGGCCCGGCGGAACATGACCCGCAGGTCGCCGAAGGGCGCCGTGGTGATCTCCAGCCGCAGGTCGTTGCCCGCCGCCTCTCTCAACTGCCCGGCCCAGCCGCCCTCGCTGGCCATCACCGACACCTTCGGCGCGGCCTGGAGCGCGGCGACCCAGCCGGGGTTGACGAAGGTGCCGCGGCGACGGTGCCGGACCACGACGCCCTCGGCGGCCAGCTCCGACAGCGCCCGCGCCACCGGCGTACGGCTGAGGCCGTAGGCGGCGCACAGCTCGTGCTCGGTGGGCAGCCTCCCGGCCGGGCCGTAGTGACCGGCCTCGATGTCGCCGAGCAGGCGCCGCTTGAGCCGGTAGTACGCCGGAAGGGGTGGCGCGGGCTCCATGTCTGTCCTCATCGGCGGGGCGATTGTTTGCCATCAGTGTGCAGCAAATGCCCGACCCGGATCCAGACGCCCGCCTCCGGCTCCGGCCCGAGACCCACATTCCGATGACCCCGGAGTGCGGATGGCGGTAGGGCCGTCCAGGTCGTTAATGCGTTTGCGGCACCGGAGTGACGGTGGGCAGGGTGGCGAGGCTGGGCACGGCATGGGAAAGGACGTTCATGCAGCACACCGAGCACACCTCGATCCGGGAGTTCCCGGTCTCAGGCGCGGAGGCGGGCCCGTACGGCATCACGGCCGGTCCCGACGGCGCGCTGTGGCTCACCCTGATCCACAGCGGAGAGATCGCCCGCCTGACCGTCGACGGCGGCCTCACCCGGTATCCCGCCGGCCCCGCGGGGTGCGGGCCGGCCGTCATCACCCCGGGCCCGGACGGCGCGCTGTGGTACACCCGCTCCGCCGACCACCACATCGGCCGGATCACCACCGACGGGACCCTCACGGCGTTCGAGCTGCCCGAGCCAGGCGGGCCGTTCGGGATCTGCCCGGGCGCGGACGGGGCGCTGTGGTTCACCGAGATGCGGACCGACCGGATCGGCCGCGTCACCACCGACGGCCTGATCTCCCACTTCTCCGTCCCCGCGCCGGGGGCGTTCCCCTCCGCGATCGCTTCCGGCCCCGACGGGGCGCTGTGGTTCACCCTCAACCAGGCCGACGCCGTCGGCCGTATCGGCCTCGACGGCGAGGTGACGCTGCACCGGCTGCCCACTCCCGGCGCGGCGCCGGTGGGCATCGCGTGCGGGGTGGACGGCGCGGTGTGGTTCGTGGAGATCGGCGCGGGGCAGATCGGCAGGCTCGGCGCGGACGGCGCGATCGGTGAGTTCCCGCTGCCCGACCGGGCCGCGAGACCCCATGCGATCGTCGCCGCGCCCTCCGGTGAGTGCTGGTTCACCGAGTGGGGCGCGGGCCGCCTCGGGAGCATCACGCCCGCCGGCGTGATCACCGAGTACGACCTGCCCACGCCGTCCTCGGAACCGCACGGCATCGCCGTGGGCCCGGACGGCGCGCTCTGGACGGCCCTGGAACTGGGGAGAGTCGCCCGGCTGGACCGTAGCCTGAGTTCTTCAGCTCAGGCTGACAAGCTCCAACTGGACAGTCCAGACTGAAGGCTTTAGCGTGGGCCCTCGCCGCCGGCCGGCCCAGGCCGGCGGCGACCGGAAGAAGGGTCCCCCATGTCCGTCACCACGCTCGACCCGCATACCGCGCTGGTCGTCATCGACCTGCAGAACGGCGTCGTCACCGCGCCGGGTACGCCGCATCCCGTCGGCGAGGTGGTCGCGCGCACCGTCGAGCTGGCCGAGGCGTTCCGCGCGGACGGCGCGCCGGTCGTGCTCGTACGCGTCACCTTCAGCCCGGACGGGGCGGACGCCGTGCCGGGCCGTACGCAGGCTCCGCGGCGGACCGGCACCCCGCCGGAGGGCTGGGACGCCATCGTCGACGCCCTCGCCGGCCACCCGGAGGACATCGTGGTGACCAAGCGCAACTGGGGCGCCTTCCACGGCACCGACCTGGACCTGCAGCTGCGCCGCCGGGGCGTCACCCAGATCGTGCTGGCCGGCGTCGCGACGAGCATCGGTGTGGAGTCCACCGCGCGCGCCGCGCACGAGCACGGCTACCACGTCACGCTCGCGACGGACGCGATGACCGACCTGGACGCGGACGCGCACCACAACAGCGTCGAGCGGATCTTCCCGCGCCTCGGGGAGACCGGCACCACCGCCGAGATCCTCGAGCTGGTGGCCAAGCCCCGGGGCTGAGGGGTCCCACCCCGGCGCGGTACGGGCCGGGTGTCCGGCCATGACGTCGTCCCGGGCGGGGAGAGGTCTCCGGCCAGGCCGTCGTGCCCGGTTGTGCGGAGGGCGAGGCCTGCGGCGGGGGTGAGGCGCCCGGCCGGGCCGCCGCGCCGGACGCGTGCTCCTCCTCGTCGTGTTCTCTCCCGTCGCGATCCGGCCGCCGACCTTGCCGGCGGCGGGATCGCGACGGCGTTCGGGTCGCTTCGCGACGCCGGCCAGGTCTCCCCCGCGCTCCCGCTCATCATCGCGGTTCCTGCGCGGGCCGAAGGCCGCTATTTGCGGGCGGCGGTCACGGCCGCGCCGTGGGTGGTCGGGCTCTCGCGGTGCCGGCGGTCGAGCGCGGTGACGTAGTAGGTGTAGGCGTGGCCGGGCTTGGCGGTGGTGTCGGTGGCCGAGTGCGTGCCGCCGTCGACGACCTTCACCAGGAGCCGGCCGTCCGGCGCGATGCAGGCCGGGCCCTTGGCCGGGCCGCGGTAGACGGCGTACTCCGCGGCGCCCGAGCCCTTCCAGGTCAGCTTCCCGTCCTTGACCTTCAGGCCGCCCGGCGCCGAGGGCGCGGCGCCGGTGCCGGCGGCCGGCGGCAGGGCCGGGCGGGAGTAGTGGTCGCGCAGCAGGCGTGAGGCGAAGCCGTGGCGGTCCTGGTCGAGGTCGCGGGCGCTGAAGTAGGCCTCGCCGCCGACCTGGGGGTAGCGGGCGTCGAGGGCGACGTGCCGCGACAGCTCGGCCGGGTCCTTCCAGGGCCCGGCCTGCCCGACCTGGTAGGCGGCCTGCCCGATGACGAGCTGCACGTGGGTGCCGGCGACCTGCTTGGCCCACCAGGCGACGAGCGTGCGGTAGTCGGCGGCCTTGAAGCCGATCGGCCAGTAGAGCTGCGGCGCGATGTAGTCGACCCAGCCGCTGCGCACCCACTTGCGGCTGTCGGCGAAGATGTCGTCATAGCTCTGCAGCGCGGTGGTGGCCGACCCGGCGGGGTCGCGGGACTTGTTGCGCCAGACCCCGAACGGGCTGATGCCGAAGCGCACCGACGGCTTGGCCTTGTGGATCTGGGTGTGCAGGCTCTGGATGAGGGCGTCGACGTTGTGCCGCCGCCAGTCGCCGAGGTTCTTGTAGCCGGAGCCGTACTTCTTGAACGTGGCGCTGTCGGGGAAGGACTGGCCGGGCAGCGGATAGGGGTAGAAGTAGTCGTCCAGGTGCACGCCGTCGACGTCGTAGCGGTTCACCACGTCCATGACGACCTTGCCGACCAGGTCGCGCACCTGCGGCAGGCCCGGGTCGAACCACAGCGCGCCGCCGTAGCGGTGCACCCAGTCCGGGTGCAGCCGCGCCTGGCTGTTCGGCGCGAGCTTGTTCCGGTCGGCCTGCGCGCTCGCGCGGTAGGGGTTGAACCAGGCGTGGAACTCCAGGCCCCGCGCGTGCGCCTCGGCGACCAGGAACTTCAGCGGGTCATAGCCCGGGTCGCCGCCCTGGTGGCCGGTGAGGTACTGCGACCACGGCTCGTACTTGGAGGCGTAGAACGCGTCGGCGGCCGGGCGGATCTGCACGTAGACGGTGTTGAGGTTGAGCTTCTTGGCCACGTCGAGCAGATGGCGGTACTGCGCCTGCTGCTTGGCGGCCGACAGCCCCCGCTTGTTCGGCCAGTCGCCGTTGTTGACCGTCGTGATCCACATCGCGCGGGTGCGCCGCGCCGGGTCCGCGCGTGCGGCGGTCTGGCCGCATTCGGCCGCCGGGACCCCGGCCGCGGACGCCGCCGGCGGGTCGTGCCGGTCCGCACATCCCGCGCTCACCCCGGCGATGGCCGCGATGAGGACCAGAGCCGCTGCTTTGCTTCGCCCCCGAGACCGGCTCATGAGATGGCATTCTGCCGGAGAGTCCCGGCGCGCAACCGGGTATCGGTTCAGAAGTGGCACTCTCTGAAGGCGGCGGCGCATGAACGACACCTTCCGGCTCGGCCGGATCGTCGGCGTCCGCGTCGGCGTCAACTGGACCGTCCTCGTGGTCTTCACCCTCCTCGCGTACGGGCTGGCCGCCGAGCGCCTGCCGCAGTCCTACAAAGGCCTGCACCCGGTGGTGTACGTCCTCGGCGGGCTGGTCACCGCCGCGGCGTTTCTCGCGTCGCTGCTCGCGCACGAGCTGGCGCACGCCATCGTCGCGCGCCGCAACGGCCTGACCGTCGAAGGCATCACGCTGTGGCTGCTGGGCGGGGTCGCGCGGTTCGAGGGCGAGCCGGAGAGCCCGGGTGCCGAGCTGCGGATCGCCGGGTCCGGGCCGCTCGTGAGTCTACTGCTGGGCGTGGTGCTCGCGGGCGCCTCGGCGGTCCTGCTGATCGCCGGCATGAACGGAATGGTCGCCGGCTGCCTGGCCTGGCTGGCGGCGATCAACGTCGTGCTCGCGCTTTTCAACGTGATCCCGGCGGCGCCGCTGGACGGCGGGCGGCTCGTGCACGCGCTGCTGTGGCGGCTGTCCGGCGACCGTACGAAGGCGACGCTGCGCGCCTCGGCGGCCGGGCGGGGCTTCGGCTGGATCGCCATGGTCGCCGGCTTCTACGTGTCGCTGTGGAACTTCAGCGGGCTGTGGCTGATCCTCATCGGCTGGTTCCTGATCGCGGCGGCCGGCCTGGAGGCGGGCCAGGCGCGGGCGGCGGCCCGCCTGGACGGCATCACGATCGGCCGGATCATGACGCCCGACCCGTTCACGGTGCCCGCCTCGATGACGGCGGCGGAGTTTCTGCGCGAGATGCTCCCCCGCCACCGCCACACCGCCTATCCGCTGGTCGACGACGGCGTCGTACGCGGCGTCGTGACGGCGGCCAGGATCCGCGCGCAGGAGGCCGGCGAGCCGGTCTCGGCCGTCGTCGAGGACGCCGAGCGCACCAGCGCGCAGGCGTCCCTGGCCGACCTGCTGCCCCGGCTGGCCCGCGGGCGGATGCTGGTCTTCGAGGGCGAGCGCCTGGTCGGCATCGTCACCCCGCGCGACCTGGCCCGTACCCTCGAACACCTGCCCTGACCGCCGCTCAGAAGCCGCGGAAGACCCCGTCCTCGTCGACCGAGTCGGCGAACTCGACGTAGTCCATGTTGGCGATCGACAGGTTGTTCTCGATGCCCCACAGCTCCTCGACGACGACGCGGATCGCCCGCCCGCGCTCGTCGGACACGTCGATGACCAGCATCGGCATCTCCTCCGAGGCCAGCGCGACGGCGTCGGCCACGATCACGATGCGGTGCCCGAAGGCCTCGTCGGGGACCAGCGTGAGGATCTGCTCCGGCGTCAGGTCGCGGTAGATCGGGTCGTCGAGGTAGTCCACGTACGCCTTGAACTCGTCCTCGTTGGGCGTCTCGATCGCCTCGCGCACGGCCTCCCAGCGCGGCTGGTCGGAGTAGTCGGTGCGCAGCACCGGGGTGTTCTGCGTCTTGGGCAGCGCGGTCTGCGGTGTGGTCATCGGTCGGCCCTTCGGTCGGCGTGCGGTCCTTATCAGGCACACGGGGACGCCCCCGCGAACGGTTCACCTCGAACACATGTTCTAGCATGAGGGGATGCGTTGGGACGCGTTGTCACTCGATGGCCAGGAGCCGGGCCTGTTCGGGACCCCGGTCACGGTCGACACCCCGGAGTTCCGCGGGATCACCTTCCACGAGATCCGGGCCAAGTCGATCATCAACAAGGTGCCGGGCGCCTCACGTGTGCCGTTCGCCTGGACGATCAATCCGTACCGCGGCTGCAGCCATGCCTGCCGCTACTGCTTCGCCCGCAACACCCACACCTATCTCGACTTCGACGCGGGACACGACTTCGACTCCCAGATCGTGGTGAAGGTCAACGCGCCCGAGCTGGTCCGCCGCGAGCTCGCCGCGCCCAAGTGGGCGGGCGAGCACATCGCGATGGGCACCAACGTCGACTGCTACCAGCGCGCCGAGGGCCGCTACCGCCTGATGCCCGGCATCATCGAGGCGCTGCGCGACGCGGCGAACCCCTTCTCCATCCTCACCAAGGGCTCGTTGATCCTGCGGGACCTGCCGCTGCTGGAGGAGGCGGCCGAGCGCACCGAGGTCGGCACGGCCGTGTCGGTCGGCTCGGTCGACAAGGAGCTGTGGCGGCTGGTCGAGCCGGGCACGCCGAGCCCGCACAAGCGGCTGGAGGTGTGCGCGACCCTCGGCGAGCACGGCATCGCCTGCGGCGTGCTCATGGGCCCGATCGTGCCCTACCTGTCCGACACGCCGCGTCAGCTGGAGGCCGCGGTCCGCGGCATCGCCGAGGCCGGCGCGACGTCGGTGTCGGCGATCGTGCTGCACCTGCGGCCGGGCGCCCGCGAGTGGTTCATGAGCTGGCTGCGCGAGTGCCACCCCGAGCTCGTCGCCCCGTACGAGCGGCTGTACGGGCGCGGGGCGTACGCGCCGAAGGACTACCAGCGGCGCATCTCCGCCAAGGTCGCGGAGCTGGCCGCCGAGTACGGCGTCGGCCGGGGCGGGCGGCCGCTCCGCGCGCCCGCCCCGGCGCCGAAGGTTCCCCCGGCGCCGGTGGCCGAGCAGCTGCCGCTGCTGTGATCCGGCCGGCCCGCCGAAAGGACGGGGCCGGGATGTCGAGATCGGCGTGACGGCTCCGTCCCCGGTGCGGATGCGGCCCGCGTGGCCGCGCGTACCGGAAGGGACAGTCATGCGAAAGCTCATAGTCCAGCAGTGGGTCACCGTCGACAACATCGCCGCGGAGGAGGACGGCGGGCTCGGCTTCGTGTCCGGGGAGCCCTTCTCCGACCGGACCGACCCGGCGTTCAAGGCGAGCGTGATGGGGTTCATCGACTCGGTCGACACGATGATCCTCGGCGCGAACACCTACGCCCAGTCCAAGGACTACTGGCCGTACGCCGACGAGCAGGGCGAGTACGGCGAGAAGCTCAACGGCCTCACCAAGTTCGTCGTCTCCTCGAAGCTGGACGACGCCCCCTGGGGCGGCTTTCCCGCCGCGACCGTGACGCGCGACCCGGTCGCCACCATCGGGGAGCTCAAGGAGCGGAGCGGCAAGGACATCTGGCTGTGGGGAAGCCTGAGGCTCATGCACTCCCTGCTGGACGCCGGCGTCGTCGACGAGGTCCGGATGCTGGTCTGCCCGGCGTCACGCGGCAGGGGGACGCGCGTTTTCGAGGACGGGCGGGACCTGAGGCTGGCCGAGGCCACCGGGTTCGGAAACGGCGTGGCACTCCTGCGCTATGAGATCAAGAGATAAGCGGAAAGCTCTGTTCGCACGCGGCCCGTGTGGCCGCCATCCCCCGTACCGGAAGGACAGCCGCCATGGCCATCGCCGAGGATCTGGACCGCGCCACCGACTCACAGTGGGACTGGGTCGCCGAGCACACCCGCACGTATCTGGCCTCGGGCGGTACCGAGGGCCATGAGAACAACGGCGTGCACACCCTCGTGCTCGTCACGACCGGACGCCGGACCGGCACGCCTCGCCGCACCTGCCTGATCTACGGCACCGCCGGCGGCGAGTACGTCGTCGTCGCCTCCAAGGGCGGTGCCGAGGAGGACCCGGCGTGGTTCATGAACCTCGTGGCGGACCCCAGCGTCGGGGTGCAGGCCGGCACGCGCCGGTTCACCGCGCGTGCCCGCGTCGCGTCCCCGGCCGAGCGCACGGCCCTCTGGGCCCAGATGGTGGACATCTTCCCGCTCTATGACGAGTACGCGCGGAAGACCTCCCGCGAGATCCCGGTCGTGCTGCTCACGCCCCTCGACTGATCGACGAGGTCTGATCGGTTCCGGCGGCGCGGGGGCTTCGGCGCGGTCTAGGCTGAGGCCACGTGGAGGTCTATGAGCGGCGGGCCGGCGAGAACGGTGAGCTGGTCCTGCGCGGCGACGGGCGGCACTTGGAGATCATCAGCAACGGGATGTTCCTGATGGACACCCGTGCCGGTGAGTCCGAGCGGCTGCTGGTCCGCGCCGCCCTCGACCGCCTCGCGCGCCCGGCCGACGTCCTCATCGGCGGGCTCGGCGTTGGGTTCTCCCTCGCCGAGGCCCTGCGCTCTCCCCGCACCCGCACCGTCACCGTCGTCGAGCGTGAGCCGGCGGTCATCGGCTGGCACGCCACGCACCTGCGCCCCTACTCCGGCGGAGCGCTGGAGGACCCGCGCGTACGGGTCGAGCGCGCCGACCTGGTCGGCTGGCTGCGCACGGGCGAGGGCGGCTACGACGTGCTGTGCCTGGACATCGACAACGGCCCGGACTGGACCGTCACCGAGGGCAACGCCGCGCTGTACGACCCGGCCCTGCTGGCGGGGCGGCTGCGCCCGGGCGGGGTGCTGGCGGTATGGAGCGCCGGTGCCGCGCCCGCGTTCGAGGAACGGCTGCGGGAGCGGTTCACCGACGTGTCCGCGCTCGCCGTACCGGTCGCGCGCGGCGAGCCCGACGTCGTCTACCTGGCCACCCGCTCGTAGTGTCGCCGCAGCTCCTCGGTGCGTTCCTTCGGCCACGGGCAGCGGGTGACGCCGCGCAGGTGGTCGGCGAGGATCTCCAGTTGGGTGTGCCAGGCGGCGAGTGCGGTGGTGCGGTCGCCGGGCCGCGTCTGGGTCAGTACGACGCGGGTGCCCGCGGGGTGGCCGCCGGTCAGCTCCCAGCGGACCCGCCCGGCGGGCACGCCGTCCGACAGCCAGGCGTACTCCAGCACCGTGCCGGTCTCGACCTCGGTGAGCGGGCCGGCCGGGACGTAGCCGTTGGTGACGGGCAGGGGCGGCTCCCCGCCGGTGGCGGGAGCGTCCGGGCCGGTGAGGGCGGCCCAGACCTTCTCGGCCGGATGGGGCAGCAGGCGTTCGAACCGGACCGTGCCGTCCTCGCCCGCGGTGCCCTCCCCCAGCCCGAACTCCTCGACGAAGGCGTCGTGCCGTTCGGGGTAGGGCGCGGGCTCCTGCGGGGCGGTCCCGGCTAGGGCGTGCGCGAGGGCGTCGAGGCAGGTGTGCCAGCCGGTGGCGTAGCTGCCGGCCATCGGGCGATCCTGGAAGGTGTAGGTGAAGGTCAGCAGGGTGCCCTCGCCGTCGGGGGCCAGCTCGATGCGCAGCGGGTCGCCGGCCCAGACGAAGGCGAACACGCGCGGCGGGTCCAGCTCGGTGACGGTCCCGTCGGTGGGGTCCATCTCCCCGCCCGGGAAGGTGAACCGCATCGCCCCGCCGACCCGCGGCTCCATCGCGACCATGGCCGGGAACCAGTGCGCGAGCTCGGCCGGTTCGGTGACCGCCCGCCAGACCTTCTCGACCGGGTGGGCGAGCCGCCGCTCGAACCGCAGGACGTTGCGCCCGCCGGCGGTGTGCAGGGATCCGTTCACGCGTGGTCCTCCGTGGGGGTGTCGGGCATCGTGTCCAGGTGCCGTTCGAGGGCGTCGAGGGAGCCGGCCCACAGGCGCCGGTACGGCCGCAGCCACGCGTCGATCTCGGCCAGCGGCTCGGGCCGCAGCTCGTACCAGCGGCGCTGCGCCTCGGCGCGGACCCGGACCAGCCCGGCCTCGCGCAGCACGCGCAGGTGCTTGGAGGTGCCGGGCTGGGTGAGCCCGAGGGCCTCGGTCAGCTCGGCGACGGGGCGGGGCCGCTCCAGCAGCAGATCGAGGATCCGCCGCCGCGTCGGCTCGGCGAGCACGTCAAAGGTTGCCACGCAGCGAACATAGCCACGCGGGAATATACCTGTCAAGGCATATTGGCTCGTCAGGACAGTGCCGGGACCACCTCGGCGGCCAGGCGCTCCATCTGCGCGGCCTCGGCGAACAGCGGGGTGAGCAGGATCGTCTCCGCCCCGGCCGCGGCGACCTCCCGCAGTCCTTCGGCGCACGCCTCCGGCGGGCCGGAGACCGCGACCGGCGCCAGTCCGCTCCGGCCGTAGAGCCGGTCGAGCGCCGCGCCGATCTCGCGGGCGCCGCGCGCCGTGTCGTCGTCGACCGCGACGTAGACGCGTTTGGCGATGCCGAACCCGGCCGGGTCCCGCCCCTGCTCGCCGAGCGCCTCGCGTACGACCTGGACCTGCTCGGCGAACCGGCCGGTGGTCGTGGACCCGGCGCCGATGAATCCGTCGCCGTGGCGGACCGCGCGGCGCAGCGCGTCGGGATGGTTGGCGCCGAACCAGACCGGCGGGTGCGGCTTCTGGAACGGCTTGGGCTCCATCGCCGCGTCCCGCAGCTGCCAGAATCGGCCCTCGAAGGTGATGCGGGGCTCGGTCCAGCAGGCCTTCATCAGCCGCAGCCCCTCGGTGAACCGCCCGACCAGATGGTCGGGGTCGACGCCGAACGCCGGGAACATCCGGCCGCGCCCGCCGGTCCCCACACCGACCTCCAGGCGCCCGCGGCTGAGCTGGTCGAGGGTGGCGAGGCTCTTGGCGAGGTGCAGCGGGCCGTGCAGCGGGGTGACGAAGACCGCGCAGCCCAGGCGCAGCCGTTCGGTGCACGCGGCCGCGTACGTGAGCGTCTCGACCGGGCCCAGCACCGGGGCCGCGCCGAGGATCTGCTCCTGCGTCCAGGCGCCGTCGAAGCCGAGCGCCTCGGCGCGCGTGAGGTACGCGCGGAACGCGGCCGGGTCGAACGCGCCGTCGGCGACGAACTGGGGAATGGAGATCGCGAATCGCACCCTCCGACCGTACGCCCCGCTCAGGGGACCTTGCCGAGGTTGTCGATGAGCAGCGCGAGGGCGAAGTCGAAGCGCTGGTGTCCGGTGCCGGAGGTGAGTTCGGTCGCGTACCGCCTGGTGTTGGGGAAGGCGGCCTGGGGCAGGGCGTTGAAGCGGTCGACCAGCTGGTCCTGGGTCAGGACCCAGGTCGCGTCCGGGTCCTTCCGCCGCTGCCGGACCATGGAGGTCTCCAGCGCGTAGCCGGCGACGTAGAGCGAGAGGGCGTCGATGGCCCAGGCCGCGGTCCGCGGCTGGATGCCCCCGGCGAGCAGGATCGCGAGCATCCCCTCGTTCACCCGCAGGGTCTCCAGGTTGGTCGGGGCCATCGCGAGCGCGGCCCGGGAGATGCCCGGATACCTCAGGTACTGGTCGCGGATCCGGGCGCACACGTCTCGGATCTGCTCACGCCAGCGCGCCGGATCGGGCTCGGGCAGTGCCAGCTCCGAGCACAGCCGCCCGATCAGCAGGTCGTCGATGTCGTCCTTGTTGACGATGTGGGCGTACAGCGACGACGGGCCGGTGCCGAGAACGGCGGCGACCCGGCGGATGGTCAGCGCGTCATACCCCTCGGTGGCGACGACCTCCAGGGCGGCGTCGGTGATCCGTTCGACGGTGATCGGCTTCTTGCGTGGTACCGGCGCGGCGGTCTTCGCCGTGGGCTGGGCGTGGCGAGCCGCGCGGCGTCGGCGGGGATCGGCGGACATGCCGGCCACTATAACTTGACACGATCTAAGTTCGTTGAGTAGGACTTAGATCGTCCGAACGAACTAAGTTCGTATCATTTCCGGGGGTGCGTGGTGCGAGTTTCCGTTGTCGGAGCCGGTCTGGGAGGCCTGGCTCTCGCGCAGGGTCTGCGTGGTGCCGGGATCGAGGCCGAGGTGTTCGAGCGCGACCCGGGGATCGGCGCGCGGTTCCAGGGGTACCGGCTCGTGCTGAACCTGATCGGTTTCCAGGCGGTACGCGACTGCCTGCCGGCGCGCTGGCACCCGCTGCTGGACGAGATCGTCATGGACGCCTCCGCCGAGCAGCTGATCCTGGACCCGCGGCTGAACGAGATCGGCAGGCTCGGCGCGGGCCGGACCGGCATCGTGGTCGACCGGCAGGTGCTGCGGCACCTGTTGCTGACCGGCCTCACCGTGCACACCGATGCCATGCTGACCGGCTACGACGTGCGGGCCGGCGGGAACGTCGAAGCCCGGTTCGCCCGCCGCGGCCCGGCCACCGCCGACCTGCTCGTCGGCGCGGACGGGGTCACCTCCGCGGTCCGCGGGGTGTTGTCGCCGCGGACCACGCCGACCGACACCGGCGTCCGGTTCGTCATCGGCCGCACCCCGCTGACCGAGGAGTTCGCCGGCCTGTCCACGGCCTACGGCTCGAAGATCACGGGCGGCGGCGTCAGCCTGCTGCTCGGCGCGATGCGCTTCCGCACCCCGCCGAAGCAGGCCGCCGAGCGGCTGGCCCCCGAAGTCACGCTGCCCGACATCGGCGACTACGTGCGCTGGGCCATGATCCTGCCGCCGGACGGCTCGCTGGGGGGCCTGAGCGCGCAGGACGCCGTGCTGTCCAGGATGGAGGGCTGGCACCCGGAGCTGCGCGCGCTGATCGATCAGGCCGACCCGGACAACAGCACGCTGCTGTCCATCCGGGTGGTCGAGCCCGGCGAGCGCTGGGCGTCCGGCCCGGTCACGCTGCTCGGCGACGCGATCCACGCCACCTCCCCGACCGGCGGCAACGGCGCGAACACCGCGCTGCGCGACGCCGACCTGCTGCGCCGCCGCCTGATCGGGGCCGGCGAAGGCCGCCAGGATCTGCTCAGCGCGGTCGGCGACTACGAGCGGCAGATGTTCGAGTACGGCGCCGAGGCCGTGCGCGGCAGTCTCGAGAAGCTGCCCGCCTTCGCCCCCGAAGCGAGACCGTCCTGACACGCCGCCACGTATCAGCGCGGCCGAGGGCCGTCAGCCGATGGAGCCGCCGACCCGGATGCAGGGGGCAGGGCGTCCTTGACGAAGACGACTCCGTCGGTTCCGGCCAGGTGGGCCGGGTCGAGCGGGGCGTAGCCGAACCAGGGCGAGACGCGGGGGGCGGGCGGCGCGGCGCCGAAGGCGATGGCCAGCCTGGGGGCGTCGACGACGTAGCGGTCCTCCGGGAGCGCGTACAAGAGGCCTTCGAGGGTGTCGGCGGGTGGAGCGTCGACTCCCCGGTGGCGGATCGTGCCGAGGGCGGTGGCGAGGAAGGCGTACTTCTCGCCCAGGTGGGCGCTCACGAGCGCGCCGGCGCTCCACCATTCCACCGGCAGGTCGCCGAGCCGCATCGCGCTCTTCTCCCGTTGCAGATGGGCGTTGTGGGCGAACACCAGCGCCGGGCCCCGTTCGGCGAGGGCGAGGAGGTTGCCGGCCATCATCGCGTCCCGCTGGCCGACCAGCCGTGCCATGCGGCCCGGCGAGGTGTCGGCCATCCAGTAGTGGTAGCGCAGCAGGCCGACCGCGGTGCGCCCGTACAGGCGTGCCCGGTCCCAGGCCTCCCGCGAGGACGCCGCGATCAGGTGCGGCGTCTGCGCGTCGAGCAGGGCCACCAGATCGTCGGCGAGCGGCCGCAGCTCCGCGGCCTCGGCCGACCGGCCCGCGGACCGGGAGGGGTCCATCATCGCGGCGGGCTCGGTCCACCGGGCGTCGGCGCCGAGCAGGCGGTCGAGCGTCTGCTCGCCGCACGGGAGCAGGTCCGCGTCCACCCAGGTCGCGAGGTAGGCGTGGAGCGCGGTGAGGGCCTGCCGGGGGCCGGCGGCGCCGGTGATCTCCAGCGGGCCGTCGAAGCCGGCGAAGCGGAGCCGTTCGGACGGGGCCCGTCCGTCGTTGCACGCGCGCATCCAGCGGACCAGCTCGCGGTTGGCGGCGGACGCGCCGAACCCGTGGCTGAAGCCGTGCTCCATCGCCTCGTCGAGGGTGCCCATGCCCGAGGTGACGTGGTCGTCCACGGCCAGGCCCATGAGGCAGTCGCTCTCGATCGCGATCGTCTGGTAGCCCTCCTGCTCGACGAGCTGCCGGAAGAGCGCGTTGCGCAGGTCCAGGAGCGTGTCCTCGCCGTGTGTGGGCTCGCCCAGCGCGAGCAGCCGCGGCCGGGCCGGGAGCAGTCCCATGACGGCGGTGGCCGTGAGGGCATGGGCGGACTCATCGATGTGAAATGCCATGGATTCGACCGTATCGTTGAACCCTCGGTTGGCACTTTCCCGCAAGAACGGCAGGTCTGCTACTCAGAACCCTCAAAGCCGGCGGCGGGGCGCCGGGGCCCGCGGTAGGGCAGGGTCTGGCTGTAGACGATGTTGGTCGTCGTGCTGCCGAACTCCGCCAGCTCCCCCATGAGCGCCTCGAGGTGCCCCATCGACGCCGCCGCGACCTTGAGCGTGTAACAGTCATCGCCCGTCGTGCGCAGGCACTCCAGGATCTCCAGGCGCTCCTCCAGCAGCTCGTGCAGCGGCCCGTGCCGGTTGCCGGGGTACTTCAGGCGTACGACGGCCAGCACCGCGAAGCCGACCTTCTCAAGGTCGACGTCGGCGCGGTAGCCGGTGATGACGCCCGTCGCCTCCAGGCGCTTGACGCGTTCGGTGGTCGCCGACGCGCTGAGGCTGACCCGCCGGCCCAGCTCGGTCAGCGGGATCCGGCCGTCCCGCTGGACCTCGACGAGGATCGCCCAGTCCGTCGCATCAAGAATCTCGGCCATTCCTCGAATATACCGGCAGATCCACGGCCGAACAGCCCGCAAGCCGGGAGAAGCCTCTTCCGGCGGCGTCGAGCTCCTGGATAGCCTGGTGGCGTGAAGATCGGCGTGAACGTCCCCAACTTCGGCCCCGGCACCGACCCCGGCGTGCTGCGCGACTGGGCGCGCACCGTGGAGGGCCTGGGCTTTGACCTGCTGATGGTCTCCGACCACGTCGCGGTGACCCCCGACGTCGCCGAGCAGTACCCCGCGCCGTTCTACGAGCCGTTCACGACGCTGTCGTGGCTGGCCGGCGTCACCGAACGGGTACGCCTCGGGACCACGGTCCTCATCGTCCCGTACCGGCATCCGCTGCTCGTCGCCCGCATGGCCGCCAACCTCCACCGGCTCAGCGGCGGGCGGCTGGTCCTCGGCGTGGGCGTCGGCTGGGCCCGCCAGGAGTTCGCGGCGCTCGGCGTCCCGTTCGAGCGGCGCGGCCGGCTCACCGACGAACACCTCCAGACGATGCGCGCCGCGTGGGCGGACGAGGCGGACTACGACCTCGGCTCGCCGATCCCGATCTGGGTCGGCGGCAACAGCGACGCCGGCATGCGCCGCGCCGTACGCCTCGGCGACGCCTGGCACCCGCTGCGCCGCAGCCTCCCGTGGACCCGCGCGGCGCTCGGCCGTCTCGCCGCCATCGCCGAGGAGGAAGGGCGCCCCGTACCCCCCGTCGTGCCGCGCGTCGTGCTGCGCCTGACCGCCGCGCCGCTCACCGGCCCGGACCGCCTCGCCGGCGAAGGAACGCTGGAGCAGGTCACCGACGACCTGGAACGGCTCCGCGGGCTCGGCGCCGGCACCGTCGTCCTCGACCCGTTCGACGGCGACCCCGAAGAGACCCGTCACCCGCGGCGGGCCTGGCGCGACCTAGCGACCGTGGCCGCCGCCCTCGACCTCAAAGGATCATCATGAACGCCGCAGAAGAGGAACTGCTCCGCCGCGCCGTCGCGCTGGCCGCCGAGGCGCGCGCGAACGGCGATCCGCCGTTCGGGTCGCTGCTGGCCGCCCCGGACGGCGCCGTGCTCGCCGAAGAGCGCAACACAACCGTCACCGGCGCCGACATCAGCGCCCACCCCGAGCTGAAGCTCGCCGTCTGGGCGGCGCGCGAGCTCGACCCCGTCACCGCGGCGGCCACCACGATGTACACGAGCTGCCAGCCGTGCGGCATGTGCGCGGGCGCCATCGAACGCTCCGGCCTGGGCCGGGTCGTGTTCGCGCTGTCCAACGACCAGCTCTCCGCCCTCAAGCCGGGCGGCGGCTGGCCGGTCGTCCCGCAGGAGGGCCCGGCCCTGCACGAGGAGGCCCGCGCCGCGGTCGAGGGCTACTACTGACCGCCGTGCCGGTACGGTGATCGCGATGCGCGCGGTGATGTACGAGGAGTTCGGCGGCGTGCCGCGGGTGGCCGGCCTGCCCGACCCGGTGCCGCCGCCGCACGGCGTGGTGATCCGGGTCGAGGCGACCGGCCTGTGCCGTAGCGATTGGCACGGCTGGATGGGCCACGAGCCCGGCATCGCGCTGCCGCACGTCCCCGGGCACGAGCTGGCCGGCGTCGTCGAGGCCGCCGGCCCGGAGGTGACCGGCCACCGCGCCGGGGAGCGCGTCACGGTCCCGTTCGTCTGCGCGTGCGGGCGTTGCGCCGCCTGCTCCGCCGGCGAGCAGCAGGTCTGTGAGCACCAGACCCAGCCCGGGTTCACGCACTGGGGCTCGTTCGCCGAGTACGTCGCCATCGACCACGCCGACGTCAACCTGGTGCCGCTGCCCGGGTCCATGGACGTACGCGCGGCGGCCGCGCTCGGCTGCCGGTTCGCCACCGCCTTCCGCGCCCTGACGGTCCACGGGCGCGTCGCGCCGGGCGCGTGGGTGGCGGTGCACGGCTGCGGCGGCGTCGGCCTGTCCGCGGTGATGATCGCCGCGGCGGCCGGGGCGCGCGTCGTCGCCGTCGACGTCTCCCCCGCCGCGCTGGACCTGGCGACCACGTTCGGCGCCGCGGCCTGTGTCCAGGGCCCCGGCGGCGTCCCCGAGGCGATACGGGAACTGACCTCGGGCGGCGCGCACGTGTCCCTCGACGCGCTCGGCAACGCGGCGACCTGCGCGGACTCGATCGCGTGCCTGCGCAGGCGCGGACGTCACATCCAGGTCGGCCTGCTGCCGGAGGCCCCCGAGGTGGCGATGGACCGCGTCATCGCCTACGAGCTGGCGGTGCTGGGCAGCCACGGGATGCCCGCCCGCGCGTACGGGCCGATGCTGGACCTGGTCGCCGCCGGCACCCTGCGTCCCGACCGCCTGGTCACCGCCACGATCGGCCTCGCCGAGACGCCGGCGGCGCTGACGGCCATGGGAACCGCGCCGCCCGCCGGCGTGACGATCATCGAACCCTGACTCAGTCGGTACGGCGGAACTGGGCGATCGCGATGCCGAGCAGCGCCGCGCCCAGCACCAGGACCATGCCGATCTCCACCAGCGGCGGCACGTGCCAGCCGAACCAGGTGACGCCCGGGTCGAACCGGGCCTTCAGCTGCGCGTTCGCCTTGAGGTGCGCGAACACCTCGTGGCGCAGCGGGTCCACCGCGTACGTCAGCGGGTTGACGCGGGTCAGGAAGCTCAGCCAGCCCGGCAGGCCCGACAGCGGGAACAGCGCCCCGGACAGGAACATCATCGGCATCATCGCCATCTGCATGATTCCAAAGAAGGACTGCATCTTCTTGATCCGCGCGGCCAGCACCACCCCGAACGCCGTGATCGTGAACGCTCCGGCGAACATCAGCACCACGAGCGCGGCGATCATGACCGGGTCGTACGGCACGCCGGCCAGCCCCGCCAGGGCGAGGATCACCACGCCCTGGGAGGTGGCCACGACCGCGCCGCCCAGGACCTTGCCGATGACGATCGCGGCACGGCCGACCGGGGCGACGAGCATCTCGCGCAGGAACCCGAACTCCCGGTCCCACACGATCGAGGCCGCCGAGAACATCCCGGTGAACATCACCGACATCGCGATGACGCCCGGGAAGATGAACGTCTTCAGGTCCACGTTCCCGCCGCCGGACACCAGCGCCCCCAGGCCGGTGCCCAGGACCAGCAGGTACAGCACCGGCTGGATCAGCTGGGAGACCATCCGGGTGCGGTCGTAGAAGAAACGCAGCAGCTCACGATGCAGGACGATCTTGACGGCCCGAAGGTCGTGGGCCACGCTGCGCCGCGCCACGTGGACCTTGGCGACCTCGACGGCGGGCTGCAGGTCGGTTGCCATCGCTCATCTCCTCATCATCCGGCGCGCCCAGTCCGTCGCGCTCGCCTCGGCGTCGCGGATCGTGGTGCCGGTGTAGTTCATGAACACGTCGTCGAGGGAGGGCCGGGCGACGTGCACCGACCGGATCGCCACGCCGAGCTCGGCGAACAGGCGCGGCACGAACGCCTCGCCGGAGGCGACCGCGAAGGTGACCGTCCCGTCGCGTACGCCGGCGTCGATGCCGAAGCGGCCCTTCAGCGCCGCGATCGCCGCCTCGTCGTCGCCGGTGGTGATCTGGACGCGGTCCTTGCCGATGCTCGCCTTGAGGTTCTCGGGGGTGTCGAGGACGACGATCTCACCGTGATCGATGATCGCGATGCGGTCGCAGTACTCGGCCTCCTCCATGTAGTGGGTGGTGAGGAAGATCGTGATGTCCTCGGTGTCCTTGAGCTGCTTGATGTAGCCCCAGATCGCGGCGCGCGTCTGCGGGTCCAGCCCGACGGTCGGCTCGTCCAGGAACAGCACCCGCGGGGAGTGCAGCAGGCCCCGGGCGATCTCCAGCCGCCGTTTCATCCCGCCGGAGAACGTCTCGACCTTGCTGTCCTTGCGGTCGCTCAGGTCGACCAGCTCCAGGACCTGGGCGATGCGCTCGTTCATCGCCTCCCGCGCCAGGCCGTACAGCTCGCCGTGGAAGCGGAGGTTCTGCTCGGCGGTCAGGTAGGCGTCCAGCGTCGGGTCCTGGAACACCAGGCCGATGTTGCGCCGCACCTCGTCGCGCTCGGCGACGATGTCGTGGCCGGCCACCCGCGCGGCGCCGCCGCTCGGGCCGACCAGGGTGCACAGCATGCCGATCGTGGTGGTCTTGCCGGCGCCGTTGGGCCCGAGGAAGCCGAAGACCTCCCCCGGCGCCACCTCGAAGCCGATGCCCTTGACCGCCTCGATGTCGCCGTACCGTTTCGCCAGGCCCTCGACCGCGACGGCCGGGCCCGCGGTGACCGTGTTCATTCGTCCTCCTCCTCGGCCAGCAGCCGGTACAGCGAGCGCCGCGTCTCGGTGAGGATCTGGCGGGTGCGGGCGTGCTGCGCCGGGGTGCCGGCCTCCATGACCTGCCGCATGGCCATGCCGAGCTGCATGAACAGCGCCCGCAGGTCGACCATCTCCTCGCTGACCGACTCCGCCACCGCCGCCCACGGCTCGGTGAGCTCCTCGCGGTTGTCGGCGACGTGGGTCCGGCCCTCGCCGGTGAGCCGGTACGTGCGGCGCCCGCCCTCCTCCTCGGCCCGTACGAGCCCTTCGTCCTCCAGCTGCTGCAGCGCCGGGTAGACCGAGCCGGGGCTGGGCCGCCAGATGCCGTGGCTGCGCTCGGTGATCTCCTGAATGATCTGGTAACCGTTGCGCGGGCCCTCGGCGAGCAGCGCGAGCGCCGCCGCGCGCACGTCGCCCTTGCGCACCTTCGGCGCCGCGCCGTGGGGCATCGGGCCCGGGCCGAAGAGCCCGGGGATCGGGGGCGCGCCCGGCAACGGGGGCGGGAAGCCGGGCGGTCCCGGCGGCGGGCCCGGGGGTCCGGGCGGTGCTCCGGGACCGCCCATGGCGGCGTGCGCGGCGGGGTCATGGGGTCCGTGCGGCCAGTGTTCCATCGCCTGTTCCTTTCCCGACCATCTAGATACCTTAACGATATATCGGACTCAGTCTTTGAACAAGGTGATATGTCTCGACTCGTACGGCTCGTTCGTACATAAGCCCGGCTAAGCTGCGGAAAGAGTGAGATGGACACAGGCCGGGGATGTCTCACGCATCACACCCGCTGCGGCGGTCCCCACTGTTTGAACAGGTTCAAATCTCCCGTACAGTGGTGCGTTGTGAACGTCGCAGTGGGAGTCCCCGAGCGCCTCGTCGTACGGACCGCCGCCGTCTCGGCGCCCGACGACCTCGTGGCGCGCCTGCCGCACACCCACGCGCTCGCCTGGGTACGGCACGGCGAGGGCCTCGTCGGCTGGGGCGAGGCCGCGCGGCTCGTCCTGCCCGGCGGGGAGGACCGCTTCACCCGCGCCCGCGAATGGCTCGCCTCGGTGTTCGGCACCGCCGCCGTGGAGGACCCGCTCGGCGTCCCCGGCTCGGGCCCGGTCGCCTTCGGCAGCTTCTCCTTCGACGACAAGTCCGGCGACTCGGTCCTCATCGTTCCGCGCGTCGTCCTGGGCCGCCGCGGCGGCCACGCCTGGTACACCACGATCGGCGACCACCCCGAGCCGCTCGCCCTGATGCGCCCGCCGGCCGCGCCCTCCGGCGTCCGCTGGTCCGACGGCGAGGTCAACGCGCCGCGCCACATGCGCGCCGTCGCCGCCGCGGTCGAGCGCATCCGCGCCGGGCACCTGTCCAAGGTCGTCCTGGCCCGTGACCTGCTCGCGGTCGCCGACTCCCCTATCGACACCCGCGTGCTGCTGCGCCGCCTCGCCGACCGCTTCCCCTCCTGCTACACCTTCGCCTGCGCCGGGCTGGTCGGCGCCACCCCCGAGCTCCTCGTCAGCCGCATGGGCGGCGACGTGGAGTCCCTGGTCCTGGCCGGCACGATCGCCCGCGACGCCGACGACGGCGCCGCCGAGACGCTGTTCGCCTCGGCCAAGGACCGCGAGGAGCACGCCTACGCCGCCGACATGGTCCGCGGCGCCCTCGCCCCGCTGTGCAGCGAGCTGACCATGCCCGAGGTCCCCGAGCTGCTGCGCCTGTCCAACCTCATCCACCTGGCCACCCCCGTACGCGGCCGGCTCGGCGAGGAGCGTTCCGTGCTGGACGTCGTCGCGGCCCTGCACCCGACGCCGGCGGTCGGCGGCACCCCCACCGAGACCGCGGTCGACGTGATCCGCGAACTGGAGACGATGGAGCGCGGCCGCTACGCGGGCCCGGTGGGCTGGATCGACGCCCGCGGCGACGGCGAATGGGGCATCGCGCTGCGCTGCGCCCAGGTCGAGGGCGCCCGCGCCCGCCTCTACGCGGGCGGCGGCATCGTCGCCGGCTCCGACCCGGCCGCCGAGCTGGCCGAGACCCAGACGAAGCTGCGCGTCATGCGCTACGCCATCGACGGCTGACCAGCGGCGGATTCGGACACCGGGGCACCTCCCGGTGGTCACGCAGACGGCCTGAACCGGCCTGAGAGGCGACATCTCGCCCGGATAGGGTCATCAGCATGACTCGATGGATCGAACTCGACGGCGCCGTCAACGTCCGTGACATGGGCGGCCTCGTCACGGCCGGCGGCCGTACCGTCCGTACCGGCCTGTTGCTCCGCTCGGACAACCTGCAGGGGCTCACGCCCGGCGACGTCGATCGTCTCGTCACCGTCATCGGACTGCGGCACGTCATCGACCTGCGCAGCGACATCGAGGTCGAGATCGAGGGCCCCGGCCCGCTCACCCGCGAGCCCGCCGTCACGATCCACCACCTGTCGCTGTTCGCCGAGGGCGGTGGCCTCACCGACGTGGACGCCGACACCCCGAGGGTCGACACCGACAAGATCCTTCCCTGGCAGGACCGGCAGGAGGAGGGCGGCCACGAGAGCGAGCGCAGCGTCGGCCACTATCTCGGGTACCTCGCCGACCGGCCCGACTCCGTCGTCTCGGCGCTGCGGGTCATGAGCGAGGGCACCTCGATCGTGCACTGCGCCGCGGGCAAGGACCGCACGGGCGTCGTCATCGCCTTCGTCCTGCACGTGCTCGGCGTCCCCCGCGAGGAGATCGTCGCCGACTACACCGCCACCGGCGACCGCCTCGAGGCCATCCTCGCGCGCCTGCGCTCCAGCCCCGCCTACGCCCAGGACCTGGACTCGCGGCCCGCCGACACTCACCGCCCGCACGCCTACACGATGGAGAAGTTCCTCACCATCCTCGACGAACGCCACGACGGCCCGGACGGCTGGCTCGAACGCCACGGCTGGACCGCCGAAGACGCCACCGCGCTCCGGGCCGCCCTGCTCGCCTGACCGGTCAGGCCCGGCCGTCGTCGTAGGCGGTGCGTGCCGCGTCGACCTCGGGCATGTGAGCCTCGGCCCACTCCTTGAGGTGGTGCATCGGCTCGAGCAGGGACATGCCCAGCGGCGTGAGCTCGTAGTCGACGCGTACGGGCACCGACGGCGTCACCGTACGGGTCAGCAGGCCGTCGCGTTCGAGGTTGCGCAGGGTCTGGGTCAGCATCTTCTGGCTCACCCCCTCGATCCGCGCGGACAGCTCGGAGTAGCGCATCCGGCCGCCCAGGCCGAGCGCCACGATCGTCAGGCTCGCCCACTTGTTGCTGATCGTGTCGAGCAGCCGCCGGCTGGGGCAGGAGGCGGCGAACGCGTCGAACCGCACGACCGGCTCATCCGTCGTGGTCATGTCCATGGCTCACCTCTGGGTTCCTACACCACCTCAAAGTGCCTACTTCCTAAAAGAGAGTAGAGCACCGATGGTGGGGCGATGACATTCGCACTCGTTTCCAAGCCCGACACCTCCGCGATCACCCGCGAGGAGGTCACGCTGCCCCCGCTGGGCCCGGGCGACCTGCGGGTCCGGGTCACGGCGGCGTCGGTCGACCCGGTGGACACCCTCTACGCCGGCGGGCCGGCGCGGGCGATCTTCGGGATCACCGGCACGGCCGGCATCGGCTTCTCCCTCACCGGCGTCGTCACCGCGACCGGCGCGGAGGTCACCGGCTTCGCGGCCGGTGACCCGGTCGCCGCGGTGCACGGCGACGTCTCGGCCCCGGCCCGCGCGCATGCCGAGGAGACGGTCGTGCCGGCGGCGAGCGCCGCGCTGCTGCCGGAGGGCCTCGACCCGGTCGACGCGGCCTCCGTCCCGGTCAACGCCCTGACCGCGGCACGGCTGGTGGACCGGCTCGGCCCGGCCGGCGGGCGGACCCTGCTGGTCACCGGCGCCGCCGGGGCGGTGGGCGGGTACGCCGTCGCGCTGGCCGCCCACGCCGGCTGGGCCGTCACCGGGCTGGCGCGCGCCTCCGACCGCGACTTCGTGCTGAGAGCCGGCGCGCGTGAGCTCGTCACGGAGGTGCCGGGGGCCTCGTTCGACGCGGTCGTCGACGGCGCCGTCCTGCACTCGGCCGCCCTTCCCGCGATCCGCGACGGCGGGACGTTCGCCGGCGTGCCCGCGGAGTCCGTGGCGGTGCCCGAGCGGGACATCGAGGTCGCCATCCTGAGCGTCGAGCCCGACGGCGGGAGGCTCGCCGAGCTCCTCGCCCTCGCCGCCTCCGGCGTCCTGGAGCCGCGGGTGGCCGGCCGGGTGCCGCTGACCGAGGCCGCGGCCGCGTACGAGAAGGTCGCCGGCGGCGGGCAGCGGGGCCGGTGGCTATTGGTCCCATAAAGGCCGGTCCCGCGAATTGAATGTCAGTGTTTTCACTGATGATCAAGCCCCTTGCGTCATAGCACCATGTGTTCTGCTGTTCACACTGAGTAGCAAGGGGGAAATCATGCGCAATTCCATCGGACTCGCGGGTGCCGCCGCCGGCGCGGCCCTGCTGTCCGCCGGCCTGTCCGTCCCGGCTCCCGCGGCCCACGCCGACGCCAAGCGGGCGGCCCGCAGCGTGGAGGTGTTCCTGGCCAACCTCACCCGGTGCGACCTGCTGCTGGTCACCGCACGGCTCGACCATGGCGAGTGGACGACCCGGCCGCCCCGGCTCATCCAGCTGGGCGACGAGGGCAAGTGGGAGTCCGAGTCCAACGGCGTCGGCACCGGGACCGAGGGCGAAGCGGACTACTTCACCCAGGCCTGCCGGAATCCGGCCGCCAACAACAAACGAATCCATCTGCACTGGGACAACCCGTTCATCGGGTCGAACAGTTACGACACCGCGGGGACCGACGGGGCATTCCAGTCCCATATCGTCGGCGGCAGCGGAAATCACGCCGGAGTGTCGTTCACCTTCAAGCCCACGGCGTGAGATGAGAGACGCGGTAGGCCGGCCGGCCTACCGCGTCTCTCGCCTCAACGGCGCGGCCGCGCGTTCAGCCGTGCGGCCTGCCGCGTGAGGTGGTCGCGTTCGGGGATGCTGGCCGCCGACCGGGCGGCCTCGGCGTACAGCCGCGCCGCGGTCACCGGGTCGCCGTCACGCTCGTGCAGGTACGCCGCGACGGCGGTGTGGCGCGGCAGGGCGGGGTCGAGCTCCGCCAGGGCGGCCAGCCCGGCCCGCGGCCCGTCCGCCTCGCCGACCGCGACGGCCCGGTTGAGGCGGGCCACGGGGCTGCCGGTGAGGCCCACCAGCTCGTCGTACCACTCGACGATCTGCACCCAGTCGGTCTCCTCGACCGTGGGGGCGTCGGCGTGCAGCGCGGCGACGGCCGCCTGGGCCTGGAACTCCCCCAGGCGGTCGCGGGCGAGGGCCGCCTGGAGCACCTCGACGCCCTCGGCGATCAGCCGGGTGTCCCACAGGCCGCGGTCCTGCTCGGCGAGAGGCACGAGCCGGCCGCCGGGGCCGGTCCGCGCCGGGCGCCGCGCGTGGTGGAGCAGCATGAGCGCGAGCAGGCCCGCGACCTCCTCGTGGTCGATCCTGGCCGCGAGCTCGCGGGTGAGCCGGATCGCCTCGCCGGCGAGGTCGACGTCGCCGGAGTAGCCCTCGTTGAAGACCAGGTAGAGCACGCGCAGCACCGTGGCGACGTCCCCGGGCCGGTCGAAGCGGACGTCGGCGACGGTCCGCTTGGCCCGGCTGATCCGCTGGGCCATGGTCGCCTCCGGCACGAGGTAGGCCCGTGCGATCTGGCGTGTGGTCAGGCCGCCGACCGCGCGCAGCGTGAGCGCGACGGCCGAGGCCGGGGTGAGCGACGGGTGCGCGCACAGGAAGTACAGCTGGAGCGTGTCGTCCACCGCCTCGCCCGGGCCGGGCGCGGGCTCGTCCTCGACGCGTACCTCGCGGTGCCGCCGGGAGGTGTCGGCGCGGGCGGCGTCGAGGAACTTCCGCCAGGCCACGGTGACCAGCCACCCCTTGGGGTCGCGCGGCGGGTCGCCCGGCCACAGGCGCACGGCCTCGACCAGGGCGTCCTGCACGGCGTCCTCGGCCGCCGCGAAGTCGGCTCCGCGACGGACGAGGATCCCGATCACCTCGGGGGTGAGGGTTCGCAGCAGGGCCTCATCCACCATGCGTCACTCCGTGATGCATGTCGCATGCGCGCCCAGGAACGGGCGGATTTCGAGCCACTCGTCGATCGGCTTCCCGCCGGCACCCGGAGCCGCGGACAGCTCGCCGGCCAGCTCGAGTGCCCGCTCGTAGGTCTCGACGTCGATCACCATCCAGCCGGCGATCAGGTCCTTGGTCTCGGCGAACGGCCCGTCGGTGACCGGCGGCCGCCCCTCACCGCCGGAGCGGACGAACGTGCCCTCCGGCGAGAGCCCCTGACTCTCGACGAACTCGCCGGTGCCCTCCAGCCGGTCCGCGAAGTCCTGCATGTACTGCACGTGCGCCGAGACCTCCTCCGGCGTCCACTGGTCCATCGGCACGTCGTTGGCCGACGCGGGCGCGCCCCGGTAGTGCTTGAGCAGCAGATATCTGGCCATCGTGTTCTCCTCTTCAGGGTGCGTCCCATTGTGTACGCCGGCGGGTTCTCCGATCTCGCCGTCGCCGGTTGTCGAGAACGCGGTGCCGGCTCCGTCCTAGGTACACCAGCGGCCACGGCAGGCCGCGACGAAGAAAGGAGAACCACCGTGACGATTCAGCGGATGGACAACGTCGGCATCGTCGTCGACGACCTCGAGGCCGCCATCGCGTTCTTCGGAGAACTCGGCATGGAGCTGGAGGGCACGGCGCGGATCGAGGGCCCCTGGGCGGACCGCACCGTCGGGCTCGACGGCGTCCGCTGCGACATCGCGATGATGCGGACCCCGGACGGCCACGGGCGACTCGAGCTGGCGAAATACCACTCCCCCGCGGCGATCGGCGCCGGCCCGCACAACCCGCCGCACAACACGCTGGGCATGCATCGCGTCATGTTCGCCGTCGACGACATCGACGCCACGGTCGCCGGACTGCGGGCCCACGGCGCGGAACTCGTCGGAGAGGTGGCGCAGTACCAGGACAGCCACCGGCTCTGCTACGTCCGCGGACCCGAGGGGATCATCGTCGCGCTGGCCGAGCAGCTCGGCTGAGGGCCGACCGGAACGATCCGCCGGACCAGGGAACGACAACGGGAGGCACCGTGCGACCGAACGAGATCACCGAGATTCTGAACCGGCCGATCAGCCGGGAACTGCTGGCCCGCGACCTGGCCCGCCTGGCCTACGTCGCCAGGGACGGCACACCGCGCAACGTTCCGATCGCGTTCGCCTGGAACGGCTCGGAGATCGTCATGTGCACCGCGAAGAACGCCCCGAAGCTCCCGGCCCTGCGCAACGACCCGATGGTCGCCCTGACGATCGACACCGAGGTGCACCCGCCCAAGATTCTGCTCATCCGGGGCCGGGCCGAGCTGGACCCCGTCGATGGCATCCCGGACGAGTATCTCCAGGCGACCGGCACCTATGAGATGACGCCTGAGCAACGGACCGGGTGGGAGGCGGAGGTGCGTTCGCTCTACCACGACGGCATGGTCCGGATCGTGGTGACCCCGACCTGGGCGAAGCTGATCGACTTCGAGACGACGCTGCCGAGCGCGGTGGAGGAGCTGGCCCGGCGGCGGGAGGAGCGTCAGCGCGCCTGACACGGCGGTCCGGGAAGGCTGCGCCGATACTCAGCGCAGCCCGAACTGTACAGCTGAAACTGTACAACTCAAGCTGCGGGTTCTAGGGTGGGGCGCATGAACGACAGCCCGCGCCCGTCCCCCTCGGCGGTCCAGGCCTCACGCGAGGTCCGCATGATCATCGGCCGTCTGCGGCGTCGCATCCTGAACGCCGCCGGGGCCGGGGACATCACCTTCGGCCAGGAGTCGGTGCTGACGCGCCTGTCCGGGGAGCAGGGCGTCACGGCCAGTGAGCTCGCCTCGGCCGAGGGGGTGCGCCACCAGTCGATGACGGCCACGGTCGCGTCACTGACCGCCCTGGGGCTGGTGGAACGGCGGCCCGACCCCGATGACGGGCGCCGGCTGCTGATCGCGCTGACCGCGGCGGGGCACCGGCGGGTGGAGGAGGGACGGCAGGCCCGGCAGGAGTGGCTCGCCGGCCGGTTGCAGAACCGGTGCACCGAGGAGGAACGGCGGGCCGTGATCGCCGCGATGGCGGTGCTGGAGCGCCTCACCCGTGACTGAACCCGCGACCCGGCCCTCGACCGGCGCTACGACGGCGGCGGGGGGCTTCGACCGGCGGCTGCTGCCGCCGATGATGCTCGGCTCGGTCCTGAACCCGGTCAACTCGACGATCATCGCCGTCACGCTCGTCCCCATCGGCGACGCGCTGGGCGCGCCGCCCTCGCGGACGGCGTGGCTGGTCTCGGCCCTCTACCTGGCCACGGCCCTCGGGCAGCCGGTCGTGGGCCGGCTCATCGACGTCTTCGGGCCGCGCCGGCTCTTCCTGGTCAGCACGAGCCTGGTCGGGGTCGCCGGGGTCATCGGCACCCTGGCGCCGGACCTGGGGGTGCTGATCGCCTCGCGGGTCCTGCTGGGGTTCGGCACCTGCGCCGGGTACCCGGCCGCGATGGCGCTGCTGCGCAGCGAGGCCGCGCGCACCGGCCGGGACAGCCCCGGCGGGGTGCTGACCGCCCTGGCCGTCACCAACCAGACCATCGCCGTGATCGGCCCGCTGCTGGGCGGCCTGCTGATCGGCCTGGGCGGCTGGCGCGCCACCTTCGCGCTGAACGTGCCGCTGGCCGCCGCGGCCGTGCTGCTGGGGCTGCTGCGGCTGCCCCGGGAGCCCGAGCCCCCGCGGCGCGGAGGCCTCGCCGACCGGATCGATCTGCCCGGCATGGCACTGTTCGCCGCGATGCTGCTCTCGCTGCTGCTGTTCCTGATGAACCTGCACCTGCGCGACTGGTACCTGCTGGTGATCGCCGTCGCCGCGAGCGCCGCGTTCGCGGCGAGGGAGCTGCGGGCCGCCACCCCGTTCATCGACCTGCGGGTGCTGGGCGGCGGCAACACGCCGCTGCTGGTCACCTACCTGCGCGCGCTGGTCGCCTACGTCGTCTCCTACTCCTTCCTGTACGGGTTCACCCAGTGGACGGAGGAGGGCTTCGGTCTCTCGCCCTTCCACGCCGGGCTGGCGCAGATCCCGATGTTCCTGGTTGCCATCGGCGTCGCGATCGTCTCCGGGCGGCGCAGGGGCGTACGCGGCAAGCTGCTCGCCGGCGCGCTCGGGCAGATCGCCGCCTGCGGGGTGATGCTGACGCTCACCGAGGACAGCCCCGTGTGGGCGCTGGTCCTCGTCGCCCTGGTCTTCGGCCTCCCGCAGGGCCTGAACAGTCTGGCCCTGCAGAACTCCGTCTACTTCCAGTCCGACCCCGAGCGCACCGCCTCCTCGGCCGGCCTGCTGCGCACCTTCGCCTATGTCGGCTCGATGGTCGCCTCCTCCACGACGGCCGTCTCCTTCGGGCGGCGCGCGGACACCGGCGGCATGCACGAACTCGCCTGGATCATGCTCGGCGCGGGCGTGCTCTACCTGCTCCTGACCGTCTTCGACCGAACGCTCGGCCGTACGGCGGAGACCCCCACCTGACCTGAACGAAAGGCACGCGATGCCCCGTACCGCCCTGCTCGCCATGGACCTCAAGGCCGGCCACCTCGCGCGCACGCCCGCGGACTACCTGCCGTACGCCGTGGGCGCGATCGAGACGGCTCGCGCCGCGGGCGTCCCGGTCATCCACGTGGCGCTCCGGCTGCGCCCCGGCCACGCCGGCGCCCACCCCCGCAACAAGATATTCGGCGCCCTCCCGCACCACCGCTACACGGCCGGCGATCCCGACGCCGCCATCCACCCCGACGTGTTCCCGGCGGACGGGGAGATCGTCGTCCACAAGAACCGCGTCAGCGCCTTCGCCGGCAACGACCTCGGCCAGATCCTGGCCGCGCAGGGCGTGGAGCACCTCCGGCTGCGCGCGCACGTCGAGATCATGCGCGACTACCGGAACCGGGGCACGCTCCGGACCCGCACCTGGCAGGTCGCGACGCTGGACCGGCCGGACCTCCTGCGCGCCCTGACCCGCGGCTAGCCGGCGAGGGTCTGGGTGCCGACGACGCCCAGGAGCTCGAGGCGTTCGGCGTCCCGGGTGCCGGGCTCGGCCGTGTAGACCATGATCCGTAGGTCGCTGCCCTCGACGCTGAGCACGTCGCAGTCCAGCGTCAGGACGCCCACCTGCGGGTGGTCGACGGTCTTGCGCGCCGCCTCGTGCCGCCCGACGGCGCCGGAGTCCCACAGCCCGGCGAACCGGTCGCTGCCGGCCCGCAGTTCCGCGACCAGGCGCCGCAGCCGCCGGTCCGCCGGATAGCGGCTCGCCGTCGTACGCAGCGCGCAGACCTGCGCGACCTCGATCTCCCGCCGGGCCTGCGGCGTGTGGCGCACACGGCCGCCGGTGCCCAGGAAGGTGCGCCAGACCGCGTTGCGGTCGTCGCCGTGATATTCCCCCATCAGCGCCGTGTACAGCGGGTTGGCCACCAGCAGCGTCCATGTCGCGTCGCTGACCGCGACGGGCGTGCCGGCCAGACGGTCCAGCATCCGCTGGACGCCCGGCGTGATGTGGGCGGGGACCGTGCCCCGCCCCGGAGGGACCAGCCCCGCGACCTTGAACAGGTGCTCGCGCTCGGCGGCGGACACGCGCAGGGCCCGGCCGAGCGCCTCGACGACCTGCTCCGAGGGGTTGGCGGCCCGGCCTTGTTCGAGGCGGGTGACGTAGTCGACCGAGATCCCGGCCAGCAGCGCGAGCTCCTCACGGCGCAGCCCCGCCGCGCGCCGGTGCCCGCCGGCGGGCAGTCCGGCCGCCTCCGGGGACACCCGGTCCCGCCAGCGCCGTACCGTGTGCCCGAACTCCGTCCTCGCCATGACACCACTGTGCACCGTCCCGGCCGGATCGTCCTGGCACTGACGGTCCCAGGAAGCGGAGACGACTGGTGGCCCGGACGTCCCCGGCCCGACCGTGGGGCCATGACGACAACACTGATCACCGGAGCGAACAAGGGTCTCGGTTTCGAGACCGCCCGCCGGCTCGTCGCCGCGGGACACACCGTCTACGTGGGGAGCCGGGACGCCGGACGCGGGCGCCGCGCCGCCGCGGAGCTGGGCGCGCGGGCGGTGCGGATCGACGTCACCGACGACGCGTCCGTGGCGGCCGCGGCGCGCGCCGTCGAGGCCGGCGGAGGGCTGGACGTCCTCGTCAACAACGCCGGCGTCCAGGCGGAGCTGAGCGGCGGCACCGTGATCGGCGCCGCGGAGCTGACCGCCGAGGTGATGCGGGAGACGTTCGAGACGAACGTCTTCGGCACGGTACGGGTCCTGCACGCGTTCCTCCCGCTGCTGCGGCGCTCCGTCGCCCCGGTCGTGGTCAACGTCAGCAGCGGCCTGGCCTCGCTCACCCGCGTCACCGCCCCGGGCACCCCCTCCCACGCCTACCGGGGCGTCGCGTACCCGGCGTCGAAGACGGCCGTCAACATGATCACAGTGCAGTACGCAAAGGCGTTCCCCGGCATGCGGATCAACGCCGTGGAGCCCGGTTTCTCCAGAACCGACCTGAACGGGCACACCGGCCGCCAGAGCGCCGGGCAGGGCGCTGAGATCATCGCGCGGATGGCGCAGGCGGGACCGGACGGCCCGACCGGAGGCTACTTCGCCGCCGAGGGCCCCCTCCCCTGGTGACTCATGGGGCCACGGCGCGCGCGACGCAGCCGCGCAGCAGGGCCCGGCGGCGGTCGTGCTCGGCGGGGGGCTCGTCGGCGGTGGCGGTGCAGAGGCCGCCGGCCGGCGACCAGGCGCACGCCATGCCGATGAGTAGGACCATCAGGTCGAACGGGTCGCCGCCCCGCAGGCGACCCGCGGCCTGGGTCTCGGCCGTGAGCTTCGGCTCGTGCTGGGCGGTGCTGTCGGACCACAGGCCGGTCGGGTGCCGCTCCAGCCGGACCAGGTCGGGCCGGCAAAGGTTCTGGTCGTAGACCCCGACGGCCCAGCCGGGCAGGCCCTCGACGTCGGACGGGACGGCCTCGGTGGTGAGGCCCACACGGTCGGCGATCGCCACGTCGAACAGGCCCTCCTTGCTGCCGAAGTAGGCGTGGAACCGGGCCTTGTCGGTGCGCGCCGCGGCGATGACGCGCTCGGTGAACTCCTCGGCGGCCGCGTCGAGGATGCGCCGGCTGGTCGCGGCGCCGCGCCGCGCGGCGCGGCGCGGCCGGCGGCCGGGGCACGGCAGAGCACACGTCCGAACACCAGACACCCCCCTAGGTGTGGGTTGGCGGCAGGGGGGGGATGAGTCGGGCGGGGGGGGGGGGGGGGGTGGTGGGGGGGGGGGGGGGGGGGGGGGGGGGGGGGGGGGGGGGGGTGGGGGGGCCCCGGGGGGTTGGGGGGTTGTCCGGGGGTTTTGGGGGGTGCGGGGGGGGGGGGGGGGGGGGGGGTGGACATCCGGGCGCGGCGGCGGGCGTTCATGGCCGGTACGGAGGGTGTGGCGGACCGTACGACGGCGGGGTTGGGTGAGGCGATCGGGCTGGGGTTGGAGGAGGCGGGGGTCGGGCTGGGTGAGG
>NZ_JAUEQY010000016.1 GCF_030406325.1 Actinomadura sp. DC4 | reverse complement strand
CCTGTTGTAGGAGACGCTCAGGTCCCGCTGGCTTTCGGCGTTGCTGGGGTCGGCTGCAGCCAGGCGTTCGGCGATCCGCAGGCCGGCGGTGTAGCGCTCCTCGGCCCCGGCCAGGTCCCCCCGCGCCACCAGCACATCACCCAGCCTGTTGTAGGAGACGCTCAGGTCCCGCTGGCTTTCGGCGTTGCTGGGGTCGGCTGCAGCCAGGCGTTCGGCGATCCGCAGGCCGGCGGTGTAGCGCTCCTCGGCCCCGGCCAGGTCCCCCCGCGCCCTCAGCACATCACCCAGCTTGTTGTAGGAGATGCTCAGGTCCCGCTGGCTTTCGGCGTTGCTGGGGTCGGCTGCGGTTGCCTGCCGCGTGGTCTCGACCATGGCCTGGATACGTGCGGTGGCAGTGGTGAGGTCGCCAGTGCGAACGAGCGCGGTGCTTTCACGTTCGAGGACAAGGAGGTAACCACGGCGGTCGGTGGGGACGCTGGGTGTGACCTCGCCGAGGAAAGCGGCTACAGATAGTTCTCCCACCTGGTGGGCCAAGACCTCGGCGGCGCCCAACGCGAAGTCAGTGAGGTCGTCGTATTGATGCGTAGCCGCATAGTGGTGGGCGATGTCGATGAGGTCGTCGTAGCCAGCCCGGCCTTCCTGCAGGCGTGCCAGGCGCATCGCGAGGGCCTGGCGGTGGCGGCGACTGAGCTGATCACCTTGGTGTGGAACCAACGCCATGGCCACCCACGAGTGGGCAAGGATTTCGTCACCGACGGTGGTGAGGAGGGTCAAGTCGGCAAGGCGGTGCGCCGCTCGCGCGATGTCGGCTTCTTGATCGGAGGTCGGATCGGGTCCGTGCACGGCAACCGCAAGGTCGTGCAGGGACATAGGAGGAACCGTTACCGCTGTCTGCAATAGCGTCTCGCGCTGCTGCTCATTCAAAAGCGCCAGCAACTCATCGAGAAGGATGTCGCGGCTACCCAACACGACGGCTTCATCGATCGCTTGTCCCGCAGTGCGTGGCTTGGTCACGGAAATACCGTGCTTTTCGGCGAGCTTGTGCAGGCGGCTCGTGACGTCGCGGAGATGGCCGCGCCCGTTGCTGAGTAGGGCGTTGACGAACTCGATGAGCCGGGGATGGCCGCCGATCGTCACGGTGAGGGTGCGCCGCTGGTCGCTGTCCAGGTTCCGGATCGCGGGCATGCGCAGCAGCATGCGGCGTAGCTCAGCAGGACTGAGTGAGGGAACCTTCACCTCCGCGAGATGGATGCCGCCGGGAACGGGATAGCGGCAGGTCACCAGGATCCGGCCGCGCGTGGCCTTCTCGCACAAATCCGCGAAAATCTCACCGAAGCCACCGTCGTTGAACCGGCTGCCGTCGATGGTGAGGTTCTGTTCGAAATCGTCGAAGATCAGCAGCAGCTTCGCCTGTTCCAACAGGTCGGCGACAATTGAGATCTTGGCGGTGTCGGGACGCTCTGAACGCAAGCGGCGGGCAGCGTCGCGGTGTTGCGGATGGCTGTCCAGCGCCTCGGCCACGGCCGCGATCAGGGTCGGTGGGCTCCATGAGCCCTCGTGCACAGCGGTCGCCCATCCCTCATCGGTGAGGCGGTGCATGACCCGGCCGGCAAGCGCGGTCTTGCCGATGCCACCGATTCCCGTTACCGCGACGCCGGCGATGTCACCGAACGTCTCGTACGCAGGAGTTCCGCCGCGCAAGGCTTTCATGATGGTGCGCAGCTGCGGGCGTCGGCCGATCAGTGCGCCCATCGGCAACGCGCGTACGCTGCCACCCGCAGGGGGGTGTGTCATCTTCCCCAACGGAACCGGTGCAGTGCCCGCATGACGCAGTGCGGGATCGTCTCCGGCGCACAGCAGTGTCGCGATCGCATGCTCGGGAAGCCCTCGCCTTGGCTTCTCGGCTTGTTGCCATTGCCGTTGGAGGGTGTAGCGGGCGGTGGCGACTGCCTGGCCGGGCGGGATGGAAGCACTAGCGGCCAGTTCGTTGTAGAAATGGCGGGCCAACTCCGTGGCGTAACGATCACTGACCGATGTCTGCATGGCCAGGACTCGGTCAGCGCCCTGCCGCACCAACGCCACCGCCAAGCCGTCCCGGCCCTCCGAAGCAGGCGCGGCCCCCGCGCAGGCGGACAGCACGACCAGCGGGAGCGGTCGCCCCGCGGCCTTCAACGCCGCCACCAGGTCATCGGTCTCCACTGACTCGGGAAGACCGTCCTCGTCGGCGAGTTCAACCCCGGCCGGTGACCCGTGCGCGGACAGATGCAGCACGTGGTACTGATCCGTTCGCAAAGCGTCGGTGATCTGCTGGCTGCTCGCCACCTCCAAGATCCGGACCTGAACAGTGTCCAGGTCCTGGACATCGGCGATGGCGTCCAAGACCGCCTGCATTTCGGCCTCGACGTCCAACGCCGCGTTCGGGGTCGCCCCCTCATCCGGCGCCGCAACGGCCACCAGAATCTTCAGCGGACCCGGCAACGGCTCCACAGCGCCATGCCCAATCCCCGCCAACCGGCGCCGTATCCGTACCCCAGGCCGAGTCGTGAGCATCTGGCCACCCATCCGCAACAGCTCGAACGGAAGAGCTATCCCCCCATCGTCAGCCTCGATCACCACATCGATGACCGTGCCGATGGGCGAATGCCGCAGCAACGTCATCACATGCTCGGCCGTCTCGTCGGTCAGGAGCGCCATTCGCAGGCGATCACCCGCCTCAGCCAGCCGCCCTTCTGCGTCCGGCAGCCGGGCTTGCAGCACCTGCCACACCTCAACGATCCGGTGTGGCACCGCTCCTTCGCGCACACCTAGGACCGACCCCGACAGTTGCGTCTCACAGCGCAACCGGCCACCCGACGTCTCTACTCGCAACATCAACTCATGCCGCAAAGCAGACGTCCCCAAGACCGTCCCTCCCACAGACCCGCCCGGCGGGCTCGTGGAAGCAGGGGAGTAGGGCCGGGGCGGCAAGTCAGGAGCAGGACCCAAAGGTGGCTCCACCTCACGCGGCTGGTCCAACAGCAGCCGCAACAACCGCTCGGCTCCAGCCACGGAAAACTCACGCACCGTGTAATGCGTGGCCGCACCCGGACTCAAGAACCCCGGGATATCAGCCTCCGAGCGACCGGGCAGCACCACCGGCAAGACACGCTCCGCAGCTTCGCCGAAGCTGCGGTACAGCTCATCCACCAACTGCCGCGCTTCCCACCGCACCCCGCGCCGCTCATCAAAGGCCGCCTCACCATCGGCGGCACGCCGATACTCCGGCGAAGCGATCACCAGCACATAGTCCGCCACACGCATCTGCTCCTGCATCAGCGTCGGCCAATGCCGCCGACGTTCCGCCAAAGGAAGATCCAGCTTGGCATCCACCCCAGAAGCCCGCAAAAACGCATAAAACTCCCGAACCAGCTCCTGATGATCATCCGAATCATGCGCGTACGAAATAAACACCCGCGGCACCACACGACCCCCCCCATAACACCCCCAACACGCCCGTAGACCCGAAACCCTAACGCCCGCCAAGCAAGCGCGCGAGAGGAGACACACACTCTCCACGCACCACGGGACCTTATCCAGGAATAACGACTGGCCGTAAATCGATAGACCGCTGATCAATGCAGGTGATCAAGCAAAATGACATTGTCGACCCATAAAGCGGGAGGCTAATTCGATCATCAAGAACGAATGAAATACATGGTGCAATATCCCACAACTCCAACGGCCTACCTGCGCATCGAAGGCGGCTAACCGGACCGGGCCGGGACCGGCCCGCAGAGGCCGCACGCCCGGTCCGATGGCCGGTAAGCCGCTGGCGGCCCGCGTAGCGGGGCGCCCTTGAAGACGTAGAGAAAGTCCTCACCATCATGAGCGGGCGTCGATTGTCTTTCCTCGGTTGATACTTGACACTCCGGCCTCGGTTGATGCTTTACGCCCTGTCGGCTGGCTTGGCTTTCGCGTGGTTCGTCGTGATCGCGTGGGAGGCCGGGTTGGCGCTGGTGGAGCTGAGCGTCGTGGAGCAGCGGTATCGCGCTGTGCTGGAAGTCCAGGCCGGATGCCCGGTCACCGAAGTCGCCGAACGCTACGGGGTCACCCGCCAGACCCTGCACGCGTGGATGCGCCGATATCGAGACGGCGGCCTGGCCGGGCTGGCCGATCGGTCGCACCGGCCGGCCAACTGCCCCCATCAGACCGCAGCGGAGGTGGAAGCGCTGGTGTGTGACCTGCGCCGATCACATCCGCGTTGGGGTCCGGCCCGTCTCGCGCACGAGTTGGAGCGCCGTGGAATGCAGCCGGTCCCGTCGCAGGCGACGCTCTCGCGGATCTTGACTCGCAACAACCTCATCGTCCCTGGCGGACGCCGCCGACCGCGGTCGTCTTATCAGCGGTGGGAACGCGACGAGCCGATGGAACTGTGGCAGCTCGACATCATGGGCGGAGTGCTCCTGGTCGACGGACGGGAACTGAAACTGATCAGCGGGATCGATGACCACTCCCGGTTCATCGTCATCGCCGCCCTGGTGGTGCGGGCCTCCGGGCGGGCGGTCTGCGCCGCGTTCGCCCGAGCCCTCGCAAGCCATGGGGTGCCCGAGGAGGTGCTCACCGATAACGGGAAGCAGTTCACCGGCCGGTTCACCCAGCCCCGCCCCACCGAAGTGCTGTTCGAGCGGATCTGCCGCGACAACGGCATCACCACCCGACATACCAAAATCCGCTCACCCACCACCACCGGCAAAATCGAACGCTGGCACCGCACCGTCCGCGAAGAATTCCTCGCAGCCCAAGCTCCGTTCACCAGCCTGCACGCCGCCCAGCAGGCACTCGATGGCTGGGTGGCCGACTACAACACCGCCCGCCCGCACCAATCCCTGGACATGGCCACCCCCGCCAGCCGCTTCACCCGCCGAACTGCCCAAACTGATCAAGAAGTACTCCCGCTGCGGCTCCCCGCGGACCTGACCGCACTCCCCGCCTCCGCCCAACCACCATCGGCGCCCTTGGCGGTGACTCCAGCGGTGGTTCCCGCCGCGATCGAGTTCGACCGGATCGTCCCGGCGAGCGGGAACATGACCGCGGCCGGCCGCCAGATCTGGCTCGGCACCACCATGGCCGGCCAGACCGTGACCGTCTGGGTCAGCGCCACCACCCTGCACGTCTTCCACCACGACCAGCTCATCAAGACCCACCCGGTCACCCTCACACCCGAGGACCTGGCCCGATTTAACGCTCACGGCCGGCCCGGCCGCCCTTCCCCGGCAACCGCCCTCCCAGTCGGGGAACTGCCCGCCAATGCGATCGTGGAGGTCGACCGGCTGGTCAACCACTGCGGGATGGTCTCGGTCGCCGGCAAACAGATCAGCGCCGGCATCCCTTTGGCCGGCAAACGCGTCACCCTGCGCATCGACACCCAGCTCATCCACTTCATCGCCGACGGCGTCCTGACCGGAACCCGCCCCAGCCCCCTCACACCAGAACAGCGCGGCCGCTTGCACGGTGCCCGAATGTCCGGCCCGGTCCCTGACCTGCCAAAACAGGTCACACACGTTCAGCGGGTGGTCTCCAGCAGCGGCGCCCTCATGGTCGCCGGCACCAAGTTCCACATCGGGCACACTCACCGCGGCAAAGTCGTCACCGTCGCCCTCGAAGACACCCAGTTCCGCATCCTGCACCAAGGACAAGAACTGGCCATTCACCCACGAGCGATGATCAAGGAGGTCAAGCGCACCCGAGCAAGCGGACACATCGACTACGAAATCTAGGACCGGCGGAAAGCATCACCCGACAATGAAACGTCGCCCATCAACCGAGGTTGCACAATGAGCGGGCGTCGAGCGGGCCGAGCTGTCTGCCGTCTCGTCTGGGTCTTGGAGAGCGGGCGCTGCCGGTTGGTCAGTCGCTAGCGGCCTGTCGTTCGGCCAGATGTGGGAGGAGTTCTCCCATGCTCGTGATGACCGCGTCGGCCCCGGCTGTTGTGAAGCGTTCTAGCTTGCCGGGCTTGTTGGCGTAGCCGACGTTGAAGACGCCCGCGTTGCGGGCTCCTTCGATGTCGCTGAGCGAGTCACCGATCAGAACACACTCGGCAGAGTCTGCGCCCAGTTCCTTGACCGCACGGGTGATTAGATGCGGGCTCGGCTTGAGTAGGTCGGGGTCTGGGTCGGTGCGGCCGATGATCCTTGTGAACATCGGCGCGAGCCCGGCGGTGGTGAGGTAGCGGGTCACGGCTTCGCGTGAGTTGTTGCTCACGGCGGCGATGGCGCGGCCCGCTTGGTGGGCGGCCTCGATCACCTGGCGGGCGTGGGGCGTGGCGGAGGCGACCTCGACGGCGCGTAGCTCCAGCGCTCGTAGCTCGTCGGCGACGGCTTGAGTCAGGTCTGGGCTAAAGGTCGCTGCGTAGCGCAAGACGTCGAACGGATCGCCTGAGGTGGTGACCTCGCGCGGGATGTCGACACCGCGGCCGGCCACCAGCTCGCACAGATCGGCCGCGATCGATGGGGCGGGCAGGCCGGCGAAGATGCCGCATATGGGGCCGTCGAAGTCGAACAGCAGGCAGCGGCTGCGGTTCATGACGTCGGCCAGGGCAGTGTCAGGGTGGGTCATCCGGTGAACTCCCGGCTGATCGTCTCCCACACGGTGGTGAACCACTGACGAGCCTGGGCGACGTACTGTGCGGCGACCGGTGAGCCGTCATGCACGGTGTAGCGGAACAAGCTGGCTTCCTTTCCCATCAGGTCGTACATGGGATGTGCGGTGCCCTTGATCTGCACGTCATGTTGCCTGATCGGGTAGAAGCCGAAGAAAGCTTCCTCGTTGTTAAGGACATACAGCTTGAACAGCGGCGGGACGCCATGGATCCGGATCTCGGCCCGTGCGTTCTCCACCATGCCCAGGTCGGCGAGTTCCTCGACCGAGTCGAGGATGGCTTGGCCGTGCCGCAGCATGATCCGGTTCGCGCGCTGGCGGAACTCCGGGTCATCGCCCAGGTCCTCACTCCGGCACGGGACGGCCATCGGCTCGGAGGTGTCAGGGACGAGGATCCGCAGCGTCAGGCTGTGCGGCTTGAGCTGGCCTGCACGGATCTTGTCGAGCGGCTCTTGGATGACTCCATGCAAGGTCTCCCCGGAGAAACCGAAGAAGTCGATCACCACGTGTTCCCGGTCGAAGGCCGCCTCGACGTAGGGACGGATACTGATCGGCGTTGCCGCGACCGCCGCATCCAAAGGAACACCAGCGCCCGGAACAATCGGACTTGCGTCAGCGGCCGGCGGCTCTACCTCACCGTTGCCCGGCTCGAAGAGCTGTTCAGCCGTCCAACCGGGACACATCTTCTCCAGCACCCGGCAGTGGTGCGGGTACGGAAGCCCCTTCAATTCCCCCGACAGCCACCGGTGGAACTGCGCACGGCTCGGCCAAGTCCCCGCAAGTTCAGGGTCGATCTTGCGCGCGACTCTGTCGTATTCGCGGCAGAACGCGCTGTGCGTCTGTAAGTGCCTCTGGCGCAGTACAGACTTGAGTCGTACTGGCTCGATGGAAGCTGTCTTGCCTCCGTCTTGACCCTCCGACATGGCGCGACCGTAACACAGACGAGCCTCAGACGAGACAGAGCGAGTACAAGAAGCCTCAGCGAAGGGCTTGGCGGTATCGAGACGTGACATCCCATGTCGGCAGAGTCGTACCCGCGACAAACGGCAGGGCCGATGACACGACGCGAGCGGTTTGCCGGGGCAGGCTCCCCCGATCTCTAAGACAAAGGGAGCAGGCGACCCGTGTCATCGGCCCTGTCACCACCAACCGGGAGGCGGACGTGACATGGGAGATCGGACCGGAGCTACGCGCCCTGGCCGCCCTCTGCAAAGAGCTCAACCTGGTCGGCGTCGGCTCCGAGATACGCGACAGCCTTCCTGGCCTGGCGGTCCGGACCTCGACCCCGGGTGTCTACGTCCACGTCTTCATCGGCACCACCGGACATCAGTACGAATGGAATACGAGCGTCAAGCAGCACCCGATCAACGACGCACCGGGCGCGGCCCAGCAGATCAGAGCCTTCCTACACGAGAACGGGTACCTGTGAGCAGCGTCAACGACCTGGCCGGCCGGTCCCTCAAAAGGAAGCGACAGATGGCGCTCACCGAACATGAGCGGCAGGTCCTGATCGCCGAGCTTGCCGAGATCGCGGCGGACATCGACGCGTTGCAGGAACGAGCAGCCGAGGTCACCGCTCGGGTCACCCGTCCTACCTCCATCCGTCTCGCACAGTCGGCGTAGATGCCATGACCACGGCGCCACGATCGGCCACCGCGACGAGTCGTACGTTCCGGTTGCCTCTTCCGCCACACCCGATCGCTGCCGAGCAGGCGCGCATCCTGGTGCGCCTCGTGCTCGCCGAATGGGGCATGGACGAGGTCACCGACAACGCCTTGATCATCACGGCCGAGCTTGTCGCCAACGCCGTCAAGGTCGGGGACGTCTTCCATCTCACACTGGTGCGGCAGGACGGCACGGTCCTGGTCGAGGTCTCCGACAACAGCGAGGCAACCCCCGAACGGCAACGGCGGTCCTTCGACCGGGTGGACGGACGCGGCCTGCTCCTGGTCGAAGGATGCTCAAAGGACTGGGGCTGGCGGTTGGACAGCCAAGGCGGCAAAACCGTGTGGGCGCTGGTCGGTGACCTCGACGCCGAGCCGCATAGCCGTTCGCTGCCGTCCGTACGAATGTGACAAGCCGCCCCCCACACGCCCGGCCCTGAGCGCGCTGTGGTCATCGCCGGAACCCCCAAGTCCCGCGGCGGCCATGGGGAAGCGGAGCGCCTCAGGGTCGGGCCCACAAACCCCCGAACGATCAAGGTCATCCCATGCCCACTGACTACTCCGACACTGATGACCTACTCAGGCCCCGGGAGGTGGCAGAACTGTTTGGCGTCCGTACAGCCACGATCGCCCGATGGGCTCGTGAGGGGAAGTTAACACCCCTCCGTACGCCCGGCGGTCACCGTCGCTACAGCCGGGCCGGCATCCTGCGGTTACTCGCCGATGAGGCGACACCCAGCGAAGCCGAGCAGCAGCTGGCTGAGGACGCCGTCCGCCTGTACAGCCAGGGCTGGAACATCCGCCAAGTAGCGGAAAAGTTCGACTACACCTACGGCGCCATGCGCCGCCTCCTCGGCAAACACACCACGCTGCGAAACCGCGGCGGAAACTACACAGGCACCCACCCCGAGGACAAGACCTAGGCCCACGCCAACGACTTCATATCGCCGGCGAATGCCGGGATCGCATCAGTCTCGGCGCTGTTTTCGATTCCGCACCGTCTGTTGCACGTAAAGAGAGAATGCGATAGATGCACCGATCAACATGACGACTAGGGCCGTTAGGTAAACCGGCAGGTAGTGGTGGTCGAAGATCGAACGATTCGGATTTACTTCGTTGGCGTTGATCCCAAAGTAAGCGAGAATGATTCCGGTCGGGACCGCCACTGCGGACAGGAACCCGATGGCCACACCCCACCGTAGGCGCCGCTCCTCGTCCGCGCGGCGTTCGACGCTTTCGATCGAAGTGAGCTCGGCGTTGATGGCTCGCTCAAGACGCCGCAGCATGTGACCCACCGTCTCGGCCTTCGCCAGGAGGTCCATCGACTCGAAGAGCGCCTTGTGGAAGCTCTCGACCCGCAACGACGGCACAAGGAGCCCGAGGTCCGCAGGCGCCTCAACGCTGTAGGACAGCTCGATCTCAAGACTCTTGAGGTTGTCCGCGATGCGTTCGAGTGCCTTACGGCGACTCTGCACCGACCTGCCATCCCGGACGGGTGATCTGAAGAGCCTGACGTCCTGATAGGCCGCGTGCCGGATCTCTCGTAGTTCTGCCGCTGCCGCAACCCCCTGGACGGCGGACAGAAAAATGGTGTTCTGGATGAAATCAGCGTGGCCGCACACGACACTCACGTACGGGCCAACTGCGGCGAGCCATCCGGGCCGACGATTCAACTCGTCGGGATAGCAGATGACGCTGTGCTCTTTGTTGTACGGCAGATCCGCACGGTAGACCAAGTGCTGCATGACCTCTTCGCACTCGTCAGGAGCAGGCGGATCACCGAAGACGAGCTGGTGCCTTTCGGGAAGAAGGTCTTCGTCGTAGACCGCATCACCGTCGAGCGAGGCCACCATGCGTTGCATCTTCTGGTTGATCAGCACGTCCTCGACGTGGACATCGCCGAAGTAGCAGTCTTCAAGCAGGTCGGTGACGTCGGCGACCTCGCAGGCCACATCCAGGCTCAGAGCCGCGACGACCCTGCCGGACGGGAGATTGAACAGCCAGGCCGTAGCGCTCGCCAGGGTGGAGATGCGCGGCCAGCGCTTGACGCGGATCGCCTGCGGATCGAGGTCTTCATGGAGGAGCACGCGCGGGAGCTGGTCTTCGGCGAGTCGATAGTTCCGCTCCAGCCGCCACAGCCGGAGGTGATCCCCCAGCGCACCTGAGGAGAGCGCGGGATCGACCCGCCAGGACGTCGCGTAGACGTTCGTGATGCGTACGGTGGTGCGCCTGACCGCCGGGTCGGCGCCGGCCGCAGAAGACGGGTGGACGAGGGGGGTTGGCTTAGAAGAGACGCCACCGTCGCTCAAATTCAGACTCCCGCAGTGACGATAGACGATTGTTGAATTCCTCGGCGATCGCCGGATCGGCGTTCACATTCTGCATAAGCCAGGTGGTCATGCCCAGCTCTCGAACCTGCCTGAGCGTGCGGTAGCCAGGCCATTCCCGGACGTCGAAACCGTAGATGGCCACGAACTCCTGGTACTCCTCCTCGGGCAGGCCGTATCGGTCCACGGCGACAGCCGTGGGGAGGAGATCCCACTCACGGGGACCGATCGATACGCCCTCGTAGTCCGACAGGACGATCACGCCGTCGTCGATGAGGAGATTCCCGGTGTACGCATCGGCGTGGATCGGTCCGCGCGGTAGCGCGTAGTCGAGATCCTTGACCTTCTCGGCCAGTTCGGCGTTACGAGCGCTGAGGAACTCCCGGGCCTCGGCATCGATGCCGGTCGCCACTGAGATTCGTTCCTCGACCTTCGCCCATGACGAGGGGTCCATGGTCGGTAGCTCACATGGGCAGTCCTTCGCGCCGTGGAAGGCGAGAAGCAGGCGTGCGAGGTCCGTGCGATCCGGGCTGCGGTCCCCCTCGTCAGGGCCGCTGACGGCCCGCCAAAAGGTGACCGGGTGCCCCTCTATCAGCAGCGGCTGCTCTGCTATTTCGTGGACCTTGATGGTAGGGACGGCGTTCCGCTCCAGCCATCGAGCCACGCACAGTTCACGCCGCGCTGTGTCCATACGAGCCGCTGACCGCGCTATTCGCATGACCACCGGGTCATGCGCCAGGCGATACATGGCGTTCTCGCCGATCCGGAGCAACCGCGCGCCGTCCGGGGAGAGCCCCGCCGCCCGCGACGCCGACTCCACGATCTGCTGAAGCGAGTCGGGGTCGAAGGCGTTTGCTTGAGGCACGTGCCTCAGGATCTCGATGCGACAGCAGCTAGGTCAAGGCGTCAGACCGAGCCCACCGCTTGGCGGGTCGATCTGCCAGGACGTGGCGCACCTACCGGCCGAGGTCCTTGGTCCGCTCGTCGAGCTCGTCCATTCGCTCGCTGATCCTCTTAACGACGGTTTTGAGCTGTTGAAGCTGCGCGGAGATGAGCTCGAACTCCTCGCTGCGTCCCTCAGCCTCGTCGCCGGCCTCGCCTGGCACAGAGAGGACAACGCTCGGACTCCCCTGCCGGGTCTGAATGAGTCCTTCATCCCGCAAAGCGGCCATGGCGTTGCTGATCGTCATCTTCGCAACGCCGAACCGGATGGCCAGATCCGCTACGGACGGCAGCGCCTCCCCGACCGCGTACTGGCCGGAGGCGATGTCGCGACGGATGTCGTCGGCGATGCGGACGTACTGCTTGCGGCGGTCTACGGGCCGGGGATTTCCCATGTCAGCGAGTGTACGCCGTCCGGCTAGGTCTCTAGGTGCATAGGAAAGATTCGGCCAACCGCTTGACTCATATAACGTCCTAGGTATCCTAGGTGACTAGTTGGCCTAGTTCATGGAGGACAGTAAGTGCGCAACATCCCGATCCCGATCGACACGACCAAGCTCACCTTCGTCTGCGTCTCCGCACCACGCCCGCGGCTGGTCGACAAGGACACCGGTGAGGTCAAGGTCGACAAGCAAGGCCAGACCGTGTTCCAGGTCGGCCTGTCAGTCTCAGAGAACGACTCCGGCCGGGTCGAACTGATCAACGTCAACATCTCCGGCGACCCCGACCTGAACGTGGGACAGGTCGTCCAGCCAACCGGACTGGTCGGGTTCGCCTGGGAGCAGACCCGCGGCGGACAGACACGGTGGGGCATCGCCTACCGGACCGCTTCCTTCTCACCCGTCGCCGTCCCGGCCGCCGCCTGAACGGACAGACGGTGACCCACATGATGTACGCCGCGCTCGGGTTCCTGGCCGCTTCGGCGGCCGGGGCCTGGGCCTGGCGCCACTGGCTCCCCCGCTCCTTCTGGTACCTCGTCGGATTCCCGCTCAAGGCCGTCCGGGTCTACCTGACCTGGCGACATGTCGCCTACGGCTGCACTCTCACCCGCAAGCGCCGCGTCTGGCGGCTCTCCCTCGACGCACTCCCCGGCCTGGGTACGGCCTCGGTCGTCATCCAAGAACGTCGACGCGTACGGCGGGTGGACATCGAACGCGCACCCCGCCTCGGCATCATGCGACCGACCGTCATGGGCTGGCAGGTCCGTATCCGCCTGCACGACGGCCAGATCCCGGACGATTACGTGAAGGTCGCCGAACGGCTCGCGCACGCCTGGCGGGTGCACGCCGTGCGGGTGGTCGACTCCGCACCCGGCTCAGTGACGCTGCTGGCGACCATGCACGACCCGCTGACCACCGTCGACGTCACGCCCGAGACCGGTGACCTGCTGACCGTACGGCCGGGCCGGCTGGAAAACGGCCGGGACTGGGTCATCGACTTTCGGACCGTGCCGCACTGGCTCAACGCCGGCGCGACACAGTCCGGCAAATCCAACCTGGCCAACGCCATCATCAAGGGCCTCGCGCCGCAACCGATCGCGATCGTCGGCCTTGACCTCAAGGGAGGGGTGGAATTCACCCCGTACAAACCCCGGCTGTCCGCACTGGGCACCACCCGCGGTGAGTGCGTCGGGCTGCTCGATGACCTGGTGGGCATGTTGACCGACCGGATGCGCATCTGCCGCGAGGCAGGAGCACGGAACGTCTGGAAACTATCCGACCAGGCACGGCCGGTCCCGATCGTCGTCCTGGTGGACGAGGTCGCCGAGCTGTTCTTGATGGCCGACAAGAGCGAGAAAGACGAGATCACCAAGACCGCCACCGCGCTCCTGCGGATCGCCCAACTCGGCCGGGCGTTCGCCGTCTACCTGATCGTCTGCGGGCAGCGCATCGGCTCCGACCTCGGCCCCGGCGTCACCGCGCTGCGCTCACAGCTGTCCGGACGGATCTGCCACCGCGTCAACGACCCCGAGACCGCCAACATGACCCTCGGCGACATGGACCCCGACGCCCTCGACGCCGCTCGCGCAATCGCGGCCGAGACACCCGGCGTCGCCATCGTCGCCGGACAAGACGGCACCTGGCATCGCGCCCGCTCGGTGTTCGTGAGCGAACAAGACGCCGAAGCCGCCGCCCGCCAGTACGCGACCCTCGCCCCCGCCTGGGTTGACCTGGTCGCCGTCGACACCGCGCCCCTCAAGGCCGCATAAACCCACCCGCTCCGTCGGCGCCACCGCGCCAAGTCCCTACCCGAGCCATGCCCAAAACCGAGGTGATCGCTATGAACAACGTGACTCCGTTCCCGCCGCGCCGTCCTCGTCCTACCGCTCGTCCTGGACTCGTCCCGCTGTCGGTCGAGTGGAACGAAGGACGCGGCCTGTACCTCGTAGCCTGCGACCGGTGCTGCGAGGCCGCGACCACGTACCGGCTAGAAGACGCGGACGAATGGGCCGAGACGCACCGCTGCGACCCCGAGCTCGCGGCGCTGCTCGCCACCGTCCTAGACCAGGTAGCGGCGTGAGTACCCGTCGCAAGCTCACCGCGGTCGCTGTGGACTCCGGGCCGGTGGCGGTCCTGGCCGGCATTGCCGGGGCGGGTTCGTTCACCCACATCCGCGACACCGCCAACGAACACGGCCAGCACGGGCCGATGGCCTGGGCCATCGCCGTTTGCATCGACCTGACCTGCGTCATGGCCGCCCGCGAACGCCAACGCGACCGGCGCACAGGCCGCACCACCCGCCCGGTGTCCTGGCCCGCGCTCGTCCTGGCCGGCGGGGTGTTGCTCTCACTGGCCGCCAACCTCGCCCAAGCCGAGACCACGGTGTGGGGGTGGCTGACAGCAGCGACGCCGTGCGGGGCGTTCCTGGTCGCGGTCTCCATGCTCGAACGCCGCTCAGCGGGTCGTCGTCCCGCACCGTCCCCCGTCCTGGCCTCGCTCCCGATCCCGCCGTCTTTCGGCAAACCACAGGACGACATCGCGGACGAACAACAGGACGAGATGCCACGTCAGGGCGAACTCGTCCCCGTACCCGACCAACCGCCGTCCTCGACCACGGCACCGGCTGACTCGCTGGTCGTCTACGCCCGGCGCGTCGCCACCGAACACCAGGAGCGGCACGGGCGGCCGATCACTCGCGACGCGCTCCGCGCCCGCCTCGGGGTGTCCAACCAACTCGCCTCCGACCTGCTCCGCCAGATCCGCACTGCCTGAAAGGGGCACCATCGATGTCCGCAACCCACCGTGCCGACCTCATCGCCGGCCTGCACGCCCTGGCCGACTACCTCGACACCAACCCGAGCCTCCCGGTCCCGGAATTCAGCGCCGATCTCCTCGTGCACATTCGCGGCACCGACGTCGAACAGCGCGCCGAGGTCGACCGTGTCGCCGGCCTGCTCGGCGTCTCGGTTGAGGACCGGACCGCCCACGGCGGCCACTACACCGCCGCTCGTGGCTTCGGCCCGGTCGAGTACCGCTGCGTCGCGATCCCGGCCAAGGTCATGGCCTTGCACCAAGCCCGACGGACCTACGCCCACTCGATCATCCCGAACGGCGAGGCCGCGTGATCGAGCCCAAGCGCTACCAGTGCTGCCACTGCGGCGGCACCGGCGTCGACAGCTACGGCGAGACCTGCGGCCACTGCGAAGGCCTCGGGTTCTGCTGACCCGTTAGCGCCCCCGGCGTGGTCGTACAACCGCCAAGCCGTCCGCCACGTCGGGGGCCATCCCATCTGCATCACCACTGCGAGAGGACCCACCCATCTTGCCCAACCAGCTCGACCGACACGCCATCAACGGCATGGTCACCCGCTACAACGCTCCGGACTACGGCCAGTGGGCTGCGCAAATCCGGCGTACCGGGGGATGCGCACAACCGGTCCACCTGCGAGGGAAGGTCGAGTATCACGACTCGCTGAACGGCACCCTGCTCCACCGCTACAGCACAGCGAACGAACCGGGCGGCGTGCTGCGCCTGGCATGCAAGACCCGACGTGCCTCGCGGTGCCCATCGTGCGCGGAGACCTACCGGGCCGACACTTACCAGCTCATCCGCGCAGGCCTGGTCGGCGGCAAGGGCGTCCCCGCCGAGGTCGCCGAACACCCGGCGGTGTTCCTCACCCTGACCGCCCCGTCATTCGGGTCCGTCCACAACCGGTGTGAGCGCAACGGACACGCCCTGCGCTGCCGACCTCGACGCAAAGGCGGCACCTGCCCACACGGCCTGCCGGTGGCCTGCAACGAGCGGCACAGCGCCGACGATCCCCGGCTCGGTGAGCCGATCTGCCCGGACTGCTACAACCACACGGGCTCCGTCCTGTTCAACGCCTTGGCGCCCGAACTGTGGCGGCGCTTCACCATCCGCCTCCGCCGCGTCCTGGCCCGCGACTGCGGCCTGACCGTCAAAGAACTCGGCAAGATCCTCAAGGTCTCCTTCGCCAAGGTCGCCGAATACCAGCGACGCGGCGTCGTCCACTTCCACGCCATCATTCGCCTCGACGGCCCAGACGGACCCACCACAACCCCGCCCGGCTGGGCCACCCTCGGCCACCTCACCGACGCCATCATCGAAGCCGCGAGACACGTCACCGTGACCACACCTGAGGCTGTCGAGCTACCGGCGCTGACGCTCGGTTGGGGTCGGGAGATCGACATCCGGCCTATCACCGCGAGCGGAGACCTGACCGACCAGGCCGTGGCCGGTTACGTCGCCAAGTACGCCACAAAAGCCGCCGAATGCGTCGGCACCCTCGACCGCCGCATCCGACAGACAGATGACCTCGACCAGCTCGACATCCGACCACACGCGCGGCGACTCATCGCCGAATGCCTGCGCCTCGGCGCACTGCCCGAGCTAGAAGACCTGCGGCTGACCGCCTGGGCTCACATGCTCGGATTCCGCGGCCACTTCTCCACTAAAAGCCGCGCCTACTCCACCACCCTGGCGGCGCTAAGGGCCGCTCGCGCCGAGCACCAGCGCAGCGAACACCAGATCACCACCGGCCGCCTGCCCTTCGAGGACGACACCGTCCTCGTCACCTCCCACTGGGCCTACGTCGGCCAAGGTCTCACCACCGGCGAAGCACTCCTCGCCGCCGCCATCACCGCCACCCGACTACCCGTGACGCCGCAAGCAGAAGGGCACGCAGCATGAGGGGCGATCAGCTGATGACCGTTGATCAGGTCCTGGTCGAACTGGGAGGCGTCTCGCGACGCACCTTCTATCGCTGGCGCGAACTCGGCAGCGCGCCGTCTGGGATGAAGCTGCCCAATGGCGAGATTCGGATCTGGCGGAGCGACTTCGCCTCGTGGCTGGAGTCGCTGCGGGAGGCCGCATGAAGTCCACCGATGTGAAGTTCTGGGACATCCGCCGCAACAACTCCAGCAAGAAGGCCTCATACGAGGTGCGCTGGGTCGTCGCCGGCAAGCCGAAGTCCCGTACGCGGCGGACCAAAGCGCTCGCCGAGAGCTTCCTGTCCGACCTGAGGCAGGCGGCCAAGAACGGGGAGTACTTCGACAGTGACTCCGGCCTGCCCGAGTCGATGATGGCGGCGAAGCAGGCCACGACCTGGCTGACATTCGCCCTGGCCTACGTAGACGCAAAATGGCCCCACGCCGCCGCCAAGTCCCGCGACGGGATAACGGACTCACTGGCGACCGTGACACCGGCCCTCATGACCAACCTGCCCGGCCGACCGGACGCCGCCACGCTCTGGAAGGCCTTGCGACACTTCCTCCTCGCGCCAAGCGATCGGAAGAAGGAGCGCCCGGCCGAGATCGCCTCCGCCATCCGCTGGCTCCACAAAGCCGCGCTGCCGTTGGGCGAACTCCGGAAAGCACGAACCGCCCGCGCCGGCCTGGACGCGATCGCCCTCAAACTCGACGGCAAACCCGCCGCCGGGGCCACCGTTTCGCGCAAGCGCGCGATCTTCTACAACGTCTTGCAGTACGCGGTGGAACTCGAAGAACTCGACTCCAACCCGATCGACCGCATCAACTGGAAGCCGATCGAGGTCGCCGAAGCGGTCGACCCTCGCGTGGTCATCAACCCCGTACAGGCACGCGAGCTCCTCGCGGCTGTCACCTACATCGGCACCCGCAGCAACGGACGGCGCCTGATGGCCCTGTATGCCTGCATGTACTACGCCGCGCTCCGCCCGGCCGAGGCCGTCGCGCTGTGCAAGAAGGACTGCCACCTTCCCGAGCAGGGCTGGGGGACGCTCACGCTCACCGGATCACGCCCGGAGGTCAACACTCGATGGACCGACAGCGGCACAACCCACGAACGACGGCAGCTCAAGCGCCGAGCGGTGAAAGACGTACGCGTCGTGCCCATCCCGCCTCGCCTGGTCGCGATACTGCGCGCACACATCGAGGAGTTCGGAACCGCCAAGGATGGGCGCCTCTTCCAGACCGAACGAGGGAAGATCGTCGGCTCCACCACGTACGGGCGCATCTGGGCAGACGCACGCACGTACGGGCTGTCGCCGGATCGGGTGGACTCACCCCTGGCCCGCCGCCCGTACGACCTCAGGCACGCCGCGGTGTCGCTGTGGCTTAACTCCGGGGTTCCGGCAACCGAGGTCGCCGAGCGGGCCGGCCACAGCGTCGACGTCCTCCTGAAGGTCTACGCCAAGTGCATCGAGGGCCAGAAGGACATGATCAACGACCGAATCCAGGACGCTCTCAACGACTGATCGTCCTAGGCTTAAGGGGCTACGGGTCATCCCGTGGCCCCTTCTCGTTTCTGGGGGACGACCTGCGAGAACGCGCCGATTTCCATCCCGCGTATATCCCGCGACCAGCGGCCGACAGCCGCTCTCGGCGGCATCTGGCTGCATATGGTGATCAAGACGCAGAACGGCCCCGGACCGCATAGCTGCAGGTCGGGGGCCGGTCTTGCTGCTGTGGCGGGTCCAGGGTTCGAACCTGGGTAGGCTAAGCCGACGGATTTACAGTCCGCTCCCATTGGCCACTCGGGCAACCCGCCGTCACGTCGCCGTAACGACGCTCAGAAGGATAGCGGACTCTGCACCCGAGGGTGACATCGGATTCCCTGAGGGCCGCCGTGGCGGCGGTGGCCTCGGCTCGGCCGCGATCTCACTACCCTGTTGAGATCGTCCATCTCTGTGAGGGCAGGCAAACGTGGCATCGGAGAGCTCGTTCGACGATGCACTCTAAGGACCACTAGGGGTTGACCTGCGGGAACACCTCGACCATAACTGAAAACGCCCCCCGGACAGCGGCTGGCACCGCGTCACGGGGGACTTGATCGGACTGCGAAGGAGTCCAACCCATGGCAGAGCCTACGGCCTATGCCGTCCCTCACCTCAACCCGTCCGCGGTCGCGTCGTACGCCACCGCGCACCCCGTCATCGCCGTCGCTGGCGCGGCTCTCGCGCTCACGGCCGTGGTCGTCACCGTCCGAGCGATCCGACGTACGGCCCGCCGACTGATCCACGGACGGAAGCCCGAGGACATCCTCACGATCGTCGTCGCCACGATCGCCACCGGTGTCGTCGGCACCGGCATGTGGAAGTTCGCCACCGATGTCCTGCACTTCCCGATCTGGCTGCGCGTGCTGCTGTTCGGGTTCATCGAGATGGCGACTGTGACCAGCGCGGTACGAGCCCGCCGGGCGATGCAGGAGGAAGCGGCAAAGGCTGCCGCGGATCCGTCGTACGAGCCTCGCGGCGCGGGCCCGGACGGTGTCGCGGTCTGGGTGCTCACCTCGGCTTCGGCTGTGCTGTCCACGATCGACGCCAACGGTTTCGCCGAGGGCGTCTTCCGACTGATCGCGCCGCTCATCTCCGCGTGGCTGTGGGAACGCGGCATGTCGGCGGAGCGGGAGCGGATCACCGGACGGTCTGATATCCACTGGCGGATCACCCCGGAGCGGATTCTCGTGTGGCTGGGCGTCGCGGAGCCGACCGTCCGGACCGCAGGTGACGTCGACGTGCACCGGCGCCTGCATCGCCTCGCCCGGGCCGCGAAGCGGCTCCGCGTGCTGCAGCTCACCGGTGCGGCTGACTGGCGGCAGCGGCGCGCCCTGCGGCGCCTTGATGCCGCGATGGCCCGGGCGGTCGAGCACGCGGACCTCGCGACCGACAGCGGCCGCCAGGAGCAGCTGCTCGCGCAGCTGGGCGCGCTGTACGGCGCGGCCGCTCTCGCCGAGGTCACGCCGCGCGTGCCGTGGGCGACGGCTCCCCGGCCGCCGGCACCGCGGGTACGGTCGCTGCACCGCGTACCGCGCAGCGCGGAGGTACGCGACGCTGAGATCGAGCTGTGCGCGGACCTCAACCTCCCGTTCGAGACCCCGGATCGCCTGTCGGCCTGGCTCGACGAGGGCCGCGTACCCGGCGACGACGATCCCGTACCTGACGACGAGCGGCCCGTACCCGACGCCGACGATCACCAGGCGAAGGCCGCGAGGATCTTCGCCGAAGAGGTGCAGGCCGGGAAGGTCCCCGGGATCCGGCCGATCAAGAAGCGGCTCGGCATCGCACAGCCGAAGGCCCAAGAGGTACAGACGTACCTGAAGGCCCTGGTCAACCAGTAGTCCCCTGTACCTGGCCCCGGGTCAACCTGCCAAGACGTCCCCGGGGCCAGGTCTCCTGATGGAGGAGTCCAGCATGTCTCAACAGCAACAGCCTGCGCCAGATACGCGTATCTCCGAACCTCGGTGGCGGCTGCACCTGTCCCGCCGGCCGAAGCTCAAGATGCTCGACGAGCTGATGATCGTCGGCCTCTCCGCCGGGGCCCTGTACCTCGTGCTCGTGCACGTCGCGGGTACCTCGGGTACGACGGCCGGGTACGCGGCCGTCTTCGCCGGCGGTGTACTCGTCGGCGGATACCTGCGGCCGTGGGGCGACCGTGTCGCGCGCCGGCTCGGGGTACGTATCGTGCGCTCGGCGCCGCGGCGAGGTACGCGTACCTCGGGCAGGGGGCGGGGCAAGTGAGGGGCGTGGCGCGGGCCTGCCGCGTCCTCACGTTCGTGCTCGGTGTCTTCGCCGTGCTGTGGATGTCGGCGTACTTCTCCGTGACGCTGCCGCTCGCCATCCCCATCGTGCTCATCGGCATCATCCTCGCTCTGGTCGCGGTGATGTTCCGGCGGCCGCCGGCGGGCTTGTTCCCGGCCACCGAGCCGGAGCCCGAGGCGTCACCGGCGTCGACGGCCATCCCGATGCCGCCGATCCCCGAACCGCCAGCACCGTCGGCGGCCTGGATGTTCGACGAACCCGAGCCGGACGGGGAGGACTGGTGACCGCCATGACCAGCCCCATGTCCGAGCCGCCGCGGCGTGGCCGCATCAGGGCCACCGCCCGCGCGATCTGGGCAGTGTTCTGCCTATTCGTCGGGGCGATCGACGCCCTGGTGACAGCCGTCCTCGGTGTAACGCCGCTGGCCGGCCCGTGGGCGCGGGTCCGCCGCGTCGTCGCTGACCAGTGGTGGCTCGCCTACTACGACGCCCGAGACGCCGAGCTCGTCGGTGAGGAGACCGAAGATGTCTAGCCGTAGCCGTATCCCCGAGCTGCAGTCCATCGAGTTCAAAGGATCGGAGTCGGTCGCGGACTACTCGCGCGCCGGCCGGGACCTGGCACGCGACCTCGGCTACGAACTCCACGAGTCCGCAGCCGAACTCCAGGCCGCTCTGGCAGCGCAGAAGGGGCACCCGCTCCTCCTCGGCTTGGATGTGAAGCTCCGCGCCCGCCGTGTGGCCGCTCACCTGAAGCGAGCCGCCGAAGGGCAGGTCGGTGTCGCTGCCGCGCTGGTCAAGATGAACGCCGAGTACAAGCGGCAGTTCGTCGACCCAGCCCAGGCGAATAGGTCGAAGCAGCGCAAGAAGAAGTGGACGTTGTAATGGCGCGTTCTCCCAGATCATCGACGGTCGAGGTCGCTACGGACACCTCGATCGAACGGCTGATCGCGAAGGGCATTTCTAAGGCCGCAGTGCACTGCCCGCCGTGGATCTGCGGGCTGATGGTCGTCGCCGCGGCGGCGCTGTTCCACCACCTGTGGGGCGGGAAGCACGCGGGAGCGGCGACGGCCTGGGCGGTCCTGGGCCTGTGCGTGTCCACGTTCGTGCTCACCGGCATGACCTGGCTGATCTCTCACCAGCGGCGCCCGATCGGTCGGATCCACAGCACCGCCACGGTGCTGCTGGCCTGCGTGTACGTGATGATCGCGACGATCACGGGTCTGCTGCAGCCGGTCGTGGTGTTCCTTGAGCTCGTGTTCGGTGGGACGCTCGCGCTGACGTGGAATCTGCGGATCGTCATCCGCGGCCAGGACGGCGAGTCAGGGGTCCGTGATCCGCTCGCTCACCTGTGGGAACGGGCCCGGGAGGTGTCCGGGTTCGATGGCACCACCGCCAAGGTCATCACGGTCGAGGAACACAAGATCGACGCGCAGGTCAAGATCGACGGCGGCGACCGGACCGTCGAGGACCTGCAAAAGAAGACCCTGAACATGGAGACGGCGATGGGCCTTCCGCCGGGGTCGCTGACCATCACCGCTGATCAGAACCGCGCGGACCTGGCTGAGATGTCGATCTCCGACCCGCGGATCCTGCAGACCACACTGCCCTACCCCGGGCCGCAGCACGCCGGCGGATCCGCCGCCGACCCGTACCGGCTGGGTCTCTACCAGGACATGACCCCGGTTGACCTGGTGTTCCTCAACTTCCACCTGATGATCAACGGCATGTCCGGGAGCGGGAAGTCGTTCGGCGGCGGCTGGAATCTGCTCGCATCGATCATGTCCCGCCCGGACGCGAGCATCATCGCCGCGGACCTCACGAAGGCCGACCAGTCCCTGGGCGACGCCGCGGCGGCGATCGACTGGCTCGTGTTCACCAAGGCGCAGGCGAACGCACTGATGGACGGGTTGCAGCGTGCGGTGCCCGCCCGTACGGCCTGGCTGTCCGCGCACGGCTACAAGAAGTGGGAGAAGGGCTGTGGCCTCCAGGCCGTGTACGTCCTCCTCGAGGAGTGCCCGGACGTCCTGCGCGTCGTGGACGAGGACGACTTCGTCCAGCTCGCCAAGGCGGCCCGAAGCGCCGGCGTCTACCTGATCCTGTCGCTGCAACGCTCGGACTATTCGCAGGTCCCCACGATCGTGAGGGGGCAATTCGGTGCGATGGCGTGCTTCGGCGTCGCGTCCAGCGACGACGCGGCGTTCGGCCTGCCGGAGAAGGTCCGCGATGCCGGTGCCAGCCCCGAGGACTGGGGCGTCGATCACCCCGGCATGTGCTACCTGTCCGCGCCCGGGATCCCGATGGCCAAGCGCATCATGCCGATCCGTACGTACTTCATCGAGCCGAAGCAGATGCAGGAGCTCGCGACCCGGTTCGCCGCCTCCGCGCGGCCACTCGACGACGTCACCGCACGTGCCTTCGGTGACGCGTACGCGAAGCGTGCCCAGTCCCAGCAGGCCGTACAGCTGATCCGGAAGCAGGCCGCCGGCGAGCCGCAGGACGACGCGCCGGCCCCGGTACGCCCGGACCGCACGCGGCCGATCTGTCACGCTGCCGAGCTCGTCATCTCCTCGCAGTACGCGTCCGCTTCGATGCTGGCCAGGAAGATGCGGATCGAGCAGGGGTACGCCGACCGGCTCCTGGACCTGCTGGAGGACCGCGGCGTCGTCGGCCCGGCCGGTGCGGGCGAGACCCGGGAAGTGCTCAACGCGCCGGAAGAGCTGGAGGCGACCGTCACGGCTCTGGCCGACGCGGACGTCGAGGACGGCAACACGTTCGACGAGGCGGTCACGACCCCCGACCCGTCGCCGGACATGCACGTCGACGTCGATGACGATGACGCGGTGGCGCCGCCGGCCGCTGATGAGGACTTCGGTTGGGAGCGGGCGCCGGAGCCTGCGCGGAGGATGCCGCCGGCAGAGGCCCGGGCCGCGTTCATCGAGCAGCTGCGCGCGTGGAAGAAGGCCGGCAAGGCCCAGATCGAGGGCCCGGACCTGAAGCCTCTGCGCGACCGGACGGGGATGACGTCGCGCGGGTGGGGGAAGAAGATGCTCGACCTCGCCGCCCGCGATGGGATCCTCCGCCGTGACCCTGTACGGCCGGTGTACTACTTCACCGACGCGCCGATCGACGTCGATGATCACGAACTCGTGGGCGCGCCGTGACGCCCGTGACCGCCGTGACGGCCCGGGGAGGGGGTTGGGGGAGAGTTACAGGTCAACGTGGGTGTCACGGGCGTGACGCATGCCGTGACGCGTCACGTGACGCGGGTGTGACGCCCGCGCGTACGGGCGCCCGCACGGGTACGCGTTTCATGATCATTTTAGGTGCGCGGGCGTGTTCTACACGCGCAGCCGTGCGTACGCGCCCGCGCGCGACCGGGGCCCGGACGCACGGCTGCGCGCCCACACGTAGACGTGACGTCCCTGGCCCGCCCCCCGCTTTACTCGTGGTAGTGGATTTCCTTGCACAAGCCGCCCAGCACGGTCATCGCCTCGGCCGGCGGCAGGCTCGCGACCCGGGACCACCGTGGGTCGCTCATACGCGCGGTGGGCTGCTGGGCGGTGACCGCGTACTTCGGCGCATTCGCGTTATTGATCTTTATCGCCTTGTAGTACGTCGTCCACGAGAAGCACGCGAGCTGAGCCGACGACTTGTCCGGCCCGGCCAGCGCCGTCGGCGACGGAGGCGCTGAGGCGGACGCTGTGGGCCGGACACCGGCCGCTTCGTGGGAGGAGCAGCCGGCGGCGAATGCGGCCGCCATGGCGGCGCAGAGCACGATGGGGGCAGGTCTCATGGGAGGTGAGACGCGGACGCTTGCGCAGCGGATGCCAGGCGGGCCGCATGCGGTCAGAGGCACCTCCCGCGACAGTTGGCTAAAAACGGTCAGGAAGGGCCGGTTTGGTGTTAATCGGGCCTAGTGTTTGGTTCGGGAAACGGATGAGGCCCACGAGCGGTGCTGCTCGTGGGCCTCGCCTTTTCCCGGAGGGATCAGCCGTTGCTTTCGGTCACGGCGACCGAGACGCACTCGCCTTGGCCACCGCTCCAGCTGCTCGTCCGCCAGTCAGGTTGTGCGGGATGAGACATGGGAAACAGATTCCTTACGGTCAGTTCCAGGCCTACAGATCCGAGGCCGCTGCGGTAATCAGTGTGATCGTATCCGCCGGTGGAAGAGCGGCGGCTGCCAGCCTGTCGAATGCGTCGTCATATTCTTCAACGTCGCCACCTTCGACGAACAGCTGGCCACCAACCGACTCGATATATACCGCCGGCGCGTCGGACGCGTGAGGGAAGCGCAAGACGGTGAAGGCGCCGACGACACCGGGATGGGCGCCTCCGCCGAACGGTACGACCTGGAGCCGGAGATGCGGGAGCGTGCGGGCCAGCTCCATCAGATGCTGGAGCTGTGCGCGCATTACGTCAGGGCCACCGACGATACGGCGGATCGCCGCCTCATCCAGGACCAGCCAAAGCTTCACAGGATCGTCGGCGGTGAGGATCATCTGCCGCTTGGCGCGGACCTCGACGCGCTGCTCCACCTCGTCGGCACTTAGCTCGGTTGACCCGCTGATGAGCGCGCGGGCGTACTCCTCGGTCTGGACGAGGCCGGGGATCATCGCGAGCTGGAACGCGCGGAGCGCGGCCGCTTCCGCCTCGAGCCCGATGTAGGTGGTGTACACGAGCGAGAGCTGCTTGCTGAACGGGCTCCACCAGCCCTTCAAGCGCGCGGCCCGGGCGAGCTCCATCAGCTCTTCGCGCTGCGCCTCGGTCACCCCGTACAGGTCGGCGAGGCGGCTCATATCGTGCGGGCTCGGGCGTACGCCCTGGCCGGACTCCAGGTAGAGCGGTTTGCCCTTTCCCCATTCGAGGCGCCCTGCGACCTCCTCGGCGGACATGCCGCTCGCGTCACGCAGTTCACGCAGAATGCTGCTCAGGCGCCGGCGTCTGAGTGTGGGGCTTGGGGCGCGCTCAGGCACTGGATCTCCTCCTCACCGTGGTGGGGGTGATCGTAGAGCACCCCCGTATCCAGCGACTCGGACATTGCTGGATCTTTTACTCATCCCGAATTTGGGGTATTGAAATTCGGGAACCGAAGGGGCATGGTTGGTCTCGGCCCCTTTCCGGGAGTGATGAGTATGGCACTGAACGTGATCGACGATGTTGCGGAGGCCGAATCCGGTCGCGCCTGTTCTGGCTGGTACCGGTGGTTCAACGCCGATACCGAACGCTGGTGGGCTGCCCGAACCACCGTGCCGGCGGATCCCCGGCTTGAAGCGATGATCGTCAGCTCCAGCACCTACGACGGCTTACGGGTCGCCGAAGAAAACGCATCGATCAGGCCGGTTAAAACATGACCGCCGTGCAGCTACTTCGACCTCGGCATCCGTACGACGAACGTCCCCCGACCATGAACGGTCTGTACCGTGCCGCGCTCGCGCAGAATCTCCATCGCGCGCCGAATGGTCACATAAGCGACGCCGTAGTAATCACGAAGGTCGCGCTCTGCCGGCAGCCGGCTCTCGACCTTCAGCTCGCCCGCCCGAACGCGCGCCTCGATGAGATCGGCGACCTGTTCATACAGAGGCGTCGGCGCTCCAGGCCTGATGTCGGGGTGCGGCCCGACATCGTCATCGTCATTCTCCGGCAGCACAGGGTCACCGTAGAGCTCTCAAGATCTCCAGAGAGCTTTGCAGAGCTCCTAGGAGCTCCTAAGAGCTCCTATTCCCATCTGCGCTTTTATGCGCTCAAGGACGACGGCGACGCGGAGGTCGGATACCGATCCCTCCCCGGGAAAACGTGTCGCCGTCCGCCCCGGGGCGGGGGGGTGCGGCGCTCGGGCAAGGCCGCGCTCCCCTCCCGGAGGTGGCCATGACCGTGGACACCTGCTCGCCTCCCTCGCTGGAGACGCTCCCCTGGTCGCGATCTGGACACCTGGAGATCGCGTGCAAGCCTGAACTGGTCGCGATCGCGCGCCACTTCACCCGGGACCTGATCGCCGGCTGCCTCGACAACGAGGACCTCGTCGACGAGGTCGTGCTCCTCGTGTCGGAGCTCGTCACAAACGCGGTGCAGTACGCGGCGTCGGCCGGCCCGCCAGCCGCAGGGGTCCGGCCCGGCGTCGGCCTCGGCGTGGAGTGCAGCGCCCGCTACGTGCGCGTGTGCGTCCGTGACCCCTATCCCGTGCTCCCCCGGCCGCGTACGGCTACGGAGGACGCCGAGTCCGGCCGCGGCCTTCGAGAGATCGTCGAGGCGTATGCCGACGCGTGGTGGGTGCACCTGCGTCCCGACGACAAGGCGATCCACGTCGTGCTGCTCCGCCCCGGCGAAGTACTCCTCCAGGGCGACCTCGTCCGGTTCGCCGGCACGCAGGCACCCCAGGAGGCTCCAGCGGCCCGTCCACCGGGCTGGAGCCAGGCCGCCAGGTGAGCGGTCCCGCGGACGCGACACCGCGGGACGACCACACGCAGCACCTGGCGGCCGAACCGCTCGGCGGGCGGAGGTGTCCAGCAGCCTCCGTCAGCCTCCGCCCGCCGAGCACCACGCTCCGCGGCCCCGGGGTCTGGAATCAGTCCCGGGGCCGCGGTCTCAGCCGCAGCCCCGTTGTGAGGAACCGAAGTGTCCGAAGACGACCTGCTCACGCCGCGCGAGGTCGCCGAGATGCTAGGCGTAAGCCCGATAACGATCTATCGGCGGGCTCGCGAGGGCCAGCTGACTCCCGTGTTCACCCTGGGCGGCCACCGCCGCTATCGCCGTGCGGACGTCCTCAAGGCCCCCACCGAGCCGGAAGCGGAACCCGACCCGCGTGGCCTTCTCGCCGCGCGAGTCTACGACCAAGGCTGGACCATCCAGCAGGTCGCGCGACTGTTCGGGACCAGCTACGGCGCCATGCGCCGGCTCCTCCACAAGAACACGACCGTGCGGCGACGCGGCGGACATCCGCCGCACCGCTCATGACCCACCCGCGCCACCCGGCCTGGGTGCACATCCCCCGCAGAACGGCAGCACATCATTCATGAAAACGACCATCATCGCGGCGGCGCTGACCGCCGGCAGCGTCCTCGGTCCGGCGCCGGCTGGAGCGTACGCCACCACCGGCCACAAGGTGGCGTGCGGCGCGGTCGTGCACGACCACTTCGCCAAGACCGACTCCGGGCACGGCAACCCCCCGGAGTGGGCCGACCTGAAGTTCGCGCGCACCACCACGATCCGCTGCACCAGCCCCGGCCACTACGCCGTCAAAATCATGGACCGCGGCTCGTTCCGCACCCTGGTCGGCGCCGGCCGCCCGAACGGCGGCGGCGGCCAGATCACCAACGCCGTACGCGGCGAGATGCACGGCGCGTACTGGCTGACCGTGACCGGCGCCCTCGCCGTCCCCAGTCGCCGTGACACCTCGCTGTCCGCGACGGCGTACGTCACGGCGCTTTTCGATCCCTCGTCGGTCGTCAAGGGCGCGACGTACAGCTGGGCGTATCGGACGGTGTGCGGCGAGGAGTGGCTGGACAGCTCCCTGGACAACGACGGCCAGGACCCGGCCGTCGCCGGGAACATCACCGGCAAGACCTGCCGGCCGCGGCACACGCCGCGACCGGCGCCCACCACCCCGACGCCGACCCCGACCAGGAACGCGCCGAGCACCGGCGGTGAGGCTCCGCCGGCCACGCCCGTGAAGCGGCAGCCGGCCTTCACCGGCTGACGAGCATGGCCACGCCCCGGGACCGTACGCGGCCCCGGGGCCGACCCATAGATAGGAGACCAAGATGGACCCCCTCACCCCACGCTGGCCCGACGGGCAGCTCGACCGCTACCTCACCCTCGCCGGCGCCATGGTCGACCTCACCGCAGGGCCCGGCGACTACGCCACGGTCAAATGCCTCGGCTGCCGTCACACGGACGTGATCCGCTACCACAGCGGCCCGCGCGGGGCGGCGAGCAACGCCCGCCTCGGCCGAGGGCGCGCCTATGACCACGCCAGCCGCTGCCGCACCATCGCGCCGCCCGATGGCGACGCCCCCTCGACCACGTGAGCGGCGACACGAAAGCCCCCGCCATTAGCCGAGGCTGGATCGCGCTGATCCACAAGATCCACGATGACCGTTGTCACTGGATCAGGCCCGACGAAGCGGCCGCGATCACGGGCCTACCTGCCAGGACCGTCCTCACCGGCCTCGGCGTGGCCCATGGAGGCGCGCCTTCGCTGCCGTGGCTGCGGCGGTACATCGCCGAGCAGCTGCGGGAGATCGAGACCGCGGCACGCGTCAAAACGGCGGTTCCTCGATCCGTTTCGGCACGCGCCGGTAGTCCTGGCCCTCGATCCGCTCCAGATCCTCAGCCGGCATCCACACGTCGACGCCCCGCCACGCGACCTGGGGACGGCTAAGCCAGGCGACGTGTCCGCGCCAGAGGCCACGATCGTTCCGCTCCCATTCGAGGAGCAGGACGATCTGGCCGGTCCGCCGGATCCGTACGGCGGGCGCGATGAACTCGGGATACCGCACCACGTTCGAACACAATAGCGAAATCCGCCCCGCCCTCCGAAGAGGACGGGGCGGCGCTGTATCGCCGGGGGGGCAGGGTCAGGCTGCGAGGCGGAACAGCGACTGCCGCGGCACCAGCGAACCGTCAGGCGCCACCCGCGCGGTCACCTGCGGCCGTACGCCCACGATCGCCACGAACGCCGCGACGAGGGCCGTGATCGAGCCGACCTGGTCCGCCGACCAGTGCACGCCGAAGACCAGGACCACGTTGACGATCGCCTGGGCGACGCCGGACAGCAGCGGCAGGAGCGCGTCGACGCTCACGAACGCGGCGGCCAGGGCGGCGAGCAGGATGCCGATCGCGGCGTTGACCGCGGCGGTCTGGTCGGAGGTGAGGTGCAGCCAGAACATGTTGATCGCCTGGAGCGCCGCGGACAGCAGCGCGGCGATGACGACCGGGTCTCGGCCGAAGAGCTTCATGGTCACTCCTTGGGGGTGTCCTCGACCGGCGTGAAGTCGAGGTAGTAGGCCTTGCCGGGCTCGAAGCTCACGGCCGGGTTGTCGACCTGGATCCGCAGCTCGCCGGACGGGGACGCCTTCGCGTACCGCTGGTCCTCCGGCACGCTCATGTCGTACTGGGCGTTGAACCGGTAGGTGCGCGGCCAGGTGAACTCCCCGGATGGCTGGAGCTTGCCGTCGACGTAGTGCGACGTCTCGACCGGCTTGTCGGATGCCTGCTCGACGGTGCTGCAGTAGAACTTCGCTCGGACGGTCATCGATCAGTCTTCTTCCTGCCGCGCGACGGCGGCGTTCGCCCAGAACATGACCTGTTCCAGGTTCGTGATGGCCAGCGACTTCTCGCGGCCATCGGGCAGCAACTCGTTCAGTGCGGCCGCCAGCTCGCCGCAGTGCGTCCGTACGGACTCGTGCGCGGCCTGCCGCTCGGGCGTGGTCGCGGGGTGGAACGTGAAGCGGTTCGCGATGTCTTCGGGCGCCATGGCTCTCCTCAAGGGGAAGCGTGGCCCCGGGCCGGGCCCGAGGCTCGGGGGTCAGTACGAGAACAGCGAGGCCTTCGCCATCGTCACCGGCCGGTCCAGGACCGAGGCGACGACCGTGGCCGGCTTGTCGCTGGTGTTGTAGACCCGGACGCGGAGACGGTTCGTCGCGTCGACGCCGAACTGGGAGGAGAGCTGGCCGGTCACGACCCCCTCCTCGTCGGCGACGAACGGGAGCCGCCACGCGTCGTCGATGAACGTCCCGTCGTCCTTGACCCGGGTCAGCGCGACGTCGAGCTTCGCGCCCGGCGTCAGGCCCTCCAGGCAGAAGGTCACGTCGACGTGCGCCCAGTACTTCTCCTTGGCGATGACCACGCTCTTGCCCTTGTCGCCGTGCAGGCCGTGCTTGTCGCTGAACTCCTGGGTCCACGTGATGTCGGCGTCCGTGCCCGCGGCGATGGTCTGCGGGGTGGCCGCCTTGCCGGCGATGCCGAGCGAACTCACCTTTGCCATGTCGTCCTCCTGGGTCGTCGGGGTGACGCCGACGCGCCACTGCCCGTAATCGCTGGTCAGGCTGCGGTTGTAGTCGCAGCCGACGCCGTCGAGCGTGTGGTCGTTGCTGTACTGCTGCAGGTGCGCGCCGTCGGCCCACCGGCCGCCAGACCACGCGTACGTCTGCCACGCCCAGGCCGCCTTGCCGGCGGCGAGCGCCCGGGAGACGGGCCCGTACCCGCCGTAGATCCCGACCCGGCCGGCGCCGAGGATCGAGGCAGCGCCGTCGAGGTAGGCGTTGATCGCGGCCTGCTGCGAGGCCGAGGCGTCCCAATCGACCGCGAAGTAGATCGGCCGGTCGTCCGGCATGCCGCAGTCCCGGGCCTGCGCCCACGCCTCGCGGGCATCCGCGACGCCGGCGGCCCGGCCGGCCAGTGCCCTGTTCGCGGTGGTCTCCCACACGACCACGATCCAGATCCCCGCGGCCGTCAGCGCGTTCGCCTCGGAACGCATGAGGTTCTTGCTGGGGCTGTGGGACAGGTACCGGCAGACGAACTTGACGCCGGCGTCGTGCAGGGCGGTGGCGCTGGGGCGGCCGAAGGCGTAGTCGAGTCCCTCAGGCACCGAGGCTCACCACCATCGCGGTGTCGTCGTCCTGGACGAAGGACCACCACTCGGCGAACCCCACGACCTGGCTGTCGAACGGCCGCTCCACCAGCTCGTACCGGTTGTTGTGGTTGCCCTCGTAGACGTGCAGCGTGTTGCCGACCCGCTTCTGCAGGATCCCGACGTGATTGTCGTCAGGCCCGGTGCCCCGCCAGTCGTAGAAAACGATCCGCCGCGGCGCCGGCGTACGGGAGACGCGGCCCAGCGCGGACATGCGGCGGTGCCAGTTCTCGACGTAGGCGTCGGACTTGTGCAGGCCGCCGATCGCTTCGAGGCCGCCCGGGACCTGGGCGATGCAGTAGATCGCCGAGGCCGCGCACCACTCGGCATCGGCATAGTCGTGCGTGATGGGCGGCTGGGTGTCCAGCCACTTCCCGAAGCGGGTCGTACCGTCGGCCGCCTCGTGCTGGCCGACCTGCGCCGCGCACACGTCCAGGACGTCGATCATCACTCCCACATCCGATCTGCGAGTTCGGTCGGCAGCGGCGGCGGCTCGAGGCCGTTGTCGCGCAGCTGCCGGGTCAGGCCTTCGATGAAGCGGAGGGCGACGGTCACGATCCGGCGCTCGTCGTGTTCGCGCTTCTCTCCGTTCGTTACGCGCTCGTTCAGGCGCGCGATCTCCTTGTCTTGCCGCTCGGTGATCGCGGTGAAGTCCTCGCGGTTCTCCTTACGTGTCCCGAGGGCCTTCGCGCCCCGCTGTGCGTAGAAGCTGATCGCCCCGGCGATGCCCGCGGAGGCGCCGGTGCCCAGGAGCGACCAGACAGCCGCGTTCACGCCGCCTCCTTGGGTTCGGGCATCAGCGCGACGATCACGACGCTGATGGCCGTGGATATCCACACGATTGCGCTGAAGCCGCCGCGGGCGTACGCGGGGATGCCCAGCAGGTACGCCAGACCCCACAGGGTGGGTGGGAACAGGATGAAGAAGAAGCCCCAGGCGTCAGCGCCCGGGCGGCGGAGCGGCGCGTACACGACGCTCGCGAGACCGCAGAGGATCCACAGCCAGCCCAGGCCGTCGAACGGCAGGATGTGCACCATCCAGCCGAGGCCGCGTTTCGTGCCGAACGCAGGGTCGAGAATTACACCGATGCCGTAGCAGACCCAGGCGATGCCGTGGTTGGCGAGGAACAACCCGCGGTATCCCAGGCGCTCCTGAAGCCAGCCCATCAGAGCGGCCCTCGCACGACACCGGCCCCGTCGCGGTAGTACAAGCGGTTGCTTTTGACGTAGAGCAGGACGCAGTCGGCTGGTGGGGCGGGCGGGTCTGTGGTGCGCCCGCCTGTGCGCAGCAGCATTCCGCCGTCGGTGTTGACGTCGACGATGCTGCCGTCGGCATTGCTCCCCGACGCGATCAACGTGACGGTGCCGCTGTGCTGACCACTGCCGGCGTCCTGGACGTCCGCGTAGATCTCGGCGGCGACGCTGGTCGACCCGTCCGGGTTGATGCGGCTGATCTGCGAGGTGGCGAAATATCCGCCGTTCCATGTGAGTGTCCGCGCGGCGACGGAGCCGACCGTGTTGGTCGCGACGAGCGCCGCGCCGGCACCGCCCCATGACCTGAGGTCCGTCGGTGCCTCGCCGTCGGTGTCGAAGCGGATCCGGCTGTTGGTGGCGTCAATTTCGATCTGATCGTCGGCGTCGTGCGCACCGACGATCAGCTGGCCGCTGGAGATACGCGCGGCGGTCAGGCGCTGCTGGGTCTCCAGCTGCGCGACTCGGCGCTGCAGTGCGCGAAGCTCGGACAGCAGACTGTCCGGCCGGTTCACCTTCCCCATCTCAGGCTGCCTCCAGCACGCTCGATACGACCAGGTCGACGGTTTCGAGGGCGTTGCCGCTCGGCGGGTGGACCTCGAAGGAAATGAGGCGGAGGGTCCGGTCGCTGCCGGCGGGGAAGTACGGGTCGGCGTTGCGCGGGATGACGCGGCGGATCGCGTCGCCGGGCAGGTACTCGCCGACGGCGGGTGGGCCGTCGCCGGTGACGGTGAGGGCGGGGAGGACGATCGGGCTGCTGCGGGCCATACGGTCGGCGTTCGCGTGGCCCTGCAGGTCCGCCGGGGTGATCGTCCCGGAGTAGGACGTGTTGTCCTCCAGGAGCCGCCACCCGTCGCTGTAGAGGGCGGTGTCCTCGGAGATCGCGATGGGGGTGTCCGCGTCGGTGCCGTCGCCGACGGCGAGCATCCGGGTGACCATCTGTGAGCCGTCGCGCGGCTCGGTGAACTTGATCAAGTTGCCGCCGTACTCGAACACGTTGTCGCCTGGATCGGTCACACCGAGGTGGGGGTTGCCGAGGATGAGCCGGCGCGTGGGGGCCCCGGCGATGTACGTGACGTCGAAGTAGAAGTCCGGGCCCTGCTCGAGCGCGGCGAGGTCCCGCAGACCATCGGCGACGCTCTTCAACTCGTACCCGTTGTAGGTGATGTCCCGCGTCGTCGTGGAGACCACGGACGCGTCGACGGTGACGCCGATGGATCCCCCGGTGTGGGCCTGCGCGGTGGTGACGAGGCTGCGTGCGATGGCGAGCTGGTCGGCCAGGGAGAACACGAGCCGCTGGCGGGCGATCGTCTGGTAGTCCAGGAGGGGCGGCAGGGTCGGCAAGATCTTGCGGTGGTCGAAGTAGGAGAGCGGGTCAGCGCCGGCGATCTGCAGCACCTGCGTGCTGGAGTCGTACGTCGTGGTCCAGATGATGTAGTCGCCGACCAGGACGCCGTCGCGGGCGACATAGATACAGGTGCGGGCCGGTTCGGTCGCGCGGATCGCGTCGAGGGCGTTGATCCGCCGGTCGCCGAGGCGGACCTGGCCGGAGATCGTGCCAGCGTCGTTGAGCGCCCGTGAGAAGGTCACGCCGGACAGGGGGAGCTCGGCGAGCACGTTCCCGGTGGCCAGGTCTGCGGCGAGGTAGGTGTAGGTAGCCATTACGGGAGCGGCTGCACCATCAGCCACGAGTCCATGAACGCGTTATTCGATGACGTTCCGGAAGAGATGTACGCCTGCAGCTTCACGGTCGTACTGCCCGGGGTCAGGCCGGTGAACAGCTTGCCCGCCGTAGCGGATTCGGGGCTCGTCGACGGGGCGCCGGAGGTCGCGCCGATGACGACGACGGCCGGGCCGCTGTCATTGGCGACGGGTGTGACGGTGTTCGCGCCGCTCATCGTCGGCGCCGTCCGAGCCGTGCTCGTCGTGGTGGCGTTGTTGTAGCCGCGGAACCCCCACTGGGCCCAGAGCCGGCCACTCGCGGGCACGGTCACGGTCACGCTCGGCTGGGAGGTGAAGTCGGCGTACGCGCCGGTGGTGTTGATCGTCCGCGCGGTGGAGGTGAAGTCGGAGGCGTATGCCGGTGCGCCCGGAGGGCCGATTACGTTCCAGGTCGTCCCGTTCCAGATCTCCAGTTGGTTCAGGTCGAGCCGCCAGACCGGCATGCCGCTGTATTTGGAGAGTGCGTCCCGCTCAGTCTGGTTGGTGACGGGCAGGGTCCCGCCGGTCGCGACGGCGAACGGCCGCAGGTCGGTGATGTTCGCGGCGACGATCGTGGTCGCGTTCGCCGGGACCGTCACGCGCGCCAAGAGAACGAAGTCGCCGGCGGCTGGGGTCGGGTCGACGGGGCTGCCGGCCGGGGTACCAACGACCTGCTGCACGGCCATCGCGGTGCTGCCGTCCGACCACTGGGTGTCGGACTGGCGGGCGATGATCAGGTCGCGGCGGGCGTTCGTCGCGTCAGCGGGGGTCGCGGTGAGCAGGTCGAGGGTGGCCTGCGCGTCCAATGTGGCCAGGTAGGGGCCGCCCGCGGTCGCCCGCGTGGCCTGGATCGCGGCCTGGAAAGGCTCGACCGTGACGCTCTTGGACGCGGTGCCGGTCTGCTTCACCAACCCGGGGGTTCCGGTCGCGGGTTTGATGCCTTGGCGGACCTGGATCGGGCCGGCGCCGGCCTGCACGAGCGTGCCGGTGGCGAGGCGGGCGTCCTGGGCGTCGACGACGCTGCCGCCGACCCAGCCGGAGTCACGGACGGCCATGGGCGCCTCCTATGGTCATGACCATGCGGACCGCCAGGCGGCCGCGAGGTTCGCAGATGGGTCGTAGCTGGCGGCCTGGAACGCGATACGGGTCGCACCTGGGCGCAGGGGGAACCAGGTCGAATCGGCGGTGAGGGCGCCGCGCCGTGAGGCGACGCCTTGCAGCATCACCGTGCGGGCGTCGGTGTCGAGGGTCAGTGTCTGGCCGGCGTCGATCGTGAGACCGGCCAGCGCGAGGCGTTCCCCCGTGTCGGTATTGAGGATGACCGGGTTGGGAGCGGGGCCGATGATCGCCCACGTCGGCCAGGTCGCGGTGTTTCCTTCATTGACGAGGACGAGCGTGCCGCCGCCTGGGCCGACCCCGAAGTCGAGTGGGAACACCAGCGGGAACGTCAAGCCACCGGTCGTGGTCGCCAGGCCGCAAGTAGCGGTGGACTGGGCCACGGCGTACCGGAGGGGATCAGGCGCGGCGAGCTGGAGCTGCCATGAGGCGACGGTGTCGGTCTCGTGCGCGAACTTGCTCTCCGCGTTCAGTTCGACGTCGCACTGCTTCGCGATGCCGGACGCGTCGGTGCCGACCAGCGTATAGAGGATGTCGCCTTCGTCGCAGAGCGCGGCGAATACGTCGGCCGCGGCGTCGAGGGTGGCGGCGTCGGGGGCCCGGACGACACCGCCGAGGGTGATCACCCGCTCCGAGCGGTAGGCGGGGCCTCTGAAGCTGCCGTGCCGGCCGGGCCGGTCATCCCTGGCGGTGCGTACGCCGACGCCAGAGCGGCCGAACCAGCCCTCTACGTCGGTGAGGCGCCATTCGACGCCGGCGTCGTCGACGGCGCCGGCCGTCCATCCGTCCAGGGTGAAGGTGTGGGTGGCCAGCAGGCTCACTGGCTGCCGCCCTTCTTCATCTCCCAGCCGAGTTCATGACTGGTTTCCTTGGCGACGGCAATCGCGGACTGGTCATCCCTCGCGTACACGTTGATGACGACGGGCCTGCCAGCGGACGCGCCGTCGCCGCCGCGCACCATCACGGTGGGGAGCTGAACCGGGCGACCGGTGGTCATCGCGTCGAGCAGCTGCCGGTGGGCCGCCGCGGGGGCCTTCGGCACGACGTACTCTCCAGCTGTTCCCCACAGCGGCACCACGTCGGTGCCTGCGGGCCCAGCGATCGGTCCGCCGCGGGCGTACCCGTGCGCCTTCATCATCGCGAGCAGTGCCTGCCCTGCGCCCGTCTTGGCCAGGTCAGCCGACATGAGCTTCAGCGCGGCCGCGAGGTCGTTCGGGGCCAGGCCGGTCGCGGCGATCAGCGCGTCCCAGGTGGTCGACCCGCCCTTCATCGCCGTCTTGATCGTGAGGATCGAGCCGAGGCTGGCGAGGGTGGTGGCCTGCTGGTCGGCCTGCTGGACCTGCTTGTTCAGCCCGGACAGCTTCGAGTTCGACATCTTCACCGCGTCCGCGGCGGTCTTCTCCGCGGTCGTGTCGCCCTGGGCGAGCAGGTGCTGCGCGAGCACGCCGTACCCGCGGTCGGTCAGGGTGGTCAGGTTCTTGATGAACGCCGCGGTGTCCTTGATGGACAGGCCGAGCGCCGAGCCGAGCTGCGCGGACGGGGTGAGCTTGCCGTACTTGTACCTGGCCTCGGCGTCGGCGAGCTTCTTCGTCGCCGCGGTGACGTCGTCCCGCTCGGCCGCGACCCGCCGCTCGGCCGCGGCGATGTCACGGGCGCTCTTGTGCCGGGCATGCCGAGCCCGGTACAGGGCGTCCTCAGCGTTGCGCAGCTGGTTGATCTGCGTCTTCCGGGCCTTGACCGCCGAGTCGACCTGCGCCTTGGTCGTGGGGCTCTTGGTGTCGGTCCAGTGCTGCAGCACTTCCGACAGCGACGCGTCGGTCAGGGTGCCGCCGTCGGCGAACGCGCGGAGACCACCAGCCAGCACGCCACCGTCCGCCATGGGCCGTACGACGCTGAGGCCGAACATCTTCGCCACATCGGAGAGCAGCATCACCGACCGCGTGCGCTTGGACTCGCCCAAGGGAATGTATGCCTCGCCGCCCGTCGAGGTTTCGCCGAACAGCACGGTGGGCTTCGCCGCAATAAACGGGTCGAGGTCGCGGCGCATCCCGCCGTCGGCGTACCGGTCGATGCCTCCGTCCGCCCTGGCCCGCTCGGCCTGGGATGTGCGGTGCGCGATCTCGATCGTCTCGATGATCTTCCGGGTCGTCAGCGTGACGGTACGGTTGTGCAACGCGTTGATCGCCTGCTGGACCCGGTTCACCCGAGCTTGAGCGTCCGCCGCGTTATCGGTGATGTGGACGTTCTTTCCATGCAGAGCGTCGAGTTTCGCCTGGTAGGCCTCCACCTCTTGGCGCCGCTGCGCGGCGTTGCTGTCGATCTTGGTGCTCTTGACCGCCGGCAGCTTCTGGTATGCCGCCCACAGTTCGAGCGCGCGCTTCTTGGGCACGCTCATCGCCTCAGCGGCGGCCAGGAACGCAGACCTGGAGACGTTGACCTTTCCGGCGACGACACCGAACGTCTGCGCGAGCTGGTCGATATACCCCTTCGCGGACTTTGACCGGCCGGCCAGGGCATACATCACCTGTAGCTGCCCGGAGAGCGCACGCTTGGCGGCGTCCGGCCCGCGGGTCTGCAGGTTCGCGGCGTACAGCTGCGAAACGATGTTGAGCTGCTGGGACAGGGCCTGCCGGAGCTGCTGAGACCTCTCGGTGTTTCCGGAGAAGTCCCCCTTGGCGGCCTTCATCGCTTTCGCGAGCTGGTTCCAGCCCTGCTTCAGTGCCGTCGTCGCGTCCCACGCCTGCTGGGCCGGGGTGTAGTAGGCGGCGAGCGCGTCCGTCAGCGCCTTGAGGCGGTCCTGCATGAGCAGGCCCTTGTTGCCGACCTCCGCCATGTCGTCGGCGACGCGCTTCGTCGGGTCGGCGGCCGCCGCGACCGCCGCCTCGTACTGCGTGATCTTCTGCCTGGCATCGGCGGTAAGCTCGCCCGACTTCAGGATGCCCTTGGACATGTCGACGCCCGCGGCATTGGCGAGCTGGATCGCCTTGTCCGAGGCGGTGCTGGCACTGTCGCCGAGGAGCCCGAACTCCTTCGACAACTCGACCGCGCCATCGCTGACGTTCCGCTGGGCCTTCTGCGCGGCGTCGTAGGCCTTCTGCAGCTTCGTCAGAGCCGGGGGCACCGCCACCGCACCGCCGGGGTTCGATGCGCGGAACCCCTCAGGCCCGGTCGGCATCGAGTCCTTGAGCTGCTGATACGCGGCCTTCTGCTTCGTGATCAGCTGCGCCAGGGCGTTGCCGTACTGCCGGTAGCCCTGGACGTTGTTCCCGAACGCCTGGTACTGCCCCTTCAAACGGTCAATCATGCCGTCGGTCGCCGTACGCACGGACGACATGCGGGCCGCGAGGTAGACGAGGCCGGCGGCCGCCGCGATGTACAGCGTCGGCCCGGCGCCCGTCGCGGCGTTCAGCGCCTTTGTGCCGAGGGCGGCGAGGCGGGACTGCCGGCCGAACAGCCCGACCTTGCCCGCCGCGCCTGCGGCGGCCCTCCCCGACGAGCCCAGGCCCTCCGCCGCGCCCGCGGCCGCCTTGCCCGACGAGCCGAGTCCCTCTGCTGCGGAGAGCGCCTCCTCAGCGGTGCCCGAGATGCTCTTCCGCGCCCTGTCGTAAAGGCCGGCCAGGCCGGTGACGGGCCCACGGAGCGCGAGGCCAACCGCCGCCATCTCCGTCAATTTCGGGTTCACCGAGGTGAGGGCGTTGAGGAGACCCAGCACACCGTTCGTGGAGTGCAGGAGTGTCATCCCCACCGGGGCCAGGTCCTGGACGAGCGTGACGGCCAGGTGCGAGGTCTCATCGACGGTGGAGCCGAGCTCGTGCAGAGCCGGTGTGCCCTGGGACCGTACAACGTCGAACAGCCGCGGCAGCTCCCGGCCGAGGGTGCTGTCCAGGCTGTCGGCGAACTCCGTCACACCGCGTTCGTTCGCGTCGATCGTCTTGGCCAGCTCGGGCAGCAGCTTGCGGCCGAGCGCCACCTGGTTGTTGAACGTCCGGAGCGCTTCAGGTTCGTACGACTTCGCGAGCGCCTTGTACTGGGTGACGAGCCCAGCGGTCGCCGCGGCCGAGACCTTCTGGTTGCGGTTGAGGCTCGACCAGTTCGCGCCCAGGTCGGCCTGCGCCATGACGACCTTCTTGACCGCCGGCACCGCGAGCGCCGCGAAACCGGCGAACGCGATACCCGCGGCGCCGACCGGGACGGCCACGGCCGCGGCGGCCGCGCCGACCGAGACGAGCCCACCGCGCATCTGCCGGGCCGACTTCTCCTGCCGGTCTCCTTCCGCTCCGAGCGCCTGCTCAGCCTTGGCCTGCTGCTGCGCTGCTTTCGCGGCCGCGATCTGCGCTGCGGCCGCCTTCAGCGCGGCGCGCTCCAGCGCCTCATCAGCCTGCGCGGCGATCCGCGTGGCCGCGGCCTCGTCGAGCACCCCTCGTTTGGCGGCGTCGGCGGCGGCCGCCGCCCGCACCTGAGCCCGCGCCGCCTTGTCCGCAGCGCGCTCGGCCTCGCTGCCCATCCGCCGTGCGGCGAGGGCCGCGCCGGTCATGTCGCCGGAGTACTTCCGTACGGCGGCGGCCGCGGTCGCGGTGACCCGCTCCTGAGCGGCCTGCTGACGCTCCAGCTTGGACAGTCCACGGTCGAGGCCCTCGGCCTTGTCCGTGGACCGTTCGAGGGCCTCGTCGAGGCCGCGGTCGTCACCGTCGATGCCGATGGTGAGGTCACGCCGAGCCATGTGCGACCTCCCGTCGTTGCAGGACCACGCGCATGCCGCGGCCGCGCTGGTCTTCTTTCAGCGCGTCAGATCGGGCTTGGAGGGCCTGACACCCTCGGCAGGTCACCACGTGGGCGAGGTACGCGCGGCGGTGGCCGCCCTGCTCGGGGTCCCATTCGTCAGGTCGGGTCCCGCAGTTCGAGCACGTCGACCGTTCCCGGAGGTACTGCCAGATGGCTTTGTCCCGGTCGTCGTCGCTCCACGCCAGGAGCTCAGAGTGCGGGATGCGGTAGTGGTGGCAGACCCCGAGCTCGAGCTCCAGCTCGGGGTCTGCCCTCAGACGTTTGGGATGCTCCCGGAGGGCATCCGCGAGTTCAGTCCGACGGCGACGGCGAACAGGTGTTTCCGTTCACCGCTGGCCAGGCTGGTGTCGACGAGATTCATCCATTCCTCCGGCGACAGGACGTCGTCGGAGGGAAGGCACTCGGTGAACACGATGCGAGGGAAGGTGTCCTCGTTCCACCGCTCGTCGCGTCCTTCCCGGGCTGCGTACTCCGGCTTGGCCGCGAGCTCCTCGAAGTCCTCCGGGAGCATCGCGGTCAGCAGCACCGGCTCGTAGCACGCTGCGACGGCATCACGTGCCCGCTGGAGACGCTCCTCGGCCTCGCCGATCAGCTCGTCGGCGCGGTCCGCCGTGAGGTCCTCAGCGGCGATATGCGCGGCGTCGAGGGCGTCCTTCGCCTCGACGAGCTCGACGACCGCGTCGGCGTCCTCGTCGACGGCGAGCTGGTAGTTGAGCGTGCGGCGTTTGCGGCCCAGCAGTCGTTCGCGCCGGGCCGCAAACGTGGTGTCGGTGTCGCTCATGCGGCCGGGATGAGGACGTTCTCGACGGGCTCGTCCGTGATCGAGAAGGCGATCGTGATGTCGGCGGCCGCCGAGTCGGGGATGGTCTTCCCGTTGGACAGGACCTCGACCGGGTAGACGTCCATCATCTGATCGGCGATGTCCCCACCCCACATGATCAGGATGTAGCCGCGGGTGGTGCGCGGCAGGACGCGCCGGACGTCGTCGGTGGTCTGGGACTGGTACATCTTCAGGCTGCTGTCGGCGACCTCCGTGCGGCCGCCGATCTTGCCCGTGAAGCGCTTCCCGTAGTCCGGGGTGTCGATCTGCGCCGACGACACGTTCCAGCCGGACGCATCCGAGACCTCACCGGACAGCTCCAGGCCGCCGTTGATCTCAACGCGGGTCGGGCTGGTCTTGTCGTCCAGCTCCGTGATGAAAACGATCTTGGTGACCTCGGGCGCGAAAAACCGCTCGGTGTCGGCGATCGGCGTAGCCGCCATTACTTGCCTCCTTCGCTGCGGCGCCCGCGGGCCGCCGGCTTGTCCTTCTGCGACTCATCGCCTGCCGAACCCGAGGTGCTCGTCTCGGCGCTGGCGGGGTCGGGATTGGGGGACGACTGGTTGTCCGCGTTGTCGGCCTGCTCGACCTCCGAGGCCGGGGCCCAGCCGGCCCGCCGCCAGTGAGGTACGGCGGTCTCCGGGACCATCGACTCCCCCGCGTCGGGGTGGACGATCTTGACGAGCTTCGGCGCCATCAGCGGATCACCGCCACGGTGACCGAGGTCGCCGAGGAGTAGCTGATGCTGGCCAGCCCGGTGACCGGGTCGCGGTACCGATCGGTCACCTTGATGCCGTCCATGGCGCCGGCGGCGACGACCCTCGTACGGTCCTGGATGTCCAAGTCGCCGTCGACCTTGCCGGGCGTGCCGAGGGTGACCGTGACGGAGCTCCCGGCGCCGTTCTTGATCAGGAGCTTCGTGTCGGAGCCGGGCACGCACTTGTCGCCACCACCTGCGGCGGAGCTGAAGGCGATCGTCGTGCCGGCCTGGCCGATCACCTGGGTGTCGAGTGTTGCCATCTGGGCCTCTCTCTTAGAACCCGTGGTCCTCGGCGACCTGGGTCACGATGTCTGCGACCGCTTCCGCGACCGCACCCGACGCCGCCTGGACGCCCGGGTAGAAGAAGGGCCGCGCGGCCTGCGTGTACCAGCGGCGGCGATCACCGAAGTAGGGGTGCCGGAACTCACCCGGGGAGCCGTCGTGCTCGTACGGGCGTGCGTGCGGGGCTTTGCTGGCGCTGACGCGGATCGTGATCCCGGGCCGGGACCCGCTCGACGGCTGCAGGGTCGTCGCTCCGGGGATCCGCGACGACCAGCCGGCGCGACGCCGGACCTCGAGGAGAGCGGGCTGCCCGGCTTTGACCATGCCGCCGCTGCGGAGCGCGCGACGCACGGCCGGCGGCACGGCGCCGAGGTCCCGAATGAGTTTCTGCAGCTCCTGCCGCTGGACACTCACCGCGGCCTACGTGAAAGCGTCGACGTGGATCGTGAAACGGCAGGTACACATGGCGCCCTTGGTGGTCTGCACCGGCGCGACGCCGGAGACGGTGACGTAGGCGCGGGCGACCGTACGGCCGACGGTGCGGTCCCGGGCGAGCTCGGCCTCGACGAGCGCGACGAGCTCGAACGCTCTGTCGCGTACGAGCTTGGGATCGGTGTCGCCGCGCCAGGACGACGCGATGCAGCTGATGTCGTAGGACTCGCTGTCGCTGCGGCCGCCGCGGTCGGCCCGCCGGCGCGTGATCGAGATCATCTCGGTCTCGGGCTCACCGTTGAACCCGATGCAGATGACGTCGGGGTCGGTGCGGATCGGCTGGCCGTCGACGAGCTGAACGCCCTTGGGCAGCGCGAGGCTCAGAGCCTGGAGCAGGGCGTCGAGGGCGGCCGGGACGGTGCTGACGGTTCCGGCCATCATGCGATCCCGGGGATCGGCTCGCCGAGGAGCTCCAGTGCGCGGCGCGGGATGCTGTAACCGAACCGGGGGTCGTAGGTGTCGGAGTCGCGCGGGGAGGTGTTGAACCCGCCGCGCTGGGTGTCCCACAGGTGCTGCAGGATGACGAGCACGGCCTGGCGGACGTTCGCGCCGGTGATGACCCGGCCTGCGTCGTACGTCACAGCGATATTGCTCGCGCCCGGCCGCCACCGGGTAGCGGCGCCGCCGGAGACGCGTGTGAGGACCCCAGCGTCCAGGTTGACCATGTACGCGGACTGAGCGAGCACTGAGCCGCTCTCTGCGACCTGCGTGATCGACAGAACCGGGAAGTGCTGCAGGGCGATCTTGGGGTGGCCGCCGTCGACGGTCTCGGTCCAGGAGCGGCGTACGACGGAGCCAACGATCCGCTCGACCGGCGCGGTGACGGACTGCAGCACGCGCATCAGCTCGGCGTCGTCGCTGCCGCCGGTGATGTTCAGTTGCTCCTTCGCGTCGGCGAGGGAGACCAGGGCGCCCGGGTCAGCGGGCGCGACCTCGAACATGTCGGTGAACGCGCCGGCGTTGGCGCCGGTGGCGACCCAGCGGACGACGTGCCGGCCGGCCTGCACCGTCGGGTAGTCGTACGAGTAGGTGCCGGCAGGGCTCGACGTAACCGTGCTGCTGGCCGTGGTGCCGTCCGGGAGGGTGATCGTGACGGTCATCGCGGTGGCGTCCGCCGGCCGCCCGTCCTTGTCCACCAGAGACACCGACAGGGGCACGACGGCGCCGAGGTCGAAGCTCACGAGCCGCTCCGGATGGTGGCGGTCGTGGCCGCGCGGGCGCGGAGCGCGGGGGCGGCGGTGGTCTGGTCGGACATGTGCGCTCCTGTCGCTGCTCGGGGCCGGATTGTGCCGGGCGTGATCGTCGGGGTGGGCACGCCGATCGGCAGCGCAATGTCGGTCTCGGCCGCCTGGGTGACGCTGCGGGCCTTGATGCCGGTGATGTTGAGCGCCTGCGTGGTCTCGGCCGGCTGGCCGAGGTGCAGGCGTTTACCCGGGGCGATCGGCAGGGCGGCGTCGGTCTCGACGGCCTGGCCGAGGATCCGGTCCGCTGGGCGGACGATCGGCTGGGCCGTGCTGGTCTCGGCGGCCTGGCCGAGGATCCGGGTCTTCCAGCCCGAGATCGCCGCCGCGGTGTTGGTCTCGGCCGGCTGGCCGGCGCTGCGGGCCTTGGCTCGGCCCAGGAGCGCCGCGGTGTCCGTCTCGGCGGCCTCGGCGATGCTGCGCGCGCGGGTGTGTGAGACGGAGGTCGCCGTGTCGGTCTCGGTGGCCTGGGCGAGGGCGCGGGCGCGCGCGGGGGTGATGGGTGCGGCGGTGTCGGTCTCGCTGGCCTGGGCGACGGCCCGGGCCCGTGTGTGCCCGGCGGAGGTGGCGGTGTCGGCCTCGACCGCCTGGCCGAGCGTTCGCGTCTTCGTCCGGGTGATCGAGGCGGCCGTGTCCGTCTCGGCCCCCTGGCCGAGCGTACGGACCTTCGACCGTCCGATGGCCGCTGCCGTGTCGACCTCGGTGGGCTGGCCGGCCGTCCGGGTCTTCGTCTTCGACAGCGGGTTCGCCGTGTCGGTCTCGGTCGGCTGACCGAGGACGCGGACCTGGCTCGGTCCGATCCAGTTGGTCGGGTCGGAGGCGACGTCGTCGATCCAGAACACGTCGCTCGCTGCCGTCGACGTGAGGCCGCCGAAGCGCGACCCGCCCGGCTTCGTACTTCCCGTGTTCCACGCGGCGGTGCTCGTGAGCGTCTCAGTCGCCGTCGCGGAATCGGCGGCGTTGTAGAGGCGCAGCTCGCCGCTGCCCGTGGTCGCGTTGCAGACGACCTTCGCCTCGAGGCGGACCCACTGACCGGTTGCGACCGCCGCGGTGGTGGTGGCCATTACCTGGTTGGCGCCGTCGATGAGGTCGACGGTCCCTGTGGCGCGGATCCGCAGCCGCAGGAGGAACGCGTTGAGGTGGTCGGTGAAGTAGAGGACCGACAGGTTCTGTGACGGCAGCGCGGTCAGGTAGACGTAGCAGCGCGCGTACCCGGTGGTGCCGGCCTGGTCGGCGCCGTCCAGCCACCGCAGCTGCGACGTGGTCCCGGCCGCCATGTCGATCTTCGCGGCCCGCGCACCGCCGTGCGCCCGGGCGGTGTCGTAGGTGCAGGTACCGACGACGGACGACCAGGCCCGGCCGGCGCCGCCCCCGGAGTTCCCGGTGGTGATCGCCGTGCCGGCTGCCTGGCCGGACTCGAAGGTGTTGGAGTTGACCGGCGCCACGACGACCCCCCGGGGTTGGTCAGGCGGCGCGGGCGAAGCCGGCGGCGGCGATCACTGCGGTGACGTCGGTGCCGTCGGGGGTGATCGCGAAATCGTGTTTGGTCAGCGGCACGATGTTGCTGTCGGTGCCGGCGCCGGTGTCGTTGTCGTAGCAGATGAGGAGCGCGCCGACCGCGTTGCCGGTCGCGGCGGTCCACGTCTGGTCGGGGATGTCGATGTCCAGGCGGTCGTTCGTGTCGTCGACCGTGACCGTGATCCCCGAGGAGATGGTCTTGCGGCCCCACGTCGTCTGCTCGTTGGAGGAGCCGGCTAGCAGCGAAGCGAGGTCGTCGTAGTCCTTCAACGTCGCGTCGGTCTCCAGACCCGACGCCTCGAGCGGTACGACGATCAGAGCATCAGCGGACAGGGGCAGACCGGCGAGCGTCTTGATCTGCCCCTTGGCGATGTTGAAAACGAAGTCGGCCATCTCAGTCCTTCTTCTCGCCCGGGCCTCGCGCGCCGCCGCCCGACGGCCGCGAACGGCGACGGGCCGTCGGCTTCTGCGCGGCCGCGGCCGGGTCCTTCGCCGACGTCGAGGTCGAGGTGGCGGTGGTTTCGGGCCCGGGGGCGGCACGCTCGGGTGTCTCTGGCGCCGCGTCGCGGACGAGTTCGGCGCGGACACCGTCGGCCCACCCCTCGGCCTGCTCGCCGGACATGTCGACCTCGTCGCCGGCGACGAAGGAGTGGTCGTCGCCGGCGACGGCCTGGAGGAAGCGGACGCGGGGCATCAGGGACGCACCACCGGGGCGGTCCGCGGGTCGCCGAGCAGCACCAGGGCGTCGTAGACCCCGCCGGTCGACGGCGAGCCGGACACGGTGGACTTGGCCCGGATGTACCGCTTGCCTCCGAGGTAGCCGATCTCGACGATCTTGTCGTCGTCGGACGAACCGAGCGCCGGCGGCGTGCCCTGCAGGTTGCCCGCGGCCACGGTCCCCCAGGTCGAGTTGTCGTCGGACTCCTCGATCGTGAGGGTGTGCGTGCCGTCGGTCATCGTGCCGGTGTGCACAACGACCATCGCGGACATGTAACCGGCGCGGTCGACGCCAGTGCCGGTCGCGGTCGTGGTACGCGCCGCGTTCGTGATCGTCGGGACGCACTTGACGTTGTTGAACAGGTCCTTCACAGGGGTGACCTCTCTCTGTGGTCGGGACAGGCAGGGATGCCGGCGGGCCGCTGCGAGACGACCCGCCGGCGTACGGTCAGCTCGCGGCGTGCTGGTAGCAGCGGATCGCCGACGTGTCGTCCGGCTTGCCGTCGTGCCGCGCGAAAGCGAGGTAGCCGACCTGGAGGAAGTCGGCGTACCTCTCGGTGAGGCGCAGGTTCTGGACGGCGAGGACCTGACGGATGATGTAGCCGGCGGCCACGTCGCCGAACAGGACCGTCTTGGCGTTCGCGGCCGGCACGGGGAACGAGTTGTCGATCGTGTACTTGAAGCCGTTGATCGTGGCCGGGAAGCCAGGCGCGGGGATCGGCACCCACAGCGGCCGGCCCTGGGTGTCCTTGAGCTTCCTGATGGCCTTGAGCATCCCGTCGGCCATGACGTACTGCGCGGTGTTGCGGTACGCCGGGTCGATGGAGTGCTCCAGGTCGACCAGGTCGTCGTAGATGATCGACGTGGTCTGCCCGGATCCGCCCGTCTTGCCGACGGTGCAGTTGGTGAGGATGCCCTCCGGCTGCTCCACGCCGGTCCCGGTGGCGAACGCACGGCCGCCGCGGCGGCCGATCCGCTCGCCCTGCTTCCTCGGGAGCCAGGTGTTCAGGTCGAACGCGTTGTCCTGCAGCAGCTGCAGCGGCAGGCGCACCATCTTGGAGTTGATGGTGTACGCGCTGAGCTTCCGCTGGCCGAACGTGACGTCACCGTTGTTGACCTGCGTGTTCTCGGTGAGGTACTCGCCCTCGTTGCCGGTGTCGTCGGACGTCGGCCAGGGCAGGTCCTGGCCGGTCGAGGTGGTGATGACGGTCGCCAGGGCGTAGATGCCACCGAAGGCCTTCATGGTCTCGGTCAGGACCGCGCGGTAGGCCTCGGGGACGGTGTAGCCGCCGAGGGTGTCGTCCTGCGTCGAGCCGGCGCGGGCCTCGAACCGCTCCTGGAGCAGGTCCTGCTGCTCGACGGACAGCCGGGTCATGCCCCGGCGCAGGTACGCGCCGAACGCCTCGGCGTATCGGACCTCGGCGTCTTCGTCGACGTCCCGGCGCTCGCCGGGCTGATCGATGGTCGGCGGGGCGACCAGCTGGCCGCGGTCGACCTTGTCGAGGGCCGCCATTCGGTTCAGGCGCTCGATGTCGCCGGACACCTCGGTCAGGCGCGTCTCGGCGGCGTCCCAGTTGGTGCGCTCCTCGGCGGTCATGTCACGGTTCTCGGCCTCGGCCGCGCCCGTGATCTCCTGCATCCGGGTCCAGACCCGGTTCTGCTCATCGATGAGCGTGTTGAGCCTGTCGCTCACGTGTGCCCCCTTCGGGCATGCCGACGGCCCCGCGGGATGGCGGGGTCGTGATCGGGTGGGGTTACCGGGACAGCGGCAGCGCGTAGCGCGCGGCCAGGCCCCGCATTGCCAGGCCGACCTGGTCGACGTGCCGTCGAGTGCCCTCACGCGGCTCGACGTCGTCTCCGCGAGTGCTCTCACGCGGCTCGCGGACGGTCTCCAGCAGGTCACGCAGTTCGGGCCGAAACGCGACCCTCTTCTCGATCGCCGCGGCGTCGCCGCGCTGTGCGAGCGCGTGCGCCACGGAGCTCAGCTCCGCCTCGGTGGTCGGTGAGGCGGGGAAGGACACGGCCGACACCTCGATCAGCCGGGCCTCGCGGATGGTCCGCAGGTCGGCCTCGACGGTGTCGCCATCGACCGTCTCGATCTCGACCGTCGACCAGTCCGCCTTGAGGCAATAGAAGCCGATCGACATTCCGGTGATGTTGCCGTTTCGCAGGTTGGCCTTCAGGTCCGAGACGTACGACAGATCCGGGTCGAGCGCGGAGTTGACGGCCAGGCCGATCTTGTCCTGGGCGAGGTTGAGGCTTCCGGCGGAGACTCTGGACACGACGTAGTAGGAGGCGTGGTCGATCAGCATCCGCTGGTCACCCTCCGACAGCGTCTTCGTGAAGGTCCCCGGTGCGACCTCCTCGTAGAACCCCCAAGTGAGGGGATTCCCGATCGCGTACCGGGCCTCTTCTCCGAACTTCGACGCGTAGCCGCGGAAACGCTCAGCGGAAACGTCGTCGCCCTCGTCGGTGTCTTCGTCCTGGGCGGCGCGCTCGATACGGATGTCGGCGCCTGCGAGCGGCAGATTCCGCTCCTCGAGGACGCTGACCCGGCCGCGCCGGGCGCGGCCGCTCTGGGCGTCTTCGGACGTCGGTTCGTTGGAGGGCGACGCGTCCGTCCCGCGCCGCTCGCGGTCGAGCTGCATGTCACGCTCCCTGGGGATCTGCGGCCGGCGGCGGCTCCTCGCCGATCGGCATCATGTTCGTGGGCTGCCAGTACGTCTGGCCCTTGCCGTCAGGCACTGGCGGGAGGTCTTCGGCGTCCCTGATCTCGTCACCGTTGAGCGCGCCGAGCTCGCGGAGCGCACGGTAGAACTCCGCGCGCGCAGCCGAGTCACCGCGGAGCAACTCGTTCACGCGGTAGCGCGCCTCGATCTTCGGGTTGAGCAGGATCTCCTTGGTGATGCGCTGCTCGGTCGGGGCGAGCCACTGCGGGTGCAGGTCGAAGGTGACCCAGCCGAGGGCCTGCTGCTCCAGCCCGGTGCCCCAGGACGTCGACCGCTCGGTCAGCATCAGCAGGAAAGGAGGCACACCGAACCAGCGCGCGATCTCCTCGACCTCAAAGTTGCGGGACTCCAGGAACTGGGCGTCGTCGTGGGGCATCGTCAGGGTCTGGAACTTCGCGCCGGAGTCGAGCACGGCGATCTCGTGGGAGCGGTCGAGGCCGCTCATCTTCGCCTTCCAGCGCTCTTTCAACGCTTCGGCCTGGCCTGGCTCCAGCCGCGCGTCGGTCTGGAGGATGCCACCCATGAGGTTGCCGGAGCCGAAGAACCGGGCGCCGTACCGCTCAGCGGCCAGACCGAGACCGATGGTCTGGCGGGCCATCTGCACGACCGACAGGCCGACGACGCCGTCGTAGCCGAGGCCGGGCAGGTGCAGGATGTCGCGGCTCGTCAGCGGGATGACCGGACCCGGCTCGTCACGGGTTCCGGTGTCGACCCAGAAGATCTTGCCGGAGGGGTTCGCCTCGGTGGGCCGGTACGCGTAGACCCGGACCTTGTCCGGGGTGATCGGCCACAGCTCTTTGATCTGGCCGGCGCCGTTCCGAAGCTTCTGCACGAACGCATTGCCCCAGAGCAGCCGGTGAGCGTAGGTCAGACGCCACAGCTCGTACGGGACCATGTCCGGGTGGGGGTCGGCGAGCAGCGGCGACGCAGCAGGCTGTTTCGTGCCGCGTACGTACGGCACGAGCGGCAGCGCAGCCGACACACCGGAGATCAGCGCAACGGACCGCCACACCGCCGCCATCGTCAGCGCGGACCGCTCGGAGACGGGAACACCCGAGTCGGTGGCGCCGCCGCCGAAGACGCTCATGAGCTCCGCGGCGGACAGGTCCGTGTCAGGGTTCTCGAGGGAGGAGCGCTGCTCGAACAGCCCGAACAGGCTCATGCGGCGCGATCACCGACCGCGCGCGGCCGCGCCGCCACCTTCGGGCGCGGAGCCGCACGCTCGCACCACAGCACGCCGAGGACGCCGGTGACCATCCACCCGGCCGGCATGTAGATCAGCCACACGCCGGCGACGAACGCGGCGAGGAAGGCGACCTCGAGGAGCTCCAGGCGCACCCGCCACAGCGCGGCCGCGCCCGCTCGGGCCGCTTCGCCTGCGCGCTGTCCGGTCATCGGGGTCCACCGCCCGCCGTGACCTTTCGCAGGCCGAACCAGCAGCCCAAGAGCTCGCGCTGCCAGGGGGTCAATCGCACGTCGGCGACGTGCTCCTCGATCCACGCGCACGCGGCCTCGCCATCGATGGCGCTCATCGCGACCTCCTCACCACAGGTTCGGGACCGCGGGCGCTTCGACCGGGACGCCGGACAGGAACAGGGCCATGACCATCGCGATGCAGGCGTCGATCTTCCGCTTGCTGCGGCCCTTGCTGAGCCGCCACCCGGAGTCGGTCTCTCGTACGGCGGCCGCCAGGACGTGGTCGGTGAGCACCGGGTCGTCACCGTGCACGACCAGGCCGCCGGTGATGAGCCGGTACGCGTCCTGACAGGCCGGGACCATCGACGCAGCCCCCTGGGAGAACTCAGCCATCGGCAGGCCCTCATCGAGGAGGACCTCCGCGGACCGCTGGAAATACGCCGGGTCGTACGCGACCGTCTGCAGGTTCAGCAACCGATGCTGCTCCCGCAGGTAGTTCTCGACCGCGTGAGTGTCGACGGTCCCGCCCGATTTCGCCGGGTCCCATACCTTCGCCTGTACCGCGACCCGGCCGTCGGGCTGGTGCTGCGTCAGTACGACCGCGACATGGTCGTGCTTGAGCGCCATGTCGACCGCCGCGTACGCCGGCCGCTGCGGGTCCAGGTGGACGGTCCCTGTGCAGGCTTCCCACGCGCCGGGCGGCAGCCACGACTCGTCCGACCTGGTCCACTGCCCGAGGTGGTACCGGCGGTACTCGAACTCGGGGATCTGGTAGAACCGCGCGACGACGTCATCGGTCCGCAGGAACGTGCCCGCGGCAGGGTTCGCCGCGAGGACCGCCGCCAGGAGCTGCGACTCGTCGGTCAGATCGTAGATGTCCGCTGCGCCGTAGTGCACGAACATGAACCGGGGGTCGTCGACCTCGCCGGCGTTGACGCGGTAGCCGTACAGATGCTTGCGGCCGGCGAGGGTCTCAAGGTCGCTGCCCGGAGTGGTCGTGTTCACGACGATCGAGTTGGCGCGCTTGCTCATCCCGTTGACGAGCACAAGGTGCACGCGTTCCTTGTTGCCGACCCACTCGTGGATCTCGTCGGCGCCGAGCGACGATGGGCGCTGGCCGTCGTTCGTACCGGCGACCGCGGCGACGCGGTACGCGCGGCCCGGGCCGCCCTTGACGAGGATCTCGGTGTCGTACGCCTCAGTGAACTCCCGTAGCGTCGGCGACTCCCGACACGAGTGCTTCATGTCGCCGAACAGCAGATCGGCCTGCTCGAAGCTGGCGGCCGCGACCGGGACGAGCGGGGAACCCTTCGGGCCGAACAGCGGCGGGCCGAGAAGCTCGAACAGCTGCACCCAGCCGTTCAGCGGGGTCTTACCCTGCCCCTTCGGGACCTCGATGAGGGCCTCGCGGAACCGGCGCTGCCCGGTGATCGGGTTGTACTCGTACAGCCAGTAGATGAGCTGTTTCTGCCAGCGCTGCAGCCGGACGGGGGCCCCGAAGTAGTCGCCCTCGCCGTAGACGCAGTGCCGCTGGATCCAGGTGCAGACGAGCTTGCCGTGCGAGGGCCAGCCGAGGTTACGCGGAGCGCTGAGAGGCCGTGCCATCGTCGACGACCTCGCCGGGGATCGCGTCGTCGAGCCGGGGGTCGTCGTCCTCGTCATCGCCATCACCCCCGCCGAGCCCGTGGTTGAGGTCAGCGAGGGTCTTCGCGGTCTGACCCAACGTCATGTTCAGGCCGAGACGGGCGCGCGGGGACAGGCCGAAGCGGTCTTCGAGCTGGCGGATCTCCGAGGCCTGGGTCTGCATGTGCCGCAGCAGCGGGTTCATCACCAGCTGGCCTTTGCTGCCCACGACCATGTGGCCGGCCTTACGCACCGTGCGACCGCACCGCTCCAGGTCGTCGTACAGGCTGAACAGCCGCTCGAGCGCCGTACGGTCCGAGACGCGGTCAGCGAGGGCTGCGACCGGAGAGGTCCAGAACTCGTCCCACCGGTCGCGGGTCACCTTCAGCAACCCGGCAGGAGGCGGCGGAGGCGGCTGGGGCGCGTCGGTGACCGCCAGGTCCTCGTCGAACTCGTCGCCGACGGGCACCAGCGTCGACGGTTCGTTCCGGCGCTGCCGCTTGTCCGGGTCCTTCCGGGTCGGGCCGCGACCACCCATCACGCCCCCTTGATGATCTCGTCGCGGTCATCCGGCTCGTACGCGTCGAACCACGCCCGCACGTACCGGCGCCACTGATCCGGCCGCTCGCCCATCGCGCGACGCAGACACACTTCCTCGGCGGCCAGGACGACGACGACACGCGCCCCGTACCGGCGCCGGTAGGACTCCCGTACGGCCCGCTTCGCCGCAGCGTTGATCACCCACACCCGGCGGACGTCGTGGTTACCGAGCACCAGCCGGTCCAGGACAGCGTCACGGGCCTCACACACGAAGGGCTTGTGCGCCTCGACGTGTCCGTGCATCGCCCCGTTGACCTGCAGCGCGGTAGCAATGGCGTCGTAGTCGAGCACCAGGTCCTGCGGGCCGGCGTGCGCCCGGACGAAGAAGTTCTTGCCCGCGGCCGGCGGGCCCGCCACCAACGTCATCGCCAAGCCGGGAACCGCGGGAGTGTCCAGCTCGGCCTGCCGCGCGGAGTTGCAGGATCGGCACAGCACCCGCAGTGGCCCGTCGATCCGGCCGCCGGCCGCGCGCGGGTTGACGTGGTCGGCGGTCAGGTCCGTCGACGGGTGGGCGTCACGCTGCCAGCCCGGGCACACCCAGCCGTACTGCTCGACGTGCACGCGGACGAGATCCGCGCGCCGGCGCCGCTCGTTCCGCCCGTACCCGGCCCGCGTCCGGCGCTTCGGTTCGACGCGTTTCGCAGTCACACAACGTGCACACTGACCGGTCACTCTCTGTCGGCAACCTGGGCAGATGTGCGGCATCGGCCGGCCCATCGCAGCCTCCGATGCCGGAATTTGGTCACTTTCCGTGAGTCCAGACCCGTACAGAAAAAAAATGACCTGCGGCCGAGGTCTCCGTGTCGAGACGCCTGAAGATCGCGAGCGGCATGCCCCTGACCTGCGGAAACGCGGGAACGGCATGCCGCGTATAGGCCCCTGACCTGCAGAAACGTGAATGGCGATTGAGGTAGGTGCCTGCCCTACATGAGTGATCGTGCCTGTGGCCTGCGCAAATGCCGACACGGGTCGCACGCATGCCCGTGACCTGCGACAACGCGAGCGATGATCATCGATCCCGCGCCCGGTACGCGCGTCACTCGTAGTAGCGCACGCCTCTGACCTGCGGAAACGACAGACAGTAGTCAATGACTCTGCGTTACTACTGCCAGAGGGGGCGAGTGGAGGTTACTGCAGTGCGCTGACCTGCTGAAATACAGAGCGTGACGTGGTGATCGGCACTGACCGCGCAAGCCGAATGGGGGGCTGACGTGCGAGAACCCGACACGTGGGCCGGGTTCGGGGTGTGGGCATAGTTCGCCCGGTGGCAATTATCGTTCGCTGCTGGTCAAGACGTCAAGCGCATCGTGACGGTGCGTTATCTTGCGTTGCTTTCTCGGGTAGCTCGCGGAGGTCGAGGAGCATGCAACGGGCCGTGCCGTACCGGGTGATGCGCCCCTCATGGACCCAGCGCCGCAGGGTGCCGGCGGGGCGGCCGGTCCACTCGACGGCCTGGGCCATATCGACGAGGATCGGCGGGCGGGTCAACCCTGGCCTGCCCGCTCGGCGACTTGGGCGAGGATGCGTGCGAGGCGCTCGGGGTCGACGTGGGAGCCGGCTGCAACGGCGGTCTCCAGCGCGGTGAGTGCGTCGTCGCGTACGCCGTCCCAGATCGGGTTAGGCCGCGGGTACATGCCGATCATTGTCCCGCATGTCAGGGCTGTTCAGCGACGCGCTGCTGTGCGGTCTCGTGCGCCTCGGCCTGGCGCGGGTCGCAGCCGTTCGGGCAGAACCAAGGCCCGGGTTCTGTGATGACGAAGCCGGCCCTAACGTCGACGTTGACGGGCTCGAATCCGACGAGGGTCTCGCAGACCGGGCAGACAGGTCCGTGCAAGCTCGGCTTGGGTTCCATGTCGCTCCTGTTCGTACGGGGATCGATCATCCGGCGTCGAAGCCGTAAAAGCGCCGGCCGTCGGGCGTGGTGAGCTCGGCGAGGGTACCGATGTCGGGGTCGTGGACGATCCTGAGGTGCAGCGCATCGGGCTGTGGCTGAGCGGCCCACGCGGCTTCGGAGAGCCACGGCTCGGGCAGCGCCACCCCGGTCAGCTCGACCCCGGCAGCGATCTCTGCCTCTGTCGGTGCTGTGGGATCGGCGAGCGACTCGACGAACACCCACCTGGCAGGCTGTGGCTCCGGCCAGAAGATGGCGCCGCAGCCGTTGCAGAGCTGCTCGTGCGGAGGTGCGGCACCCATCTCGGGCATCTCGATCGTGTCCTCGTGTGGGCAGGTGAGCCACGCGGCGGGGAGCTGCCGGTCGCAGTCCGGGCAGAGCGCGGCGACAGTCTCCCCACCGCTCTCGACGGGTACGGCGCGGGCATGCGCGCAGCGCCGAACGTTCGTCACAGACGGCTCGCTTCTTCGATGATCTGCTCGGTCTCGGCCAGGAGCGCGGCCTTGGCCGCGCGAACCGTGTCGTGGTCATGTCGCCCATCGCAGTGGCCGCAGACCGGGCAGTGCGGGTGGTCCGCTCGGCCACAGTCGGATCCGGGGTTCCACGTGCAGCGTTCGCAATTGAAGCACGACTGCTCGCTCACGGCCTCCACTCCTCGCGGTAGTCCGAGTGGTCGGCGTACGGCAGGGCGAGCGTCCGGAGAGTGCGGCAGGGCCACGACCGCTCGCGCCGCCACATGGTCTCTGGCTCACAACTGCGGCAGAGCGTCATCGGCTCCTTGGTCAGGTGCGCATCGTTGAAATACGGATGCCCTGGCGTGACAGACATCCGACCGTGTAGCCGCACCAGTTCCCGATTGGCTTCGACCTGGCGCAGCGCGCGGGCCGGGTCATGGCGGGCCATGTGGATGGCCGCGCCCCCTGGGGCGGCAACCAAGCCGTCGAGGCCTCCGCCTGCCACTTGCACGACTCCGGTTGATGGGTTGTCCCACTCCGCGTATCCGTCGTTGTCCTGGGCCTCCAGCGCCAGCAGCTTGTCCTCGCCGAGCCGGGCCTGCAGGAAGTCCACCAGGTTGGTCACGCGGTCGTCCTTTCGTGGTTGCTCGAAGCTCAGGCGGATGGAGTCTTCGTTGATCTCACCGAGGTAGACGGGCGGGTAGTCGGGAACGGCCTCGCCGTCACGGGGTGCTGGATACCACCAGGCCTGGCCGCTCATGCGCTCAAGCCTTCCATCTCGTCGAGGAGTGCGACCCAGGAGCCGCGTGGCCAGGAAGCCCCGCAGCGCTCGTATCCGATCGGGAACGGCGCGTCCTCGTCGGCGGCGGGCCCGTGGAGGGGCACGTAGCCGTCGCACCAGACGGCGCTGGAGGCGTCGGTGCGTACGAGGAGCTGCCCGCCGCAGTGCCGGCAGTACATGTCGCGCAGGGCGACGATGGGCGCCTCATACCCGAGGACGATCTTCGCGGTGGACACCCAGGAGCGGACGCGGCCGACGGCGCGGTGGACGTCGCGCTCGTCGGCGATCAGGGCCAGGGCGACGAGGTCGCGCAGTCCTCGCTTCGTGGACGGCTCGGGGTACGTGGCGCCGAGCTGCTCGCGGAGTTCGGTGACGCCGGCGCGGATGTCGAGGGACAGGTTGAGGGCTGCGGCCGCGGCCGGCTCCTTGGACTCCCATGAGCCGCCGGAGGGCATCGGGGACAGTGCGCCGTCGGCGTCCCAGCCGGGGCTGCCGCTCGGTACGGCGTTGCCGGCGGTGACGATGCCGTACGGCGCGGCTGGGCGGCGTTCGGTGCGGAGGTACATCCAGTGGCCGTGCGCGCAGACCCGCTCCGGAGGGCACGGGTCGTCCTGGTCGCGGACCCAGCGGTAGACGTCGACGGCGACGGTCGCGGCCGCGGCCTGGATGGCGTGGAGCTGGTCGATGATGCCGGGCGCGCGGGTGCGGTGGGTGGTCAGGTCGATGACGGCGATGGTCCGGTCGCGGCCGCGGCGGACGCGACGGTAGCGGGTGACCTCGGCGGTGGTGCGGACCTCGTCGACGAGCTCGCCGACGAGTCGGGCGAGCGCCTCGGCCTGGGTTTCGTCAGAACGGCGGTCGTTTTGCTGCATGGCGGTCGCCTTTCATGGTCGAGGATTTGAATTGCGCGGCGGCGGTGGCGGGGATCCGGCCGGGGCATCTGTGCGTGGCGAGCACGGGGTATTTGCGGTTTCGTATTCGCCATTGGTCGCGGGCCGCGATTTCGTGGTGGCCTGCGATGGGGATGAGGTCGTAGCTCATCCGTCCGGCGAGGAGCGCGTTGAGCTCTCCGATTTCGGCGAGCGGCTCGGGATCGAGGCGGACGTCGAACGCGCAGACGGCCTCGTCGAGGGCTCGGATGACGAGGCAGCGGCAGCGCGGGCAGCCGGCGAGGACTGCATGGAGGGCGCTGGCGGGGTTCCGCAGGTTCATGGGGCGCCTGCCTCGGCTGCGGCTCGCTGGGCGCGGGTTGCGGATGTTGCAGGTGCTCTGGTTGAGCGCTTTGCGTGTGTGTGCACGCGCGCGTGTAGGCGATAACCAGGGAAAAACTGCAACCCGCAACCCATGGCCTGTGGATAACTTCTACGGGTTGCGGTTTTTCCAGAGATGCGGTGTCGGTTACGGGTTGCGGATTCCGTGGCGGCTATCCCTACGTGAGCTGCCGCGATGGGAGTGAGGGTTGCGGATTTCTTGAGTCCGTTCCTGTCCGCCAGGGTTGCGGGTTCCGTCTGTGGATAAATGCGGGTGCGGGTTGCGGTTCCGCACCCCGGCAACCTGCACCCCGCGGCGGTCACCGCCACCCCAGCTGCTCGGGGGGTTGCGGTTCTGTGTCTCTCGGCTCGTGAGGTGGCGGCTCTTCCTCCACCAGGAGCGTCAGGCCGGCGTAGAACCGGGCGCCCTTGCTGCCCTGGACCGACTCGACGCCGTGGCGCTTCAGGGCGGTCGTGAGGGCCTTGGCGGACACCGGGGTCTCGCCCTCGGTGTAGCAGAACTTCTCGTATTCCTCGCGGACCTTCGACACCCTGGTGCGGGCGTAGTCCTTGTTTCCGCCGATGTGGCAGAGGGATTCCACGAATTGCCCGACCGAGTCCTGATCGTGCTCGTATTCTTCGGTCGCCGCTTTCACGCTGTCCGGCTCATCCAAGCCACCCTTGGCGAATTCCACGGCGCCCCTGATAATCCACGCGAGAATGGCGGGGCCGTGGTCGCGGGCGAGGATTCCCTGCAGGTCGTCGATGACCTGTTCCTTGGGGACCTCGTGGACGAACGGGATGAGGCGCAGGCGCCGCCAGAACGCGCGCCCGCCGGACCGTACGGCGGGCTTGTGGTTGCCCATCAACCAGAGGTGGTGGGTGGGGGTGAACGTGAAGTGGTCGGCGCGCATGAACCGCGCGGTCAGTGAGTCGCCGCCGGTGAGCTGTTTGACGCGGACCTCGTCGAACTTGTCGTCCTCGCCGACCTCGGAGCAGATGACCATGCGGACGCCGGCGAGGCGCGCGATCTCGGTCTCGTGGCTGGGGTTGGCCTTGCTCATCAGGAAGCCGCTGGGCGCGGACGTCGCGTAGTCGCCCAGGACGGCCGTGAGCGCTTCGAGGAAGACCCCCTTGCCGTTGCCTCCGGAGCCGAACGCGAAGGGCAGGACGTGCTTGGTGACGGCGCCTGTGGAGCTGTATCCGACGAGACGCTGGAGGTAGGCGATGAGGGCGTCGTCGGCGTTGAACGTGGCGGCGAGGAACCCGGACCACAGGGCGGGGTCGGCGTCGGGGGCGGGCGTGCAGGAGGTGATGCGGGTGTGGAGCTGGGCGGGGTCGGAGGGGAGGAGTTCGCCGGTGCGGAGGTCGACGATCCCGCCGGGGGTGTTGAGCTCCCAGGGGTGGTTGTCGAGGTCGTCGATGGAGACGACGACGCGGGTGTCGGTCTCGGCCTGGGTGAGCATGGCGGTGGTGCCGACCGCGGCCAGGGCGCGTTTCTTGTGCCGCTCTGCTTCCTTGTCGGGGCCTTCGGGGAGGGACCGGGCGACGCGTTTGGCGTATTCGCGTACGAGGCCGCCGGAGGAGGGTTCCCAGTGCCAGCGGGTGCCGTCCCAGGTGAGCCAGCGGCCGCGGTCGGGGCAGTACCGGACGACGTCGCCGAACCGGTCGACGAGGGCGAGGGCGGCGCCGTCGTCGGATCGTTCGTAGGTGCGTTCTTCGACGACGGTGAGCGGCTGTGTCTGCGCGGGGTTGAGCTGGGTGACGGTGGCGAGGTTCCCGTCGACGCCCATGCCGGTGGGGACGGGCTGGGGGCCGAGGACGGGCCGGGACGGCTCGGGCGCTGGGCGGCCGTATCCGGCGGCGTGGAGGGCCTTGGCGGCCGCGGTGTGGTCCCCGCCGTACTCCAGGAGGGCGTGCGCGCCGAACTTCGTGTACGGCGTTTCGCTGGCGAATTCGGTCGAGGTGGTGAAGACGTACAGGCGGTCGCGGTCGTCGCGCATGCCGGTCGACGCGGAGATGCCGGCGCGTTTCCCGGGCCGACGCCAGAATCGGCCTTTGCCGTGCGCGGTGACGAGGGTCCAGCCGTGCGGGCCGAGGATCTCCGCCCAGTCGGTGCGAGCCTCGTAGTCGTCGCCTGGGGAGAGCCCGCCGGCGGCGTGCTCGCGGTCGTCGGAGGGCTGCAGGAACCGGATCGGCTCTGGGGGCGGCGGCATCCGGTCGAGGACGGCGGCGACCTCGTAGAGGGCGTCGCGCTGCTCGCCAGTGATGGTGGGGATGCTGCCGGGACCGCCGGCGAGCAGCTCCCATGGGCGGCCGGTCTCGTGGACCGGTCCCGCTGACGGCGCGGTAACGACAAACCCGCCTTCGCCGCGCGTCTCGATGAGGACCTGGGGCACTTGCTCGCCGCGGGTGATGCCGTCGAGGGTCCGCTGGCGTTTCGCCCGGGTGTTCTCGTCCTGCTCGGCGTCGATGCTCGCCTGCTGGGCTGCCTTCCACGCGGCGAGTTCCTCAGGCGTGGAAGGGCGCCGGGCGAGCTTCGTGTTGGGGCGGGCGGCCGCGCCGTCGACGCGGTACAGAATGTGGATGCCGCCGGACGGGGTGCGTTCGAGGTATCCGCCGAGCAGCTGCTGTAGGAGGTCGCCGATGCCGGCGGCCGCGGCGAGTTGGAGGAGCTCGGGTAGCAGCCCGCCGTCGACGGCGCGGCCTTCCAGCTCGAACATCTCCAGCTGTCCGGACACTGCGCCGGTGAGGATGCCTATGCCGTGATGGCGGCGCGCCCAGTCTTCGACCTGTTGCCGGGTGGGGGGTGGCTGTTCTCGCCGGTAGATGGGCCGCCAGTTCACGGCGGGCGCCTTGGTGCCGTCACCCCGTACGGGGATGACGACGATGCCGACGTCGTGGAAGTGGAGGGCCGTGGCGGTGAGTGCCGCGGGTGGGGTGGCGTCGGCGTCGTTGCTCAAGTGGAGCTCCTGCGGTGCGCGGTATGTCGGGGACAGGGATGCAGGCGGTGCGGTTACGTGGTCTCGGGTTCAGGGGCGTCGGGGGCGCCACGGCCGTCCAAGACAGCGAGGGTGTCGACTGCCTGGTCGATGGCTTGCGCGCGGATGGAAGTGGCGATGGTCATCTCGCACAGGCGCCGTACCCGCGCGATCGTGGCCTCGGCCCTGTTGGACGTGTCGTGCGCGATGCTGAGGAGATCCTCGACCTGTTCGGCGCGGGCCTCGGCCTGGGCGAGCCGGCCCGCGAGGTGTGCGGTGTGCTCGCCGAAGACGGCCAGGGCGACCTCGGCGAGGTGCCCCGTCCAGTCCTGGAGGCGCCCGGTCCAGCGCTCGCACCCGCAGGCGCTGGCCCCATATGGTTGGCCACCAGTGAGCAGGTAGTGCCCACGCAGCGCCGTCGTCATCCGGTCCAGCAGGTCACCGTGGTCGGCGGTGAGCGCGGCCAGCATGCGGTCGGCGATGTCGCGTCCCCAGCCCGCAGCGATGCTCGCCGCGATCTCGGCGAGTTGCTCCCGCGTGGTGCCGTCGGCGGTGCTCCAGATCCCGTAGTTACCGAGCGGGTACATCAGTGCCCAGCGGGTGACGATCGCGGTCAGCTGTTCACGCAGGCCACCGGTGGTGCCCAGCTCGTCGGGCTCAGACACGAGGGCCCTCCTGCCATGTCTTGCCGCAACGGCATTCGTGCCAGTCCTCGCCATGGCCTTCGGGGAGCTGGCAGACGCACACGGCGGTGTCGTCGCGCCACTCGTCGAGGCAGATGTAGTCGGTGGGCGGGTCGTGGCGTCCGGGTCCGGGCTCAGCGGTCACGGTCGAGTCAGCCACGGTTCGCCTCCGTGTAGTGGTCGATCCAGGCGAGGCCGGTCCGGTCGAGGCCTTCGCGGGCGCGGGTGACGGCGACGTACGCGAGCATCGCGTCGTCGGCGGGCACGCCCTGGTCCTCGCCGTCGTCGCCGACGGCCTTGGGCCGCGGGAAGTCGTTCGCGATGCGGACGCTGGTCCACTCGCGGCCCTTGGCCTTGTGGACGGTGGAGACGGTGACGTCGGCGTGCTGCTCGACGACGAGGTTCTCCACCACGTCGATGATCACCTCGGGGCCGTACTCGTCGACGAGCTTCACGAACGTCTTCAGGTCGCTGCCCTCGGAGTCCTGTTCGACGTACTCCTGCAGCTCACCCCAGGTTTTGAAGGCGTACAGCTCGGGGTGGGAGCAGCCCTTCCCCGCCTTGAGGGTGACGGCGGCTTCGGCGAGGCGGCGGACTTCGCGGCCGCCGCCGACGAGCGCTGCCCGCTTCCCCGCGGTGAGGGCGGCCATGACCTGCCGGACGGTTTCGCTGTTGCCGCGGCACAGGATCGCGGCCGGCTCGTCGAGGGGGCCGATGGTGGAGGTGATCTGGTCGTAGCCGGTGAGGCGCAGGCCGGTGTCGAGCACGGCCAGCCACTTGTTGGCCTCGCGGGCGATCGTGTCGCCGAACCGGAAGGACTGGGAGAGCCGGAGCCGTGTCCCGTCGAAGCCGGCCATGGCGTCGCGGGCGCCGCGCCACCCGTAGATGGCCTGGGCGCGGTCACCGACGAGGATCCGCTGCGCGTGGCCCTGGGCGGCGACGATGGCGGCGATGACGGGGTTGGCGTCCTGGGCTTCGTCGAGCATGACGTAGTCGGCGGGCAGGACGGGCCCGGACAGCTGCCACATCTTCAGGTAGTGGTCGTGCTGGAACCTCAGCTGCCCGTCGGGGCTGCCGAGGTCGTCCCACATGCGGCGGGCGTACGGGAGGAGTTCGGCGCGGAGCATCGTGACGGTGGCGTGGTCGTCGAGGCCGGCGACGCGCGGCACGTGCCACGGCTCGATCTGCGCGGTGTCGCCGTAGCAGAAGCGGGTGACGGTGTCGGAGACCATGCGGGCCTGCATGGAGGGGGTGAGGAGCCGGTCGCCGGGGGTCTTGAGGGTGCTGGTGATGCGGAGCAGCCGGGCTGTCTCGCGGGCGGGCACCCTCGGGCCGTTGAGGCGGTGACCGAACTGGTTGCCGATCGCGCGGAACGCCAGGGAGTGCGCGGTGGCGCAGTTCACCCAGGGGGTGAAGCCGCGGCGGGCGTCGTCGGCGATGGCGCGGTTGAACGCGATGTAGGTGCCGCGTCGGCGGCCCGCGATGGCCGCGACCATCTTGAGGCTGCTGGTCTTGCCGGATCCGGCGCCGGCTTCGATGACGAGGTTCCCGCCGGCGGCGAAGGCCTCGACGGTGGCCTGCTGTTCGGGGGTGGGGGTGTGGCCGGTGAGCTGCGCGACGGCTGCGGCGGTCGGCGGCGGCGCGGGCGCGGGCGTGAGGGGGGTGGGCTGGTCGTCGGCGGGCTGCAGGAACGCGGGCAGGCCCGGCGCGGGCGGCCCGGCGGGCGGCTCTTCGGTGGGCTGGGTGAAGGCCGGCGGCGCCGGGTCGAGGTCGGCGGGCTGAGCGAATGGGAAGGTCACGTCGTCTCCTGTCGGGAGGGCTGTTTCGCGTGCCCCGTCTCCGCGCTCGAGCGGCTGCCAGGCCGGGCCTGGGGACGGGGCGGCCATCAGGTCTTGGGGACGGGCCGAGGGTCCGGAAGGTCGTTGCATTTCCAGCACGGGCAGGGCTTGTCCGGGTCGCCGAAGAAGTGCCAGTAGGAGCACGTGGGAGCGTGGTTGTCGTCTTTGGGCGTGCGCTCCCAGCCGCAGAAACCGCAGTCACGGCGCGCTGGCCTGTCCGGCAGGCCCTCCGGCGAGTCGGGTATCTCCATGCCGCCGGTCATGCGGGGTCGCCGCCTCGCCGGTCGATCGCCTCGGCCCACACCTGGGCGACGGCGGCGACCTGGATCAGCTCGGTACGCAGCTTGGCCGGGTCCATCGCGGCGAAGGCCTCGAAGACCTCTTCATGGAGGATGCCGCGCCACGTCGTGCCTCCCAGGCGGGCCGCCTCGTCGACGTCCAGCTGCACCCGGTTGGCCGCGTCGCGCCAGCGCTGATCTCCGGTGCCGTCGTCGTGATTCTGCTCGCCCCACTTCGCGTCCTGGCGGGCCCGTTCATCGCGGGTGTCCCGCTCGACGCGGGACAGGGGCGTCGGGTAGCTCATCGGCCGGTCACGCCCTTCGTGACGGCCTCGGTGATCAGGTCGGCCGCCTGGGCGCGTACGGCGTCGACGACCTTCTGCCGCTCGTCCTTGATGACCGCGCCGAGCTCGGCGCGCATCTCCTTCTCGACCATCTCTCGGATGAGCTTCCGGCCGAGCGGCTCGGCGTTGCGGCTGTGGGGGTCCCTGACGCTCTGGAGGACCGTGCGCGCCTCCTCGACGACGACCTCACACATCGAGAGCGGCTCGCCGATCGGCGTGCCGTAGGAGCTGGTCCGCTGAATGGGCTTGGCGACCGCGTCGGCGATCATGGGGGTGATCTGCGTGCGGATCTCCTCATCGCGGATCTCGCGGATCCGCGCCCTGAGGGTTCGCCAGTCGTCAGTCTCCATGAACCGGCGGGCTATCTCGGCGATGACGAGGTCTCCGATGGTCATCGCTTCGTCGGCGGGTCCGTAGTAGCCAGGGATGACGGTGCTGAGGTCGATGTCGCCGACCTTCACTTCGATCTGCACTGCGTTCTCCTTGTCGGTGGGTGGCGGGGCGGGCCGCCGGGGAAGTGCGGCCCGCCCCTGGTGGGTGGGGGTCAGGCGCCCTGCGGCGGCGCGGGCGGGAGCTGCCCGCCGCCCTGGGCGATCTTCTGCAGGAGCGCCTGGACCTCGGGCGTGGGGTTGTTGAGGTCCATCTGTGGTGCGGTGGCCGGCGGCGCGGGCTGGGGCTGCTGCTGGGCGTACTGCTGCGGCTGGGGTGCCGGGGCGGCGGCCTGCTGCGGCGGCCCGTACTGGGGCTGCGGTGCCTGCGGCGCGTACTGCTGGGGCGGCGCGGCCGCGGGCGCGGGGGCCGGCTGCGGGGCGTACTGCTGCGGCATGCCCTGGGGCGGGTACTGCTGCTGCGGGCCCTGCGCGTACTGCTGGGGCGCCTGCTGCTGCGCCTGGGGTGCCGGGGCGGGCGCGGGCCGGTTCTGCTGCTGGCCGGCGGGCTGACCGAAGTTGTTCAGCGGGTTCGCGTTCAGCCACGCCGTGCCGTACTGCTCGTCGCCTGGCGCGTACGGGCCGAGGACCCACGCCAGGTTGTCGCCCTTGCCCGGCGCCTGCGTGATGCGGCCCAGGACCATTTCGCCGGTCCTCAGGGCCTTGCCGAGCTTGCCGACGATCCCGGGGTGGGTGTCGTTGACGTGCTGCTGCAGGACGGGGTTCGGGCTGTTGAGGTCGACCATGTCGAAGACCGCGTGCGGCTTGTCGGCGCTGGCGAGGCTGTCGTACTTCTCGCCGATCTGGTGGACCTTGGTGATGAGGATGAGGTGCCCGTGGGCCTCGGCGGGCTTGAACCAGTCCCCGGAGGACGGCTGGTTGAACGGTGTGGACATGCGTTGTTCTCCTGTTTCTATGCGGCCTTGGCCGCGTTGGTGCGGGTGCGGGTCTTGGGCGGGACGTTGCCGGGGCAGCCGGCGCCCAGGTCGGTGGAGGCGGGTTTGAACCACGGGCACCACTTGCACCCGAAGCTCGGGACGGCGGGGATGAGCTCCCACATCGGGGGGTTCGCCTCGGGGTCGATGGCGACGATGAGGTCGCGGATGGCGTAGATCCGGGCGATGGCGTCGAGGGCGATCTGCCGGTCGTACGGCTCGCGCCAGATCCACATGCCGGATAGGTAGCCGGTGCGGGGCAGGACGGCGAGGACGACTTCCTTGGGGCGGTAGCCGGCGAGTTCCCAGCCGAGGCCGTAGGTGTGGCCTTGGACGCGGTACTCGCGGCGTGGTCCCTCCGCCTTGTACTTGCGGATCATGGAGTCGCCGACGACTTTCCAGTCGATGACGCGGTCGTGGAGGGTGTCGTACAGGTCGCAGGAACCGCCGGGGATGAGCGGCGGTGCGATGGTGAGGCGCTGTTCGACGAGCCACCGGCCGCCGAGCTCGGGCCGGGAGAACGCTGCTTCGGCCCAGTTGTGGTAGCCGGTGCCGAGGATGGAGGCGAGTGGGTCGCCGCCGGTGTTGGCCTTGTCCCAGTCGAGGATCTTGTAGGCGAGGCGCCGGTCGCACGCGGCGCCGATCTCGGACGGGCCGATCGAGGACTGCCGGGACCGGGGGGCGTTGCGGGAGGCGTCGAGGATGATGTGCTTCAGCTCCCCGGCGATGGCGTCGTCGCCGTCGGCGCCGGGCTGGCCGAGCTGCGTGCCGCCGGCCTCGGGCTGGGTGAACGTCGGCGCGGTCATCTGCTGACCTCGCCTGGCCGAGGCGTGGTGTCCCGGATCTTCCGTACGGGCGTGCGCTCGTTGGCCTCGCCGCGCCAGGCCTCCCAGATGCACCATCCCGGCCCGTCGGTGGAGGCGGCCAGCGACAGATTTCCGTTCGGGTCCTTGCCCCAGGAGAACCGGCCGATCTCACCGTCGTCGAACTCCCAGACCTCGAATTGCTTGGGCTCCGGCCCGGTCGGCTGTGGGGCGACGGGCTGGTGGTCGGGGGCCAGGATGTTCGCGTGCACCCACACGCCGGCGAGCAGGACGATCACGTCGCCGCACTGCTCACACCAGTCGGTGGTCAGCGCCGGCGCCTGGTGCCAGCGGCTGTGCGCGGTGGCGTCGAGGACGATCGCGCCGCAGCGGCCGCAGACGGCGAGGGGGTTGTCGGGGTGGGCGTCGCTGCCGCCGGGCAGCCAGAACTCCCCGTACTCGATCTCGGGTGCGCTCATCGGGCACCCCAGTCACACGACAAGCCCCCGGCGCGGTAGCCGTCGTAGATCACGCACGTGACCGGGGGTCCGCCGTCGACCTTGACGTGCACGACCGTGAGGTCCTGACTGCTGTCGGCGCTGGTGAACGGCGCGGTCGGGTTCCCGTTGGGTTCCCCGGCTGCACCACCGGAGCCGCAACCCGCGAGCACGAGCGCGACGGCGGCCGTGATGACGGCGGCGGCGGACAGGACGCGGTACTTCATCGCGGTACCTCCGTCATGATGTGGCGCTCCCAGCGCTGTGCGAGGGTCGTGTCGATGGAGTGGTTCGGCCGGATCGACCCGAGGCTCTTGCCGCACTGGCAGGTGCCGTACAGCTCGCAGTCGCCGTACTCGACGACCAGGGAGTGGCCGCCCGCCTTGGTCGCGGGGAACTCCGGGTCCGGCTTCGTATGCGGCTCGACCTTCACCGAGTTCTTGTCGAACGTGATGAGGTGCCCGGTGTTCGTCTGGCAGGTGACATCAAGGATCCGGGTGTCGGTCCCGTTCACGAGTAGCTCGCGGTCCAGCCGCGCGCCCTTGAGGGTGATGTCGTACCGGCCCGGCTGAAACGCCTCAGGCATCGCGCACCGCCGTGGGGATGACGCCGCCGCGGGCGTACGTGGCGGGGCCGGCGGCGAGCCGCCAGGCGGTGATCTGCTTCTCGCCGATCCAGCCCGTACGGCGACAGGGCTCGTCGAAGCGGCCGAGGATCTCGATGACGAGGTCGCGGAGCCGGCCGACCTCGCGGACGAGCTGGTCGCCTTCGCGGAGGCCGGTGCCGATGACGAGTTCGCTGTCGTGGCCGGGCCTCGGCGGGATGCTCATTCGCCAGCGGTCCGGGCCGCCCTCGGCGATGAGGTGGAGTTCGGTGGCGGCCTGGTCGATGCGGGTCTGGGACTCGATGAGGTCGATCGCGACGGGTTCGCGGAGCCGGTCGAGTTGCTGCCGCAGGGTCGCGGCCTCTGCGCGGGCTGCCTCGGCTTCGCGGTGGGCCTGGACGAGGTCCCACTGGTACTGCGTCTCGGTCGGCGTGGGGCGGTGGAAGGTCGCCCGGCTGAGGTCCCGGAGGAATGCGCGGAAGGTCATCGGGTGCAGGCCTCGCACTCAGGGTTGGGGGTGGGCATGTGGTCGACGCAGCCCTCACGGACGGCGGCTGCGGCGGGGGGAGGGTCGGTGCGGCCGGTGAGCTTCCGGAAGAGCCGCTCGACGTCGCTGCCGTCCATGCCGTGGTGGCGTGCGAGGTCGCCCCAGACGAAGTCGCCGGTGCCGCCGACGAGGTCCGCGAGGAACTTCACGTCGCCGTCGGTCAGGTCGGGTCCGGCCGGCGGGGCCGAGGTGAGCCCATCGGCCGGGAGGAGCGCGGTCGCGACGGCGTCTAGGAGCAGCTGCGTGTTGAGGAGTTCGCTAGGCTCGTTGGTAGTCGCGCGGACGTGAGCGACGACGGCCCGGACGGCGGCGTGCACGCGGGCGTTGGCGGCCTCGGCGACGTCGGCCCGACGGCGGTGCTTCCACAGCGCCGCGCACGCCTGGTTGTACGCCCAGCGGGTCGGCGCGTCGGCGAGGCGCCGGGCGACCAGTTCGGCTTCCGCGAGGCGGTTGTCGTGGTCCATCTCAACGCAGCGGGTTGCGCGGTCGAGCTCGCGGAGGATGCCGGTGATGACCTCCAGGCGCCGCTCGGCCGTGGCGTCGTTCCACCGGCGGATCCACTGCGCGGGCGTCGGCATGCTGTGCTCGGGCCCAGGGTCGTCGGCTTCGCCCGCGCGCAGCCGCGCCAGCTCGGCGTACGCCTGCTGCAGTTCCTGGATGGCGGGGACCGCGAGGGCGACGTCGGTGAACGCCGCGCAGTGGTCCTCGGGTGACGCTTCGATGCGTTCGTGTGCGCGGCGGTAGTGCTCCTGGGTGAGCGCATCGTGCAGCTGCTCGCGCAGGCCCTCTCCTCCGGGCCACTCGACGACCGCGCCCTGGTATTCCTTCACCGCTTCGTCGATGGAGGTGGCCACGGTGGCGAAGCCGCGCTCTGGATCGTCCAGAACCACGACGCGGGCGGACGGGAACTCGGCGCCGTCGAGCTGACGGCCGCCGGGGAGCCGGAGACGGAAGCTTCGGGCGAAGGTCATGGGGTCAGCCACGGTTCGCCTCTTCCGGGTCGAGGAGGACGTACTTGCGTGCCGCCTTCGACGGCACGGTGTACCGCTTGACGAGCTCGGGGTTGTCCTTGCCGAGGGCTTTCTGGTCGAGGTGGCTGCCGGGCTTGCTCCACTTCCAGGTGACAACCGCCCGCCCGTTGACGCGGGCTTCGGTCGCGTTGCCCATCCGCCGCTGGATCTGCTCGCGGGTGTCGTCGCGGGCGGTGACGAGTTCGGCGAGCAGCGCTTTGTGAGCCTCTTCGAGCCGGTTGATTTCGGCGGTGAGGAGCCGGTCGGCTTCGATCAGCCCGGCGATGTCGTCGAGGTCGACGGTTTTCGCCGGCGGGCTGGCCGCGGTGTCGTTGTTCGTGGTCATCCGTTCTCCGTTGTCGCTGGTCGGCACTGCATCAGGTGGCGGGCGTTAAGGTCGCGTCCTCACGTCTTGCCGGTACCGGGTTCGTCTGCCGGGTGGTCGAGTTCGAACGACGCGAGTTCGACGGCGACGCGGGCCGTGAGCCCGCCGGCGCCGGGACCGGTCAGGCCGTGCACGGCCACGGCCGTGCTGACGTGGCAGGCGACGGTGAGGACGATGCGGGCGATCGTCACGTCGTCGACGTCGGGGTGCTGCTGCCGGAGCTGATCGGCGAGCCCGCGTTCCAGGTCCTCGCACGGGCAGCCGGGGGCGCAGGGCATCCGCACGCCGCGGAGCTCGCGCAGGAGGGTCCGCTCTACGGGGGTCAACGGGCTGTTCATGCGGTCCTCCTGAGTCGTGCGTCTCGGTCGTGTTGCTCGCCGACGGTGGTCTTCGCCGCGGCGTACTGGGCGGGGCTGGAGCGGCGTTTCCCGGACGCGATGGCGCGGGCGTCGACCGCAGCCCAGGAGTCGGCGGCCGTGGCGTACCGGTCGCGGAGCGCGTACGTCGCGTATGCGGGGCAGGTGTCGTCGCCGCAGAGGCAGCGGCCCGGCGCGCAGTACGCGCCCTGGCCCGGTTCGGGGCGGCCGGCGAGCGCCGCGGGCGTGTGTGCGGGGCAGCGCCGCCCGAGCAGGTACATGCGGGTGCCGGGCGCGAGGCAGCGGCGGGACTCGCCGCTGATCCAGTGCGTGCACAGGTCCTCAGGCATCGGCGCCCGCCTTACGGACGAGGGTGAGCTCGTAGCCGAGGGCGTCGACGTGGCTGAGGAACGTGGACAGACGCGCGTCACGGCCGGTCTCGATACCGGACACGCAACCCTGGGTGAGGCCGGCCCGCGCGGCCACGGCCTCCTGGGTGAGGGACTGGCGGTGACGCTCGTCGACGAGCTCAGCCACGAGCGGGTGCGGCTCCCCCATCACGCACTCGCCTTCGCGGCGAGGTACATGTCGACGATGGCCTGCGGTACGCGGCCGATCGGCGAGCACTCGATGCCCTTCTCAGCCGCCCAGGCACGGACCTCCTTCGACGTCGGCCCATCGCCGGGTGCGCGCCGCGCGGTGGCCTTCCCGGGCCGGATCTCTTTCAGCTGCGACCGCGCGGCCGCGAGCTTCTCCTCCAGCGCGCTGATCTCGTCGCGGATCTGCGCCTCGGCCGCCTCGGTCCGGACCCGCTCGCGGAGGTCGTCGACGGCAGTCCGGGCCTTCTCGGCCGCGGTCCGGGTCGCTGCGGTCTCGGACTGCTCAGCGCGGTGGAGCAGCCTCTCCAGGCCGGTCAGGTCGAAGTCGTCGTCTTCGTCGGGCTGGTCGTGGCTGGACAGGTCGACGTCGGCGCTGGCCGCGGGCTCGTCGTGCTGGCTGCCGATGACGACCGTGTCGGTGTGCGGGTCGAGGCTCCAGCCGTCCGTACGGCTGATGAGTGCGGTGATCTGCTGGCGGGGCCGGTCGTACGCCTGCGCGACGTCCTTGACGGTCCGGCCGTCGAGGAGCGCCTCGGTGATCTCGCTGGCGTAGGACTTCGGTTCAGGCATGGGGGTGACCTCCGGGGCCGCGCGGGAGGTGAGGGAGAGGAGAACGGACCGGCGCATGCTGCGTCGTTCGCCGCTGGTGGTGCCGCCCCAGACGCCGTGGTGGCCCTGGGCGAGCGCCTCGTCGAGGCAGTCCTCGCGGACCGGGCACAGGGACCGGCAGACCGCGAGCGTCGAGGCCGGTGGCGCGCCGATGGGGAAGAACAGTTCGGGGTCCATGCCCCGGCATCTGGCCCTGGTCTCCCATCCGGACATCACGCATCGGCTCCCCCGGCTTCGATGGGGTCGCCGTATCCGGCGGTGCGGATGAGCTGCACAGCGTCGGCGAGCAGCATCCGGACGGGCGCGGGGTCGAGAAGCGAGAAGGGCCCGGCCTGCTCGCCGAGCGTTTTGGCGAGGCTCCAGGCGACGATCTCGCCGAGTTGGTCGAGGCGCATGGCCGTCCACCAGCGGCCCGCGTTGGCTTCACCGACACCCGGCCGGCGTACGACCAGGACGCCGATGTCGGCGCCGGAGTTGATCCGCTCGGTCTCGGTCTCGGCCAGCCACGCGTTGATCTGCCCGTCGGTCACGGGCCGGTTGCGGGCCTTCACTTCCCAGCAGATGCCGACCGTGCCGATGATGTCGCCGAGGTCGTGTACGCCGGCGAGCGCGCGCCGCTCCGCCTGCGGGAAACCGTGCGCGCGGAGGAAGCGGACGACGGCGGTCTCCGCGCGCGTACCGATGTCCTTGGACTTGCTCATGCGGCGACCGCCTTCCTCTTCGCGCGGTCACGCGCGGCCTGCAGGGTGTTCTTGGCGACGCCGAGACGCTCTGCGGCCTGGGCGAGGGTGAAGCCTTCGCCGAGGAGCTCTTCGCTGTCCTCGAACAGCGCGGCGGCGCGGGTGGTCTGGTCTCCGAGGTCCGGCTGGGCGGCGGGATCGTCGATGGTGTCGTCGTCCCACGCTTGGGGCGGCACCCAGCCCTTGGCGGCGGCGCGATCGCGGACGAGCTGGGCCAGGCCGGGAATCGCACCGGCGGTGACGGGGTCGACGTTCCACAGTTCGTCGTAGATGTCGCGGACGCGGCGGGCGGTCGCGACGGTGACCCGCCGGTCGGGGCCGGCTGCCATCAGCGTCGTGAGTGGATGCTTCGTCGTGCCCGGGTTGAACCTGTCGGCGAGCTGGGAGACGGACCAGCCGATCGCGGACAGGGCGCGGAGCCGGCGCTGCGTGCCGATCCCGGGGACCCAGCCGTGCGGGGGGAGCTGTGTGACCGTCACCGCCAGGATCGCTTTCGCGCCGGCGGCGCCCATGCTTTTCGTCGGTGCTTCGCCGGAGCTGGGCCTGCCGTACAGGAGGCGGCCTATGACCTGCCGGTCGACGCCGGCGAGCTGGGCCACGCGCTGGTAGGACAGGCCGGCTTCCTGCAGGGCGCGGACGTGCTGCCGGACCGGTTCCGCGTCGACCCGGAGCCGGCGGCGGCCTGATCCGGTGGCGAGGCGGTACCGGTTCTGGCCGCGGGTGTTCGCGGCGCGGCAGTCATCACAGCGGCAGCTCTTGCCGGGCTGGTCGTCGATGTCCGGGCCGCGCAGGTAGCGCTTCCGCGTGCCGTGCGCGGGGATCGTCTTGGTCTTCACGCTGGCGCCCCTTCCGGCTCGCGGATGCAGGTGCAGGTGGGGGTGTGGTGGAGGCGGCCGGCCTCGCCCTGCTCGCCGGCGGGCGGGCGGAGCCCGGCCCAGACCGCGCCGAGGGCGGCGAGGACGACGGCCAGGGCGCCGCCGAGGAGCAGGGCGAGGATCATCGGCTGCCCTCCCGGTTCGTGCGGCGGGGGCGCTTGAGGAGCAGCGCGTGCGGCGTCACGAACAGCCAGCCGAGGAACAGCACCCCGAGAACCGGCGTCGGGTCCTGGCCCTTCTTGGCGCCGTGCGCGGCGACCACGCCGGCGAAGAGCGCGAGGAGGAGCCAGATGCTGATCACGGCGACGGTGCCGCGTTGGCGGGCCGTCACTCGGCGCCGTCCTGGACGAACGCACGGACCTCGTTCCAACGGTTGGAGACGGCGGTCAGCAGCGACCGTTCCTTCTCCATCGCGGCTGTGGCGCGGTCCCACCGGCGTTCGTTACGCCAGCCGGTGATCTCGTTACTGATCAGCGCGTCGAGCGTGGCCGGGTCGAGCGCGTCGAGCTCCCAGCTGGAGTAGCCGAACCGGCTGATATAGCTGGTCGAGCGCGAGTCGGTGAGCTTCGCCGGGTTCGGCGGCGGCGTGTACTCCTCGACCTGGTCCATGTTCAGCGCGATCCGGATGACCTTGACGTTCGCGTCGAAGAGCGCCAGCCGGTCCGCGATGTCGCGGGTCATGTCGATGCCGCTGGGGTCGTGGTCGCCGAGGTGGATCACGATCGGCTTCTGGCCGCGGTCCTCATACGTCCGCAGCCGCTGGGCGGCGCTCCACAGTTCCGACTGGGAGGTGTAGCCGCGGCATGAGAAGTAGTCGTGACGGTTGCAGACGCCGCTGATCACACCGACGAGGGCGTCCTTTTCGATCCAGACCTCGACCCTGTGCTTCTGGTCGGCCCACCGGTCGGTGAGGTAGCCGCGCGCCGAGCTGCGGATGATCTGGTCGGGTGAGTTCCAGTGGGACAGGCCGCGCAGGTTCCGGGTGCGGTCGACGATGTAGTTCCAGTCGAGCAGGCCGGCGAGGCGGGCGTCGTTGATGATCGAGCCGAGGCGCTTGTACTCGGTCTGCTTGTTGGCGAGCAGGTCGCGGGCGACGAATTGGTAGTACAGCTGCCGGAGCGTGAGGTCGTAGCCCTGGCGGGCGTAGTCCTCGCAGATCTCCTCGGCTTGGCGGATGATCGCGAGGCTGCCGTTGGAGAACGTCCGGGGGACGTATTCGATCTTGGGCATCAGGCGCCTGCCTTCGTGGTGAGGGCGCCGAGGAGCGCGCCGATGCAGCAGCCGATCGCGATGAGGCGGCAGGTCGGCAGGTCGGCGACGGCGGAGATGACGGCGGCGATCACAGGGCGGCTCCCGCAGCGATGCACCGTCCGGTGTCGCCGTAGAGGACGAACTCCGCGAGGGGCCAGACGGGCAGGCTCAGGGCGCGGGCGGTGGCGACCTCGGCGGTGGCGCCGAGGGACGTCTGCCAGCCGGGCAGGACGACCAGTCCTTCCGCGTGGCCGCAGATCCACACGAGGTCGTCGGCCAGGGCGACGCGGAGGTCGAAGCCCTGCGCGTCGAGGTCCTCTGGCGTCCCGGCCATGCCGGTGAAGTCGAACCCGCCGACCTCGTCGTGTTCGGCCGGGGAGAACACTTCGTGCCCGTCGGCGCGGAGCAGCGCGGTGGCCTTGCGGAACGCGGGGTGGTTGAACTCGGGGTAGGCGCGCATCGGCCCGGCGAGGTACAGCTTCACCGGTTCTCCTTGGGGGTGTCGGCGCCGCAGGCCCAGTCGGTGAGGTCGCGGACGGTGTCGCCCACCGCCGCGGGCAGGTCGTGGAGGGCGCTGCCGACGGCGGCGGGCAGGTCGTGGAAGACGGCCAGGAGCGCGTTCACTTGGCTTCGCCGCCGTCCTCGGCCGGGGTGGGCAGGTCAGTGCGGGTCGGCGCGGGAACGATCCCGGGGAACCGGTTCGCGGGGATGGCCAGCGGGTCCCCGGCGACGACGTCCCGCGGCAGGTCCGGCTCGACGGCGGGGGTCTCGGTCTGCGGGGTGAGCGGCGCGGTGCCGTTGGTGGCGGCCGGCTGCCCGGCGGTCGGGCTGCAGCGGCTGCATTCGTCGCGGACGTCGGGGAGCGGCCGGCCCTCGACGGAGGCGTTGAGCTCCCCTTCGGTGACGTCGCCGACGAGGTTGCCGCAGCCGTTGCAGGCCCGCTTCATCGTCACGGCCGTGCTGCCGTCCGGGTTGACGGCGTCGGGCGTCCACCGGCGGCGCGGCGCGGTCTCGGCGCCCTGGTCCGCGCGGTCCGCGATGTCGAGGGCGGCGGCGATGACCTGCCGCATCAGCGCCGCGTGTTCGAGGTGGTCGTCCCGGGTCGCACCGTCGGGCAGTCCGGCGAGGCGGAGCGCCCCGAAGCTGAGGTTCATCTTGTCCGCGCGGATCGCGTCCGGGTTGGGGCGGGGCGCGCGGCCTTCCGCGATGGCGAGGAGGATCTTCGTCTCCTCGATCTCCTTGCGGGTGCTGGCCGCCCGCTCTTTGGCCGCCTGCAGCTTCACCTCCGCGGCGAGGACGTCCGTCCGGATGTCCTGGATCGCCTTGTCCTGATCCTTGGCGGCGTTGATCAGGTCGACGTACTTCTCTTGGAGGCCGGCGACGGTCGCGTCGCTCATCCACGTGGACGGCGCCGCCTCGGTGGTCGCGTTGGTCTGGTCGGTAGGCTCAGTGGTCATGGCGCTCGGCTCCTTCACGGGTTGATGTGCGCCTGGTCGGCGGCCTCCGGTGCGGGATCACCGGAGGCCGTTCCGCTGTCAGGGGTCGACTCCGCGGCCGCGCGCGTGGCGGTGATCCACTTCACGGCGGCGGCCTTCGTCTTGAAGTGCTCGTCGGTGCGGCTGATCGCCCCGCCGCCCTGGCGCTGGCCGTACGCGGCGAGCCACTGCTTGGCGCCGCGCTTCGTCACGAAGCGGGAGATGACGCCCGCGACCTGCGACTCGTCGGCGGGCGGGTGCGGGCTGTCGGTGACGTAGTAGTCGTAGGGGCCTTCGCCGGGCAGGAGCGGCGCGCCGGGGTGCAGCCACATCCCGGCGCAGCGCTCCGGCTTCGACCCGTAGCCGAGTTCCGTGACGTTCGTGTAGTGGAGGGCGTCCGCGTCGTCGGCGTGCAGTTGGATCACGGCGCCGCAGGAGCGGCACAGCAGCCGCAGGCCGCACTCTCGCCGGTATCCGCGGTCGCCGGTCTTCGGGTCGACGAAGGGGATCTCGTCGATCGCGATAGCCGCTTCCCAGCCGCCGTTGCCGGTGGGGCCGGCGGCGACGCAGTCCGGATGGTGACCGTTGAGTGGCTGGTGGCCGAAGTAGGTGTGGTGGAGGCTCATCGGCCGACCGCCTTGCGGGGGTCAATGCCGAGGTCGTCGAACGCGAGTTTCACTGCGAGCTGGACAGCGCCGGGTACGTCGGTGCACAGGCTCAGGCCGAGACGATCGCGGAGCAACAGCCACGCGGCGTCGAGCAGCTGCTCTTCAGCGGTGGTGAGCTGGCCTCGGCCAGCTGCCGTCGCGTCGCCGAGGGCGCGCATGGTCTTCTCGGCCCACTCCGGCACGGCGGGAGGCTCGGCGATTGGTGCGGTCATCGGGTGGCCGCCGGGTTGGCGTGCAGGTGGGTGCGCTTGGCGTCCTCGACGATCGCCCGGATCCCGGCCGTGCTCTCCCAGCCGCAGCCGGTGGCCTTGCACGTCGCGCTGTAGGTGGGGGGACCGGGGCAGCCCTGCCCGGGCCGCGGCTGACCGGACGGGCTGATCTTGTGGTTGCACTCGGTGCCGTCCGCGTGGAGGCGGACGATCGGCGCGGTGTGCCGGACCGGCTTCAGCTCGGCCTTGACCAGGCGGACGCCGTGCTCGAGTTGGATCTGGCCGAGCCACTTCAGGTCAATGTCGCCGTCGTTGCCTCCGCGTTCGCCGAGCCGATCACGGAGCAGCGCGCGGATCGCGAACAAGATCTCCACTTCGCCCTTGGTGAGATGACCGGAGGCGAGGCCTTTCCTTTCTACGGAGAAGAGGTCCGCGATGATCTGCTCGGCCTCTTCGGGACGCGCCAGCTTCTCCTCGTCGCTCATGCGGCCCGCACCTCGCGTTCGCGGGCGACGCGGAGGACACCGGGCCGCATCCAGGCCAGACCGACCTCCGGGTGCGGCCACGGGCCGCGGTGCGGGCGCCGCTCGGCGGCGTCGCGCTGGCTGTTCGGGTGGTCCCACAGGACGCACACGAGGCCGGGGTCGCGCTGCTCGGCGGGCAGGTAGGCGTGCGCGGGCGCGTCGCCGGCGTAGACGCCGGGACAGTCGGCCGGGTCGCCGGGAGCGACGACGCCGGTCCACAGGCTGTGCTTGTGGCGGACGCGGGTGCCGACGGGCCAGCGTGCGGCGAGCAGCTGCACGACGACGGCCTGGTCGACGTTCGCCGTCACGGACTCGGGGGTGGTGCTCTTCATGAAACCCGGGCCTTTCTGCTAGGGAATCTGGGCCTGGGTGCCGCCGGCCGGGGCCGGCGGACGTGCGAGAGGGGTTAGGCGGCGACGAGCCCGCGGGCTTCGGCGCGGTGTCGGCGGATGAGCGCGGCGATCTCCTCGACGGGCATCCCGCCGGGCACGTACGCCTCGGCGGCGGCCTGCTCAGGGGTGAGGGAGTCGCGGTGCGCGCGGGCGTCCGCGAGTACCTGGGCGGCGTCGGCGATGGCCTGCGCGTAGGTCGTCATGACTTGCCGCCGATGCGTGCGGGCTCGTCACCGGTTACCGGGTCGAGGCCCAAGACCTGCGTGATTGCGCGTCTTGCGCTCGGGCGGGGTACGCAAACGCCCCGCTCGATCTTCGACAGCTGACTGTCGGAGATCGGGCCGCCCGCCTGGCTGCACGCAACGGACAGGGCGCGCAGGCTCAGTCCCAAGTTGATCCGGCGGCCCTGCATGGGGCTGCGCTCCTCGGCGTCGTTCTGCGTCATGTAGCGGAGACTAACGCAGAACAACGCAGAGAACAACAAAGGATCAGAGGGAACCGGAGAGTCCGACCAGGCGTCTAACGCGATTTCACAACTTGGGCCTAGCATCTGCGTCGGTCTGCGTTATTCTGCGTTAGACCGCCAGGAAGGCAGCCAGCGATGACAGCCCGCAGCCAGGCCGAACAGACCGAGGCCGCACAACGTGACGCCGCGAAGCGTCTTGACGACGCACTGACCGCGATACTCGACGAGACGCCAGGCCTGAATTGGAAGACCTGGGTCGAGCAGGCGAAAGCCGCCGGGTACAAGCTCACGACGGAGACCCTCCGAGCCGTCCGGCGCGGCGACTATCCACCGTCGCGACCGGTCTCACGCGCGATCGAGTACATGGCCGGCTGGGAATCCGGCGGCGTCGACCTCGTCATGGCCGGCGATCGCCCAACCGTGATCCAGGTCAAGACGAGGAGCAACGCTCCCGTGCCGGCCCTGGAGTACGACGACCCCGCGCTCCAGGCGATCTGGGAGATCGATCTCCTGACCGAGGAGGAGCGCCGCGCGGCGATCATCGCCGTCCGGATGATCCGGGACGGCCACGTCCGTAGCGACGCCGCACGCCAAGCGCGTGCGTAACGCGTAACGGGCTGATCACAAAAATGTGAATGACGTGCACGAAACCGGGATTTGGTGCGTCATCGAAGTACCGGGGAGGGATTCACCCATGGGGAGAGGGGCGCACCGGGTGGAACCCACACATATGCGACACGACGATGACGTCGACATGCTGCGGAGACGAATCGCCGAACTCGAACTGAACGCGCAGGCACAGGCCGCCGAGCTGGCCACGGCCAAGACCCTGCTCGCTGCGACATGGCCGGGCCACGACATCCCGGCCGAACCGATGCCGGCTGAGCTGACGCACGCGCTGCACGGCCCGCGGCAGGCCGTACGGCTCGTCATCGACGGCCGGCCGGTGTGGGCCGGGGTACGCGCGAAGAGCACACCTGACGCGGCACGGGAGCTCGCGGTCTGGAGTGCGGTCATCGGCTTCGCGAAGGGGGAACGATGAGCGCTCTCCCGGAGCGGCGCCGGGAAGACCTGCCGGAAGACCTCGACTGGCTACTCAGGGAAGAGCCCGGCGACGACGTCACCATCGTGGTCAATTCCTCCCTCACCGAGGAGGAGGCGAAGACTGCGACACGGGAGGCCCTGCGGGCCTACAGCCGTGACCGTCGCCGGCGTCGTGGGCTGCTCGCGCTGCCGCTGCTCGGCCTGGACAGCACCAAGCGTGCGGCGCGGAAGCATCCGCCCGCCGCGGCCGCCGTCGCCGCGATCGCCACCGCGGTGGTCGTGCTCGCCGCCGGGCTCGTCGCCGACGACCTGCTCCGGAACTCCCACGACGGATACGACCGTCCGGAGGCGAGGACGCCGCGGCCGCCCACCGCGAGCGCACCTCCGGCCCGCCACCCGCCGGCTTCTCCGCCGGCCGGATCACCGAGACCCGACCGCCCCGGTGATGAGACGACACCCGCGCCCCGCTACTCGACCATGCCGGTCGCGCACCGTCCGGCCACGTCGCCTTCCCCACGGCATCGGAGGCCGCGGCTGCCGATACACGGAGGCGTACCGGGGGATGCGCCAGGGGAAGTTCACGCGCCGCCGCCGGCCACACCGACGACGGTGTGCGGGGTGCGCCTGGACCTGGCGGTGATCCGCCTTCACATCGACATCGGGGTGAGACTAGGAGTGCTATGCCCCCGCAGACGCTGAGCGCGGCACGGCAGCTCGCCGCACTGCCGGATGAGCCGATCCCCGCAATCGGCTACATCCGCGTGTCGACCGCGCGCGAGGAGATGATCTCCCCGGAGCTGCAGAAGGCGTCGATCACCGACTGGGCCGCGCGGAACAACCGGCGGATCGTCATGTGGATCATCGACCTGGACAAGTCGGGCCGGAACTTCCGCCGGAGAATCCAGCGGGCGATCTCGGCCGTGGAGGCCGGCGAGGCCAAAGAGATCATCGTCTGGAAGTTCTCGCGCTTCGGCCGGCAGCGTCTCGGCTGGGCCGTCAACCTGGACCGGGTCGAGTCGGTCGGCGGGGATCTGGTGTCCGCGACCGAGGAGATCGATGCCAGAACGGCGGCGGGGCGTTTCGCGCGAGGCATGCTCGCGGAGGTCGCGGCGTTCGAGAGCGACCGCGCGTCCGAGGGGTGGATCGACGCGCTGCGGCACCGCCGCGAGGAGATGAAGCTCCCAGCCCAGGGGACTCCCAGGTTCGGTTACGTCCGTAAGGGGCGTATCCCGAACCCGGGGAGGCCGAACTCGTTCATCCTCGACGTCCACGATCCACTGGGCGAGCGGTACGAACCGCACGAGCGGGACGGTCGGCTCCTCGCGGGCCTGTACGTCGGGTACGTCGGCGGGCACGCGGGCGGCGCGTTGGTCAAGCTCCTGAACTGGGGCGGCGTCAAAACGGTCCGCGGCGGCACGTGGACCATGCAGAGCCTCTTCGGCTATCTGGACAGCGGGTTCGCGGCCGGGTTGCTGCGGATCCACCGGCGTGACTGCCGGTGTAAGCAGCCCGGCCGCTGCCAGAACGTCGAGTACCTGCCGGGTGCGCACAAACCCGTCATCACGATGGAGACGTGGGAGGCGTACCTCGCGCGACGCAGGAAGCAGCGGCGCCTCCCGTCCCGTACGGTCAGCCCCGTGTACCCGCTGTCGGGGCTGATGCGGTGTGGGCACGGCGGCGAGAATGGGGTACCGCAGCACGCCCTGTCCTCGGCGAACAAACACGGGCAGACCGGGTACGGGTATATCTGCAAGTGGGCGTACGACGGGCGCGGCTGCGTCGGCGTGTGGGTGCAGCGCAAACAGGTCGAGGAGGCCGTGCGCGCGCGGCTCGCGACGTGGGCTGACGACATTGACGAGCAGGCCCGTGTCACTGAGGCGCGCGCCGCCGTGAAGGTCACCGCGCGGACTGACCGTGAGCGGCTCGGCCGGGACCTACAGCGCATCGACAAGGCTCTCGGACGGCTCGTGAAGGAGCGGGCGCTGGACCCGGACATGCCGGACGCGATCTACGCCAGCACCCGCCAGGAGCTCCTCGACGAACGCAAAGAGATCGAGGCGGCGCTGGAGACCGCCAGTGAAGAGGAGGAAGCGAACAGCGCCGACCATTTGCCTGTGATCCGTACGCTGCTCGATGAGTGGGACACGATCGCCGTCGGGCGGAAACGTGATCTGCTCGCTACGCTCATACGTCACGTGATGGTCTTCCGGACCGGGGTGCGGACCCCGCCGAGGATCGTGATTACGCCGGTCTGGGAGCCAGACGTGGACGCCGAAAAAACGAGAAGAATAGAGTGGTCCTTTGGGTGAATCATCGTTCGACATCGTCTCGAAACTCGACCGGCAGGAGGTGGACAACGCGCTCAACCAGGCGGCCAAGGAGATCGCTAACCGGTTCGACTTTCGGAACATCGACGCTGGGATCCGGTGGGCCGGGGACGGGATCGAGGTTCAGGCCAACAGCGAGGAGCGGGCCAACGCCGCGCTCGACGTGCTGAAGGACAAGCTCGTCAAGCGGAGTGTTTCGCTCAAGGCCATCGACGCCGGCGAGCCCAAGCCGTCCGGGAAGATCTACAAGCTTTCCGTGGCGCTCAAGGAGGGGATCTCCCAGGAGGACGCCAAGAAGATCGGCAAGATCATCCGAGAGGAAGGGCCCAAGGGCGTGCGGGCTCAGATCCAGGGGGACGAGTTGCGGGTCAGCTCCAAGAAGAAGGACGAGCTGCAGACCGTCATCACCCTGCTCAAGGGCAAGGACCTCGACGTCGCGCTTCAGTTCACGAACTACCGCTGACGAGCGGAAGACCGGCTGGCAACGAACGTCAGGACACGTCGGGGCACCTCCTGCCCAGGCATCACCCGGCTGGCGGCTACCTCTGAACGGCCTCCAGCACTGACGGCCAGGCCGCTGACAACGGGTCGATCAGGGCGAAGTGCCCCGCGTCCGGGAGTTCCACCAGCGGCACACCCGTACGCGCGGCGTAGGAGCGGCTCACGGCGACCGGTACGCGGTCGTCGGCGGTGCCGTGGAGCAGCAGTACCGACGCCGCCGGCGTGGGCAAGGACGCCGGGTCGGCGAGGGCGTACCGGTCCGGCACCGTGTCCGGGCTCCCGCCCATCAGCAGGTCCGTCGCGCCATCGTCCAAAGACAGGGTGCTGCACAAGGCCAGGTCCACGCACCCGGCCAGGGAGACGACCGACCTGAGGCCCGGCGTACGGCTCGCGGCCCACAACGCCAGGTGGCCGCCGGCCGAATGGCCCAGCAGCGACGGCGGCCCGGAGAAGTACGGAGCGAGCAGGCCGGGTATCGCGTCGAGCGCCGCGGCGACATCCTCGAACGTGCCCGGCCAGCCTCCCCCAGGCTGCCCCGTACGGCGATACTCCGGCACCGCCACGACGAAACCGGCGGACGCCAGAGCAGAGGCCAGCGGCCCCGTGTGCGTACGGTCGTACGCCGCGCGCCAGAAGCCCCCGTGGATCAGCACCACCAGCGGCGCGGGCGGCCGCGGAGGCAGTCGTACGTCAAGGACGTGGTCCGGCAACGGCCCGTACGAGAACGTAAGGTCCGGCGGCGCAGAAGGACGCGTCAGGACCTCGCGCGAGTCGGGCATCAGCCGGCCAGGCGGGAGCCGTCGGCCGGAGGCAGCGGCAGCCGCCGGGACAGCTCGGTCAGGTCGAGGCTGAGCGCCCCGGCCAGGGCGGCGACCGTGAAGAACGCCGGCACCGAGATCGCGCCGCGTTCGATCTTGCGCAGGGTGTCCAGGGAGATGCCCGCCTCGGCGGCCACGGACGCCGCGCTGCGCGGCCCCCGGGCCGCGCGCAGGATCTGGCCCAGGGCACGGCCGCGGTCGCGTTGGTCTTCGGTCAGCGGTGAACGCACCATGGCGAAGATTATATGACTGGTATTAAAATCTACCCATGGTGACTCTGAAGAACCAGGCGGAACTGGACCGTATGCGCGCGGCCGGGCGGGTGGTCGGCATCACCCTGCGGCGGGTCGCGGACGCGGTCGAACCCGGTATCAGCCTGGCCGAACTTGACGCGATCGGCGCCTCCTGCATCAAGGAACACGACGCTCTGCCCTCGTTCCTCGACTACCACCCCCGCTCCGCGCCCACCCCGTACCCGGCGGTGCTGTGCCTCTCGGTCAACGACGCGGTCGTGCACGGCATCCCCGGCGAGAGAGTCCTGAAAGACGGCGACATCCTGTCGATCGACTGCGGCGCGATCGTCGACGGCTACCACGGCGACGCCGCGGTGACCGTGCCGGTCGGCCGGGTCGACGACGCCGCCGAGCGCCTGATGAAGATCACGAGCGAGGCGTTGACGGCCGGCATCGCGAAGGCCGTACCCGGCGGTCGTCTCGGCGACGTCTCTCATGCCGTCGAGACGACCGCCCGCCCGTACGGGCTGCTCGACGGCTGCGGTGGGCACGGCATCGGCACGGCCATGCACGAGGACCCGCACGTGGCCAACACCGGAAGAGCCGGGCGCGGGATGCGGATCCGCGAGGGACTGGTCATCGCGATCGAGCCGATGCTCATCGAGAGCGGCAGCGACGAGGGCCGTACGCTCGCCGACGGCTGGACCATCGCCACCGCGGACGGCAGCCGTGCCGCGCACTTCGAGCACACCGTCGCCGTCACCGAAGACGGCCCGAAGATCCTCACCGAGCCGTGAGAGGGCCGCCCCACGGAACCGGGGCGGCCCCTTCACACGGTCAGCAGGAACCACTCCACGAGCACTCGAGCACGCCTCCGGACGAGCGCGCCGTGGACCTCACGCTCGCGGTCGACCCTCCGGCGAGCCGGACCGCGATCTTGTCCTGGAGGTCGGTCGGAGCGCCGCCCTTGTAGCCGTTGAAGACGATCGAGAAGATCAGCCGCCGGCCGGCCGGGTCCTTCACGTAGCCCGACAGCGCGCTGACCCCGGTCAGCGTTCCGGTCTTGGCGTGGACGTTGCCGGCGGCCGGCGTACCGCCCATGCGTGAGCGGAGCGTGCCGCCCACGAACCGGTCCGGCTGCCCGGCGATCGGCAGCGCGTCGTAGAAGACCGGGAAGTAGCTCTTCCGCTGCACGGCCTTCAGCACGTTGCTGATCTGCGTGGCGGTCGTGTAGTTCGAGTGCCCGAGGCCGGAGCCGTCGGTCTGCTTGACCTGGGAGGTGTCCACGCCGAGCGTCTTGAGGTACTTGGCGACCACCGGCAGGCCGGCGGTCCAGCTCCCGTGCCCGGTGACCTTCTTCCCGATCTCCTTGACGAGGATCTCGGCGATCATGTTGTTGCTCAGCTTGAGGTACGGGACGGCGATCTGCGACAGCGGGATCGACCGCCGGGCCGTGACGACCCTGGCGCCACGGGGCGTCGTGCCGTGCGTGATGTCGCCCTTGACCGTCACACCGTGCGCCTTGAGCGCCCGCCGGAAGACGTCTGCCGCGTACAGGGCGGGGTCCTGGACCGTCGCCTCGTCCTCGAACTTCACGCCCGCCGGGATCGAACCGCTGACGACGATCGTGTTGGTGCCGACCGTACGGTCGACCGAGACGGTGGAGGCCGAGCCGACGGCACCGGTCGTGGCCCTGTTGTCTATCGTCACCACGCCGGTGCCGGGCGTGACCGAGACCTTCGGCTGTTGCCCCGGCTCGCCCGGGACGACGTCGACGAGGACCGTGCCCACGTCGAGGTCGGCGTTCGAGGTGACGGTCAGCGCGGAGATCTCGGCGGCGTAGTAGTACGGGAAGTCGGTCGGGTCCCAGTCCGGGCCGAGCCGCGGGCCCTCGAACCAGCTGTCGTCGGCGACCAGGTCGCCCTTGACCGTTTTGACGCCCTTGGCCGCGACGTCCGCGGCGAGCCTGTCGTACGCCGCGGCGTCCAGCGTCGGGTCGCCGGTGCCTCGGAGGTAGAGCCTTCCGCCCCGCGTGGAGACGTCCGTACGGAACCGGTAGCCGGTGCCGAGGATCCCGAACGCCGCCGCGGTCGTCTCGAGCTTGTTGTTGGACGCCGGGACGACCCGCTGGTCCGCGTTGTGGGTGTACAACACCGCGCCGGTGCCGGCGTCGCGCACGGTGACGCCGGCGGTCGCGCCGGTCAGCCGGCCGTCGGCCAGGATCTGGTCGAGGTCGGTCTTGAGATCTCCGGCGGCTGTGCGCGCCGGCGCCTCTCTGACCTCGGCCTGAGCCGGGATGGTGACGCCGGAGGCGGCGACCACCCCTCCTGCGAGCAGTAGGGCCAATCCGGTTGATCGTCGCATGACTGCCGATGGTAAGAGATCATGACAATCTAGAGTCGAATATGGCCGGATCCGGGCAGCCGGTTGGGGATCGTCACAATCAGCGTGGTGCCCTGTCCCGCCGGGCTGGCGACCTGAAGGCTCCCGCCGACCGCCGCGACGCGGTCGCGGAGACCGTTCAGTCCCGAGCCGCGCGCGGGATCGGCCCCTCCGACGCCGTTGTCGCGCACCGCCAGGCGGACCTTCGCGTCCTCCTCGCCGAGCTCAACACGCACCCCGGTCGCGTACGCGTGCTTGAGGACGTTCGTCAGCGCCTCGGAGACGACGTAGTAGAGGGCCACCTCGAGCTCTTCGGGCAGGCGGCGGTCCAGGCCGACGTGGAGGTCGACGGGTACGGCGCAGCGCGACACGAGCGCCGGAAGCGCGGTCCGCAGGCCCTGCCGGGCGAGCGCCGGCGGACGGAGGCCGCCGGCGATCTCCTGGAGCTCGCCGAGAACTCCCGCCAGGCCTTGGGCGGTGGCGGACAGCGTGCCCCTGAGGCCGGGGAGGTCCGGCGGCACGTCCTCCTCGGCCTCGCGGAGCCGGAGCGCCAGGGAGATCAGGTGCTGCTGTGCGCCGTCGTGCAGGTCGCGCTCGATGCGATGCCGTGTGGCGTCGACGCTGGTGAGGAGGCTGGCGCGTGAGTGGATCAGCTCGGCGTGGGTCGTGGCCTGCGTGATCGCGCAGTTCAGCAGCTCGACGAACTTGCCCATGCGTTCTTCCGTGGCAGGATCCGGAGGGTCGGCACTGAGGTACAGGGCCGACATGGTCCCCCACAGCCGGTCGTTGATGACGAGCGGGCTGGCGACGACGTAGCTGATGCCGTGCTCTCGGTGCCACCCGCCGATGTCGCTGCGGATCGCCGCGCTCGCGCGCCGGGCCGGCCGGCGGTTCCGCAGGACCTCGGCCGAGGCGGTGTCCTCGGCGAGTGGCCAGCGCCCGCCGAACGGCATACCGGGGTCGGGGGTGCCGGGGGCGCGCCAGATCGCGACGATCGACATGATTCCGTCGGCCTCGCGCCGGTTGATCGCCACGTAGTCGGCCCTGATCAGGCCGCCGAGCGCGCTCGCGGCCGCCTCGAAGATCACTGACGGCGGCGATCCCCGGGCGACCAGAGTCGCGACGTACTGCAGGGCGCCCCGTTCTTCGGCGAGTTCGCGGACCTCGCCGCAGTCGACCCGCAACGAGCGCACCGCGGTGTCCATCGAGGTCCGTATCGCCCGCAGGCGACGAGTCACCGGCATCGCCGTCCACGGGCGTGAAGCCCGTGCGTCCATCACCCACCCTGTTCGATGACCTGGCCCCGGTCACTGCGTGTGACAACAGAGTTTATCCACAGCCTGTGGAAACCGGCGAGGCTACCCGGTGTTCGCGCACAGGCACCGGAAACACGCCTCGACGAAGGTCCGGATGGCCGGGCGCGTGTCGTCCGTACGCCAGACCACCGCCAGCGAACTCGGCGACAAATCCCTGACCGGGCGGAAGACGACGTCGTCGCGCCGGTAGATCTCGGCGTTGCCGGCGGCCAGCAGCGCCACGCCCAGACCCGAGGCGACCGCCTCGAACGTCTCCTCCGCGGTCTCGGCCTCGGCCACCACGCGCGGCGCGGTCCCGCGCTCGTCGGCGGCCAGCCAGAAGCCGCGCAGCGGACCCGCGGCGGCCGGCAGCGCGATGAACGGCTCGTCGGTGAGATCGGCGAGCGCGACGTCGGCGCGCGAGGCGAGGCGGTGGCCCGCCGGCAACGCCACCCAGCGCTCCTCGGTCGCGACCACCCGCCAGGCGAGCCGCCCGTCATCCGGCACCGGGAGCCAGGCGATCGCGACGTCGACCTCCGACGAGGCGAGCCCCGCCGTCGCGTCCCGCCAGGAGACCTGCCGAAACAGCAGCTTCCACCCCACCATCCGCGCGGTGACGCCGGGGATGAGCCCGCGGCCGGGGCGGGTCTGGAAGCCGACCGTCAGCGTCGTCTCGCGCGCCGCCCCGGTCACCGCGCGCCGGGTCTCCTCCCACTGCGCGAGCAGCTTCCGGGCGCGGGGCAGCAGGGCCTCTCCCGCCTTCGTCAGCGCGACCGTACGGCGGTCACGGTCGAAGAGCCGCACCCGCAGGACGCTCTCCAGCTGCCGGATCTGCTTGCTCAGCGCGGGCTGGGAGATGAAGAGCCGCTCGGCCGCCGCCTTCGTGAAGCTGAGCTCTTCCGCCACGGCCACGAAATAACGGAGGTCGCGCAGGTGAGCGTCCATAACCGGAGGTTATTACAGCCGGTCTTGGACGGGTGCGGAAACAGCGCCCACGATGGTGCCTCCGACGAACGCAAAGGCGGCAGGTACGTGGAACTCGGTGTGCATGGACTGAACGCGAAGGCGACGATGGGCCCGGCGGAGACGCTCTGGCTGGCGCGCCGCGCCGAGGCGCTGGGCTACACGTCCTGGTGGGCGGGCGAGCACGTGGTCCTGCCCAGTCCCCGTACGGCCGACTCGCCGATGGAGCCGACGGACCCGATCCTCGATCCGCTCGTGCACCTGACCTATGTCGCGGCCGTGACCGAGCGGATCGAGTTGGGGACGGGCATCCTGATCCTGCCGCAGCGCAACCCGGTGGTCCTCGCCAAGCAGGCCGCGAGCCTGGACGTGCTCAGCGGAGGGCGGCTCCTGCTCGGCGTCGCCGCCGGATACCTCGAACCGGAGATGACCGCGGTCGGCGTGGACATGGCCGGGCGCGGCGCGCGTACCGATGAATACCTCGACGCGATGACCGCGCTGTGGACCCACGGCGCGCCCGCGTACCAGGGGCGCCACGTGAGCTTCGCGAAGGTCGACGCGCACCCGCGGCCCGTACGGCCGGACGGCGTCAGGGTCGTGGTCGGCGGCCACAGCCCGGCAGCGTTCCACAGGGCCGTGTCGCGCGGCCACGGATGGTTCGGCAACGGCACGTACGACGAGCTGGTCACGCACCTCGCCGGGCTGCGCCGCGCCGCCACCGAGGTCGAGCGGCCGGCCCGGCTCGGCCGGCTGGAGATCACCTTCATGCAGCTCGGCCCGGTGGAGGTGGACGCCGACGCGGCCCGCCGCTACGCCGACGTGGGCGTCGACCGCCTGCTGGTGTACCCGCTGCCGTTCGAGGATCCGGCCGAGGTCACCCGGTTCGTCGAACGCCACGCCGACCTGCCCCGCTGAGAGAGAGGACCGCCCCATGCGCGCACTCGTCGACGGACTCCGTCTGACCGAGGTGGACGAACCCACGCCCAGCGACTCCCAGGCTCTGGTCGAGGTCCACGCGATCTCGCTGAACTTCGGCGAACTCGCGTACGGGACGTTCCCGGGCTGGGACGCGGCCGGGGTGGTGATCACGGCCGCCGCCGACGGCTCCGGTCCGCCGCCCGGCGCGAGGGTCACGACGTTCGGCTGGAACGGCGGCTGGGCCGAGCTGCGCGCCGCGGGGACCGCCGACCTCGCCGTCGTGCCCGACGGGGTGGACCTCGGCGCCGCGAGCACGCTGCCGGTCGCGGGGGTCACCGCGCTCCAGGCCGTACGGCGGCTGGGCGCGGTGCTCGGCCGGCGGGTGCTCGTCACCGGGGCCTCGGGCGGCGTCGGCCGGTTCGCGGTCCAGCTCGCGGCGCGCGCGGGCGCCGAGGTCGTGGCCTGCGCCTCGCGCGGAGAGGGACTGGCCGAACTCGGCGCCGCGGAGGTCATCTCCGGCCTGGCCGACCTCGCCGAACCGGTCTTCGGCGTCCTCGACAACGTCGGCGGCCCCCTACTGGCCGAGGCCTTCGCCCTCCTCGAAGAGGGCGGGAGCCTCCAGAGCATCGGCAAGGCATCCGGGGAGGCGACGACGATCGACTTCGAGGCCGAGCGCCTGCGCGGCGGCGGGCGCCGGCTGGAGCCCTTCACCGTACGTACGCCGTTCGGCCCCGACCTCGCCTACCTCGCCGGGCTACTGGCCGACGGCGGGCTCGACCCGCAGATCGGCTGGCGCGGCCCGTGGGAGCGGGCGGCGGAGGCCGCGGACGCGCTGCTGTCCCGGCGCGTACGCGGGAAGGCGGTCCTGGACGTCCGTTGAGCCGTGCGTTGACAGCGTGACCGCGGGCGCGAGAAGGTCCGGCCGATGGAGATCACCGACCTGACCCCCGCCGAGCGCCGGCTGTGGCGGGCGTTCCCGACGGGCGCGGTAGTCGACCTCCGCCAGGCCGGCGACGAACCGGAGCACGGCGGCGACTGGGGACCGGAGCGGACCGTACGGGCGAAGGTGCTCAGAGCGCTGCTGCTCGGCGTCCCGGCCGGGGAGGGCGAGGTCGCCGCGCTCCGCCTCTCCGGCGCCCGTGTCACCGGCACGCTCGACCTGCAGTACGCCACGGCCGAGCAAGCGATCCGCCTGTGGGGCTGCCACTTCGAGAAGGCCCCCGTCCTCTACGGCGCGAAGCTCCGCCAGCTCAACCTCAGCGAGTCCTGGCTGCCGGGCCTGACCGCCGCCACCCTCCAGGTCGGCGGCGTGCTGCGCCTCACCGACTGCCGCGTCCCCGGCGAGATCCAGCTCGGCGGCGCGAAGATCTCCGGAGCCGTCTTCCTCGACCGCGCGCACCTCGGCGGGGACAAGACCGCCGCCCTCCAGCTCTACCAAGCCGTCATCGGTGACGACCTCTGGGCCCCGGGCCTGACCGTCCAGGGCGAGGTCGACCTGAACGGCGCCCGGGTCGCCGGCGCGATCACCCTGGACGACGCCACCCTGGACGCCTCCGCAGGGACGGCGCTGAAGGCCGAGAGCCTCACCATCGGCTCCAACCTCAGCGCGCGACGGCTCCGCGCGACGGGCCGGGTCAGCCTGCGCGGCTCCACGTTTCCCGGCCAGGTCGACCTCACCGGCGCGCGCCTGTCCAGCCCCGGCGGCGTCGCGCTGCGGGCCAGCAGCTGCACCGCGGGCGAGCTGTGGCTGCGCGACGCCGCCCCGATCGATGGCCTGGTCAACCTGCGCCGCTCCACGTTCGAGCTCATCCACGCCACTCCGGAGGTGTGGCCGGACCGCGTGCGCATCGACGGCCTCACGTACGGCTCGCTCGCCCCCGCGCTGGCCGCCGGCGAGCGGCTGGAACTCCTTGAGCGCGACGACGAGGGCTACGTGCCGCACGCGTACGAACAGCTCGCCGCCGCGTACCGACGGATCGGCGACGACGCCGGGGCGCGTGCCGTACAGCTCGCCAAGCAGCGCCGCCACCGCAGGACGCTGTCCTGGTACGCCAAGGCCTGGGGGCACGTCCAGGACGCCACGGTCGGGTACGGGTTCCGGCCGACCCGGGCGATGGCCTGGCTCGTGGCCCTCCTGGTCGCCGGCACTGTCGTGTACGGGCTGCACCACCCGCAGGCCGCCGAACCTGCCAAGGGACCGGACTTCCACGCGGCCGTCTACACCCTCGACCTGCTCCTGCCGATCATCGACTTCGGCCAGGAGAAGGCCTTCAACCCGCACGGCGCGTACCAGTGGCTGGCGTACCTGCTGATCGCGGCCGGCTGGGTCCTGGCGACGACGGTCGTCGCCGGCGTCACCCGCGCCGTCAACCGGCAGTGAGCTCGGACCGGGGCAGACTTACCGTGTACGGGTAGAGTGCGCCGGGAGGAAGATCCGTGACCCTGTGGACCGACGCCGACGAGTCGACCGAGCAGCCCCGTGTTCCGCTGAGCCGGAGGCGGGTGCTCCGCGCCGCCGTGGGGCTCGCCGACCGTGACGGTCTCGACGCGCTCACCATGCGCCGGCTCGCGCAGGAGGTCGGGGTCGAGGCGATGTCGCTGTACCACCACGTCGCCAACAAGGAGGCCGTCTTCGACGGCGTCGTCGAGGTGATCCTGGGAGAGATCATGGCGGCGGTGGACGGGGTCGAGGCTCCGTCCCCGGAGGAGGACTGGCAGGCGGCGCTGCGCGCGCGGATCCTCGCCGCCCGTGAGGTCTTCCTTCGCCACCGCTGGGCTCCGCAGGTCCTCGAGACCCGCACCACCACGAGCCCGTTCGTCATCGCCTACTTCGACCACGTCATCGCCATCCTCCGGGCGGGCGGGTTCTCCTTCGACCTGGCCCACCGCGCGCTGCACGTCCTGGGCAGCCGTGCCCTCGGGTTCGCCCAGGAGCTGTTCCAGCCCGACAGCGGCCAGAACGCGAACGCCGAGGCCGCCGCGATGATGGAGCAGATGGCCGACCGGTTCCCGAACATCGTCGGGATGCTGGCGGACGCCATCCACGACGACCCGGACGGCACCCTGGGCTTTTGTGACGACCAGTTCGAGTTCGAGTTCGCGCTCGACCTGATCCTCGAAGGGCTGGAACGGCGCCGCGCCGCCACCGCCTGACGTCTCACCTCTTTTTCCGACCTTGACTTCCTTACGCCGTACGATAGCCTTACGGCGTATGATTACCTTACGTCGTACGAGAAGGAGAAAGACGCCGTGAAAGCCTGGAGCTGGGACCGTTACGGCCCGCCTGACGTGCTGACTCTCAAAGACGTCGACGAACCTGGCATCGCCGGGGACGAAGTGCTCGTGCGAGTACGGGCGGCGTCCGTCAACCCCTACGACTGGCGCCACATGCGAGCCGACCCGAAGCTCGTACGGCTGAGCGTCGGCCTACGGCGGCCGAAACCGGGCCTGGTCCTCGGCGCCGACCTCGCCGGCGTCGTCGAGCGGGTGGGCGAGGAGGTGACCGGGCTCCGACCCGGCGACGAGGTCTTCGGAGAGGTCCGGCTGGGCTCGTTCGCCGAGACCGTAGCCGTCCCGCAGAACAGGCTGGCCCAAAAGCCCGCCCGTCTCACCTTCGAACAGGCGGCCTCGGTGTCGATGGCCGCGCACACCGCACTGCAGGGGCTGCGCGACGTGGGGAGGATCTCGGCCGGACAGCGGGTTCTCGTCAACGGGGCCTCCGGCGGCATCGGCACGTTCGCCGTCCAGCTCGCCAAGACGTTCGGAGCCGAGGTCACCGGCGTGTGCAGCACCCGCAACGTCGAACTGGTCCGTTCCCTGGGCGCGGACGACGTCGTGGACTACACGCGCGAGGACTTCACCGAGCGGGAGGGGCGGTACGACCTGCTCCTGGACAACGTGGGCAACCGGTCGCTGGCGGAGCTGCGGCGCTCCCTGACCTCCCGCGGGACGCTCGTGATCGTGGGCGGCATCGCCGCGGCCCGTGGCGGCCTGCTCGGCCCGGCGACGCAGGTTCTTCGCGGAGCGCTGGCCGCCCCCTTCGTCGGCCACCGCATCGCCACGGTCAGCTGGAAGCCCAACTCCGGGGACCTGCGGATCCTGGCGGAGCTCATGGACAAGGAGCAGGTCACACCCGTCATCGACCGGACGTACCCGTTCGCCGAGATCCCCGAGGCGCTGCGTTACGTCGAGCGCGGCCACGCCCGGGGCAAGGTCGCCATCACCGTCTGACCGGCGTCAGCGGCGGTAGCCGGCCATCTGCTCCAGGCGGGCGATGCGCTCGCCGATCGGCGGGTGGGTGGAGAAGAGGCGTACGACGCCCTCGCCGCGGAACGGGTTGGCGATCATCAGGTGGCCGACCGAGGCGAGCCGCCCGTCCTCGGGCAGCGGCAGCCGGCGGGTGCCGGCCTCGATCTCGCGCAGGGCCGACGCCAGGGCCAGCGGGTCGCCGCTGAGCTGCGCGCCGGAGGCGTCCGCCTGGTATTCGCGGGTGCGGCTGATGGCCAGCTGCACGATCGCCGCCGCGAGCGGGCCGAGGATGAGCAGCAGCAGCGCGCCGACGATGCCGCCGTCGTCGTCGTCGGAGTTGCCGAACGGCAGGAACCACGCGAGGTTGGCCGCCAAGGTGACCACCGCGGCCAGCGCCCCGGCCACCGAGGAGATCAGGATGTCGCGGTTGTAGACGTGGGACAGCTCGTGCGCGAGCACCGCGCGCAGCTCGCGCTCGTCGAGGATCTCCAGGATGCCCATCGTGCAGCAGACCGCCGCGTTGCGCGGGTTGCGGCCGGTGGCGAAGGCGTTGGGCGCCGTGGTCGGAGAGACGAACAGCCGCGGCATCGGGCGGCGCGCGGCGGTCGAGAGTTCGCGGACGATTCGGTAAATGGCGGGCTGTTCGACCTCACTGACCTGCCGCGCGCGCATTGCCGAAAGGGCGATCCGGTCACTCGCGAAATAGGCGACGCCGTTGGTGACGAGCGCTATCAGAACCGCGACGAACAGGCCGGTACGCCCGCCGAGCGCGCCGCCTACCAGGACTATCAGCGCCGAGAGCGCGACGAGCAGGACCGTTGTACGGACGCCATTGAACCGCACCTAGACACCCTCCCCAGAGTCCCCCTTATCCAACGGGCTGACCAGGAGAAATGTTCCCGAACGAGATTCAGGGAACAGCGAGCGCCGCCGCGTGGAGAACCAGCTCGGGAGCGACGGAAACGACGACGGCCCCGGCCAGGGACACCGCGATGGCGATGCCCGCGGCACGGCCGACCCGAATGGTCCCGGGCCGTTCGGCCGGCGCGAAGAGCCGTGCCGCCCAGCTCAGGTAGTAGTAGAGGCCGAGCACGGTGTTCACCGCCATGACCACCGCGAGCCAGGTGGCCGCCCCGCCGATCGCGGCGCGGAAGACCACCACCTTGGCGAACAGCCCCATGACGCCCGGCGGCAGGCCCGCCAGGCAGATGAGGAAGAACGCGAGCGCCGTGGCGGTGCCCGGGTTGGATCGGGCCAGTCCGCGGTAGTCGGCGAGCTGCCGCCGACCGCGGCGCGCCACGACGGTCACCACCGCGAAGGCCCCGATATTCATGATCGCGTACATCGCGACGTAGGCCGCCGTGGCGGTCATCCAGTCGTGCGGGCGGACCCGCGAGCCGCCGGCCAGCGGAGCCAGCATGTAGCCCGACTGCGCCACCGACGACCACGCCAGCAGTCGTACGGCGTCGCGCTGCCGGAGCGCGAGGAGGTTGCCGAGCGTCATCGTGGCCGCCGCCAGCACGCCCAGCAGCGGGCCCCAGGTGCCGCCCATCGGCCAGAAGCCGACCGTGAGGATCACGGTCAGGCCGGCGAAGCCGCCCGCCTTCGACACGACCGACAGGAACGCCGCGACCGGCAGCGGCGCGCCCTGGTAGACGTCCGGCGCCCAGAAGTGGAACGGCACCGCGGCGACCTTGAAGCCGAACCCGGCGATCACCGCGACGATGCCCGCCGCCGCGACCGGCTTGAGGTCCGGCGGCAGGTGCGCGAGCCCGGTGGCCACCTGGTCGAGGTACATCGCGCCGGTCACGCCGTACACCAGGCTGATGCCGAACAGCGTGACGGCCGAGGACACGACGGACACGAGGAAGAGCTTGAGCGCCGCCTCGCTCGCCACCCCGTCGTGCCGGCGCAGGGCCACGAGGGCGAACACCGGTAGCGACAGCGTCTCCAGCGCGACGACGAGCGTGATCAGGTCACGCCCTGCGGCCAGCAGCAGCGCGCCGGCGAGCGCGGCGAGCAGCAGGAAGTGGTACTCCCCGGCCGGCAACGCCGACCGCCGCATCTCCCCGTGCGACAGCAGGACGACCACGACCGCCGCGAGCAGCACGATCGCCTGGAAGAGCGTGGCGAAGTCGTCGGCGGCGTAGGAGCAGGACCTTCCGGTGCAGAAGGTCGTACGGCCGTGAGCGGGCGCGAGCGCGACGGTCGCAGCGACGAGCGCGACCAGGGTCAGGAGCCCGATCAGCCGCCGGGACAGCCCGAACGCGTCCGCCAGCAGCACCACGATCGAGCCGACCGCGACGATCAGCGTCGGCAGGAGCGCGAGGTAGTCGATCGACTGGATCATGAATCCTCCTTCGTCGGAGGAGTGACCAGGGGAGCGTGCTCGTCGATTCGCTCGCTTCGCTCGGTCATCGGCCCCCCAGGAGCACGCGTACGGCGCCGTCGGTGAGGGTGAGGAGCGTCTTCGGCCACAGCCCGATGAACAGCGTCGCCGTGATGAGGGGGGTCCAGGCGAGCAGCTCGTACGAGCGCACGTCGGCGAACCTCGTGCGCACCCAGCGCTCGGAGACCGGGCCGTGGGTGAGGCGCGACAGCATCCGCAGGAAGTACGCGGCGGTGAGCACGGCGCCGAGGCCGCCCAGCGCCATGAACGTCACGAACGTCGCGCGCGGCAGGCCGGCGTGCGGCTGGTACGCGCCGAGCAGCGCCAGCATCTCGCCCCAGAAACCGGCCAGGCCGGGCAGGCCCAGGCTCGCCACCGAGGCGAAGGTCAGGATCGAGGCGAGGTAGGGCGCCTTGGCGAGCATGCCGCCGCCGAGCGCGTCCAGGTCGCCGGTGCCGTAGCGCTCCTTGATCGAGCCCGCGATGAAGAACAGCAGGCCGGTGATCAGGCCGTGCGCGACGTTGCCGAAGAGCGCGGCGTTGAGCCCGACCGGCGTGAGGGTCGCGATGCCGAGCAGCACGAAGCCCATGTGGCCGATCGAGGAGTAGGCGATCATGCGCTTCAGGTCGCGCTGCGCGAGGCAGGCGAGCGCGCCGTAGATGATCCCGACGACGGCGAGCAGGCCGAGCACGGGCGCGAGCGTCTTCGCGCCCTCCGGGGCGGCCGGGACCGCGATGCGGATGAAGCCGTACGTGCCCATCTTCAGGAGCACGCCGGCCAGCAGCACCGATCCGACCGTGGGCGCCTCGGTGTGCGCGTCCGGCAGCCAGGTGTGCAGGGGCCACATCGGCGTCTTGACCGCGAACCCGATCCCGAGCAGCGCGAACGCCGTGAGCTGCACGCCGTGGGACAGGCCGGCGCCGTGCCGGGTGGCGAGCGTCGTCATGTCGAGCGTGTGCGCGTGGACCGCGATCAGCAGGATGCCGACGAGGAGGAAGCCGGAGCCCAGCAGCGTGTAGAGGATGAACTTGGTCGCCGCGGCCCGCGCGCGCTCGCGCCTCCCGGGGCTGCCGCCCCAGTAGGCGATCACGAAGTACATCGGGATGAGGACGACCTCGAAGAACACGAAGAACAGCACGAGGTCGAGGGACACGAAGGTGCCGAGCATGCCGACCTCGAGCATCAGCATCAGCCCGACCAGGCCGCGGGCGGACGCCACGCCGGCCTCGTCACTCGCGGGCAGCACCCGCGCCGTGTAGACCATGCACAGGAAGGTCAGCGCCGCGGTCAGCACGATCAGCGGCAGGGAGATGCCGTCCACCCCGAGGTGGAAGCGGAGCCCGATGGAGGCCGCCCACTCGTGGTTCACGCCGAGCTGCGGGCCGCGCCGTCCGTAGTCGAACGTCGCCGCCGCCACGAGGGCCAGCACCAGCGTGACCGCGGAGAACAACAGGCCGTGCAGCCGCGCCAGCCGGGTCAGCCGCGGCTGGCTCCCCGTCGGCGAGATCATCGTCAGCAGCGCCCCGAGGAAGGGCACGGCCAGCATCGCGACCAGGATCATGTGAGTACCACCACCGCGAGAACGATGATCACCACTCCCGCCAGGACCCCGGAGACGTACGTCTGGGGGTTGCCGTTCTCGGTCCGGCGCAGCAGGCCGCCCAGCCCGCGCGCGCCCCGTCCCGTGCCCTCGACGGCCGCGTCGACCACCCGCGCGTCGGCCCGTAGGACGAGCCGGGCGAGCGCCAGCACCGGCCGCACGATCAGGGCGTCGTAGACGGCGTCCACGAGGAAGCCGTCCATCAGCAGCGGGCGGGTCCGGCCCAGCAGCCGGACCGGGTCCAGCGCCGGGTCGCGGTTCCAGACCAGGAACACGCCACCGCCTCCGGCCAGGACGAACAGCAGGGAGACGATCGCCATGCCGAGCTCGGGCCTCAGGTGGTCGCTGCCGAGCCCGAGGAAGCCGAGGACCAGCGCGGGGATCGCCAGCGCCGCGACCGGCCAGCGCATCAGGCCGGGCGCCTCGCGTGCGTCGCCGGGCGACCGCCGCTCGCCGAAGAACGCCACGAGCCAGGTGCGCGTGGCGTACGCGGCGGTGATCGCCGCGGTGAGCAGCCCGGCGGCGAGGACGAGCCAGCCGGTCCAGGCCGGGATGCCCTCGGCCGGGTGACCGGCTACGGCGGTGCCGGGGCCCTGCCGCTGCGCGGTGTGCCAGGCCTGGGACAGGATCGCGTCCTTGCTGAAGAAGCCGCTGGCGGGCGGCAGGCCGGCCAGCGCCGCGAAACCGACCGTCATCGACCAGAACGTCACCGGCATGGCGATCCGCAGGCCGCCCATCGCGCCGAGCATGTTCGAGCCGACCGCGACGATCACGCAGCCCGCGCCGAGGAACAGCAGCGCCTTGAACGCGCCGTGCGCGAGCAGGTGGAACAGCGCGCCGTCGCGGGTGCCGACGGCCAGGCCGCCCGCCATGTACGCGAGCTGGCTGATCGTCGAGTAGGCGAGGACCCGCTTGAGGTCCTCCTGGGCGAGGGCGGCCAGCGCGGCGCCGACCATCGAGATCGCGGAGATCAGCCCGAGAAGGGCCAGCGAGCGCGGGGCGTACAGGAACGCCGGGTAGAGGCGGGCGACGACGTAGATGCCGGCCGCGACCATCGTCGCGGCGTGGATCAGCGCGCTGACCGGCGTCGGACCGGCCATCGCGTCCGGCAGCCAGGTGTGCAGGGGGAACTGCGCGCTCTTGCCCGCCACGCCGCACAGCAGCAGGAGGGTGCCCGCGAGGAGCGTGGTCTGCGACATCTGCGGCACGTGCGCGAGGACGGTCCGGACGTTGAACGAGTGCGCGCCCATGCCCAGGACGAAGATGCCGAACAGGAAGCCGACGTCGCCGAGGCGGGTCACGAGGAAGGCCTTGACCGCCGCGCGCGAGGTCGCCCGGTCGTGCCAGTAGTGGCCGATCAGGAAGTAGGAGCACACGCCCATGACCTCCCAGCCGACGTACAGCACGAGCAGGTCGCCCGACAGCACGACGAGCAGCATCGCCGCGGTGAACAGGGAGATGAACGCGGCGTAGGAGGAGTAGCGCGGGTCGTCGCGCATGTAGGCGACGGAGTAGATCTGCACGGCGAGCGCGACGCAGCAGACCATCAGCGCCACGACCGCGGACAGCCCGTCGACGTCGAGCCCGACGCCGAACGGCACACCGCCGGTCCGGACGAGCGTGAGCGTGCCCGTACGGACCTTCGGGTCCTGCCACTGCGCGACGGCGATCACCGCGGTGAGGACGGTGGAGGCCGCGATCGGCAGCACCGCGACCAGGGCCGGGCCGTTGGCCGGCAGCCGCCGGGCCAGGCCGCGGGCCCGTCCCGCCGACGTGCCCGGCGTGGGACGGCGGAGCCGGCGGGCGAGCGGCGTCAGCAGGTGCGAGATCGTGTGCCCGAAGATCATGCCGATGAACGCGGCGGCGAACGGCAGCAGGACCGCGACGGCCGCCAGGACGATCACCGGCGAACTCCTTCTTCTGCGCTCTCGCCGAGCGTCCGCAGCCGGTCGATGTCGACCGTGTTGCGGTTGCGGTAGATCAGGAGCACGAGGGCCAGGCCGAGCCCGACCTCGGCCGCCGCGATCACGATCACGAAAAGCGTGAGGACCTGGCCGCCGTGCAGCCGGTCGGCCCACCGCATGTCGAACACGACGAGGTTGAGGTTGACGGCGCCCAGCATCAGCTCGACCGACATCAGGACGAGGATGGCGTTGCGCCGGGCGAGCACGCCGTACACACCGACCGAGAACAGCAGCGCGGAGATGACCACCGGATAGATGAGGTGCATCAGAGGAGGTCCTCATCGATCCGGGACAACACGATCGTGTCCTCGTCGTCGGCGGTCCGGTTGCGCCGCCGCACCAGCGGCGGGGTGACGCGGGGCCGCGGGCGCTCACTTGGCTCGGGATCCTCCACGGCCGCCTCGGGGCCGATATCGGACCGCGAGAGCACGATCGCGCCGATCAGCGCGGCCAGCAGCAGCACCGACAGGGCCTCGAACGGCAGCACCCACGTGCGGAACAGGGCCGCGCCCAGCGCACCGGACGACCCGCTGCCGACCCGGGCCTTGATCGGGAAGTACGCGTCGCGGAAGCCGCGAGCGAGCGTGGTGACCAGGACGGCGGCCGTGGCGACGGCCACGACCAGCGCGACGATCCGGTTGCCCGAGTCCAGGTCGTCCGAGCGCCCGATCGGCGCGCGGGTCAGCATGATCCCGAACAGCAGGAGGACCACGACGGCCCCGACGTAGATCAGCACCTGCACCCACGCGACGAACTCGGCGGCCAGCACGACGTACGAGGCGGCCAGCGCGCCGAACGAGACGACCAGCCAGAGGGCCGCGTGGACGAGCTGGCGGGTGCTGACGACCATGATCCCCGAACCGACGGCGACCACGCCGAGCGCCGCGATGACGATGTCCACCGCGGTCACCGGGCCTCCCGGCTTTCCTTGGGAAGCTCCTTGGGCGGCTCCGCGTGAGGGTCGTGGGCGGGCGGCGGAGGCACCGTCCACATCCATTCCCGCAGCCGGTCGCGCTCGTGGGTCAGCTCGGCGATGTCGTACTCGGCGTACTCGAACTCCGGCGACCAGAACAGCGCGTCGAAGGGACAGGCCTCGATGCAGATCCCGCAGTACATGCACAGGGCGAAGTCGATGGCGAACCGGTCGAGCACGTTACGGGCCCGCGGCCGTCCGCCCTCGGGCGCCGGCAGCGTCTCCTTGTGGGAGTCGATGTAGATGCACCAGTCCGGGCACTCGCGTGCGCACAGCATGCAGACCGTGCAGTTCTCCTCGAACAGCGCGATGACCCCGCGGCTGCGCGGTGGCAGGTCGGGCTGAACCTCGGGGTACTGCCGCGTGATGGAACGCCGGGTCATCGTACGCAGCGTGACCGCGAGGCCCTTTGCCAGGCCGGTTCCGGGTAGGCGTGCCACGCGCACCATGATTGCTTATCCGGGCGCGTTGGCAAACCGGAGCCCCTGTCGCGGCGGCGCGTCGCGGCCGGGTCAGGCACCCAGGTAACGCAGGACCGCCAGTACGCGGCGGTGGTCGTCGCCGGAAGGGGCCAGCCCGAGCTTGAGAAAGATGTTCGCGATGTGCTTCTCCACCGCGCGGTCGGACACGACGAGGGTCTTGGCGATGGCCGCGTTCGTACGCCCCTCGGCCATGAGGCCCAGCACCTCGCGCTCACGCGGCGTCAGCGCGCCGACGCCCTGGCGGCCGGCGTTCAGCAGGTGGCCGACCACCTCGGGATCCAGCGCCGTGCCGCCGGAGGCCACGCGGTGGAGGGCGTCCACGAAGTCGTCGATGTCGCCGACCCGCTCCTTCAGCAGGTAGCCGACCCCGGCAGGCGATCCGGCCAGCAGGTCGGTGGCGTAGCGCGTCTCGACGTACTGGGAGAACAGCAGGATGCCCAGGCCCGGATGGTCGCGGCGCAGCTCGATCGCGGCCCGCAGGCCCTCGTCGGTGTGCGTGGGCGGCATCCGGATGTCGATCACCGCGACGTCCGGCCGGTGGCCGTCGACGGCCACCCGGAGGCCCCGCGCGTCACCGACGCTCGCGACGACCTCGTGGCCGCGCGCGGTCAGCAGGTGGGCGAGGCCGTCGCGCAGGATGGCGGCGTCGTCGGCGATCACGATGCGCATGGAGTGGCCCTCAGGCGTGCGATGGGAGTTCGACGGTGACCACCGTAGGGCCGCCCGGCGGGCTGGCGACGTCCAGCCGCCCGTCCACCGTGCGTACGCGGTCCTGCAGGCCCGACAGGCCCGAGCCGGGGCCGGGGACGGCGCCGCCGGAGCCGTCGTCGCGTACGCGCAGCCGCAGCCGGCCGTCGGACTGGGTGAGCGAGAGCCAGGCCCGGGTGGCGCCGCTGTGCTTGGCGACGTTGGCCAGGAGCTCGGCGGCGCAGAAGTAGGCGATGGACTCGATCGCCGCGGTGGGCCGGGTCGCCAGCTCGATGCTCGGCTCGACGGGCACGGCGCTGCGGGCGGCGAGCGTGGCCAGCGCGGTGTCCAGGCCGTGGTCGAGCGCGGGCGGGTGGATGCCGCGTACGAGCTCGCGAAGCTCCGCGATGGCCTCTCTCGCGGTCGCCTGGGCGGTCGCGACCAGCGCGCGGGCATTGTCGTCGGCAACCGCGTCGCGCACCATCGTGAGCTGCATCGTCAGCGCGATCAGCCGGACCTGCGCGCCGTCGTGCAGGTCGCGTTCGATGGTGCGCAGGGTGGCCGCCGCGTCGTCGACCGCGCGGGCCCGCGTCTCCTCCAGGTCGCGTACGCGCTCGGCCAGCCCACGCCGGCCGAGCAGCCAGCGCATCAGGATGCGGTCCGTGATCAGCGACAGGCGCAGGGCCCAGGGGCCGAGGACGATCAGCGCCAGGCCGAAGACGGACACCAGCAGCTGGCGGGGCCGGCTGTCGAAGACGAAGCCGTTGATGTGGATGCCCACGCTGTTCTGGTTGATGCCGAGGGCGTGCTGCGCCGGATAGGTGAGCGCGAACACGCCCCACTCCCAGGTGACCAGCAGGACGTAGAGGTGGATGAGCGTCATGGGGAGCTTGAGCACCAGGTAGCACAGCGCGCGCCAGCCGGCCGCGTCACCGAGCCGGACCTGCAGCCGGCCGAGGAGCCCCGATCCCGCGCGCGGGCGTGCGGGGGCCTCCAGGTGCTCGCCGAGGAGGCGGGCGGCGAGCCGCCGGTGCAGCGAGGTGATCCGGCGGGCGCCGCCCAGGCCGGCGGCCAGCAGCGGGAACCCGGCGGCGGTGACGGCCAGGCCGGTGCCCAGGACCAGCGTCACGATCGCGTAGACGAACCCGAGGACCGCGAGGGGCGTGCTCACGACCACGTACAGGATCTCGGCCCACGCGCGGCGGCCGAACGGCGCTCGCAGCACGGCGCCGAGCTTGACCCGGCTCATCGGCGGCACCCCGGTTTCGCTCGGCGACGGACCCTCCCATGCTCGCCGACCGGCGCCCTGGGGTCGATCGTGGCAGCACGAACGCCGGGGTTCGGACCGCCCCACCCCGGCTCACCGGGTGAACAGGGCGTACTCCGCGATCTCCGAGACGACGGACGGCGGCAGGTCGCAGTGCACGACGAGCTCCTCGGCGGAGACGAAACCGCCGCTGTGGGTGCGGACCTGCATGATCCGGTCGACCATCTCGTACGTCAGGCCGGGCAGCCGGCTCAGCACCTCCGGCGTCACGTGGTTGACGTCGACCAGGCCGCCGTCGTCGAACGAGCGCGGCAGGAGGTCCGGGCGGCCGATGCGCAGCTCGCGGGCGAGGACCGGGTCCTCGGAGACCACCTTGCGCGCGGCCTCGCGGAGCGAGCGGCGGTGGCGCGCCATCTCGACGGCGCGCTGGTTCATCTGGTCGCGGGGGGTGGTCGGGGGGTAGAGCCGTGGGCGGGCGACGAGCGCGTGCACCGTGCTGAGCGTCCAGGTGAGGATGAGCAGGAGCAGGCCGAGCACGGCCGGGCCGTCGTTGCCCTCGACCAGGCCGGCGCAGCCGCCGATCACGCCCGCCGAGTAGAGGACCGCGGCCCCGCCGAGCGAGGCGGAGCGACGGCACAGGGCGGCGTACAGGAATGAGGCGGGGGCGCCGAAGCCGCCGGTCAGGAGCGGCACCATCGCCCAGGCACGCCCGTCCGACGGCGGTGTCGGCGGAACCGGAAAGGGCGGCCCTGCCGGCGGCCGCATGGGGGGCCGCGGCGGCGGGGGCGGACCAGGCCAGGCCATACGGCGATCGTACGGCGGTCCCGGTCGAAAGTGATTCACACCCTCTCTGACGGACGTGACCGACCTGAGGTTTCCAGACCCTCCGTCCGACCCGGCGGGACGGAAGGACGGCCGGGCCGCGGAGGACGCGCCGGGAGCCTTCCGATTCATTGGAATTGCCGGGTGAATATATGTCCCGCCGCGAGGTAGCGTGCACTTTATTGCGCAGTGATCAAGACAATTCTTCACCTGCGAGGATTATGTCCACAGGAACATGGCCTCCGTTCCGCACGTGCGCTTCTTCCACGTCCCGCGCAGTTCGACCACGCTCGTCTCGGCGATCAACACGGCCAACGAGCTCGGCAGGGCCGTACTCCGGCCGGCCCCGAACTGCATCTACGCGATCACCACGCCGGCGGTGGGCACGGACGCACTGCCGATCATCAACGCGGATCTCACCATTGTGGGCGGTCCGGGAACGGCCATCCGGCGCGCGTCGGACGCCATCGCACCGTCACGGTCATCGCGAGCCGGCTCACCAACAACAACGGCCGCATTGGCGGCGGCACCACCACCGAAGGAACGGGCGGTCTCGAGCGACACCGTCACGTCCCGGCACTCGATCGTCCGGTTCAACACGCCGAACAACCGTTCCCCGGCGAACAGTGCCGCGGTGTGCGTCGGCCGACCTCCGCCCGTTCCCACGTTGGACTCGCTTAGACATCTCATGCTTAGATGTCTAAGCGTTTCCATCGTGCGGGACGCGGAAGGGACGGCCGGCTCATGCACTCCATCACCGCTCGCTCGGCGCCGGGGGTCCTCGTCTCGCTGTGGTCGTTCTGGACCGAGGGACGGCGGGTGGATCGCGTCTGCCACGCGATCGGGGCGGCGCTGATCGTCTCCGGGCTGTTCCACCTCGCCGTCTTCGCGGTCGACGGCGGGCCCTGGGAGGGGCCGGTCTCCTGGCGCAAACCGGTCACGTTCGGCCTGTCGTTCGGGCTGACGCTGATCACGATCGCCTGGGTCGCGTCGTACCTGCGGATCGGCGACCGCGCCCGTACGGCGCTCCTCGGGGTCTTCGCCGCCGCCTGCGTCGCCGAGACCGCGATGATCGACCTGCAGGCGTGGCGGCACGTCCCGTCGCACTTCGACATGGAGACGCCGTTCAACACGGTGATCTCGATGCTCCTGGCCGTGGGCGGCGGCGTACTGATCGTGGTGCTGGTGACGCTGACGGTACGGGCGTTCGGGCCGAACGCCGGCGTGCCGGAGAGCACCCGGCTGGCGCTGCGCGCGGGCTTCGTCACGCTGCTCGTCGCCCTGGCCAGCGGAGCGATCATGATCGCGCGCGGCGTGATCCTCGTCCGGACCGGGCACCAGCAGGCCGCCTACTCCGCCGGCGGCTTTCTCAAGCCCGTCCACGCGGTGACCATGCACGGCATCTTGGTGCTGCCCGGCCTCGCGTGGCTGCTGTCGTTCCGGGACATGAGCGAGCCGCGCCGCACCCGCGTCATCGCCTGGACGACGGCGGCGTACGCCGCGGCGATCGTCGCGGTGATCATATTCTCGGTGAGCCGCACACTCACGGGCGGCTGAGAGGAGCCTTCGCATGTCCTACCCCGAGCCCCGCTACGACGGCGACGCCGGCGAGATCAGCGCGGTGTACCGGCCGGCCGGCACGGCGCCCGAACTGCGCTACACCTCCGGCGGATCGGCGAGCTACCTCGCCACCGGCGCGTCCACGAACGGGCAGTTCGGCCTGTACCGCTGGGACATGGCCGCCAAGCCCAGCGGCCCGTCACCGCACTTCCACAAGACGATCTCCGAGTCGTTCTTCGTGCTGTCCGGGACCGTACGGCTCTTCAACGGCGATAAGTGGATCGACACGACGTCCGGCGACTTCCTGTACGTCCCCGAGGGCGGAATCCACGCGTTCCGCAACGAGTCGGGCGAGCCGGCGTCGATGCTCATCCTCTTCGCCCCCGGCGCGCCGCGCGAGGACTACTTCGAGACCCTCGCCGACGTCGGCGCCGGCCGCCGGGAGCTCACCCCCGAGGAGTGGGAGGAGTTCTACCTCCGCCACGACACGTACTGGACCTGACCGGGCTCAGGCGATGGCGAGCTTGATCACCCCGGTCAGGGCGAGCTGGGCGAGGGCGAGCGGCACCAGGCCGGCCCAGGCGAGTTTCTGCAGCTGGTCCTCGCGCATGCGGGGGTAGCTGACCCGCAGCCAGATGACCACGAAGGACAGGAACATCACCTTGATCAGCGTCCACAGCCAGCCGAGCTGCGTGTCGAGCACCGGGCCCTTCCACCCGCCGAGGAACAGCACGGTCGTCAGCGCCGACAGCACGACGATGCCGGCGTACTCGGCGAGCAGGAAGAACGCGAACCGCAGGCCGGTGTACTCCGTGTACGGGCCGAAGATGATCTCGCTGTCCGCGACCGGCATGTCGAACGGCGGGCGGCGCAGCTCGGCCAGGCCGGCGATGAAGAAGACCGCTCCGCCGACCGCCTGCCACGGCAGCCACCACCACTCCCAGTGGTCGACGATCCCGGACAGGTTGAGGGTGCCCGCGGCCATCGCCACCGAGGAGGCGGCCAGGACCATCGGCAGCTCGTAGGACAGCAGCTGGGCGGCGACGCGCATGCCGCCGAGGAGGCTGTACTTGTTCGCGCTCGACCAGCCGGCCATGAGCGCGCCGAGCACCGCGACGCCGATCATGGCCAGGGCGAAGAACAGCCCCGGGTCGAGCGAGACGCCCACCTGGCCGCCCGGCCCGACCGGGATCACGATCAGCACGATGAGATACGGGATCAGCGCCACCGCCGGGGCGAGCGTGAAGATCCGGCGGTCGGCGGCGGCCGGGACGACGTCCTCCTTCTGGGCGAACTTCACCCCGTCCGCGACGAGCTGCGCCCAGCCGTGGAAGCCTCCCGCGTACATCGGGCCGAGGCGCCCCTGCATGTGCGCCATCACCTTGTGCTCGACCTGCCCGACGATCAGCGGCAGCACCAGGAACGCCGCCACGACCAGCAGGAGCTTGATCGCGGTGATCGCCAGGTCAGACATCGTCGCCGCCCTCGGGGCTGATGCCGCGCTCGCGCCGGCGCGCGGGACGCTCGGCGGCGGCCTGGCGGGCGGCGGGTCCCCAGTCCTGCGGGACGCCCGGCGGCAGCATGCGGCGGCGGCTCGGCGCGCCGTGCCCGGACTCGCCCGGCTCCTTCGCGCCCGGCCACGGCTTGGCCACCCGGGCGGCCAGCACGAACTCCTTGCGCAGCGGATTCCCCTCGAACCCGTCCGGCAGCAGCAGCGGCTTGAGGTCCGGATGCCCGTCGAAGAGCACGCCGAACATCTCGAACGTCTCGCGCTCGTGCCAGTTCGCGCCGCGGTAGACGCCGGTCGCGGTGGCGAGGCGCGGGTCCTCGCGCGGCACCCGCGTGCGTACGAGCAGGTGGTGGCCCTGGGGCAGGGAGTAGACGTGCGCCACGATCGCGAACCCGTCCTCCAGCTCGTCGACGGCGGTCAGCCAGTCGAAGTAGCCGCACTCGAGATCGTCGCGGGCGAAGGCCAGCGACTCGGTCCACAGGTCCGGCGGCACGTCGACGGTGAGCAGACCGAACGTGTCCTCGCTGTGCACCTCGTCGCCGAACCGCCGCGACCACGCCACGGACAGCTCAATCGTCATCGCGGAGTCCCGGAATGATGTCGGGGTCGTCGAGCGCGTCGACCGGCGGCGGCTCGGCGAACTTTCTCAGCCGCGCGCCCCGGCGGCGGGGAGGTTGTCTCTCCTCGGCGGCCTTGCGCACCTCTTCGGCGGACGGCAGGTCCCGCCGCGTCGCCTCGGTCGCCTCTTTGGGGATCGCGTCCTGGAGCGTGGCCTCCTGGCCCGGGACGTACTCCTGGGTGTCCTCGAAGGCCGAGGCCTCGCGCCGGACCTCGTCGGCGTGCGGGAGCTGGTTGGTGCCCGCGGTGCGTTCGGACACCGGCTCCTCCGCCGCCTCCGCCTCCTCGGCGAGGCGCTGGACCTCGTCGGCGGGCGGGAGCACCTGCGTCTCCTCAGCGCCCCTCTCGGCGGTGTCGGGGAGCGGGGCGATCTGCTGCGTCTCGGCCGAGGCGGACTCGCCCTCGGGCTCCTCGGCGGGCGGGAGCTGCTGCGTCTCCTCAGCCACCGGTTCTTGGGGCACCGGGACCTCCACTGTCTCCTCCGCCGCCTCGACCTGTTCCTGCTGAGCGGGCGAGAGGTCACGCGCCCGTACGACGTCGGCCACGGCTTCGGCTTCGGGGAGGGCCAGGCTCTGCGTCGACTCCTCGGCCGCCTCGATCTCCTCCGGCTCCGGGACCGGCGGCAGCACGAGGGGCCGGCGGAAGACCGCCGGCGTCGGCGCCTTGGCCTTGACCTCGGGTGGGGGCGCCACCGACTCGCCAGGCTCGGCGTACCGGCCGCCGAGCGACTCGGTGGCGATCTTCTCCTGCAGGCGGATGATGCCGTGCAGCAGCGCCTCCGGCCGGGGCGGGCAGCCCGGGACGTACACGTCGACCGGGATGATCTGGTCGACGCCCTTGGTCACGCAGTAGGAGTCCCAGTACGGGCCACCGCAGTTGGAGCACGCGCCGAAGGAGATGACGTACTTCGGCTCGGGCATCTGCTCGTAGAGGCGCTTCACCGCGGGCGCCATCTTGTCGCTGACCGTGCCGGAGACGACCATCAGGTCGGCCTGCCGCGGGCCGGGCGCGAACGGGATCACCCCCAGCCGGATGAAGTCGTGCCGCGACATCGAGGTCGCGATGAACTCGATCGCGCAGCAGGCCAGGCCGAAGTTGAAGACCCACAGAGAGTATCTGCGTCCCCAGTTGAGCACGAACTTGACCGGCTTCGGGGCGAGTTTGCTCGCCGGCCCGATGCGCGGCTCCGGCAGATCGACGGCACCCATATCGGTCATTGTTTCAGACCCAGCCGAGCACACCCTTCTTCCAGGCGTACACGAGCCCCGCCGCGATGAAGGCCAGGAAGACGAACATCTCCCCCAGGGTGACCGATCCGTACCCCTTGGCGGAGAACACGGTCGCCCAGGGGAACAGGAACACCGCGTCGACTGCGAAGATGACGTAGAGGTAGGCGAAGACGTAGTAGCGGACGTAGGACTGCGCCCATCCGTCGCCGACCGGATCGACTCCGCACTCGTACGTCGTGAGCTTCTCGCGCGTCGGCCGGTGCGGGCGCAGCGACCGGTTGGCCAGCATTCCTCCGCCGACGATCAGACCGCCGATGAGGAACAACACGACGACGCTGACGTAGGTCCCGTAGTAGCCGTGCATGAGGTCAGCGTAATGCGCTGGAGCACCGTACGCTCAGACCGGCGAATCATCCTTTTGCGGGGCGGTCTCCGCCAGGTAACAGAAACGGCTACATCACTTGTCGGACATAGCCGCAAACCGTAAGGTCACGGCGACGAGCGGCGTTCATTTTAGGGGGAGCCATGACCATGGGGCCAGAGGGAGGCCAGGGAGGCCAGCCGGGTTCGTGGCCGCCTCCAGGTGGCACGCCCCAGTGGCAGCAGGGACCACCGCAGGGCGGCGGCTGGCCGGGCGGCCCCGGCCCCGGCCCCGGCGGACCGGGTGGTCCGGGCGGGCCCGGCGGACCGGGTGGACCCGGCGGGCCTCCGCCGTGGGGCACCGGGCCGTCCCAGCCGTACGGCTACGGGCCGCCGCCGCAGCCTCCCAAGAAGAGCGGCTCGGGCGTCTTCCTGGCGATCGGCGGCGGCGTCCTCGCTCTGATCATCCTGGTGGTCATCGTCGTCATGATCGGCGGCGGATCCGGTGACGACCCGAAGAAGACCTCGGGCAAGGCGGCCGCACAGGCGGGCCAGGCGCTCGGCCAGGCGGCGGGCGCCACCTACACCGGCACGTACGGCGGCGGCCAGGCGACGTTCAACGTGACGAAGGCCGGTAGCGCCCACGCCTCCTACACCTCGCACGGCTCCCCGGTCACGCGCGTCGACGTCGGAGACTCGTCCTACATCAAGGCCGACTCCACCTTCTGGACCGCTCAGGGCCAGTCCTCGACCGCGGCCGACAAGGCGGACGGCAAGTGGTCCAAGGCCCCGGACTCGGCCACCGACCTGAAGCTCGCCGACTTCTCACCGTCCAAGCTCGCGCAGGTCCTGGGGCAGGCCGGCAACGACCCGCAGGCGGTCAACACCCCGGCCGGCAGCACTCCGGCGATCAAGATGACGGTCAGCGAGACGACGTACTACATCTCCAAGAGCTCGCCGCACCGCCTGCTGCGGATCGAGGGCACCGCGGGCAGCGACTCGTACGCCCTCGACGTGAAGTCACTGGCCGCCGGCGCGATGAGCCCGGTCTTCTCCCAGCTCCGCAGCGACGTCCAGGCTCTCAAGGACGCGTACGACCCGTCGATCAGCATGCTGCCGATGGGCAAGATCCAGTTCGGTAGCTGCACCGAGTCGGGCTGCACCGTGCACGGCAGCGTGATGCCGTCCTCGGTGGGCGGCTCCACCTCCTCGGTGAAGGTCACGATGAACGCCAGGTTCTGGGGCGACGGCCCGACCGTGTCGACGTGCAAGGGCACCGGCACGACGACGCCCAGCCACCAGACGACGATCACCTGCCGTACCAGCGGCGGGTCCTGGTCGTCGTGGTATCGCTCACACAACGGGCGGTTCACCATCCACGCGAGCTCGACGTTCGACGCGACCGTGAACTCCAGCGGCGACGTCAGCAGCCTGCTCAGCAAGCTGTCTCAGGAGCAGCAGGGCAGCTGAAGGTCTTCTTGAGGCAGGCGGCCGGCTCACGGGTGCGTACGCGCCCGGCGAGCCGGCCGCCTGCCGTTTAAGCGGGACGACAGCGCGACCGCCTATAGTCCGGCTCGTGGTCGGAACGTCGCTCGCCGGAGGCCCGCAGGTATGCACCCGCGGCACGCTTGCGTCCGCCGGCAGCGGGGAAACGACTCCGTGGGGATCGGGGGTGGCCCGCGGTCGTATGCCGCGCGAATCACATCCAGGTCCGCACGAACCAAGTCTTAACCACGCCACCCTGGACGTAGCATGAAGGTAAGCCTAAGTAGCACTACGGACACGGACGCCTTGCACCGGAAAAGTGCTGCTCGTCGAGGAGGTCTTGCTCCGTGACCAAGCAGGTCCAACAACTTGATCGCGTGATCATCCGCTTCGCGGGCGACTCTGGCGACGGTATGCAGTTGACCGGCGATCGTTTCACCCAGGAGACGGCCGCCTTCGGCAACGACCTGTCGACCCTTCCCAACTTCCCCGCCGAGATCCGCGCGCCCGCCGGCACCCTGCCGGGCGTCTCGAGCTTCCAGTTGCACTTCGCCGACCACGACATCGTCACGCCCGGCGACGCGCCCAACGTGCTGGTGGCGATGAACCCCGCCGCGCTCAAGGCCAACGTCGCCGACCTGCCGCGCGGCGCGGATCTCATCGTCAACACCGATGAGTTCACCAAGCGCGCGCTGGCCAAGGTCGGCTACGCCGCGAGCCCGCTCGAGGACGGCTCGCTGGACGAATACCGCATCCACTCGCTGCCGCTGACCTCGATGACGGTCAAGGCGCTCGAAGACTTCGACATCTCCAAGAAGGACGCCGAGCGGGCCAAGAACATGTTCGCCCTCGGGCTGCTGTCCTGGCTCTACCACCGGCCGACGGACGCGACCGTGCGCTTCCTGGAGCTGAAGTTCGCCAAGAAGCCCGAGATCATGAAGGCCAACATCGCGGCCTTCCAGGCGGGCTGGAGCTACGGCGAGACGACCGAGTCGTTCTCGGTGTCCTACGAGGTCAAGCCGGCGACGCTGCCGCCGGGGCTCTACCGCAACATCTCCGGCAACGTGGCACTGGCCTACGGCCTCGTCGCCGCGAGCAGCCGGTCGGGCCTGCCGCTGTTCCTCGGCTCCTACCCGATCACGCCGGCCTCCGACATCCTCCACGAGCTGTCCAAGCACAAGCGCTTCGGCGTCCGTACGTTCCAGGCCGAGGACGAGATCGCCGCCGTCGGCTCCGCGCTCGGCGCGTCGTTCGGCGGATCGCTGGGCGTGACGACCACCTCCGGCCCCGGCATCTCGCTCAAGAGCGAGACGGTCGCCCTGGGCGTCGCCACCGAGCTGCCGCTGATCGTGATCGATGTGCAGCGCGCGGGCCCGTCCACCGGCATGCCGACCAAGACCGAGCAGGCCGACCTCCTGCAGGCGATGTACGGCCGTAACGGCGAGGCGCCGGTGCCGGTCGTGGCGCCGTGCACACCGTCCGACTGCTTCGCCGCCGCGATCGAGGCGGCACGGATCGCGGTGAAGTACCGCACCCCGGTCATCCTGCTGTCCGACGGTTACCTCGCGAACGGCTCCGAGCCGTGGCAGATCCCCGACGTCGACTCGCTGCCCGAGATCACGCCGGGCTTCGCCGAGGCGGTGCCGGACGAGGAGTTCCTGCCGTTCAAGCGCGACCCCGACACGCTCGCCCGGCCGTGGGCGGTGCCCGGCACGCCCGGCCTCGAACACCGCATCGGCGGCATCGAGAAGGCCGACGGCACCGGCAACATCTCCTACGACCCGGCCAACCACGACCTGATGACCCGCCTGCGCCAGGCCAAGGTCGACGGCATCGCCCGCGACATCCCGCCGCTGGCCGTCGACGACCCCTCCGGCGCGGCCGACGTGCTCGTCCTCGGCTGGGGCGGCACCTACGGCGCGATCACCGCCGCCGTACGCCGCATCCGCGCCGCCGGCGGCCGGATCGCCCAGGCCCACCTGCGTCACCTCAACCCGTTCCCCGCGAACATCGAAGAGGTGCTCCGCTCCTACGACAAGGTCGTGGTGCCGGAGATCAACCTCGGCCAGCTCGCCCTGCTGCTGCGCGGCCGTTATCTCGTCGACGTGATCGGCTACAACCGCGTCCGCGGCCTGCCCTTCAAGGCCGAGGAACTCCAGGACGTCCTCCAGGATGTGATCAGCTCATGAGTGATCCTCTCGCTCTCGTCCCCAAGGACTCCGAGCGGCAGACCGCCAAGGACTTCAAGACGGACCAGGAGGTCCGCTGGTGCCCGGGGTGCGGTGACTACGCGATCCTCGCCGCCGTCCAGGGGTTCCTGCCCGAGCTCGGGCTCCGGCGGGAGAACGTCGTGTTCGTCTCGGGCATCGGCTGCTCGTCACGGTTCCCGTACTACATGAACACCTATGGGTTCCACTCGATCCACGGCCGCGCGCCGGCGATCGCGACCGGGCTCGCGTCCTCCCGCCCGGACCTGTCGGTCTGGGTGGTCACCGGCGACGGCGACGCGCTGTCCATCGGCGGAAACCACCTGATCCACTCGCTGCGCCGCAACGTCAACCTGAAGATCCTGCTGTTCAACAACCGGATCTACGGCCTGACCAAGGGCCAGTACTCCCCGACCTCGGAGGTCGGGAAGATCACCAAGTCGACGCCGATGGGCTCGCTCGACGCCCCGTTCAACCCGATCTCCCTCGCGATCGGCGCCGAGGCGTCGTTCGTGGCGCGCACCATCGACTCCGACCGCAAGCACCTGCAGTCGGTGCTGCGGGCCGCGGCCCAGCACAACGGCACGTCACTCGTCGAGATCTACCAGAACTGCAACATCTTCAACGACGACGCGTTCGCCCCGCTGAAGGACCCGTCGCAGCGCGACGACGTGACGGTCCGGCTGGAGCACGGTGAGCCGATCGTGTTCGGCGCCGACCGCGACAAGGGCCTGCGGCGCGCGCCGTCGGGCGCGATCGAGGTCGTCCCGGCCGACTCGCCGGACCTCCTCGTGCACGACGCGAAGAGCGAGGACCCGTCACTGGCGTTCGCGCTGTCCCGCCTCGACTCCCCGACCTTCGAGCACACCCCGATCGGCATCTTCCGGCAGGTCGAACGCCCGACGTACGACGCGCTGATGCGCGAGCAGCTCGACGAGGCCGTCGCCCAGCAGGGTCCGGGCGACCTCACGGACCTCCTCGGCAGCGGCGACACCTGGCGCATCGACTGACCGCATGGCTCAAGAGGCCCGCTCGATCCGCAGGTCGCCGAACATGACGTTGCGCGTCATCGGGCGGGCGAGGAACTCATGCGGGAAGCCGAGGTCGACCGCGCTGGCCGTCTTCAGGTCGGCCAGCGCCGTGTCGGAGAGCGTCAGGTCCAGCGCGCCGAGGTTGTCCTCCAGTTGCTCGACCGTCCGCGCCCCGATGATCGGTGCCGTCACCCGCGCGTCGCGGGTCGTCCAGGCGAGGGCGACCTGGGACGACGTCACGCCGAGGTCGCTCGCGACCTTCCGTACGACGTCGGCGATGGCGAGCCCGCGTTCGGTCAGCGCGCCGTTGGCGGCGGCGACGTTCTTGCGGCTGCCCTCGGCCGCGGACGAGCCGTCCCCGAGGTCCAGGTCGTCCCGGGTGTACTTGCCCGTCAGCACGCCGCTGCCGAGCGGCGACCACGGAATGACGCCGAGCCCCATCTCCCCTGCCATCGGGATCAGGTCGCGCTCCACCGTCCGCTCGATCAGGCTGTACTCGATCTGCAGGGCGACGAGCGGCGACCAGCCGCGCAGGTCGGCGATCGTCTGCATGCGCGCGACCTGCCAGGCCGGCGTGTCGGAGATGCCGACGTAGAGGACCTTGCCCGCGCGTACGAGGTCGTCCATGGCCCGCATGACCTCCTCCACGGGCGTCGTGAAGTCCCACGCGTGCAGGTACAGCAGGTCGACGTAGTCCGTACGGAGCCGGCGCAGGCTGTCCTCGACCGAGCGGACCATGCTCTTGCGGTGGTTCCCGCCGGAGTTGGGGTCGCCGGGGCGTGAGGTCAGGGTGTACTTCGTCGCGATGACCAGGCTGTCGCGCCGGTCCCGGGCGAACTCCCCGACCAGCCGCTCCGCGGTGCCGTTGGTGTACTGGTTGGCGGTGTCGACGAAGTTGCCGCCCCGGTCGACGTAGGTGTCGAAGATGCGGCGGGCCTCGTCCTCGCCGGCGCCCCAGCCCCAGTCGGAGCCGAAGGTCATCGTCCCGAGCGCCAGCGGCGACACCCGCAGGCCCGAGCGGCCCAGCAGCCGGTAGGCGTCCAGTGATCCAGCCACAGAATGTTCTCCTTCGATGATTCCGGCCGGCCATCGGCCGATCCGTCACGGCAAGCGTGCGCCGGACGGCGAGGGCGGCGTAAGGGAAGATCGATCATGGGACCGGCACTCCCAGGAAGGTAGATTCGAGCCCATGACCGCGAACGTCGACGTGGCGCACGAACTCGGGGTCTTCCTGCGGGCGCGGCGCGAACGCCTCGACCCGGAGGCCGTCGACCTCCCGCGGCGCCGCCGCACCCGCCGCACGCCCGGCCTCCGCCGGGAGGAGGTCGCCGAGCTGGCCGGGGTGAGCGTCGACTACGTCATCCGGCTGGAGCAGGGCCGCGGGCTGCGCCCCTCCCCGGACGTGCTCGACGCGCTCGCCCGCGCGCTGCGGCTGAGCGACGACGAGCGCGCGTACCTCTTCGACCTGACCCGGCACTGGTCCGCGGCCAGGAGACGATCCGACGGCGACACCGCCGCGTTGGCCGCGCTGGTCAGCGCCCTGTCACCGCTGCCGGCCATGGTCATCGACCACCGCTTCGACATCGTCGCGTGGAACCCCGAGATGGCCTGGCTGATGCTCGATTTCCCCGGCCTTCCGCCCGAGCAGCGCAACGCGCTCTACCTCTGCGTGCTGCACCCGGCGTTCGCCGGGTTCTACCGCGACCGGGAGCGGATCATCCGCGAGGGCATCGCCGACCTGCGCGCTGCGTGGGCCGCGCATCCGGACGACGCCGCGCTCGCGAGCCTGGTCGAGAGGCTCTCGCAGGACGAGGAGTTCGCCCGGCTCTGGGAGCGCCGCGACGTCATGGTGAACGGCCACGGGACGAAGGCGCTGCTGCATCCGCGCGTGGGCGCGTTCTCCATCGCGTACGACGTGCTGACCCCGCTGGGCGATCTCAGCCGGCGGCTGATCGTCTACCGCGCGGCCGACGCCGAGTCCCAGGAGGCGCTGGACACGGTCGCCCGCGAGGCGCGTACGGGCGCGTCCGCCCTGCACGCGATCTGACGTCAGGCCGACTGCGCGGTCCGGCCCTTCAGGCGGCTCACGATGGTGTTAGCGGCGTCGCGGGTGAGGTTGCCGCTGATCAGGATCCGGCCCTTGGTGATCGGGGCGTCCACGCGCGGCGCGGCCACCACCTGGTCGCGTACGGTCAGCGCGTACGGGCGGCCGACCGCCGAGCGGGTCAGGCGGGTCAGCGCCTTTCCGTCGGCCGGGATCAGGCTGAGCGACACGGCGTACCCGCCGGACGTGGCGCGTTCCACGTGCAGGTCGTTGACCCGTTTGATCGTGATGCCGGTCGTGAGCTGGTAACAGACCGGACCGGCCGCGCTCTGCCCGATCGCGCCCTGCACACCCGCCGGGCACTGCGGGCCGGGGATCTCCTGCGACACCGGGTAGATCTTCACCGGCGTGGAGAAGTGCACGGGGTGTTCCTGGGAGAAGGCGGCGATGAGCGTGCCCGTCAGGGCGATCGCCGCGATCACCACCCAGAGAGCGATCACTACCGCGATCAATCCGGGCCGTGCGTGGGGGCGCCGCGCGCCGCGCATCGTGGCCTCCGTTCTCTCGTCCTCAGGGGAGAGGACGGTCGCGGCCCGGTCCGGGTTGTCCGCGCGGGGGAAAACCCCGCGGGTACCGCGGCCGGCCCGCGTCGCCCGGGAACATCATTGGGGATCATCGCACTTTGCGCGAGCGCCCAAGTACCGGGCCTGCCCTCACCGCCTGGCACGCCGAATAAGGTCTTGACATGAGATGGGGAAGGCCGGCGGCCATCGCCGGCGTCGCGGTCGTGCTCGCGGGGGCGTTGACCTGGGCGACCGTCGACGACAGGCCACGCGTGACCACCATCGACCAGCGCATCACGGTCGTGGACGGGCCGAAGGACGACCAGCACGTCGGTCTCGACACGACGTTCTACGAACCCGTGCACACCGCCGGGCGCGCGCCCGCCGTGATCCTCGCCCACGGCTTCGGCGCGAGCAAGGACAGCACCCGCGCCCAGGCCGAGGAGCTCGCCCGGCGCGGCTTCGCGGTGCTCACCTGGTCCGCGCGCGGATTCGGCCAGTCCGGCGGCGAGATCACGCTCGACTCGCCCGACTACGACGTGAAAGACGTCCGGCAGCTCGTCGACTGGCTGGCCCGCCGGCCCGACGTCCGCCTCGACGGCCCCGGCGACCCGCGGGTCGGCATCGCGGGCGCGTCCTACGGCGGCGCGATCTCGCTGCTGTCGGCCGCGTACGACCGGCGGATCGACGCGATCGCCCCGCAGATCACGTGGTACGACCTCGCGGACTCGCTGTTCCCCGACGCGACCGGGAAGGGCGCGGCGAACGGCGTCTTCAAGAAGGCCTGGGCCGGCATCTTCTTCACGAGCGGGGCGTCGTCCACAGCCTGTGGACGGTTCCTGCCGTCGCTGTGCGCGATGTACCAGAAGGTGGCCGAGACCGGACAGCCGACGCCGGAGGCCATCGCGACGCTCCGGCGTGACAGCCCCTCCTCGGTCGCCGGCCGCATTCACGTGCCGACCCTGCTGGTCCAAGGCCAGACCGACTCGCTGTTCCCGCTCGACCAGTCCGACCGCAACGCCCACGCGATCACCGGCGCGCCGGTCCGTACGGTCTGGTTCCAGGGCGGCCACGACGGCGGCGACCCGGAGACCGCCCGCGTCGACGGGCTCGTCTCCGACTGGTTCGACCACTACCTCAAGGGCGGCCCGCCGCTCACGGGCGGCGGTTTCACCGTCACGCGCTCGGGCGGCATCGACTCCTCGACGCAGCGGGTCACCATCGGCGCCGCCTCGGCCGCGCACTACCCCGGGCTGTCCGGCACCGCGCGCCGCTCGATCCCGCTCAGCGGTGAGCAGCAGGCCATCCAGAACCCCGCGGGCGGTTCCCCCTCGTCGATCTCCGCCATGCCCGGCCTGGGCCTGCTCGGCGGCCTCAGCGCGCTCCCCGGCGGCGGCATCGACCTGAACCTGCCCGGCCAGTCCGCGACGTTCGACTCCGAGCCGCTGAGCTCGCCGGTGCAGCTGACCGGCGCCGCGGGGCTGCGGCTCCGCGTGACCACCACCGCGCGGGACCGTACGGGCGCCGATCGGCCCACGCTCTTCGCCAAGGTGTACGACGTCGGTCCCGACGGGCAGGCCTCCCTGGCCCGCCGCATCGCCGCGCCGCTGCACCTGGAGGGCACGGCGCAGGTGACGCTGCCGCCCATGGACCACCGCTTCGCGGCCGACCACCGGATCCGGGTCGTCTTCAGCGCCACCGACATGGGCTTCGTCTCCCCGGCGCGCCCGGCCACCTACACCGTGGCGGTCGAGTCGCCGCTGAGCGTCCCGGAGGTGCCCGCGCTGCGCACGCCGCCCGCCCCACTGCCCTGGTGGGTGTGGGGCCTGCCGGCCATCGCGGTGGTCGCGGCGGTCCTCATCATGGCGACCTCGCGACGCCGCCGCAGGCACGGCGACCAGGCGGACGTGACGGTCCCGCTGGAGATCAGCGGGCTGACGAAGCGCTACAAGAACGGCTTCCTGGCAGTGGACGACCTGTCGTTCCGCGTCGAGCGCGGGCAGGTCTGCGGGCTGCTCGGTCCCAACGGCGCGGGGAAGACGACGACCCTGCGCATGCTGATGGGCCTGATCCATCCCGACGAAGGGGAGATCCGCATCTTCGGGGAGCCGGTACGCCCGGGCGCGCCGGTGCTGTCCCGGCTCGGCTCGTTCGTCGAGGGGCCCGGCTTCCTGCCGCACCTGTCCGGTCGCGACAACCTGGAGCTGTACTGGAGGGCCGCAGGGCGCGGCGAGTCGCACATCGAGGCGGCGCTGAAGATCGCCGGACTGGGCGACGCCGTACGCCGCCCGGTCCGCACTTACTCCCAGGGAATGCGGCAGCGGCTGGCCATCGCGCAGGCCATGCTCGGCCTGCCCGACCTGCTCGTGCTCGACGAGCCGACCAACGGCCTGGACCCACCCCAGATCGCGGAGATGCGCGAGGTGCTCGTCCGGTACGCCGCCGAGGGCCGTACGGTCATCATCTCCAGCCACATGCTCGCCGAGGTCGAGCAGACCTGCACCGACGTCGTCGTCATGCACAAGGGCCGGCTCGTCGCGACGGGCCCGGTGGGCGAGATCGCCGGGCACGACGGCTCCATCGTCGTCGGCACGCCGGACGTCGACCGGGCGATGAACGTGCTGACCGGGCTGGAGGGCATCGAGAAGGCCGAGCCGTACGAGCCGGGTGTGCTCGTCCGGATCAACGGCTCCGCGCCGTCGGCGGTCGTGGCCGCGCTCGTCACGGGCGGCGTCGCCGTCGAACGGGTGACGCCGCACCGCCGTCTCGAGGACGCTTTCCTGGCCCTGATCGGGGAGGAATCATGACGGTGACGACCGGCAGGCGGGGCGGGGACGCGAGCTACAACGCGCGCAAGACGCTCCCGCTGCGGGTGGAGTTCACCCGCCAGCTCCGGCGGCGGCGTACCTGGATCGCGTTCGTGGTGCTGCTCCTGCTGCCGTGGGTCCTCGCCGCCGCGTTCAAGATCGGTGGCTCGCCGTCCGGGAGCAACCCGAACACCCCGGCGCTGGTCACGGTCGCCACGGCCGGAGCGCTCAACTTCACCGCGTTCACGCTGTTCGTCTCGGCGGGCTTCCTGCTCGTCGTCGCGGTCGCGCTGTTCTGCGGCGACACGGTCGCCAGCGAGGCGGGCTGGGCGTCCCTGCGCTATCTGCTCGCCGCCCCCGTGCCCCGCGTCCGCCTCCTGCGCCAGAAGCTCATCGTCGCGCTGTCCCTGGCGGCCCTGGCCGTGGTCAGCCTGCCGGTGATGGCGATGATCACCGGCATCTACGTTTTCGGCTGGGCCCGCCTGCGGCTGCCGGCCACCGACGCGGTTCTGCCCAACGGCACCGCGCTGACCCGGATGCTCATCATCGTCGGCTACACGCTCGTCTCCGAGCTCGTCGTGGCGGCACTGGCGTTCCTGCTGTCGGTCACGACGGACTCACCCCTCGGCGCGGTGGGCGGCGCGGTCGGCCTGGTGATCGTCAGCAACATCATCGACGCGGTGACCGCTCTCGGGCACTGGCGGGAGTTCCTGCCCACGCACTGGACGTTCGCCTGGAGCGACGCGCTGCAACCGCAGATGGTCTGGGGCGGCATGATCAAGGGCATGGCGTTGTCGGTCTCGTACGCGATCGTGTTCCTCGCCCTGGCCGTGCGTCGTTTCCGCAACAAGGACGTCGTCAGCTGATCGGGGAGGAGGGCCGGGATCATCCCGGCCCTCCTTACGGCTCAGAGGGTGCGGCGCCAGGCGGCCCAGCCGTCCAGATGGCTGCGGCGGGCCTCGACGAGCCGCCAGTTCTTCGGCGCCTTGGGCCGGCTCTGCCGCCCCGTCACCCCCCTGCCCCAGGGCAGCACGACCAGCGTGACGTCGGGACCGAGCGTCGCCGGTCGCATGGGGTCGATCGGGCGGAGGCCGTTCTTGGCCCGACGCGGAGCCTTTGCCACGCTGTGAACCTTCTCTTGCTCCGCCGATCAGGTTCGGGCGTCTGTCCAGCCCACCCGGGGAACTGCCATGATCGGGTCCTGGCAGGCACAGCGGCGGCATCGCACCGACGGGAGTGGGCATGGAAGAGCTTCTGGTGTTCGGCGGGTCGGGTAGCCGCCGGCTCACCGCGGCGATCTGCCGTCACCTCGGCGTCGAGCCCGGCGAGGGCGAAGTGATCCGCTTCTCCGACGGCAACCTGTTCGTCAAGGCCAACCAGAACGTACGGGGACGGCACGTCTACGTCGTGCAGTCGACGGTCTTCCCGGCCAACGACAACTTCATGGAGCTGCTGTTCTGGATCGACGCCTTCAAGCGCGCGAGCGCCGCGTCGGTCACCGTGCTCATGCCGTACTTCAGCTACGCCAAGGCCGACAAGAAGGACGAGCCACGCGTCTCGATACGGGCGCGGGTGTGCGCGCAGGCGATCGAGGCGGCGGGCGCCGCGCGGGTCGTGACGATGGACCTGCACGCGCCGCAGATCCAGGGGTTCTTCACCCTGCCGGTCGATGACCTGTACGCCCTGCCGATGCTCGCCGAGGCGATCGGCGGCGGCGGCGACCTGGTCGTCGTCTCCCCCGACGTGGGCTTCGCCAAGCAGGCGCGCAAGTTCGCCACCCGGCTGGGCGCGCCGCTCGCCATCGCCGACAAGGAACGCGTCGACCACAGCGAGGCCGCGCGGGTCATCGACCTCATCGGCGACGTCGACGGCCGCGACGCCGTGATCGTGGACGACTTCACCATCACCGCCGGCACGCTCGTCGAGGTCGCCGAGGCCCTCGTGGCCCGGGGGGCCCGGAGCGTACGGGCGGCGGTGACCCACGGGGTGTTCACCGGCAAGTCGATGCAGCGGCTGGACGACAGCCCGATCTCCCGGCTGTACGTCACCGACACGGTCGAGAACCAGCCGGTGACGCTGTCGGAGAAGGTGGAGACCGTGTCGGTCGCGCCGCTGTTCGCCGAGGCCATCGGCCGCATCCACCGCCGGGAGAGCATCAGCGTCCTGTTCGAGTGAGCCCTGGGGGCAACGGTCCCGCCGGAGTACGGCCGGCCGGTCAGACGGCACCGCGAGTCGAACGCCTCAGCGTCCTGTACGCGGCGGGCCGCCTGACCGGGGCCTGGTGCGCGGCGGCCGAACGCCGCGTCCTGGGCATGTGCCGACGCCCCCACACGCCAGGGCTCAGGAGCCGGTGCCGACCAGGCAGACGACCCGGCGGTAGCCGAGGTCCCAGCGCGTCTTGGTGGGCGCGAAGTAGAGCAGCTCGTACCGCCCGGTCGCCCGCTTGTGCGTCTTCTGGTACCGCAGGGTGCAGCCCTTCTCCGCCGCCGCGCCGGAGGCCGTCTCGCCGGGCCAGGCCCCCTTCGGCAGCGCGAAGACCGCGAACACCTTGTCGCTGCCCGTGTCGCCGCACGGCTGCGCCTGGACGTCGGTGACCGTGCCGGTCTGGCGGGCCACGCAGTCGCCGACGCGCAGCTTGTCCACACCGGCCTTCTGCGGCGTGCTGATCTGCCCGCTCGCGTCGCGCTTGGGGTCGGGCGACTTCATCAGCTGTGCCACGGCCACCCCGCCGCCGACCGCCCACAGGATCGACAGCACGAGGCCGATGGCGGCCAGAGCGGTGCCCTTGTCGCCGCGGCGGCGCGTGCGCACCAGCGCGACGGGGGCGAGGATGAGGTTCACCAGAATGGTGATCCCGAGGAAACCCGCCAGGCCCAGGATGAGCGCGGCCACGGCCAGGCCGTTGGTGGAGCGCCGGCGCGAGCCCTGGCCGGGGGCGTAGCCGCTCGGCTCGGTCGCGGGCACGTATGAGGACATGTCTTGTTCCTTCCGAACTTGCCGTTCCTGCGCCCGCCGTACGCGGCGGACTCGACTGATGCTGCTCGGCCGCCATGCCGGATCCCTGTCGTTATGCTGTAGCCCATTGCGCTTTGACTGCCGCGCGGTGCGCATTCACTGCCGTACGACCGTCTTCCCAGCTCAGCGAGGACTCGTCGGCGCCGCACGGAAAGGAACTCTCGTGACCGTGCCGGAAGAGGCCCTGGCGGTCTCCTTCGAGATCCTGGGCCCGTTGCGCGCCTGGCGCGGAGACGACGAGCTCGATCTCGGCCCTGGAAAGCAGCGCGCCGTCCTCGCGGTGCTCCTTCTCAACGCCAACCGGCCCACGCCGACGACACGCATCGTCGACGCCGTCTGGGGTGACGGGCCGCCGGAGAACGGCGTCAACGTCGTGCAGAAGTACGTCGCGGGGCTGCGGCGCATCCTCGAGCCCGGCCGGTCGCCGCGCAGCCCGGGGCAGCTCCTGACGTGGACCGAGGCCGGGTACACGCTCCACGTGCCGCCCGGCAGCCTCGACGCGGACGTCTTCCGCGACCATCTCGTACGCGCCAGGGCGGCGGCCGACCGTGCCGACGCGGCCCGTTACATCCGGGCGGCGCTCGCGCTGTGGCGCGGCGACGCCCTCGCCGGGCTGCGCGGCGCGTACTTCGACGCCTCGCGGGACCGGCTCGCCGAGGACCGGGCGGCGGCCCTGGAGGAGTCCGCGCAGATCGAGCTCGACCTCGGAAACCACGCGCGGCTCGTGCCCGAGCTCGGCCGGCTGGTCACGGAGTTCCCTCTGCGGGAGCAGCTGCGGTACCTCCAGATCCTGGCGCTCTACCGGTGCGGACGGCAGGCGGAGGCGCTGGCGGCGTACCAGGACGCGCGGGTCTTCCTGACCGAGGAGTTCGGCGTCGAGCCGGGCGAGCGCCTGCAGCAGCTGCACCTGGCCATCCTGCGCTCGGACCGCGCGCTGGGGCCGGGCGCCGCCCCGCTGGCGCTCCACCTGCCCCCGGTTCCGCCGCCCGCCGCGCCTCCCACGAGCGTACGACGCCGGAGGCGGCCGCTGCGGGCGCTCGGAGTCGCGGTGCCGCTGCTGAGCTTCGGCCTGTTCACCTGGGCGGCCATGCTGTACCTCACGGTGCGCCGCCGCAGCCTGGCGCTCGGCCTGTCCGCGCTCGGGTACTTCGCGCTGGTCGTCTTGTTCGTCGCGATCAGCGACGACGACCCGAACTCCCCGCGCGAGGCGCTCTCCATCATCGCACTGCTGATCTCGATGGCCGGCGGCGCGGTGCACATCGCGCTGCTCGGTCCCGGCACTCCGGCGCGGAAGCCGCACCGGGGGTCCCCCGACTACGACACGCTGCGGTCGCTGGAGCTGCGGATCCGGCGGGAGCAGGCGCTCACGCTGCTCTACCACTACCCGGCGATCGCCCGCGAGCTCCGCATCGGACGGCCCGACCTTGCCCGGGTGTTCAACGACGGCGGCCTGGTCGACGTCAACGCCGTGCCCGAGCACATCCTCGCCGCGCTTCCCGGCGTCACCGTGCCACAGGCGCAGCACATCGTGGCCCGCCGCCGCGCCACCGGCGGCTTCCGGCGCGTGGACGACCTCGTCACCGGCGGCCTCCTGCCGCAGCCGACCGTACGGGCCCTGACCGACGTACTGATCGTCATCGACGATGAACCCCAGGACACCCCGCCGGTGAACGCGGGCGCCACCGCTTTCTAGGCGCGACGGCGCATCGGGTGGTCGTCGGGGATCTCGGCGACGCAGATCCGTACGCCGTCCGGGTCGGCGATCCACATCTCGATCAGGCCCCAGGGCTCGCGCCGCGGCTCGCGCAGGACGCGTACGCCGTCGAGCCGGCGCCGGGTGGCCTCGATGTCGCGGACCTGGAGCCACAGCTCGATGCTCTCCGTGGGCGGCGGCCCGTCGGCATGCCCGGACACCTCCAGGTAGCCGCCGCCGATGAAGAAGACCGTGCCGGTGCCGCCGGGCGTCGCGAACTCCCGGAAGATCGGCAGCTTGAGCGTGTCGCGGTAGAACGCGCGGCTGCGCTCCAGGTCGGTCGGCCGGAGCAGCACGCGGCTGGCGAGAACCTCCATGCCTCCAACCGTACGCCCGTTTCACCAGGCAGAACCGGTGTGAGAGCGCCCGTAGGCGGTGGCCGGATGTTCCGCGACCGTGGTAGCCGCCAATCCGGGCGGGCGGCGGTGCCGAACACCTCATGCGCGGCCCGGGCGGCGGATGCGGAACCCCGTCCGGGCCGCGTCAGCGAGGCCGGTCGGGGAAGGAGTCCCTTACGGCCGGGGAACCGTAGATCGTCGAAGGGGGCAGCATGCCGGACGAGCTGGCACAGTTGACGGGTTTCGTGTACGAGGTCGGCCTCCTGAAGCGCTACAAGCGCACCGGCTGGCTCATCGCGGGGGTCAGCGACCCCGAGAGCATCGCGGACCACTCGTTCCGTGCCGCCGTCCTCGCCTCGGTCGTGGCCGTGATGGAGGGGGCGATCCCGGAGCGCGCGGCGCTGCTCAGCCTGTTCCACGACAGCCAGGAGACGCGGCTGACCGACATCCCGTACCTCGCCAAGGCCTACGTCAAGCGGGCGCCCAACGAACAGGTCACCGCCGAGCAGACCCGGGGCCTGCCGCTGCCCGTGGCCGAGATGATCTCCGGCAGCGTGGCGGAGTACGAGGACAAGGCCAGCCTGGAGTCCCGCTGCGCCCGCGACGCCGACAAGCTGGAGTGCCTGGCCCAGGCGATCGAGTACCGCGAGCAGGGCAACCAGAACATCCAGCCCTGGATCGACAGCTCTCTGGCGGCCCTGCAGACGGCCTCCGGCAAGAAACTGGCCGACGAGATGCTGCGGAACCGCTCACTCGACTGGCTCGACCGCTTCTTCAACGGCGACGACACGGCACCGGTCGGCGAATAGCCGCTCAGATCACCCAGAGGCGGTACACATGCTGCGGGCGCTCCCTGGCGGTCAGGCGAGTGAGGGCGAGAGCACGGAGGCCGGGCTCACCAGGTCCGTACGGGTCGACAGGTACTGGTCCAGGTCCTCGATCCGCCACCGGGCCTCCAGGAGGTAGGGCAGAGCGGGGTGCGGACCCGGCAGGCACACGCGTACGCGGGCGGCCTCGAAAGTGGTCAGGGCCGCGGTGAGCGTGGCCGCGGGGTCGTGACCGTCCCCGGTGACCAGGTGGAACAGCCCGTCCGGGGCGGCCGCGCCGGTCGCGGCGATCTTCCCCTCGTCCCGTACGACCAGGCCCGTGGCCTTCGGTGTCGTGGCCCAGTACGCGTAGTCGGCGGTGCGGTCGCGCCCGGTCAGCGCGCGCTCGGCGGCGCCCGCCTCGTCGAGGGTGACGCGCTCCGCGCGCAGCGCGGCCGCGCCGGCGGGCGGCCCGGACAGATAGAGCAACGGCCAGCGCGGAACCATCCCGTACCGGACGTACAGCGACATCGCCCGCGGGTCCCGCGAGGCGAACGTGAACCGCTCCCCGGCACCGCCGAGCGCCACCTCGAGCAGCCGCCGCCCGGCCCCGCCGCCGTGCCGGTCCGGGTCGACGAACAGGTCGGTCAGCATCGTGGCCTCGGCGGTCCGCCGGATGCCGCAGTAGCCGACCAGCGCGCCGTCCGCCTCCGCCACCAGGAACAGGCCGTTGTTCCGCAGGTGGGAGACGTAGCGCGGGTCGGCCCCGGCGTCATCGTCGTTGGCCGTGGCGATCTTCGCGATCGCCGGGAGGTCCTCATCGACCGCGGGTCGTACGTCCATGGCCGCAGACTAAGGCGTCAGGGTCGTACTGATCGCCGCGAGGTAGCCCGCCAGCAGTGCGTCGGCGGTGCGGGCGATCATGCGGTCGGCGGGCAGGAACCCCTCGTGGTGCAGGCCTGGAGCGTTCCCGGCGTCCGGCGGTGCGGTGCCGACGAACATCATCAGGCCCCGCGTCACGCCGCAGTAGTGCGAGAAGTCGTCCGCGCCGTAGGAGCGGAAGCTCCCGTCGGTGACGACCCCGGCCGCGCTCAGGTGAGCGGCGGCGCCGGCGGCCAGCTCCGGGTCGTTGACCAGCACCGGCTCGCCCGGGTCGAAGCGCACCCGGCCCGTGCAGCCGTACGCGGCGGCCGTGTGGTCCACGATCTCGCGGATCAGGTCGGCGGCGACCGCGCGGTCGGTGTCGCGCATGACTCGGACCGTTCCACGGGCGGACGCGGTCTCGGGGACGACGTTCACCGCCGAGCCGCCCGCGATCTGGCCGACCGAGCAGACCGCGCCCTGTACGGGGTCGAAGCGGCGGCTCGCCACCTGCTGGAGGCTGACGACGGTCTGGCACAGCGCCAGGACCGGGTCGCGGGCGATGTGCGGGTAGCCGGCGTGGCCTCCGACGCCCTCGACGGTGATCTCGAACTCGTCGGTGGCCGCGTTGACCGGGCCCGGCGTCACCGCGACCACGCCGTCCGGCAGGCGCGGCTGCAGGTGCGCCGCGACGATCGCCCGTACGTCGTGCTCGGCGAGGAGGCCCGAGCGGACGATGTCCTCGGCGCCCGAGGGCGAGCTCTCCTCGCGCGGCTGCAGGACGGCGAGGATCGGCACGTCCACGCCGATGCGCGCGGCGGCGCGGCCGACCGCGACCAGCGCGGCGAGGTGGACGTCGTGGCCGCAGGCGTGCATCGCGGTCCCCTGTGAGGCCCACGGAACGCCGGTGCGCTCGACGATGGGCAGCGCGTCGAGCTCGGCGCGCAGGGCCACGGCCGGTCCGTCGTCGCCGATCCGTACGACGCGGCCGGTGCCGGCCGCCTCGTGACCAGGCCCGGCGTCGAGCGTGCGCACGACCTCAACGGTGGTGTCGGCCTCGTTGCCGGAGACCCTCGGGTCGGCGTGGAGGCGGTGGCGGAGCGCGATGGCGTTGGGGAGCTCGTCGGCCACCGCGGCGCGCAGTTTCAGGTGCAGGTCGTTCGGCAGCAGGTCTTCGCTCCGTTCCATCAGCGCGTCTCCAGTCCGTAGACGCGGCGGGCGTTCTCACCGCCGGCCAGCCGGGCGATGCGGTCGGCGTCGTCCTCGGTCCAGGCCTCGTCATCCAGCCCGGATCGCAGGAAGCCGGACAGTCCCTGGCGGAACAGCAGTGTGCCAAGGTGGTACAGCTCGGGCAGCCCGAACGCGTCGGATGAGAACAGGAACTTCCCGAACGGGGCCAGCTCCAGCGTCTCGGCGATCAGCGCCGGCGCGCCGTGCCCGAGGTTGTGCGTGGCCAGCCCGACGTCGACGAAGACGTGCGGGAACACCTGCGCGAGATAGCCCGCGTGCCGGTGGAACGGGTAGTTGTGCAGCAGCAAGATCGGGGTGCCGCTGGGCTCGACCGCGCGGATCAGGTCGGTCAGCAGCAGCGGGTCGCAGCGGTGCAGGTCGACGTCCGCGTCGCCGTACCCGACGTGGAACTGGATCGGCAGCCCGCGGTCGACCCCGCACCACACCAGGAAGGCCTGGAGGGTCGGGTCGGCGAGGCGTACGGGGCCGCCGGCCTCGATCGACGCGAGCCAGCGACCGGCCGCCGCCGTGACCTCCGCCTCGGCGGGCCGTTCGCCGGGTAGCGCCAGCCCGACCCGGTAGGCGGCGATCGACTTCAGGCCGACGGCCGAGGCGGTGCGCTCATGCAGGCGCGTACGGAACGCGTCGGCGAAGCCCTCCGCGCCCGGCCCGGCCGCGGCCACCTCCTCGGCGACCTGTTCCAGCCGTACGATCTCGTGTACCGAGGCGTCCGCGAGCGCGCCCATCTCCGAAAACGACACGATCGATCCGGGCGCGAAGCCGGTGTCGACGCAGAGCGCCTCGATTCCGGCCGTGCGGAGGAAGCGGTGGTTCACCTCGGCGGCGCCGAGCTCGGCGCGCCGCCGGAGGTAGTCCTCCGGCGACGCGTGCGGCGGCAGGTCGAGCACCGGTGCGCACCAGCGGCGTACGGCGAAACCGATCTGGGAGTCGAAGAGGGTGCCGCCGAGCGGCCCGGGGGCCTCGGCCTCGGTGAGCAGGGACTCGAAGGCGTTCCGGTCGAGGTCGTCCGACACGACCCCATGGCAGTGATGGTCGACGAGACGCAGCGCCTCGACGGAGGACAGCAGCGGGGGCACTTCGGGGGTTCGTCCTTTCGTCAGGGGATGGGCTCGCGGTCAGCCGCTCGTGTCCGGCGCGGCGATCGTCCCGGGCGGGGCGCTCTCGGCCAGGCTGATGCCTTCGTTCTCGGCCAGTGCCCGGCCGAGCCGCTGAGAAACACCGGGCGCGACCAGGACGGCGACGACGGCGATCACGAGCCAGCCGCCGGAGACGACCGGGAACCACTGCGCTGCGCCGGAGGACGGGTAGGGGATCACGTTGCGGTAGAGGGTGTAGCCGAGGATGAGCAGCGCGGCGATCGGGATCACGACCTGCCACATGGGCACTGGCATCTTACGCTGCACGAATACGAGGCGGATGGCCCCGATGGTGGTCAGGACGTACGCGACGAGCAGGATCAGCGTGCCGATCGTGCCCGACCAGATGAAGGTGTCCTCGGCCTCGGCCGAGAAGAACGAGACGCAGATCACAATGATCAGCGCCATCCCGGCCGCCACGACGCCCGCGGCGACGGCCGGCGTGCCGGTCCGCCCGACCCGGCCGGGCCCGCGCCCGCCCGCGGTGTCGCGGGACAGCGCGAACAGCAGCCGTGAGGCGCCGACCATGCAGGCCAGGCAGCAGCCGAAGGCGCTGATCGCCGCGCCGAGCGTGATGACGTGACCGACCCAGGACCCGACGTAGGAGCTGCCGAGGTCGCCGAGGAGCGAGGGGGACTTCCCGAACGCCGCGACGCCCTTCGTGTCGGCGCCGAAGCCCATCATCTCGACCGCGGTGACGACGGTGAAGTAGATGCCGCCGAAGATCGCCGTGCCGAGGATGGCGCGGGGAATGTCGCGCTTGGGCTCGGCCGCCTCCTCACCGAGCGTGGCCGCGGCCTCGAAGCCGGCGAAGGACAGGAAGCCGAAGACCACGCCGAGGAACAGCGCCGACGTGCTCGTGCCGGGCTGCACCTCGAACACGCTGAGCGTGAAGCCGTGGTCGCCTGGGGCCGAGCCGGACACGAGCCGTACGAGGACGATCGCGGTGACGACGAGGATCAGCGCGACGGTCGCGCCCTCGACGCTGAGCAGGATGGTCGTGCCGCGCCTGGCCGGGGAGATGGTGAGCGCCAGGGCGGCGGCGATGGCGATCGCGACGAGGATGAACGGCGCCCAGCTCGGCGGATGCGGCCAGACGCCGATCTCCTGGAGGAAGGCCGTGCCGAAGATGCCGGTGGCGGAGGAGGTCACGACGCCGTAGAAGGTGTAGGTGCCGAGCAGGCCCCAGCCCGCGACGACGCCCGAGCGCGGCCCGAGCGTCGCGCCGACGAACGCGTACGCCGAGCCCGCGTGGTGGAAGTACTGGCAGAGCCGGACGAAGCCGTACGCGACCAGGATGACGGCGACGCCGGCGAGCAGGAAGGCCAGGGGCACCGCCCGGCCCGCGGAGGTGACGGTGCCCTGCGGGTTGATGTTGGCGGCCATGCTCGGTGCCATGAGCGCGACCGACAGCCCGACCGCCTGCCAGACGCTCAGCGTCCGGCTCAGGCGCGGGCCGGACGGACTCGAAGATGATGGCTGGGTCATGCCACTCCTCTCGACGTGATCATCGTCGTGGTCGTATTTTGGGCCTCCCGTAATGAATATGAAAGAGCTGTCGTTTCGTGTAACACATATTTCATCGACCTGAGGTGGGTGTGATGGATCAGCAGGAACGCGCTCGACGGGCCTCGGCCGCACGGCGGGCGGCCGGCGATCTCGCCACGCGGGGCATCGCCGACGTCGCCGTCACGTGGGTGGACACGAGCGGTGTCACGAGGGTCAAGGCGGTACCGCTCGCCCGGCTGGAACACGCCGCGGCGTGGGGCATCGGCATGTCGCCGGTCTTCGACGCCTTCCTGATCGACGACTCCATCGCGTCCGGCCGGTTCGCGGGCGGGCCGGTCGGTGACCTGCGGCTGCACCCCGACCTCGGGCGGCTGGCCGTGCTGAGCGCCTGCCCCGGATGGGCCTGGGCGCCCGCCGACCGCTACGACCAGGAGGGCGAGCCGCACCCGCTCGACGCGCGCAGCCTCGCCGCCCGGGAGGTCGCGCGGCTCGCCGCCTCGGGCCTGTCGGTCAAGGCGGCGTTCGAGGTCGAGTGGGCGGTCTCGATCGGGGACGGCGACGACTTCGTCCCCGCCTGCGCCGGACCGGCGTACGGGATGATCCGGCTCACCGAACGCGCCGGTTACCTGCGCGACGTGGTCGGCGCGCTGTCGGCGGCGGGTGTCGCGGTGGAGCAGATCCACCCGGAGTACGCCGCCGGTCAGTACGAGGTCTCGGTCGCACCGGAGGACCCGGTGGGGGCGGCGGACACGTTCGTGCTGGTCCGCGAGACGATCCGGGCGGTCAGTCAGAACCACGGCCTGCGCGCGACCTTCTCCCCGAAGGTGCTCGCCGACGGCGTGGGCAACGGCGCGCACATCCACCTGAGCCTGTGGCGCGACGGTGACAACCTCATGGCCGGCGGCGAGGGCCGCTTCGGCCTCACCGCGGGCGGCGAGGGGTTCGCCGCGGGCATCCTGGCCAGGCTGCCCGGCCTGCTGGCGGTCGGCGCGCCGTCCGTCGCCAGCTACCTGCGCCTGGTCCCCTCCCACTGGGCCGGGGCGTACGCCTGCTGGGGCCTGGAGAACCGCGAGGCCGCGCTGCGGTTCGTCACGGGCGCGGCCGGCAGCCGCTCCCAGGCGGCCAACCTGGAGGTCAAGTGCTTCGACGCGGCCGCCAACCCCTACCTCGCTTTGGCCGCGCTGCTCGCCGCGGGCGCCGCGGGCCTGGCCGAGGACGGCACGCTGCCCGAGCCGGTGGAGGTCGACCCGGCGTCGCTGGAGGGCGTCCCGCCGCTGCCGTCGTCGCTGGGAGCGGCGGTCGAGGCGTTCGAGACCGACGCGGTGCTCAAGGAGGTGCTGGGCGAGGGCCTGGTCGACACCATCGCGGTCGTACGGCGGGGAGAGATCGCGCTGTTCGACGGCATGGCGCCCGAGGAGATCGCCGCCCGGACGCGGTGGAGGCACTGAGCCCGTGAACGCGCTGGACCGCACCGTCGCCGACGCGCTCCGCCGCCGGCGGCGCGAGCTGACCCCTGCCGAGCTGCGCGTCGCGCAGGCGCTGCTCGGCGACTATCCGGCGGCCGGGCTGCAGCCGATCGCCCGGCTGGCCGAGGTGGCGAACGTCAGCCCGCCGACCGTGCTGCGACTGGTGACCAAGCTGGGGTATCCCGGTTATCCACAGATCCAGGACGCGCTGCGCACCGAGCTGTCGGCCCGTACGTCGGGGCCGTTGCAGGATTATCCGGCGGAGGGCGAGCCGCTGACGGTACGCGCGCGATCGTTCGTCTCGGCCCTGGCCGACAGCATGCGCTCCCAGGACCCGGCCGAGCTCGCGGCGGCGGCCGACCTGATCGCCGACCGCGGTCGTACGGTGCTGGTCACCGGCGGGCGGTTCTCCTGGACGCTCGCCGCGCACCTGACCTCGTTCCTCGGCCTGCTGCGCCCGCACGTCCGGCACGTCGCGAACGTGCCGGGGGCGCGGGCCTCCGCGCTGCTGGACGTGGACGAGACGACGGTCGTCGTGGCGTTCGACTACCGGCGCTACCAGCGCGACACGGTCGCCTTCGGCCGCGCCGCCGCGGACCAGGGCGCGTCGCTGGTCGTGTGCACGGACCCCTACCTCAGCCCGCTGGCCTCCTCGGCGGCGGTCCTGCTGACCACGACGGTGGAGGGGCCCCCGCCGTTCGTCACGCTCGTACCCGCGTTCGCGCTGGTGGAGACGTTGATCCTGGGGGTTGTGGAGCGCGGCGGCAAGGAGTCGCAGCTCCGCGTCGCCGCTTTCGAGCGTCTCGGCGCCGACCTGGTCGACACGGGTCCGGCGCCGTTGCCGGACCCGGCTCGCGAGTGAGCCCGGGACACCTTACGGGCGACCGCCTCTGTTCCGGCCGTGGCCGCCCGTCGTCTTCCCTGTCCTACGCCGCGGGCGTACGCGCCCCGATCGCACGGATCCCCGGGCCGATCGCGACCGCGCCTCCGAGAACGGCCGGCTCCAGTTCGACCGCCGGGAGGTGGACGTAGCCTCGGTGGCGCCGTCCGGCCATGCGCACGCTGACGTCGGGCTGGAACGTCTCCTTGCGCAGGCCCTCGTAGCCGTGCTTGACGATGTTCCAGTAGATCTCGTCGGAGACGACGAGGGCCGCCGGGGCGCTGACCGACTGGAGCAGGGTCTTCTTGAAGACCGGGGCGTCCAGCAGCCGGCAGGCGAGGTCGAGCGCCTCGCCGAAGTAGCCGTTGTCGTCGAGATGGATCTCGCCGGCGTGCACGACGACGCGCAGCCGCAGTCCCCTGCGCCCGCGCTCGTCGGCGGGCAGTTCACGGTTGTAGTCGACCAGCAGCCGGCATAGCTCCGGCATGAAACGGCTGAGCAGGTACGTCTTCGGCGCGTGGTCGACCGGGTGGATCAGGGCCAGGACTCCGTCACCGCGGTCTTCGAAGCGGTCGCAGATCTCCTCCTCTATTCGCGCGTACGTGAGGGCCGCCCGGAGGAACCGGTATACCTCGTGGCGGAGTTCGGCCTTGATCGGATTGGTGCGTTCTTCGCTCGTTGAGCTCTCGATATCCAGTGCCAGGATGCTCCTGTGCACGGGCTGCATGACGTTCATGCGAGTCTCCAGCATGGGGGTGCGGCGGCGAGTTCGGGGGCTGGGAATCCTTCTCGCCGGCGTGGCGGGTTTCCCGATATGGCCGACAGCAGCCATGACGCAGCGTAGTCAGGAATGAACTTCTGGCTTATGCTGGAAACTGGACACGCGCCGCTCTCCGGCGGCAGTGTTGTACGCACAGACGAGCCTCCTCAGGAGGTTCAACCGGGGCCGCTTCGCCTCGCCTCACCGGGATCATGCTTGCCGGCGGACCCGCGAGGAGAGAACGAGGCGGCCCTGCCAATTAGGTCGCATGAATAGTGCGTAATGGGTTTTCCGATACCCGGCCCCCTTTCTTCCGCGGTCCAGCCCGCCCCACGTCCTCGGTGCGCCGACCCATGGTGAATCCCGTACGCGATGTGCCCCGCCCCGTCCGCGCCCAGGGGATCCATCCGCTCCGCCGGAAGTCCAGTCGTGTACCTGACCAGGACAAATGACCCGTCCTGTCACGAGCTACCCAACGCGACATTCGCGAAGCATGTCCGTCGCCGACCGTGTTATTCACGCATCGTAGCCTTCATTGCTGGCAATTGGTAGAGCTGCAGTCTGCCACCTGGCTAACATAACCTAGCCGACTTCTAGCTGAAGAAGGACGCCTGCAGTACGCTGGCTTGCAGTGTCCGTCGACTAGGCGATTCCTTGATCACAAAGGTGCGTACGGGTCCACACTTGCATCTGCAACCTGGCTGATTGCGGCGGCGTTGTCAGCGACCAGCCTGTCCGCAGCTGGCATCCGCGACACTGAGAGTGAGTTGATAGTGATGGCATCCGGTCAAGGACCTGTCGTCCAGCGGGCAATCCTGACAAGTGAGCTGGTCAGGCTACGCAAAGAGGCAAAAAAGCTCCAAGACGAGGTCGCCCGGGCACTTGATTGGTCCCCCTCCAAACTCATCCGCATCGAAGGTGGCACCGTCGGCATATCCACCACCGATCTGCAGGCGCTCCTCCGCCATTACGGGGTGAGCGAGGACGGTGACGTCGAACGGCTGACGGACCTCGCTCGCGGCACCCGGGAGCGCGGGTGGTGGCAGGCGTACCAATCAGATCTTGACTCCAACTTTCGTACCTACCTCGGTTACGAGATGGGCGCCTCCCATATCCGGCAGTTCGAGAGCTCGCTCGTGCCAGGCCTGCTGCAGACGGAGGACTACGCCAGGGTCGTGCTCCGCGAATACGTCGGTGACATCGGCGAGGAGGCCATCGCCACCCTGGCCGGCATCCGGATGAGCCGCCAGGACCAGTTGCGCGACCGCGACCCGGCGCCCGACCAGTTCTACATCCTCGATGAGGCGGCGATCCGCCGGCGCGTGGGCGCCACCCTGCCGGGAGGCAAGGGCATCATGCCGGCCCAGCTCCGCTTCGTGATCGAGGCGGCCCAGCGGCCTAACACGACCATCCAGATCATCCCCTTCGAGGCCGGGGCGCACTTCGGCATGAAGGGGCCGTTCACCGTGCTGGAGTTCGACGCCGACCTCGGCGAGGTCCTGTTCCTCGAAAACGCCCGCGGCGGCGACCTCACCCTCATGGGGCGGGACGCGGCGGTCGCCGAATACCGCGAGGCGTTCGAGGGGCTACAAAAGTGGACCTACGACGCCGACCGTTCCCTCGAACTCATCCAAGAGGCCCTCGACCAGATGTCAGCAACTGTTTGACCTGGTCGTACACAATTTGTCGTGAATGAAAGTCAAGGAGCGCCGATCGCCGACACCTAACACCTCAAGTGCCATATCGATCCGGGCCCTCGGGCCGACCTAGGCAGAGGAGGTCGCGCCGCATACACTTCTGCCTTGAGAAGGCCAAGACCCCAGACCTTCTGCCCCTCTGCCCGGTGCCCCGTGCCGCGTGACCCGTCGAAACGGAGCAGCCGTGGCATGAAGGTCATGAGTCGCAGAAGCCTTCCATTCCCTGGAGGAGGTCGGCATGGTCGACTCATTGGAGGTCCAGATCGATTGGCGCACCAGCCCGAGGAGCGGGGCTACCGGTTGCGTCGAAGTCGCCTGCGTTGTTCGACACGCGGATCGCGGCGACACTGAATGAACCGGGAACGGGCCTGCGCCATCTCGCCGGGCCACGTTCGTCTGTCATCGCCGGACGCGTCGTCACGATGGTCCGGTCGGTGACCGCGTCGTTCTTGTAGCACACACATCAGCCCTGGCGGGCCGCAGCGACGAGGCCTCCCAGGCTGCCGCCTGCCCGCCGGCGGAATGACCACCGCGTCGCCCACCACCGCGACCGGCGCGTTTTCAGAAACGCGTCACCCGGTGCGTGGGCGATGGCGCCTTACTCGGCCGGTCCGGCTCGTCGTTCCGGGTGGCGCCGTCGGCTCACTTTCCGTACGGCTCAGGTGGCGTGTGAGTGGTCTCCGTGGCCGGCGATCTCCTCCGCGGCCTCCGGCTCCGTACCCTCCTGGATCGGGTGGACCGGCTCGCGGCCCTCGTCGCGGCGCCAGGTCTCGAACGCCGCCGAGGTGCCCACGACGATCGCGGCGCCCAGGATCCAGCCCGCGAGGACGTCGCTGACGAAGTGCACGCCGAGCAGCACCCGGCACGCGCCCGACGCGACGCTGATCAGGATCGCGGCCGCCCAGGCCACGACGCGCCACCGGCCGTGCAGCACCGGCAGCAGGATGAGCACGATCGTCGTGGTGCCGACCACCGCCGTCAGGGCGTGCCCCGAGGGGAACGAGCCGCCCGGCGCGTGCGCGATGGCGCTGGGCAGCGTCGGCCGCGGGCGGTCGATCACCACCTTGAGCAGGACGTCGAGGAATCCCGCCGCGACCAGGGTGGTCATCGCCCACGCCGCCAGGCGTCTCGCGCCCTGGTGGAACAGCCACACCGCGAGCCCGGTCACGATCAGGCGGAACACCCAGGCGTGGAAGATGTAGGACGTGGCCCGCAGCGGCGACACCAGCGCGTGGTGGTGCAGCACCCAGGAGTTGGCGTGCTTCGTGCTGGACAGGTCCAGCCGCCGCAGCGGTCCCCAGCGCGTGTCCACGAGGGCCGCCAGCCCGGTGAACGGCACCGCGACGAGGAACACCGCCAGGCAGGCGAGGAACAGCCGAAGGCCCAGGCTGCCGTCCGGATGGCGGCGGGTCCAGCGGGCAAGTGATCCTTTGTCCATCCCCGGCCCCTACCCGCGCCTTCGCGGCCGTATCGTCCCCCGTGACATGATGGTGCGCGTGTCCGGCCTGATCATCCGCAGGTACGTCCAGTTCGGCGTCGACCGGCTGATCGCCTCCGTACCGGCGTTCCTCGTCCTCGTACTCGGCCTGCACTTCGTCCTGCGCATGCCGCACGGCGGCGGGCGGCTTCCCCTGACGTACGTCACGCTGACCGTGTTCATCCTCGTGCTGATCGCCGACAACTGGTTCATCGAGGTGTGGGTGCCGTACCGCTGGCTCGGCGGCACACCGGGGATGCGCTGCCTCGGGCTCCGCGTCATCACCGAACACGGCGAGGACCCGCCGCTGCGGACGTACACGATCCGCTGGCTGATGGTCGTCGTGGACGGCTACTTCTTCGGCCTGGTGGGCGCGCTCGCGATCGCCTTCAGCGCCCGCAACCAGCGCTTCGGCGACATGGTGGCCCGCACCCTCGTCGTACGGCGCGGTTAGCCGACCAGGCGGCTCTCCCAGGCCCAGATCGCGATTTCGGTCCGGTTGCGCAGGCCGAGTTTGCGCTGGACGCCGGCCAGGTGCGTCTTGACCGTCGAGAGTGAGATGACGAGTTCGTCGCAGATCTCCGCGTTGGTGAAACCGCGTGCCACGGCGCGTACGACCTCCAGCTCACGGGCGGTCAGCGGCTCGCCCGGGCCGGCAGCCGTGGAGGTCGTCGTGGCGAAGCGCGCCAGCAGCCGCGTCGTGATCGACGGCGAGACGAGCGACTCTCCGTCCGCCGCCGCGCGTACGGCCTCGACCAGGAGCCGGGGGCCGGCGTCTTTGAGCAGGAAGCCGCACGCGCCCGCGCGCAGGGCGGAGTAGACGTTCTCGTCCTCGTCGTAGGTGGTGACCACGACGACGCGCAGGGGCTCGGGGACGTCCGGCCCGGCGAGCAGGCGAGTGGCCTGGAGCCCGTCGATGCGCGGCATCCGGATGTCCATGAGCGTCACGTCGGGGCGCAGGTCGCGGGCCCGGCCCACCGCCGCCTCGCCGTCCGCGGCCTCGCCGACCACTTCGATGTCGGGTTCGGCGTCGAGGATGAGCCGGAACCCGGTGCGTACCATCGCCTGGTCGTCGGCCACGAGGACGCGGATGCTCATCGAGCCACCTCCGGCGCGTCGTCGAGCGGCAGGCGTACGGTGATCCGCCAGCGCCGTCCGGACTCCGCACCGGCGCGGAGTGTACCCCCGAGCGCGGTGACCCGCTCGGTCATGCCGATCAGTCCGTAGCCTCCTCCGTCGCCGGCGGAGCCGCGTACGCCGTCGTTGACGACCTCCACGACCAGGGCGTCCCGCTGGACGCGCGCGGCCACCCGTACGTCCGTCGCCCCCGGCGCGTGGCGGCGGACGTTGGTCAGCGCCTCCAGGACGACCCGGTGCACGGTCGTGACGGTCTCGGGCGCGAGGGAGAGACGGTCCAGTTCGTCCGGGAGGTCGGGGGCGATCCCGTCGTGCTTCGAGGTGGCGTCGAGCACGGCCGCGCGAATGCCGCCGGCGTACGGCGGCGGGCCCTGGGAGTCGGTCCGCAGCATGCCCACGAGCCGCCGCATCGCGGTCAGGGCGTCGGAGCCGGCCTCCTCGATCTCACGGAAGACCTCCGCGTCGGTCCCGGCGGTGGCGACGACCCGCGCGGCCTGGGCGCGTACGACGATGCCGGTCACGTGGTGGGCGACGAAGTCATGGAGTTCGCGGGCGAGACGCAGGCGCTCGGCCGTACGCGCCTCGGCGAGGGCGGCCCGGCGGCGGCCGTCGGTGTCGCGCAGGACCAGGCCGACGGCGAGCGAGCCGCCCCACAGGAGCGCCGCGGGCACCGCGAGCAGCCCCGCCGAGGGTCCCGATCCGAACCTCACCATCGGGGCGACCGTCATCGCGACGCCTCCGGCGGCGGCCAGCCCGATCGCCGCGTACCGGTCCAGCCGGCGGCAGGCCGCGCCGACGAGCAGGGCGATCGCCAGGATCTCCGTCAGGCCGGGCGTCTGGTCGCCGGGGGTCAGGGCGGCCAGCGTGGTGTTCAGCGCACTGATCCCGATGACGCCGGCGGCGAGCGGGCCGATCCGCGCCGTGAAGCGGCGGCGGAGCATGGCGAGGGCCGCCGCCGCCGGGCCGAATCCCGGTATGACCGCGGTGGCCAGACCCGCCGTCAGGCCGTGGGCGGGTGGTTCGTGCAGGATCGACACGATGTCGACCACCGCCAGGAACACCAGGGCCGCGATCTCGATCGCCAGAGGCACGCGGCGTGTGGGCGGGGGGCCGCCGTCGAGACGTGCGCTGGTCATGGCATCGAGCATGCCGCCTTTTCCGGGCGTGCGGCTCCACCGGGGGTGCGGGACTTCGTATCGGCCGAATGGCCGATGCCGTGTCGTTGAGATCGGCCTTTCGGCCGAAGCGGGGTGTTGGCTTCGGCGCGGAGGATCGGTGGCATGACGAACAGGGGAGATCCGAACGACGTCCGCTGGCCCGCCGACGACCCGTGGTGGCGGTTCACACCGAGAAACCTGGCCGTCGGTTACCTGAGCGTGTTCGCCGCGCTGGTGTGCCTGGGCGGGAGTGTGTACAGCCTGCTCCGCGGTCACCTGGGTACGACTTACACGGTGTTCTTCGCCGGGTTGGGGCTGCTGTCCGTGTTCTGGCTGGTCCAGGCGACCAACGGCCTCAAGGTGGTCCTGCGCCGACGCGGCGGACCGTAGGGCGCGGTCATCGCGGTGCGGGCGTCGGCTGTCGTGTTACGGGTCTCGGTCGTCGCGGCACGGGCCGGCCGTCGCGGTACGGACACCGCAGCGGACGTCGGCTCACTCCGCAGACGACAACGCGGCGAGACGCCGCCTGGACGCCGCGCAGTAGGACAGCGGGACTTCGAGACAGGCCCTAGTAGTGCTTTGTTACGTTTGTGGTCTTGGTGGCGATGATCTTGTGTGGAGCTTGGAGAGATCGCCGCGGTCCGGTCGCGGTTGGAGGAGTTCACCGCTGAGGTGTTCGCGTCGTTGGCTCGGTCGGATCAGCGGGTCACGGGTGGGTTGTATGTGCGGGGTCTGTTGCTGGATGGGCAGCGTAAGTCGATGCAGCCGATGGCGGAACGTCTTGGTGTGGATCATCAGCGGTTGCAGCAGTTCATGAGTTCTTCGACGTGGGATTTCGCTGCGGTGCGGCGTCGGCTGGCGGCCCGGGTTCAGCGGGTGGTGGGTCCGGTGGCGTGGGTGATCGATGACACCGGGTTCCCCAAGTACGGGACGTCCTCGCCCGGGGTGGCGCGGCAGTATTCGGGGACGTTGGGCAAGGTCGGCAACTGCCAGATCGGGGTGAGCGTGCACGCGGTTACCGACCATGCCTCGGCCGCGCTTGACTGGCGGCTGTTCATCCCTGAGTCCTGGGACGATGCCTGCACTGATGACACCGGCATCGCCGAGCAGGTCCAGCGCCGGCGTGCGCGGGCCGGGATTCCCGATGGTGAGCGGAACCGGCCGAAGTGGCAGCTGGCGATCGAGATGCTCGATGAGCTGCGCGGCTGGGGCCTGGAGGTGCCGGTGATCTGCGCGGACGCCGGATACGGCGACAACGCTTTGTTCCGGGCCGCGTTGGCTGAGCGGGATCTGGGCTACATCGTGCAGGTCAAGGGCACAGCCACCGCTCACGCCGCCGACGCCGTCCCCGAACTGCTTCCCCATCGGGACAAACGCTGGCGTGGCCTGCCGCGTTACCGCGACAAGCCGATCTCTTTGCGCGAGCATGTGCTGGCCGCCGGCCGCACCGCCGCCCGCCGCGTGGTGTGGCGCCAGGGCTCCAAAGGTGAGCTGGCGGCCGAGTTCGTCGCGTTGCGGATCCGCCCGGCCGGCCGCCGCCCCCGCTACAACGAGGACGGCACCCTGCCGGCGGCATGGCTGATCGCCCAATGGCCAGCCGAAGAGGACGAGCCGGTCAAATACTGGCTGTCGAACCTGCCCGCCCACACCCCACTCCACGACCTGGTCCGGTGGGGGAAGATCCGCTGGCGCATCGAACACGACTACCGCGAACTCAAAACCGGCCTGGGCATCGACCACTACGAAGGACGCACCTGGACCGGCTGGAACCGCCACCTCACCCTCGTGACCGCCGCCCACCTGTTCCTCACAACACTGCGGCTGACCAGCCCAAAAGCAGCCGGGGCGGCCTGACCCTCTACAAAATCCTCCGCGAACTCCAAGCACTGCTCGCGACCTGGACAGGCCACTGCCCCACCTGCCACCAACCCTTCGCCTTATCCACCTAACAAAGCACTACTAGCCGAGTTCGGCGTCGGCGGTCGCGAAGACCTGACGCAGCGCTGGATCCCCGATGCCCGCCGAGCCCATGGTCGCCACGCGCCGGGGGTCGTCGGGCGCGGTGGGCAGACCCGCCACGATCCGGCGGCGCAGGCTCCGGGTGATGCGTGTTCGCGGTGAGGCCCAGAGCGCGGTGAGCCGGGCTCCGGAGAGCAGGCCGCGGTCACGCAACGCCCGCCCGATCTCTGCGACGGCGTCGGAGGCGGCGACCGCGGACAGGACGGAGCCGAGCGTCCGCCCGGCGTCGGGAATCAGCGCGACCGCCGCCGCACGCACCGGATCACGGCTGGCCCGGTCCAGCACGGTGACCCGCCGCCGTGTGAGGGCGATCGCGATCTCGTCGTCCTCGTAGAGACCAACGAGGGCCACCATGGCGACCCGAGCCGGGCCACCGCAGACGTAGGCGATCTGGTAGACGTTCAGGCCGGCATCCTCTGACACGGTGACGCCCCTTCGAACCAAGAGAGAACGTGCTCCTGTTGGACGCCTGACCCCACGCCCCGGATGCCCGACCATCAGCGACTTTCCCGTCAAAACACGACGACAGCCGAAGCGTCACTCACACCGCGGACGCACCCGGCTCTCACGACGGCCAAGCCGCGCCGCCGGATCGCGCGGCGCGCCGCCGATCACCGCCTCCGCGCACACCCGGACGCCCGGCGACCAGAGGCGCGCTCGCCACAGGGCGGCGGCGCCCAAAGCGACACTCACGCCCTGGACGTGGCCGACGCTGAACATGACCGACTCACGCGACAGGCAAGGCGTTCGCCGCAGCGATCAGAGGCGCCCTTGCCAGAGGGCGACAGCGGCCGAAGCGACGCTCACGCCCTGGACGCGGCCGGCTCTCACCGCGGGCAAGGCGCGTTCGCCACGGCGTGGCACGACCACGTCGGCGCCGCCCAGCCGTACGCACCGGCCACGGCCACACCTCTCGCGACGCTGGAGGCTCCCCAGGCTCTATGCCGTGACGGACGCCGATCGCCTGCCCGCCGCGGTGATCAGAAGTGCCCTTGCCAGAGGGCGGCGACGGCCGGAGCGGTGGCCACGCCCTGGGCGTGGCCGGCCTTCGCGGCGGGTAGGCGCGTCGACGGGTCGCGCAGGGCGCCGCCGATCGCCGCCTCTGAGTCCGCGTCGAGTTCGATCACGTGTACCTGTGCTCCCTGCTTTCGCAGGGCTCCTACCTGTTTCTTCAGGGAGCCGTCGGTCACGGGGGCGAGGATGAGTACCCGGTCGTACCCCTTGGCCAGGTCCGCGTTGGTGACCGAGTGGATGCCGCCGTCGACATAGCGCGCGCCGCCGATGGTGACCGGTGGCCATAGCAGTGGGAGTGCGCAGCTCGCGGTCACCGCGTCCACCAGGCCCGCGCCGGAGTCATGCCGGAACACCCTTCGCTCACCCGTGTTCGCGTCCGCCGCGACGACGGCGAGTTCGGTCTCGGGCCAGGTGTGGACCGGTAGCCGCGCGGCCATGACCTCGATGCGCGCCGACTCGGGCGGGGTCTCGGCGGTGAGCGCGCGGGCGCCGACGCGCCGGCGCCAGTCGTCCCGGCCGCGTGCGTCCCTTGCCAGTTCACGGAACATCGCCGTCATGTCGGACAGCGACGCCGCCGGTGGCAGCTCCTCACCCGGCAGCGGTGCGTCCACGACCCGCTGGTACGACTCGGTCACCGGCCGTCCGCCGGCGAGCCAGGCGCCGACCACCGACCCTGCGGACGTACCGACGACCAGGTCGGCACCGCCGACGTCGACTCCGGCCGACGCCAGCCCGGCGAGCACGCCACTCTCCCAGGCCATTCCCGCGAGCCCACCGCCGCCCAGCACCACCGCACACCTGATCGTCATCAACGCACCCTCACCCTCCAACCGGGACACCGCTGCCGCACGACCCCACCGCCATCAACACGCCCTCACCTCACAACCGGGACGCCGCCGAGCTCCGGCACGCACTCCAGCGTGACGCCGAAAACGGAACGGTACGCCGCGAGGACCTCCGCGTCGTCGCCCAGAGGCTCCTCCGACCGCGCGCCGTCCACCGTACGGACGAGGTTTCGGCCGCTCAGAGTGGTCCGCCCGGACTCGGTCAGAAGCGAGCAGACCAGCGACCGGGTGAAGTGCGACTCCGGAGACGTACGGTGCCACCAGCAACCCGCCCTGAAGTCCCGGAGTTCGCGCGGCCGAGGCTCCAGGCGGTACTGCGCCTGGCCGTCCTTGAACACGTCCAGGTCGCCATCAGGAGTCTCGGCGAGACGAAAGACGCCACCGGGATCGACCTGGTCGCCGCGCTCCTCCAGCCGCAGCGGATAGTGCGTATGACCGCCGAACCCCACGTCGGCCAGCCACGGCCCGACCCGCAGGGCAAGATGATCATGCGGGATGCCCAGACCGTTCTCGCCGAACACCCGGGCCGCCAGGAGCGAGACCTCGTACCCCAGCGCCGCCAGGAGCGTCGCGAACGCGCCGTTCAGCTCGTAACAGAAACCGCCGCGCCGCCGGTCGACGACCTTGGCGACCAGCGCGCCGGGCTCGAGGACGATGTCCTCGCCCAGGTGGATGCTCAGGTTCTCGAACGGCACCGTGAGCTGATGCCGGAGATGCAGCACGCGTAGAGCCTCGGCGTCAGGGCGCGACGGGCGTTCCGCGCCGATGCGGGTCAGATAGGCGTTCACCCATGAGTCGTTCACGAAGCCCATTCCGCCACATCGAACGACCATCGCGCCATCGGCCGCCGGTCCTAGGACCGGAACAGCTCCGAGCTCGGACCCATGATCATGCGGTCGCCCGGGGCGAGCGAGCGGATGATGCCACGCAGCGGGGTCTCCTCGATCGAGATGCAGCCGGCCGTCGGGGTCCTGCCGCCGACGTGGAAGAAGATCGCCGAGCCGTACCCGGCCACTGCCCGAGGACGGTTGTAGTCGATGACGGCGGCCTGGCGGTACGGGCCGAGCGCCATGAGAGAGGAGAGGTTCTCATCGCTGGCGCCGCAGTCGCCCGAGTAGTAGTCGTTGTAGTGGCTCTGACCAGGCGTGGCGCCCCAGCAGTCACCGGAGGAGCGGAGCGTACGGTAGTGCAGCCTCGTCCCGGGATCGGCCACCCCGAACGCCTCGGTGAACGTGAACGAACCGGTCGGGCTCTTCCCGTCGCCCTCGCGCTTCTTGCCGGGCCGTGCGAAACCGTTCGTTCCGGCGCGCCCGGGAGTCTCGGTGACTTTCGTCCACGAGCGCCCCTTCTTCACGCACTCGGTGACGGTCACGTAGTTCGAGGTGTACGCGCTGGAGATCGCGAACACGAGACGCGTGGCGCCGCCCGGCGTGTAGCGGAGTCTGCCCTGGCTGACGGCCGAACACGGGTCGAAGGCCGCGGCGCCGGCCGCCGGTCCCAGCGTCGCCGCGAGCGCGGTTCCGCTGGTGAGCGCCAGCGACGCGAGCATCACCGTACGCCACTTGTGCATCGATCCTCCAAGCGCGCCGGGCGAAGTGCAGTACATAGGTCCGACCCGGCGTTTTAGTCTGTCCGCATGATGAATCCCCCCGAGCGCCGCGAGATGCGCATCTCCGACGTCGAACGGGACGACGTCGCCTCGATCCTTCGGGAAGCAGCCGGGGATGGCAGGCTTGACCTGCAGGAACTCGACGAACGACTCGACGCAGTGTACGCGGCGAAGACGTATGGCGACCTCGAGCCCATCACGCGCGACCTGCCGACGACCTCGACGGCGGTCGCCCGTACGGACCGCGTCGTCGACGGCGCCCCCACCTCGACGGTCGGCGTCGGCATCATGAGCGGATTCGAGCGCAAGGGTCCGTGGGTGATGCCCAAGCTGTTCAACGCCGTGGCCTTCTGGGGCGGCGGCGAGATCGACCTGCGCGAGGCGAAGTTCACCACGCCGCAGGTGACGATCCGGGCCTGGGCCGTCATGGGCGGCATCGAGATCATCGTGCCCGAGGACGCCGAGGTCCATGTGAACGGCATCGGCATCATGGGCGGCTTCGACCACCAGGCGAGCGGTACGGGCACCGGCCCGCAGATCATCGTCTCCGGCCTGGCCTTCTGGGGCGGCGTCAGTGTGAAGCGCAAGCCCTCGGACGCGGAGCTCAAGCGCCGCAAGCTGGAGCGTAAGCAGCAGAAGCTCGAACGACGCCGTCGGGCGGAATGACGAAGGGCCGCCCGCAGGCGGCGCTTCTCGCCCATAGACGGCCCTTCTGGATCACTCCTCCGGACGAGCGCGCTTCGGCATCAGGAACGCGGTGAGGAAGGTCAGCCCGAGCAGGCCGACCTCGACCCACAAGGTGATCTTCATCGCGTCACCGAACCCACGCTTGGCCGCCTCGGCCCCCGCGCCGGCCACGGCCCGCTGGACCGGCGCGGGGGCGGAACGCAGCTCGCCGGTCAGCCGGACGCAGGAGTCCGGTACGGCCTCCGCGTCCTCGGCGGACGCGCGGTCGTGCCCGCAGGCACGCAGCGCGGCCACGAGCCGGTCCTGCGCCGGACCGGACATCCCGGCCGCCGCGATCGCCTTGGGCGCCACGGTGTCGGTCGCCTGGGCGACATGACCGCCGAGGACGCCGAAGAACAGCGTGCCGAGCACCGCGACGCCCAGCGCGTTCCCGAGTTGCTGCACTGCGGTGAGCGCGCCGGAGGCCGACCCGGTCTCGTGCGTGTCGACGCCGGCGAGGACGGTGTCGAAGAACGGCGCCATCAGCAGGCCCATGCCGAGCCCGCTCAGCCCCACCGCGGGCGCGAACTGCCACGGGCTCACCTCCAGCCCGGCCAGGTGCAGCGTGAGGACGATGCACGCGACGCCCGCCGCCATCACGACGACGCCGAAGTGGATGACCTTGCGGCCGAACCTTTGTACGGCCTGGGCCAGGCCGAACCCGATGATCATGCCGATCGACAGCGGTACGCCCGTAAGACCGGCCTTCAGCGGTGAGTAGCCGAGGCCGAGCTGGGTGTAGAGGCTGAAGGCCAGCGAGAACCCGGCCATGCCCGAGAAGAACACCATCCCGACGATCAGACCGCCGGTGAAGCCGCGCTTGCGGAACAGGCTGGGCACCACCAGCGGGTCGCCGCCCGCACGGTGCTTGCGCGACTCGTACCAGCCGAAGAAGCCGAAGATGGCGACCGCGGCGGCCATCGAGACGAACGTCCACGCGGGCCAGCCCAGCTCACGGCCTTGGACCAGCGGGTAGACGATCAACAGCGAGGCGACGGCGGCCAGCACCACGCCGACCAGGTCGAGGCGCGGCGGCCGTTCCGACCGCGACTCCGGCAGGAACCGCAGGCCGCCGGCGACCGCGAGCAGCCCGAGCGGCAGGTTGATCAGGAAGATCATGCGCCAGCCGGTGCCGAAGTAGTCGGCGCCGATGAGCCAGCCGGCCAGGATCGGCCCGCCGATCGAGGACAGGCCCATGACCGGCCCGAACATGCCGAACGCCTTGGCCGTCTCCTTCTCGGAGAACATCTCCTTGATCAGGCCGAGCCCCTGCGGGAGCATCACGGCGCCGAAGATGCCCTGCACGCCCCGGGACGCGATCAGCATCTCCGGTGACTGCGACACCGCGCACAGCAGCGACCCGGCGGTGAAGCCGAGCGCGCCGATGATGAACATCCTGCGGCGTCCGACGATGTCGCCCAGCCGGCCACCGGTGATCAGCCCGACCGCCATGGCCAGGGTGTACGCCGCGCCGAGCCACTGGATCACGCTCGCGCTGCCGCCGATGTCGGCCCGGATCGACGGCGCGGCGATGTTGGTGACCAACGCGTCGAGCAGGTCCATGACCTCGGCGGCGAGCAGGACGAACAGCGCTATCCAGCGCAAGGGGTAGGGCTCACGGGTGGCGGGTGGGCCCGCCAGGGCCTCCGTAGTGGTCATGATCTCCTCCGAATCACAAGCGAACGTCGCTCCGGTAAAAGAACGACGCTCGCTATAAGAACACTGTTCGATATTGCGGAACAGTGTTCTCCCCGCACCGGCCTGCGTCAAGTCGATTAAGTCTCGCTTTGAGAGAAGATATATCGCGTTAATGCGGGGGTCAAGACATATCGCGTCAGGCCAGCAGGAGGGTCTTCCCCACGACCGCGCGTCCCTCGATCGCGGCATGCGCCTCGGCCGCCCGTTCCAGCGGGAACGTCTGCCCGATGACCGGCCGCAGCCGGCCCGCCGCCGCCTCGGACAGCGCCCGCGCGAGCAGCCGCCTGGCCTCGTGCGGCGCGAACCGCACCTGCTCGATCCCGCGTACGGTCACGCCGCGCCGCTCGCCGGCCGGCAGTGCGAAGCCGCCGGCGGGGGTGCCGTGCGCCGAGAAGCGCCCGCCGCTCACCGTCAGGTCGAACGCCGCCCGTCCGATCTCGCCGCCCGCGCCGTCGAAGACCACGTCCACGCCTCCGGGAACGGTCCAGCCGGGTTCGGAGTAGTCGACCGCGACGAGAGCGCCGTGCGTACGGATCAGGTCCAGCTTCCGCTCGCCGCGTGCCGCCCCGACGACCGTCGCGCCGGCCGCGTGCGCGAGCTGCACGAGGAGAATGCCGAGACCGCCGGCCGCCGCCGTGACGAGCACCCGCTCGCCCTCCCGGACGCCCGTGCTCTCGGCCAGGCCGAGCGCGGTCACGCCGTCGTGCAGCAGTGCCGCCGCCTCGCGCAGGTCCAGCCCGTCCGGGACCGGGACGAGGTCCTCGGCCGCGACCGCGACCCGCTCGGCGTACCCACCGTCGTCCCTCAGCTGACCGGCGACGCGCCGGCCGATCCACCCGTCGTCCACACCCGAGCCGACGGCGATCACCCGCCCGGCGACCCCGTGGCCCGGCACGTACGGCGGCCGTACCGGGAAGTACTCACCGCCCGCGCCGGCGCGGACCTGGGCCTCGACGAACAGGACGTCCGCGGCGGCCACCGCCACCACGGCCTGTCCCGGCCCGGCCACCGGGTGCGGCACCTCCGCCACCGTGAGGACCTCGGGGCCGCCGAACCGCTCCACCCGTACCGCTCGCATATCGATCACCGCTCCACGTCGCCGTTTCGGAGCAGTGTTCAACCTCAACGTTGGTCGAGGTCAAGCGGTCAGCCTTCGAGCTCCGCCAGCCGGGCGGCCGCCGCGCTCATGGCGTCCTCGGCGAAGACGGCGATGCCGTGCCGCTCCAGCAGGGCGGTCGTCACGCCCTCGCCGGGGACCTTACGGCCCCGGAAAGATCCGTCGTGGACGCTGAGGCTGCCGCACGAGGGGCTGCCCTCCTTGAGGATCGCGATGCGGGCGTCGCAGGCGCGGGCCTGTTCGAGGGCCTGCCAGGCGCCGACGACGAAGTGCCGGGTGACGTCGGCGCCGTCGCGCGTGAGGACCTTCGCCCGTCCGTCCAGGACGTCCTCACCGAAACCGCCGCTGATCTCGGCGGGCGGACGGGGGACGGTGAGCCCGCCGCGCACCTCAGGGCAGAACGGGACGAGGCGCCCCTCGTTCCGCCACTGGTCGAAGAGGGCGTCGTGACTGGCCTTGCCGGTGCCGTCGAAGCGCACGGGCTGGCCGAGCAGACAGGCGCTCACCAGGATTCGCTCCATCACCTTCCACACTAACGACCGTTCGCGAGAACCGTGCGGACAGGTGTGACGACCGTCTCATATCCCTGATTTGCTTGTCGTGCGAAGCTCTTCTCATGGGTGCGCAGGCCGACCTCCGCAGGGGACTCGGATTCGTACGTCCGCTGGGCCGGGTCGGCGCCGGCATGATCGAACCCGCCGACCTGCCGCCTCCGCGCATCGTCGACCTGCCCGGCCGCGGCCGGGTCACCGCGCGCGTCGTCGAGGGCCCCGCGCCGGTGCTGCTCCTGCACGGCTGGACCCTCACCGCGGACGTCAACTTCTGCCATCTCATGCCCCGGCTCCCCGGCGGCATGGTGGCGATGGACCATCACGGGCACGGCCGCGGGCCGCAGCGAGACGAGCGGTTCCGCATCGAGGACAGCGCCGACGATCACGTCGCCCTGCTCGACGCGCTCGGCATCGACAAGGTGATCGTCCTGGGCTACTCCCTCGGCGGGCCGATCGGGCTGGAGCTGGCACGCCGCCACCCCGACCGCGTCGCCGGGCTCGTGTTGCAGGCGACGGCGATGCGCTTCGACAGCGTGGTCGACAAGATCACCAAGCCACTGCTCCGGGCGGTCCGGCCGCTGACCAGGTACGACGTCGGCCGCTCGCTGCCGTTGCGGTTCTTCAACGACACCCGCAACCGCAGCTCTGAGACAAAGCTGCTGTGGCAGTGGCTGCGCCGCGAGCTCGTGCAGTGCCACCCGCGCGTGCTCGTCGACGTCATGCTCGCCGAGTACGACTTCGACTTCCGCCCGCACGCGGCGGCGCTGGCCGGCGTGCCGACCTCCGTCGTCGTGACGACGAAGGACAGCGCGGTGCCGCCGCGCGACCAGCGGGACATGGCCGACCGCCTCGGCGCCGACGTCGTCCTGCTCGAGGACGACCACGACGTCTTCCTGGCCGCACCGAAGGCCTACGTCGCGGCGAGCCTGGAGGCGATCGCCCGCGTCACCACCTGACCGTGGTGTTGGTGAGGTAGGGCGAGGTGAAGGCCGTACGGTCGCCGGCGCGCGTGCCCGGCACCGGGAACAACCGGGCCGACAGCGGCTTGCGCAGCCGTACGGCCAGGGCGGTGACGTCGAGCAGCAGCCGGGCCAGGTCGCCGGGCGAGCTGTCGCCGGGCAGCGGCACGGTGTCCAGGCCGGTGCCGCAGACCGAGGAGTAGGCGAGCAGGTCGTGCAGGCCGATCGCGCCCTCCGCCCAGCGCCGCGCGATCACGACGTCTTCCATCACCGGCAGCATGAGCCCGTTGTATCCGCAGGTCGGCAGGGCGGTGCCACGCAGCGCCTCGGTCAGCGCCGCAGCGGCGGCGAGGGTGCCGGGCGCGCCGAACGCGCCGGCCACCGTCTCGAAGGCCGCGCCGATGCTGTCGGGGCCGTTCGGCGCCGGGGACAGGTCGATGCCGCCGAAGCGCACGCCGAGGTCCGAGGCGATCCGCTCCACAAGGCGTACGACGGGCGTCGCCTCCGTCGTGATCGCGGCGGCGGCACGCTCGGCCAGCCCGTCGAGACCACACTCGGCGGCCCGGACCGCGACGCTCGCGCCCTGCAGGCCGACCGTGAGGTTCGCCGGTCCTTCATGGTAGGCGGCCGGGAAGAACGGACCGCCCGGCGGGACGCACGCCAGCGCGGCGAACCGGAAGTTGCCGAAGCCCTCCTCGGTCTCGTCCGCGAGCCGGAGCATCGCCTCGGCGGCCGGCAGGGCCGCGCCGGTGTTGCCGTCGAGCCGGACCGTGCAGTTCAGCGCGTCGTTGCCGATCAGCAAGTCGGGGATGATCTCGACGCCCGAGGTCGCGGGGCCGAGTGAGCAGTAGACGAGCCCGACGTCGTCGAGCATCGCCTGCAGCTCACGGGCGTACGCGGCGGTCGGCGTCATGTCCCCGAACACCGGCCGGGTGGACAGCCGGAGCGTCTGCACCTCACGGCCGTCGTCCCGGCACGCCGCCTCCGCCCTGCGCAGCGCCCCCGCGGCCTTGGCGATGACGTCGCCGGACAGCGGGTGGGGTTCGGCCACCCCGAGCGTGAGCGTACGGATCGGGACCATCAGCCAATGATGTCAAAGAACCCGTCGGCGATCAGATCCGGCAGTACGGCGAGGGCCTGGTCGCGTACGTCCCCGGGGTCGGTGCCGGTCAGCTCGGCGATCGCGGCGAGCAATGGCCCGAGCGGCAGGTCACCGTCGCACGCGCCGGCGAGCGCCGCCGCGACCGTACCGACCTGTGCGGCCCGCCGCAGGCCGTACGTCTGCCGCAGCACGATGCGCTCGGGATCCTCGGCGCCGGGCGGGCCGGTCTGCTCCTGGACGACCCCTTCGGCGGTGCGCAGGGTGTCGGCGGGCGTGACGTCGGGACGGCCGCGCAGGAGGTTGTCCACATACGCGCCCACAGGCTGGTCGACGGCGTGCCGCAGCTCCTCGACGCGTACGTCGTCCGTGCCGGACCGGTGCAGGCTGATCCAGCCGAAGCCGATTCCGGTGACCTTCCGGCGCTCGAAGTACTCCAGCCAGGCGTCGTACCGCGCGGTGTACTCGGGGCCGCCCACCTCACACGAGTCGCGCAGCCACAGCTCCGCGTACTCCGCAGGATCCTGGACGTCCCGCTGGCCGACCCAGCCGTCGACGCCCTCGACCCAGCCCGCGACGCGCTCGCGCCAGTCCTCGCCGTCGACGTGCAGCCAGTTGGCGAGTAGCTGACACCAGCCGTCTTCGGCCAGGTGGCGCGGTGCTTCCCGTACGAGCCGGCGGCACAGGTCGTCGCCGCTCAGGCCGGACTCGCGGTAGCCGAACCGCCGCTCCGGGGAGATCACGAACGGCGGGTTGGACACGATCAGGTCGAACTCCCGCCCGTCCACGGGCGCGAACAGATCACCGGCCAGCAGCTCGGCCTCGATGCCGGACAGCGCGAAGCTCAGCCGCGCGAGTTCGAGGGCGCGCGGGCTGAGGTCGGTGGCGGTGATCCGGCGGGCGCGGCCGGACAGGTGGACCGCCTGCACGCCCGACCCCGTCCCCAGATCGAGAAGGTTGTCCACAGGCCTGTGGACAACGAGCTGGGCAAGGTTGGCCGACGCTCCGCCCTGGCCGACGACGTGATCGGGACTCAGGTGTACGCCGCCGGGGCGCGCCTTGAGGTCGGAGACGACGTAGCCGTCCGTGCCCTCCACCGGTTCGACGTGCAGCCGCGCCCGTACCTCGCCGCCGTCGCGCTCGGCCAGGCCCAGCGCGAGCAGGTCGGCGAAGTCCAGCGCGTCGCCGGGCACCGGCACCTGGAGCCAGAACAGCTGGAGCAGGGTCTCCAGAGGCGTACCGCCACGCGTGACGCGCTGGGCGGGGACGATCTCGTCGCGGGCCAAGGCGGCGCCGGCGACCGGGCCGAGCAGGTCCCGTACGCCGTCGATGGTGTATCCGGCCTGCCCGAAGAGGTCGCGTACGCGCGAAGGTCGATCGATCGGCATGCCCGCATTCTCGCGGGCCCGGAGTCAGGTCAGGAACTTGACGAAGCCCTGGGCGAGGGCCTGGGCCATGCGCTCACGGCCGGCGGGGCTCTTCATCTTGGCCGCGTCACCGGCGTTGCGCATGTTGCCGGCCTCGATGAACACCGCGGGCACCGTGGCGACGTTGAGGCCGCCCAGGTCACTGCGGATGTCCAGGCCCTTCTTGCCGAGATAGGTGGAGTACGGGATGCCGGTGCCCTCGTGGAAGGCGTTGCGGATGTCGAGGCCCAGCTTGCGGGACTCGGGCACGATCTTCTCGTTGTGGCCCTTGATCACGGCCGGCTCGATGATGTGGAAACCGTGACCGCTCGCCGGCGCGCCGTCGCCGTGGATGGCGAGGCTGGCGTCGGCGTGCGCCCGATTGGCGATCTTGGCGCGCTCGTCGACGCACGGGCCGACACCCTTGTCGTTCTTGCGGGTCAGGATGACCTTGGCGCCCTTGGCCCGCAGGATCTTGGCCAGGCGGTTGGCGACATCCCAGGTGAAGGCGTGCTCGGCGTAGTCGTCATTGGTCGCGGTGCCGGTGGAGTTGCACGGCTTCATCGCGTTGATGACGTTGACCTTCTTGTTGATGATCGCCGGGTGGGAGGCGTTGCCGCCGTTGTGACCCGGGTCGATCACGATCACCTTGCCGGCGAGCGAGCCCTGCGACGGGGACGTCGAGGACGCTCCGGCCAAGGTGGGCGCCGGGGACGGTGGCGCCGCGGAGGCGGATGAACCGCCTCCCGAACCACATGCGCTGAGCACGCCCGCCGCCGCGGCGATCGCCACGGCGCCGGCCGCTTTCCTACCGGAGAAAGTCATGTGTGCACGCATCACCCCTCAGTGTGCCAAACACATAGGAGGGCTATAGCCGTCTCTGGTTAAAGCGCAGGTCATGGCGTCCTTTTCGGTCGTTGCCGTTGATGAGGACGTGACCGGTGGGCCGTTCGGGCGGCAAGGTGACCGTCGTCGCCCCCTCTCCGCGCTGAGTTGCGGCGACGACGGCCACGCCTGGGATGCCTCGCGGCTTACAGGCAGGCGTGTTCCTTGCCGAGCAGGGCGGCGAGGGCGCGGGCCTCATCCGCGTCCAGGCCGAGCACCACGCGGGGACGGCCCCACGGGTGGTCGATCGAGTGGGCGACGTAACTGGCGACGGACTCGGGCGCATCGTCGATCAACCCCCGCGCACGCCGCCAGTCCGCCCACGCGCGCTCCAGCTCGCTCGCGGCGCGCTGAGCGCATGACACCAGTTCCGGATCACGCATGGCCACCCCCGGGTTCACATGATCCATTTGCCTTGCCGCTCGGCGGTCCCCCATGGTGACGCCGGCCGTTCCCCCGGTCCGGCCAACGTCATCCGCCCCAGCCCGCCGAGCGGCTGGTGTGCCCACCATTAAGACGGGCCGGCCGGCGTACGGTCCGCCGCTTCGGCCAGACTTGACGCGCCGCTTACCGTCCCTCGGGCCTTCGCGGCCCTGGGTAGATCAGCGCGGCGCGCGGCCGGTGGTGGCGCGAATCACCAGATGGGGGACGACGAGCGTCTGCAGGGGTTCGCGCGTCGGATCCTCGATCCGGGCGCACAGGCGTTCGGCGGCGACCCGGCCCATGTCACGGCGCGGCTGGTCGACACTCGTCAGCGACACGTGCCGGATCGCGGCGAGATGCGTGTTGTCGTACCCGACGATCGAGACGTCGTCCGGCACGTGCAAACCGAGCTCGTCCGCAGCGCTGAGGACCCCGGTGGCGACCAGGTCGTTGGGCGCGAAGATCGCCGTGGGCCGCGGGTCACGGGCCAGCAGCTTGCGCGCGGCGCGGTAGCCGCCCTCTTCGGTGAAGTCCCCGGGCTCGACGACGATCCGGTCGTCGAGGTGGTGACGGCGCATCGCGGACTCATACCCGGTCCGCCGGTAGTGCGCGGTGGTCGACGGCGCGCCCTCGATGTGGGCGATCCGGTCGTGCCCGAGCCCCACGAGGTGGTCGACGGCGAGCCGCGCGCCGAGTTCGTCGTCGTCCACGACGATGTCGACGCCGCCGACGTCGCGCTCGCCCACGACGACGACCGGAACGCTCTTGGACGCCTCGCTGAGGGAGTCGGGTACGACGCTGAGGAGGACGAGCCCGTCCACCCGCATCTCCAGGAACGCCTCGACCGCCTCCGCCTCGAAGTGCGGGTCCCAGCGGCCGCTGCCGACGAGCATGCGCAGTCCTTCGCCGTGCAGACTCTCCTGCAAGCCGTCGAGGAACTCCGCGAAGAACGGGTTGTGCAGGTCGGCGACCAGCGCCCCGATCAGGCGCGTACGGCCCTCGACCAGGCTGCGGGCGACCGCGTTCGGCCGGTAACCGAGCTCTCGTGCGGCCTTGAGTACGGCCTGCCGGCGCTGCTCGCTGACATGCGGCGAGCCGCGCATGACGAGCGAGACCAGCGACTTCGACACACCCGCTCGCTCCGCCACGTTACGAATGGTGGGCTTGGAAGCCACAACCTTCTCCCGGCGTTCGTCCTTCGCTGCCATCGACTCTCCTGGGTCACGCGCGACCCACTGAATCCGGACAGAAACAGACGGACCGCCGCAAGGGAGGAGATGCCATGATGCCCCCAGAACGCCCTTGGCGGCTGTAACAGTGCGTAACGGGCGACCACGAGTGGACTTTCGGGCATGGTCACTAGGTGGTTCAGGAGCCGCCGTTCCAGGTCTGACCTGGCATGGGCGGCCCTGTATTGGACGCGGGCTCGGATACGCTGCCAAGCGTGGGTGATCGCGCAGTAGACGGGCATGAGCCTGCGCAGGCCGTTCGGCGTTCCTCTGACAGCCGCCCGGGCCGACGGCGGCTCAGTGTGGACGAGCGCCGCGACGAGCTGATCTCTGCCGCTCTGGAGCTGTTCAGCGACCGGCCGCCCGAGGACATCTCGATCGACGACGTGGCAGACGCGGCGGGCGCGTCACGGGCCCTCGTTTACCACTATTTCGGCGGTAAGCAGGAGCTATATCTCGCCGCCCTGCACAGCGCCGCGAAACAGCTCGACGACCTGCTCCGCCCGCCGGCGGAGGGCAAGCCGCTCGAACGGCTGGCGGTGTCGCTGAACCGCTACTTCGATTTCGTCGAGGACCACGCGGCCGGTTTCGTGGCGTTGCTGCGCGGCGGGCCGGCGTACCGCTCGGGCGAGGTCGGCGAGGTGCTGGACGGTATCCGCGGCCTGGTGATGAACCACATCACGAAGTCGATCGGCGTCAAGGCCCCGGGGCCGGTTCTGCGCATCACGCTGCGCTCGTGGATGGCGTCGGTGGAGACGGCGGGCCTGGACTGGCTCGAACACCGGGACCTGCCGCGGGGCGAGCTTGAAAGCCTGCTGGTGGACCACCATGTCGTGCTGCTGAACGTCGCGGCCCGGCACGACCCCGACGTTGCCGCCCTGCTCGGCCGCCTGGCGGAGGACTGACGAGCCGGAGCCCGAGATCACCGGTCGGTGTCCCGGCGGCGTGTCCATTGGCGGTCCGATCCGGACGGGCGCATGCCGCCGATGGACCACAGATCCGGCGGGCCGACGGGTTCAGGCCGGGGCGGTATCTTCGCGCGTGGCCGCCGCTTGTCGGACGGGGTGCCGGTAAGACGGCCGGCGCCCGCCCGTAAGAGACGACTCATGGCCGCCCGGAGGCGTGAGGGAGACGGCTTTGCCGCCCTGATTCGATGCCTGGCATCCCGCCCGGCCTCGCCCTAACCGTCCGAAAGGGCCTCAGACCGGCTGTCGCGTACGCGGAGCGCGGTCCGCAGCCTTTGGGTCGGCACGACCCGCCACCGCCCCGGAAACGCGCCCAGACCGCCCGGCGGGGCGTCGATCGCTCCCGGCGCGGGGCGCGGCGCAGGCCGGAGGCCCGCGCTTCGGCGGTGCAGAGTGCGCGGTACCGGCGCGTGTCGAGCAGGTGGCGACCGCACCTCGGTGAACGGTGCGGAACAGGTGGAACGAGCCGCCCTGCGGCTTTTGCGCGCGGCGCATCCCGGAAGGCCCGGAACGCGACGGCCATGCGTGGCAGGAAGGGCGAATCGAGCTGCTCCAGCACGTCACCGGCCCAGGCGTTCTCAACACCGTGATCGTCGAAGCCGGCCCCTCGGGCGCGAGTTGCAGTTCCAAGCCCATGCTCGTCGCACACGTACAGGCCTCGAGCCGACGCCAGACGCCACCGATCCTGGCGGCCGTCCCAGAAAGGACGCCACGGCCGTCACGTATCGCAGCCGCAGGCATCCGGCCGGGGCTTCATACCCTCGGCCGGGAGCGGCGCCTCCGCCCATCTGCCGATTCGAGCCGTCCGACCCGGTCGGCCGTGGAACAAGCCGTATCCGGTGGTCCTCTGCAGAGCGTTCGGGCTTGGTGTCCGTGACAGCGGCTCGGCGTGTCGCCGGTCGCGTACTGCGGCTCGCTGTGCCTCGGAAGACAAGACCAGTGCCGCCGACGCATGTCGTATGCCGCGCCTCCCGACTCCCCCCTTGGGCGTTTCGCGTCAGGCGGACTTGCGCTAGGTCGACGTCTCGGGCGTGTCTTAGGCCCTTTGGGCGTGTCGCGGCGGTTATGGGCACCGCCAGTGCCTCAGGGCCGCGCAGAATGCGCGGCCCCCGGCGGTTTGCGGCGGTACGGAGCCCGCCCGGTCGATTTCGCGGGCGGGGCTCCGTACCTTCAGCGTGAGTCGTCTCCAGTCCGAAGCGGCCGTCGATCCTCATAGGAACGATGGCCCCTCCAGGCCGGAGACGACCCGCGCGGAGTCCGTAGAACCCCCCTACACGGCCCCATTCAGTAACGGGGCCGACCTGAACTTCAGTGAGACTCCCCCGACCGTCCGCCCGTGACGGTGGCTCCGCCACGTCGCGGTCGACACAACGCGACCGACCACGGATTGCCGCGGTCAACCGGTGCGCCCCCTAAGTACGGTGGCCATCGACGAGCCGTAGAGCGCGTCGATCCCCGGAGTCGGGGTGGTCCCGGGTTACTCCGACCGCTGCTGCGGGATCCCCCCCAGCAGAGCGCGGACCTCGGCCTCGCGGTAGCGCCGATGCCCTCCCAGCGTCCGGATTGACGTCAACTTCCCAGCCTTCGCCCAGCGGGTGACGGTCTTGGGGTCGACGCGGAACATCGTCGCCACCTCTGCCGGCGTCAGCAGGGGCTCGGCCTCTGGCGTACGAGCTGACATTTGTGCGGCCTCTCCTCCGTGGACCGATGACAGCGATCCAGCGTTTGATCCTCGCGCGTGCCACTGATGTCTCTTATGGTCTGGATGAACCACTTTGACATCACAAGACGTAACCATGCCACCACTCAGCGCAACAGGCAAGTCCCTGATAGCAACTCTGCGATTTTTGGTGGCTGAGTCACGCTGCGTGATTCTAGCGACACGTATCGTCGCATCGCGCGCTGATTCAGGTAATTGGCGCTAGTTCGCCGATTCAAGAGCGCGTACGACGCGCCAGCGAGAGACCACGCGCTTGTGCATCGCGACGGCCAGTTCGGCCTGCCCCGTCTCCATACCCGTGATCGCCGCGGCCACCTCGGCGACGGACTCATCGGCCCGTAGCGCGGCGTCGTCGAGGATGTGCACCAGCCCGCCGTAGTCGAGCTCCACCAGCGAGTGCGGGTGGAACTCCTCCAGCCAGCGACCCACCGATTCGACCTCGCCGAGATCGAATCCGTCTCCGGCGTGGCGTCGTACGACATTCAGGGCACGCGCGACGCGACGGCGGGCCTGGGCCATCGGGGTGACGTAGATCAGCGTCCGTACGGGCGTGGCGGTCGTCGGGCCGCCGCCGGCGTTCTCGTCGTGTCCGCCGAGCACGAGCCACCGCTCTTTAGCGACAAAAGGTACGAACCACGCGAGGGGGACCTGCCACGTACTCGACAGGATGTGCGGGCTGAGTGTCCCGGCCTGCCGTTTCCAGCGGCCGAACGCGCCGTCGACCTGCTCGGCGACGCGGGGCGGTACGAACATCTCGGCCAGCTGCTCGGACATGCCTTCACGGAACCGGTCGAACGCCAACCACGAGCGCAGCCGCGTCTCCCACGGGCAGATGTACGTCACGTCCTCCGCGCGCCGCACGTACGCGTCGCGGCTCTCCCGGAGCGGAGCGATGATCGGCGGGACCGCGATCAACCGCCGCAGCGCACGCGTGTGCTCCACGTCCAGCGCGCCGACACGCCGCGGTCGCTTCTCCGACGCGGCATACGCCGCCCAGATGGACCTGTCGGGCTCGGGGAAGGCGTTCAGCGGTTCGTATACCCGAAGGTACGCGGCGTAAGGCAACACGACCGCATCGTGACACGATCCCACCGCGGAACGCTCGCCGTCACGCCCGCCGAGACGCTCCTGAGACCTCCCGAGAGCCCTCCGGAGCCGTCCTCGTACCGATCACTGCGGGCGGGCCGCTGGTGCGCCTACGCTGATCCTGTCGGACTCATGCTCCCGTAACTGGTCGCATGTCGTGCGATCCACGTACATGTCGCCCGGCTGTCGGGTACCGGGTACAACGCTCAAGCCGCCACCGCGGCAGCGAGCAGGTGTGCGCTCAGAGAGGAGCCACAACAGTGACGAAGGTCTTCGGCGTCCCCCACGAACAGGTCGTCTTCTGCCATGACGAGGCCACCGGCCTCAAGGCGATCATCGCCATCTACTCGACCGCCCTGGGGCCCGCACTCGGCGGCACCCGCTTCTACCCGTACGAGTCCGAGGACGAGGCGCTCGACGACGTGCTCAACCTCTCCAAGGGCATGGCGTACAAGAACGCGCTCGCCGACCTCGACCTCGGCGGCGGCAAAGCGGTCATCATCGGCGATCCTCAGGCGATCAAGTCAGAAGGACTCCTCCGCGCCTACGGCCGGTTCGTGCAGTCGCTGCACGGCCGCTACTTCACCGCCTGTGACGTGGGCACCTTCTCCGAGGACATGGACGTCATCGCGAGAGAGTGCGACTACGTCACCGGCCGTACGCTCGCTCACGGCGGCGCCGGCGACTCGTCCATCCTGACCGCGTTCGGGGTCTTTCAGGGCATGCGCGCCGCGGCGGAGCACACCTGGGGCGACCCGACGCTGCGCGGCCGCCGCGTCGGCGTCGAGGGCGTCGGCAAGGTCGGCCGCCGGCTGGTCGACCACCTCGTCGCGGACGGCGCCGAGGTGATCATCACCGACGTCACCGAGACCGCGATCCAGCGCGTACGGGCCGAGCACCCCGAGGTCGAGGTGGCCGACGGGCACGACGAACTGACCGGCGCCGAGATCGACGTGTACGCCCCGTGCGCGCTCGGCGGCGCCCTGGACGACGAGACCGTCGAGATGCTGCGGGCGAAGATCGTGTGCGGCGGCGCCAACAACCAGCTCGCCCACGTCGGCATCGAGAAGCAGCTCGCCGACCGCGGCGTGCTCTACGCCCCCGACTACGTCGTGAACTCCGGCGGCGTGATCCAGGTGGCCGACGAGATCGAGGGGTTCGACTTCGACCGGGCCCGGCAGAAGGCGACCGGGATCTTCGACACCACGCGCCGCATCTTCCAGATCGCCTCGGACGAGGGCGTCCCGCCCGCGGTCGCGGCGGACCGCTTGGCCGAACGCCGCATGTCCGAAATCGGCCGCCTGCGCGGCATCTTGGTCAACTCCTGACCCGTACACGTCCGGGATCTTCACTGAGATGGAGATCCCGGACGGCCCACCTCGTGACGTCGGCTATCCTCTGCAGGAGCCGCCACCGCGCAGACGACGTACCGAGCCGGGCGCAAAACGGGTACGGTTGTAGCCGTAGCTGGTGCGTGGGGTCATGTCGCGCCCGGCTATGGATGCGTAAGCGAGCGTAAGTGGGGCCAAAACGACGGGTCCCCGACCATCGAGGGGGTCGAGCCAATGGGGCGCGGCCGAGCCAAGGCCAAGCAGGTGAAGGTTGCTCGCCGGCTGAAGTACAACAGCGGCGGGACTGATCTTGACCGTCTGCGCGGCGAGCTGGGCGTCAACCAGAACTCGCAGGATGACCATGACCCCTATGACGACGACTCGTCGTATGAGGACCTCGCAGACCGCTATGCGGACTACGCCGAGGACCACGACGAGAGCGACGGCAAGAGTACGGCGAAGTAGCCGTCTCGGTAGTTGAGATCGGTCCAGGTGGTGCTGGGGCGGATCTCAGGGGCCATGCTTAGGGCATGACCGCAAAGCGTTCCCGCCGCCCCGGCGGGGGCGCTTTGCGTATGCCAGGGGTGGCGTTCGGCGACCCCTTCTGTTGGTCTGCGATGAGTCTTTGTGTGCGATCTTCGCGATTTGCGACAAAAGGTACAGGCCACCGCATTTGGTGATTTATTTCACTCTGGCGGTCGCGGTCGGGTTGCGGTCCCCGCGCGGACGGGTGGATGCGGGCGGTGCGGCACGCGCCCTGGTGGCGCTGATCACGCCCGGGTCGCATGAGACCGGTTCGGGCGCCGTCCACGTCGGCCCTGCGCCGTCCACGGATCGGCGTGAAACCTGGCCGGACCGTACTCGTCCTCCCCCGAGGGAACCTGGTTACGGTTGCCGATTCGGTGGTGCTCGCGGGTCCCACACGTGAGATGAGCCACCGGGCGCGAGCGCGATCACCCGCCGGGGTGGGTCGCCGGCCGGGAGCGCGTGAGCCGACCTCGTCCTGCGGCGCCGGACGACCCTCACCCCTGCGACCGCCCGAGAGCGCAAGGCCTCCAACTAATTGCGGCACAATAAGCCAATATTGCAGGATTGACGCCGCCCCCCGGAAAATTACCCCTCCCATTCTCCGAATGTCTCGGGTTAGGCTTTACTTCGAGTCGAAGTGCGTAAGGCCGCGAGTCAGGGGGGCACACGTTGAGGGCAAGGCGGGGGTGGATCGCGGCGCTGTTGCTCGTCGCGCTCGCCTTCATCGGCGGGCCCGACGCGCTCGACACCACGCCACCCCCCACCCACACCGCGGCCGCCGCGGGCGAGATCGCCGAAAAGCGCGATCCCCAGGTGCGCGACGACGACACCGACGTCCAGCACCAGATCGCCGAGCTCGGCGTCCCAGGTCATCTGCGGCTGTCCGCGCTTCCGCCGTCCTCGCAGACCGTCGCGCCCGCGCCCGTTCGTGGCATGGAGCACGCGGTTCCGCAGGCGGCCTCGGTCGCCGTCGCCGACGTCGGCCGACGGCCACATCCCGGCGCCTGCTCGCCCGAGGCGCTCCAGATCTTTCGCTGCTGAGCACTCCGTAGGGAAGGCCCGGTCGTTGACCGTCGCCATCGTCATCGTAAAATAGGGCGAATTGTCGTTAACCGACTGACTAGCCCTGTCCGTGGTGGCGCGATGACGCGCCTCTCCGCACCTATCAAGTCAAGCCCTACGGATGCACAGAAAGGCTGCGTATGCAGTCGCTGATCGACAATGCCCGGTCGTTTCCCGAGCGCGCCTCCGACCTTCGCCGGTTCGCGGAGGGGCAGCACCCGCAAGCCCTGTTCATCGCGTGTTCCGACTCACGGGTCGTGCCCACGCTGATCACGGGAGCCGCGCCCGGAGAGCTCTTCGAGCTGCGAACGGCCGGCAGCATCGTTCCCGTCTACGACGAGAAGCGCGCGTTCGGCGAGGTCGCGACGATCGAGTTCGCCGTCGAGGTGCTCCAGGTGAAGCACATCGTCGTCTGCGGGCACTCTCACTGCGGGGCGGTCAACGCGATCGTCCATCCGGGCGCGCCCAGCGCGCTGCCCGCCGTCCACCAGTGGCTCGCCGACACCGGCCCGCACGACGAGACGCGCCGGGCAGCGGACTTCCTCGACGGCAGCGCGCTCACCTCCGCGGTGCAGCGGCACGTCCAGGTCCAGCTCGAACGCCTCCGCAGCCACCCCAGCGTCGCCAAGAAGCTGGAGTACGGCCGGCTCGAACTCCACGGCTGGTTCTACGCCGTCGACGCCGGCGTGGTCAGCGTCCTGGAGGACGAGCGATTCCGACCGCTTTAGAGCAGGTAACGAACCGAAGCTGACGCCAACCTCCCGCCCGACATCCCGCCGCCGTCAGTCCCATCCGCGATCCCAAAGGTGAGTGATGGAACTCTTCTCGGCACGTGAAACATTCTGGCGCGACGCCCTCGCTTCGCTGGTCGTCTTCCTCGTCGCCCTGCCGCTCTGCATCGGAGTGGCCGTGGCCTCGGGAGTGCCTCCGGAGCTCGGGCTGGTCACCGGCATCGTCGGCGGCCTGGTCGCCGGCGCGCTGCCCGGCAGCAGTCTCCAGGTCAGCGGCCCGGCCGCCGGCCTGACGGTGCTCGTGTACGAGGCCGTGCACGAGTTCGGCCTCGGCGTCCTCGGCGTCATCGTCTCGGCCACCGGCATGCTCCAGCTCACGATGGGCGCGCTGCGGTTAGGCCGGTGGTTTCGCGCGATCTCCATCTCGGTCGTTCAGGGCATGCTCGCCGGCATCGGCCTCGCGCTGGTGGCCGGGCAGGTGCACACGCTGTTCGACGGGCGGTCGCCCGGTGCCGCGCTGGCCAACCTGAAGGCGCTGCCCGACCTCGTCTCCGACTCGGCGCGTGACCCCTCGGCCCTCGCGGCCGGCGGGGTCGGGGCGGGCACGCTCGCCATCTTGGTCTGCTGGCGCTTCATGCCCCGCCGGGTGCGTACGGTCCCGGCCGCGCTCGCCGCCGTCGCACTCGCCACGCTGGCCACCGCCGTGCTCCACCTTCCCGTCCAGCGCATCCAGGTGCACGGCCTGCTGGCGGCGCTCCAGCCGCCCGCACTGTCGGACCTCGGCCGCCTCGCCGACGTCGGGCTGCTCGGCACCATCGTGGCGTTCGCGCTCATCGCCTCGGCCGAGAGCCTGTTCAGCGCCGCCGCGGTCGACCGGATGCACGACGGCCCGCGCACGAGGTACGACCAGGAGCTCATCGCCCAGGGTGTCGGTAATAGCGTCTGCGGGCTCCTCGGCGCGCTCCCGATGACCGCGGTGATCGTCCGCAGTGCGACCAACGTCCAGGCCGGCGCCCGTACGAAGCTGTCCCGGATCCTGCACGGCGGCTGGCTTCTGGCCTTCACCGTGGCGGCCCCGGCGGCGCTCGGCCTGATCCCGGTCACCGCGCTGGCCGCCGTCCTCGTCCACGCCGGGTGGAAGCTGCTGTCGCTCCGTGACGTGGGCCGCCTGTGGCGTACGGAGCGCGGCGAGGCGATCGTCCTGCTCGGGACCACGCTGGCGATCGTGGTGACCAACCTGTTCGAAGGCGTTCTGATCGGAATCCTGCTCGCCATCGCCAAGACGGCGTGGGACGTCTCCGACATTCACGTGGACCTACGCGAGCACGGCGGCGACGACGGGCCGATCACCATCCGGCTCACCGGCAACGCGACGTTCCTGCGCCTGCCGCGGGTGCTCGACACACTGGAGGCGATCCCGCACGGGCGGCCTGTCGAGCTCGACCTGTCCGGGCTCCGTCACCTCGACCACGCCTGCCGTACGGCCCTGCTCGCCTGGGCCGCCCAGCACCGCGGCCACGACACGCCCGTACGCGTCTCGGAGGGCGTGCGCTAACGAGGCGCTCGCAAAGCCTGCTGGATGCCGGGTTCACGCGGTCCCAGAAAGCGTGGACCCGGCCGTACGACCAGGTCGAAGACGGCCTTCAGCGCGGCGGGAAGCTCGCGGACGTAGGACACGACCGTCGAGATCGGTGCGTACGGCCGGCTGTCGTCGCCGACGCCCCGCGCGTCGATCCCGACCGCCCGGCACAGGGTGAGGGCGCGCGGCAGGTGGAACCGCTGCGTGATGAGGATCGCGCGGTCGACACCGAAGATCTTCTTGGCCCGTACGCAGGAGTCCCACGTGTCGAAACCGGCGTAGTCGAGGACGATCCGGTCACGAGGCACACCCATGCCGACCAGGTAGTCGCGCATCACTACGGGCTCGTTGTAGTGCGAGCGGCTGTTGTCGCCGGTGACGAGCAGCACCTGGACCGTGCCCCGCCGGTAGAGGTCGGCACCGAGGGCGAGACGCCCGATGAGCATCGGAGAGGCCTGTCCATTGGGTGCGCCCGCGCCGAAGACGATGCCGACGGCCGTCGCCGGGGCCCCGGCCGGGGTCGCCCGATAGCGGCCGGAGGCGACGTACATCCACCCGAAGGGCAGCAGCAGGACGTAGACACCGAGGGTGCAGAGCACCGAGATCGGGGCTCTGCACCGCCACAGGGCGCGCACGAACGTTCGCACAACCGGGTACGACGCGTAGAGGAGGGAGGGAGTTCCCGGCTCAGGCGAACCTGACGCGACCGGCGCCGGACACGACCTCACCGAGTGGCCAGGCCTCCACACCACGCTCGGCGAGCAGCCGCAGCGCGGCGTCGACGTGGGTGACGCGCACGATCGCGGCCATGCCGACGCCCTGGTTGAAGGTCTTGTCCATCTCCGCGAGGGGCACCCGGCCGTACTCCTGCAGCACCGAGAAGATCGGCGGGGGCGTGCGGCGCCTGAGCACGGCGTCGCAGGTGGGCGGGAGCGAGCGGGCGAGGTTGGCGGCGAGCCCGCCGCCGGTGATGTGGGCGTACGCGTGGACCTCGGCGGCGTAGGCCAGGGCCAGGCAGTCGCGGGCGTAGATCCGCGTCGGGGTGAGAAGCTCCTCGCCCAGTGAGCGGCCCAGCTCGGGGACGACGGTGTCGAGTGAGAGGTTCGTCTCACGCAGCAGGTGGCGTACGAGGGAGTAGCCGTTGGAGTGGATGCCGGACGAGGCCAGGCCCAGCACGACGTCGCCGGGCGTGACCCGCTGGGGGCCGAGCAGACGCGCGGCCTCCACGACGCCGGTGCCCGCGCCGGCGAGATCGAACTCGTCGGGTTCGAGCAGGCCCGGGTGCTCGGCGGTCTCGCCGCCGACGAGCGCGCAACCGGCCAGCGCGCAGGCCTCGGCGATGCCGCTGACCAGCGCGGCGATGCGCTCGGGCACGACCCGGCCGCAGGCGATGTAGTCGGTCATGAACAGCGGTTCGGCGCCGCAGACGACGAGATCGTCGACGACCATGCCCACCAGGTCGTGGCCGATCGTGTCGTACACGCCGAGCCGGCGGGCCAGGTCGACCTTGGTGCCGACGCCGTCGGTGGAGGTGGCGAGCAGCGGGCGTTCGTACCTGCGCAGCGCCGAGGCGTCGAACAGGCCCGCGAACCCACTGGAGTCCTGGACGACCTCGGGCCGGCGGGCCTTGGCGAGGTGTGACTTCATGAGCTGCACCGCGCGGTCACCGGCCGCGATGTCGACGCCCGCCGCCTCGTAGGAGGTGTCGCTCACTTACGCGCCCCTTCGAGGAGGTGCTTGCCGCGGGCGTTCTCGGCGACGTCGATGGGGTAGATGCCGTCGAAGCAGGCACGGCAGAGGCGGTCGCCGGGGACCTTCGTCGCGGCGATCAGCTCCTCGAGGGAGATGTAGCCGAGCGAGTCGGCGCCCAGCGAGGCCCGGATCTCCTCGACGGAAAGGTTGCCGGCGATCAGTTCGGCGCGGGTGGCGAAGTCGATGCCGTAGAAGCACGGCCAGGACACCGGCGGGCTGGAGATGCGGACGTGCACCTCCTCGGCCCCGGCCTCGCGGAGCATGCGGACGATGGCCCGCTGGGTGTTGCCGCGCACGATCGAGTCGTCGACCACGATCAGGCGCTTGCCCGCGATCGCCTCGCGCAGGGGGTTGAGCTTGAGGCGGATGCCGAGCTGGCGGATGGTCTGCGACGGCTGGATGAAGGTGCGGCCGACGTAGGAGTTCTTCACGAAGCCCTGGCCGTACGGGATGCCGGACTCCTCGGCGTACCCGATCGCGGCCGGGGTGCCGGACTCCGGCGTCGGGATGACCAGGTCGGCCTCGACGGGGTGCTCGCGGGCGAGCCGGCGGCCGACGTCGACCCGCGTGGCCTGCACGCTGCGGCCGGCGATCGAGGTGTCGGGCCGGGCCACGTAGACGTATTCGAACAGGCAGCCCTTCGGCTTGGGCTCGGCGAAGTGGGTGGAGCGCAGCCCGTCCTCGTCGATCGCGATCAGCTCGCCGGGCTCGACCTCGCGGACGAAGGTGGCGCCGACGATGTCGAGGGCGGCCGTCTCGGAGGCGGCCACCCAGCCGTGCTCGAGCCGTCCGAGCACGAGCGGGCGGATGCCCTGCGGGTCGCGCGCCGCGTAGAGCGTGCGCTCGTCCATGAAGACCAGGGAGTAGGCGCCGCGGACGAGCGGGAGGACGTCCATCGCGGCCTTCTCGACCCCGCCCGGGCCGTCGCCCAGGAGGGCGGTGAGCACCTCGGTGTCGGTGGTGGCGCCGAGCTCGCCCTCGCGCAGGCGTGCCGCGAGCTCAGGGGTGTTGATGAGGTTGCCGTTGTGCCCGAGGGCCAGGCTGCCGCTCTCGGTGGACCGGAACGTCGGCTGGGCGTTCTCCCAGACGCTGGAGCCGGTCGTGGAGTAGCGGCAGTGCCCCACGGCGATGTAGCCGCGGAGCGTGTTGAGCACCGACTCCTCGAAGACCTGGGCCACGAGGCCCATGTCCTTGAACACGACGATGCGCGCCCCGTCACTGACCGCGATGCCGGCTGACTCCTGGCCGCGGTGCTGCAGAGCGTAGAGCCCGAAATAGGTAAGTTTGCTGACCTCCTCCCCTGGCGCCCAGACACCGAAGACGCCGCAGGCGTCCTGGGGGCTCCGATCGAGGGGGTCGAGGTCGTGGGTCAGTCGTCCGTCTCCGTTCGACACGTTGCCCAGTGTAGGTGGTGACCTGGGATCCCTGAGTACGGCCCGGCGTGCCTCGGCGTCCGCACGGCCCCGATCCCCCACCATTGGGAGCCGGGAGGGAACTGTCAATGGCCTATCAACCCGCGGGTTACCCGCCGCAGCGACGCCGAGGGCTCGGCGTCGCCGCACTGGTCCTCGGGATCGCGGCGATCATCACGCTGCTGTTGTGCGGACTGGGCGCGGTCGTCGCCGTCGTGGGCGTCGTCATCGGGATCATCGCGGTGGTGCAGAACAACGGCCGGGGACTTGCTGTGACCGGACTCACACTGTCGGTGGTGACATTGGTGGCCGCGATCGGCGCGGGCATCTGGTTCTTCAGCCGGGTCTCGCCGTGCACCGACCAGAGGCGCTACCCCACCAAGGCCGACCGCGACCACTGCCTGGAGAACCGCGTGCCGTTCTTCAAGGCCACCCCCACCCCCCTGCCCGGCGGCCCCGGCGGCCCCGGCGGGCACTGAACCGCTCAGTACGGGCGGACCGGGAGGCGGCTGGACAGGTCGGCGCGCTCGCCGCTCGCGCTGATGTGGTCGCGGGCCTCGGTCCAGCCGAGGCGTCCCGTGGCGAGCATGATCCAGGTGCGCGGGTCGGTCTCGATGACGTTGGGCGGCGTGCCGCGCGTGTGCCGGGGGCCCTCCACGCACTGGACCGCGGCGTACGGCGGGACCCGTACCTCGACCGAGCGGCCCGGGAAGTCGGCGGCGAGCCGGTCGAGCAGCACCTTGACGGCCAGCCGCGCCGCGGGGCGTACGGGCTCCAGGCCACTGTCGTAGGCGGTGAGGACGGCGTCGACCAGGGCGTCCTCGAGACGCGCGGCCGGGGGGTCGCCGGTACGGCCGAGTTCGGTGAGCTGAGCGTCGAGGGCGGCCCGCAGCCGCTCCGGTGATGGTCGAGCCATGGCGCAACGACGGTACACGGTCCCTCTGACACGAGGGCCGACACCGTCGAACCGTACGGTTTCGCCGTTGAAACCGACCGATCTGCGCGGTTCGGTTGCCGCTAACAGCGCTTTATGGGACGTTTTCGGGATTGCCACCCCGCCGGTGTCCCGTCCCGGCCCTGGCACCCCCTTCCAACTCTTGAGGAGCCCCCCATCATGAGGATCCCCCGCCGATTCCTCATCGCCTGCACGGCGGTCGCCTGCGCGGCCGTACCCCTCTCCGGAGCGCTCTCCTCGCCGAAGGTCGCGGTGTCCCTGTCGGCGAACAACGGGGTGAAGGGTCAGTACATCGTCACGATGAAGCACCCGAGCCAGGTCTCCCACGCGATCGGCTTCCCGACGCTGCACCGGTTCACCGACGGGTTCGCGGCGCGGCTCTCGGCCGCCCAGCTCGACAAGGTACGGCGTGACCCCGGCGTCGCCGCGATCGAGCAGGACCAGGTCATGAAGATCTCCACGACCCAGGTGAACCCGACCTGGGGGCTGGACCGGCTCGACGAGCGCGTGCTGCCGCTGTCGCGCACCTACGGCTACACGCACACGGGCACCGGCGTGGACGCGTACGTGATCGACACCGGCATCGACACGACGCTCACCCAGTTCGGCGGCCGGGCGGACACGGCGTACGGCGAGGAGGACTGCAACGGCCACGGCACGCACGTGGCCGGGCTCATCGGCTCGAAGTCCTACGGCGTGGCCAAGGACGTACAGCTGCACGGCGTCCAGGTGCTCGACTGCGACGGCGAGGGCTCCACGTCCGATGTGATCGCGGGCGTCGACTGGGTGCGTACGAACCACGCCGCCCTCTCGGTCGCCAACCTCTCGCTCGGCGGCAGCAAGTCGACCGCGCTGAACAACGCGGTCACCGCCCTGTCCAAGTCGGGCGTCTTCGTCGCGGTGGCGGCGGGCAACGACAACGGCAGCGCCTGCGCCACCTCGCCGGCCAGCGCGGGGAGCGTCGAGGCGGCCGGTGCCAGCTCCTCCACCGACACCCGCGCCTCGTTCAGCAACTACGGGAGCTGCGTGGACATCTACGCGCCCGGCGTCAAGATCAAGTCGACCTACCTCGGCGGCACCGCGTACCTGGACGGCACCTCGATGGCCTCACCGTTCGTGGCCGGCGTCGCCGCGCTCTACAAGTCGGCGTACGGCCAGGCGACGTTCGGCACCATCCAGAAGTGGCTGACCGACCACGCCACCAACGGTGTGATCAAGAAGAACAAGTCCGGCACGAACAACCGGCTCCTCAACAAGAGTTCTCTCTGACGACGAGAAAAGGGCCGTCACCCCCGGGGGGTGACGGCCCTTTTCTCATGTCAGCCGACCGGCACCGGCTCCGGCTCCGGTGACGTCTCCGGCAGCACCGGCGTACGGCGCTGGGTGCGGAGCGTGTACAGGCTCAGCGGGACACCGATGAAGACGATCGCCGAGGCGATCAGCAGCGCGAGCTGGTAGCCCGACAGGAACGCGTGGATCGGCGTCGCCCCGCCGCGCAGCACGGCGGACTGACGCGAGGTGAGGATCGCGCCGACGATCGTGACGCCGAGCAGTCCCGAGACCTCGCGTGCGGCGTTCATGACGGCCGAGGCGGCGCCGGCGCGGCCCGGGGGCAGCACGCCGATGATCGTGTCGTTCAGCGGCATCATCGTCAGGCCGGAGCCCACACCGAAGGCCACGAACGCGGGCATCAGGTCCATGAAGTGACCGTGCTCGCCGACGAACGAGACCAGGACCAGACCGACCACGTTGAGACTCAGGCCGATGGCCACCGTCACGTGCGTGCCCAGCCGCCGGGCGAGCACGCCCGCGACCGGCGCCGTCGCGGCCATCATCAGCGCCATCGGAACGAACGCCGCGCCCGCCTCGGTCGGGGAGAAGCCCAGCACGTTCTGGAGGTACATCGCGGTGAAGAAGTAGACGCCCATGACGCCGAAGCCCCAGAGGATCATCGCGCCGGTCCCGCCGCTGAATGCCTTGATCCGGAACATCGACAGGTCCACCATCGGGTCCGCCGAACGCCGCTCGATCAGCACGAACGCCGCCCCGGCCACCGCGGCGAGCGCGAACGAGCCCAGGATCACCGCCGAGGTCCAGCCCCTGTCGTGGCCCTCGATCAGTGCGAACGTCAAGGCGAACAGCGTCACGGCCGAGGTCACGAGGCCGGGCAGGTCCAGCCGCCGGCGTACGGCCTCACGCGACTCCCGCATGGCGAGCATCATGATCGCGATCGTGACCACGCCGACCGGCACGTTGATCAGGAAGATCCAGCCCCAGTCCCAGCGCTGGCTGACGAAACCGCCGGTGAACGGGCCGAGGGCGAGGGCGAGCGCGCTCACCGCGCTCCACACGCCGACCGCCCGGCTGCGCTCCTTCGGGTCCGGGAAGGTCGAGGAGATGATCGCCAAGGTCGAGGGCATGCTCGCCGCCGCGCCGACGCCCTGCAGCACGCGGGCGAGGACCAGGATCCCCTCGCTGCTCGCGAGACCGGCCACCAGGGAGGCGCCGGTGAACAGCGTGATGCCGGCGATGAAGAGCCGCCGCCGTCCGAAGACGTCGGCCAGCCTGCCGCCGACCAGCATCAACCCGGAGAACACCAAGATGTAGCTGCTCACGATCCATTCCAGCCCGGAGATGGACAGGTGCAGATCGCGCTGGATGGACGGCAGCGCCACGTTGACGACGTTGTTGTCCAAGAAGGTCATGAACGTTGCCAGCGCCACCCCGACGAGGGTCCACCAGCGTCTCCGAGAGGTCATCCCCAGCTCCTATACGGCGTTCCTGTACTCTGTTCTTATACGGCGTACATGTACGGTGTATAAGAGAACCCGTACGGCGTATAGTTGTCAAGTGGCCACTACAGAGGAACGGGCTCGGTTGAGCCGGGAGACGGTCGTCGACGGCGCGCTGGCACTGACCGACACGGAGGGGCTGGAGGGCCTGACCATCAGGCGGCTCGCCACGCACCTGGGCGTCACGCCGATGGCGCTGTACTGGCATTTCAAGAACAAGGACGAGCTGCTCGACGGAGTCGCCGACCGGCTGTGGTCCCTGGTGGACACCGAGGTCGACCAGGAACTGCCGTGGTCCGTACGGCTCCGGTCACTCATGGACTCGATGGTCGAGGTGCTGCGCAGCCACCCTCAGGCGTCATCGCTCCTCATGACGACGCAGCCCGACGCCTCGGTGAGCTGCTTCGCCATCATGGAGGTGGCACTGGAGACCCTCGCCAGTGCGGGCTTCTCGCCCGCCGAGAGCGCCGCCATCTGCCGCCACGGCCTGCGCACGGTCACGACGCTGGCCGTCGGCGACTCGGGCCTCAAGCCGCAGCAGACCGCGGACGAGGCGGCGGAGTTCATCCGGCACAAGCGGATCGCCCTGGAGACTCTGCCCCGCAACCGCTACCCGTGCGTGATCGAGGCGGCCGGGCCCCTGAGCGAGATCGAGAACCCGGACGCCTACTTCGCCTTCGGCATCGACCTGTTCGTCTCCGGAGTCGAGGCCCTCGCCGCACGCAAGGCCGGCGAGTAGGCCCCGATCTCAGGCGAACAGTGAGGGCAGGCCGCCCTGGTAGACCTCGCGGAGTTCGACCAGCGGGATGGAGAACTGGCCCTCGACGGCGAACGCGTCGCCGCCGACCGTGCCCAGGCGGCGTACGGGGACGTTGACCGACTCGCACATGGCCGCCACGCGGGCCTCGCGCTCCGGGTGCACCGCCACGACCGCGCGGGCCACCGACTCGCTGAACAACTCCACGAACGGGTCGCCCGGCAGCGTCACCGTGCAGCCCAGGCCACCGCGCAGGCACGACTCCACCAGCGCCTGTGACAGGCCGCCGTCGGACAGGTCGTGCGCGGCGTCCAGGATGCCCTCGCGCGCGGCCGCCACGAGCACCGACGCCAGCGCGGCCTCGGCCGCGAGGTCCGGGTGCGGCGGCAGGCCGCCGAGGTGGCGGAAGACGACGTTGGCCCACTCGGACCCGCCGAACTCCGGCCGGGTCTCGCCGAGCAGCAGGATCGACATGCCCTCGACGTTGAAGGACATCTGGACCCGGCGGGTCACGTCGTCGTGCACCCCGAGCACGCCGATGACCGGCGTGGGGTTGATCGGCGTGGTGCCGGTCTGGTTGTAGAAACTCACGTTGCCACCGGTCACCGGGACGCCGAGCGTCTGGCAGGCGTCCGCGAGGCCCTCGACGGCCCGCGCGAACTGCCACATCACGCCCGGGTCCTCCGGCGAGCCGAAGTTGAGGCAGTTGGTGACCGCGAGCGGGCGCGCGCCGGTGACCGCGACATTGCGGTACGCCTCGGACAGCGCGAGCTGGGCCCCGGCGTACGGGTCGAGGCGCGTGTAGCGGCCGTTGCCGTCGGTGGCCAGGGCGATGCCCTGCGGGCCGTCGCCGATGCGGATCACACCGGCGTCGTCGGGCATCGCCAGCACCGTGTTGCCCTGGACGTACTTGTCGTACTGGGAGGTCACGAACGACTTGTCGGCGAGGTTGGGCGAGCCGGCGAGCCACATGACCGTGTTGCGCAGGTCGTCCGGCGTCGAGGGCCGGGGCAGGCGCTCGGGGCCGTCGGCCTGGAGCTGCTCCAGGTCGGCCGGCGGCGAGAACGGCCGTTCGTACACCGGTCCCTCGTCGGCGGCGGTGCCCGGCGGGATGTCGACGATCGTCTCGCCGCGCCAGGTCATGCGCAGCCGGCCCGTGTCCGTCACCGAGCCGATCACGGTGGCCGGGACGTCCCAGCGGCGGCAGAGCTCCAGGAAGCGCTCGACCTTGGCCGGCTCGACGACGGCCATCATGCGTTCCTGCGACTCGCTCATCAGGATCTCTTCGGGCCGCAGCGTCGCGTCGCGCAGCGGGACGAGGTCGAGGTCGACGTCCATGCCGCCGGTGCCGGCCGCGGCCAGCTCGGTGGTGGCGCACGAGACTCCGGCCGCGCCGAGGTCCTGGATGCCGACGACGAGGTCCTCGGCGAAGATCTCCATGCAGCACTCGGTCAGGAGCTTCTCCATGAACGGGTCGCCGACCTGGACCGAGGGCCGCTTGCGCTGCGACGCCTCGTCGAAGGTGGCGCTCGCCAGCACGGACGCGCCGCCGATGCCGTCCGGCCCGGTGCCCGCGCCGAACAGGACGACCTTGTTGCCGGGTCCCGGGGCGATCGCGCGCTTGATGCCCTCGGGCCGCAGCACGCCGACGCACAGGGCGTTGACCAGCGGGTTCGCGGCGTAGCAGGGGTCGAAGACGACCTCGCCGCCGATGTTGGGCAGGCCGAGGCAGTTGCCGTAGCCGCCCACGCCGCGTACGACGCCGTCCAGCACCCGGCGGGTGTCCGGGGCGTCCGGCGGGCCGAACCGCAGGGAGTCCATGACCGCGATCGGGCGCGCGCCCATCGACAGGATGTCGCGGACGATGCCGCCGACCCCGGTCGCCGCGCCCTGGTAGGGCTCGACGTACGACGGGTGGTTGTGCGACTCGATCTTGAAGGTGACCGCGAGGCCGTTGCCGATGTCGACGACCCCGGCGTTCTCCCCCATGCCGACGAGCAGGGCGTCGCTCCGCGGCGCCTTCTCGGCGAACTTCTTCAGGTGGACGCGCGAGCTCTTGTACGAGCAGTGCTCGCTCCACATCACCGAGTAGATCGCCAGCTCGGCCGAGGTGGGGCGGCGGCCCAGGATGCCCTGGACGCGGGCGAACTCGTCGTCGGTCATGCCGAGCTCGGCGTAGGGCAGCTTGATGTCGGGCGTCTGGCCGGCGCGCGTCACGGTGTCGGTCGGCGGGTCGAGCGGCCGCCCGGCGACCGGAGCGGGCCGGTTCGCGATGGACTCCTCGCTCATACGTCCGCCATCCGCTGCAGGATCGAGGTGAAGAAGCCGAGTCCCTCACTGGAGGGGCCGGTGAGCGCCTCGACGGCGTGCTCGGGGTGCGGCATCAGGCCGACCACGTTGCCCGCCTCGTTGCAGACGCCCGCGATGTCGTTCAGCGAGCCGTTGGGGTTCACGTCGACGTAGCGTGCCACGACGCGTCCGGAGGACTCCAGTTCATCAAGGGTCTCCTGGTCGGCGATGTAGCAGCCGTCGATGTTCTTGATCGGCACGACGATCTCCTGACCCTCCTCGTAGTCGCGGGTCCAGTCGGTGCCGGTGTTCTCGATGCGCAGCCGCTGGGCCCGGCAGACGAAGTGGAGGTTCGCGTTGCGCGTCAGCGCGCCGGGCAGCAGGTGCGATTCGCAGAGCACCTGGAAGCCGTTGCAGATGCCGAGTACGGGCAGGCCCCCGCGGGCGGCGTCGGCCAGCCGCTCCATCAGCGGCGCGAACCGCGCGATGGCACCGGCCCTGAGGTAGTCGCCGTACGAGAAGCCGCCCGGCAGGACGACGGCGTCGACCTCTCCGAGCTCCTCGGCCGCGTGCCACAGGGACACGGGCTCGGCGCCGGCGAGACGCACCGCACGTGCGGCGTCTCGGTCGTCGAGCGAGCCGGGGAAGGTGATGACGCCCACGCGGGCTGCCATGTGCACACTCCGTTCAAGACGTCACGGAAACGTGCACCAGCTTACTTGGGCTCTAGCCTGCGGTTTTCAGTAGCTCCGGCTGGCGGAGCCGAATCTTGGGATCGTCCTTCCAGCTCAGTCTCTTCTGGAGGTAGACGACCGTGCCGCTCTCGGGCCGGCTGTCGAAGCTGACGTCGTCGACGAGCGCCTTCATGATCTTGATGCCGCGGCCGGACTCGGAGTCGGGATGGACGTGCTTCTCCGAATCGCCCGCGAATCCCTGTCCGCGATCGACGACCTTGAGCACGCACTCACCGCCCTCGATGCCGACGGTCACTTCGTAGCGAGACGCCGAATCCGCGTGCTGAACGACATTGGTGCACGCCTCTGAGATGGCGACGAGTATGTCGGCGACGCACGCTTCGGAGACCCCGAGTCCGTGCAGCGTGTCGCCAAGGATGCGCCTGATGACCGGGACACTGAGGGTCTCACGCGGCAAGTCGAGTGAGAACTTCATATCTACCGGCCACCTCGTGTCGTCCTTACCCCGTGACATGGGACTCGCCCCGTCTCCTTCGAAACCTTTCGACGAAGGTAAGGCTTCCCCCGGGGAAACTGCCGTAATCGCGTCTCCGATTAACTTTCAGTGACTATTCCGCGCGAAGTTCGAAGGTTTCGATGACCGGGTTGGCCAGAAGCGTCTCCGCCATCTTGCGTACGCGTTCGGTGGCCGACTCGTCCGCGGGCCCCTCGATCTCGATCTCGAACCGCTTGCCCTGGCGTACGCCGGTGACGCCGTCGAATCCCAACCGGGGCAGCGCACGGGCGACGGCCTGGCCCTGCGAATCGAGAATTTCCGGCTTCAGCATCACCTCGACGACGAAGCGAGCCACGACATCCCCCTCTGATCTGCGGGTTTTCGTACGGCATCGAAGCGTACGGCACCGGCCGGGCGCGAGGGCGCCACACCTGGCCACGCGACTGTGACGACGACCACGGCGTCAGCCGACACATGCGCCACATACCGTGCTTTTGGGTCAATGCCGCTATACATGGAGGGTTCCCCTCAAACACCGCTTCCCCGGAGCCGCCGATGCAGGTCGATGAGCTGACCGAGCCGGAGCGCGTGCTCTGGGAGGCGTTCCCGCGCGGTGAGCCGGTGGACCTGTCCGGCGGTGACGACGACTTCGACAGCACCAACGCCTGGGGTCCCGACCGGACCGTACGCGCGGAGGTCATCTCCGCCCTCCTCCTGGGCGCGCAGGACAACGAGCCGGGCCACGTCGCCGCCGTACGGCTGACCGGCGCGCGGATCACCGGCACGCTCAACCTCGGCCACGCTCACGTCAACGTCCCGCTCGCGCTCACCGCCTGCCAGCTCACCGACGCGCCGCACCTGTACTGGGCCCAGCTCCGCAGTGTGCACTTCATGCGCTGCCGGCTGCCGGGCCTGGTCGCCTCCGGGGCGCGCATCGACGGCCACCTCTGGCTGGAGGGCAGCCACATCTACGGCGGCGTCTGGCTCGACAGCTGCCGCATCACCGGCATCCTCAACCTGACCGGGGCTCACCTGTCCCACCCGACCGGCGACGCGCCGCTGCTCGCCGACCGGCTGATCGTGGACAACAACGTCTACTGCGACCAGGGGTTCACCGTCGAAGGCGAGGTACGCCTGCCGGGCGCCCAGGTCGGCGGCCAGCTGATCTTCCGGGGGGCGCGGCTGCGCAACCCCAAGGGCCAGGCGCTGTACGCGAGCCGGCTCTCGGTGTCGGCGAACGTCTTCTGCGACGGCGGGTTCTCCGCCGAGGGTGAGATCCGCCTGCGCGGCGCGCGGATCGGCGGTTACCTCTCGCTGGTCGGCGCCACGGTGAGCCACCCCGGCCGTACGGCCCTGAACTGCGACGACCTGAGCATCGAGACGGACATCTACTGCTCGGACGGGTTCCGCGCCGACGGCGCGGTCAGCCTGTCCGGCGCGCGGGTCGGCGGGCTGCTCAGCCTGCGCGGCGGGCGGATGAAGAACCCCTCCGGCGTCGCGCTCAGCCTGCAGCGGCTCCAGGCCGAGGAGGTGCTGCTGCGGCCGGCCGAGCCGATCGCCGGCGCCGTCGACATGAGGTACGCCCGGATCAAGCTGCTGCGCGACGACCCGCTCTCGTGGGCGCCGCGGTACACGCTCGACGGGCTGACCTACGACACGATCGACCCGCCGCTGACCGCCGGGCAGCGCCTCAAGTGGCTGGACCGCGACACCGACGGCTACGTGCCGCAGCCGTACGAGCGGCTCGCCGACACCTACCGCACACTCGGGCACGACGCCGAGCGGCGGGCGGTGCTGCTCGCCAAGCAGCGCCGCCGCCGTACGACCCAGACGATCCCGCCGCGTGTGTGGGGCTACATCCAGGACTGGACGGTCGGGTACGGCTACCGGCCGTTCCTGGCCGGCGCGTGGCTCGTGGCGCTCCTGGCGTTCGGCACGGTGATCTTCCAGCACCATCCGGCGATCACCGAGCCCGGCCACAACACGCGGTTCAACCCGTTCCTGTACACGCTCGACCTGCTGCTTCCGGTCGGCTCGCTCGGGCAGGAGGGTGAGTTCGCCCCGGCGGGTGTCTATCTGTGGATCGCGGACGCGCTGGTCACGGCCGGTTTCCTCCTCGGCCTGACCGTCGCGGCCGGCGCCACCCGTGTCCTGTCCCGCGACTGACCCCGTAGCGAACGAATGCGTGTGATGGCGTTGGTGCCACGCGACAACGTTGCGGGTACGTTTCCCGTAGCCGTCGAGGCTTGCGTCCTACTACGAGGCGTCTGTCACGATGACGGTGATACGTCACCCGTACTCGGTGAGATCCGCGGGATGGGCGACGCGCAACCAGGCCGGATGCGGCGATCCCGCGAACCGGCCCTGAACGCACGAGGAGTGGCAACGTGACCATCGACGCCGCGCGCGGTGCGCCCCCGAGCACCGGCACCCAACCCCCGCCCGACCTCGTCCAGCTGCTCACCCCCGAGGGCGAGCGCGTCGAACACCCCGACTACGACGTCGACCTCACCGCCGATGAGATCAAGAGCCTCTACCGCGATCTCGTCATCGTGCGGCGCCTCGACGCCGAGGCGCTCGCGCTGACCCGGCAGGGTGAGCTCGGCGTGTGGGCCTCGCTGCTCGGCCAGGAGGCCGCGCAGATCGGTTCCGGCCGCGCGCTCGGGCCGACCGACATGGCCTTCCCGAGCTACCGCGAGCACGGCGTGGCCTGGTGCCGCGACGTCGACCCGGTCAAGGTGCTCGGGCTCTTCCGCGGCGTCAACCACGCCGGGTGGGACCCCAGAGAGCACAACTTCCACCTGTACACGATCGTCATCGGCAGCCAGAGCCTGCACGCCACCGGCTACGCCATGGGCATCCAGCGCGACGGCGCCGAAGACGCGGCGATCGTCTACTTCGGGGACGGGGCGACGAGCGAGGGCGACGTCAACGAGGCGTTCGTCTGGTCCGCCGCGCAGAACGCGCCGATCGTCTTCTTCTGCCAGAACAACCAGTGGGCCATCTCCGAGCCGCTCGAACGCCAGTCCCGCATCCCGCTGTACCGCCGCGCGGAGGGCTTCGGCTTCCCCGGCATCCGGGTCGACGGCAACGACGTCTTCGCGTGCCTCGCGGTGACCAAGAAGGCCCTGGACAACGCGCGCAGCGGACAGGGCCCCACGCTCATCGAGGCGTTCACCTACCGGATGGGCGCCCACACGACGACCGACGACCCGACGCGCTACCGGCTGCAGGCCGAACTCGAGGCCTGGAAGCTGAAGGACCCCATCGAGCGCGTCAAGGCGTACCTCGTGAAAAATCAGATGGCCGACAAGGACTACTTCGAGGCGATCGAGCAGGAGGCCAAGAGCATCGGCTCCGACCTGCGCAAACGGTGTCTAGAATTGCCCGACCCCGAGGCGACCGCGATCTGGGAGAACGTCTATGCGACGGAGCACGGCCCCCTGGCCGGCGAGCGCGACCAGTTCACGTCCTACCTTGGTTCCTTCGAGGAGGTGACCCGATGAAGCGCGACGAGGCCCTTCACCGGTCCGGCGGCCGAGGGGAGCAACGACGGTGAGCACTGAGACACTGTCCCTTTCCCGTGCCATGAACGAAGGCCTGCGCAAGGCCATGGAGAACGACCCGAAGGTCGTCGTCATGGGCGAGGACGTCGGCAAGCTCGGCGGCGTGTTCCGGGTGACCGACGGGCTGCAGAAGGACTTCGGTGAGGCGCGCGTCATCGACACGCCGCTGGCCGAGTCGGGCATCGTCGGCACCGCGATCGGCCTCGCGCTGCGCGGCTACCGGCCGGTGTGTGAGATCCAGTTCGACGGCTTCGTCTTCCCGGCCTTCAACCAGATCACCTCCCAGCTCGCCAAGATGCGCATGCGCTCGCTCGGCACGCTCGAACTCCCGGTCGTCATCCGGATCCCGTTCGGCGGCGGCATCGGCGCGGTCGAGCACCACAGCGAGTCCCCCGAGGCGTACTTCACCCACACCGGCGGCCTGCGCGTGGTCGCCTGCTCCAACCCCTCCGACGCGTACACGATGATCCAGCAGGCGATCGCCTGCCCGGATCCGGTGATCTTCTTCGAGCCGAAGCGCCGTTACTGGGACAAGGCTCCGATCGAGCTCGACCTGTCCGCCGCGGCGCCGTTCGACAAGGCCGTCGTCGCCCGTCCCGGCACGGACGTGACCGTGCTCGCGTACGGGCCGATGGTCAAGACGTGCCTGGAGGCGGCGCAGGCCGACGACAAGCGCTCCATCGAGGTCATCGACATCCGCTCGCTCAACCCGCTGGACGAGCCGACCGTGCTGGAGTCGGTCCGCCGTACGGGCCGGTGCGTGGTCGTGCACGAGGCGCCGGTGTTCGGCGGCTACGGCGGCGAGCTGGCCGCCCGGATCACCGAGAAGTGCTTCTACCACCTGGAGTCACCGGTGCTGCGGGTCGGCGGCTTCTCCACTCCGTACCCTCCCTCCCGCCTGGAGGACCACTACCTGCCCGACCTGGACCGCGTCCTGGACGCGGTCGACCGGACCTTCGAGTGGTGACGCATGGGTGAACTGAAGCAGTTCAAGCTGCCGGACGTCGGCGAGGGCCTCACCGAGGCCGACATCATCAAGTGGCACGTACGGCCGGGCGACGTGGTCGAGGTCAACCAGACCATCCTGGAGATCGAGACGGCCAAGGCCGTGGTCGAGCTGCCGTGCCCGTTCGAGGGGACGGTCACCGAGCTCCTGGTCGACGAGGGCACGACCGTCGACGTCGGCGTCCCGATCATCACCGTGGACATCGGCGGGGACGCGGCCGGCAACGCCACGCCGGAGAACCAGGTCGTCACGCCGCCGCCCGCCTCCGCGCAGGAGCCGGGCATGGCGGGCAGCGTCGCGCCCAAGGTCGACCCTGCCGCGCCGCAGCAGCAGAAGCGCGTGCCGGTGCTCGTCGGGTACGGCGTGAAACCCGGCTCGACGACCCGCCGGCCGCGCAGGTCGGCGACGCCCGCGCACGAGGACGTACGGCCCGGCGCGGCACCCGCGGCGAACGGCGGCGGCGCTCGCGTCGCGGTGCTGGCCAAACCGCCGGTGCGCAAGCTCGCCAAGGATCTGGGCGTCGACCTGTCCACGATCACCGGGACCGGCCCGCAGGGCTCGATCACCCGTGACGACATCCACCAGGCGGCGTCCGCTCCCGCGGCTCCGGCAGCGGTTTCGCGCCCGGCCGGCGAGCGTGAGGAGCGCGTACCGATCCGCGGCGTGCGCAAGCACACCGCGGCGGCCATGGTGCAGTCGGCGTTCACCGCGCCGCACGTCACCGAGTGGCTGCAGGTCGACGTCACCGAGACCATGAACGCCACCAAGCGGCTGCGCGACGTGCCCGACTTCGAGGGCGTGAAGGTCTCACCGCTGCTGCTGGTCGCCAAGGCGTTCCTGCTCGCGGCCCGGCGGCACCCGATGATCAACGCCATCTGGGACGAGGCCGCCCAGGAGATCGTGGTCAAACACTACGTCCACCTGGGCATCGCCGCGGCCACCGAGCGCGGCCTGATCGTCCCGAAGATCAGGGAGGCGCAGGACCTGTCCCTGCCGGACCTGGCGCGGGCGCTGGGCGAGCTGGCGGCCAAGGCCCGCGCGGGGAAGTCGACGCCGCAGGACCTGTCCGACGGCACGATGACGATCACCAACGTCGGGGTGTTCGGCGTGGACGCCGGCACGCCGATCCTGACGCCGGGAGAGTCGGCGATCCTCGCGTTCGGCCAGGTACGGGACATGCCCTGGGTTCACGAGGGCGAGATCAAGATCCGCAAGGTGACGACGCTGGCGCTGTCGTTCGACCATCGCATCGTGGACGGCGAGCTGGGCTCGGCCGTCCTGCGCGATGTCGGCGCCATGCTCGAGGACCCGATGCGAATGCTCGCCTGGTCCTGACCCGTCTCTTCGAGGGCCGCCCGTCTCGTGCGGGCGGCCCTCGCCGCGTTCGTTACGCCCGGCTAGCATGACCAAGATCACATTGGTCCACCGGACGGGTGGTGCGTCCATGAGCACGTCCAGCGAACCCTGGGACATCGCCGTCGATCCACAGCAGATCGTGCTGTCGGCCCGGAAGATCAACGACGCGTCCGAGATGCTGCGCGCGTCGCTCGTGGAGATCGTCGGCGTGCTCGGCCTCGCGGGAAACCGGCCGTGGGGAAATGACGAGCTCGGCCGTTCCTTCTTCGAAGGGCAGAACGGTTCGCTCGGCTTCCGTCAGGCGCGGGACGAGCTCTTGGGCGGCCTGGCGGAGCTCGCACGGTCGCTGGACGACCACGCCTCGAAGTCGGCGCGGATGGCGCAGGTGTACGCGGACGCCGATCACGCGAGCCAGGTGAACCCCGGGTTCCCCGGCGCCCTCGACGCCGTGTCCACGGCGAAGCGTGGCACGGCCCTGCGCGACGTGGTCGGCGGCTCGGCCGCCGGATGGCTGCCGCAGGAGGATCCGCCGCCGGACCACCAGTGGCTGCTGGAACTGCTGGAGACCATGGTGGCGGGCTGTACCTACCCGGCCGGCGACGCGCGCCAGCTGGACCAGATGTCGGGGCATTTCAACACGCTCGCCGACGCCATCGACGAGGTCACCCACGTCACGACCCGCCAAGGCTCGGCGATCCGGGAGGCGAACTCCAGCTCGGCCATCGACCTGTTCACCAAGTCGTTCGCCCAGCTGGCGGGCGGCGGGGGGCATCTGTCGGACGCGGCACTGGCCTGCCGGGGAGTGGGGGCCTACTGCCGGTACACCAGCGTCCAGATCCGGTGGGCGAAGACGAACTTCGCGGCGGGATGCGCGTACCTGACGCTGTTCTGGGCGATCGCCCGGTCCGTCCCCACACTTCTCCCGGCGGGCACGCTCGCCGCCCTGGCGGAGACCGGGCGGGTCGGTGCGCTGCTGCGCGTGATGCTGACGAGCGTCGGATTCCGCGTGGCCGCCTCGGGGGCCGCCTTCATGGGCGGTCTGGCGCTCGTGAGCGACTTCACCCGCAAGGCGTACGGGCTGCCCGCCGACTGGGAGTCGGTGCTGACCTCCACCGTCTTCGGCGCCGTCAGCGGAGGCGTCGCGGGCAAGATCCATCTGAGCCTGGGCAAGGCGGCCGCCGACGGCAGTGGGCTGGCCGGGTTCCTCGCCCACCGTGTTCCCGGTCAGCTCGCGGTCAACACGGGCATCGGGTTCGGGCTCAACGTCGCCGGAGACGACATCCTCCACGATGGCGACATCAACTGGAGCAAGGACCTGAGCATGGCCGCCGGCATGGCGGGCGTCATGGCGCTGGGACGGGTGTTCGGCTCCCCGGCCGATTCCTCGCCGGTGCTGGCGCTGTCCCGTGAGGCCTTCGGGGTGGTCACCGCGGTCGAGATGACGGACCTGGCGGGCACCCGGGCCACGTCACGGCTGGAGGACATGGTCCAGGTGCTCGTGGACGAGAACCAGGGGTCCGGGCTCCCGGCGCCCCAGGCGCTGCACGAGTGGACCCGCAACGCCCTGGCCCTCCCCGCGGACGTCCCCGTCACGGCGCATCACGTGGACGCCCTCGCGCGGGTGGTCGGCTTCTACAAGGAGGACCACCCCGGAGAGACGCTCCCGCCCGGGGTGAGAGCGCTGCACGAGTTCGCGGCGACGAGCGCGCCGGGCCGGTCGGGCGGCGACGCCGTACAGGAGCTGGGCCGCCTGCTGCGGCTGCACGAGTCCTGGAGTCCCGGGGAGCCGTTCGACTACTGGCGGCACACGGGTGAGCTCGTACGCCTGAGGCAGCTCACGACCTCGGTGCTCGAACTCGGACCGGACACCGAGGTGAGCGCGCGGCACGTCGAGACGGTGCTGCGGACGCTGTTCGGCGAGCGGCAGACCGACGTGACCTCGGCGGTCGCCGACCCGCGCCGGGCCGACCTGACCATCCTCCTCAAGTCGCTCGACGCCGACCCCCGCACACGCGCCGAGCCGGTCACCCTCGGCACCGTCCACGATGTGATCCGCAGGCGCTGGGACGTACCACCGGACCAGGTCCCGACGCCGGCCGACGCCCGTGCGCTGGTCCGGCTGTGGGCGACGGTGCCGGGGACGACCGAAAGCGGCATCGCACGGGACCTGCTCGGCCTGGACCGGCCGCCGACGACGGAGGAGGTGAAGGCCGCCGGCCACGCGCTCAGCCTCGCGATCGACCTGACCCGGGGCATGGACTGGCCGCAGGTGGCGCGCTACTTCACGCCCACGCTGCGCCTCCAGGAACTGGTGCGCAGCGAGTACGGCATCCCTCCCGGGGAGGTTCTGAGTCCGGCTCGGTTCCACGAGTACGCGCGCGACCTCTTCGCCGAACACGACGTGTGGTCCTCGCACCAGCACGTGAGCCGCACGCTCATGGACGCCGCACTGATCTCCGACTTCTACGGCCTCGACAAAGAGGCGGCCAATCCCGTCGAGCAGAGATTCATGCTCGGGGAGATCGCCCGCCTGAGCGAACTCGTGAAGCACGAATGGCCCCGGCCGCCCGGCCTCGGGGACTCGGCGACCGTACGGATATTCGAGCCGGTCGCCGAGAGACTCACCGGTTCGCCGGACCCGTACGAACTGCTGAAGCTCTATCGCCGGGTCAAATTCGACGCGCCCGACGGGCTGGTGCACTCGATCCGGGAACTGGCCAGGAGTGAGCACGCGGCCAAGGACGCGTTCACCGACTGGGACAAGTTCGACGTGTACGAGTACACGCGCCGCAACTACGAGGGAGAGCGCGTTCCGGCCAGGTGGGCGCCGCCGGCGGGCGCCGTGCCCGGACGCTGGGAGCCCGGCCGCTGGGAGCCGCGCATCATCGGGCACGACCTGACGCTCATCGATGCCATCTACTCCGTTCTGAAGAACGAGTACGGCGTCGCGCCCGGCGATCTCCACCGCGTTCTGGATGTCGGATCAGGGACGAATCCCTATCCTCCGGCGGTGTTCGAGGCGCTGCTCTCCGACGACGGCTACGTCGAAAAGCTCGTCTACGAGGCGAACGCGCAGGAGATAGCGTTCAACAAGGCCAAATACGGTCCGGGAGACGGGATCTACCGGAACACCAACCGTTTCGGAATACCGCAGGAACTGGACACGCGGAAGCTCGCCGAGCCGTGGGGCAAGGTGATCGCGGAGGCCGGGGCGAAGCATTTTCCCGGACAGGCCGAGCGCTTCGAGCGGGCCGTGGACCGCGATCTGGAGACCACCAGGCCGCGCACCGGCGACATCTTCACCTTCACCGGCTCCGGCTACGACGTCGGCATGGAGTTTTACGCGGCCGACTCGATGAGCACACGCTGGGACGTGGCCGTGGAGTTCAGGGACCGCGTGATCCGCGCCGTCCGCCCGGGCGGGTACGTGGTGTTCGGCAACGTGCTGAACCGGCCGGCGGTCCGGGGCGGCGAGGCGGGCCAGGGCTACACGGCGGGCGACGGCACCCTCTTTCCCAACATCGCCTACTACCGCGAGCGCTGGGAGAGCTTCCTGGACGAGCACCCTCTCGTGGAGAGCTACCACATCATCGAGTCCCGCGACGAGGACACGGGCGCGCAGCAGTTCTCGGCGGGCGAGGACGGCATCGGCCTGATCATCATCAGGCTCCGCGACGCGCCACCGGGCTAGGCCGTTGCTAGCGATGAGCCCGAATTGTGATCTTTGCCGCGTGATGATCGTGGGAATCTTCCGTCAACGCCGGTAACAGTGCAAAAGCCTGCCTGGGAGGCTGCGGCATGAGGATCACGCGGGTGGCGGCCATGGTCGCCGCGACGGGTCTGGTGATGTCCGGGTGTTCCGGAGGTGCCAGCGGAGGCGGCGGCACCACGATCCGGATCAGCGCCAACTCCGTCAAGGGCGGCAAGAGCTCCAACGGTGCCGAGTGGATCACCGACTACGTGATCCCGAAGTTCACCGCGATGGAGAAGGCCAAGGGCAAGAAGGTCTCGGTCCGCTTCGAGGGCACCGGCGTCGACGACGCCCCGTACAAGCAGAAGACCGCGCTCGACCTCAAGACCGGCGGCGGCGCCGACCTGATCTCCATCGACGGCATCTGGGTCGGAGAGTTCGCCCAGGCCGGCTACATCAAGCCGCTCGACCAGGTGGCCGGCTCGGCCGTCGACTCCTGGGAGGGGCTCAAGCAGATCCCCGGCCCCGTACAGAACATCATGGCCTTCGACGGCAAGAAGTACGGCCTGCCGATCGGCACCGACGGCCGGGTGCTCTTCTACAACAAGCAGCTCTTCTCCAGGGCGGGCCTGCCCGCCGACTGGCAGCCGAAGAGCTGGGACGACGTCCTCGCCGCGGGTCGCAAGCTCAAGACGCTGAGCGGCGTCACGCCGATCCAGCTCAACGCCGGCACCGCGATGACCGAGGCCACGACCATGCAGGGCGTGCTGCCGCTGCTCGCCGGCACCGGCCACGACATCTTCGAGAACGGCAAGTGGCTCGGCGACACCCCGCAGCTCAGGAGCGTGCTCGACCTGTACGGGCAGGTGTACGGCGGCGGGCTCGGCGACCCCAAGCTCCAGCAGAATCCGCAGGGCCGGGACGAGTCCTTCCAGCGGTTCTCCAAGAACAAGGTCGGCATCCTGCTGGAGAGCGACTACTTCTGGCGTTCGGTCGTCAACCCCAAGGACGGCATCGACCCGATGAAGGACCGGGACAAGGACGTCGGCTACACGCTGATCCCGGCCCAGTCGGGAGGCAAGGGCGTACGCGGCCAGGACGTCGTGAGCATGTCCGGCGGCACCGGCTGGGTGATCAACCCGCACACCAAGAACGCCTCGCTCGTGTGGGACCTGCTGAGCTTCATGGGTTCCCACGACGCGGTGAAGGACGAGGTGCAGCGCTCCGCGGTGGGCATCAGCCCACGTCAGGACGTCAATGCCGAGATGCTCGGCGGCGACCCCCTGCTGAACTTCATCGCGACCAAGGTGCTGCCCATCACCGACGTACGGCCCGGCCTCGCCGCCTATCCCCAGGTGTCGACCGCGCTGCAGAAGGCGACCGGCGACGTCGTCGCGGGTGATGGCGTGGACAAGGCGATCAAGGCCTACCAGCAGAACCTGACCCAGGCGGTCGGCGGCGCCGGCAACGTGACCACGGGCTGATGGCGGAGGGGACGGACCTGCTGCCGAAGCGGTCCCTGAGCGGCGAGGTGCCGGGCGGCGGCGACCGGCGGCAGGGGCTGGCCTTCGTCGTGCCCGCGCTGCTGCTCATCACGGTCTTCCTGATCCTGCCGGCCCTCTGGACGCTGTACCTCGGGCTGACCGACTACCGCCTCACCGGCGTCCAGGCCGCGCACCCGAAGGTCGTCGGCACCGCGAACTACACCCGCGCGCTCGGGGACAAGGACTTCCGCGACGCCCTCGGCCGTACGCTGCTGTTCGTCCTCGGCTCGGCGATCATCGGGCAGAACATCCTCGGCTTCGTGCTGGCCTGGACGCTACGGTCGGCGCGGCGGTGGGTGCGCAGCCTCGTCGAGACGTTCGTGCTGCTCGCCTGGATCCTGCCGGGCGTCGTCGTGGCGTGGCTGTGGATCGCCTTCCTGAAGGACCAGGGCGGCACGCTGAACACCATCCTGCACACGCCGGGCCGCGACTGGTGGTTCGACCACCCGATGGGCTCACTGATCGTCTTCAACGTCTGGCGGGGCACGGCGTTCTCGATGATGCTGTTCACCGCGGCGCTGTCGAGCGTGCCGCCGAGCCAGCTGGAGTCCGCCCGGCTGGCCGGGGCGAGCGGCCGGCAGCAGTTGCGCGACGTCGTGCTGCCCGGCATCCGCGGGCACGTCCTGACCAACACCCTGCTGATCAGCCTGTGGACGTTCAACGACTTCACGCCGTACCTCATCACCAAGGGCGAGCCGCACGGCGCGTCGGCGGTGCTGCCCGTCTACATCTACCTGACCGCCCTGCCGGGTGAGCGGCTCGGGTTCGCCAGTGCCATCTCTTTGATCATGCTGGTGATCAACCTGCTGCTGGCGCTGGCGTACGTACGGATCCTGCGGAGGCGCGCGTGAGTCCGTCCCGGATGGTGCGGCGCATCGGGTTCTACGTCTTCGTCGCGGTGGTGACGGCGTTCTTCGCGCTGCCGATGCTGTGGCTGGTCACCGCGCCGTTCACGCGCAACCCCAGCCTCTCGGTCTCGTGGCCGGACTTCACGCTCGGCAACTTCAAGCACCTGAGCGACGACCCGAACGCGCTCCCGTCGCTGTACAACTCGGCCATCCTGTCGCTGTGGACGATGCTGATCACGGTCGCCGCGGCGGCCCTCGCGGCGTACGCGCTGAGCCGGGTCCGCATCCCGGGCCGGGACGGGATCCTCTACCTGCTCCTGCTGCTGTCCTCGGTGATCACGGGCACGGCGGCGATGGTCCCGATCTTCCAGCTGATGCTCAAGCTCCACCTGCTGGACAAGGACATCGGCGTGATCCTGGTGATGACCGGCGGGCTGCTGCCCGCCGCGATCTTCATCCTCAAGGACTTCATGGACACGATGCCGAAGTCCTACGAGGAGTCGGCGCGGGTGTTCGGGGCCAACTCCTTCCAGGTGCTGGGCCACGTCGTGCTGCCGAACGTACGGCCGGGACTCGCCACGATCGCGGTGTGGGCGGTCGTGAACGTCTGGGGCAACTTCCTCATGCCGTTCCTGCTGTACCGGACGCCGGAGAAGCAGCCGGCCGCGGTCACGCTGAACAACTTCTACACCGAGGGCGGGCAGCCGAACCTCGCACTGATCTCGACGTTCTCCCTGCTCTACTCGATCCCGGTGGTCATCATGTTCCTGTTCGTCAACCGCCGGTACGGCTTCCGCTTTCACGGAGGGATCAAGGCTTGAAGGTCTCGCTGGAAGAGGTGTCGAAGGTCTTCGACGGCGGGGTGACGGCGCTGGACGGGCTGTCCCTCGACATCGAGGACGGGGAGTTCTTCGCGCTGCTCGGCCCGTCCGGGTGCGGGAAGACCACGCTGCTGCGCACGATCGCCGGGCTGGAGACCGCCTCGGGCGGCACCGTACGGATCGGCGACCGCGACGTCACGCGGGTCGCACCGGGCGCGCGCGACGTGGCGATGGTGTTCCAGGACTACGCGCTGTTCCCGCACATGACGGTGGCGGACAACATCGCCTACCCGCTGCGGATCAAGAAGGTCGGCCGTACCGAGCGCCGCGCGAAGGCCGCCGAGACCGGCTCGGGTCTTTCGCTCGGCGGGCTGATGGAACGCCGCCCGGCGCAGCTGTCCGGCGGGCAGCAGCAGCGGGTCGCCCTGGCGCGCGCGATGGCCGCCTCGCCGACGGTGTTCCTGCTCGACGAGCCGCTGTCCAACCTGGACGCCCGGCTGCGCCTGGAGGCCCGTACGTTCTTGAAGAAGCTCCAGCACGATCTGGGCGTGACGACGGTCTTCGTGACACACGACCAGGCCGAGGCGCTGGCCCTGGCGGACCGGATCGCGGTGATGGAGTCGGGGCGCATCCGGCAGCTCGGCACCCCGCGCGAGGTCTTCCAGCGCCCTGCCAACGTCTTCGTGGCGGGCTTCATCGGGTCGACGCCGATGAACCTCCTGGAGGGCGAGTGCGTGGCGGGCGACGGGGAGGCGTCGACGTCGTGGGGGCATCAGATCGACGTCGCGGGCGTACGGCTGCCGGTGCCGGAGGAGATCGTGACGGAGCTGAACCCGGGCGACAAGGTGGTCGTGGGGGTACGGCCGGAGTACCTCACCGAGGCGGATGACGGGATCAAGGGCGAGGTCGACGTGGTGGAGAACCTCGGGACGACGTCCTTGGTGACGCTGACGACGGCCGGCCCGCGCATCCAGATCACGGTCCCGGAGGGCCACGAACCGGAGCCGGGCGCGACGATGCACGTGACCCCACGACCGGGCCGGATGCTGGTCTACCGCGCCGACGACGGCGAACTCATCGACGCGCCCTGAAGCCTCGCAAACAGGCGGACACGGGAAGCCACCCCCCGAATACTCTCCGTGCCTGGACTGTTATCGTGAAGCGAGGAGAACCCTGAGGATGGTGGAGCCATGGCCATGCCCCAGTGGACCGGTGACCAGGAGAACCCCGACGATCGAGGAGATCCGGCAACAGACTCCGCCTTGTCCAGGCTTCCAAGTCGAGATCATCGGCGGGAGCCTGGTCGTGAGCCCTCGGGGGAACATACGCCATGCTCAGATCAACTACTTCCTGCACAGCGCGTTCCACGATGTCGCTCAGCAGAACGGCTGGTATCTCTGTCACGAGCTCACGATTCACCTCGAGAGCAACCGCGACCGTGTCGAACCGGATCTCGTCGTCCATCAGCCGGACGCTCCGACCTTCGGTGAAAGTGAGGTGTTCGGGCGTGGCGTACTCCTCGTCTCCGAGGTCACGTCGCAGGCAACGCAATCCGCGACCGCTTCGCCAAGCCGCGTACGTGCGCGCTCAACGGGCTGGACACCGCCGCGCTGCGCGGTTAGACCGGAGGCTGGTCGCGTTCGTCGAGGTCGATGCCGCCACGTGAGGTCCGGGTGCGGCTCATCATGACGATTTGCAGCAGGAACGACGCGGCGCCGACGACCATCAGGATCACGCCCAAGGCCGGCAGGTCGATGCCGCTGAGATGTGCCTTGATGGCCCACTTGAAGATCGCTCCAAGTGTGATCAGGAAGATGCTGACCCCAAAGCCCACCATGCCTCCGACCTCCGGAGCCCTGACAAGGGTCCGGAATTCACTTCGAGTAAACACCCGCTTGCTGCGGCACACCACCCTATCGATACCGATGATGGCGTATGCCCCGTCATCCGAACCAGAGGTGACGGGGCATACGGCGGTTACGGCCCGCAAAACGCTAGAAAGCCTCTTCCGGAAGCTCCATCAGGTCGTTCGTCGTCGCCTCGGCGATGGCGCGCTCGGCGGCGATCTTCGGCAGCTGCGTCGCGCAGAAGAACTGTGCCGCGGCCACCTTTCCGCTGTAGAACGCCTGGTCCGCCGCTGACACCTCGCCGCCGAGGCGGGTCAGGGCGATCTCCGCCTGGCGGCAGAGCAGCCAGCCGATGACCACGTCGCCGAGCGCCATCAGCAGGCGGGTGGTGTTCTGGCCGACCTTGTAGACCTCCGCCGGCTTCTCCATCGAGCCCAGCGCCCAGCCGACCATCGCGTTGACGATGCCCTGCGCGTCGTCCAGCGCTCCGGCCAGCAGCGCGCGCTCCTGCTTGAGGCGGCCGTTGCCGGCCTCGCTCTCCGCGAACTCCTTGATCTGCCCGGCGAGATGCTTCAGCGCCTCTCCGTTGTTGCGCAGGATCTTGCGGAAGAAGAAGTCCATGCCCTGGATCGCCGTGGTGCCCTCGTACAGCGAGTCGATCTTGGCGTCCCGGATGTACTGCTCGATCGGGTAGTCCTGCAGGAAGCCCGAGCCGCCCAGGGTCTGCAGCGACTGCGTGAGCACCTCGTACGCCCGCTCGGACCCGACGCCCTTGACGATCGGCAGCAGCAGGTCGTTGACCGCCTCGGCCAGTTCGTCCCGCACGCCCTCGGCCGTGGCGAGCTGCACCGTGTCCTGGTACGTCGCGGCGTACAGGACGAGCGCCCGCATGCCCTCGGCGTAGGACTTCTGCAGCATCAGCAGGCGGCGTACGTCCGGGTGGTGGGTGATGGTGACGCGCGGCGCGGCCTTGTCCGCCATCTGCGTCAGGTCGGCGCCCTGCACGCGCTCCTTGGCGTACGCCAGCGCGTTGAGGTAGCCGGTGGACAGCGTCGAGATCGCCTTCGTGCCGACCATCATGCGGGCCTGCTCGATGATCATGAACATCTGCTTGATGCCCTCGTGCACGTCGCCGACGAGGTAACCGACCGCCGGGTGCGTCTCGCCGAAGGTGAGCTCACAGGTGGTCGAGGCCTTCAGGCCCATCTTCTTCTCGACGTTCGTGACGTACACGCCGTTGCGCTCGCCCAGCGAACCCGTGGAGGTGTCCACCAAGAACTTCGGCACGACGAACATCGACAGGCCCTTGGTGCCCGGCTTGGCGCCCTCGGGGCGCGCCAGCACGTAGTGCAGGATGTTGTCGGCCATGTCGTGCTCGGCGCTGGTGATGAAGCGCTTGACGCCCTCGATGTGCCAGCTGCCGTCGGCCTGCTGGATCGCCTTCGTACGACCGGCGCCGACGTCGGAGCCGGCGTCCGGCTCGGTGAGCACCATGGTCGAGCCCCAGTGCCGGTCGATCGAGATCTGGGCCAGCCTCTTCTGCTCGGGCGTGCCGATCTCCCACAGGAGCTGGGCGAAGCTCGGGCCGCTGGAGTACATCCAGATGGCCGGGTTGGCGCCGAGGACGAGCTCGGCCGCGGCCCAGTGCAGGCTGCGCGGCGCGTGCATGCCGCCGAGGTCGGTCGGCAGCTCCAGCCGCCACCACTCGGCGTCGTTGAAGTAGGCCTGGAAGGACTTCTTGAAGCTCTCGGGCATCGTGACCGAGTGCGCCTCGGGGTCGAACACGGGCGGATGCCGGTCCGCGTCCTCGTACGACTCGGCGAGCACGCCCGTCGCGAGGCGGTTCACCTCTTCGAGAGCGCTGCGCGCGGTGGCCTCGTCGACCTCGCCGAACGGCCCGGAGCCCAGGATGTCCTGTCGCTTCAGTACCTCGAACAGGTTGAACTCGATGTCGCGCAGGTTGCTCTTGTAGTGGCCCATGAAGCACCCCGTTGCTCTCGGGCGGGCGGGTCGTGCCCGTGACGTACCAGTCAGTAACACCCTGATGCTACCCGCCAGTAACCGGACATACAAACATAAGACTGGAAAGAGCCCTTACCGTGGCTCTCCTCGGGGCAACCGCCCGTACGATGACCCCCTGTGGCCGATGCGTGGGATTCCGTTGTCTCCTGGATAAACCGGGACAGATCCGATCTGACGGATACCGAGCGGCGGCTGTGGGACGCCTACCCCACCGGCACGCCGGTCGACCTCGGCGACGATCGCCCCGACGGCACCGACGACCCCGCCCGTCTCGTACGGGCCGAGGTCATCTCCTCCCTTCTCCTCGGCGCCCGCGAGGCCGCCCCCGGCAAGGTGCCCGCCGTACGGCTGAGCGGCGCCCGCGTCATCGGCGCGCTCAACGTCTCCGGCGGCGAGGTCGGCTGCGAGCTCCGGCTCCGGCGCTGCACGCTGGACGAGACGCCCGACTTCTCCAACGCCCGCGCCCGCCAGATCCGCATCGGCGACTGCGCGATGCCCGGTTTCGACGGCGGCGGCCTGCGTGTCGACGGCTTCTTCAGCCTCTCCGGCTCGCGGATCGAGGGCGAGGTACGGCTGATCCGGGCCTACATCTCCGGCGGATTCCGCATGAACGGCGTGCGCATTCACAACCCGGACGGATACGCGCTGTTCGCCGGCGGCCTGACGGTCGACGTCGGGACGTTCGTCCGCGACTCGGAGATCATCGGCGGGACGCGGCTCACCGGCGCGCGGATGACCGGCGGCCTGTTCCTGGAGCGTACGACGCTGCGCGCCGCGGACGTCGCGTTCGACGGCGACAACATGCTGGCCGAGGACCGGATGGAGTGCAGCGAGGGCTTCACCTGCGAGGGGACCTTCCGCCTGCGCGGCGCGCGGATCAACGGCACCCTGTCCTTCCACAACGGCGCGTTGCGTGCGCCCGCCGGCCGCAGAGCGCTCCACCTGTCGCACGCGAGGGTCGAGGAGCTGATCCTCACTCCGCGCGAGCGGATCGACGGCGAGGTGACGCTCGGGTACTCCACGATCGACGTCATCCTCGACCGTGCCGACGTCTGGCCGGCGGAGCTCCGCCTCAACGGCCTGACCTACCAGACGCTGCGCGGCGAGCCGGAGGCCCGGCGGCTCGACTGGGTGGCCCTGGACCCGGACGGGTTCCGACCGCAGCCGTACGAGCAGCTCGCCGGCTGGCTGCGGCGGATCGGCCGCGAGGACCTGGCCCGCAAGTGCCAGCTCGCCAAGCAGCGGGCGCGGCGCCACCACCTCAACCCGATCAGCCGCGTCTGGGGCGTGATGCTCGACTGGACGGTCGGGTACGGCTACCGGCCGTGGATCTCCGGGCTGTGGCTGGTGCTGCTCCTCGCGCTGGGCACGGTGGTGTTCAGCCTCCACCACCCGCACTCGATCCGGCAGCCGGGCGAGCGGCCGCACTTCCACGCCTTCGTCTACACGCTCGACCTGATGCTGCCGCTGGAGACGTTCGGGCAGCGCAGCGCGTGGGATCCGAGCGGCTGGACGGACTGGCTGGCCTGGGGACTCACCGCGACCGGCTGGTTCCTGGCGACCGCGCTGATCGCCGGCATCGCCCGGGTGCTGCGCCGTACGTGAGGCCGGGGAGGATGAAGGGGTGGGAAACTACCTGATCACCGGAGCCGCCGGCGCCATCGGCGCGGCGACGGCCGCCCTGCTGCGCGGCAGGGGCCATGACCTCATCCTCACCGGCCGCGACGCCGGGCGTCTCGACGCCACCGCGCGGCGGATCGGCGCGGACGGGGCGCGCACCCTCGTACTCGACCTCACCGACCCCGGGGCGATCGAGGCCGCCCTCGACGGGGTCGAGCTGCCTCCGCTGGACGGCGTCGTGCACAGCGCCGGCGTCGTGGCGCTGGGCTCGGTCGCCGAGCTGACGCCCGGCGCCTGGACCGAGCAGCTCCTGGTGAACGCCGCGGCGCCGGCCGAGCTCACCCGCCTGCTCCTGCCGTCCGTACGCGCGGCGCGCGGGCACGTGGTCTTCGTGAACTCCGGCTCGGGCCTGCGGGCCAACCCCGGCTGGAGCGCGTACGCGGCGAGCAAGCACGCCCTGCGCGCCCTCGCCGACTCACTGCGCGCGGAGGAGCCGGAGATCCGGGTGACGTCGGTCTACCCGGGCCGTACGGCGAGTGAGATGCAGCGTCACGTCCGCGAGCACGAGGGCGCGGAGTACGACCCGGACGCCTTCATCTCCCCCGGAACGGTCGCCAAGGCGATCGTCGACGCGCTGGAGACGCCGCCCGACGCGACCCTGACCGACGTCAGCGTACGAGGCCGCTGAGCCTCACTCCGCCGACCGCTGCCGGGCGAGCCAGGCCGCGATCACGCCGCCGATCAGCCCGAACAGGTGGGCCTGCCAGGAGATCCCCGGCTGGCCCGGCAGCGCGCCGAAGATCATCGTGCCGTAGACCACGGCGACCAGCCCGCCGACGACGATGTCGAGCGGACGGCGCTCGACGAAACCGCGGGCGAGGAGATAGCCGAAGTACCCGAAGATCAGGCCGCTCGCGCCGACGGTCACCGTGCCGGGCGCGGCCAGGAACCACACGCCGAGCCCGCTCGCCACCATGATGATCAGGCTGACCGTGATGAAGCGCGCCACCCCGCGCAGCGCCGCCAGGAAGCCGAAGATCGCCAGCGGCACGGAGTTGGCCATGATGTGGTCGAGGTTCGCGTGCAGGAACGGCGCGGTGAAGATGTGCCAGATCGCCCCGGAGTCGTGCGCCTGGATGCCGTACCGGTCGCTGAGCGAGCCCTCGTCCGCGTAGTTCGCCACCTCCACCGCCCAGCAGGCGGCGAGCAGCAGGAAGGTCACGATGAAGGCGCCGACCACCCGGGCGGCCTGAGTGGCCAGCCCGTCACTGTGCGACCGCGCGGGGAGGGAAGCGTCTGTCATGACGCAACGGTACGTCCCCTGATGTGTCCCTGAAATAAGGTCGACCGGTGCACATCGACGAAGATTTCACCGGGACCGACTGGTACGGCCGTGAGCTGGGCGACGCGGTCTTCCGGAACTGCCGGTTCATCGACGCCGACCTCAGCGAGGCGACCACGCGGGGCGCGGTGTTCGAGGAGTGCGACTTCTCGGGAGCGAAGCTCAACGTCTCCGTGCACGAGCGCAGTGCGTTCCTACGCTGCCGCTTCCACCGCGCGTCGCTGTTCGACGCGACCCTGGACGGCTGCAAGATGACCGGCAGTCAGTTCACCGCGGCGACGGTCTATCCGATCACGGTGCGCGGCGGCGACTGGTCCTACGTCGCGCTGCGCGGGGCGCGGCTGTCCGGCGCCGACCTGACCGGCGTGAACCTCGCCCACGCGGACCTGACAGAGGCCGACCTGCGCAAGACCGTGCTGCACAAGGCGGACCTGTCCCACGCCCGGCTCGACAAGGCCCGCCTGAACGAGGCGGACCTGCGGGAGGCGCGCCTCGACGGCGTGGACACCCGCGGGCTCGAACTCTCCGACGTGCGGGTGACCATGCTCCAGGCCGTGGTCTTCGCCCAGCACCGCGGCGCGATCGTCGAGGTGTGAGCGCGTTTTTCGGATCAGTGCCACGCGGGCGCGGCGGGGAGCGGGCGCAGCCGCAGGTAGCGGCGCTCGTCCGGCGTCGTACCGCCCCAGATGCCGGCGGGCTCGCCGGCGCGCAGGGCCCAGTTGAGGCAGTCGGCGGTGACGGGGCAGCCGGCGCAGACGCGCTTGGCCTCCTCGACCTGTACGACGGCGGGCCCGGTCGCGCTGACCGGGTAGAACAGCTCGGGGTCCTCGCCTCGGCAGGCCGCGAGATCGGTCCAGTGCTCGGTGTTCACACGAACTCCAGGTCGAACAGGGCGGCCACCGTCTCGGGTGCCGCGCTGACGCGCCCCCGGGCCGGCAGCAGCCGGTTGATGATCTGTTGCAGCGACGCCTCGACGAGGCCGAGATGATCGTCGGCGAGCGTGGGCGCACGGCGTGCGAGCCGGGCCAGCTCCGCGGCGACGAGCTCCTCGAGGCGGTGGTCCAGCAGACGGCCTGGAGACTCCAGCACTGGCGGTGCGGTCACGTGCCGCCTCCAAGACGTCTTGACACAATGTAGTACTACCAACTGTAGTACTACGCGGGGTCGTGTCAATCCGTTCTACAGTGATTCGCGTGCCGACCGATGTGATCTTCCGCTCCGCCGCCGAGACGGACCTGCCCGCGATCGTCGCCCTGCTCGCCGACGACGTGATCGGCGCGGGCCGCGAGGACGTCTCCTCAGCCGCCTACCTGACCGCGTTCCGCGAGGTCACCGCGGACCCGCGCAACCAGCTGGTGGTGGCCGACGCCGGCGGCGAGGTGGCCGGGACGCTCCAGCTCACCTACATCCCGGGGATCAGCCGGATGGGCGCCGAGCGCGCCCAGATCGAGGGCGTACGCGTGGCCGCGGCCCATCGGAGCCGCGGCCTTGGGCGCGAGATGATCAATTGGGCGATCGAGCAGGCCAAGGCCCGGGGATGCGGCCTGGTCCAGCTGACCTCGGACAAGCGCCGGTCCGACGCGATCCGGTTCTATGAGTCCCTCGGCTTCGAATCGACGCACGAGGGCATGAAGCTGCGGCTCTAGCCTTCGCGGCCGGTCGGATCGAGGACGAAGACCGGGATCTGGCGGTCGGTGTTGCGCTGGTAGTCGGCGTAGTCCGGGAACGCGTCCACCGCACGGCCCCACCAGAGGGCCTTCTCGTCCCCGGACACCTCGCGCGCCCGGTACTCACGGGTGACCGTGCCGTCCTGGAGATCGATGACCGGGTCGGCGACCAGACCGGCGTACCACTGCGGGTTGGCCGGCGCGCCGCCCAGGGAAGCGACGACCGCGTAGTGCCCCTCGAGCTCGACGCGCATCACCGGCGTCTTGCGGATCTTGCCGCTCTTGGCTCCCCGGTAGGTCATCAGCACGATGGGAACGTCTCTGACCGTGATGCCATCGGTCGTGCCGGTGCGCACGATCTGTTCGACGTGCTCGCGGACCCGCGCCGAGCCGCTCGGTTCGTATTCACCTGTCAACGCCATGCTGTCGTCAACGCGCCCGTCCGGTCGCTATTCCGCGGCCACGCCTGGTGTCCACGTTGCCGGTCAGGGTGTTGAGGATGGCGGGTAGTTCCGCCGCCGTCTCGGCGGGCAGGCCGGTCACGGTCTCCTCCGCCAGGGCGCACCACAGCTCCTTGACCTGCCCGGCCAGGGCCCTGCCGCTGTCAGTGAGCTCGACGACGCTGGCGCGCTTGTCGGCGGGGGCGGACCGGCGGGTGATGTGGCCGGAGGCCTCGAGCTTGCGGCTCATCAGCGTGACGCTGGGCGGCTCGCAGCCGAGCGCCTCGCTGAGCTGAGCCTGGATCATCGGCCCGGCCCGGTCGAGTTCGAGCAGGAGCGCCTCCTGCCCGGGGTGCAGCCCGAGCGGGGCCAGCAGCGCCGCGGCCCGGGCGCGGTGACGCAGGCTCAGCAGCCGGATGGCCTGGTTGATGGCGTCGGCTTGCGCGAAGTCCATGGACCCTTCCTTGACAAGTTAGTTATGCGCATAACATTATTCGCATAACTAATCGTACAACGCGGGAGCCCGATATGACCGTGAAGGTGGCCGTCATCTACTACAGCGCGACGGGCAACGTGCACGCGCTCGCCCAGGCCGTCGCCGAGGGCGCCGCCGGGGCCGGGGCCGAGGTACGGCTGCGGCGGGTGGCCGAGCTGGCGCCCGGCAGCGCCATCGACCAGAACCCGCGGTGGCGACGGCACGCCGACGCGACCGCGTCGATCGCCGAGGCCTCGGTCGAGGACCTGGCGTGGGCGGACGCGTTCGCGTTCGGGACGCCGACGCGGTTCGGCACGCCGGCCGCGCAGCTCAAGCAGTTCATCGACCAGGCCGGCGGGCTGTGGCGGGAGGGGAAGCTGGCCGGCAAGCCGGTGACGGCCTTCACCTCGGCCTTCAACCGGCACGGCGGCAACGAGGCCACGATCCTGTCGCTGGGCAACGTCTTCCACCACTGGGGATCGCTGATCGTCCCGCCCGGTTTCACCGATCCCGCCGTGTACGCCGCCGGCGGCAATCCGTACGGCACGTCGGTGAGCGGCCCGGACGGCCCCGACGCCGCGGCGCTGGACGCGGCCCGCTACCAGGGACGGCGGCTGGCCGAGACGACGATCCGGCTGCTGGCAGGCGACACCCGCGGAGCCCTGGCCGGGACCGCATGAGCGGCGGGCCGGTGACAACCACCGCCACCGCGTCTCCGCAGGTCCGGCCGTACGCCTGGCTGGTGCTGTCGCTGGCGTGCGCCTGCCAGTTCATGGTCATCCTTGACGCGTCCATCGTGAACGTCGCCCTGCCCTCGATCAGCCTGAACCTCGGTTTCACGCCCACGGGCCTTGCCTGGGTGGTGAACGGCTACCTGCTCACCTTCGCCGGTCTCATGCTGCTCGGCGGCCGTGCCGCCGACCTGTTCGGCCACCGCCGGATGCTGGTCGCCGGACTGTCGCTGTTCTCCGCCTCGAGCCTGGCCGGCGGCCTGGCGACCGCCTCCGGGGTCCTGGTGGGGGCCCGTGTCGTGCAGGGCATGGGAGCCGCCCTGCTGGCCCCGGCGACGCTGGCCGTGATCAACACCCACTTCACCGGGGAGCGCGCGCGATCCCGGGCGTTCGGCGCGTGGTCCGCCGCCGGCGGTGTGGGCGGGATGGCCGGCGCGGTCGCGGGCGGCGCTCTCACGACCGGACTGTCCTGGCGATGGGTCTTCCTGATCAACGTGCCGACCGGCGCGGTGCTGATCGGCGTCGCCGTGACCTCGCTGACCGGCGCACGGACCGGCCGGCGGGAGTCCCTCGACCTCACCGGCGCGGTCACCGGGACGGCGGGGCCGGCCGCGCTGGTCTACGGGGTGATGCGGAGCGCCGACCGCGGCTGGGCCTCCGTGCCGGTCGCCGGCCCGGCCATCGCGGGCCTGTTCCTGCTCGCCGTCTTCGTCGCGGTGGAGGCGCGTCTCGCCACCCGGCCGATGGTGCCCCTGCGGCTGTTCCGGATCCGGAGGGTGGCCGTCGGCAACGTCATGCTGGTGCTGTTCGGCGGAATCGCCATCGCGATGTGGTACTTCACGTCGCTCTTCCTGCAGAACGTGCTCGGCTACGGCGCGTTTCGCGCCGGGCTCGGGCAGACACCCGCCGCGGTGACGTTCATGGTGGTCGCGCGGCCGGCCGCCGCCGCGCTGCCGCGGACCGGCGTACGCCCGCTGGTGCTGGCCGGCAGCGGCTGTTTCCTGGCCGGGTTCGGCTGGCTCGCCCAGGCCGGCGCCGGCAGCGGCTACGTCACCGGCGTGCTCGGGCCGACGCTGCTCGTCGCGGCCGGCATCGGGCTGACCTTCCCCACCCTCATGGCCGCGGCGACGGCCGACGTCCCCGAGGGCGACGCGGGGATCGCCGGCGGGCTGGCCAACACCGCCGTTCAGGTGGGCGGGTCGCTCGGCCTCGCGGCACTCGCGACGGCCGCCGGTGCCAGAGCCGGCGGGAGCTCCCCGTCCGCCCTCGCCGCAGGCTACGACCTGGTCTTCCTCATGGCGGCCGGGCTCGGCCTGGCCATCGCGGTGGCCGGCCTGCTGCTGCCGCGACGGCCGGCCCTGCTGGAAGAGGTCACGCCGGTCCGCTGATGCCGTTCAGCTCCTCGATCGCGTCGCCGGGCAGGTCGAGCGCCGCCGCGGCGACGTTCTCGCGCAGGTGGGCGACCGACGAGGTGCCCGGGATGAGCAGGATCGCCGGCGAGCGCCGCAGCAGCCAGGCGAGCGCGACCTGCCGGGAGGTCGCGCCCAGCCTGGCGGCGACGTCGTCCAGGACGCCGGACTGCAGGGGCGAGAAGCCGCCGAGCGGGAAGAACGGCACGTACGCGATGCCCTCTTCGGCGCACCGGTCGACGAGGGCGTCGTCGTCGCGGTGCGCGACGTTGTAGTAGTTCTGCACGCAGACGACGGGCGCGATCGACCGCGCCTCCTCGAACTGCTCGGCGGAGACGCCGCTCACCCCGAGGTGGCGGATCAGCCCCTGTTCGCGCAGCTCGGCGAGCACCTCGAACGGCTCGGCGAGCGAACCTGGCGTCGGCCCCTCCGCCGCGCCGACCCGCAGGTTGACGACGTCGAGCGCGTCGAGCCCCAGGCGGTCGAGGTTCTCGCGCACCGCCGTACGGAGGTCGTCGGGCGCAAGGGCGGCCGGCCACGACCTGTCGGGCGCGCGGCGTGCGCCGACCTTCGTGACGATGCGCAGCGTCTCCGGGTACGGGTGCAGCGCCTCGCGGATGACCTCGTTGACGGTGAACGGGCCGTAGTAGTCGCTCGTGTCCAGGTGGGTGATGCCGAGCTCGACGGCCGCGCGGAGTACGGCGACGGCCTCGTCCCGGTCGCGCGGCGGTCCCCACACCCCGGGACCGGCGAGCTGCATCGCGCCGTAGCCCATCCGGGTCAGCTCAAGGCCCTCGGCGAGGGTGAGGGATCCGCCGGGAATCGCGTCGGACATGTGCTTCCTCTCATTCGTCCCCCGGGGATGCCCCGGTAGGACCATCGTGGCCCCCAGCCGGCGATCCTCCCGAGGCCCCCTCCATCCCAGGAGTGACACGGCCACCCTCGTCAGGACACGAGGGGACCGTCCAGTACGGCCTGGCCGGCGTCGCGGTCGCCCTCCCACCGGATGGCCGGGTCGTCGGAGGCCAGCCGGTTCCACAGCAGGAGCAGCAGGTGCTCGGCGGTGCCGCTGATGGCGGCCGCGGGCGTCCCGGGCCCGTACGTCCACGACGAGCCGGTGTCGGTGGCGTCGAGCCGGATCGCGCGGGCAGGAAAGCGGGCGCGGCCACGGTCGATCTGGCGGAACGCCATCACCTCGAACACCTCGGACACGCCGTCGTCCGCGAACGCCGGGTCGACGGAATGGGCGAGGCCGAGCGCGTGCTCGGCGTCCCAGCGGTGCACGATCGCCTCGTGGCACCGCCGCCGCTGCCAGAACCCGACCGTGTGCGGAGGCCGGAACGTCCAGGCGGGCGCGGCCGAGTCCCGGTCGAGCGCCTCCAGCAGGGTGGCGGACGCGCCGGCGAACCACGTCACCAGCTCCCTACGCTCACGCGGTGCCGGTCCGGCCTCGTGGTCGCCGCGCCGCTCGGTCACCGCGGCCGCCGACCACAACCCCGACCGGCCGAGGTGTTCGGCGAGGTCGTGGAGCGTCCAGTCACCGCAGTGCCGGATCCGTACGTCGAGGTCGGCGGCGAGGAACTCCTCGAAGGCGGTGAGGTCCCGGCGCAGGTGAGCGAGGTAGGCGGCGGAGTCCATGGTCCCGGACTCTACTTCGGCGGTGTTTATGCGAACCTGACCGGATGGATGCCCGCGACGCCGTACGCCGGAGTTATGACACCGTGGCGGAGAAGTACGCGGCCGGTTTCAGCGACGAACTGGCGCACAAGCCGCTCGACCGGGCCCTGCTCACGTGCCTGGCCGAGCAGGCGCGGGGGCCGGTCGCCGATCTCGGCTGCGGCCCGGGGCACGTCGCCGCCTGGCTCTCCGCCCACGGGATGAACGCCGTGGGCGTCGACCTGTCCCCGGCCATGACCGCGGTCGGCCGGCGGGAGCATCCGGAGGTCGACTTCCGCGTCGGCGACCTGCTGGACCTGCCCGCCGCGGACGGCGAGTTCGGCGCGGCCGTGGCGCTCTACTCGATCATCCACCTGGAGGCCGCCGAGCTGGGCCGCGCCTTCGGGGAGATCCACCGGATCCTGCGCCCCGGCGGCCTCGCGCTCGTGTCGTTCCACGTCGGCACCGAGGTACGGCACCTGACCGAGTTCCTGGGCCACGACGTGGAGGTCGACTTCCACTTCTTCACGTCGCCGGGCGTGGTCACGGCCATGGAGGAGGCGGGCTTCGCCGTCGACATGCGCCTGGAACGCACGAACTACCCGGAAGAGGTCGCGACCCAACGGGGCTACCTCCTCGCCCGCCGCCTCGGCTGACGCGTCTACAGCCGCTGCCCTCCGACACCTCGCTCATGGAGTCCGAGATCAGCCGCCCGATCGGTCAGGACCTGCCGGCGACCGGCTGAGGGTGCGGGGCGGAGGCCCGGCGAACCGTACGGTAACTTCGGTCGGCGTGACCCTGGAGGTGGCCATGGACCGGCCGGTGCGCATCGCCAACTGTTCCGGTTTCTACGGAGATCGCATGTCCGCGCTCGCCGAGATGGTGAACGGGGGGCCGGTCGACGTCATCACCGGTGACTACCTGGCCGAGGTCACCATGCTGGTGCTGGCCAAGAACCGCCTGAAGAAACCCGGCGGCGGCTACGCGAGCACCTTCCTCCGCCAGCTGAAGCCGGTCGTGGCCACCGTCGCCGAGCGCGGCATCAAGATCGTTGTCAACGCCGGCGGCCTCGACCCCGCCGGGCTGGCCGCCGCGACACGCGAGATGCTCGCCGAGGCCGGCGTGGACCTCGCGGTCGCGTACGTCGAAGGCGACGATCTCGCCCCGAAGATCCCGGCGCTGCTCGCCGACGGGCACGAGCTGTCCCACCTCGACACCGGCCGGCCCTTCACCGGCTGGGGTCACGACCCGCTGACCGCCAACGCCTACCTCGGCGGCTTCGGCGTCCAGGCGGCGCTCGCCGCCGGTGCCGACGTCGTCGTCACCGGCCGGGTGGCGGACGCGTCCCTCATCACCGGTGCCGCCGCCTGGTGGTGGCGCTGGACGCCCGCCGACCTCGACGCCCTCGCCGGCGCGGTCGTCGCCGGGCACGTGATCGAGTGCGGCGCGCAGGCCACCGGCGGCAACTTCTCCGGGTTCGAGCGGATCGCCGACCTGACCCACCCGGGCTTCCCGCTCGCCGAGGTCGGCCGCGACGGCACCAGCGTGATCACCAAGCACGAGGGCACCGGAGGCGCGGTCACCGTCGACACCGTCACCGCGCAGCTCCTGTACGAGATCGGCGCGCCCGGCTACCTCAACCCGGACGTCGTGCCTCATCTCGACACGGTCCACCTCGAACCGGCCGGGCCCGACCGCGTACGGATCAGCGGCGTCGTCGGCTCCGCGCCTCCCCCGACCACCAAGGTCGCCGTCACCGGGCTCGGCGGCTGGCGCAACGACTCCACGTTCGTGCTCACCGGCACCGACGCCGACGCCAAGGCCGCGCTGGTCGAGCAGGCCGTACGCGCCCGGCTCGACGGTGACTCCGGCATCAGCGACCTGCGCTTCACCCGCATCGGCACGCCCGCCGAGGACCCGGCCGACCAGATGGCCGGGTCCAGCCTGCTGCACGTCTCCGTCGACGGCGAGCAGGCCAGCGCCGGCCGGGCCTTCTCCTCGCTGTGCGTCGAGCTCGCGCTCTCCAGCTATCCGGGCATCTACGGCATGGGCGTGCCCGGCTCGGGCGGCCCGTACGGCGTGTACTGGCCGACGCTGGTCCCCCAGGAGCTCCTGGACCACACCGTCGTCCACCCCGACGGGCGGCACGAGACCGTGCCACCACCGCCCACAGCGCCGTACGAGGGCGACGCCCCCGCGGGCCCCGCCGAGCCGTACGACGCGGGCGAGACCGTCGACGGGCCGCTCGGCCGCCTCGTGCACGCCCGGTCCGGCGACAAGGGCGGCAACGCCAACGTCGGCCTGTGGGTCGCCGACCCGGACGCCTGGCCCTGGCTGCGCGCCACGATGACCACCGACCTGCTGCGGGCGCTGCTGCCCGAGACCGCCGAACTGGCCGTCGACCGCTACGAACTCCCCAACCTGCGCGCGGTCAACTTCGTCGTACGCGGCCTGCTCGACGGCGGCGCCACCGAGGCCCGCCGCTTCGACAAGCAGGCCAAGGCGCTCGGCGAGTGGGTCCGCGCCCGCCACGTCCCCCTCCCCGTAAGGCTGCTGCCCGGGGTATGACCCCGGGGGTGACGGAACGCCCGGTCACCCACGCGTCCGTGCAGCTCGGCGTCCTGCTCGCCGTCGCCGGCGGCTTTCTGGACGCCTTCTCCTACCTCGAGCTGGGCGGGGTCTTCGCCAACGCCCAGACGGGCAACGTGGTGCTGTTCGGCGTCGAGGCCGCGCGGGCGCACGGGACGGACGCCGTACGCCACATCCCGTCGATCCTGGCGTTCGTGGTCGGCGTGGTCGTGGCCGAGACGCTCCTCCGGCCGCGCGTGGCGGCGGCGCTCCGGTGGCCGAGCCGGTTCGCCCTCGTGCTGGAGATCGCCGTCCTGGCCGTCGTCGGGCTGCTGCCGCGCGGCGTCCCGGACAGCGTGCTCATCGTCATGATCGCCTTCACCGCGTCGGTGCAGGTCACGATGTTCCGCACGTTGATCGACTGGCCGTACAACACGGCGATGGTGACCGGCAACCTGCGCAGCGCGGCCCAGGCGGCCTATCTCGCGGTCGCCGACCGCGATCCGGAGGCGGTACGGAAGGCGCGGAGCTTCGCCATCGTCATCGGTGCCTTCGTCGTCGGTGCCTTCGGCGGCGGCTGGCTCACCCTGCACGTGGGCCGGCACGCGATCTGGATCTCCGCGGGGGTGCTGGTCGCGGCCCTGGGGCTGTTCGTGGTCGACGAGCGTTTCCGTCCGGAGGAGTGAGTCACTCGTACGGGTCGACCGGTGTCGAGATCTCGGCCAGGCTGACCGCGTGCAGTTCCGGCACGCCGTCGGCCGCGCGGTTGAACGTCCCGGTGACCGTCACCCACTGGTCGCGGGCCGGCCGGCTCCCCGACGCGCCGGTGATCCGGACGACCGAGGCGACGGCGTCGGCCGCGCAGCAGGCGATCTGGTACCGCGCGATGCGGAACCCCTGCCTGTCGGAGGACGGCGTGACGAACCCGGTCAGGCGTACGGGAACGGCGCCGAAGCTGGCGCCGTGGTGGTCGGCCGCCCGCTCGTCGAACTCCAGCAACGTCATCGGCACCGTACGGCCCGGGGCCAGCGCGTCGAAGACCTTGCCGCCCGAGGTGATGCTGACCCCCTCGCTGCGGGCCACCCCGAAGCTGCCCAGAGTCGGCGGCGTGACCAGCAGCAGCGCGAGCACCGGGGCGAGCAGCAGCCAGCCGATGCGTTCGTCGTGGTGGTGCCCGTGCGCGTCCTCGTCCGCCGCCCGGCCGCGGTGCCGGAGCGCCCGCATGACGCCGAACAGGCCGAGACCGGCCAGCAGCACCCCGGCGACCAGCAGCAGCGGGCCCATTCCGGTCCGGACGTACTTGGCGTACGCGCCGCCCACCGCCAGCCGGATCATCAGGGCCCCGACCAGCAGTACCGTCGTCGCCCGCGCGTCCTCGCTCACAGGAACCACCACCCGATCAGCCCGGCCGACGTCACGGCGACGGCGAAGGTCGCGAGGGAGAAACGCCAGGCGAACCTCGGCCCGAACGTGCCCGCCTGCAGGGCGAACAGCTTCACGTCGACCATCGGCCCGACGACGAGGAACGCCAGCCGCGCCGTCGGCGAGAACTGCTTGAGCCCGGCGGCGACGAACGCGTCCGCCTCGGAGCAGAGCGAGACCAGCACGGCCAGGACGCCGAGCACGAGCACCGAGACCGGGCCCGGCCGCGCGATCGAGTCGACCAGGTCGCGCGGCACGAGCGTCTGCAGCGTCGCGGCGGCGGCCGCCCCGATCACCAGGAACCCGCCGGCCTGCAGGAAGTCGTGCTGGGCGGTGGACAGGAAGCGGGTCAGCCGCCGCCCGTCCGCGTCGTCCTCGGGCGAACGCCGCGCGTTCAGCAGGTCGTCTCGGCCGAGCGCGATCCACAGCAGCCCCATCGCGACCGAGGCGATCAGGCTCGCCACCAGCCGCGCGAGCACCATCATCGGCCGGCCCGGGAACGCCACGGCCGTGGAGACGAGCACGACGGGGTTGATCGCGGGCGCGGACAGCAGGAACGCGAAGGCCGCGGCCGGGGTGACGCCGATCGAGACGAGCCGCGCCGCGACCGGCACCGACCCGCACTCACAGCCGGGCAGCGCCGCGCCCGCCACCGCCGCGGCGGGGACCGCGAGCACGGGCCGGCGCGGGAGCAGCCGCGCGATCAGGCCCGGCGGGACGAACGCCGCGATGGCCGCGCTCACCGCGACGCCGAGCACGAGGAACGGCATCGCCTGGATCGTGATCGCGACGAAGATCGTCGCCCAGTTGGCCGCGGCCGGGTGGGTGAGCAGGCCGGTCAGCGCCGGCCGGAGCAGGACGGCGACGACGATCAGTGCCGTGACCAGCGCCAGACCGGCCTCGGGAAGACGGCGCCGCCCGGTCGGCCCGGCCGCGGGTGGCGCGTCTTCGGAAGAGGCCGGAGTACGCACAGGCGGCAATGTAACCGCATTACGAAATGGCCCACAACAGGCCTTCAAGTGGCGAAGTCACGCGATGAGTACGAATTAACCGGGCGTCTTCCACGACGCCATACGCCCATGCGACAGTACGGCCCGTATACCAGGATTCTGATGTTCCCCTGAAAGGAACCGCGGAGGAACCCGTGCTCCCTGCCCTCATCCGTACACGCGCGGCACGCGTCGGCCTGATCGTGGTCGCGCTCGGCGCCGTGGCCGCCGCGCCGCTCGCCGTGACCGGTGCGCCGCCGGCCGGCGCGGTCACCATCGCCGGCGCCAACACGCTGTCGGACAAGGTCTCGGTCGACTGGGCGGGCAAGCACCACCCCGCGCGGACCACCGACGTCCACCTGCTCGCCTGGAACGACTTCCACGGCAACCTCGAACCCGCCGCACTGACGCAGTACGGCCAGTTCGCGGGCGGTGCCGCCTACCTCGCCAAGGCCGTGCACGACAAGCAGAAGCAGTACGGCGCCCGGCAGGCCACCGTGATGGCCGGCGACAACATCGGCGCGAGCCCCCTCGTCAACGGACTCTTCAAGGAGGAGCCCGCGACGATCATGGCCAACCTGATGAACGTGGACTTCGCCTCGGTCGGCAACCATGAGTTCGACAAGGGCAAGGACGAGCTCCGCCGCATCCAGAACGGCGGCTGCGCCTCGACCGGCTGCACGGCCGCGCCGTACACGGTCAAGCGGCACGGGCGGCTGACGACGACCAAGACCTACCCGGGCGCCGAGTTCCAGTACCTGGCCGCGAACGTCATCGACAACGCGACCAAGAAGCCGCTGTTCCCGGCGTACGGCATCAAGCGGTTCCCCTCCACGAGCGGGCGGCCGATCTCGGTCGGCTTCATCGGCGAGGTGCTGCAGTCCACCCCGACGATCGTCACGCCGTCCGGCGTCGAGGGCCTGACCTTCGAGGACGAGGCGACCGCGGCGAACCGCGCCGCCAAGGACCTCGCCAAGAAGGGCGTGCACATCCCGGTGCTCGTCATCCACCAGGGCGGGTTCCAGACCGGCACCCCGACCGGCCCTAACGGGTGCGCGGGCAACCTGGCCGGCTCCGACATCGAGACGATCGCCAAGAAGCTCGACCCCTCGATCAAGGTGATCGTGTCCGGCCACACGCACGTGGAGTACCGCTGCACGATCACGGTCAACGGCGTGACGCGGCTCATCACCAGCGCGTCCTCCTTCGGCCGGATGCTGAGCGACATCAAGCTGACAGTCGACAACAGGACGGGCGACCTGGTCGGCGCGGACGCCGTCGACTCGATCGTGCAGAACGCCACGAACACCCCGGCGCCCGGCGTCAGCCGCATCGACGACCCGACCAAGGCCGACCCGGCCGTGGCCAAGGTGGTCCAGCAGTACGTCACCGCGTCCGCGCCGCTGGCCAACAAGGTGATCGGCAAGATCCAGGGCGACCTCACCCGTACCGCGTCGCCGTTCGGTGAGACGACGCTCGGCGACGTGATCGCGGACGCCCAGCTGGCCGCCACCGCGGCGCCGGACAAGGGCGCGGCCCAGGTCGCGCTGATGAACCCCGGCGGCGTGCGCGCGGACATGAAGGTCAGCGACATCTCCTCCGGCGGTGAGGCGCCGGGCGAGGTCACGTACGGCGAGGCGTTCACCGTGCAGCCGTTCGGCAACAGCCTGGTCACCAAGACGATGACCGGCGACATGCTGAAGCGGGTGCTGGAGCAGAACTACGTCGGCTGCGGCGGGCAGACCACCGCCAAGACCCTGCAGATCTCCTCGACGCTGAAGTACGAGGCGAACCCGGCCGCCGCGACCTGCGACGCGAAGATCGGCGACATCTGGGTGAACGGCGCGCTGATCACCCCGACGACGAGCCTCCGCGTGACGATGAACAACTTCCTGGCGTTCGGCGGTGACGGCTACACCGTCTTCAACGAGGGCACCAACGCCCTCGGCGGCGCGCAGGACATCGACGCGTTCGCCGACTACCTGGCGGCGTCCAGCGGCGGCGTCTCGGTGCCGGCGCTCGACCGGATCGTCGCGGCGTCCTGACGATCACCTGAACGAGCGGCGTCTCCCGTACGGGAGACGCCGCTTCCTCATGCCAGGACGCGGGAGACGGCCTCGCGGACGAGCGGACGGGTGTCGCCGGCGCCGTCCACGTCGCCGGCGATGATCAGGCCGTCGCGAAGCATGACGAGCATCGTGGCCGTACGGTCGGCGTCCGGGTGGCTCGCGGCGGCGAGCAGGTCGCGCAGCACTCCGTGGAACCACGCGCGGTGGGCGGCGACGACCCGGCGTACGGGATGGGCGGGGTCGGGGTACTCCGCCGCGGCATTGATGAACGCGCATCCGCGGAACCCCGGGCCGCAGGTGAACTCCCCGAGCGCGTCGAAGACCGCCAGGATCTCGTCCTCGCGCGTAAGACCGCCCGGAATCGTCCTGCTCCGGACCTGGTCGTCCTGCTCCTTGAGGTAGGCGCAGACCAGATCGTCCTTGGACGGGAAGTGGGCGTAGAAGGTGGCCTTGGCCACGGACGCCTCGGCGATGACCCGGTCGATGCCGACCGTGTGGATGCCCTCGGCGTAGAACAGGCTGCTCGCGGCGTCGAGCACCCGCCGCCGGGCGGGACTCTCGCGGCGCCGTACCGCGGTCTCGGTCATGCTTTGACATTACCAGACAGATCTGTCTACCATCGGCTCGAACGTACAGACAGGTCTGTCTTCTTAGGAGCCCCTCATGAGCGCCCTCTACACCGCCATCGCCACCGCCTCCGGCCGGGACGGCCGCGCCGTCTCCTCGGACAACAAGCTCGACGTCACGCTGGCCCGCCCGGCCGAGCTGGGCGGCGACGGCGAGGGCACCAACCCCGAGCAGCTCTTCGCCGCCGGCTACTCCGCCTGCTTCGCCAGCGCGCTCGGCCTGGTCGCGAGCAAGGAGAAGGTCGACATCTCCGACGCCGCGGTGACCGCCGAGGTCGGCCTGAACGCCAACGGCTCGGGCGGCTTCGCGCTCAGCGTCACGCTGCGCGTCGAGCTGCCGGAGGACGTGCCGGCCGAGAAGGGCCGCGAGCTGGTCGAGGCCGCGCACCAGGTCTGCCCGTACTCCAACGCCACGCGTGGCAACATCCCGGTCGAGCTCGTCATCGAGTAGCCGTGACCGTCGCGGGGACCGTGAGCACCCGGTCGGCGCCGAGCACGCGCTCGGGCCCGGTGAGGTCGAACGATCCCCGCAGCGGCAGGTCCTCGCTGGAGGACCCGACCGCGACCTCGATCGTCCCGGGTTCCACGACGCGCCGCAGGTCGCGGCCCGTGAACGAGGTGCGGTCGGCGTGCACCTCGAACGTCACGCGCGCCGCCGCGCCCGGGGCGAGCCGCGCCCGCGCCCAGCCCGCCAGCCACCGCGTGGGCCGTACGACCGAGGCGACCGGGTCGGCGAGATAGAGCTGCACGACCTCGGCGCCGGAGCGTTCGCCGAGGTTGCGCACTGTCACGGCGACGCGCACCGTGCCGTCGGTCGGCGCCGAGGCGTCGACCTCCAGGTCCTCGTAGCCGAAACTCGTCCAGGTCAGCCCGTGGCCGAACGGGAACAGCGCCCGCGGGTCCACCGAGCTCCACCGCGACGACGCGCCCGTACGGGCCCGGAGGTAGGTGCCCGGCTGGCCGCCCCGGTGGCGCGGCACGCTCACCGGAAGGCGGCCCGACGGGTCGAGGCGGCCGGACAGGATGCCCGCGAGGGCCGGCGCCCCCTCCTCTCCGGGGAAGAAGGCCTGGACGACGGCCGCCGCGCGGTCGGCGACGCCGCCGAGCGCGTACGGGCGGCCGGTCAGCAGCACGAGCACCGTGGGCGTGCCGGTGGCCAGGACCGCCTCGGCGAGCTCGCGCTGACGGCCCGGAAGATCGAGGGTCTCGGCGTCGCAGCCCTCGCCCGAGGTGCCGTGGCCGAACAGCCCGGCGCGGTCGCCGAGCGCGAGCACGCACACCTCCGCGTCACGCGCCGCCGCGACCGCCGCCTCGATGTCGGCGTCGGTGACCATGACGTCCTCACCGGCGGCCACGGTCAGCTCCGCGTCAGGGAGCTCGGCGGACAGCGCGCCGGCGAGCGCCGGGATCTCGACGCCGAGGGACAGCTCCGGATAGCGCCCGGCCACGTGGGTGGGGAACGTGTAGCAGCCGAGCATCGCGCGCGGGTCGTCGGCGAGCGGGCCGGTCAGCGCGACGCGACGCGCCCGCAGCGGCAGCACGCCGTCGTTGGCCAGCAGGACGACGGACTCCTCCGCGAGCCGGCGCGCCAGGCCGCGCAGCTCGGGCGGGTCGAAGTCCGCCGGCTCCTCGACGATGTCCCAGCCGTCGTCCAGCAGCCCGAGGTCGCACTTGAGCGCGAGCACCCGCCCGGCCGCCCGGTCAAGGTGCTCTTCGGGGATGTCTCCCCGCCGGACCCGCTCGACCAGCGGCGTCCCGTAACAGCGCACGGTGGGCAGTTCGACGTCGATGCCCGCGCGCAGCGCGAGCGCGGCGGCCTCGCCCGGCGACCCCGCCACGCCGTGCATGTCCTGCAGGAACGACAGCGCGAAGTAGTCCGACACCACGACGCCGGTGAAGCCGAGCCGGTCGCGGAGCAGCCCGGTGAGCAGGCTCTCGTCGGCCGCCGCCGGCACTCCGTCGACGTCGGCGTAGGAGTTCATCACCGCGCGGGCGCCGCCCGCGCGCAGGGCCAGCTCGAAGGGTTCGAGGACCACGTCGGCGAACTCCCGCGGCCCGAGTGCGGCCGACGCCATGTTGCGCGCCCCGCGCGAGGAGGCGTACCCGGCGAAGTGCTTCAGCGTCGCGACCAGGCCGGTGCGTTCGAGCCCGTGGACGTACGCGCTGCCGATGACGCCGACGAGGTAGGGGTCCTCGCCGATCGTCTCCTCCGTACGCCCCCAGCGGTAGTCGCGGGTGACGTCGAGGACGGGCGCCAGGCCCTGGTGGACGCCGGCCCGCCGCATGCTGGTGGCGATGCCCTCGGCCATCTCGCCGACCAGCTCGGGGTCGAAGCTCGCGCCCCAGGCCAGCGGGCAGGGAAAGACGGTCGCGGTCCAGGTCATGAAGCCGGTCAGGCACTCCTCGTGCGCGATCGCGGGAATGCCGAACCGGTTTCCGGCCGCGACCCGCGCCTGGAGCTCGCGCAGCCGCGCGGCCCCCTCGGCGGGGCGGACCGGGGCCGTACCGAAGACGCGGGTGAGCTGGCCGAGCCCGGACCTGATGACCTCATCCAGCGGAGGGGGTTCGCCGAAGTCGTCAGGCAGGGGCGCCACCTCCTCCCCGGGTTGGGCGGAGACGGTCCAGTAGCCGGTGAGTTGCCCGGCCTTCTCCTCGATCGTCATCCGGCCGAGCAGGTCGGCGACGCGTTCGGTCACGGGGAGACTCGCGTCCCGCCACAGCTCGTCGGCCACAGGCGCTCCTAAGTGGTGGTCCCGGCGGGCGGCGGCGCGGTGGACAGCCGGACCCGCAGGTCGGTGGCGAGCTCGATTCGTGGACTCACCAGCGGCTCACCGTCGAGCTGCTGGAACAGCGTGCGTGCGGCCAGCCGCCCCATCTCCTCCAGCGGCTGGCGGACCGTGGTCAGCGGCGGGGAGAGCCACTGGCACAGCGGCAGGTCGTCGAAGCCGACGACGCTCAGGTCGTGCGGGACCTGGAGCCCGGCCTGGCGCGCGGCCTCGTAGGCGCCCATCGCCTGCTGGTCGCTGCCCGCGAAGATCGCGGTGGGCCGGTCCTCCAGGGCGAGCAGGTCGCGCGAGGCGCGGAAACCGCCCTCGTGACGGAAGTCGCCGTAGCGGATCAGGCGGCGGTCGACCTCGATGCCGGCGCGTTCGAGCGCGGCGCGGTAGCCGTCGACGCGCGCCTGCGTGCAGAGCATCTCGCGCGGGCCGCCGATCACCCCGATGCGGCGGTGGCCCAGCTCGATGAGGTGCTCGGTCGCGGACAGGCCGCCGGCCCAGTTGGTCGCGCCGACGCTGGCCAGATCGGAGTCGGGCAGGTCGACGGGGTCGATGACCACGAGCGCGATGCCGGCGCGTTCGAGCTGGGCGCGCTGCTGCGGCGTCATGCGCGAGGTCACCAGGATCACGCCGTCGCTGTCGTGCATCGTCGTGAGCGAGGTCCAGCTCGGCGGCCGCGCGTTGTCGTCGCGTACGAGGGACACCACGGTGCCGGTGCCGCGCTCGGCGCACTCGGCCTCGACGCCGCGCAGGATCTCCACCGCCCAGGGGCTGTCGAGACCGCCGATGACCAGGTCGATCAGCCCGGAACGCCGGGCGCGGCGGCCGCCCGGGGCGAGGTAGTTGTGCGTCCTCAGCAGGTCGGCGACCCGTTCGCGGGTCGCGGGCGCGACGTCGGTCCGGCCGTTGAGCACCTTCGAGACGGTGGCCTGGGAGACCCCGGCCTCCGACGCGATGAGGGCGAGTGTCGGGCGCTCACTCACCGGCCGCCCCCGGCTGTCGTGCCACAGATGATCTCCTTCGCTGAGCCTGACGATTTCGAAGAGTATCGCAAAGTTTCGAAGCCGCCTAGCCTGCCTTTCGGCAGCAGAAAAGTGGGGGGTTGACCGATGCACCGCCCTTTTCTAGGCTGCCCCAGATATGGGCGTCGATAGTTTTCGAAAGTCTATCGGTGCCGGTCCAGCCCGTCTTCGCCACCCCCAGCCAAGGAGGTCCTGATGGGCGAGCAGCCCCTCTCACGCCGCACCTTCCTGTCCGCAGCCGCGATCACCGGCCTGTCCGTGCCGCTGGCCGCCGCCTGCGGCACCTCCGGCCCCGGCGGCGCGAAGGGGGGCGGGAAGACCGTCCAGGCGTGGGTCCTGGTGGACCAGGCGCAGAACCGCGTGCAGCGGTCGGCGGTGGACGCCTTCAACAAATCCTCCTCGGCCGGCAAGGTCAAGCTGCTGCCGATCTCCAGCGACGGCGCGGTCTACACCGACAAGCTCCGCGTCAGCATGGGCTCGCCGACCCCGCCCGACCTGCTCTTCAACTGGGGAAGCGGCAGCATCCGCCCCTACGTGCAGGCCGGCGGCCTGGTGGATCTCACCCCGAAGCTCACCGCCGACGCGGCGTGGAAGGGCTCCTTCCTGCCCTCGGTGCTCGACGCCGGGAAAATCGACGGCAAGTACTACGGCATACCCATGCGGGGCATGCAACCAGTGATCCTCTTCTACAACAAGACGCTGTTCGCCGAGCAGGGCCAGAAACCGCCCGCGACCTACGACGACCTGCTCAAACTGGTCGACTTCTTCAAATCCAAGAAGATCCAGCCATTCGCCCTCGGCGGCCTCGACCAGTGGCCGAACCTGATGTGGCTGGAGTACCTCGTCGAGCGTACGGGCGGCCCCTCGGTGTTTGAGAACATCGCGGCCGGAAAGCCCGGCGCCTGGCGCGACCCGGCGGTCCTGACCGCCCTCGGGCAGGTGCGCGAGCTGGTCCAGCGCGGCGCGTTCGGCACGAACTACAACTCGGTGAACTACGTCAACGACGGCGCCGGCCTGCTGTTCGCCAAGGGCAAGGCGGCCATGCACCTGATGGGCACCTGGGAGGTCTCCAACCAGGTCGAACGGCACCGCGCGTTCGCCCAGAAGGACCTGAGCTTCGCGCCGTTCCCCTCGGTCGCGGGCGGCAAGGGCGACCCGAACGCCGTGGTCGGCAACCCGACCAACTACTTCTCCATCAGCTCCAAGTCGGCCGGCAAGGACACCGCGGTGGACTTCCTGAAGAAGGAGATGTCCGACGCGGCGTACGTCGACGCGCTCATCAAGTCCGGTGACGTGCCGGCCGTGACCGGCTTGGAGGACAAGCTGTCCGCGGCGCCCAGCCCGGAGTTCGCGCGGTACGTCTACCAGATGGTGCAGAAGGCGCCGAGCTTCACGCTGTCGTGGGACCAGGCGCTGATGCCGCAGTTCAAGACCCCCCTGCTGGCCAACCTGCAGAAGGTCTTCACCGGAAAGCAGACCCCCGAGCAGTTCGTCACCGCCCTGGAGTCGGTGAAGTGACCGCCGTGGTCCCCGTCGCACGACGCCGGGGCACCCGGGCCGCCGAGCGGAGCACCGACCGCGCGGCCCGGCCCGGGGCGCTGTGGGTGGTGCCGGCCGCGCTGTTCTTCATGGTGTTCGCCGGGCTGCCGCTCGTGCTCGTCGCGGTGCTGTCCTTCACCTCCTGGAACGGCCTCGGCACACCCGCGTTCAACGGCCTGGACAACTGGAGCCGGATGCTGTCCGACTCCTCCGTGCTCGACTCCCTGCGGATCAGCGCGATCCTCACGGTGCTCTGCTGGGCGGTGCAGACCCCGCTGGCCCTGCTCCTCGGAGTGTGGGCGGCGGGGCGGCAGCGTAACCGCGCGGCCCTGTCCTCGATCTTCTTTCTTCCGCTGCTGATGTCGACGGCGGCGATCGCGATCACGTGGCTGACGCTGCTCGACCCGAACTTCGGGCTCGCCGCCAAGATCGGGCCCTACATCGGCTTCCCCGACGGCAACATCATCGGCAGCCCGCGGGGCGCGCTCGGCTGCATCGTCGTGGTCGTCGCGTGGCAGTTCGTGCCCTTCCACACGCTGCTCTACCAGGCGGCGGCGCGGCAGATCCCCCAGTCGCTCTACGACGCGGCGACGGTCGACGGCGCGGGACGGGTCCGGCAGTTCCGGCACATCACGGTGCCGCAGCTGCGCAACACCATCATCACCTCCTCGATCCTGATGCTCGTCGGGTCGCTCACCTACTTCGAGACCGTGCTGATCCTGACCGCGGGCGGGCCCGGGAGCGCGACGAACATCCTGCCGCAGCACATGTACATGTCCGCGTTCCGCGACTACCAGATGGGGTACGCGAGTGTGATCGCGCTGTCCCTGGTCGCGCTGGGCACGGCGTTGTCGCTGGTCATCGTCCGGTTCTCCGGCTTCGCCAAGATGCGCAGCACGCTGGAGGGGATGTGAGCCGGCTCCGGCGCGCGGCGGGCCGCGCCAACTGGGGCGCCGGGCTCGCGTCGCTCGTGTGGCTGGCGTTCGTGATCGCGCCGATCTACCTCGTCGTCAAGGACAGCCTGCAGACGACCGGCTCCTACCTCGACCACGGGCCGCTCTCTCTGCCCCGGCACCTCACCTTCGGCAACTTCGGCGACGTCTTCGACCGCGGGTTCACGCACTACCTCGTCAACACCGCGATCGTCACCGTCGCGAGCGCGGCACTCACCGTGCTGCTCGCCTTCCCGGCCGCGTACGCGATCGTGCGGTCGCGCAGCCGCATGGTCTCCGGCGTCTTCCGGATGTTCCTGACCGGCCTGGCGATCCCGGCGCAGGCCACGATCATCCCGGTGTACCTGCTGATCACCCGCATGCACCTGTACGACTCCCTGACCGCGATCGTGCTGCCCACGGTCGCGTTCGGGCTGCCGCTCAGCGTGCTCGTGCTCGCCTCCGCGCTGCGCGACGTGCCGCGTGAGCTGTACGAGGCGATGACGCTGGAGGGTGGCGGGTCGGTCCGCCTGATGTGGAGCCTCGCGCTGCCGCTCAGTCGCGCTGCGCTGACCACCGTCTCGATCTACTGCGCGCTGAACGCCTGGAACGGCTTCCTGTTCCCGCTGATCCTCACCCAGTCCGACGAGCAGCGGGTGCAGACGCTGGGCCTGTACAACTTCCAGGGCCAGTTCAGCTCCAACGTCCCCGGCCTGATGGCGGCCGTGCTGCTGTCGGCTCTGCCGATCTTCGTCGTCTACCTGTTCGCCCGGCGCTGGCTCGTCGCGGGCATGGCCGGTGTGGGCGGGAAGTAGCGTTTTCACCTACTTTCACGCCGTGGCGCTACGAAGCGGCAGGTCGGTCCGCTCCACGCCTCCACGCTCTTGATCTGTCCGTGTGCGACGCGGTGCTATGGGAGCGCTCCCATATCTGAGAGGAGAGGCCGTGAAACGGACATTCGCCGGGGTGCTGCTGGTCGTGCTCGGCGTGAGCCTGCTGGTCGCCCGGCCCGCGACGGCGCACGGCGCGTTCATGCAGCCGGGCAGCCGTACGTTCCTGTGCTGGGAGGACGGGCTGACCCCGACCGGTGAGATCTCGCCGAAGAACCCGGCGTGCTCGGCCGCGGTGGCGCAGAGCGGCGTCAACTCGCTCTACAACTGGTTCGCGGTGCTGCGCTCCGACGGCGCCGGCCGTACGCGCGGGTTCGTCCCGGACGGGCGGCTGTGCAGCGGCGGCAACCCGAACTACACCGGCTTCGACCTGCCGAGCGCGGACTGGCCGCTCACCCACCTGACGAGCGGCGCGAACGTCGACTTCCACTACAACAAGTGGGCCGCGCACCCCGGCTCGTTCTCCCTGTACGTCACCAAGGACGGCTACGACCCGACACAGCCGCTGAACTGGGACGACATGGAGAGCAATCCGTTCCTCGTCGTCGACCGGCCGCCGAGCACGGGCCCCACGGGCAGCGTGGACGGCTACTACTACTGGTCCGGGAACCTGCCCTCCGGCAAGACCGGGCGGCACGTCATCTACTCGGTCTGGACGCGGTCGGACAGCACCGAGACGTTCTACGGCTGCTCCGACGTCGTCTTCGACGGCGGCAACGGCGAGGTCGCCGGCGTCGGGCAGACCGGCGACCCGGGCAGCACGCCCTGCCAGGCGACCTTCGCGGTCACGAACTCCTGGTCCGGCGGCTTCCAGGCCGAGGTGACCGTCCACAACCCGGGCGCGGCGCCGATGAACGGCTGGACCGTGAGCTGGCTGACGCCGAGTGACCAGCGGATCGCGAGCGTCTGGAACGGCACTCTCACCGTCAGCGGAGACCTCGCCACCGTACGGAACGCGGACTGGAATCGTACGGTCGCCGCCGGAGCGTCGACGACGTTCGGGCTCGTCGCGGACGGCCCGCCCACCGTGCCCACGCCCACCTGCGTCAGCCCCTGAGGAGAACGCGATCCTCGGCGGGAGCGAGTTCGGGCAGATCACCCCGGCAACTCCATGACGTGGCACGCCACCGAACCCCGGCAGAACCAGTTCAGCCACGCCAGGGGCGACGCCGTCGTGAGCTTCGCGCGGGCGCACGGCCAGATCGTCCGCGGTCACGCGCTGCTCTGGCACAACCAGCTGCCGGGCTGGCTGACCGGCGGCACCTGAACCGCCGACCAGCTCACCGCGGTCCTGCAGAACCACATCGCGAACGTCGCCGGGCACCACAGGGGCCAGGTGTACGCCTGGGACGTGGTCAACGAGCCGTTCAACGACGACGGGACGTACCGGACGAGCCTCTGGTACACCACGCTCGGCACGGGGTACATCGCCACCGCGCTGCGCGCCGCCCGCGCCGCCGACCCGGACGCCAAGCTCCACATCAACGACTACAACACCGAGGGCTGGCGGTGCAGTACGGCTTCCCAACCGGCATGCAGGCCGACTTGCAGCGCTTCGCCGACCTCGGCGTGGACACCGACAAGTACTCCTGGGTGCCCAGCACCTTCACCGGCCAGGGCTCGGCACTGCCCTGGGACGAGAACCTGACCGCGAAACCGTCCGTGTACGGCGCCATCGCGACGGCGCTCGGCGGCTCTGGAGGTGGTGGTGGCGATTCCGCCTGCTCGGTCGCGTACTCGGCCAATGACTGGGGTTCGGGCTTCACGGCGAACATCACGATCACCAACCGGGGACCCGCGATCAACGGGTGGACGCTGAAGTACGCCTACGCGGGAAACCAACGGCTGAGCCAGGGCTGGAGCGGCACCTGGTCGCAGTCGGGATCGGACGTCACCGTCGCGAACGCCTCCTGGAACGGCGCCCTCGCCACCGGCGCGTCGGCCTCGATCGGCGCCAGCTTCTCCTACAGCGGCGCCAACGGCGCGCCGGGCGCCTTCACGCTCAACGGCGTCACCTGCGGCTGAGACGGACTCGTGGTCACCCGGGCTCGCTCCGGGTGACCACACCTCCGACGCCGCGTTCCTGCAGGAACGCCGCGATCCGCCGCGCCGCCCCCGCCGGGTCGTCCACCGGGTGCCGCATCTCCGCGTTGTTCCAGTCGAAGTCGTGCCCGGACTCGGCCACGAAGACGTACAGGGGTACGCCTGGAATCTCGGTCGTGATGGTCAGTCCGGGCAGCGCGTCACGGAACCCGACGCGCAGTCCGAGCCCGACCAGCTCCCGGTACAGCTCCCCGAGCAGCCGCAGCTCTTCGTCGTAGCGAATCGCGTGTCGCACTGTCTCGCCCCTTTCTTCTCGCCGGGGTATGGCGATGAGGGACCGCCCCCTTTCCCGTACGCGCGAAATACCGGAAAAGGTTCAACCGGGATCTACGACACTTGATCGGCGGTACGGCGCGAAACCCGGAAGACCCGTACGACCTCGCTCATCCGGTCGGTCATGACGTCCTCGGCCCGGTTGCCGTACGGGCTCCGGGCGGCCCGGCGCTGCGCCCACCGGGGCACGGGCGTGGCGGACCGGTTGGCCGCGTGCCAGCGTTCGGTCAGGTCACAGAGGCCCTGCCGGGCCTGGGCGAAGGAGTGCCCGGGCAGGTCGACCTGGCGCGACTGGCGGGCCGCCGTCTCCGCCGACTGGTACGCCTTGGCGGCCTCGACGGCCTGGCTCTCCTTTCGGGCGGGCCCGACCATGCTGATGACCGTGGTCAGCATGGCCCCGACCAGGGCGAGCGCCCCGGCCACGACCGGGAACCGGTCACCGGCGAGCACCACGCTCCCGGCCACCCCGGCCGTGATCACCGCGGACGATCCGAGCCCGAGGTTGATGACCCGCCAGATCCGTACCGTCTCCCACTGCGCCCGCGCCGCCTGCGCGCAGATCTCCTCGATCCGGCAGAACTCGGCGGCGACCGCGACACGCCACGTGGGTTCGATTCCGCCGAACAGCTCTTTCTCGGCCATGGGGCCTCTCCCGACTACCTCGCCGATGATGAGCCAGATGATTCAGCGGTCCCCGTCGCCCCGTGGCACCGACGACCCAATCGAGGAACCCCCTTGACCGACGCATGGGCAGCTCTGCTCCCCATGGACGGCCACCCCGGATCGAGACGACACTTGAGGACATGCGCTGGTTACTGGGAGCCGTAGCCGTGGTGATCCTCGCGGTCTTCCTCGGCTTGTTCGTCAACTCGACCGCAGGATGGCTGCTCGGCCTGTTCGGGACGCTGGGCGTGCTGTTCGCGTGGCGTGCCGGCGTCGTCGGGAACGCCGCCGAGAACTGGTCGCGCACCTTGTACGGCCCGGACGAGGACCGCGAGGGCTCAGGGTACGCCGACCTGATGGGCCGCCGCCTCGCCGCCGGCCGCCGTTCGCGCGCGTCGCGGCGCCACCGTCCGTCATAGTGCGCGGGCGGCCGCCCGCGCCGTACGGCTTGGGCGGCCCCGCTCCTGTGACGCGGTGTCAGCCGGTGAGCTTCTTGACGATCGCCGGGTTCTGCTTCTCCCACTCGGCGACGCCCTGGGCCTCCTTGTTCTTGTACTTGTTCATCACCAGGTCCTCCAGCGGGAACAGCTGGGCGTCGTCCATCGTGAACCTCTTCAGCCAGCCGTCGAGCTGCGGGAAGTCCTTGGCGAAGCCCTGGCGGCCCAGCGTGTGGATCTTCTCCGCGGCGCCGAAGGCGTTCTGCGGGTCGGCGAGCGGCTTGATCGGGAACTTGGTGTACGCCCAGTGCGGCTTCCACAGGGTGACCGCGATCGGCTGCTTGCTCTGCATGGAGCGGTTCAGCTCCGCGAGCATCGCCGCCGTGCTGCTCTCGACCACCTTGTAGTCGCCCAGACCGTACGCGGGCTGCACCTTGTTCTTGACGATCTTCATCTCGCCGGCGCCGGGCTCGATGCCGACGATGCGGCCCTTGAAGCGCCCGCTCTGTCCCTTGAGGTCGGCGATGGAGTTGGCCGGGTCGGTCTTGGGCACCGCGATCTGCATGCTCGCCTTGTCGTACCAGACCCCGACGTCCTCGATCTCGTCCTTGTACTTGTTGTAGTAGTCGGCGTGCGTGGCCGGGAGCCAGGCGTCGAAGAACAGGTCGATGTCGCCCTGGCCGAGGCCGGCGAACAACGGCCCGGCGTCGACCTGCCGCAGCGTGACCTGGTACCCCTTCTTCTCCAGCTCGCTCTTCCACAGCTGGGTGACGGCGATGTCCTCGTCCCACGGGATGTAGCCGATGGTGATCGGCTTGCCCTTGGCGCCGCCCCCGGTGCCGACCACGCCCAGCGTCGTGGCGAGCACCGCGAACACGACGACGCCGGACAGCGCCAGCACGGGACGCGGGCGGTACCTCAGGACGTTGGCCACGCCGCCGCGCGCGGCCCGGTCGGCCGAACGCCGCGCGGCCGGCGCCAGCCGCGTGCCGAGCGCGCCCGTCATGCGGTCGAGGATGATCGCCAGCACGACGACGGCGAGGCCGGACTCGGCTCCGGCGCTCAGGTTGTACTGCGTGATCGCGCCGAAGACGTTCGCGCCCAGGCCCGCGGCGCCGACCATGCCCGCGACGACGACCATGGACAGCGACAGCATGATGACCTGGTTGACACCGGTCATGATGGTCGGCAGGGCCAGCGGAAGCTGCACCCGCGTGAGCACGCGTCCCGGTGGCGTACCGAACGCTTCGGCGGCCTCGACCGTCTCCCGGTCCACCTGCCGGATGCCGAGCTCGGTCAGCCGTACGCCCGGCGGGATCGCGAAGATCATCGTCGCGATGACGCCGGGCACCTCGCCCAGCCCGAAGAACGAGATCGCCGGGATCAGGTAGACGAACGCCGGCATGGTCTGCATGAGATCCAGTACGGGCCGGGCCACGGCGCTGAACGCCGCCGTACGGGCACTCAGGACGCCGAGCGGGACCCCGACGAGCAGGGCCGCGGCACTGGCGACCAGCACGAGGGCGAGCGTCTGCATCGCGGCGTCCCACTGCCCGAGCGAGTCGATCAGAATGAGCCCGGCCATGGTCAGCACGCCCGCCGCCAGCCCGCGCAGCCACCAGCACGCCATCGCGATCAGCGCGGCGAGCGCCAGGGACGGCGGCGCGCTCAGCAGGTGGCTCAGGCCGTGGACCACGCCGCCGACGACGTCGCTGATCGCGTCGAACACCGGCTTGCCGTGCTTGGTGAGGAAGTCGACCGCGTCGCTGACCCAGTCACCGAGATGGAGCCTAGGCATTGGTGGTGACCTCCTGGCCGTTGCCGAGCGCGGCGAGCAGCGTGATCCGCGGGATGACGCCGAGGAGCCTGCCGTCCCCGTCGGCGACCGGCACCGGGAACGGGCTCTCGGCGCAGCGGGTGAACAGGTCGGCGACGGCCGTGTCGGGCTCGACGGGCTGGACGTCGTCGTCGATGAGACCGTCGAGGTCGCTGCGGCCCTCGCGTACGGCCCTGGCCGCGGGTTCGGCGAGGACCGCGCCGAGCAGCTTCCGCTCACGGGACAGGACGAACGCCGCGGCGGACTGCGTCTCGCGCATGACCCGTACGGCGGCGCGCGGCCCGCCGTTCGCCTCCACGACGGCGACCGGCTTCTCCATGACCGACCGGGCGGTGAGCACACGCGTCCGGTCGACGTCGGCCACGAACTGGGCGACGTAGTCGTTGGCGGGGTCGGTGAGGATCTCCTCGGCCGTACCGATCTGCATGACCTGGCCGTCGCGCAGCATCGCGATGCGGTCGCCGAGGCGCATCGCCTCGTTGAGGTCGTGCGTGATGAACACGATCGTCTTGTTGAGGCGTCGCTGCAGGTCGAGCAGCAGATCCTGCATCTCACGGCGGATCAGCGGGTCGAGCGCGCTGAACGCCTCGTCCATGAGCAGGACGCCGGTCTCGGCGGCCAGCGCGCGGGCGATGCCGACCCGCTGCTGCATGCCGCCGGAGAGCTGGTCGGGGTAGCGGTCCTCCCAGCCGTCCAGCCCGACCTGGGCCAGGAACTCCTTGGCCTTCTCCAGGCGTTCCTGCCGTGGAACGTTCCGGACCTCGAGCCCGTACGCCGCGTTCTCCAGCACCGTACGGTGAGGGAACAGCGCGAAGTGCTGGAAGACCATGCTGACCTTCGTCTGGCGGAGGTCACGGAGTTCTCTGCCGCTCATCGCGGTGATGTCGACCCCGTCGATCTCGACGGCGCCCGCGGTGGGCTCGAGGATGCCGTTCAGCATCCGGATCAACGTGGACTTGCCGGAGCCCGACAGGCCCATGACGACGAAGATCTCTCCGTCCTCGACGTCGAACGAGACGTCGGCGACCGCGGCGCCCAGTCCGGCCGGGTCGGCGCCTTGGCTGATCTTGCGTTGGGCTTCGGCCTGCCTCCGTCCGAAGATCTTCGAGACCTTGTGCACGCGCAGTCTTGACACAGCGTCCTTCCCGTCTATGACCTAGATCACATGTACTCGGTGTCAACCGGGTGTCCAGGGCAAACGTCGGGAGAGGTTAGCGGGGGGCCGGGCGGGATGCCCACTTATGTGCCGTGCGTCACTTTCGGTTTGAGGGCGGATCGTCGGGGGTCGTCGACGCGGAACCGGTCGCGGTCCGTCGGCCGCCCTGGCCGAGGTCGAGAGCGACCTCGGCCAGGGTCCGTACGACGTGCGGATCGCCCGCCGGTTCGCTGCCGAACCGGTACCCGTGCAGGGCGGGATCCTGCCGCAGCGGGCCGATTGCGAGTGGGAGCGCCGGAATGCTGATTGGGCTGTTCAGGACGTACGAGCCGTTCCTCGTCGGGAACGGGCCGGAGTCGCCGGCGGTCCAGGTGTGGTCGGTCCGGTTCGCCCCTTGGACCGGAGAGCCTGATGCCGGCGCCGAATGTGAGACCGCCTTGTTCGCATCGGGGCGGCGTACGGCGTCGAGCAGCCTGCCCCGGGCGGCCCCTGCGGCAGGACGAGCGTCGGACGCCTCCGCCTCATACCCGGGTGCGATGAAAATTAAGGTAGGACCGCGAGGGCGTCGGCCCACGCTGATCCTGGTACCGCGAACCGTGATGCGCGGACCCGTACGGGTGCGCGACGGGCGAACTCGTACGGAACAGGCACATCTGCCCGATCTTCATGCCGGGCCAGAGCTTGATCGGCAGCGTCGCGACGTTGGAGAGCTCAAGCGTGACATGCCCGGAGAACCCGGGATCGATCCAGCCGGCCGTCGAGTGCGTGAGCAGCCCGAGCCGCCCGAGACTGGACTTGCCCTCGAGCCGCGCCGCGAGGTCGTCGGGCAACCCGAACACCTCGTAGGTGGAGGCGAGGACGAACTCCCCGGGATGCAGGATGAAGGGCTGCTCGGCACCGACCTCGATGAGCCGGGTGAGGTCCGGCTGCTCGACGGCGGGGTCGATGTGAGGATATTTGTGGTTCTCGAAGACCCGAAAGTACCGATCAAGCCGCACGTCGATACTGGACGGCTGAACCATCGCGGCGTCGTACGGGTCGATCTTCATACGCCCGGACTCGATCTCGCCCTGGAGATCCCGATCGGAGAGAAGCACAGGGGTGAAACTATCGCGTGGAGCGTGTCACCGCTGAGGAGGCCGGAGGACCGTGCTGCGGGGGTGTGGGTTCCGGTAGCATGTGCGAGCGGTCTACGGAGCGCGTCGCGGGTGTAGTTCAATGGTAGAACTCCAGCTTCCCAAGCTGGTAGTGCGGGTTCGATTCCCGTCACCCGCTCTCATGCCGAAGGCCCAAGTCAGGAAGTTTCCCCGACCCGGGCCTTGATCGTTTTTATCGGCCGTTTCGGCCGGTCGTGCAACTAGCGTGCACTTAGGCCGATCGGCACCACCACGCCGGCCCTGTCGTGTTGCTCGTCGCGCTGGGCCTTGAGCATCGTGTCGAGACCCTGAGCGATCACCTGGTCCGCCTTGTTGGTCGCGTGCTGGTAGATGAGCGCGGCCTGCTCGCTGTCCTGGCCCATCCTCCGCATCAGGTCCTTGGTCGTCGCGCCGGTCGCGGCGGCGAGCATGTTGCCGGTGTGCCTCAGGTCGTGGAAGTGGAGCCCGAGCACGCCCAGCAGCGCCACGACGTGGACCCAGCGAGTGACCTTGTTGAAGTTGCTCCGCCGCAGTGGGCCGCCCTTGATGCCGGTGAAGACCAGGGCGTTCGGCTTGTTCTCGGTGTACTTGTCCAGGTGCGCTTGCAGGTCCGGGATGAGCGACCGCGGGATGTTGACCGTACGGACGCCGGCGCGGGACTTCGGCGCGCCGAGGACCATGGTGCCGTTGTTCTGCTCGGTGTAGGCGACCCGCACGCGGACGGTGGCGTTCTCCAGGTCGAGGTCGTGGCGGTGGATCGCGGTGACCTCGCCCCATCGAAGCGAGGCGAAAGCGGCCAACAGGACCAGGGCGCGGTAGCGGTCGTCGCGCGTGTAGTCGGCCTTGCCGTCGTGCATGAGGTGGAAGAGGGTGCGTTCGGCCTGGGCGCGGGTGGTGAAGGGCTTCGGATGAGCGCGCATCAGTCCGTCTTTCACCCGGTAGCGGAGCTGGTAGCCGCCGTCCTTCTTGCGGATGTTGCCCACGGGTCGACGGCCGACCAGGTCGGCCAGTTCGATGACCTGGGCGACGTTGAGGACAGGACGCTCGGGCGCCCTTTCGGTGCCGGCCCCTTTGATCCGGCAGGGGTTGCGGGGAAGGATCCCGTCCTCCTCCACGGCCGTCATGAGGATGGCGCGCAGCAGGCGATACGCCTTCGCCGCCACGGATTGGGATACACCGGCGGCGATGAGCGCGGCCCGCCAGTTCCGGATGATCGCCGTCGACAGCTTGCCGAGAGGGACCGCGCCGAGACCCGGCTTGACGTGCTTCTCGAACAGCCAGGCGTACAGCTCACGCGTCCGGACGGTCAGATTGGGACGCTGGGCGATCCAGGTCGTCCCGTAAGTCACTGAGCCGGATCTTGTTGCGCTCCGGGTCGGTCCAGTCGCCCTGATGGATCTGTACCTCGGTCAGGTTCAGGAAACGCTCGGCCTCGGCCTTGCGGGCGAACGTCTCGGGCGCGTACCTGCGCTGACCGTCCGGGCTAAGGTAACTCGCCTGGTGGCGGCCGGAGGGAAGCTGCCGGATGAGACCGAACCGGCGGCGGGTGTCTTTCTTCGCGCGTGCCATTACGCGGCCTTCCAGATATCGGATGCGGTCATGGGCTCGACGGGTTCGAGGAAATCGGTCAGCGCGGACATGGGGATGCGCACGAACCGGCCCACGCGTACGAAGCGGATACGGCGCTGGGCGATGAGTCGGCGAGGGAAGCGTTCGGACGTGCCGAGGAACTTCGCCGCCTGCTTGACGTCGAGGAGCGGATCTTCGTCCGGGCGGTTGGTCATACTGCGTGCCCTTCGGTCGTGCTGAACGGCGGTAGGGGTGGCAGGGGCTTGCCGCTCAGTGCGGCGGACATGAAGGCTTCGCCGGGGCTGTGGCCTTGCCCGAGGTACTGCCAGTGGGCGACGACGAGGACCTGGTCGTCGTCGTGTCTGCATTCGGCGATGAGTCGGCGTGCGTGGTCACGTACAGGGAGCCGATCGGTGTCGTCTGTGGGGCGTATCGGCCGGTCGAGGGTGCCGACGCATTCGGCGGCTTTGGTGGCGTACTTGGCGATGTAGCCGGCCACGGCCTGATCGCTGAGTTCTCCGGTCGTGGTGATTGGCCGAACGTCGACCTGCGGACCCCAGGGGAGCCGTTCCCATCCATCGGCGAGCTGGCCGACCGGTTCGATGCTGCGAAGATGACCGTGGACCGCGCCGTCGACATTCTGCGGAGCGAAGGTTACCTAGGAAGTCGGCAGGGGAGCCGCACCACCGTGATCGCGGTTCCTGAGGCTCAGCCCGATGACTCTGGCGACGGGCAGGAGCAGAGCGAGGAGTTCCGCGTTCTCTTCGGCCAGCTCCAGGAGATCCGCGGTCAGATCCAGACCTTCGCCGCCAAGCTCGAAGAGTTGGACGAGCGCACCAAGAACCTCTGACGCCGAGCTGCGCAAAAGTAAGGCCCCGACTTCATTTCGTCGGGGCCTGCTCTATAGGGAAGACAACGGGGTGGTCACCGCGGAAGGCCGCCTCTGTGCCGTAGGGTCGTACGCGCACCCAGGATTCGTCTCATGACTCCGTAGCTGAGGGAGAACCTCGCCGCGACCTGACGGATAGTCCATCCCTCTTCGTAGAGTCGGACGGCGTCCCGCTCCAAGCTCTCCTGAGCCTGGTCAAACTCTGTGTTCCCGGCGCTGCCGGCAAGCGCCTCCATCTCCGACCTCAGATAACGACGATGCCCACCCGGCGTTAAAAGAGGCCGTAACCTCCCTTCCCGAGCCCATCGAGCAATCGTCGTCGGTCTGACGCCGAAAAGCCTCGCGACCTCCCTCGGCCTGAGCAGATCATCACCAGCGACCGACGCCGGCGGCCCACCAGACCGGGCGTCCGCCCAAGCGATCGACCGTCCTGTCGTCGACCGATGATCGAAGTTCCACGTTTTGGCCTCGACCTCGAAGTCGTCACCCGGGCCTTGCTCGTCCTTCACGCACCCTCTCCGATCAAGCATTTGCACCAAACGATCTTTCCGCCGGTCTGCAGTACCTCGCATCCCCACTCCTTCGACAGCGCCTGGACGAGCAGCAGGCCGCGGCCCGTCTCATCGGTCTCGGAGGCCACCCGGCGCAGCGGAGGCGTGGAACTGACATCCCACACCTCGACCAAAAGCGTGTCGGCCAGCGCGGAAAGGCTGAGGTAGACCGTGCTCACCGTCCCAGCGAGACGGTCTTCGTCCACCGGCTCATCAACGACACCAGTGGCCTTCACCGCGTTGGTAACCAGCTCACTGACGAGCAACTCGACCGTGTCCACCATCGAGGACAACTGCCAGGTGTCGAGTACCCAGCGCGCGTACGCGCGGGCGCGGCCAACCGACGAGGGCATCCCGGCCAACAACATGCAGTTCGATCGTGCTTGATCCATCGTCAGCCTCATTACTCGCGCCCTACCGCGCATGCGGACAGGAGTCCGGCTGTGCGAAAGGGGAGTCTCCGCCGACACCTGCGAGGCGTCGCCGATGGAGGCCGACGACTACGCCCGTCTGGCGCGAGCCGGCGGAGACTCAGCGTCTATGCGGTACGGTCCGCCCGGTCATCTGCAGGACGAACAGCACGCTGCGTTATCTCAGCGGCCCACACCTGCAGTTTGCACAGCTCAGCCGAGATCTTCGCGACCTCCGCCAGCAGCAACTGACGCTCGGACTCCGTCAAGCTGTTTGTCCCCCTCTGTCGCGCCTGCCTGCGTGCTTGGACGATCGAGGTAACCCGGCCGGCGCCATGAACGGTTTCCGACGTGGTCGGCTCCGGCTGATCGTCGCGCTTCACGACCCACCACCGATCGCGCGCAGCCCCTGTGCGTGCGCGGCGATCCGCCGAGCGGCTCCGGCCATGTCGTTGACCGGGTGCTGGTGGTTGGCCTCGGCCCAGGAGAAGTACCGGTTGCCGAAGCTGACGAAGATCCAAAGGGGGACACCGGGGGCACCGGTCGTGACGGCGAGCCCCCCGACCTCCTCACGTACGTCCGAAGCGGCGTCATGCTCCGTCAGGGCCGCTCGCAACTCGGCGAGCAACTCCAGCTCAAGCGACTTGTTCGTTTCCACTCTCACGTCCCTTGGTGGAAGCGATACCGATGACGTCACGAAAGCTCTGGTCATCGATCTCGCGACACCGTCGGCACCACCGTTGATCACACGTAAGAGCTTTCTAGGGAGACACGTCGCGCTGCGATATCGCGCGTGTCGCATCTCGGATGCCTTGGACTCATTCCGTCTCGTCTATGTCTCATCCCGTGTTACGTTCGCCCTGATGGAGAATCCGATGACCTCGACGTCCCCCGTCCGGCTGAAGGTTCTGCTGTACGAACGCCATTGGCAGACCCACCGGACGTTCGCCATGGAGTACGACAGGGCGGCACGCAAGGTCGATCCTTCGTTGGTCGGCGCGGGACCGAGCCGAGCCCAACTCCACCGGTGGACGAGCGGAGACCTGAAAGGGCTTCCGTACGCCGATCACTGCCGGGTACTGGAGAAAATGTTCCCCGGATGGACGGCGGCGCAGTTGTTCGAACGCGTCTCCGGCGTCCAAGAAGAGGCCGATGGCGAGCCGACCAGGTCTGAAAAGGCCACCGAGCTGCTCACGACCATCGACAGGCGCCTCAACGCTCCGCAAGGCGATATTGAATGGGGATCACGCGAGGTCAGGACATCATCGGTGTCCCCAGAGCTGCTTCATTCCGTCGAGGGAGCCAGCGACGAGGCCCGCAAGCTCGGCCGACAACTGGTCGAACTCCAGCGCGTGCTACGCCTGAGCGAAGAAGAGGCCGGCCAGCTGGCCAACCTGGCCGGGAACGTGGTCGAACTCGCGATGACCGCCGATATCGACATCGGCCCCCAGGGGTGGTCGCGGGTGACCAACCGTCATCAGCTGCTCAATCTGACCGACAAGCCAATCACCCGGCTCTCGCGTGAGGTCTGGTTCGAGAACACTCGCGAACAGCTCCTCATCGAACCGGTCAGCGATCCCGACCGTCGCGTCATGATCCAACGCAGGCATGACACCGCGAACCTGTCCAAGTTCGCCTGCCAGATCTCGCCTCCGCTCCAGCCCGGAGACTCGGCGATGGTCGGCTTCGTCTGTGAGGGTGGCCAGTTCAAGGATGATCACTACTGGCGTCAGTCGATCCCCCGCTACACGCGGCAGTACACACTACGTATCCGCCATCAGCAGGCCGGGCGGCTGCTGCGATGCTGGGCGATCGAGGAAGAGCCGAACGGATCAGAGAACTCCGTCGAAGGCGACCTTGTTTGGGACTACGACGGTGACGACGTCGTGATGACCCTGACCCGCGATCACCTGCGGCCCAACCAGGCCCTCACACTGCGATGGGACGTACCGCATGAGCCTGCGTGACGAGATCGAGGCCGTTCTACGCGCGTGGAACGCCTACGAGGTCGAGCGCGGCGGCTCCCCGATCGTGGACTTCGACTGCTTCCCCGACGGCCCGGAGCCCGAACCCGCGCCTGATCGGCTCACCGTCTACCGTCGTCTCATGGAGCTCCGCTCTGCCGCGGAAGGCGTTCTGGCGAGTCGTCTCGATGCCGATCTCGCTTACCTCGGCGCTCTCCTCGGGGAACACATCCCGCCGGCCGATTACGTCCGAGCGACCCAAGGATGCGGAACCGCCGGCTGGTCAGACGACTACGTCGCCGAACGCTTCGAGCAAGCCCGTGGCGCTCTCGCAGATCTCGGCATCGGCTGGGGGTCGGATACGAACGCCGAGCTGCGCCAGGCCGAAGGTTTGCTCGACGTCGGCGAGGCTCCGCATGCCATTCGCCAGGCCGCCCACGAGCTTGAGCCTCTCATCAGGGAGGCGACCGGCAGTACCGCCCCGTACACGCTGACCGTCGAGACCGCCGAGATAGATGCTTACTGGGCCTACTGGCTCGACGGCGCCGGTCAACATGTACGTCTTCGGCTGAACCTCCCGAACGTGGAGTTCACCCAGGTGGGCGCTCGACAGTTCGCGCTACATGAGGTCCTGGGGCATGGCCTCCAAAGCGCCAGCCTCGCGGCCAGAGCGGCGGGCGAGGATATCCCGTGGGTCCGCCTACTTTCCATCCACGCGCCGCAACAGGTCATGCTCGAAGGCCTCGCCCAGGCATGGCCGCTGTTCGTACTGCCCGAGGACAAGGTCCTGATCGCACGCGTACGACTGACGCACTACACCCAACTCGTACTCGGCCAAGTCCACCTGGCACTCAACGACGGCGTTCCGGTGATCGACTGCGCCGACCATCTACGGGCCTGCGTGCCGTGGTGGAGCGACAAGACCATCGCCGGCTACCTCGCCGACCGGGGAACCAACCCCGTGCACCGGTCCTACATGTGGGCCTACCCGGCTGGATTCGACTGGTTCGCAGCCCTCGCCGAAGCCGACGCTAAGGTGTCCCGGGAGGTACTCAATGCCGCATACCGGGAACCCCTCACCCCAACCGACCTCACCACCCTCTGGCCGGCGGGACCGCCTATCGGTGGACCCGGAGGCACTGTTCGTCTACGGAAGCCTCCAGTTCCCTGACGTCTTGTTCGCCCTGATCGACCGGGTACCAGACCACGAGCCGGTAGCGGCAGACGGATGGAGAGTCGCGACCCTCCCCGAGCGCGTGTACCCAGCTCTAGTCGCAGGAACGACGACCGCCCGCGGATACCTGCTAACCGGCCTGACACCGGAAGAATGGCGTGTCCTGGACACGTTCGAGGATCCGGTCTACGAACTAACCCGCGTGGACCTCAACGACGGCCGCCGCGGCTGGGCCTACGTCTGCACCACGGAATCCGACGTCGGACCCGATGACTGGTCATTCGAGAACTTCGAGGCGCACGAGCTACCCGCCTACGTCGAACGCTGCGCAGCATGGCGGCAACGCTACGAAAACCGAGCACAGGCCGGATAACGCCGCCTGACCAGGTGAAAGAGCCTCTGCGGCAAAGTCCGATCTCTGTGTGCAACCTCGGTTGATGGGCGACGTTTCTCTGCCGGATGAGACTTTTCTTTACGTCTTCAAGGGCGACCCGCTACGCGGGCCGCCAGCGGCCGACCGGCCCTCGGACCGGGCGTGCGGCCTCTACGGGCCGGTCCCGGCCCGAACCGGTCGGTCGCCCAACCGTACGAATCTTCCTGGAATCCAGGTGAGTTTTCATGTCGGAACGACAGCCTCGGGTCGCAATCATTCCAGTCGATCGAATTTTTCGTTGAGCTATCGCTAGCCTCCGCTGATCGTCCGCACGGCGCTTTCAGTACAGTTCCTTTTATTTAGCAGTTTTACGCCGCTTCCTCGCGTGTTCATTCGCTTGCCACAAGAAGTACATACCCGAAAGGGAGATGTCTCTTTTCTCCTCAACGAATTTCGTTTCGGCAGTCACCACGCCAGCGGCTGCCGCAAGTCCTAAAGCGGTAGCTATTGGGACGATCCCAAGCATCCCGCACACTGTTGAAAGTCCTGCCATGGCGATGTTGTAGTGATGCTTCTTTTGAAGAGCATCCTCCGCCGCGTGGAGTCGTCGTTCGATCACGCGTAGCGCTGGCGCCACTACATCGCTTTGGACTTCTCTCGCTATTGAGTTCGAGTCTCGGTCCGCAGAACCTTCAGCGGCTAGCCGCTCTTTGAAGGCTTGAGTCAGGCTGTCTCGAAACCCTTCGAATGCATCTCGCTCCGCCTCTCGCAATGTGAGCAGTTCTTTGATAGGTAGGCCATCAACGACAGGAAGATGCAGGTTGAACGCAATATCTGCAGTCGAAGGGGACGAATTCCGGAGGCTTGCCAGTCTGGCTTCCAGGCCAATGCCAAGGCCCACGGGGAGCTGCATCGATGACGCGGTATAGAGGTCGGAGGCGGTGCCGAGCCAATGTTCCCTTACTATGGTGCGCGCTAGAGTCATCTCAAGAGACTCATTGCGGCTTCTATTTTTCGATAGCTCGCGCAGACTCTCTCCGCTGCTGCCGGAAAATAGCTGATCATGGTTCAGGACAAGGCGGCTATCCGAATCTTTAGAGTTGCCGCTCTCGCGGGTCACTTCCCCTTCAGTGAGCAGCGCTGAAGCGATCGATTTCTCAACCTTCTTAGAAAGATGCAATGCCTGGAGCTGATTATATTCTTTCCAGTGAACCGGGCAAGCGGGTGGCTTCGCAACCCATGTAACTAGGCGGTCCGCACCGATATTGTGAATATGGAACAGTGGCCGGGACCATGCTGCAACGAACTTTGCGTTCTCCTCTATCGCCGCCGGGCCGCTCGACACGTTTTCCAGGAACGCATGGGTGTCGGGGCCCACTATTGCAATATTGTCGAAGTAATGCCAGACCCGAGAGAAGAGCCGGTCGACCTGCTGAGTTAGGCAATCGGCGTGCCCGCATGCCAGATAACCCGTGAGATCGAGTGAGCGTCCCGCGACGAGGCTGTTGCCCTCTGGCAACTCAACAGGCATGGTCTGCTGCGCTTGAGCGCGGCCGATTAGGTCCGCTAGCCGTTTGGGATCTTTCGCTGCTTCGTACGCTGCCGACTCGTTCGCTATACCGTTCTCTGTGAGCCAGCTGTGAAACCAGTCGTTTCGGTTCAACTCGGCATCCATAGCTCTAAGAACTCCTTAGCAACTTCGTGTGATCACGAATTTATAGGGGCATCGGCGTGCTGGTACCTTCTCGCCACAGGTGTCTTTACCCGAGTATCAACACCGAGAATAACGGACGTCTGGGGCGGCCCCAGACCGAACTGGAGGACGCGCTCAACCGAGGAAGGCCCGTAGCCAGCCTTCGATAATCAGAGGTAGCCCATGATCTTTCCACGGATCAACCAGTTCAGGCCGTGACGATCGCAGTGGGTGGCTGCTCATCGGAGGTGGTTGGGGCGATCGCTGTAGGGTCGGGCCGGAGCGCGGTTCCAACTCTGCGGTTGGCCCGTTTCTCCGACCCGCCCTCCGAACCCGGCGTGCGGCTTTCACCGCACCGGGCTCTCCACAGAGTCATGCCGTTGGCGATGGTTCTGTTGTTCGCCGTGACCAGGGTGTCGGGATGTCCCAGGCTCGCCAGCGATAGCGGGTGACCGGTATCGCTGCCGCTTCCTGGAGCGTGATCCCGTCCGCGGTGAACTCCCAGCCGCCGTTCATTAGCCGGGTCCGCATCTTCCGCCAGGCCAGGCCACCGTGCCGTTTCCGTAGCCACCACCACAGGCGGTGCCAGACGTAGTGGCCCAGATAGCTGAACGTCCGTTTGGACGAGCCATGGCGGAAGTAGTTGCACCATCCCCTGATGATCGCGTTGAGGCGGATCAGGAGGATTCTCAGGTCCGGTTGTCCTGGGTGGATCACGCCTCGCACCTTGGCGATGATGGAGTTCAGCGCTTTCTTGCTCGGGTAGGTGTAGACGGTCCACGTCTTGGTTCCGCGTTTGCGGCGCCGCTGGATGTGGTGCCCGAGAAACACGAACCCGTCGTCGATATGGGTGACCAGGGTCTTGGTCTCCGACAGGCGCAAGCCCATCGGAGCCAGTACCTCGGCGGCTTCGCGCCGCAGCCTTTCCGCGTCGGCTTTGGTGCCGTTGACCATGGCGACCCAGTCATCCGCGTAGCGGATGAGTCGCCAGTTCGCCAGGCCCTTCTGCTTCCGCGCGTCCCGCTGCCGGACCGTCGCCATGGACCGCTGGTGGTGGTCCATGAACCACTCGTCCAGCACCGACAAGGCGATGTTGGACAGCAGCGGCGACAAGATGCCCCCTTGCGGAGTACCGGCGGTCGTTTCCTGCTGTTGGCCGAGTTCGGTGAGGATCCCGGCCTTGCAGAACGCCTTCACCAGCGCCAGCACGCGCTTGTCTCCGACCCTTCGGCGCACCCGGTCCATCAGGGCCGTGTGCGAGATGGTGTCGAAGCACGCCTCGATATCCGCCTCCAGCACCCAGGTGTAGCGATGGGAGCCCATGTGGTGGATCTCAGCGATCGCATCGTGCGCACGCCGGTTCGGGCGGAACCCAAACGAGCACGGCTGAAAATCCGCCTCGAAAATAGGCTCCACGACCAGCTTCAGTGACGCCTGAACGACCCTGTCGGCGATCACAGGGATGCCCAGCCGGCGCTTCTTAGAAGAGCCCGGCTTGGGGATCAACCGTGCTCGGACCGGCAACGGCTGGAACGTGCGGGAGCGCAACTACTCCCGCAGTTCGTTCAGGAACATCTCCTCGCCCCGTCCGGTCGGGATGTCCCGGGCCATCAGCCCATCGACACCCGCCGTGCGGGACCCGGTATTGCTCCTTACCCGACGCCACGCCATCACGAGGAACGCCGGGTCAGCGACCAGGTTGAACAGATCATCAAACCGACGATATGGATCCTCACCGGCCCAACGGTGCAGTTTGGTCTGAATGCTCAGTACCCGCCACTCGGCCAGCTCCGGCTCAAGCAGCAGCTCGCCCATATTCACAGGCGACCTCCTGACATGACGTCCCTACCTGCTGAAACTGCTGCCTGCCTTCCCCATGTGCGCAGCTTTCCCGCGCTCGGAGTACTACGCAGGCTCCGCCCCACCCCGCACCTTCGGCAGACGACGCGCCTATCCCCGCCCCGGCCCCTGGAAGAGACCGGACGGGGAGCAGCACGAGATGGTTCCCACGTTCACTGCTGACCGCTCGCGGGAGGAGGTGCCCAGCTATGCCCCTGCGGCATCGCCCCGGCTACGCCGTAGACCTTCACCAGAGCCTCCCGACCGGACGCGACACCCGGCCCAGGAGTTCCCCACCAGGCACCGCCCGGCGAGTACGCACCGCGACCCAGCCCATATCCGCCAGATTTGAGCTGGCGGAAGCCTTAAAGGGCGTTACACCGCTGGTTCCTCACGTACACCTTTCCCACTCGTTAACCGGACCCGCACCGTCCGGCAGTACCGGCACGTCCCGACGTCGTCAAGGCTGCTCCCACCCTCACCCGCGCCTCCGGGATCAGGCTGCCTCCAACTTCAAACGACCCGCTACGACGGGCCATCAGCGGAGTCCTTTCACCTCCGCACGGTCAAACAGCGCCTCGTGGCGCACAACGCGCCGCTTCCGGTGCTCAGGCCGTAGCCGGCCCTGCGGTCCGGGTCACCTTGTTCTCGAACGCTGGAGGGGCATCCACGTCTGCCTATGGACGCAACCCCTCCCGGTTGGGCCCGTCCGGCGACCAGTTGCTCCTACACGGCGCTGATGACCAAGGGGTTGTCGATCCTTAAGTGATGCCTCTGCAAACGTTAGGTTGCTGTTGTAACGATTCCTGTCACCACTCTAGGACCCCTGCTCAGCTGGGGGTTCACCGCCTAAGAGTGTGGACAGCATGCGGGGTCAGGAGTATAAGCTACAAGTAGGTGACAGTCTTAGCGTCTAATTTGTCGAACTTCAACGAATCCAGGTAGTTGAGCGCGTGTCAGGTGCAGAGAGGGATCATGCTTCTACGGTTCCGGGTGGCCAACCATCGCAGCATCCGCGACGCGGTCGAGCTGTCGCTTGCGTCGAGTCGCCTTGACGGGACGAAGCCCTCTGACAGCGATTGGCAAGCGGCCACCGTACGGGTAGCGGGGATCTATGGTGCCAATGCCTCAGGTAAGTCAACCATCCTTGATGCGATTGCGTTTGCATGCGCTGCGGTCGAGTTCTCTTTCACCAGATGGGCAGAAGAAGACTCAATACGTCATCATCCGTTCTTGCTTGACTCTAAGTCGAGGCAGGAAACATCGTTCTACGAATTCGACATCGTTATAGACGGCGTCAGATACACATATGGATTTGAGTCATCCGTTCAGGGATTTTCTAAGGAGTGGCTGTATAGCTACCCAGCGAGCCGCAGGCGCGTGCTCTTCGAGCGCCATGAACTAGACGCAAAAAGTATGGAATTCGGTAGGCATCTTCCGGGCGAAAATGTGAGAATAGCAAGGCTCGTCAGGCCTACTAGTCTCTTCTTGTCAACCGCCGCACAAAGCAACCATACATTTCTTCGCAAGATCCACGATTGGTTCGCTAATCACATAGTGCAAGCGAAATACTCTGAAGCGGATCGGGAAGTGCGCCTACGGTGGGTTCGCGACGCCTTGGAAGACTCAAGGGTAGCGGCACAGGCACTAGGTCTTCTAAAGTTCGCTGATCTCGGTATCGCGAGCGTCGTTCTTGCGGAAGAAGATCTAAATGAAGAGCTCAAGGCTTTGTTGAGGCGGCTATTTAAGAGCCTAGCAGAGGCTGCTACAGCACGGCGAGCCGTTAATGCTGAGGATTTCTTTGATGAGTACAAGAAGAAACTATCATTCCTTCACACTGGCGCAGACGCCAGCACTACATTTCCTTTGCCTCTTGAGAATGAGAGCAGTGGCACTGTAGCTTGGCTCTCGCTAGGTGTTCCGGCTCTCACGGCTCTAGGCAGGGGGGATGTATTTATTGTGGACGAGCTTGATGCGAGTTTGCATCCCCGGCTAGCTTCTGCTCTGGTTGGGATATTCAAAGATCCAGAGCTGAATCCCCGTGGCGCACAGCTTGTCTTTACTTCTCACGACACAAGCCTACTCGGCCACGTGCTGGGTGAATCACTCAGTCGAGATGAAGTGTGGTTCACAGAAAAAGGTTCTGATGGCGCGACGACCTTGTTCGCACTTAACGAGTTTCCGGCAAGAGCGTCCGATAATTTCGAAAAGAGATACCTTCAAGGTCGGTACGGAGCTGTGCCAATGATCTCTCGCGAGGATTTGCGGGCCGCCTTGATGGAGGATGCTGGGACGTGAGTGGCGGACGTAACCGCGGACAGAGCAATCTTCGCCGCCGTCGAAATAGCCGACCAGAACGCCCAAGGGTGTTAATTGTTACAGAAGGTCAGTTGACGGAACCTCAATACTTTAAAGGTCTGGCACGGGAGCTAAAGGCTACAGGTATTGAGATTTATAAGCTAGATATTACAGGGGTAGGGAGAGATCCGTGTCGAGTTGTAAGAGAAGCGATTATCCGCGCTGGACTCCCCCGGATTAAAAAGGGCAGTGAAGACTCATATGAGCATGTCTGGTGTGTGATTGATGTAGACGAGCACACTACCCTTGAAAAAGCATTGATGGACGCCCAAGAAATGTCCATAGAGGTTGCCCTGAGTAATCCATGTTTTGAGCTATGGCTGTTGTGGCACTTTGAGGATAGCTTTGCTCACATAACGGGAATTCAGCTAAGCCGTAAGCTGCGTGGATATGGTTTTGTCGGCAAGGGAATTCCGATCGATTTTCCTCATGTAAAATATGCATCCGCTATTTCTCGTGCGACTGAGTCCGCTGCGAGGAGTACAGATGGCCCGAGTGCAAATCCCTCAAGTTCGGTACATAAACTCGTTTCGCTAGTGGCGGGCACGGGTGGTCGTCCGCAGTCCGGTTTCAGAGTGTGATTCATGTGCGTCCGCACGGGACTAAGAAACGTCTTCCTCGCTTTAGCCGGGCACCTTCGGTCATCATGGTAAAGAGGGTGCGTCAACTGATGGACGAGAGGACTACGGCCACTGAGCTTGGCTAAGGATGCATCGACGGCCGTGGCTGTGGCTGAGCGTCGCAGAGTCGGGCCTTAGTGCGTCCGTCTGTGCGCTCGAACAGCGAGTTGCGCCATTCTACGCCGTCCAGCGCTTCGTCTCCAATGAGGTGGGAACCTGCGAAGTATCGCTGACCGTTGTGGACGATACCGAGAAGCCGGCCAGATCCCTTCCTGTAGATACAGCCGAGTTGTGGAGCGCCGCCAGAGCGGGGATCCATGCCGCTGATAACAGAATCGACAAAGCCGCTAAAAATAGCTCTGCTCGTGCCTGCGGCACTGCTAGCCTGCCATGTAGCAAGGGCATCTTGGACGACGATACGTCCTGAACCGTCTGTCGCAAGGCAGGTTGAGGTTGGCGGAACTGGTATGTCCTCCCTCGTCCAGCCTTCTGGAGTTTGGGTCTGATACGTCAGCGAAGTCAATTTGAAGCTGGCTGACATGCCCTCACCGATGCGATACGCGATATAGATACTGAGCGGTCGACGTTCAGATATTGGGTATTCCCGCCACTCCCGTCGGAGCGCAGCGATTAGACCCTCCGCAGTCGAGCCATCTGCCCGAAAGACGCTGCGGTCGACTCGGTCGATGATGCTCGGGAGCATGAGAGCGGGGAACAAGACATCACCCACGAACCCGACTACGAGCGGCGCCGTAGCGGAGGCGAAGACCTTCTTCCCGTGATCCCAGTGGTACGCGGTCGAAGCGCCCGCCGGCCAGGTGATTCTGCTGTCCGTGGCAAGGTTCAGTGACGATGGTCCGCGGGTATCGGCCCCGACCCAGGCGACCAGTGAGGTCATGGTTCACCCCCAACGTAGCGTGCGGCAGAATAGTCAACGTTAAGATGATGGACGACGTCCTGCTTCTGGGTCGAGCTAGGGGTAGGACACGCAACTCCTGGGGCTGCCCGAACGGGGCAGTACGAGGTGTCACTGCGGGAGGATTCTCTCGCACCCAGGTCTTTGGGTGCCGCGTCGGCTCGGCGCGGCACCCAGTCTTGGTTGCGCGTGGATGTGGTCTTAAAGGCGACGGTTAGCCAGCACCGACCATGGTCCTGCAGGTGGCCCCGGGACGAAGACGCAGTCAGCGGCCGAGCACCCTCAAGTGGTCGGCGGCTGTTGAGGTGCCCGGTTTCAGACAAGTGTGAGGGAGCGGTTACGGCGGACGTGGACGCCGTCTGGGTTGCATGTACTATCTGGTCAGGTCGACTGCTGTACAGCACAGGAAGACAGCAACACAGCCATACAACTGCTTACACCGGCAGCCTGCCGCACACCCTTCTACCCGCTGCGGAGGGAGCCTCCGCAGCAGTGCCAGTTGCTACGGATTAGGTGGCGTGTCGCCGGATCCGCTCCCGCGGGGCAAAGCGTCGCGCGAGCGCCGCATACTCTGCGCGCCGACACGCATGCCAGTAGCAGGGGAGGGATGTTGCCGTGGAAGACGCTGGAGTGTGACCCTCCGGTGCATGGACGGGCCAGATGACGAGGCTTGGTCCGCCTACCTGGATCTCACTCGCCGTCGTTCGGAACAGCTTCTTGACGCGGATGATCCTTACGAGGTCGCCCTGCAGCTCATGGGTGATACTGCAAACATCTTCTCCATCGGGGAAGAGTTCGTCGGCAGCATGTACGCGCTGTGGGGGGCTCTCACCGACTGGGGCGAGCTCAAGCCGGCGGGCGGAGCAAGACCGCGCGCCGAATCCGAGATGGTCCGCGCGGCCCGCGAGTGGCTGGCGCTCAACCCCCCATGACAGCGACGCGGTTGATCGGTACTTCGACTACTGGCTATACGACGTTTGTGGCTACGAGCGGCCGTAGTCTCATCGCATTACGCCAACGGTGAGCGCTTCGGCCTGGAATCGCCGGCGACCATGTGGCGAGAGTCTTGCTAACGCTTTTGCTAACAACGACCCCGGATGGCCGTGGACTGATCTGGACAATGCATCGGTTACAGAGCAGGCCAGGGGACGCTTCTGGACCGCTGTGGACGCCCTCGATCTTGCTACGGATCTGTGAGTGTCTTTTCCGGCGGTCCTGGTGGATTGCCGTCAGGATCGGTGCCGGTGATACCGGGTGACTCGCTACGGATCTGGCCGCTTTAGGTGTGCCCTTCATCTGACCTGTCCCCGGGTCGCCGGCTCCGGCCTGGCCCACCGCGGTTGTCCTGATCAGAAGCCTGTCCGCCTGATGGCGTGACTCCTCACAGATGTGTCACCCGGTGACTCCACCCAGGCCCGCGCCGACTTGGCCCCGAAGCCCTGGAAGGAGACGCGAGGCCATATGACCATGCTGGCAGAAGTCGTAGATGCCGTCATCGGGATCGACACCCACCGCGACAGCCATGAGGTGGAGATCGCCGACGCGGCCGGCAGGCCGATCACCACGATGCGGATCGGTAACGACGGCGCCGGATTCGCTCGGTTGCTGGCGGCCATCACCGAGCTGACGCCTGGGCCGCGGGTGGTGGCCTCGGTGGAAGGCAGCCGCAGTTATGGGGTGGGGCTGGCGCGGGCGCTGACCGCCGCCGGCGTGCGGGTGATCGAGTGTGAACAACCCAGCCGTTCCCGGCGCCGCGGGAAGGGCAAATCCGATGCCATCGACGCGCACTTGGCAGTGCTGGCGGCGCTGCGGTCAGACGCCGACCGGGTGGCGGTGCCACGCGCTGATGGTGACCGGGAGGCGCTGCGCATCTTGCTGGTCGCGCGCGAGGAGATGACCGTGATGCGCACGGCGCAGACGAACCGGCTCCGGGCTTTGCTGCTCGCCGGCGACGACACCGACCGCCGTGCCGCCCGCCGTGCCTTGACCCAAAAGACTCTGGCCGCTCTGGCCGGGCGGGAACTGCCCGCTCATGCCACCCGGGAGCAGGCCGTGCGGCAGGCCGAGATCCGCCGTCTCGCGCTCGCACTCGGCCAAGCCTGGCATGACCTGAAGGACAACCGCGCCCAGCTGCTGGCCATCGTCGATGACATCGCGCCTGGTCTGACCAGCCGTTACGGCGTCGGGCCCATCAGCGCAGCCCAGGCCGTCGTGAGCTACTCCCACCCCGGCAGATGCCGCAACGAAGCCGCATTCGCCGCCCTCAGCGGCACCAACCCAATCCCGGCCAGCAGCGGCAAGACCATCCGGCACCGCCTCAACCGCGGCGGCGACCGGGCACTCAACCGCGCCATCCACATGATCGTGCTCACCCGGACCCGCAACTGCGCCCGAACCCGCGCCTACATCGACCGACGCACCACCGAAGGCAAGACCCCACGCGAGATCCAACGCTGCCTCAAGCGCTACATCGCCCGCGAGCTCTACCGAACACTCAACGCCACCATGACCGCTTGACAAACATAGAAGCGTCAGAAGGTTGGGGGTTCGAATCCCTCCGGCTGCGCCCAGGTCAAAGGCCCGTTCCGATCATGGAACGGGCCTTTGTCGTTGGTCGTGGGAGCCGTACTGGGAGCCACCGGGGTTCAGGACCCGAACAGACCCGGCTCATGAACGTCGCCGCCAACCGGGCCGGGCGCCGAAAATTGAGATGACGCAGCCGTCCCGGTCCCCGCTTGGGCTGATATGACTGCGTTAGGGGGTTGATGGGGGCGCATGACAAGTTCGGTCGAGAACGCTGACCCTTCCGGGCCGCTCTTCGAGCCGCTGCCAGACGCTGCCGTGTCTCCCGTAGTGCTTCTGTCCCTCCCATGAAGTTCGCCCGTCCGCTCCGGCCATACAGCACCTGTCGTGCTCCCACGGCAGCGCACGTTCGAGCAGAGCGGGCCCGCGCCGACCGCGAGCGTGCGAGTAGTTCGCATCGGTCTCATGAGGTCGTGAGGGTCCATAGGCGGGCCGGCGCTCCGGGTGCGCGAATGTTGAGTTGGTGTCGGCCCGGTGCGAGGCCGGGGTTGATGAGGATCCAGTAGCCGTCATCGGTGACCCGCATGCGGTCGTGGAGTTCCATGGGATTGTCTGGTGCGGCGGAAACGATCATGTACGGTCGGCGGTTCGTTACCCGAGTTGGTATCAGCGGCTTGCCGTCGAGCGTGACGCTCATCTGGGTCGGTGAGGGCGTGGGTAGGAGCTGCGAGGCGTCCGCGGTCGGCGCAAGGTAGTTTGCCACCGGCGCCAGTATTGGCTGATGTGCGGGGACCGCGCACGAGCGTTGGGGCTTCCCCTGGGGTGCGCCGCCGCCCAGCATCCAGATTTTGCCTGGTTGGTTCAGACCGCACAGCCGTGGGGCGAAGTAGTGCGATCTGGAAATCGATGCTGCGCGCTGCCACCATTGGCGAACGGCCGAGGCCATGTCCACGGTTCCGGCTGGCTGCGCTGATACTGATGCAGTTGTGTCGCCTGAGGTGCCTCGGATCTTCCGGACAGCGTCCCCAAGTAGGCTTGGGGATGTTCGGAAGGGAAGGGTAATTGGCTCGCGGTAGGGCGTTCTCTCAGGAGTTCAAGGACGAAGCGGTCCGCATGGTGCTGGATGGGCCGCGTCCGGTAGCGCATGTGGCGAAAGAGCTCGGGATTCACGACACCACTTTGGGAAACTGAGTGTCGGCCTTTAAGCGCCGGCATGGCGGGAAAGCACCGGGGCCGGCTGGTGACAAGAGCGATCGGGAAGTCCAGCTCGAGCGGGAGAACCGTAAGCTCCGCGAGGAGGTCGCGTTCTTGAAAAAAGCCGCGGCCTTCTTCGCGGCCGAGCATCGGTGACGGCTTCCTACGAGCTGATCGACGCGGAGAAGGCCGAACATACGATCATGGATATGTGTGCGTGGCTCGGCGTGTCACGGTCGGGATATTACGAATGGCGGCATCGGCCGGCGTCGGCCACTGCCGAACGACGCGAACGTCTCAAGGCGCGGATCGCTACGATCTTTCACGCCCACCACG
>NZ_JAUEQY010000015.1 GCF_030406325.1 Actinomadura sp. DC4 | reverse complement strand
AACGCGCCCACGACCTCGGCGTCATCGACGAAATCATCGACCCCGCCAAAACCCGCCGCGCCATCGCACAAGCCATCGCCGAGGCCACCCCTGCCAGGGGCGCGCACGGCAACATCCCCCTCTAGCGCGCCTCGCGCAATACGGCGCCGATCATATTTCGCGGCGGTGCGTCGAATGAAAGGCCGCGCGACCGGGATCGGGGGGATGACCCGGCCGCGCGGCGTCCGTGGGGCGCTGGTTCAGCGGCCTTTGGTGACCTTCATGATCTGCCAGAGCTCCTCGCGGAGACGATCACGGCAGACACGGTACTGCGCCCAGTTGCCGTCGAAGGCCGTCATCACGACATATTCCTCGTCTTCGGTGTATGTCCGCGCCTGATCCGGACGGTGCATCCTGTCGTGCATCTCCGTCCACAGGCGGTCACGCCAGGCGCCGTACAGCTCGGCGTTCCCCCCGAACCTCGTCTCCACCAGCAGTTTCTCGTCGTGCAGCACCCAGTTGGCGAGCTCGGCGGCGCGTACGGCCGGAGCGTGCGGCCGGCGTCTCATCAGGCCGCTCAGCGTCGTTCGGCGATGCTTGCCCGGTGGCCATACCTTCATGACGCCCCCCTGTTTCGTGTCCCATCAGAAAGACGCCTCACCTGCCGCTCCGGATGACAGGAATGTTCGCCGGGGCGGGGGTCTGAAATCCTGGGGGCATGCAGCAGCGCCGAACACTCCGCGACGACCTGCTCGACGCCGCCGGTGCGCTCATCATCGAGCGGGGGTTCCGGCGGGTGCGCATGCAGGACGTCGCGGACGCGGTCGGGGTCTCGCGGCAGACCGTCTACAACGAGTTCGGCGACAAGTGGCGGCTGGCGCAGGCGCTGACCCTGCGGGAGAACGACCGCTACCTCGACGCGGTGGACGAGGCGCTGACCCGGCACGAGGACCTCTACTCGGCGGTCGCCGCCGCCGTGACCTACACCCTCAGCACGGCGGCCGACGACCCGCTGAAGAAGGCGATCCTGACCGGCTCCGGCAGCGAGGACCTGCTGCCGCTCATGACCACGCGCGCCGAACCGGTGCTGTTCGCGGCCAAACAGCGCATCATCGCGCACACGCTGCGCCAGTGGCCCGGGCTCGACCCGGCCGAGGTGACCGAACTCGCCGACGCCGTCGTACGGCTGACGATGAGCCACACCGTCCTGCCGATGGACCCACCCGAGATCGTCGCCGCCCGGCTCGCCCGCCTGGTCTCGCGCTACCTCGGCGACCGCACCGGCTGACCGCCTTTACGTTGTAGATCGCGAAAACACCACCCGGGACGCCGACCGCAGGTAGGCGACCGCGGCGGCCAGCGCGACGATCCCCGCGCTCCACCACTGCCCGCCGCCTCCGCGCGTCCCGCCGAGCGCGGCCGCGTCGGCTCCCTGCAACGCCAGGACCATTGCGGCGAGTCCGTACACCGCGGCGCCGGCGGCCGGCACCAGACCCGGCCGCAGGACGAGGGCGGGCGGCTTCGCACGCCGCCGGACCAGCGCGTACGCGCCGAGGATCAGCAGGCCCAGCGCCCCGGCCGCGACGCGGAACCACACCACCTCGCCCCAGTGGTCCAGGGTCGCGGCCTCCAGGCAGTCGTGACCGGGGAACAGTCCCCGCAGCTCCGCGCACCGCTGCGGCGTGTAACGCACCCACGGCAGGTCGCCGGAGACGAAGGCCGGTCCGAAGAGCCGTCCCAGCACCTCCGAGATCACCCCGCTGACACCGACGGCGATCAGCCCGACGGCGGCGAGGGGCGCCAGTGCCCACGCGAGCGCGCGGACGACCTCTCCGGACCGTAGGACGCCGTCGAAACGGCGCGCCACCACGCGCGGCGGACCGAACCGCTCGACCGCCCGGCGCTGCGCCTCCTCCTCGGTCAGCCCCTCCTCCACGCCGTCGCGCGCCGCTTCGCGCAGATGCTCCTCCGCCTCGGTGAGCACGCGCCGTACGTCCGCCGGCGAGCCGCGCAGCTCGGCGAGCAGCCGGTCGAGGTAACGGTCGATGTCGCTCATGCCAGCACCGCCTGCACGCCGCGTGAGAACGCCCGCCACTCCTCGCGCATCCCGGTCAGCGCCGTGGCGCCCGCCGCGGTCGGCTCGTACAGCCGGCGGCGGCGGCCGGACTCCTCGGCCCAGTAGCTGCGCAGCAGCCCGCTCGACTCCAGCCGGTGCAGCGCCGGGTAGATCGTGCCCTCCGGCAGGTCGAAGGCGCCGTCGCTGCGGTCGCGCAGCGCGCCGATGATCGCGTAGCCGTGCGCCGGCCCGCCGGTCAGCACGGACAGCAGGAGCAGGTCGAGATGCCCCTTCAGTTGTTCTCGTCGCATACCTCGTAATGCTAGGCATAGCACTACGAGGTGTCCAGCCGGATCGCTACTGTGGTCGGAACAAGAACCGAAGGAGGTTCGGGTGGATTTCGACCTGCCGGAGAGCGCCGTCGCCGTACGGGACGGGGTCGCCGCGATCGGCGCGCGCCACGGGCTGGACTACTGGGACCGCTGTGACGCGGACAAGCGCTGGCCCGAGGAGGTCTGGCGCGAGCTCGCCGACGGCGGCTGGCTCGGCCTGGCCGTGCCCGAGGAGTACGGCGGCGGAGGGCAGGGGCTGCTCGAGCTCGCGGTGGCCGCCGAGACGCTCGCCGCATCCGGCGCGGGCGGAGCCTCCTCCTTCGTCTACCTGCTCACCCCCGCCTTCGGCGCGCTGACCATCGGCCGTCACGGCACCGACGAGCAGAGACGCGCGCTGCTGCCCGCGCTGGCCGCCGGGCGGTCGGAGACCTGTTTCGCGATCACCGAGCCGGACGCCGGCAGCAACGCGATCAACATCACCACGATGGCCCGGCGCGAGGGCGACGACTTCGTGGTCACCGGGCAGAAGATCTGGATCTCCGGGGTCGAGCGCGCCCGGCACATGGTGCTCGTCAGCCGTACGATCCCGGCGGCCGAGGCCCGGCCGCGCGTCAACGGCTTCACGATCCTGCTCGTCGACATCGAGGAGGCCGTCGCCAAGGGCACGCTGACCTACCGGCCCATCCCGAAGCTCGGCACGAACACCGTCGCCTCGAACATGGTCTTCCTCGACGAGGTGCGCGTGCCGGCGGCGAACGTCATCGGCACGGTCGACGAGGGCTTCGCGGTGCTGTGGGACATCCTCAACCCCGAGCGGATCATCGCGGCGGCCGGCGCCGTCGGCTGCGGCGAGCTGTCCCTCAAGGTGGCGGTCGACTACGCCAGGGAGCGCGCGCCGTTCGGCCGGCCGATCGGCGCCAACCAGGCGGTCGCGTTCCCGCTCGCGCAGGTCAAGGCGCAGGTGGAGCTCGCGCGGCTGATGGTCTACAAGGCGGCGTGGCTGTGGGACCGGCAGCGGCCCTGCGGCTCGGAGGCCAACATCGCCAAGCTCACCGCCGCCGAGGCTGCCTGGCAGGCGGCGGACCGCATGTTCCAGGCGCACGGCGGCATGGCCTACTCCCTGGAGTACCCGGTCGCCCGGCTGTTCCGCGACGCCCGCATCGGCAAGAACATCCCGGTCGCCGAGGAACTCGTCCTGGCGCACATCGCCCAGCACGAGCTGGGACTGCCCAAGTCGTACTGACTCAGCGGCTCTCCGGCAGGCGTACGGCCACGTCCGGGTCGTGCGCCTCCCGGAGGTCCCGCTTGAGGATCTTGCCGGAGTGGTTGCGCGGGATCGCGGCGGCGAACTCGTACCAGCGCGGCCGTTTGAAGGCGCCGAGGCGGTCGCGGCAGTACGCGTCCAGCTCCTCGGGACCGACCGGCGCGCGCGTGACCACCAGCGCCTTCACCGCCTCGCCCCAGCGCCGGTCGGGTACGCCGAAGACCGCCGCGTCGCCGACGCCCGGATGGGTGAGCAGGACCCGCTCGACCTCGGCGGAGTAGACGTTCTCGCCGCCCGTCTTGATCATGTCCTTGGCGCGGTCGACGAAGTAGAGGTAGCCGTCGTCGTCGCGGCGCATGACGTCGCCGGTGTGCAGCCACCCGTCGCGGAGCCCCTCGCCGGGCAGGTTCGCGTACCCCGCCATCATCGACGGCCCGCGTACGAGCAGCTCGCCCGGCTCCCCCGGCGACGCCTCGATCGCGATGTCGAAGGCGGGCAGGGGGCGGCCGACGGTGCCGGGCCGTTCGAGCTCCTCGGCCAGGGTCGAGACGGCCACGAAGTTGCCCGCCTCGGTCGAGCCGTACACGCCGCGGTAGTCGCAGCCCAGCTCGGCGAGGATGCGCAGCGTCTCGGCGCGCTCGGTGCCGGCCATCCCGTACACCAGGCGCAGCGGCCGCGCCGACGGATGCCGCAGCGCCCGGCGTGTGCCCGTCGGGAAGATCGCGACGGTGACGCCGTGCTCGGCGATGAGCGACCACGCCTCGTCCGGCCCGGCGCCGGCAGGGAACACGACCGTCCCGCCCATCGCCAGGTGCGCGAGGACCATGCCGTACCCCGCGACGTGGAACAGCGGCAGCGTCGCGAGCAGCCGGTCCTCCCCGGTGACGCCGAGACCCTGCACGGCGTTGACGGTCGCGGCCACCCACCCGCGGTTGGTGAGCAGGCAGCCCTTCGGCCGTCCCGTGGTGCCCGAGGTGTACAGCTGGATGATCGGGGTGTCCGCTCCCGGCCGCGGCCCCTCGGCGCCGGCCGCGACGCCGGGACGCGTCTCCTCGCCGATCATCCAGTGCGTGAGCGCGAGGAGCCCGGACTCGCGCGCGAGAGGTTCGAGGGCGGGGTGCACGACGGCGTACGCGGCGCCGGAGTCCTCGATCTGGAAACGGATCTCCGCCGGCGCGAGGCGGGTGTTGAGCGGCACCACACAGGCGCCGAGCCGCGACGCGGCGAAGGCCGTCTCGATCGCCTCGGGGGTGTTCGCGCTCAGCAGAGCGACCCTGCTGCCCGTACGGACCCCCGCCGCGGCGAACACCGAACTCAGGCGCTCGACGCGGCGGGCCAGCTCACCGTACGTGCGGCGCCGTCCCGACCAGACGAAGGCGGTGCGGGAGGGCCAGAGCGTCCCGCACCGGTGGGCGATGTCTCCGAGCAGCATCAGCGCGTGTCCTTCCGGCCGGCGGGGAACTCATCCAGATAAACACATCAGGAGAGTGCCATGCCCAAGCCGTACGCCAGCGCCGTCCTTCCCGTCTCCGCCGACCGCGTGTGGGAGGCGATCCGCGACTTCGGAAGCATCGCCGACTGGCATCCGGGCATCGCGAGCGCCGAGCTGAAGGGCGGGGCGGGCGACCAGGTCGGCGCCGTACGCCGCCTGACCGGCCCGGGCGGCGAGCTCTTCGTCGAGCGCCTGCTGATCCTGGACGACACGGCCCGCTCGTACACGTACGAGATCCTGGAGAGCCCGTTCCCGGTCCGGGCGTACGAGGCGACGATGCGCGTGACGCCGGTGACGGACACGGGGTACGCGTTCGCGGAGTGGACGGCCACCTACGACGCGGACGCCGAGGACGAGGCCCGGCTGACCAAGACCTTCTCCCGCGGCATCTTCGCCACCGGCCTGAGCGCGCTGCGCGACCGGTTCAGCTGACGGCCGGGCGGTCAGAAGGACGGAGGGCGCTTCTCGCGCAGCGCACGGACGCCCTCACGCAGATCGGGACCGGCGAAGCCGAAGAACTCCATCGCGAGGGACGCGTCGAACGCCGGTCCGGCCGAACGGAGCCAGTTGTTGAGCGCCAGCTTCGTGAAGCCGATCGCCTGGGTCGCTCCCCCCGCGAGCCGGCCGGCGATCTCCAGAGCCTTGTCGTGCACCTCGTCGTCGTCGACGCAAACGCTGACCAGGCCGATCCGCTCGGCCTCCTCGCCGGACAGCGGCTCGCACAGCAGGAGGTGGTACTTCGCCTTGGCCAGGCCGCACAGCAGCGGCCAGACGATCGCGGCGTGGTCGCCGGCGGCGACGCCCAGCCGCGTGTGGCCGTCGATGATCTTCGCGGTACGGCCGGCGACCGAGATGTCGGCGAGCAGGGCCACGGCCAGGCCCGCGCCGACGGCGGGGCCCTGGATCGCGCTGACCACCGGTTTGGAGCAGTTGATGACGTTGTAGACGATGTCGCGCGCCTCACGCAGGACGCGGGAGCGCACGTCGTAGTCGGCCATCATCTCCTCGATCATGTCGAGGTCGCCGCCGGCCGAGAACGCGGTGCCCTCGCCGCGGATGAGGATCGCGCGCACGTCGTCGTCGGCGTCCGCGTCGCGCCAGATCCCGGCGAGTTCGCGGTGGCCGGTCGCGTCGACGGCGTTGAGCCGGCCCGGGGCGCTGATGGTCACCCGGAGCACGCCCTCGGCGGCCCAGTCGATCTTCAGCCGCTCGTACGACGCGTAGGTCATCGCTGCTCCCTGTCGAAGGCCTGCCGGAGCCGGCTCGCCGCCCACTCGCGTGCGGTGACGGCGTCGTCGAACACCTCCGGAGACGTCACGAAGTTGTGGATCATGCCGTCGTGGCGGCGCAGCTCGACCGGCACCCCGGCGGCCTCGAGGGCGCGCGCGTACTCCTCACCCTCGTCGCGGAGGATGTCGTACTCCGCCGTGAGCACGGTCGCGGGCGGCAGCCCGGACAGGTCGGCGGCCCGCAGCGGCGCGACGCGCGGGTCGAAACGGTCGGCGTAGCCGATGTAGTGCCCGAAGAACCAGGCCATCGTCGCGGCGCTCAGGCCGTACCCCTCGCCGAACTCGGCGAAGCTGGCCGAGTCGAGCGCCGAGTCGGTGTTCGGGCACATCAGTAGCTGGTGGGCGAGCGGGAGACCCTCGTCGCGGGCGCGGAGCGCGGTCACCGCCGCCAGGTTGCCGCCCGCGCTGTCACCGGCCACCGCCACCGCGCCGGGCCGGACGCCGTACCGGCCGGTGTTCCCCGCGACGTCGGCGGTCACCGCGTACGCGTCCTCGACCGCGGCCGGGAAGGGGTCCTCGGGGGCGAGGCGGTAGCCCACGCTGACGACGGCGCAGCCGGCCTCGGCCGCGAGCCGCCGGCACATCGGGTCGGCGGTGTCCAGGTCGCCGATCGCCCAGCCGCCGCCGTGGAAGTAGACGAGCGCGGGCAGCGTGCCGCTCTCGGGGCGGTAGATCCGGATCGGGACGTCGCCGACGGCGCCGTCCTCGGTCTCGGCCAGGTCCGGGCCGACGCCGCGGTACGGGTTCGCGCGCGTGCCGGCGCGCATGGCTTCGACGTCGGGTTCGGCCGGCGCCGCGCCGGTGTCCATGAGCTTCAGGAACGCGACGGCCTGCGGATGCAGAGGCATGTGCGGAGCGACCTCCAGACTCGGCTCGCGCCGACCTTATCCCAGGGGGTACGGCGCGGCGGTCAGCCGCGCGCCTCGGCGACCAGGGCCTCGACGAGACGCGGGTCGTCGGCCTCTTCGGGGTGCCACTGCACGCCGATGCCGAACCGGTGTCCCTGCAGCTCGATCGCCTCGATGACCTGGTCGTCGGCCCACGCCACCGTGGAAAGCCCCTTGCCGAGGCGCTTGACCGCCTGGTGGTGGCCGCTCGCGACCTCCGCGTGGTCGCCGAGGGTCTTGCCGACCACACTGGCGACGCTGATCTGGACGGAGTGACGGCCGAACCGGCCCGGCGACGGCTGGTGGGCGTGCCCGCCGACGATGTCGGGCAGGTGCTGGACCAGGCTGCCCTCGCGGATGACGTTGAGCGCCTGCATGCCCCGGCCGATGGCGAGGAAGGGCAGGTCCGCGTCGATCGCCGCGCGCAGGAGGGCGAGCTCGAAGCGGTCGCGCTGCGGCTGCGGCGACGTGGTCTCCTCGTGCGGCTCCTCGCCGTACAGCGAGGCGTCGAGGTCTCCGCCGCCGGAGAAGATCAGCCCGTCGAGCCGCTCGACGAGGATGGGCACCGTGGCCCGGACCGACGGCGGCAGCATCACCGGCACGGCACGTGCCCGTTCGAGTGCCCGCTGATACGGCACCGGAAGCAGCGCGGCCTCGCGTACCCAGTCGCCCCAGCGGGCCGGTTCGAGGCTTGCCGTGATGCCGATGAGCGGGGGACCCGCGGTGTACGTCGCCCCTGCCATGCCAGAGCCCCCTCCTTGACGCCGCACCCGCCGGGCGTCCGGTTCGCGTCCGATCATCATTGCGCATAGTCGCGCTTTTCGGGCCCTTCACCCCCAAGCCCCAGTCTCCAGACCGCGTGGCCCCCTCCGGCCACTCCCCCCGACTCCGGGCCGCAACGGGCGCCGGAGTAGATGATCCTTCAAACTCGTTGGTATTTCTTCTATCCGCCTCCCGTGGAGGATATCAGCGGAGCTTCGGAGAAGATTTCATACCGATCGGTATTTGCAGCGCTTCGACAATTACTCTCCGGTTACACATAATCCTATCCCGATTACTCTTCGTACACGACCCGGCCAGACCGCCACAAGAGGTTGATGTTTTCGCTGGTGAGATGCGAAACTCATAGGCAGGGGGAGCGTGACCGCGATCATCGAACCGACAGTGGGGGGATTGATGAAATCGCTGAATCCCCGGGTTATCAAAGAGAGCTTCGCCCTCTTCGAGCCTCGATCAGAGGAAATATCCGGCTATTTCTATGGCCGCTTATTCGCGGAGAACCCCCGCCTCCGCACGTTCTTCCCTCCGGCGATGGATCGGCAGCGTGAACGTTTGTTCCACGCCCTCCGGAAGATCGTCTGGAGCCTCGACAGCCCGGACACGCTCTCGGCGTTCCTGTCCCGGCTCGGCCGCGACCACCGCAAGTTCGGCGTCGGCCGCGAGCACTACGACGCGATGGGACGCGCTCTTCTCGCGACTCTCCGCAAATTCGCCGGCGACGCCTGGACGGCGGAGATGGAGTCGGCCTGGCGCGTCGCGTACACCACCGCGGCCACCATGATGATCGACGCCGCCGAGGAGAGCGCGGCCTCGCAACCGCCGTGGTGGACCGGCGAGGTCGTCGGCCACGAGCTGCACGCCCCCGACCTCGCGGCGCTGACCGTACGGCCGGACCGCCCCCTCCCCTACACCGCGGGCCAGTACATCACCATCCAGGTCGCGCGCTGGCCGTGGACGTGGCGGCCCTACTCCGTCGCCAACGCCCCGCGCGAGGACGGCCTGCTCCGCTTCCACGTACGCGCCGTGCCGGCGGGGTGGGTGAGCGGCACGCTGGTCCGGCACGTCAAGGTCGGCGACACGCTGCTGCTCGGCCACGCGGCCGGCACGATGACCCTCGACCCCGACGCCGACCGCGCCATCCTCTGCGTCGCGGGCGGCACCGGCCTCGCTCCGCTGAAGGCGCTGGTGGAGGAGGCGATCGCCAGGGATCCGGATCGCGAGATCCACCTGCTGTTCGGCGCGCGCACCCCTTCGGAGCTGTACGACCTGGCGGACCTGCGGGCGCTGGAGGACCGCGCTCCGGGGCTGCGGGTGGTGCCGGTCGTGGCGTCTTCATCGGACTTCGACGGTGAGCACGGCCTGTTGCCGGAGGTCCTCGGCCGTTTCCAGGACTGGTCGGAGCACGACGTCTACGTCGCCGGCCCGCCGGAGATGGTCGAGAGCACGGTCACGGTCCTCCACGACCTCGGCGTCCTGGCCGCCCGCATCCACTACGACCGTCTCGACGACCGTTAGCTCTTCCGCGCTCGCCCGCGGAGATAGTCCGCCGTGGCGTCGTCGGCAGGGAAGAACGCCTCGATGGCCATCTCCGCGAGCGTCACGTCCGCCGCCGTGCCGAACGTCGTCACGGTGCTGAAGAAGCTGAGCACCTGGTCGCCGTACCTCATCCGCGTGGGCAGCACGATGTCGTGCGAGGGTTCGTGCACGTGGTCGTCCTCGCCCCCGTACGCCCGCGTCTCCTCGTGCAGGGCCCGGAGCTCCTCGTCGCCGGACAGCGCGACCTGCCGGGCCATCCGCCCGACGAGATGCGCCCGCACCTCGCTCAGGTTGACCACCCGGGCGGCGAGCCCGAGGGGATGCAGCGCGAGCCGGTGAACGTTGACCGGCGGCCGTACGAGCTCCTCGGGAACGCCTTCGAGGAAGAGCATCGCCGCCTCGTTGGCCAGCAGAAGGTTCCACCGCCGGTCGACGACGAGCGCGGGGTAGGGCTCGTGCCCGTCGAGCACCTTGTTGAGCGCCTCCCGCGCGGGCCGCATCTCGGGCGCGTCGATCGGCCGCTCCTGGTAGACGGGCGCGAACCCGGCGGCCATGAGCAACGCGTTCCGCTCGCGGAGGGGGACGTCGAGCCGCTCGGTGAGCCGCAACACCATGTCCCGGCTGGGCCGGGACCGCCCGGTCTCGAGAAAACTGAGATGACGGGTGGAGATCCCGGCCTCGTTGGAGAGCTCGAGCTGACTGAGCCGCCGGCGCCGCCGCCAGTCACGCAGCAGATCCCCGACGGGCCGTGTCCTTGTCGCGGTGGCCATGACCCCCGAAGCTATCCCCCGCCTGGAACGACGACGATTACGGGGGAGGTAATGGCAGCCGTTCCCGCCGTGCCTGCTCAGGCGCGGCTTCGGTGGGCTTCGCTAGATCAAGGGAGCCGAATGGGGAGCCAGTCAGGCGGACTTCGTCTTGAAGATAGTGTCCATGACCTCGGCTCCACCCGTGATGACGGGCTTGAGCCGGTGTCGATAGACGGTCTCGGTGGTGTGGGTTCCGGCGTGCCCGACGAGGTCGGCGATCTTGTCGATCGTGACGCCGTGATCGCTCAGCAGCGACACGAAGGTGTGCCGTAGCTCGCGTGGGACCCATTGATCGCCGAGGCCGGCGGCCTTGGTGATCTTCTGGAACTCGTTGCAGACTTGGTCGGCACTCAGTCCCGACCCGTCTTCCTGGCAGAAGACGAGATCGCGCTCGTGCCACATCTCGCTTGCGGCGAGACGCTCCACCGCCTGCCGCGCCTTGTGAGCGGACAGAGCGGTCACTGCCTGCTTCGCGATCGCCAGACCGCGACGTGAGGTACGCGTCTTGGTGTCACCTCCGTGTCTCTCGGCGCGCAGGACGTAGACGACGGCCTTGTCGAGGTCCACGTCGGTCCACGTAAGCGCGCGGGCCTCCTCGGTACGGATGCCGGACATCAGGCACAGCACCACGTAGGCGCCGAGCCGCCATGGTGCGTCATGCCGTTGAGCGGTCTCGATGAGCTTCGCCGCCTGCCGCAGCGTGAGGCTCTTGCTCGGCCGGCCAACGCAGCCATCCGGCGCATCGACCAGCTCGGAGACGTTCCGGCCGACCTTGTCGCGGCGCGCCGCCATGCGAATGGATCGCGTCAGCAGATTGTGACTCCGGCGGACGGTCTCGGTCGATCGCTCCCTCGCCATCTCCCCCAGCCAGTCATCGACGTGATCGGCCGTCAGCTCCTTGAGCTTGATCCGGCCGATCTTGGGAGTGATGTGGTTCTTCGCGAGCGAGCGGTACACCTTGTGCGTGTTCTCGGATTTTCCCTTGAGACCCTTCGCTAAGAAGTCGTCCACGCATGCGGCGACCGTGTACTTGTCATCGGTCTCGATCCCCTTCTCCAGATCTGCGACCAGTTGCTTGAGCTTCCTCTTGACCTCGGTCTTGTGCTTGCCCTTTCGCTTGGGCCGGTTACGTTTGCCGTCCGGTCGGAAGCCGAGCGAGATGGCGCCTGTCCAGCCTCCGTTCTCCTCGTAGAGGGACGCTTCGTACTGTCCGATCATGATCTTCATTTGATCCCTCCTCTCCGGTGCTCGACGTTCGTCGTGCGCGCCCTGGCCTGCGGTCGAGGCGTACCACCGGGGTCGTGGTGACCAGGGCTTGTTGGGATTGGTGGTTACTCGTCGCCGTGGCGCTCGATGTACTCATCGATTGCCTTCCTGATGATGTAGGCGAGGTCTCGATCCTGCTTGGTGGCGATGCTCTGGAGCTTGCGGCGACGCTCGGCGTCGAGGCGCATGCTGTAGTTCTCCGTGACCATGCTTCCCTTCCTGTCGCGGACTGTACCACGGTGCATTGCGATGCACTACGGTGTGGTATTGCCTTCTTCGAGCGCCTCGATCAGCGCGGCCAAATGCTGATCGGTAATGCGGCGCAGCTTGCCGATCTTGAGGCTGCGGAGTTGGCCCGTCCTGAGTAGGTAGTAGACCTTGTCACGACCGACGTGCAGGATCTCCGCGACTTCCTCGACCGTGTACGCCTGCAGGTGCCTCACCTCCCCTCGCCGCGGTCACGTTGCGTGCTCGTCTCCGGGTTGTCTCATTTCTCGTCTCTTGGCGCCTTACGTGCAGGCGCGCGTGAGCGTGAGACCTTGAGACGGTTACGGTTCGTCACCGGTCTGAGGGGTGGCGGCGCGGTAGCGCCCGCGGCCGACCTGGACCACGCGGCCGGTTTCGGCGTAGTCCGAAAGTCGCCGATAGAGCGTGGGACGGCTCATTCCGGTGATCTTGACCAGCTTGGAGACGGCGAGTCCGGCTTCGGGCGCATTCCGCAGCTCCTGCCAAAGTCGGTCTTCGGTCGTCGCCGGTTGTGTGGGTTCAGGTGCCGGATGGGGAGCGTTCAGTACGGGTCGTTGCGCGGCATGCCGGTGGGCCGTCGCGTTCACATCGTCGTCGCGGATGAGGTAGGCGCGGGCGCGTTTCGGTGTGGGGTGTTCGGGTGCGGAAATGAGGAACTTGCCGGGAGCGTCGAGGGTGTGAGCGTGCCAGCCGGCGTTGTACATGCCCTGACCGAGGATGAGATCGACGTCGCGGCGTTCCCGTACGCGTAGCGAGATGCGTACGTCCATCTGGGAGCGCGCGGCGCCGTGGCCCATGGCTTTCTGTGTGGGGCGTTGGGTGGCGGCCACGATGTTGACGGCGACGGCGCGTCCTCTGCGGGCGATGGAATCGGTGTAGGTGGTGGCGGCTTCGGGGAGTTCGGCGTACTCGTCGATCACGATCACCAGCGCCGGCTTGCTCCTGGTCGGTTCCCAGACGCGTGCGCCGACCTGGCTGGACTCGGCGGCTCGCCGGTCCAGTTCGGTGACGGCTTCTCTGAGTACACCGACCGCTTGTTCGGGGGTGGTGGCCAGGCGGCCGAGGGAGGGTGCCCAGGGGCGGAGTTCCATGCCGCCTTTGAGGTCGATGCCCCACATCACGACGTCCTCGCATGCGGCGAGTGCGGCGAGGATGACGTTGAGGACGCCGGACTTGCCGGAGCCGACGACGCCTCCGACGAGCGCGTTGCGGCGGAGTAGGAGGACGGTAGCCGGGCTTGCGTCCTCGAAGACGCCCAGCGGGATGGGCTGAGTGATCGAGGTCGTATCGGGTGCGCGCCATGGCACGGGGCGTGAGTGTGGGTCGGTGTGCAGGACGCGCATGAGGAAGTGGTCCGCGCGGTCCCGGTCGGGTTCGATCCGTACGGCTCCGGGTCTGGTGCCGAGGGCGGATTCGATCGCGGCGAGCTTGCCGAGGGCGTCGGCCACGGTGTGGCCTCGGCGGAGCGCGATGCGAGCGGTCCAGCCCCAGGCGTCGACCACGGCGGACATCACACGCGAACCGGTCAGGCCGATGGACTCGGCGGTCTGTGGCCAGCCGGCGAGGGTGCGTTCTACCCGGACGCGTGCGCGTCTGCGACGGTGTGCCCACCAGGGGATCGACAGCAGTGCCCCGCCGACGAGCAGGAGTTGCGGCAGCGGTCGTTGTCCCCATCCCTCCGCTGTCGCTGCGGCTGTCCAGGCGCCCTCCGCGGTGAGGACCGCAGCGGCGTACAGCCGTTCGCTGGTCCGGGTCAGGCCCAGGCGGTGACCGAGGCGTAGGAGCGCGAACGCGGCGATCATCGTTGTCGCGAGAATGCCGGGCCACCATCCGGGGTGGGTGGCGTGGAGGAGCCAGCCGGTGAGCGCGGTGAGCCCGGCGGCGTAGGCAGGTGCGAGTTCGGAGCGGTAGCGCCACAGCCAGCGGCCGATCAGTACGCCGATCATGTCGGGTAGCTGGTCGCCTGAGGTGATGAGCATCATGGGCTGTACGCCGTTGCGGCTCATCTTGCGGGCTTGGCGTCGCATCTGACGGGCCTTCATCGTCCGGCCCGCCTCTGCGCTTGGGCGTGGAGTTCGTCGCGTAGGTAGGACAGCGGGTCGTCTTCGCCGTCGTGGTGTGCGCCGAGGGTCGCTTGTGCGGCGGCGAGCAGGTCGGCGTAGTCGAGGCGGGTACGGGCGAGGGCGGCGGTCAGCTCTTCGATGTCGGTGAGTGCGGTGTCGATGATGTGCCAGTAGCCGGCGAGGGTCGGGAGCGTGTTGGAGAATCCGGCGATGATCCGTCGCGCGGCGTCGTTTCGGGTGGTGACCTCCTGCAGATCAAGCCTGATGTTCGGTGCGCTGTTGGGCACTGGGCATCCCCTCCTTCGGTCGGGTACGGGTGGTCAGGCGCCGGTGAGCCACTGCACGACTCCGGCGACGAGCTGGCGGATCTGGGGTGCGGCGTCGGTCGCGGCGAGGAAGAACCCGAACAGCAGGCACAGGACCGCGTGCCAGACGCGCAAGCCCATGAACCGCCACGCGACGTAGGCGCCTGCGCCGAGAAGCGCCACGAGCGGTATCGAGACCGTCATTGATGGATCACCTCCTTTCAGAGGTCGTCGTTGCGGGACTTACGGCGCTGCCAGCGAGCGCGAGAGCGGCATTTGCGGCAGCGCCGGTTGCCCCATTCGATGAGAGAGCCGCACATGCAGCGGCGTACGTAAAAGCCGTCCGGGATCCTCTTCAGTTAGATCACCTCCGCCCGTTCACGAGCGGAGCGGTTCGCGTGGTCTCGCCGTTTTTCTGGACGTGGACCCCCAGGACGGCGCGAGCGAAGCCGGCGAGCCGCGTCGGAGGTTCCGCGTCGAGGGCGGTCCACGGCGCTTCACGGTGAGCGCCGATGAGGACGAGCAGGATGAGAACGACGACGAGCGCGGCAAGGCCGAGAGCGACGAATGCGATGGTCATCACTTGCTCACCGCCTGGAACAGCCGGCGGAACGTACGACGAACGCGACGAGGACGGGCGACATGCCGCTGCCACGCGTCGCGGGAGTTGCACTTACGGCAGAGGCCGTACTTCTTCTCGGCGTGCGCCCCGCAGGGGCAGCGCCAGGGCAACGGGTCGAGTGGGCTGTAATAGAGGTTCATCGGCACTCCTCTCGGAGCCCCATGTCCCGGCCTTCTTCTATACATGTCTGTACATGTACGGAAGAAAATCGCGCGTGAATTCCAGCTCGCGCGGTGTGGCTTATTGGCCGAGAGTTGGGGCTCGAAGCGAATCGGGGGTTTCTCTTACGCCCACAAAGATGCGCTTTTAGGCCGAGACGAGCACCAGCCTGGCTGGACGTGTTGATGACGTCTTACTAAGGTCAAGTAGTCCTAAGACGTCCTGCGATCCGGTCGGGTAGATGACAAACGAGCGCCTAAGAGCGGCAATGCTGGAACGCGGCCTGACCCTGGCCGCCTTCGCCGAAGCGATCGGCGTCGACGAGAAGACGATCGAGCGCTGGATCACCCAGGGCCGAACGCCGTACCGACGTCACCGCTACGCTGCGGCAACGCACCTCGGCGTTGAAGAGACCTACCTGTGGCCGGACGCGATCTCCCGCCAGCAGGTCGCCACAGCCTCCGAGAGCGAGATCGTCAACATCTACCCACACCGCTGGGCCATGCCCAGGGACACGTGGGGACGTCTCTTCTCACAGGCCGAGGAAGAGATCGGCATCCTCGTCTACGTCGCCTTGTTCCTCGCCGAGGACACCGGAATCCAGCGCCTGCTGGAGGAGAAGGCAAGAGCCGGCGTACGCGTCCGCGTACTGCTCGGCGAGCCTGACGGCTCCGCGGTCGCCCAGCGCGGCGAGGAGGAAGGTATCGGCGACGCCATCGGCGCCAAGGCACGGAATGCCATCGCCCTGTACCGGCCGCTTCGCCAGATCGACGGCGTGGAGTTCCGGCTCCACGACACGATCTTGTACAACTCCATCTACCGCGCCGACGACGAGCTACTCGTCAACACCCACGTCTATGGCAACGCGGCTTCCAACGCCCCGGTCTTCCACCTACGCGGCGTGGCCGGCGGAGACATGGTCGCGCTGTACCGCGACAGCTTCGAACGCGTCTGGGACGGCGCCAAGCCGCTCACGGGAGGCTGAGACCTATGCCAGGCAGGATCGACTACCACGACGACCCGAACGCCCCCAAGCCCAACAGCATGGTCCCGTCGGTCAACGTCGTGGTAGTGAACGACGAGGGCGACATCCTGCTGATCCGCCGTACGGACAACAACAACTGGGCGCTGCCGGGCGGAGCGATCGACCTCGGCGAATCAGCGTCTCAAGCCGCCATCCGCGAAACGCAAGAAGAGACCGGCATCACCTGCGAGATCACCGGTCTGGTCGGCATCTACACCGACCCGCGCCACCTGATCCACTACACGAGCAACGACGAGGTACGCCAGGAGTTCTCCATCGTCCTCACCGGCCGCCCGATCAGCGGCCGACCAACACCCAGCAGCGAATCAAGCGAAGCCCGCTGGGTGCCAGCCGCACAGGTCGACGGCTACCAGATGGATCAAGCGATGCGGAAACGGATAGAGCGCTACCTGTCGCCGGACAACACGCCCGAGATCACGTAGCTCCCATCCTAAGAGCCTCGATCATCCTCCGATAGGGACTCTCTCCGCACCAGCACGGAACCACCCCCACCGGCGTGGGAAGACATGGCGACGCGCGAATCCGCCGGGGTGCCTGGCGAAACACCCCCACGGGCGTGGGGAGGACCGCGCCGGCGCGATGCTCGGCACGATGGACGCCGGAACACCCCCACGGGCGTGGGAGGACGCGATGCGGGCTTCAAAATACGCGCCCGATCTAGAACACCCTACGGGCGTGGGGAGGACGGGTACGAGACGCCCTTCATCACGAACTGGCCCGGAACACCCCCACGGGCGTGGGGAGGACGACCTCGCCGCCCTCGACATCCCCGACATCACCGGAACACCCCCACGGGCGTGGGGAGGACCGCCATGCGCCGCTGAACAGCCCGACCCGGATCGGAACACCCCCACGGGCGTGGGGAGGACCGGCTGCGACTACAACCGGGCACTGACCAGCGAGGAACACCCCCACGGGCGTGGGGAGGACTCGCCACCGTAGGTGCCCGCGTTGACGGGCCCCGGAACACCCCCACGGGCGTGGGGAGGACGTCGGTGTGGTGGCCGCCGAGCCGGGCTAGGGAGGAACACCCCCACGGGCGTGGGGAGGACGCATCGGCGCGCTCGTCAAGCTCGGGGCGGAAGGGAACACCCCCACGGGCGTGGGGAGGACCATGCGTCGGCCAGGAGCGTCGTCCCTGTCGTCGGAACACCCCCACGGGCGTGGGGAGGACTTTCTCGGGACTCAGCCACGTCAGTCCTCGCTGGGAACACCCCCACGGGCGTGGGGAGGACACTTCGCGACCTGCGGCGATAGAGAGGCAACTTGATTAGCGACAGTTTCTTGTCGGGGTTTCTCACGCGCCGGGCCACCCAGATTACGCAGTTCCCACCTGTACGCGCTCGATTGCCCGTACTGCTCCGATGAGGTGTGTCGACGACTGCTGAATGAAACGGGTAACGAGGTGTCCTGCCCCGTACCGGGTCTGTATCTCGTTAAGGCGATTCTCGACGGCGACGGGTTGCCCGTCTGGTGTCGTCGTCATGTCGCAGTAGGTGAGTGCGTCGGACAAGAAGCCGTTGGCGGGGATGAACTCCTCGGCCAACACGTCGGCGAGCCCGCGATCCCGCGCTTCGTTGATCGCGCACGAGTGGTACGCCACCAGACCGCACAGGACGGGATCCGCACGCTCGCAGTCGCGTAGATAGCGGGCGCCGTCGAGAGGGTGGAAGCCGGTTACGGCCAGGTCAGGTGTATAGCCGATGTCGTGGAGCCACGCGGCGCTTTCAAGGACGTCGGCGTCATCACCGAGGATCGGGGCCAGCGACCGCGCTTGGCGGGCGACTCCCTGGACGTGCGCCCAGCGACGTGGCAGCGGTGCTTCCAGCAGCGTACGGGCGATCTCGCGCGCCCAGTCGGCTTGTCCCATGGCCCTGACGCTAGACGCGAACTGTCGGACGTCCACGGACACGTCGGTGGCGTCTGGGGACGTCTCTGTACAAGACGTCCCCAGACGTGCCAGGTGTCGATGAGGCCGGGTTCTGTCGAGGTCCGCGAACGCCCGGCGCCGTCCCGTTCGACAAGCGTCGCCTCACTCGGCAGGACGTCACCAGGCCGAAGCTCTCCACTCTCGACCTGCGCCTGGGATCACGGTGATCTACCGATACACGTGCGGAGTCGGTGCGTCTCCGCGTACGACGCGTCCCCTACAGGGAGGCATCTTGACCAGTTCCTCGCTCCCCAGCACGGCGAGCACGCGGCGCACAGTGGCCCTGATGGCAGCGAACGCCTGACGCAGCGTGGACCCCGACGGCATCATGGCACCGGCTCAAGCTCACCATCGGCGATGCGCGCCCGGAAGACGTCCGCGGTCCGGGCGTAGACGCCCGACGCTGTCCGTCGCGTGCTCACCGTCTACCCCCTGCCGTCGAGCCGTGCCGTCGCGTTGATTTCCCTGCTGCTCGACCGTCGTATCAGTTTCGACAGCTCGATCCCGAGCGGCCAGGTAGTACCGCGCGTGATCCGGGTACCTACCGATCAAGATTTTGAGCTGTTGAACCTCAACGACTTGCGATGCGCCGGTGAAGTGCATCGAGTCCAGCATGGCGTAGAACTCCGCGAGCGACCGTTGCAGCCGATCTTCGACGGCGCTCACTCGGTCTCCCGTTGCCAGTCCTTGGCCGGCCGCGCGTAGCTGCCCTTGTGCGGCAGCGACCATAGGTAGCCCTGCTGCTGTAGGGCTGCTGTCGCGTGCGCGACAACGCGAGTGGGGACACGGAGCTTGTTAGCGAGTTCGTCCTGCGACGGAATACGGTTGTACGGCCTCCACTTACCGGATTCAATGTGCTCGCGCAGGAACTGGGTGACCAGCTGTGTTCTCTCGGGCGGCGCCTCATAACCACCTCGACTTCTGAGAGCGGTCCGCTCCATGAGAATCCTTCTCATGACGCCATAGCTGCAATCAAACTTCTCCGCGACCTGCCGAATATTCTAACCTTGCTGATAGAGACGTACAGCGTCGCTCTCCATTTCTTCCCGAACGGCATCGACTTCCTTCTTAAGGCCGTCGCGGAGCGAGAGCACGTCCGCGCGTCGGTATCGTCGGTGGCCGCCGGGAGTCGATACGGCCACCCTCAGTCTTCCGATCTCCGCCCATCGAGTAACGGTCGATACTCTGACCCCGAACAGCTCTGCCACCTCACGCGGTCTTAAGAGGTCTTCATTCGAGGCACGATTTATATCGTCCTCGACAGATTTTTCTATCGTCTCCAAGCTGAGAGACTTGGGGCACTGCTCAGCGCCGGTCAAAATTCCTCTCCTATCAAGCACTTGCACCAAACGATCTTTCCGCCACCTTCGAGTACTTCGCAGCCCCATTCCTTCGACAGGGTCTGCACGAGCATCAGACCGCGACCGGTCTCGTCGTTCTCTGCCGCGACGCGGCGCAGTGGCGGAGTGACGCTCGCGTCCCTGACCTCGATCAGCAGCGTGTCGGCCGATACTGATAGGCCCAGGTAGACCGGATTCACCGTGTCGAACACGAAGCGTTCATGCGCCGGCTTCTTCTTGGGTCCGGTGGCCTTCACGGCGTTCGTTACCAACTCGCTGACGAGCAGCTCGACGGTGTCCGCCAGCTCAGACATCTGCCACGCATCCAGCACCCAGCGCGTGTACATCCGGGCTTGAGCTACCGACGACGGCAAGGCGGCCATCAGCATGCAGTTCAATCGTGGGGGTTGACTCACTTCGTCCGCCTCGCTACTCGGCGACCTCTCGCACGTGAGGCAAGCGGCCGTCACGTGCGAAAGAGCCTTCCGCTCAGCACCTGACGTCTCCACCGACACCCGGGGACGTCTCAGGATTTCTTGAATCCCCTCGTAGACGTCCGTAGACGACTCAAGTGCGTCCTAAGACGTCCCTATCGCGTTACCTAACCTCGATTGGGACGTAGAGACGGGGGCGTCCGCCGGACGCCCATGGGAGGGAATCGGTGAACGAAAGGTTGCGCGAAGCGCTCGAATCCTCGGCATTCGACGGAAGTTCGGTAGCGGCCCATCTTGGAGTAGACGTCTGACCGTGGAACGTTGGATTGCCGGCCGCGTCCCTTACCCACGTCACCGAGGTTCGCTCGCCGACCTCCTCGACGTCGATGAGTACGAGCTTTGGCCGTGCCTTGCACAGCGGCAGACACAACCGACACAAGAAGCTGTACAAATTCAAGCCGCTTACGCCCATCGATGGGCCGTGCCGCGCAAGGTGTGGGTGCAGCTCTTCGGCTCAGCCGAACGGGAGATCGGCATCTTGGCCTATGCGGCCTTATTCCTCGCAGAAGATGACGGAATCCTCCGAATTCTTGCAGACAAGGCCCGCACAGGCGTCCGCGTACGAATCCTGCTCGGCGAACCCGACAGCCGCCATGTCATTGAACGGGGATCCGATGAAGGAGTCGCCGACGCAATCGCGGCGAAGATCCGTAACTCGTTGACGCTCTATGGATCTCTCGCCAAGATCGATACCGCAGAGATTCGGCTTCACTCAACGACGCTCTATGCATCGATCTACCGAGCCGACGACGATCTATTAGTCAACATGCACGCCTACGGAGCTACGGCCTCCCACGCTCCGGTCATCCATGTCCGTCACACCACGCCTGGCGATATGGCCGACACATACATGGCCAGCTTCGAACAGGTGTGGAGAGGAGCCGATGAGCAGCCTTAGCCAGCTCAGCCTCGTTACGACACGACGTGGGGAGGACGTGGAGAGCACCCCCGACGGAGGTCCTCGGCCGCAGCCCTGGGCCTTCGGCTCACCCCCGGGGCGTGAGGAGGACAGTTCCACCTCAGCGGAGCACTTCTTGCGGCGCGGCTCACCCCCACGGGCGTGGGGAGGACTCCTTCTCTCCGGTCGCGGGGATCGTCCAGACCGGCTCACCCCCACGGGCGTGGGGAGGACTGGCTGATCAAGGCCAAGGATACGTTCACGGGCGGCTCACCCCCACGGGCGTGGGGAGGACGGCGCCCGCGTCATCGACCCCCGGTGGAACGGCGGCTCACCCCCACGGGCGTGGGGAGGACGGACGTGGGGACGTGAGGCATGGGGAAGCATCCGGCTCACCCCCACGGGCGTGGGGAGGACCAGGCCGGCCGCGACGTTCCTCCGGCTCTTGGCGGCTCACCCCCACGGGCGTGGGGAGGACGGGCGCGGGCTCAACCTCGTGGACGCCCTCGCCGGCTCACCCCCACGGGCGTGGGGAGGACACGACAACGATCCGGTCGTGGCCGGCGAAGTGCGGCTCACCCCCACGGGCGTGGGGAGGACACCGCCGAGCATCCGGCCGGCGGCCTGTACGACGGCTCACCCCCACGGGCGTGGGGAGGACACTTCGCGACCTGCAGTGATCTCTTCGGGGTTGTGAAGGATGTCGGTGTTTTGTCGGTGATTACACAGGCGTTGATGGCGGGCCATCGCCTGCAGCGGTCATGCGGACAAGGGTGAGGCCGTCGAAATCGACGGGTTTTCGGCGGCGTTCGCCAGCGGTTCGTAGAGAGAAGCCCTGTTCGGTGTTGTCAGGGTGGACGAGGACCGCCGCACCGTCGCCGATGGTGCCGACAACGGCGTTCCAGAGTTCGTCACGCACCCGAGCGGACACCGTGCCGACGTACACCCCCGGCATGACCTCGATGAGCCAGCGGCTGAGTGCGCCACGCAGGTGGTCGGGGACGGCTGTTGTCGACAGCACGGTCATCGACGCCATCGGCGGCTCACCAGACTTCGTCTCCGTAGTTAACGCCAGCGGGCATCGGACCGCTGACCGGGTCCCACAGGTGGACGATGTCCTCGAACGATTCCCCGTCGCCGACATCGACACCCGGATCGAGCAGGCTCTGAATATCGCTGACGACCTCGCGAAGGATCTTGAGTAGCCGGAACTCCTCGCGTAGCCGGACTCTGGCGTCCCGTTCCGGTTGTGGCGAGTCGTTCAGCGAGAAGGCGAGCGGAATGGTGATTCGGGCCTTGTAGAGGTCGGCGACGTCATAGATGAAGGCATGCTGCGTGCCCGAGTGGATGAAGCCGAGCGCCGGGGAACAGCCGAGGGCGAGGACCGCGGCATGAACGATGCCGTACATGCAGGCGTTCGCCGCCGACAAGGCCAGGTTCACCGGGTCCTGAGACTCCCACTGGGCCGGGTCATAGTTACGCCGGAACCGAGCGATGCGGTACTTGTCGGAGAGCATCCGGTACAGCGCCTTCATCCGCTGCCCTTCCATACCCCGAAGCTGCGCCAACGTCGTCCCCGGCGGCGGCGCCGTCTGAAAGCGCTTCTCGTACATACGGACCGCGACATCGAGGCGAGAGCTCTCATCCGCCCAGGCGCGTACCTGCTTCTCCAGCCACGCTGTGGTCAGCGAATCAGGCAGGATCCCGGCATAGCACCGAACGCCGCCCATGCCCACGCAGACGACGGTCGTCCCGTGCCGGGCCAACGTCGACATCGCAGGCTGGGTGATCGACGTACCGGGACCGAGTAACACGCAGGCGAGCGCGGCGGTCGGAATGTAGACGCGATCGATGCCTTGCGCGGTCTCGACCTGGGCACAGACACCGGTGTCGTCCTGGACGATACGAACGACGTCCAGGTAGAGAAACGACAGTGAATCCGCGACCCGTGGCAGCATCGCCAGAGTCGGAGCGGCGAGTTTGCGCCGCGCGTCCCTGCTCATGTTCTGGCGACGGCGAGGCTGAGCAGCCCACAGCCGTACGACTTGCCACGCCCGATCCCCTCGACGATCGCGGCACGAAGTCGCTCGGCGTCGGTGATGACGGCAAGGCCGTCGAAGCGGGTCAGAGAGTGACTTACGCGCTGACCCTGGCCGGCCTTGCCGGTGGCGGTCGGCATCGGTGTGGATAGCAGCGAAGACAGCGCCAAACCGTGCTCGGTGGCCTTACGGCTCCACCACTCATCAGCGGCCGACCCTGACAAGGCCACCACCTGCTTGGCTTTGTGGTTCCCATCGGCCTTGGCCAGCCTCTTCGAGGCGTTCGCGGCGATCCGATAGTGAACGGGCAGGCCCGGACGCAATCGCGTCAGCAACGGGTCGATGTCCTTGACCGCAGCCGTCCCGTAGCCATCCGGCAGCCGGTCCAACTCAGGCCGACACTGGCTCTGGATGAGAAGAGACAGCCCGGACCGGCCCTCCTCCAGCCGAAACAAGACGCCGGTACGGGCTCGCGCGTGTGCTCCCAGGTCATCAGGGACGAGCATCATGACCCGTTTGTGGAGGTTGACCGCGTCGCGTAGATCCGCCCGTACGGCGCGGTGCCGGGTGTCCAGGACCAGTCGCGTGAGCCAGACGCTCATCGTGTCTCCCTTCCCAGGTACGTGGCGAGCGCTTTCACATAACCCTCGCCGCGTCCGGCGCACAGCAGGGCGGGCAGCATCCGGGAGACGGTGAAGACCGGCCGCGTACGGTATTCACGGTTGTCGGGCGCGAAGCTGTACGGGACGTCGGCGACCTCGCCGCGCTTCGCCTGCTCAGCGTCGGCGGGCTGTCGCTCGTAGAGGAAGTCGACGGTGACCGAGTCCTCTGAGCGCGGCGGCATACGGTTCAGCGGGATGCGCTCCAGCTCTCCCGCAGGGTCGGCCACCTCATCCGCCAGCAGGAACGGCGCATCTGGTGGGCAGGAACGGCGCCCGAGGTAGGGCGCCCATACCGGTGCTCGCACAGCGGAGGTGAGCTCGGCGATCAGGTCGTCTGGGCCGGCCACGGCGACGGTGAAGCAGGCGTCGGCGAGGTAGTGGCGACGAGACACGAGCGTCGTCCCGCCCTCTGGGCGGCGTTTTCCCTCGGCGGTCGGCACCGTTCGGGCGCGCGGCAGGCCGCCGCCCACGGTGTGAAAGTCGCTCAGCGGCCGTCCCCGCCGGTCGACCCGTACGGTCAGTTCCAGCGCCCGCATGTCATCCAGTGCGGCGCTTCGCGGGCGTCCTTGGGCGGCGGCGAACAGCCCGATCAGCCCCGAGCGCGTGGGATGAGACAAGGTGTCACGCCTGTCGAACGTGCTGTGCTCACCCCACGACTGCAGAGGCCCGGAGAGCCGCAGCAGCAGGCCGCTCATGACGCTTTGCCCTCCCCGAAGGCCGCTTCGACGGAGGCACCGACCAGCTCACGGAAGGACTCGGCTCGTACGCCGAGCGCGGCGCGCTTCTCCACGCCGACCTCGGCATACGCGTGATGCGCCAGGCCGTCGGTGCCGATCAGCTTGTACACCTGTCCGGTGTAGTCGGCGAGCGCCCGGCGGGACGGCTCGGAGCAACCACCGTCCAAAGCGGGCCGCACGGGAGACTCGAACGCCGACGCAAGCGAGACGGGCCGGTCACGGCGGACGGCGACGTACACGAGATCGGGGATCGTAAACGGCGCGGTGGAGTTCTTCTTCGCCCCGGGCAGCGACTCGATGAGCGCCGAGCAGAACGCCTCGACCAGCTCGCGTGCCTGAGCCGCGTCCCCGTCGAGGTTGGCGTGCAGTTCGGCGATGTTGATGCTGGCGTAGCGGTAGAAGACGCCGGCGCTGAACTCGGCGGCGTTCATGTGACCGCTGCCCGCGTCCGTCGCCAGTTCCGCAACATCGTCGACGGCGGTGAAGAAGTCGACCTCGGGCTCGGAGTTGTGTGTGGTGAAGGCATGTGCGACCTGCACCGCGCCGTCGACCCGGCCGCCGGGTAGCTCGGCGAGCATCCGCCCGAACAGGTTGATGATCCCGTTACGGCTGGTGACGATCTCGTTGACGGCTTCGGTGGGCAGAACCGACGTGGCTGCCTTGGCCTTGGCCTTGCCCTTGGCCGGAGCCGCCGCCGCGGCTTGGACCAGCGCCTCGCGGTGTTCCTCGCACAGGGACGTAAGGCGGCCGACGGCGGCCCGCGGCAGATACAGCAGGACGGACGTACCGCCATTCTCTTCCAGCTTGAGGGGCTCCTTACCCTTGGCCGCCGTCACGACCTGTCCCCCTGCGAACGCCGCCAATTCCTCCTGCCAGCCCGCGTCGCGAAGCGCCTTGGACACCAGCGACGCCAGGCGGCGGGTCCGCATCGCCGGATCGCCGAGGCGCTCTTCCATGGCCAGCCGTACGGCGCGTTTCCAGCACTGACTGGAGACTCGCGTACGAGTGCCGCCGCCGTAGAAGACGGTCTTAGGCGAGCCCAGGTCATCGCGATTCAGGTTCGCGAAAGGAATGCTCTGAACGACGTGGACGTCGAGGTACATGGTCATTCTCCAGGGGGTTCGGTGGCGGGCTCTTCGCGGAAGCGGTCGCGGTAGTAGTCCTTTAGCCAGCGGCGGGCGACCCGGTTGCGGTCCGTGTGCCAGCGCGACAGGTCCCACAGCAGCACTCCCCAGTCAGGGGCGATCTGTGCCGACGCCAGGAGACGGATCACACCGGGAAGGTGACGTTGCATGCCCGGAACGCCCTGCCGGACAAGCAGGTGGAGGCGCCGCTCGACCGTGTCGACACGGTCCGAGCTCCCGCCCAGTCCTGCCAGGGTGGCACCGAGGTTCGGGCGCCAAGGTTCGGCGGACTCCCCGGTGTCTCCCGCCGGTATCTCGTCCTCCCCGTCGACCGCCGGAGACTTCCGCATCTTGCGTGGTTGCGCCGCGATCAGGGCTGCCACGGTGTAGTGCGCCCACTCATCCGGGCCGAGGGACTCGGTCCAGCGGGCGACGTAGCGATGCATCGTGACCGCCTGATCGGGCGTACGGCGGAGTCCACGGCGAAGCGCGGATCCGGCGCCCTTGTCCCTTACGCAAAGGTCCGTGATCCATTCGACGTACCGGTCGGCCTGCACCCGGGAGACTCCCCGGTACGCCTTCGTAGCGGCTGGCGTCATGCCACGGCCTCCTTGGGATTGAGCAGCCTGCGAACGATGGCACGGGCATGTGCGGCGGCCTTGGCGAAGCGCGGTCGCTCCCGAGCCTCGATGGTCTGGTCGATGACAGTGATCGCGAGCGATACCAGCTCCGGCAAGGGAGAGAGTGCGAAGCGCTGCGGATCGTCCGACGACGTCAGCTCGTGGAAGCGCCGCCAGAACACCGTTTCCGCTTGCGGCCAGTAAAGTTCCTCGGCGCGTGCCGGCCATGGACCGTCCGGTGCCCTCGTCCCTGGGCCGGACGAATCGGGGCTGATGACGTCACGCCATGCGGTGCGAAGTGCCACCCGCAGCCGGACCGAGACCTCCTCGGCTGCGTTGTGAACCAAGGCCATCGCCGCCGCTTCCATGGGGGCGCGTTCTTCCAGGTACTTCAACACGGGCGGTGTGGTCGCGGTGAACCACTGCCGGTCCTTGGCCTGACGATCCTGGTCGAATCCGTAGGCACGGATGCGAAGCGCGTCGAGTAGGTCGTCAGGAAGGTCGTTCCGCCCGTTGAATATCGCTGGACGGCGGGAGTCCGGCTGGTCGCGCAGAAGCGCGTCGAGGTCACGCCACAGGGCACGCGAGGCGTTCGCCGCCGGGACGAACAGCGTCCCCTCCTTGCTGAACCGGTGGATGAGGTAAGGATCCTCGGCCGGCCATGCCTCGCCTCGCCAAGCCCAGGTGAGGTAGGCATCGTTGACCGTCTCTCCGTCCGCGCCGGGTACGAGGAGGATCGCGTGCCGCGATCGTCCCGTGAGCAGGCCACCGGGCCAACCCGGTTTCGGCGGCATGCCTTGCGGGTCTGTCGACCCTGTTCGCTCCCAGAAGCACACGTCGTTAGCCGCGTCGACCGGACCTGACGGGGCGGGCAGGCCCGCCAGGAGCGACTCGAAAACCGTGCAGCCTGCCAAGTGATAGGAGACCGCACCGCGTAGAGGCCCCGCGTTGCTGTTCGCCGCGCTGGCGCCGTTGACCGTACGACTGGCGCACCGCCCAGCCGCGCCGTAGTAGAACTGGGCGATCAGGTTCCAGGCTGCCTCGTGCGTCGGTACCGGGACCGGATCCAGGTCGGTGAAGTGGCCGAACCACACGGGGTTCTGCCCGACCGGACGGGAGAAGACGAGCTTGTTGACCCCTGCTGTCTTGGCACATTCGTGCCGCAGACGAGGATCCTGACCGAAGGGGTATTCGGGGTGAAACAGGTCGAACCTGTCGGCCCAGCGCTCGAAGTACGCGTCCACCTCCGACGCGTCGAACGCTCCAGCCTCGAAGACCGTGTCACGCCGTTCCAGCCACGCGTCGACTCGCGGAGTCTGGGAGTCTAGGCGCGTGGTTCTCGCCGCGATGGCGTAGAGGATCCGCCATAGCCCGGACGCCGCCGGCGGTATTGGCACGGCCAGATCCTCTATCTCATGGGCGTGTAGGAACAGATCCCGCAATCCCACGCGCTCCACCTCGCCGTTCCGGCGAACCGGTATCCACTTCCGCTCGCGAAGATCAAAACTGTATAGCCACGCCATCAGCGTCCCCCATTGGGTACTGTCCCATCTTAGATGAATTCAGTGGGGGTGTTCCGGTGGCATTCAATCAACCACAACACCAAATCAACATTGTCCCCACATCTGTGGTGGAGGTCAGGCGAGCTCAAGCTCGCCTGACCTCGCTCAGGAAGTCCAAACGACGATCACTGCCATCACCAAAGCAACGACGCCGATCGAGCCAAGGCGGATGCAAGCCCGGACAGTGACCTCGATGGAACAGGAGTAAATTTGCATGGCGTCGACCGTATGTCATTCAGAGATCCACTTCTGAGACTTCTTGAGCAAAGGTGGCTTTGAATCGAAGATTTGTACGTTTCTGACCGCATTGTTTCTTATTCACGAATCAGCCCGACTTCAACATCAAGGCGGAGGTAGCGTCCTCCGATAAGGGCACCCGTATCGTCGGGGTCGTGTGGGAGCAGGACGAGTTCACGGAGCCATGGACTCGTCTCCCATCGCTCGGGAGGCTGGTTGTCGGCGGCTCGATCGCGTACCCAGTTCTCCGGTACGGGGATTGTCTCCGCGAGCAGCTCAGCGATATCGACCCTCGTGAACCGGCCATCGACGCCGTTCCCCGACTCCGGTAGCGGGCTTTCGTGATCAGGGTCGAGGAACCGAGCACCCGAGACATCTCGGTGGACGACCAGCGCCCGTACGGAGTCGGCGCCCATGCGCGTCGTCGCCTGCGTCTCTGTGAGGTCGTCGCGACTGAGCGCGCTCAACTCACGGACGTCGGCAGGCGGCGGGACGGCGACCAGTTCGGCGAGTCCCTGTTGGGCGAGGGTCTCGCCTTCATAGTCGATCCAGTGCTCGGCGAGGGCACTGTCTTCGGTGAAGGACTCACCAGGTCGGGCCGTCGGCGGGTTGTAGACGCGTTCCATCAGCTCGCTGACGTCCCCTGGGATCTCGATCGCCTTCGACCGGCGTTCGTCCAGCGTGCGGTGGGTCGAGGCGAGGAGGAACTCCGGGTAGACGGTCCCCCAGTGCGGCGGGCGACGCAGAGCACCGTGGGCGTTCACCGGGACGAGGACGACCAAGCGCGGATCCTTCACCCATGCGGGCCGGTCCGCGCGTTCATGCCGGTGACCGCGACCGGCGCGCTGGAGGAGCTGCGCCAACGGCGCGAGGTCGCTGATGACCAGGTCGAAGTCGAGGTCGAGTGACTGCTCGATGACCTGCGTGGCTACGGTGATTCCTCCCGACGTCGGACGGGTCCCGGTCTTGCCGTACCGGCCGACGATCTCCTTCGTACGACGCGCCCGGTCGGCGGCGGTGAACCGGGAGTGCAGCAGATCCAGAACCGGGACGATGCCCTCAGGTCGATCGAGCCAGCTACGCAGCGCCGCGTAGGTCGCCTGTGCGTCGGCGACCGTGTTGCAGACGACCGCCGCGCATCCGCCTTCGGAGACGATCGGTTCGAGGACAGCACGCAGCGCGGTCAGACGTCCGTCCGGCGAGACACTCTCCGGCCCGTGCCGTACGGGCACCAGGTCGACGGCGAGCGTCGCCGTACGGTGGGCCGCGATCTTCGCGCGCGCGGAGGCCGACACCTGCGTTGGAGCCCCGGTGTCCGCAGAGACGTACAGCCATCCGGGGTAGTCGAGCACGTACGCGTCCGGTCGCGGAGAGGCGCTCGTCCCGGACACGTACGCCGCGACGAGGCTCCGCGCGATCGAGGCCGGTACGGTCGCCGACATCAATACGACCGGGCATCGCAGTTCGCCCAGCCAGGTGAGCAGCCGTCGCAACAGGCCCTGCATGTACGGGTCGTAGGCGTGGCACTCGTCGACCACGAAGACCTTGCCGGAAAGGCCCAGCAGGCGAAGGACGTTGTGCTTGAGTTGAAGCACTCCCATCAGCGCTTGGTCGATCGTCCCGACGGCGACCGGAGCCAGCAGGCCACGCTTGGCTCCACTCAGCCATTGAGGCGCGGCGACCATCGTCGCCTCGTCGGCCGACAGAACCTCCGAGCCGTCGGGTTGATCCTCCGATTCGAAGGCGTCACGCAGCCACGCCATGCTGTGCAGCAACGCGACGGGAGTCGGCGTCTTGACCAAGCACCGTACGTATCGGATCACGCGCCCGTACATCTCATCGGCGGTCGCCATTGTGGGCAGCGCGAAGAACAGCCCCGGGGTTCCCGACGCTTCGCCGAGAAGCCTCGCCGCGCTCAGACCCGCTTCGGTCTTGCCGTCGCCGGTCGCCGCGGAAATCAGCAGGATCCCCGGACCGGTCACGTGCTCAGGCAGTTCTTCGAGCAATGAGTGTTGGAGTGCGTTCGGCTCGAACCCGAAGCTCTCGGCGAACCCTGCATCCCGTAGCCCAACGGGTCGTAGGCCAGCAGCGTCGAGCAAGCCGGGAGCCACTCTGTACGTCGCGTGGAACCGCTCGGCGACGGCGCGGTGGGTATCGCCGAGGGACGCGATCCTCTCCAGGAGAAATGACTCCTGGCTCGCCAGCCAGTCGGCCAGGATTAGGATTCCTGTAGTCATCGCGGCGGCGGCTCCGCTGACCCGAGTCGGCGGGACGGGTCGGCCCGTCGTCTCGTACATCGCCTCGAAGAGAGCTGAACGCTGCTTCTGCCAGCCGTCGGCACCCAGTCCAGGGAAGTGCGCCAGAGGTTCTTTCAGCTTCTGGCGGGGCTCGCTACGGAACCGTCCGTGGTGCCCACCAAGCAGTTGAGCCACCCTGTATGCGGGTGCGTCTGACTTGCCGACTCCGTAGCCTTGCTCCGCGAACATCCGCATCAACACCCGGTGGGCAGCCTCCTCATGCCGCATGTCCTGCGGCATGATCGGCGTTGGGAAGCGCTCGTCGGCGCGCAGCGACTCGTACAGGTGTGGGCATTGTGCCTGGAAGCAGGGGATCGCTTTGCCGATGTCGTGGAGGGCGGCCCAAAAGACGATGAGCGCCCCGGCTTCTTCGACACTCGTACGCAGTGCTGCCGCGATCGTCCTGCGTGCGCCGACCGTCAGGTACTGCGTCCAGAGCAGACGCGCCACTGCGGCCGTGTCGGCCAGATGCCACGCCAGCGGATAGGGGCGTGGCAGCCCCTTTTCCTTTCCCCAGATCCGAAGATCGATCCCGCCGTCGCTCACTCGCCCCCCATAGATCCCCGAGTGAGACGGAATCCAATCAGCCCACAGTGACAAACCCCTACACTCGGCCAACGATGGCCGACTACGGACAGCACGTGAACGCCGACAGATAGATACGCGTCAGCAACACGGCCCAGAAACCCCGACAAAAAGTTGTCGGGGTTTTACGGACCGCCGAACAAACCGCAGGTCGTGAAGTGTCCTCCCCACGCCCGTGGGGGTGTGCCCTGCTGTTCGGGGTTCTGCCGCCCGGGGAACCGGTCCTCCCCACGCCCGTGGGGGTGTGCCGGCCACCGAGGCGTACCGCGACTTTCAGCGGAAGTCCTCCCCACGCCCGTGGGGGTGTGCCACGAAGTAGAGCCGCCAGAACGCGTCGCTGACCGTCCTCCCCACGCCCGTGGGGGTGTGCCGCCACGGACACGCCGGCGGCGAGCGCCGCAAGCGTCCTCCCCACGCCCGTGGGGGTGTGCCGCACTACTCCCGGGCCGGCCGCGAACAGAAGGCGTCCTCCCCACGCCCGTGGGGGTGTGCCGTTCAGGCGGTCGACATCGAACTGGACCCGTACGTTCTCCCCACGCCCGTGGGGGTGTGCCCAGCAGCAACATGGTCCGCGCTTACACCGGGACGCCCTCCCCACGCCCGTGGGGGTGTGCCGTGGGCGGCGACCTCATCCAGGTGACGCAGCGCGTCCTCCCCACGCCCGTGGGGGTGTGCCGAAGAAGGAAGGCGAGGACCAGTGACGCTGCTCGTCCTCCCCACGCCCGTGGGGGTGTGCCGCGGGTCGTCCGGGAGAGTGTGCGGGTGCCGTAGTCCTCCTCCCCACGCCCGTGGGGGTGTGCCGCAGCTCCTGACAAACCGGATGCCGGTCACCCTGTCCTCCCCACGCCCGTGGGGGTGTGCCGCAACCGCGGCCGCAGGGCGCACCCGCGCCGGGGTCCTCCCCACGCCCGTGGGGGTGTGCCGGAGCATCGGTCCGCGTACGCGTGGCGGTCGATGTCCTCCCGACGCCCGTGGGGGTGTGCCGCAGAGCGGTGTCCGGATCCAGACGCACGGGCCGTCCTCCCCACGCCCGTGGGGGTGTGCCGCCGGCCGTTGTCGGTCTTCAAAAGCTGATGGCGTCCTCCCCACGCCCGTGGGGGTGTGCCGGGGCCATCAGGGAAGAAATCCGTTAGCTCCGAGTCCTCCCCACGCCCGTGGGGGTGTGCCCAGATCCGCGAGGTCAAAGCGGACGCCGGCACGTCCTCCCCACGCCCGTGGGGGTGTGCCGCCGTATGGGGGCGTCAGTCTGATGCTCGGAGAGTCCTCCCCACGCCCGTGGGGGTGTGCCGTACCACGTCCTGTCCGCCGCCGTCATCACGGCGTCCTCCCCACGCCCGTGGGGGGGTGCCCGCAGGGTCCAGCCGAGGCCGTAGTCGAGCCATGTCCTCCCCACGCCCGTGGGGGTGTGCCGGCGTATCCGTCACAAGGCAAACCGTGCCCTCAGTCCTCCCCACGCCCGTGGGGGTGTGCCGCCGACGCCGTCGCCGGCGAGCTCATCCACTTCGTCCTCCCCACGCCCGTGGGGGTGTGCCGTCGCGGTGCTGGACGATCTGCCCGGCGCGCTGGTCCTCCCCACGCCCGTGGGGGTGTGCCGATCAGTGACGCTGATCCGGACTGGTTGAAGGAGTCCTCCCCACGCCCGTGGGGGTGTGCCGGTGTGCCTCGTCACGCGTGCCTGCTCATCGGTCCTCCCCACGCCCGTGGGGGTGTGCCGGCGGTCGACCAGAACCGGGTCGGACGTCTGGCGTCCTCCCCACGCCCGTAGGGGTGTGCCGGAATACATCGACCAGCTGGTGAAGATTCCCAAGTCCTCCCCACGCCCGTGGGGGTGTGCCGTGGAAGATCTGGGCGACGCAATTCGTCGACACGTCCTCCCCACGCCCGTGGGGGTGTGCCGTCGGGTGGGTCGCGGATTGACGATGCGCTCGTGTCCTCCCCACGCCCGTGGGGGTGTGCCGCATGAGCCGGGGCCGGTGGCGGGTTCTGGAGATGTCCTCCCCACGCCCGTGGGGGTGTGCCTCGGTCGCCGGGGCTAAATTTGCCCTTTCTCGGGTCCTCCCCACGCCCGTGGGGGTGTGCCGTGGGTCACCTCCCTCATTCCGTCCTGAAAGGGGTCCTCCCCACGCCGTGGGGGTGTGCCGCAGGGCGTCCCGCAGCTCGGGAACGTCAAGCGGTCCTCCTCACGCCCGTGGGGTGTGCCGTACGCGAAACCGGACTACTGGCAGACGTTTGGGTCCTCCCCACGCCCGTGGGGGGGGTGTGCCGCCCGGCGGCGACCGGAAGGCCGCCACCCCGAAGTCCTCCCCACGCCCGTGGGGGTGTGCCGTAGACCGCGCCCTCGGTGAGGCCGGCGGGGAGGTCCTCCCCACGCACGGGGGGGTGTTCCGCAGGTCGAGGGCCTGGAGGTCGTCGCCAAGGCGTCGTCCCCACGCCCGGGAGGGTTCCGTTCCTGACGTACAGTGCCTTCGGGGCCGGTTGTCCCCACACCCAGCGGGTGCTCTGCTCCTTTGCAACAGTTGAAGCTTTTCGTTTGGACCTTCGTCCTTACAAGCGGGATATGTCGTAGTACCGGGATAGGCAACGTAAGAGGTCCGGTGCCCCGTTTGGGAGTCGGGGCACCGGACCTCTTATCAAGCAGCCTGCTCGATGATTCGTTTTATTTTGCGGCGGTCCATATTTAGATCTCGCGAGATGGCTCTCTGACTATCACCTGCTTCGTGCCGCCGACGTACCACCTGTTCCAGCGTTGGTGCTTCTGGCGCCGCAGTTGGTACGTCCGGTTGGGCAGCCGGCGTATCGGGACTGTCAGCGACGCCCGAGACGGGAGCGACCCCTACGCGGTGCTCAGCTCGGATGAGGGCCATTAGCAGTTCGTACGAGCCGACCAGAGCCACAGCTGGCCACGCACTGACCAGGGCGCCTACGGCTCCGTGGCCCATGCCGTGTGCCAGGTTGGCGCCGACCGTGGCGACGATGCCGACGCCCAGGCTCCACTTCGCCAGCGTTGGTACCGGCTGGTGCCGACGGTTGGCGTCGAGCATCACCATCGACGCGGCCCAAATGAGGCCGTCGACTGTAAGCGGCACCAGCCGGGCCGTCGCTCCGACTTCCCCATGCGTCATGACGAGTTCGTAGGCGTGGCGATACGAGATGACCGCGGCGATCACCGCTACGGCCATCACCGCCAGCGCCGTCGTAGTGCGTATCAGGCGATCGATCATCGGTGCCTCTCCCCCCGCGCCTGCGGCCACACGGTGACCGCGCGGATCTCGCTGGAGTCGCGGAAGCACAAGGGATAGAGGAGGTTCTCCGGCGCGTCACCATCCGGCAGGCTCTCGTCAGGTTCGGCGAGTTCGGGGGCCTCCACGACGACGCACCACTCGTCGAAGCAGCACTGGCTCACAATCGAGCCGGGCAGCCATGCCCATGCACTCCGATCGCGAGCGTCGACGCCATAGGGCGGATACCAGACCAGCACCGCACTGTCATCGGGAAACGGTCGGACGTTCGCTTCATCGTTGGTCATAGGAACTCCTCTCCGCCCTGGAGAGGGAGCCACGGGGAGCCACTCAGGGGAGCCAATGCCTCTCGGCTCCCCCAGACTCACCGCAGCCCCCTCAGGGCGTAACTGCAGGTGAGAGGCTCTCCATCCGACTCAACTCGACCTTGCGCGACCCACCCCGGCTACGGGGGAGGTAATGGAAGCCGTACCCGCTCGGGCGCGGCCTTGGTCGAGGGAGGCGCCCGAGGCGGCCGCCGCACACCGTTTCCGGGGGCAGATTGATGGTTCGCGGTTGAAAGGTGACTTCATAACGTTCCGCGCGATTTGGCGGACCCACTTTCGTCTTGCGATCGAGTAATGCTGGGAGTCAGAGGAAAGATCTCCTCTGAGGCGAAAGAGGTGATGCGCCATCGACACCGGGCGACGCAAGATCCTTATGGCTGGCAGTGGGGCGGCGGTGGCGGCGCTGGTCTCCGGCGGATCCACGCCGGCGAGCGCGGGCACGCGGCCGAGGAAATGGGATCACGACGCCGACGTCGTCGTGGTGGGGACCGGGGCCTCGGGATTTCCGGCCGCGATCGTCGCCTGCGAGGCGGGCTCTTCCGTTCTCATGGTGGAGGTCCAGCCTCATATCGGCGGGCACGGTATCTGCAGCGGCGGGAACATTCCGCTGGGCGGCGGGAACAGCATGCAGAAGAAGTACGGGATCAAGGACTCCCCCGACCTGTTCTTCCGTGATCTCACGGACTGGTCCGTCGTGGAACCCAACGGATTCCCGGACTACCGCTACAACGACCGGGAGATCGTCCGCGCCTTCGCCGACCACAGTGTGGCGACATTCGAATGGCTGAGAGCTCACGGTGTGGTCTTCGTGGAAAAGGCGCCCGACACCCAGGGAGGCACCTCGGTGGGCAACTCGGTGCCGCGGGTCAGCCATGCGGCGGTGATGGACTGGCCGATGGTTCAGACCGGGAAGCCGGCCGATCCCTCGGTGCGGACGACGACGTCGTCCGGCAACGGTCTCATCCGGCCGCTGGAGGCGGCAGCGCGCAAGGCCGGCGTGCGGATCCTCCTGGAGCACAAGATGGTCTCGCTCTACCGGGACGGCCCGGGCCGGGTCATCGGGATCGCGGCCGAGCACAACGGCCGTACGGTGAACATCCGGGCCCGTAAAGGGGTGATCCTGGGCACCGGCGGCTCCAGCAGCAACGTCGCGTTCCGGCGTCAGTTCGACGTCCGCCTGACCGAGGAGTACTGCGGCGTGGCCGGGCAACCGTGGTCGGACCAGGACGCCGGCGGAGAGCTGGCCGCCATGGCGCTGGGAGCCTCGCTTTGGGGCGGGTTCAACGAGACCGGGGAGTTCGGCTTCGGGATCACCAAGCCGGGCTCCATCGGTACCCGGTACGGCTACGTGAACCTCAGCTGGATGCCGGGCAGCCCCGTGTTCGACCGCGTCGGAGCCACCGGGCTGAAGGTCGCCGACTGGCAGGACGTCATTTTGGTCAACATGCTCGGCAACCGTTTCTACGACGAGACCGGGCCGCAGTTCACCGCCAACAACTACGACTCCATCGACCCTTACATACCCGACTCCTACCTCAACGCCAAGAACGTCAAGTACAACCCCAACAACTGGATCAACGCCGCTCTTGCCGGGATCGGTGACACGCATAACGGCGGTGGGCCGATCTGGGCCGTCTTCGACTCCGATGCCGTCGCCCGGGAGAATTGGGATCCCCGGCCGCCCAACGTGGACGTCACGGGTGGATTCTTCTTCCAGGCCGATACGCTGAGCGCGCTCGCCGCGAAGATCAGGATGAGGTTCCAGCGGGTCCCCATGAACGGCCGTACCCTCGTCGACACGGTCGGCCGATACAACGGTTTCGTTGATGCCGGGCGCGACGCCGACTTCGCCAAACCCGGGCCGAAGTGGAAAATCAACAAGCCTCCCTTTTATGCGGCCTGGTCCACCCCGGTCGTCCACGACACACGGGTCGGCCTTCGAATCAACGCTGAATGCCAGGTCATCGACCTGAGCGGCGATATCATCGACGGCCTCTACGCCTGCGGTGAGACCGCCGGGGGTTTCAGCATGCACGGACTCCCCCGAGCCCTGTGTCAGGGCTACATCGCCGGAAAGAACATCTAGCCCGCCGCACCCGACCGGCCCGCGCCGGCCCGGTGACCGTCCCCGGACCGGACCGCCGTACGGCGTGGATGTCGGTGGCGTGGCGTTTAATCGAGGGGTGGACATAGGTGAGCGCATCGCTGAGCTGACCGTCGAGGTCAAGCGCCTGAACGACCTGTACTACGGCACCGGCGACAGCCCGCTGCCGGACGCCGACTACGACGCGTTGAAGGACGAGCTGGCGGCGCTGGTCGCCGGGCACCCGGAGCTGGAGCCGGCCGACAGCCCGCTCGGCAAGGTCAACGCACCGGCGGAGCTGACCGGCCCGACGGTGCGGCACGCGCGTCCGATGCTCTCGCTGGCCAAGGCGACCGGTGAGGAGCAGATCCGCACCTTCTGCGAGCGCTTCGGCGGCCAGGTCTTCCGCGTGCTGGAGAAGCTGGACGGGCTCTCGCTCAGTGTGGTCTACGTCAACGGGCGCCTGGACTACGCGGCCACGCGCGGTACGGGCACGGTCGGTGAGCTGGTGACCGACAAGGTGCGCCAGGTGATTCCCGGCCTGCCGGTCGAGATCGAGGCCGCTGGACGGGTGGAGGTCCGCGGTGAGGCGGTGATGCTGCGGTCGGTGTGGGCCGCCTACAACGAGGCGCACCCCGACCGGACGCTGACCAACCCGCGGTCGGGCGCGGCGGGGACCCTGGTGCTGAAGGATCCCGCGGCGGCCGCGGAGGCCAAGCGGCTGCTGCGGTTCTTCGCTTTCGGCGCCGATCGTGACGGCGCCGCGCTGGAGATCCCGGTGGGTTTCGAGCCGGTCAGCCAGTTCGTGTGCGCGAGCGTCGAGGAGGTGCTGGGCGCGATCGAGGAGATCGGCGGCCGCCGCGACGGGCTGGACTACGACATCGACGGCGCGGTCGTACGGTTGCACGAGCCGGCGGCGTTCGACGCGGCGGGGTTCAACAGCGCCGAGCCGCGTGGCGCGATCGCGTTCAAGTATCCGCCGGAGGAGAAGCTGACGAAGCTGCTGTCGGTGGAGTGGCCGGTGGGAAAGATCGGCCGGGTCCCACCGCGCGCGAGGGTCGCGCCGGTGTTCGTCGGCGGAGTGACCGTGGAGAACATCACCCTCCACAACCCCAGACTGATCCGTGAACGGGACCTGCGGATCGGGGACACGGTGGCGGTCGTCCGGCGCGGCGACGTGATCCCGTTCGCGGGCCGCTCGCTGCCCGAGGAGCGCGACGGGACCGAGGTCGAGATCGTCCCGCCGGCGCACTGCCCGTCGTGCGGTTCGGAGCTGGAGGTCCGCGGCACCGGTGAGGAGCGCTGGTGTGTGAACCTGCAGTGCCCGGCGCAGGCGACGCGCCGGCTGATGCACTGGGCCTCGCGGCAGGCGGCCGACATGGAGGGCGTCGGTGACGTCTGGATCGAAAAGCTCGCCGAGGACGGTGTGCTCAAGCGCCGCAGCGACTTCTATGACCTGACGGCTGAGCGGTTGCTCGCGTACGAGCGGATGGGCGAGGTCAGCGCCAAGAACATGGTCGACTCGATCGCCTCGTCCAAGGGCATGGGGCTGCGGCGCGCGCTGATCGGCCTGGCGATCCCGATGGCGTCCGACGGCACGGCCAAGCGCCTGTGCCTGGCCGGCTACGAGCGCGTCGAGGACGTCGCGGCGGCGACGGCCGAGGACCTGGTGGCGATCCGCGACATCGGCCCGAAGGCCGCCGCGAGCGTCGTCGCCTTCTTCGCCCGCACCGACGTCGAGGAGGAGATCATCAGGCTGCGTGAGCGCGGCGTGGACCTCGACGTGCTGGACGAGGACCGGCCCCTCGACGCGGCGGCCGCGGGCGACTCGCCGCTGAAGGGCAGGTCCGCCGTGATCACGGGCGCGTTCACCGACCCCCGCTCGGGCGCGAAGATCAGCCGCCCGGACGTCACGCGCCTCGTCGAGCACGCAGGGGCGACGACCGCCTCGTCGGTCTCGGCCAACACCGACTACCTCCTCGCCGGCGCGAACCTCGGCGCGTCCAAGACCGGCAAAGCCGAGAAGCTCGGCGTCACGATCGTCCAGCAGGACGACCTATGGCAGTGGCTGGCCGACGCCGGCGTGCTCTAAGCCTCGCAGGCCAGGTCCGGCCGGCAAGATCGCGAGGCGGTGAGCCCATGAGGGCCGGCGTGCTGGGGCCGCTCGTCGTCCGCGGCGAGGCCGGGGAGATACCGGCCGGGTCGCCGCAGCGACAGGCGCTGCTCGTCGGCCGGGTGATCCGTACGCTGGCCATGCTCGGACTGTTCCGCACCACCGAGGACGGCCGCGTGGCGACCACGCCGCTGTCCCCCGGCCACCCCCATACGCAGGCCGACGTCGCCGAGATGTGGATGGAGCAGCAGTGTCCGCCGTTCAGCGACCTCCCGCACCCCGTACGCTCCGGCGAACCGGCCACGGAGCACTATCTCGGCGGGCCGCCCTTCATTGGATCTCCGCCGACCCGGAGCGCGCCGCCCTGTCCGCCCGCGCCATGGCCGGCGTCACCGGCCCGTACGGGCCTGTTCGATGGCCCCCGGGCAAGGTGGTCGCCGACGGCAGCCTGCGCGCCGAGCTGCTCACGAGCCACCCGGACCGGCACGGCGTCGTCTTCGGCAAGCCCGCCGTCGCGCCGATCGCGGCCGAGGCGATGTACGCTCGCGGTCCGGCCGACCGGGTGGAGACGGTCGGTGGCGGCTTCTTCGCGGAGGCGCCCGCCGCCGACGTCTGTCTGCTGAGCTTCGTCCTGCGCGACTGGAGCGACGGCGACACGGTCCGCGTTCTCCGCACGATCCGCCACGCCCGGTTCCCGGCTGCTGGTCATCGAGGGCTCTGAGCTCATGAACCATCACGAGCGACTGAGCGAAGACGACTACAGGTCCATCCACCAAGCCGGACACGCGCTGGCCGAGCAGGGGTGGCGCCGCGCGTTCACCCTCAACCAGATGCTGGACGCCTGGCAGGACCTCGTAGAGGACCTTCAAGAGGGGTACGACGGCACCTTCGCCTACGAGTGGCACCATGACCTGCGCTGCCGGGACTGGCTCCACGCCGCCTGGCCGATGCTCACCCACCGGATCCAGGAACTACGCCGACCGCAGCTCCAAGCCCTCGACGACCGCTACCGCGAGGTGACCGTCCTGATCCGGACCTCCGGCCGGCCGCCATCCGACCCAGGTGACCTCAACTCCGGGTGGTGGCACGGTCGCCACCCCCGAGTGATCCACACCGACCACCCACACGACGGCCTGCCAGCGGGCTGGTCTCCCCCCGAAACACCGATCTCTTGACCTCGGCGAACCGGCTCCTCCTGGTCGGCGCGGATCGCGGTGGCGCCGGGCAGCGACCGCAGCCGCGGGTGCGGCGGCCGCGAGACCGACTCGCACGGAGCCGCCGGCATCTGTACGGGGATCGAGTGCACGCTCGTCACAGAACGCCCTCCACGCCGGCCGGTGAGAAGGCCGCCACGGTGGCCGCGGGCGGCCGGTTCGGCCGGCGCCTCCGCGCGCAGGCGGCGCGGTCAGCCTTCGAGGATCAGGTTGTACCGGTAGGGCTTGTAGCCGTTGTACGAGACCGGGTGCGTGCGGTGGTGCGTGCCGCCGTCGCCGGCCTGCTCGTACACCCAGTAAGAGGTGTGCACCGGGTTCGCCCACTTCTCGAACAGCATCACGTGGCCGGCGTCGCCGATGCTGCCCGCGCCCAGGAACCCGATGGCGTCGCCCGCCTTGAGCCGGCCCCAGGTGATCGGCTTCACGACCGGGCCGGGCGTGCCGTACCCGCCGCGCAGCAGGCTGTCGGTGTTGTGGTTGATCGGCCGGCCGGTCGGCGAGGCGCCGGTCCGCAGGTTCCAGGCCATGGACACGTACCCGGAACAGTCCGTACGCCAGCCGCCCAGGTAGTCGCTCTGGCTGTACGGCACCGGCCCGCCGCCCCGCGCGGTGAGCCAGGTACGGGCGCGGGCCATCACGACGCTCCGCTTGCTCGCGATCGCCGGGCGGATCGGCGCCTGCGGACCGGTCGTGTGGACCACCTGCCTGCCGGAGGCCGACGCGTTCGCGCCCTCCGCGGCGCCCACGCCGGCCGTCAGGACCAGAGCGCCGGTGATCACGCTGAGACGCAGCCGCTTCGCCGTGGTGTTCATGAGTCTCCCCTTCTCGTTTACCTCCCGGCCACTGACCAGGGGAGACGATAAGGAGACCGACCGCCGATGGCCACGCGTCGCGCCGATCATGGGAAAGGAATTACGTCGTGGGGCCGTCCAAGGCGGCGACGCAGTCGACCTCGATGTCGAACGGGCCGGGCCACGCCGGGACGCATACGAAGATCCGGGCGGGCGGATCACTCGGGAAGTACCGGCCGTACACGGCGTTGACCGCGGCGAACTTCTCGACGGACGTGCAGTACACGTTGCACTTGAGGACGTTCTCCAGGGACGAGCCCGCCGTCTGCAGGCACAATTTCATCTGTTCCAGGACGAGTTCGGTCTGCCGCTCGATCGAGGCGCCCTCGACGACCTCGCCGGTACGAGGGTCGAAGGGAGGGAACCCCGAGACGTACACGGTGTCGCCGCTCCGGATGACGGCCGAGGTCGGCGCCTTCCACCGCTCCAGGTACGTCGACAGCGGCTCGACGCGGATGATCTGTCTCACCATTCGGCGGCGTCCGCGTACGACCGGGTCCAGACGGTGACGTGCAGCATGACCGACCTGGTGAAGGCGGCGTGCATCCGGTCGACCTGCTCGGGCGAGGCACCCTTGGCGGCGAGGTACCCCCGCGCCGAGGCGATCACCTCGGCCGTGAACGCCAGCAGGTAGCGCATCGGGATGTGGTCGAGGGAGTCGGCGTGGTCGGTGGCGTTCTTCTTGGCCCGCGTGTGACGCAGGCCGATCTCCTGCTGGTAGTTCAGCCAGTCCTCGTCGAGCGGGCGGGTGCAGGCGTCGATGATGAACCGGTCGAAGCGCGGCTTGGACGCGGCGCCGTACTCCGGGTTGGGCGTCCCGTCGGGATGCCCGGAGTACGGGCGCATGAACGGGAGTTCACCGAGCCGGCGGCGGTAGGCGCTCACCATGTCGTCGGCCTGGTCGGCGAGGATGCCCGCGGCGTCCCTGAGCGCCCGTTCATCCTCTTCGGTGAGCCCGACCACCGCCTTGAGCCGCTCCAGGTCCTCCATGGTCAGCGGCGAGGCGGCGGCCTCGGCCGTGCCGTAGGTGTAGCCGGGAATGGCCTCGGCGTGCTCGATGACCAGCGTGGGTGTGGGCGTGTGCTGGATCTTCACAGGAGCCTCCTGGTTTCACGGCGCCGCGGCCGGGAGACGGCGCGGCCCTGTCCCGATGGTAGGCACGTGATGCTTCGACGATGGTCGAAGCACAGCGGCTTTGACCTGGGCGAACGCCATAACGGTCGGTACCGCCCCGTCCCGTGAGAAGCATCGGTATCGCGGGCTTCCGGTCTCAGGCGCGGAACGGTGCGAAGTTGACGCTGATGCGGGCGCCCGCCGCGGTGGTCTGCTTGGGCACGGAGTGCCGCCAGTCGCGCTGGCTGCGGCCGCCCATGACGACGAGGTCACCGCCCGCGACCTTGAGCGAGAGACTTTTGCCGCCCTCGACCGGGCGGATCAGGAAGCGCCGCGTCGCGCCCAGGCTCAGGACCGGGACGGTGCTCTCCTCCTGGATCTTGCCGATGAGGTCGCCGTGCCAGCCGGTCGAGTCACGGTTGGTGCGGTAGAGGTTCATCCAGAGCGTCCGGTAGGCGACCCCGTAGTGCTCGGACAGCGCCTCGGCCACCGTGTGCAGCAGCGGCTGCGGAGCCAGGTCGATCATCGGGTACTCGGCCGTGAGGCGAGGCTCGATGAAGTCCTGCGCGAACATCTTCCGGTGGCGTTGCTCCCACGGCGCGGTCTCCAGGAGCTCCCTGAAGAGGTGATCGGCGCCCTGGAGCCAGCCCGGCACGTGCTCGATCCAGGACGTCGCGTCCAGGTCGACCCGGTGCGCGGCCGAGAAGCCGGCATCGACCACCGGCTCCAGCGCGCTCAGCAGGTCCGGCTCCTGCACGAGTGAACGCAGCGACGCCCGCACCTCTTCTGACTGCTCGGTCACCATGAGTTCCCCTTCCACCCGACCGGAACACCCTCACCTTATAGGACTATTTAGTCCAATATGATCGGCGTACGGCGCCAGCGCTCCCGAGGCACGGCATCAGGTGATCGGTCTCACGATCGATGGCACCGGAGCCCGCGGCGTCCGGTGCGGAGCCGCGCTCGCAGGGCGGCCGGATCGCCGTACACCAGGGTAATCTTGTGCCGTGGCCGAGATGAAGAGCGCCCCCCGGGCGGCGCGCCTGACGGCGCGCGGTGCGGCGACGAGGGCCCGCATTCTCGAGGCGGCCGCGAACCTCATGCACATCAAGGGCATCAACGCGACCACTCTCGATGACGTACGGGCCGCCAGCGGCACCAGCAAGTCACAGCTTTATCAGCACTTCGCCGACAAGGACGCACTCGTCTGCGCCGTCGCCGGCCTGTGGGCCCAGCGCGTACTCGACCGCGAACAGCAGCACCTGGAGCGCCTCAGCTCCTTCAGCGGTCTCCAGCGCTGGCGCAACGTGCTCGTCCAGCTCAACGGCGCGCAGAACGGCGCGCACGGGTGCGCCCTCGGCTCCATGGCCAACGAGATCGCCGATCACGACGAGGAGGCGCGGGCCATCCTCGCGGCCACCTTCGCCAGCTGGCAGAAGCTGATCGCCGACGGGCTCCGGCGCATGCAGGACAACGGCACGCTCAAGCCCGACGCCGATCCCGATCAGATCGCCACGGGCCTCATGGCCGCACTGCAGGGCGGCTATCTGCTCGCCCAGACCACACGCGACGTGAAGCCCATGGAAGTCGCGCTGGACATGGCCCTGAGCAACATCAAGTCACAGCTCGTCGGATGACCGGCCACCACAGGACCATGTAGTCCACCTATTCGCGCTGCGAGTCCGCGATCAGCCGGTAGATCTCGCCGAACGACATGCCCGACGACGCGGACGCGATTTCCCCGCCGCGAGCTGACCGGCCGCCTCCTGGAGCGCCGTCATCACGCGTGTGCAGAGCGAGGCCCCCATGCTGATCCGCTTGACTCCGGCCCGCTGGAGCTCCGCGACGACATGGCTTCAGGGGCACCCTTAACCTAACGCCGATCTCCGCGTCGTGGCCGGACCGAAGTGATCTCAGCCCGCGGCGTCGAGGGCGTCGAGCGCGCTGGACTGGGTGCGCCAGTCGAACACGTTGGGGCTGCCTCCCGCCCAGCGCTGGCCCAGCCGGTTGAGCGCGTCGCGGTCGTCAAGCCAGATCGAGTCCGCCTGCTTCACGGCGAAGGACTGGTAGGAGGCCGTTCCGGTCGCCGCCTCCAGGTCGGCGAGATAGCGGCTGAGGATGCCCTTGAACTGCTTCTGGTTGTCATCACAGGTGCCCTGCCCGACGTCGCACGACTCGGTCAGTATCCCGGTGCGCGTCAGACCTGTGATCGCCGCGTCCGCGAGCCGGCGGGCCGCGTCGAGCAGGCTCGTGTCGCCGGTGGCGCGCCAGGCCTCGGCCAGACCGCCGACGGCCAGGCCCTGGTTGTAGGTCCAGACCGTCTGGCCGTTGTTGCGGCAGTCCGCGGTGAGGCCGTCGTTGACGAGGTTCGCGCCATTGATGAGCCCACTGTTCAGATACCAGGTCGCGGCCGTACGCGTCCGCTGCAGCCAGACCGTGTCGCCGGGCGTGCGCCGGTGGATCGACGCGGCCAGGCGCAGGTAGAGGCCGCTCGTCACCGCGTTCTTGTACGTGCGTTCCCGGTCCCACCACACCCCGCCGCCGCACGTGCCCGTGTCCCAGTACTGGTTCACGTAGTTCGCGATCGTGGTCGCCATGGTCAGGTAGCGCTGGTCGCCGGTCTGGTCGTAGGCCGCCACCCACGCGAGGCCCCACCAGGCGCTGTCGTCGATGGCGCGGCTGACGAAGTTGCCCTCGATCGCGTCGCTGCTGCGCTGCCCGGCCGCGAACGTGCCCTTGTTCTGGTCGAACGTACGGGCGATGACCCAGTCGTACTGGTGGTCCCGGCGGCCGGTGAGCGCGGTGAGCGCGGCCGCGGAGTTCCACCAGCTGCTGGGCCACCAGCCGGTGTAGGGATCGTAGGAGTACATCAGGGCGTCGGCGGCCGCCGACGCCCGGGCCGGCGCGGGCCGGGCCCACGCGGTGCAGCTGCCGTTCTGGCCCGACACCGCCCGGCCGCAGGCGCGGACGGCACCGCCGTAGAGACGGCCACGCGGGTCCCGTACGGCGAACATCGTCGTACGCGCGGTGGCCGCGCCGCTCGCGACCGGGACGCGGCCGAGCGAGGAGCCGCCGGGCCAGGTCGAGCCGCCGTCCCACGAGCGGTCGAGCCACACCTCGTCACCCGGGGCGCCCGTCTCGATGCTCGCCCACGCCATCGCGTTCTTGTCGGTGTGCAGCCGGATCACCCGGCCGGAGAGCGTCGTCGCCGGTACGGGCTCGGTGCCGCCGTTCGCCTGGCCCGCGTCCGTGCCGTCGCAGCGGACGTCGCAGACGGCCGGATAGACCCAGTCCGTGCACGCGACGGCGCCGGCGTCGCCGCAGGCACGCAGCAGGCCGCGGCGGTGGTTCCGCGGGTCGGAGACGTTGTACATGAGCGTCCGCGTGCCGGTCCACGTGCTCGGGACGCTCGCCTTGCCGAGCAGGCCCTCCCAGGTGCTCCCGCCGTCCCAGGACCGGTCGAGCCACACGGCGTCGCCGGTGGTGCCGTTGTCGACGCTGCCCCACGCCATGCCGTCCGCGTCGGACACGTGCAGCACCAGCCTGCGGCCGTTGACGTTCTTCTCCGGTACGGGGAACGTCTCCTGGCCGGCCTTCGACGGGTCGAGCGTGTCACAGGACAGAAAGCACACCGCCGCCGCCTTCGGCGTGACGTCCGCCGACGCGACGCGTGCGCTCGGCACGACGGCGAGGAACACGAGTGCGGCGACACGACCTCGGCGAACACGCATGGGCGACTCTGACGCTTGACAACAATTGGTGAGATGAAGTTAAGCAATCTGGTCGAACACGTCAATACCCTCCCATATCTGTCATTTCTGGTGCAGAGCGCCCGGCATTTCTTGCCGAGACGACCGTCGCACGCCACCATGTTCCGGACTCGCGAGAAAGAGGATTCGGATGGGCATAAAAAGACTGATCGCCATTGCCGTGGCGGCCGTGAGCGTGTTCGCCCTCGCCCAGGGAGCCGGGCTCGGCAGCGTGTCGCCGCAGGCGGCCAGGGCGGCCGCCGCGTGGCCGGGGACCACCGGCCTGTCGGGCGTCGACGGTGACCCTCTCCTCGACGCCGCCAGCGTCAACGCCTTCTGCACCTGGCGACGCCGGGCCTGCGGGGTCGCCCACACCTACACCGACCGTACGAGCTGGGCTTCCATGACCAGCGGCAGCGGCTGGGTGTTCGAGAACTTCAAGGGTTTCCCGGGCCGGCTGGTCGTCTCCCAGAGCCTGGTGCCGAACGGCGCGCACGGCGACCTGGCCGCCTGTGCCAGTGGTGCGCACAACCAGGACTGGAAGAACTTCGGCAGCCTCATGGTGCGGAAGAGCCGCCCGGACACGATCGTACGGCTCGGCTGGGAGTTCAACGGGACGTTCATGCCCTGGTGGGCCGAGAACACCCAGACGTGGATGAACTGCTACCGCAACGCCGCGCTCGGCATCCGGGCGACCGACCCGAAGGCGGTCTTCGACTGGACCATCAACGCGCACTCCACGCCGGGCAACGTGTGCGGCGGAGTGAGCACCAACTGCTATCCGGGCGACGACGTGGTCGACATCGTCGGCATCGACGACTACGACCACTATCCGTCGGCCGCCTCGCAGGCCCAGTTCAACCAGATCGCGGCGGCGCCCGAGGGGATGACCTGGCTGTACACCTTCGCCGCCGCGCACGGGAAGAAGTTCTCCGTCGGCGAGTGGGGCGTCGCGCCGGGCTCCGACGGCAACACCACCGGCGAGAACCCGCCCTTCATCCAGTGGATGCACGACTGGTTCGCCGCGCACGCCTCCGGAATGGCCTACGAGAACTACTTCAACAACTGTGAGGCGGGCGAGGTGGAGTCCAACCTCTACCGGCCCGTCTCCGACGACTGCGTCCGCCAGAACACCACCGCCGCGAGCCTCTACAAGTCGCTCTTCGGGGCCTGATCACGGCGGCCGGATGATCCGCGTACGCTGTCCCGACCTGATCGGGCGGAGGAGTGTGCGTGACCGAGCGCGGATCATCCGGCGGTATCTCCCGGCGGCGGCTCCTGGGCGGGCTCGGCGGCCTGGCCGTCGCCTCGCCACTGCTGGCCCGCGCGGGCACCGCCGCGCTGGTGACCACGCCGCAGGAGGCGGGGGCCCCGGCTCCTGAGCAACTGCACCTGCAGTTCGGCCCGGACGCCTCGTCGGAGATGGCGGTGTCGTGGGCGGCGCCGCAGCGCGTGGCCGGACCGGCGGTGCGGCTCGGCCGGCCCGGGTACGGGCTGGGCTCGGAGTTCCCCGCCGAGGAGCGGGTCTACACCGACGTCCTCACCGGGCAGGAGACCTTCACCTACCACGCCGTCCTGCCGCACCTGGCCGCCGGCACCCGCCACGACTACCAGGTCACCCACCGCGGCGCGCCGGCGTCGCCGGGCGGCTCCTTCCGTACGGCTCCTCGTGGCCGGTCCAAGGGGTTCCGCTTCACCAGCTTCGGCGACCAGTGCATCCCGGCCAGGGTCGGCCGGGGGCGCGGGCCCGTCACGCCCAACGCCGGGTACGTCGTCGACGCGGTCAACGGCCTCGATCCGCTGTTCCACCTGCTCAACGGCGACCTGTGTTACGCCAATGTCAGCGACGACCCGCCGGCCACCTGGCGCGCCTTCTTCCTCAACAACCAGCGCTCGGCCCGCGACCGCCCGTGGATGCCCTGCCTGGGGAACCACGAGAACGAGATCGGCAACGGCCCGCAGGGCTTCCTGTCGTACCGGACCCGGTTCGCCCTGCCCGGCAACGGCTCGCGCGAGTTCGCCGGGAACTGGTACGCCTTCACCGCCGGGCCCATCCGGGTGATCTCCATCAGCAACGACGACGTGTGCCTGCAGGACGGCGGCTTCAACACGTACTTGCGCGACAACCTGCCCGGCTACCGGTCGAAGGGCTATGACCCGTACATCCGCGGCTACAGCGGCGGCGCGCAGAAGGCCTGGCTCGAACGCACGCTCCGCGACGCCGCCGACGACGACGCGGTCGACTGGATCGTCGTCTGCATGCACCAGGTCGCGATGTCCTCCGCGCACTACAACGGCGCCGACCTCGGCGTACGCCGTGAGTTCGTCCCGCTGTTCGACCGGTACGGGGTCGACCTCGTCGTCGCCGGCCACGAACACCACTTCGAGCGGACCTTCCCCGTGAGGGGCGTCCTGCCGGGCGCCTCGCTGCTCACGCCCGCGCCGCGCGGAACCGACCGCGCCGTCATGGACACCTCCCACGGCACCGTGCACATGACCATCGGCGGCGGTGGGCAGCCCAACACCACCCCGCGGTACGCCTTCGACAGCCCGCATGACGGTGTCGTGCTGTACGACGTCGCCCCCGGCGACCCGCTGCGCCGCCACGAGCCTCTCACCACCACCGAGCCCGCGCCGTGGTCCGCGTACCGCGACCTGCGGCGGCCGTACGGGTTCGCCGCGTTCGACTTCGAGCCCCGGGTTCCGGGCGGTTTCACCCAGATCGCGGTCACGCACTACGGCGCCGGTCTCGGCTCTCCCGACTACCGGGAACTCGACCGGTTCGTCCTGCGGAAGCCGCTGCGCCGTACGAGCTAGACACCCCGAAACATTTCGCTTCCGCCGTGATCACGCGTGACTTTCATGCTGTTTTCATTGCCGTGTCTCGCCGACGGACACCTTCACTACGCACGCCAGAAGGCGGTTCCTGCAGCAGGCGATGACCAGCCTTTTCGAAATATTTCGAAACCTATCGTTGACGTTGTTGCGTGCCCGGCTCACACTCGCCCCAGCGATCGGCCGTCCGAGGAGGCACGCACATGAACGAAGCCCGCCCCAAGAGCCGCCGGCGCGGCGGCACCAGGCTGCTCATCCGCGCGGCCTGCACGGTCGTGGTGGTCGTCGCCGCGGCGATCCTGCCCGGCGCCGCCGTCGCCGACACGACCATCACCTCGAACCAGACCGGCACCGACAACGGCTACTACTACTCGTTCTGGACCGACAGTCCCGGGTCGGTCTCCATGAACCTGGGAGCGGCCGGCAATTACGGCACCTCGTGGAGAAACACCGGGAACTTCGTCGCCGGTAAGGGCTGGAGCAACGGCTCACGCCGGGCCGTGAGTTACTCGGGCACCTTCAATCCGAGCGGCAACGGATATCTGTCCCTCTACGGGTGGACGTCGAATCCGCTCGTGGAGTACTACATCGTCGACAACTGGGGCACCTACCGGCCCACGGGGACGTACAAGGGCACGGTCACCAGTGACGGCGGCACGTACGACATCTACGAGACGACGCGCGTCAACGCCCCTTCGGTCGAGGGCACGCGGACGTTCAATCAGTACTGGAGCGTCCGGCAGTCGAAGAGGACGGGCGGGACGATCACCACGGGCAACCATTTCGACGCGTGGGCCCGTTACGGGATGAACCTCGGCAGTTTCAATTACTACATGATCCTCGCGACCGAGGGCTATCAGAGCAGCGGGAGCTCGAACATCACGCTGGGCGACTCCGGTGGAGGCGGCGGCGGTGGTGGCGGTTCGTGTTCGGCGACGCTGTCGGCGGGTCAGCAGTGGAACGACCGGTACAACCTCAACGTCGCGGTCACCGGCTCCAGCAACTGGACCGTCACCATGAACGTCCCCTCCCCCGAGAAGATCATTTCGACCTGGAACATCAGCGCGAGCTATCCCAGCGCCCAGGTGCTCACCGCCAGGCCCAACGGCAGCGGCAACAACTGGGGCGTCACCGTCCAGACCAACGGGACGTGGACCTGGCCGACGGTCTCCTGCAGCACGAACTGAGCCCCGGCCATTCACGGAGAGGACCCTCTCGCATGCGAACCGCACCACGTCCGACGAAACGCCTCCTGGCCGCAGGACTGGCCGGCGCCGCGCTGGCCCTGGCGAGCGCCGTCACCGTCGGCGCGCCTCCGACACACGCCGCCACCTGCAACGGGTACGTCGGGCTCACCTTCGACGACGGCCCGTCCAACGACCACACCCCGGGCCTGCTCAACGCGCTCCGGCAGAACGGGCTGCGGGCCACGATGTTCAACGAGGGCCAGTTCGCCGCCTCGTACCCCTCCCAGGTCCAGGCCGAGGTCAACGCCGGCATGTGGGTGGGCAACCACAGCTACACCCACCCGCACCTGACGCAGGAGAGCCAGGCGCAGATCGACTCGGAGATCTCCCGTACGCAACAGGCCATCGCCGGCGCGGGCGGCGGCACGCCGAAGCTGTTCCGCCCGCCGTACGGTGAGACCAACGCGACGCTGCAGTCGGTCGAGGCGAAGTACGGCCTGACGCAGATCATCTGGGACGTCGACTCGCAGGACTGGAACGGCGCGAGCACCGACGCGATCGTGCAGGCCAACGCCCGGCTCACCAACGGCCAGATCATCTTGATGCACGAGTGGCCCGCCAACACGCTCGCCGCGATCCCGCGCATCGCGCAGGGGCTGGCCTCTCGCGGCCTGTGCGCCGGCATGATCTCCCCGCAGACCGGCCGTGCCGTGGCCCCCGACGGCGGTGGCGGCGGTGGCGGTGGCGGCGGCTCGTGTTCGGCGACGCTGTCGGCGGGTCAGCAGTGGAACGACCGGTACAACCTCAACGTCGCGGTCACCGGCTCCAGCAACTGGACCGTCACCATGAACGTCCCCTCCCCCGAGAAGATCATTTCGACCTGGAACATCAGCGCGAGCTATCCCAGCGCCCAGGTGCTCACCGCCAGGCCCAACGGCAGCGGCAACAACTGGGGCGTCACCGTCCAGACCAACGGGACGTGGACCTGGCCGACGGTCTCCTGCAGCACGAGCTGAACCCCCGGCGTATCGCGGGCGCGGCGGCCCCTCGCCGCCGCGCCCGTCGCCGGGTCAGGTCCCTATATCTCCGGTAAACCGGCAAGGAATGGTAAACGTCTGGTATTCATGGGGAAAATACGGGGGATCGCCGTCATTGCGGTGATCGCAAGTCTGGGCGGGACGACCGCCTGCAACGATGCGAGTAAGCCTTCCGGCAGGTCCGCGGCCGGTTCGCCGTCCGCGGCGGCATCGGCGCAGCCGGCCGACAACGGCATCGCCGCCAAGTCCGAGGCCGACATCGTCAAGGCCGCTCAGGACGCCTTGGCGCACGCCCGGTCCGTGCACATCAAAGGCGCGTTCACCGAGAGCGGCAAACGCACCGAGATGGACTTGCGGATGGGACAGAACGCCTGCGACGGGAGCATAAAATCACCGTCGAACGGAACGAACGCCCGCGTTTATGTCCGCTGCGTCGGCAAGCGAACGTACATGCGCAGTCCTGAGCTGATCCGCGCCGAGGGCGGCGCGGCCGTGGCGCGAGTGATCGGCGACCATTGGTTCTACTCGTCGAAGACCCGCTCCGGCCCGCTCGCGGGCCTGACCAAGCCGGCGGACTTCGCCGAGAGCCTGACCGCCGACGGGACGGTGACGAAGGGCAAGAAGACGACCCTGGGCGGCGTCCCGGTGCTCCAGCTTCTGAACGACGGATCGTCGATGTACGTCGCGACGACCGGGACTCCGTATCCGATGCGCATCGAGCCCGACCCGCCGAAGCCCGGCCAGGGTCTCGACCTGCTCGACTACAACGCACCGCTCAACGTCGTCGCTCCCCCGGGTGCCGTCGACGTCGACCACCTGATGGGCTGAGACCGCCGGTCATGGCGCGTACGACCGGGCCGTAGCGCGCCGATGTCGCTGCCCGCCGCGCCTCCGCGGCGGGCACGCCGTCCGAGGTGACGAGCCGCTTCAGGTACGGATGATCCGCGGGCTACGGCTTCACGAGGACGATTCTGGACGGGTCGGCGTCCTCGCGGAAGAACAGCTGCGGCGAGGCGCCGTCCGGCCAGCCCTGGACCTTCGCGCACGCCTGGTGGAAGGCGTGTTCGACGGACTTGCCGAAGGCGAGCGCCGAGTAGAGGGCCGCCGCGAACTCCCTGGCGGGCGCGTCGGAGAAGGCGCCGCGCAGGCCGATGGCCGCGTCGACGAACTCGGCGGCGAGGCGCGCGTGGGCTTCGGAGTCACAGAGGTTGAAGAACACGATGCGCAGGTTGACGTTGGTCCACCGGAGCATCTGGATCAGCTGGTCCGCCTCGATCGGCTCGGATCTGTCGTTCGGTCCCATCAGCAGGATCCCGTCCTCCCGGCCGTGCCCGCTGAACTGGACCATGTGCGGTTTGTGCCGGTTGAGATTCGGCAGCAGGTCGAACGGCTGCGTGGCGGGCCACGGCCGCAGGTCGATGCGGTCGCCGAACTCCGCCTCGTCGATCCGCCTCAGGATCTCCGTGATCTCCTGAGCCAGGTCGGGCCGGGGAAGATCACGGGGCTCGGAGGCGAACAGCAACACCGTGGTGTTCTCCGGCAGCGTCGCCTTCTCCTCCTCCGAGAGCTCCGGGGTGGCGGGTACGTCCGGCCTTCCGCCGATCTGGAGGATCCGCCTCCGCCCGGGTGGCGGCTGACCGGAGAGGCCCCGCTCGATGTCGTGGACCGACCGGGACAGGCGCTCGACGCCCTCGGCGGCGCTGCGGGCGGCGGCTTCGGCCGTCGCGATCGCACTGGTGTTCTTCGTGGTCGCGCCTTCAACAGCGTGCAGCGTGGCCGCCAGGCGAACCAGCTCGTCGGCCGCGGCGGAGTCGGAGTGAGCCGCACTCCTGGTACTCGCCGCGATGAATGCCTGCGCGGCCTCCCAGAGCGCCGCTACGACGTCGGCGATCTCGAGTTCCTTTCGGTGGAATTCCTTGAGGATCTTCTCGCGCTCGGCGCGACTTTTATCGACATCCTTAGTACGTTTCTTGTACTCCGCGTCGAGCTTGGCTCGCTGGAGACGGTCGGTAGTGGCGTTCGACCGCCCTACCAAGACGTTCTGCTCCTGCGTCAGCCGACCGACTTCGGCGTCTGCTCGGACGTGGCGTAATTCGAGCGTGTTCCTCTCGATGAGCAATTTCTTGAGGCGTCCGGTGTCGAGGTTGATCGTCCCCGGCGCTCCCGGCGGCTCGCGGCGGTCCCTCACTCGGGACCGCTCTCGGGGGGCCGGATCAGCGACTCCAGGCAGGCGATCATCGCTCGTACCACCACTTCGGGCGGAGGACCGTCGTGCTCGTGCTCGAACGTGAGCGCCGCGGGCTCGCCGTCGGCCTCAAAGGTGATTTTGACACTACGGCGCTCGGCCGGTCCACCTCCGCGCGCGAAATTCCACCAATGTTTGACGAATTGTGGAATCTGATATTTCGCGAGCAGGATGGTGACGAGATTGGCGCCGAGACCGACCCCTATCTGGACGGCGTCGACGACCTCCACCCCACGCTTGACCCCGGCCCGGCGAAAGCCGTCTTCCGCGAGAAGATCGGCCAGATCCTGAGGGACATCGATGTACACACCAGTCGCCATGGCGCGAGAATATAGCCGAGAAATAAACGACGGGAAAGGCAGCACCAAGCCCGTAATGACGATAAGAGGCCGGCGCTCCGCCGGCGACGGCGTCCAGCACGGCGGCGCGCGTACGGCCCAGGAGGTCGGCCAGCGAGCGGTCGCGCTGCGGGTCCTCCTCGACGACGCGGCAGTCACGGGCGATCGGGTCGACGGGCACCGGTGGGAGGGCCGGGCCGACCAGTGTGATGGGTCTACGCCAGCAGAAGAATCCGGGGACGAGGAGGAGACCGCGGCCGGCCGGCACCTGGTCCCGATGGACCGGATAATCGGCCTCCAGCACGGGTGGGTTCCACCGCATCATCGGGCGGAAGCTGTCGAGCAGCCGTTCGCAGCCGCCTTCGGCGAGGGCGCGTACCCGGTAGTCGCGGTCGATGCCGGTACACTTGGCGATCAGCGGCCGGTCGGACGCGATGACGGGCCTGTGGTACCGCCCCGGGTCTCGCGCACGTCAGTGAACGTCGCGGCGGACCTCGCGGTCCTCCAGGTCGAGGCGGCGGCTCACGGCCCGTCTCGTGTCCATGCCGATCTTGCCCTTGCGATAGAGCGAGCGCAGTCTGTCCCGCTGGGCCCGCAGGATCTCCCGCCGGACCATGAGGGCGTCGGTCAGGCCCTCCTCCTCCGGCTCGTCGTCCAGGGCGGCGCGGACCCGCTCCAGGCGGTCCTCGTACAGCTGCCGGAACGTCCGCGCGGTGCGGTCGTCCACCTCGCCCCGCCCGGCGAGTTCGTCGATCCGGGACAGGGCCGTCTCGATGATCGCCCGGTGTGTGCGCATCTGCTCCATCCGCGCGCGGTCCGCCTCGCCCAGGCCGAACCGGCGGAGTGCGAGCGGCAGTGTCGTGGCCTGGCCGATCAGCGTCACGAAGACGATCGCCGCCGCCAGGAAGATGAGCTCGCCCCGGCCCGCGAGCGCGTGGCCGTGCACGCTCACCGGCAGCGACAGCACCAGGGCCAGCGAGATCGCGCCGCGCATGCCACTCCAGCCGATGACGACCCGTTCCCGCCACGGCAGGTGGTCGAAGCCGAGGTGGCGGCCCGGCAGGAAGCGGGCGAGCGGGAAGACCAGGAACACCCACAGCAGGCGCAGCGACACGATCACCGCGGCGACGGCCAGCACGGCGAGGGCCACCCGCGACCAGGTGTGCCCGGCGACCTCACCGACGATGCCGCGGACCTGCAGGCCGAGCAGCACGAACAGCGCCGACTCCAGCAGGAAGACCAGCATCCGCCAGAACAGCTGCCCGGGCACCCGCGTCGCCGGCTGGAGCATGCCCTCCCCGCGCGTACCGAAGTAGAACCCGGCCGTGACCGTGGCCAGCACGCCCGAGAAGCCGAGGCGTTCGGCCGGCACGTACGCCAGGTACGGCGTCAGCAGCGACACCACCAGCTGGCTGCGGGGATCGCGGATCCGGCGCCGTACGCGGGCCAGGACGAAGCCCACGAGCAGGCCGTACGCCACCCCGCCGGCCGCCACCTCACCCGTACGGACCAGGACGTGGCCCGGGGTGTAGTTCGTCGTGAGCGCCTCGATCGCCAGGCCGAAGGCGGTGAGCGCGACGCCGTCGTTGATGAGGCTCTCGCTCTCCACGATGGTCACGAGCCGCAGCGGGGCGCCGAGCCGCTGCAGGATCGCGGTCGCCGAGACGGCGTCGGTCGGGGCCACCGCCGCGCCGAACGCGATGGCGAGCGCCCAGCTCAGCGCGGGCATCGCCCAGTGGGCCGCCGCTGCGGCGGCGAAGGTCGTCACGAGCGTGAGGCCGACGGCGAGCGTCGTGATCGGGACCACGTCGGCCCGTGCCTCACGGGGCGCGGTGAAGAACGCCGCGTGGTAGACCAGCGGCGGCAGGAACCCGAACAGCACGATCTCCGGCGGCAGATGCGTCTCCGGCACGCCGGGCAGAAACCCCGCCGCCGTGCCCAGCAGCACGAGCAGGATCGCCTCGGGCATGCCGATCCGCCCGGCCAGGGCCTGCGAGAGCAGGACCACGACCGTGATGGCCAGGCCGAGGACGAACAGCGATGACGCGCCCATGATCGCGTTCTCTACCCGGAAAAACGCCGGTCCAGCACGGTCAGGCCTGGTCGGCGGCGCCCTCCACCTCGGCGAGCCGGCCCCGTACGGCGGCGCGTCAGGGGTACCCGATCGCGCTCATGCGCCCGGTCCACTCTCTGACGGCAGGGGGGATCGTGCCGTCGAGGGGACGGCCCTCGATCAGCACGTGACGGGCGGCGAAGAACTCCTGAAACGCGCGGTGCGCGAACACCAGCCGCGGAGCACGCCCCGCCTTGTGCGGCCCGAGCGGAAGGAGGAGCGTCTGGGTGGAGACCGCCCCGAGGTCGCGACGGGTCTCCAGCCACGGGAGCACCGCGACGAGCGAATCCCATCGAACGCTCGATCCCAGGTCCGGCTCGGTGCCGGCGACCGGCTCGGCGGGCAGGGTCTGGCCCGCGGCCGTGTCCATCAGGTCCCACGAGCGCGCCAGCGCGGTGTCCAGGCTCTCACCCGCGGAAACGAGCGGCGGACGGTGGTCGCCTCCGGGAGAGATCAGTTCCGGATTCAGCAGGTCGCGGCGGAGTTTCCGGGCGACCCAGCTGTCCATGAGCGTCACCGGGTCGAGACGGCGGACGCCCTCGGCCGCGACATCGGAGATCAGCAGTTGGAGGAAGAGGGGCCGGCGTGGGATGTCCTCATAGAGCGCGGCGAACGGCTCTCTACCGATGAGGTCGAGCAATTCGGACAGGTTGTGCCCGGCCTCCACCTCACCGGTCTCACCGGCCCTGCTCCGCGCGCGGGCGATCAGGGAGCGGATCTCCGGATCGGCCCATGGGCGCAGCTCCACCGCGGACATCCTGGCACCGGCGTACGGATGGGGGCTGAGCGCGCCCGCCAGTTCCTCGTGCTTCGCATGCCAGAACTCGGTGCGCATGGTGAGCAGGACGGGGACGCGCACGTCGGAGACCTCGTTGAGGATCTGGGCCACGCCGTTGCGACGATGGGCCAGCGGCGCCTCGTCCAGGCCGTCGACCACGAGCAGGATGTCTCCGCGTGGTCTGCGGAGCAGCTTCTCCGACACGACCTCCGCCAGCGGCTCGATCGCCTGCATGTCGGCGTCCGGGATCTGTTCGAGCAGCGCCACCGGATCGATCACCTGCCTCAGGAGGGCACGGCCGCCGCTGTGATCCGCGCGGAGCAGTGCCGCCGGAATATAGAGAGCCTCTCGCCCGAGTATCTGTGAGATCCGCAGCGCGGCCGCCGTCTTCCCGTACCCGAACCCGCCCAGCAGCAGACGGAGGCCTTTGCCGCCGCCGCCGCTCATGAGTTCGTGGGCGGGGTCCGCGAGCTTCGTCGTCGCCTCGAACGCGCCGACCAGATCGTTGCCGGAGAAGTGGTAGGTGCCTGCGGACAGCGGCACCTCCGTCAGGTGGTCCTCGCCGAGGAGCGCGTTCATCCGGCCCCGGAGGTCATCGCTCTGCCTCCGCCAAGCTCTCTCGACCAGTTCCGAAAGACGCGCGCAGACCATGCCGAGCAGACGCTTGCGGTCCCACAGGTCCACCCATCCGGCGGCGCCGCTCCGCTGAAGCGCGATCAGCGCCGAGGTCACCGCGTCGTGGAAACCGGTGTCCTTGTTCTCCCGGTTGTGCAGCAGCACATAGGCGTCCGTGGTGAGGCCCGACTCCTGGAATCGTCTGATGCTCCTCACGCACTGGGCGGCCTGGGCCCCGCCGATCTCGTGTTGCGCGACGCCGAAGCCCTTGCACTGGACGACGGCTCTCAGTCTCCGGCCGTCCTCGGCCCACGCCAGATGATCGATGCCGGCGGCGTCCCATCCGCCCATCTCCGGAACCTCGATCGCGTCGCCGTCGAGGACGGTCTGAAGGTACGGAAGGCACGCCCGCTGGAAGTCGTACTTCTCCTTGGCCCTGAGGCTTCCTGCCGCTTTTCTGACCTGAGTCGTGTCGTTCCACGAACGTACGTCCGCGGGCACCCAGTCCGGAGCGGCGCCGAGGGGAAGGGACGGACCGGGAGAGGCCATGCGACCAGTGATACCACCTGGCCCGTGCCGCTGCGGCTTGCGTGGACGGCGGCTCCTGCTACGGTGAAACGCGAGTGTTCGGATACGAGGGAGATCAGATCGTGGTAGGTGACGACGACATTTCCGGGTGATACCGGAAGTGATCGGCCACTGGCAGGCGCCTGAGCGCGCGGCCGTGGCCGTCTTGTCGTCCCACCGAACCCCCCTGCCGGGCGTCCCGGCTCACACTCGAGGGCTCTCACATGTCCGACGCGTTCATCATCTGTTCCGGTCTCACCTTCTCCTGGCCCGACGACACCCCCGTGTTCGAGGACCTGTCCTTCACCGTCGGCGGCGGCCGTACGGGCCTCGTCGCGCCGAACGGGGCCGGGAAGAGCACGCTGCTCAAACTCATCGCCGGTGAGTACCGGCCCGGCGGCGGGTCGGTGTCCGTCGACGGGGTGCTCGGTTACCTCCCCCAGAGCCTGCCCTTCACCGGACGACTGACCGTGGCCGAGGTCCTCGGGATCGCTCCGGTGATCACGGCGCTCGACGCCATCGAGGCCGGCGACGCGAGCGAGGAGCACTTCACCACGATCGGCAACGACTGGGACATCGAGGAGCGCACCCGCGCCCAGCTCGACCGGCTCGGACTCGGGGACCTCTCCCTCTCCCGGCGCCTGGACACCCTCAGCGGCGGCCAGGTCGTCTCCCTCGGCCTCGCGGCCCAGCTCCTCAAGCGCCCGGACGTCCTCCTGCTCGACGAGCCGACCAACAACCTCGACCTCGACGCGCGCCGGCACCTCTACACGGTGCTCGACGACTGGAACGGCTGCCTGCTGCTCGTCAGCCACGACCGGGCGCTGCTCGACCGCATGGACCGCATCGCCGAGCTCGACCAGGGCGAGATCCACTCGTACGGCGGCGGTTTCACCGCGTACGAGGAGGCCGTACGCGGTGCGCGCGAGGTCGCCGAGAAGAACATCCGCAACGCCGAGCAGGAGGTCAAGCGGGAGAAGCGGGAGATGCAGCAGGCCCGCGAACGGGCGGCGAAGCGGGCGGGCAACGCCGCGCGCAACATCAAGAGCGCCGGGCTGCCGAAGATCGTCGCCGGGGCGATGCAGCGGCGCGCCCAGGAGTCGGCGGGCAAGGCCGACGAGACGCACGGCTCCCGCGTCGCCGGCGCGAAGGCCCGGCTCGACGAGGCCGGCCGCGCCCTGCGCGAGGAGCAGAAGATCGCACTCGAGCTTCCCGGGACGAACGTCCCGGCCGGGCGTACGGTCTTCCTCGGCGAGCGGATGCGGGTCCGGTACGGCGAGAGGGCGCTGTTCGACGGCGTCGACCTGGTCATCCGCGGCCCCGAACGCATCGCGCTGACCGGCCCCAACGGCGCCGGCAAGTCCACGCTGCTGCGCGTGGTCGGCGGCGAGCTGGCACCGGAGGGCGGTGAGACCAGGCGGGCCGACGGCCGGGTCGCCTACCTCTCCCAGCGCCTGGATCTGCTGGACGCCGACCGTACGGTGGCCGAGAGCCTCGCCGCGTTCGCGCCCGGCATGCTGGAACCGGACCGGATGAACCTCCTGGCCCGCTTCCTGTTCCGCGGGGCGCGCGCGCACCTGCCGGTCGGCGTCCTGTCCGGCGGCGAACGCCTGCGCGCCACGCTCGCCTGCGTCCTGTGCGCCGAACCGGCCCCGCAGCTCCTGCTGCTGGACGAGCCGACCAACAACCTCGACCTGGTCAGCGTCGCGCAGCTGGAGAGCGCGCTGGCGGCGTACGAGGGGGCCTTCGTGGTGGTCAGCCACGACGAACGGTTCCTCGCCGAGATCAACGTGACGCGCCGGCTGCGGCTGTCCGAGGGGCGCCTGGCGGAGTACTGAGAGGGGCGCCTATGCCTGCCCGTTCACCTCGAGGGTGACGCCCGGCTTCTCGGACCAGAAGGCGTACAGGTCCTTGACCTGCTCGACGCGCGGGAACGGCTCCGGGTAGGACCAGATCACGTCCTCGGCCACACCGCCGTCGGTCTCCACGGAGAAGTAGACGGCGTCACCCTTGAACGGGCAGTGCGAGGTCGTGTCGGACGACCGGAGCAGGTCGGTCTTCACGTCCTCGGCCGGCAGGTAGTAGCGCGGCGGGCAGCCCGTCTCGGTGAGTACGACCGGCCGGGAGGAGGTCGCGACGACCACGTCCCCGACCCGCACCACGACCTGATCCGACGCGGGTGCGACCTCGATGTCATGTCCTCGTGTGCTCATGCCGCCAATCCCATCAGATGCGCCGGCGTCTAAGGTGACCGGATCCGGCGGAGAGGCGAACCACTCATGACCTACGTTACCGACCCGCGCGTCGACGCCTACATCGAGCGCCTGCCGGACTGGCAGCAGGCCATCTGCCGCGAGGTACGCGACCTCGTCCACGCCGCGGACGAGGAGATCACCGAGACGATCAAACGGACCGACCGCCCGTACTTCGTGCTGCGGGGCAACGTCTGCGCGCTGCTGGCGGCGAAGGACCACGTCAACGTCTTCCTGTACGACGGCGCCATCGTCCCCGACCCGGAGGGCATCATCACGGGAGGCCACGACAACAAGACCGCCCGCACGGTGGCCTTCCGCCGCGACGACCCGGTCAACGCCCCGGCCCTCACCGCCATGCTGAAACAGATCATCGCCGACAACCGCGCCGGCGGCTGGCGCAAACTCAAACGCCAGACCTGAGCGCGGGCGGGGTCGCCGCCGCTCGGCAGTACGGTACGGGTGTGGTGACGGTGGAGGACGTGGCGCGGATCGTTTCGGGGTTGCCCGAGGTCGTCGAGGGTGAGCGGTACGGGAACCGGACGTGGTCCGTCGGGGGGAAGGCGTTCGCGTGGGTACGGCCGTTCAGCAAGGCGGATCTGAAGCGGTTCGGGGACGCGACGCCGCCGGACGGGCCCATTCTCGCCGTACGCGTCGAGGATCTCAGTGGCAAGGAGGCCGTGCTCGCCGCCGGGCATGACGGGTTCTTCACCATTCCGCACTTCGACGGCTACGCGGCCGTGCTCATCGAGCTGGGAGCCGCCGCCGAGACCGCCCTGCGCGAGGCGGTCGTCGACGGCTGGCTCGCGTGCGCGCCGGCCGCGGTGGCCGAGGGCTACCTCGGACGCTGAAGGCCGGAGAGCACGCGGGCGTTCAGGCGCTCGATCGGGATCAGGCGGTTCGTCAGGGCCACCGTCACCGGGCCGCCGTCCGGGCGGATGAGCAGGGACACCGACGCTCCGGGGCCGCCGCCCGGATGGCCCGCGGCGCCCTCGGCGAGCAGCCAGCCCAGGCCGATCCGCGCGTCCGCGTCCTGGGGCCGCAGCGCCTCCCGGGCCAGGTCGCCGGGGAGCAGGGTCCGCCACCGCGCGCCGAACCGCACGAGGTCCGACGCGGTCGTCCACAGGCCCCCGGCGGCCGGGACGACGCACAGCCGGACCGGGTCCGGTTCCAGCACGCCGTCGCGCAGGCGGTGGCCCGCCACGGCACGGTCCGGCGGCAGGGCGCCGGGGAACCACGAACGGTCCATCCCCAGCGGCTCCAGCACGAGGCGCCTGGCCGCCTCCGGATACGGCGACGCGGTGACGTCGGCGATCAGCTGCCCGAGCAGGGCGTAGCCGCCGTTGCCCGGGCCGAACACACCGCGCGGACCGCCGCACGCCGCGACCGGGCCGAACAGCGACCGCACGTCGGGCACGACGTCGGCGAACATCTCCTCCGGGTCGTCCACACCGCCGATGTGGGCGAGGAGTTCCCGCACGGTCACCGACGCGTCGGCCGGCCGGACCGTACGCAGGTACGCGCCGGCCGGGTCGTCCAGTCCCACGCGGCCGGCGGCGACGAGGCGGAGCACGACGGCCGCGGTGATGAGCTTGGTGACCCCGTACGCCGGGAACAGGTGGCCGGGGCGCAGAGGCTCGTTCCGCGACAGGTCGGCCCACCCCCGGGCGAGGGTCCAGTCCTCGCCCGCCACGACGAGGCCGGCCAGCCCGAGACCGGCGAACGAGGCCTCGGCGGCCTCGGCCGCCGTCGGCGGCACCGCCCCGGACGTGCGGCTGGACGGCGACGCGACGCGGGCGTCCGTGACACGTTCGCCCCCGGGATAGACGCGCAGCACGGTCATCCGGTGCGGAGGAGAGGGCTCGACCGCCGCCTCGATGCGCAGGTCGGCGACCTGCGCGCGGATCCGCGTCGGCGTCTCGCCGGCGATGACGAGCTCCCCGCCCAGCCGGCCGGCCGCGCGGCCGAGCCCGCCGGCCATCGCCTGCGGCGGGACGCGGCGCAGGTAACCGTCGTCGAAGTGCTCGCGGAGCTCGTCCTCGGCCGGCGCCGCCCAGCCCGCGGAACCGGCGTCGCGGAACCGCGCGATCACCCACATCACCTGCGCGAACGCGTGCCGGCCTTCGCCCGTGAGCACGAGCTCTTTGAGAGCGGTCCAGCTCGGCAGCCCGTGCTCACGGGCGATGGCCAGCTGGGCCTGGTGAAGTGCGGTGAACTCTCCGGCGGCCAGGCGGCGCTTCGCCTCGAGCTTGAGGTGGCGGAGGTTCGGCCGGCCGGGAAGCCGGCGTGGCGAATCGGGCATGGCAGTCCTTCCGCGCCCGCGGGTCCGCGACGCCGGGCTGGAAAGAGCTGCCGTCGATCGTCAGGCGAAGGCCGGTGAGCTTGCAGCTCTGCCCGCGGACCCAGAGGCGGCCGGCACCGCCGTTCACGATCGTAACGTGGCGGACGGCCGCGCCGGGAGACCGGCCGGCGAGGCCTTACTGTCACTGGTGTGGTCGAGCAGATGTGGCGGGCGGTTGCGGTGTTCCGCTTCGTCGCGCTCGCCTACGCCGGGGCGCTGATCCTGCGCGACTTCGGGGACTACGCGCGGCCCGCCGGCGGGATTCTCGTCCTCGCGGTCATGAGCGGCTGGTCCGTGCTGACGGCTCTGGCCTACCCGCGGTCGCGGAGGACACCGCTGGTCGCCGCGGACGTGGCGGTCGCGGTCGCGGCGGTCCTCAGCACCCGGTGGATCGACACGGCGGCCCACATCGAGCACGGCGCGGCGACCCTGCCGGTCTCCTGGGTGGCGGCCTCCGTGCTGGCGTGCGCGGTCGCGGGCGGGCCCTGGGCGGGGCTGGCCGGCGCCGCCGCGGTCTCGGCCGCGGACCTGCTCGAACGCCAGGATCTGCCGCAGAACACCTTCAACGGGATCGTGCTGCTCCTGATAACCGGAGTCGTCGGCGGGCTCGTCGTACGGCTCCTGGTCCGCGCCGAGGACACGCTGGACCGGGCCGCCCGGCGGGAGGCGGCGACGGCCGAGCGGGAGCGGATCGCCCGCGACATCCACGACTCCGTGCTCCAGGTCCTGGCGCTCGTGGGCCGGCGTGGCAAGGAGATCGGCGGCGAGGCCGCGGAGCTCGGCAGGCTGGCCGGGGAGCAGGAGACGGCGCTCCGGTCGCTGGTGGCGGCGCCGCCGCCGGCGGGCGGAGGCCAGGTCGACCTGCGGACGCTGCTGGAGCCGCTCGCGCGGGAGCGGGTCACGGTCTCCTGCCCGGCGGGCGCGGTGCCGTTGCCGGAGGCGGCCGCCGCGGCGCTCGCGGGCGCGGTCCGCGAGGCGCTGGACAACGTGCGCCGCCACGCCGGTCCGGAGGCGCGGGCCTGGATCCTGCTGGAGGACGAGGGCGAGACGGTCACGGTGAGCGTGCGCGACGACGGCCCCGGGTTCGCCGGGGACCGGCTCGCACGGGCGGCGCAGGCCGGCCGGATCGGGGTCGCGCAGTCGATCGTGGGCCGGATGAACCAGGTGGGCGGGGAGGCCTGCGTGGTCTCCGCGCCGGGACGAGGGACCGAGGTGGAGCTCCGTGTGCCCCGCGACTGACGAACCGCTGCGGGTGCTGGTCGTCGACGACCACCCGATCTGGCGCGACGGCCTCGCCGACAAGCTCGCCGAACGAGGCTTCACGCTCGCCGGCACCGCCGAGGACGGGGCGCAGGCGCTGCGGCTCCTCCGCGCCACCCGCCCGGACGTCGTCCTGCTCGACCTTCACCTGCCCGACCTGCCGGGCGCCGAGGTCACCCGCCGGCTGCTGGCCGCGGACGCGTCGATCCGCGTGCTCATCCTGTCGGCGAGCGACGAGCGGCAGGGCCTGCTCGACGCGGTGGCCGCGGGCGCCACCGGCTACCTGCTGAAGTCCGCGCGGCTCGAGGAGGTGACGGCGGCGATCCGGTCCGCGGCGGCCGGCCGGGCGGTCTTCAGCCCCGGCCTGGCCGGGCTGGTCCTGGGCGAGTATCGCCGCCTGGACACCTCCGCGGAGCCGGACGTGCCCCGGCTCACGGCCCGGGAGATCGAGATCCTGCGTCTCATCGCCAAGGGCCTGACCTATCCGGAGATCGCCGAGCGTCTCGTGCTGTCGCACCGGACCGTCCAGAACCACGTGCAGAACACCCTCGGCAAGCTGCGGCTCCACAACAAGGCGCAGCTCGTACGCTACGCGCTTGAAGAGGGCATCGAGTAGGCGCTCAGCGCGGACGGAAGTCGGCCGCGGGGCGCGGTGACAGCCCGGTGACGACGCGGCGGAGCAGGGGCTCGTCGATGAGGTCGCCGCCCTGGGAGACGTTGACCAGGACGGTCCCCCGGCGGGTCAGGTAGTCGACCTCGGGACCGGCCGTCGTACGGCGCCACAGCTCCGGGCCGGCGGCGGCGCAGGGCTGGTCGGGGCGGTACGCGTCACTGAAGTTACAGCGGGCGGGGGGCGCGAACCGCGCGGGGACGGGCGTGACCAGGACGGTGATCGTCCGGCCGGCGCGTTCGTAGTCCGGCGCGGTCGTGGGCAGGCTCCGGGGCGTCAGCTCGTAGCCCAGGGTGCGCGCGTACGGGTCGGCGTGGGCGTTCTCGATCGCGTAGCCCGGCAGGTCCGGCGCGAGGAGCGGGACGCCGGCCCCGGTGATCTCGCGGTCGTACGCGCGGTCGGCCCGATGGGTGCCGATCCAGCCCGCGAGGGGTACCAGCGCGGCCACGGCCGCCACGGCCGCGACTCGCCACCACCAGTGGACGGCACCGGCGGTGGCGAACGCGGCGATCCCGTACCCGAGCGCGGCCTCCAGGAGGACTCCGCTCGCCGCGAACCCGCCGCCCCCGCGCGTCTTGGCGCAGAACCAGCCGATCGCGAGGGCCGTGGACGGTCCGAGGACCGCCACGGGCAGCGCGGGCCGTACCTTGAGCGCGTGCAGGATCGGCCACGCGGCGATCGCGGCGACGGACAGGGCCCCGGCGATGGCGAGCAGGAGGTACCCCAGGCATCCCAGCCCCTGCGCACGGCACGGCACCAGCGCGGCCGTCGCGACCGCCCCCGCGAGCGCCGCGACCGCCAGCGCGCCGCCCGTGCACGCGGCCAGCGCCACGCGACCCGTCACCGGCGCGTACCGCCGGGAATCCGTCCTGAGATCAGCCACCTCGCGATCGTGGCAGCCGGCCCCTGTGGTGCGGATGAGTAGGAGTACTCAGTGGGCGAGGCCGTCGTGCCAGGGGCTCGGCGCGATCGGCGCCAGGTCGCGGGCCAGCCGGTCGGTCAGCGTACGGGTCCCCCGGCCCGGCGCGGAGACGCCCCGGCACCCCGCGAGGCGCAGTTCGACCAGGTCCGCGGTGCCGTCATGCGCGAAGTACAGCCGTGCGCCGCGGCCGTTGTCATTCGGGCAGTTGAACGTCCCACTCGGGGGCTTCGGCGCCTTCCTGACGTCTTTCGCGAGACGCCGTGCGGTGGACGCGTCCCCGCGGGTGAGCGCCGTACGGCAGGGGCTCTGCTCCAGCGACGGAAGCCACACCGCGACGACGGCGGTGGGATGCCCTCCGACGGTGACCAGCCCGTGGCTCTTCCCTTCGGAGGAGGTACGGCCGGTGACGCATACGCGGCCACCTTCCGCCGGCGACTGCACCGTCGCGGACGGGGCCACAAGCGGGGGGGTGGCACGTACCGGAGCGCCTGCGGAGGAGCATCCGGACACGGCCGCCAGGAATACGGCTAACCCGACCATCCGCCGACCGGACATGGCCCAACACTCCCCCGCGAGACCGACGAAACCGGCCACCATCCTAAGCCGTCACGGCCTGCCCGCCTTCACGCGCCGGGGCGCACCGTTCAGGCCCTGGGCGTAGCGGGTGACGGCCTCCTCGTACACCTCGTCGGGGTCGAGGTGGCGGAGTTCCTCGGCGATCAGTTCGGCGGCCGGCCGCCGGTGCAGGGCGACCTCGCGGTCCGGCACGCCGGGCTCGGACAGGGTCGCGCACCGGCCGTCCGGACGGGTCACCGCGATCTGCCCGGAATCGGTGGTCAGCCGTACGGCGGTGATGCCGGGGCCGAAGGAGTCGCACACCTCGCACGGCACGGCCAGCCGCACGGCGAGCCAACCGGCGAGCAGCGCCGCGCTCGGGTTGTCCGGCGAGGCCTCGATCCGGCCGGCGGTGATCTCGGTGTGGGGCTGGTCGAGCGTCGCGGCGAGCAGCGAACGCCACGGTGTGATGCGCGTCCAGGCGAGGTCGGTGTCGCCCGGCATGTACGCGGTCGCGAGACGCTTCAGCGCGGCGAGCGGGTTCGCGGTGGCGGCCGTGTCGGTGACCCGGCGCTGGGCCAGGGCGCCCGGCGGGTCGACGCTCGGCCGTCGTGGCGCCGTGTCGGGCCACAAAACGACGACGGGAGTGTCGGGGACCAGCAGCGGCAGCACGACCGAGTCGGCGTGCTCGGCGACCTCGCCGTACAGCCGGAGCAGCACGATCTCGCCGGGTCCGCCCTCGCCCATGCGCACCTCGGCGTCGAGCCGGGGCTCCTCCCTGCCGCCGCGCGGGATGACGCCGAGGATCCGGCACGGGTGCTCCCGCGCCGCCTCGGTCGACGCGCGCAGGGCGTCGTACTGCGACGCCTCGCTCGTCACGATGACCAGCGTCAGCACCTTGCCGGTGGCGGGCTGGCCGACCCTGTGCCGGGCGGCGGTCAGCGCGTCCTGGATCGTCCGCGTGTCGGTGTTCGCGAGATCGATGATCATGCAGGTCACCTCCGCGCCCGGCAGGCCGTTGACGGACGCTCCCATTCTCCCAACCGCGTACGGCCCGGACCCCTTCAGGGTTCGCTTATCGCCCGAAGAGCGCGCGGGCGTTGCGGGCGGTCCGCTCCCGCCACGTGCCGCCGGGGATCAGGGAGTCCAGCGCCGAAGCCGCGTACGGCAGGAGTTCGGCGGGGGTCCAGGCGTAGTCGCTGCCGTAGAGCAGGTGCTCCGGCGGGGCGATCGAGGCCAGCGCGGCCAGCTGCTCGGCGTTCGGCGCCCCGGCGAGGTCGTAGTGGAAGCGGCGCAGGGTCTCGGTCACGGACGGGCCGTCCCCGGTGTCGCCGAGGAGCGGCCGGAAGAGCTCGGCCCGTACGGCGAGAAGGGGCAGGACCCCGCCCATGTGCGGAACGATCGGCCGCAGGCCCGGATAGCGCTCGGCGTGCCCGGACAGGACGAAGTCCACGACGCTGCGCGCGGTGTCGAAGAGGAACTCCATCATCGGCCGGGGGCGCCCGCAGTCGACGTGCTCGTGTCCCACGGCCGAGGTGGGGTGCAGGAAGACGGCCGCGCGGCGGCGGTCGAGCTCGGCCGGCATCGGGGCCAGCCGCTCGTCGCCGAGGTACGCGCCGCGGCTGTTGCTCATGAGCACCACGCCGGCCGCGCCGAGGTCGCCGGAGTGGACGCCCGGCGAGGAGATCGACAGCATCGCGGTCGCGCCGCCGACGCGCTCCATGAGTTCGAGGTGCTCGGCCGCGTTCCAGCGGGGCCAGTGGGCCTCGGGCATGCCGTCCGGCTCGCGGTGGCCGGCGGCCTCGGCCGCCTCGACGTAACGGCCGGTGGTGAAGTGCGCGTGGACGTCGACGAGCCCATCGAGGTCGGGCACGGGTGCGGATCCTACGTGCGTACGGGCCGGGAGTCAGCACCGTAGCCGGTGCGGCCGCGCAGACGAACGGTGCCGGCGGCGACACGCGGCCGCCGCCGGCACCGGAGACCCGCGGGTCACTTCTTCTTGAAGACGTCCTTGATCTTCTCGCCGGCCTGCTTGAGGTTGCCCTTGGCCTGGTCGGCCTCGCCCTCGGCCTGGAGCTCTTCGTTGCCCACGGCCCGGCCGGTCGTCTCCTTGACCTCGCCCTTGGTCTCTTCGACCTTGTTATTAATCTTGTCGCCTGTGCTCATCGGCGTCCTCTCTCGAGTTGGTCGAGATGTCCCCCTGCCCTCGATGCCGCTTCCTAACCGGCCCCGAGAGATGTGCGGAAACCGCGTGGCATGCCGCGAACAAAGATGTTTGTACTTATTCGTGAGGGTAGAGATCGGGTCGTACACCTGCCGCTGCAGGACCGGGCGGCAGACAAAACAGCACATCGGAGGCACATTTCATGTATATCGGCATCGGCACCGTCGTACTCATCCTCGTTGTCGTGCTCGTGATTCTTCTGCTCCGCCGTGGCTGAAAGCCTCACGGCTGACTTTTCCTTCTCCACCGATCCTGGGCGTTCTTCCATTGCGGAAGGGCGCCCAGCGGTCGTTGGGAGAGACGATCGCTTCGGCCGCCGGCCCCTGAGCTCAGGTCCGGTGGCCGAAGCGGAGCGACCGGCCGGGCGGCAGTGTGGTGGCGCGCCCGTCGTCCACGACGACCTCGATCGGCTGCCGGGCCGACGCGGGCAGGCCGACCTCCACGCCGTCCGGGCCGGCGCGCAGCCGCAGTCCCCCGTCGCCGCGGTACCACAGCTCCATCGACAGGACCGGCAGGCCCTCCGGCAGGACGGGGTCCAGCCGCAGCACGCCGCCGCGGAGTTCGAGCCCGGTGTAACAGCGCTGGGCCAGGTCGAGGGTGCCCGCCATCGCGCCGAGATGGATGCCCTCGCCCGTCGTCCCGCCCTGGACGTCGTACAGGTCGCCGTCGAGGGCCTCCAGGAAGAACCTCCACGACGCGGGGCGGTCCGAGCGGGCCAGGACCCACGCGTGCACGACCGCGCTCAGCGTCGAGCCGTGTGAGGTGCGGGCCAGGTAGTACGCCACGGTCTTCGGGATCGTCTCCCGGTCGACCGGACAGCCGAGGCGCTCGAACAGCGCGTACACCTCGTCGGCGGACAGCAGGTAGAACAGCATGAGGACGTCGGCCTGCTTGGACGCCTTGTAGCGGTTCGGGCTGTCGCCCTCGGCCTCCAGGATCCGGTCGAGACGGCGGATGTCGCCATATTTGCTCCTATAAGCCGCCCAGTCGAGCTCGGAGAGACCCTCGTAACCCTCGAACTGGCTGATCACTCCGTCGGCGTGGAAGATCACCCGCATGCGCCGGCTGACGTCCTCGAAGCGCGCCAGTTCGTCCTCGGTCAGCGCCAGCCGCTCGAGCAGCTCGGCGCGCCGCTCGGCCGGCAGCGCCTCCAGCGTGTCGAGGGCGCGGCACAGCGTCCAGACCGCCATGACGTTGGTGTAGGCGTTGTTGTCCAGGCCCGGCCCGGACGCCCCCGGATACGCGTCGTGGTACTCATCGGGCCCCATCACACCGCCGATGTCGTACCGGCCGTCGCGAAGCGTGGCGATGCTCGCCCAGAACCGCGCGATCTCCAGCAGCAGCTCCGCGCCGTACTCGGACAGGAAGTCCAGGTCGCCGGTCGCCTGGTAGTGATGCCAGACGTTGTAGGCGATCGCCAGGCCGACGTGCCGCTGGAGACGCGAGTTGTCCGGCAGCCACCGGCCCGACCGGGGGTTGAGGTGGAGGAGCTGGGTCTCCTCGCTGCCATCGCTCCCGCTCTGCCAGGGGAACATCGCGCCCGCGTACCCGGCCTCCCGCGCCGCCTCGCGCGCCGCCGGCAGCCTCCGCCAGCGGTACAGCAGCAGGGACCGTACGACCTCCGGCAGGCGCAGGCTGAGGAAGGGCAGCACGAACAGCTCGTCCCAGAACACGTGGCCGCGGTACGCCTCGCCGTGCAGGCCGCGCGCCGACACGCCGACGTCCAGGCCGGCCGTGTTCGGCGAGACCGTCTGGAGCAGGTGGAACAGGTGCAGGTTGACGGCACGCTGCGGCGGCCCGCCCCCGACGTCGAGGCGGCCGTGCTCCCAGAGCCGCGCCCACGCGGCGACGTGGCGCTCGCGCAGCTCGCCGTAGCACCCGGCGCCCGCGGCCTCGGCGCGCGCCGCCTCGGCGGCACCCCCGTCGCCGGACGTGTGCAGGGCGACGACCTTCTCCACCGTCGCCGGGGCGTCCGGCCCGGCCTGGACGGTGAGCTGGTGGGCGATCCACCCGGGCGCGCCGCGGACCTCGCGCCCGGTCTCCTCCCCCATCAGGATCCTCGTGCGGGCCGCCTCGGCGATCCGCGTCTCCGAGGTGACGGTCTCGACGTCGAGCCAGACCAGGTCGCCGTCGGCGCCGGCGTCGCGGTAGACCAGGTGCGCCCCGGACAGGTTCTGGTAGCGCTCCACGCCGTCGTTACGCACCCACCCGTCGAGGCCCGAGTAGATCTCCAGGATTCCGGACCAGTTCTCCGGGCGAACCGTGGTCTCCAGCGCCGCGAGGTGCGGCTCGCTCATCGACACGAGCCGCTGCTGCTCCACGGCGGTCACGCGCCCGGCCTCGTCCCGGTAGCGCAGCCGCCGGGTGAGCAGGCCCTCACGGAGATCGAGCTCCTGGGTGTGGTCGAGGAGCTCGAACCGGTCCGGGGTGAACCAGGCGCCGCCCTCGGCGCGGAAGGTCAGCGGCAGCCAGTTGGGCACGTTGACGACGTCCTCGTTGACGACCGTACGGCCCGCGACCAGCGAGGACAGCCGGTCGTAACAGCCGGCGACGTACGTGCCGGGGTAGTGCGCCGGTCCCGCCGAGGTCTCCGGCGCCGCGCCGCGCGTGGCGAAGTAACCGTTGCCAAGAGTGCACAACGCCTCACGCAGTCGTTCCCGGCCTGGATCGTAACCCTCATGATCGATACGCCAGGTCGTCATCAGCGACCCGTCGCTCAGGCGATGCGTCGGTGACGCAGCCGGAGTCGGGAGACGTCGGTGACCACGAGGTCCGCGCCCTGCTCGCCGAGGCCCGTGGCTCCCCCGGTCGGGTCCACGCCGACGACGGCGCCGAACCCGGCGTACCGCCCGGCCGCCACGCCCGCGGTCGAACCCTCGATGACGGCCGTACGTTCCGGTGGCTCGCCGAGCCGCCGTGCCGCCGCCTCGAACAGCGCCGCGTCCACGGTCGCCGGAAGCCTGATCCCGGGCGCGTCCAGGCCGTCCAGCAGCACGTCGAACAGCTCCGCCACGCCGGCCCTCCTGAGCAGCTCCGACCCGCAGCACCGCTCGGAGACCGCGGCGGTGCGCACGCCGTACCGGCGCAGTTCGCGAACGAAGGCGACCGTCGCGGCGACGGGTGAGACGCCGTGCCTGCGGACCTCGCCGCGGAAGAACTCCTCGTGGCGCACCACGAAGACGCGCTGGTCGACGTAGGGCAGCCTGATGCCGCGGGAGGCGAGGAAGTCGCGCGCGCCATCGAGGGGCGGCCGGCCGCGCATGTGCGCCGGATGGTCGAGGAAGACGTCGAAGGGCACGTACAGCGTCTCGTACACCATCGCGTGGGACCGCAGGAACGGGTCGAACACCGATTTCCACGCCGCCGCCGAGGCGCGGTCGCTGTCCACGACGACGCCGTCCACACCGAAGATGACCGACGCCACGGTACGGCCGAGGTCGTCGAGGACGCATTGAGCGATCGTGGTGCGCATGAGCGGTCCCCCCGTTCCCGTCCACCGTCCGCCCGCGGGGCGAGGCCGGAAAAGGGTCTTCGGTCCCACGTTCCCCGACCGAACGACACCTGTGCGGGCTCAGCCCAGGGACGCGGCGCCCGCCTGGCTCGTCCAGCCGGCCAGCAGCCGCAGCGCCTCCTCCGACGGCGAACCTGGTTCGGCGGTGTAGATCCCGAGCACCTGGTCGGGGTCTCCCGTGACGGCGAGCGCCTCGTAGTCCAGGGAGAGATCGCCGACCAGGGGGTGGTGGAAGTGCTTGGAGCCGAACGTACGGCGCGTCACGTCGTGATCGGCCCACCAGCGGCGGAAGTCCTCGTCGCGCAGGGACAGCTCGCCGATCAGCTCGGCGAGCCGCGGGTCGTTCGGGTGGCGCCCGGCGTACAGGTGGAGCGCGGCCACGCTGGTGCGGGCGACGGCCTCCCAGTTCACGTACAGCTCGCGGGCGGCCTCGTCGAGGAAGACGAAGCGCGCCATGTTGCGCTCCCGGTGCGGCAGCGCGTCGAAGTCGGTGTAGAGCGCCCGCGCCAGCCGGTTGGTGGCCAGCACGTCCGTACGGCGGCCGACGATCAGGGCGGGAGTCTCGGTCAGCGTCTCCAGGACGCGGTACAGCCCCGGCCGTACGCGCTGCGGCGGAAGCGGACGGCTCCGGGTGCGGGAGGGCCTGGTGTGCCTGGCGATGGCGAACAGGTGACCGCGCTCGACGTCGTTCAGCCGCAGCGCGCGGGCGATCGCGTCGAGCACGGCCTCGGAGACGTTGACGTCGCGCCCGCGCTCCAGGCGTACGTAGTAGTCCACGCTCACCCCGGCCAGCCGGGCCACCTCCTCGCGGCGCAGCCCCGGCACCCGGCGCGTGCCCGGCCCGGGCAGGAGGCCGGCCTCCTCGGGGGTGATCCTGGCCCGCCGCGAGCGCAGGAACTCCCGCAGCTCGGCGTTGCCCGACTGCTCGCTCATGCGTTCACGGTACGGCGGGCCGCGGGCCCCCGCACGACGGCAGGGGGGTACTGCTGGACCCCGGGTCGAGGCGGGCCTCATACGGCCGTCTGACCTGCTGTTCCCGGTGGTTGCCTGGAGGTCGTAACCCCCTCTGCAGGAAGGCTGACGTCAATGAGCCGTATCACCACCCCCTTCGGCGCGCGGTCCACCGCCGCCGAGGTCATCGCCGGGATCGACCTGACCGGCCGCCGCGCCATCGTCACCGGCGGCTCCTCCGGCATCGGCGTCGAGACCGCACGCGCGCTGGCCGGAGCCGGCGCGGAGGTCACCCTCGCCGTACGGGACGTCGCGGCCGGCGAGCGGACCGCGAAGGAGCTCCCCGGCCGGGTGCTCGTCGCCCCGCTGGACCTGGCCGACCGGTCGTCCGTCGCCGCCTTCGTCGCGGTCTGGGAAGGCCCGCTGCACATCCTGGTGAACAACGCGGGCGTCATGGCGACGCCCGAGCAGCGCACGCCGGAGGGCTGGGAGCTGCAGTTCGCCACCAACCATCTCGGCCACTTCGCACTGACCACCGGCCTGCACGACGCGCTCGCCGCGGCCGGCGGCGCGCGGGTCGTCGTGGTCAGCTCGGTCGGGCACGTCAACGGCGAGGTGCTGTTCGAGGACCCGCACTTCGAGCGGCACCCGTACGACAAGTGGGCGGCCTACGGCCAGTCCAAGACCGCCAACGTGCTGTTCGCCGTCGAGGCGGCCCGCCGCTGGGCCCCGGACGCCATCGCGGTCAACGCCCTGAACCCCGGCCGGATCACCAGCACCAACCTCGGCCGGCACATCGGCGACGTTCAGGCCGCACCCGCCTCGTTCGACCCCGGCAGCACGGACGTGTCCTGGAAGGACACCTCGCAGGGTGCGGCCACCTCGGTGCTGCTGGCCGCGTCCCCGCTGGTCGAGGGCGTGACCGGCCGGTACTTCGAGGACTGCGCCGAGGCGGAGCCGTACCGGCCGGGCGTCCGGCGCGGCGTCGCCGAGCACGCCCTGGACCCGGAGAAGGCCGCCCGGCTGTGGGAGGTCTCCGTCGAGCTCCTGGCGAGCTGATCAGCCGGGCACGAGCGCGACGAACTCCGGGCCGGAGGTGTTCGCGGCGAGGTCGAGCGCGCCCGCCGGGTCGTCCAGGCCGACCGTGCGCACGCCGAGCGGGCCGAGGTCGAGTGTCCCGGCGGCCACCATGTTCCAGACCGTCAGCGCGGTGGCGGGCGAGCACATCCACGAGCCGGCGACGGTGAGCCGCCGGCGCATGAGGTCGCCGTACGGCAGGGGCAGATCCTGTCTCACCCCGCCGATGACGACCATGGTGCCGCCGGGACGCAGGCTGTCGTAGCCGGCCAGCGTCGGTCCGGCGCTCGGCACGTCGCCGAGGGCGTCGAGCACTCTGTCGGCGCCACCGCTCGCCGCGGTGATCGCCTTCGCGTCCTGTTCGCGGTCGCCGGTCAGGGCCACCGGCACGACGCGGCGGTCCAGCCCGGCCAGCCGGTCCAGGGCTCCGGCGTTGCGCCCGACCGCGACGACCCGCGCCGCGCCCCGGGCCAGCGCCCCGAGGACGGCCGCGCCGCCGAGCTGGCCGGTCGCTCCGACGACCACGACGACGTGACCGGCCTGCAGGCCGGCACGGTTCAGGCCCTCGGCGGCGATGCCGAGCCAGGGCAGGAAGGCCAGCTTGTCCGGCCGCGGATACCTCCCCGCTCCCGGCAGGCGGACGAGGCACTCCTTCGGGCACAGGGCGCGCTCGGCGAACACCCCGTCGTGCCAGAGCGCCTGCATTCCTTCGGTCGTCCGGGTGGCTCTTCCTCGTCCCCCGACGCCGGTCCAGCCGACAAGGATCTCCTGCGGCTCGGCGGTGTCGCCGGATCCGAGGAGCGCGATGTCGACGACGATGTCGCCCGGCGCGACGTTGAACACCTCGTCGGCCACGGCCTCGACCCGGCCGACACACGCGGCGCCGAGGACGAGCGGCGTGGGGATGGTGCCGCGTTCGCCACCGATGAGGGCACGGGTGTAGGCGGGTACGGCGGCGGCGAGCACCGTGATGATCACGCCGCCCCCGCGGAGGACGGGCTCGGGGACCTCCGCGGATCGCAGGGGCCGGCCCAGTGAGTCGAGTTTGGCGCTGCGGCTGACCGGGCACGAGCGCGAGCATCTCTTCCATCTCGCGGGCAACGGCGGAGCCGAGGACTTCGACGAGCCGGAGCGACTGGCCGCCGGGGTCGCGGCCGTCCCGTCCTTGGTGGAGCCCAACCCCGCCTACGTCACGGGCTTCTGCTACGACGTGCTGAGCCGCAACACCGCCGCCGCCGAACTCTTCGGCATCGCCGCGCCGTCGAATCTGGCACGCTGGATGTTCACCGATCCCGGCGCGCGGGTCGTCCTGGTGGACTGGGAACGCGAGGCCCAGGGCCTGCTCGCCCGCCTGCGCGCGTCGGCCGGACGCCATCCTTCCCATCCGCGCCTCACCCGCCTGGTGGAGGAACTCCAGACGGCGAGCCCGGAGGTACGGTCCTGGTGGCCCCGGTACGACATCCAGGTCAGCCACGCGGGCACCAAGCGCCTACGCCACCCCAGGCGCGGGCCGATCACGATGACGCACACCGCGTTCCACGTCGCCGAGCATCCGGAACAGACCCTCGTGATCTACTCGGAACAGGCCACCGCCGCTACGTGACGCGCCCGAGGACGAGGCCGGCCGACCTGGTCGGCGAGCCCGCTCAGGGCCTGGTGGAGGTCCGCGCCGGCGTCGGTGCCGCCGCAGCGAAGCCGGGCGAGCTCGGCCGGGAGCCGCCGGGCGAGGCGCCGGTCCGGGCCAGCAGTCCCGCGTGCAACGCCGCCCGCAGCGCGCGCCGGGCGTCCGCCCTGGCGTGTCCCCGGTCCGCCACGGCGGCGACGAGGTCCGCCTCCTCGACCCGCCCCTCGCCCGCATCGTCTGTCAGGGCGCGGAACGCCGGCTCCTGGTCCGCGGTGCCCCGGCGCGGGCCTTACCGGAGACCGACGATTCGCGCACGCCGGGCTCGTCCGCCGGACGGGTGTCCTCCTCCGCCCGAGTCCCCCGGCTCGAGCTCCACCGCCGACTTCCGCTCGTGCGGGATCGGCGCGCGGCTATGGGCCCGGCGCGTCCAGCCGGTCAGCCTCGAGGCGAGCCGGAACAACGCCCGCGCGGCCGACGAGGAACGCCGGTGCGAGTCGTCGGCGATCGACCAGATCATCGGACGTAGTGCGATTGTCATCGGTCGACGCGCGCGTCGCGGTGAAGTCAGGTGGTCCGGCCGACCGAGGCCGACGCCTTTACGTTGTAGATCTCTTACGGGGCGACGCGGCCGTTCGACTCGAAGGCCGCGTGGGTCAGGGGCATGATCGCGGCCCACTCGCGCTCCATCGCCTCCGCGACGAGCTCGATCTCCCGCTGCGGGAACGACGGGTACGCGGCGTCGTCGTGGCGGGTGCGCAGGGACAGGAAGTTCATCAGGGCGCGGGCGTTGCAGGTCGCGTACATCGAGGAGTAAAGCCCGACCGGCAGGACCGTACGGGCCACCTCGCGCGCCACTCCCGCCTCCAGCATCTCCCGGTACGCGGCATAAGCCCGGCGGCAGGACTCCCGGGTCGCCTCGGTCACCAGTTTGTGCTGCTCCGGCGTGCCGTCGACGAAGTCGTACCGGCCCGCCTTTCCGATCTGGACCAGCTTGCGCTCCGGGCCGGGCACGTAGAACTCCGGCTCCAGCTCGCGATAGCGGCCGCTCTCCTCGTTGTAGCTGAACGTCCGGTGCCGCATGAACTCCCGGAACACGAAGATCGGCGCGCGCACGTAGAACGTCATCGACGAGTGCTCGAACGGCGTGCCGTGCCGGTCGCGCATCAGGAAGTTGATCAGACCCGCCGAGCGCGAGGGGTCGGACGAGAGGTCGGCGAGGGAGCTCTCCCCCTTGGTCGACACGCGGGCCGCCCAGATCACGTCGGCGTCGGAGGCCACGTGTTTGACCAGCTCGACGGTCATGTCACTGCGGAAAGAGATCTCCATCGCGGTCAGACCTTACGCCACCGCGGGGTCCACGCGCCGTCCTCGACCACGTAGTCGCCGAACAGTGCCGGGGCCTCGCCCCGCATCAGCTCACCGAGACGCCCGAAGAGCAGGCGGATCTCCTCCTCGGCCCCTGGGGCCGTACGGGCCTCGATCACGTGCCGGAGCGTACGGACGTTGGCGGTCCACACCAGGCCCGTCGCGACGCCCTCCGGGGCGAACCGGCGCATGAAGCTCGTCTTGTGCTTCTTCTCCTTGAACGGAACGCCCTCGTCGTCCAGCCCGAAGTGCTCGGCCATCCAGCCCTGGAACTCCTCCATCTGGGACAGGAGGGCGGTGGCGCGCTTCATCAGCTCGGCGTCCTCTTGCGCCCACTCGGGGAACCAGAACGGCAGGTCCTGCAGCCGTACGAAGCGGAGCGACTCCTGGGAGATCGCCACGCCGGGGCGGTGGCGGGCCAGCTCGTGGGTGAGGACCCGGCTCACGTTGTGCAGGACGAAGGAGAAGCTGACGTGCTCCAGGACCGAGCCGTGCAGGCTCCGCAGGATGTTCTCCAGGTACGCGGCCTGGTCCGTACGGATCTTGGTGACGTTCGGGTTGAGCCCCGGCTCCCATGAGCGGTAGCAGAGCCGCCCGGCGAACTCGGCGAGAGTCTGCGGGTCGCTGAGCTCGTCGTCGAGGTCGCCGCGGTCGAGCCGCTCCAGCCACGCCGTGCCGCCCACCTCGCCGAGGTAGCGGGCCACCTCGTCGTAGTCGAGCTCCGGACGTGCGACCAGGTAGACCGAGGGTTCAACGCTCTTCATGGGCCACAAGCCTAGAGGCGCGGCCGCCCGCCCGGCACGCCCCCTGTGTAATGCCCGTCTACTGGCGACATTCCTGAAAGGTATAAATGTAAGGAGACCTCAGGAGGGGTTAGTGACCGAGAGCACGATGACCAGGACCGGCGCGTACCGGCCGCGGGCCGTCAGCTTCCTCAAGCTGCACGAGACCGCCGGCTGGCGGCTGAAGGTCTACGGGATCACCGTCGACGGCGGTCCGCCCCGGCCCGAGCTCGCCACCGTCGCCGAGGCGCTGGCCCCGTCGGTCCTGCCGAGCCCCGCCGTCCACACCGGCGGCGGCGACCCGCACGACATCGACCGGTACGGCATCGGCTTCGTCATCCTCCACGACGCCAGGGACTACGCCTTCGCGATCTTCGACTGGTGGGCCGGGGAGACCGAGCTCCACCAGCGCAGGTACTCCTCGCTGCCGACCAGGCTCGGCACGATGCGGCCGCATCCGACGCCGGCCGTCGGCTGCGTCTGGGAGCTAGCCGTCACCGACTTCGAGCGGCGCGCCTGGCTGGAGCACGTGCTCGCCCGGCCGGAGGGTCCCGACATCGAGGGCTACCTCCGTGACCGCCGGGTGGAGGACCAGGTGTGAGGAAGGTCCTCGGCGCCTGCCCGCTCGACTGCCCGGACGCCTGCTCCTGGGTGGTCACCGTCGACGACGACGGCGAGGCGGTGAACCTGCGCGGCAACCCCGAGCATCCGGTCACCCGCGGCGCGCTGTGCGTCAAGGTCAACCGCTACCTGGAGCACACCAAGGCGCCCGACCGCGTCCTGCACCCGATGCGGCGGATCGGCCGCAAGGGAGAGGGACGGTTCGAGCGGATCAGCTGGGACGAGGCCCTCAGCGAGATCGCCGTACGCCTGGAGGAGATCAGGCGGGAGTACGGCGGCCAGGCCGTCTGGCCCTTCCACGGCACCGGCTCGCTGGGCTACATCCAGGGCCTGGAGGGCTTCGCCGGCCGCCGGTTCTTCAACGTGCTCGGCGCCTCGGTGCACGAGCCGACGATCTGCTCGATCGCGGGGGCGACCGGGCTGAAGTACACCCTCGGCACCTCCGGTGGCATGGATCCGGAGGACTTCGCCCATTCGAGGCTGATCCTGCTGTGGGGCACCAACCCGCTGACCAGCGGCCACCACTCGTGGAAGTTCGTCCAGGACGCCCGGCGCGACGGCGCGTACGTCGTGGCGATCGACCCGGTCCGCACCCGTACGGCCGCGCAGGCGGACGAGCACCTGGCGCCGATCCCGGGCACCGACGCCGCCCTCGCCCTCGGCCTGCTGCACGTGATCGTCCGCATGGGCGCGCACGACCAGGCCTACATCGAGAAGTACACGCTCGGCTGGGAGTCCTTCCGCAACCGGATCGAGGAGTTCCCCCCGGACCGCGTGGCGAAGATCACCGGGCTGCCCGAGGAAGACGTCGTCGCGCTCGCCGAGCGGATCGCGCGGACCCGGCCGACCGCGATCCGGGCGACACAGGGCATGCAGCGGCACGCCGGCGGCGGCATGGCCCTGCGCACGCTCGCGTGCCTGCCCGGCGTCACCGGCGACTGGGCGCTGCGCGGCGGCGGCCTGTGCTACTCCACCAGCGGGCACTTCAAGCTCAACCTGCCGGGCCTCGTACGCATCGACCTGCTGCCGCACCCGGTGCGGAGCCTGACGATGACACGCCTCGGCGAGGGCCTGCTGGAGGTGGACGACCCGCCGGTCAAGGCGCTGTTCGTGATCGGCGCCAACCCCGTCGGCAGCAACCCCGACCAGGGGAAGGTCCGCCGCGGGCTGGCCCGCGAGGACCTGTTCACTGTGGTCCTGGAGCACTTCCCCACCGACACCACCGACTACGCCGACATCGTGCTGCCCGCCACGATGCAGCCCGAGCACCTGGACGTCATCGCCGGGTACGGGCACCTCTACCTCGTCTTCAACGAGCCGGCCGTCGCCCCGCCGGGCGAGTGCCTGTCCACCTCCGAGACGTTCCGGCGGCTGGCGCGGCGGATGAGCATGACCGAGCCGAGCCTGTACGACTCCGACGAGGACCTCGTACGCCAGTTGCTCGACTCCCCGCATCCCTCCCTGGAGGCCATCACCCTGGAGAGGCTCCGCGAGCAGGGTTTCGTCCGCCTCAACGTCGACCGGCCGTTCCTGCCGTTCGCCGATGGGTTCCCGACCTCGTCGGGGCGGCTGGAGTTCTACTCTCAGCGCGCCACCCGCCTCGGGCACGACCCGCTGCCCGGCTTCACCTCACACGCCGACCCCGGCGAGGGGCTGGTCCTGATCTCCGGCGCCTCGCACCACTTCCTCAACACGACCTTCGGCAACAACCCCGAGCTGCGCCGCCGGGCCGGCGCGCCGACGATCGTCCTGCACCCCGACGACGCCGCGGCGCGCGGCATCGCCTCCGAGGACGCCGTACGCGTCCACAACGGGCGCGGAGCGTTCGAGGCCGTCGCGGAGGTCTCGGACCGGGTACGCCCCGGCGTCGCGGCCACGACCAAGGGCCACTGGGCCAAACTCAACGGTGGCGCGACGGTCAACGCGACCATCGACGAGCGTGATGCGGACATGGGACGCGGAGCGGTCTTTCACGACAATCGCGTTGAGGTTGCCCTAATCTGATCTTTACTGATATCTCCGGTGAATCGCCCAACCCGCCGGGCGGCCGGAGCGACGTCACGGCTGAATCGATCTAGACCGACGACGTACCGGGTATTGGCCTGTATTGATCACCGGTCGATCGGAGCGTGATGACATCCCGCGAAACGGCGTGGACGGACCTGGGCGACGCGATGCCGCTCTCCTCCGCGTACCTGGACGGCTTCTTCCGTCCCTTCATCGGGCGCGGCGGCGTCCTGGCGCTCGTACGGGCGATCCTGGCCGATGAGGAGCGCCTGGCGTGGTGCGCGGCCAACGGCTACCAGCACCACAACGACTTCACCAAGGTGGTGCTCGGCGTCTCCCCGGCGGGGCGCAAGCTCGTCTGGCACGAGTGGCGGCAGCGCCGTCCCTGGGTGGACGGCGACTACCACAACCACCGCTGGGACTTCGTGTCCTACATCGCGGGCGGCGAGCTGGAGCTGACCGACTTCGAGGAGGATCCGGACGGCCCGCTGGAAGTGGACCGGTACCGGTATGAGTCTCCCGGCGGCCAGACGGAGTACGCCCTGCGGCGCGTGGGCTCCGCCCGGCTGCGCGAGGCGCGGCGCGTGAAGGTCGCGGCCGGGGAGTTCTACTTCCAGCCGCACGAGATCGTGCACAACGCCGCGTCCAAGTCGCAGGGCACGAGCACCTTCATCATCCAGGGCGAGGTGGCCGCGACCAGCACCGACGTCTACCTTGCCGGGGCGGGTGAGGAACGGCTCGAGCGCGCGGCGCCGAGGTTCTCACCCGCCGAGCTGCGGCCGCCGCTGGAGCGGCTGCGCGACGGCATGGAGGAGGTCAGCCGCGGCACATCTCCAGGACGTTGGTGATGATGCGGTGCCCGGTCTCGCCGGTGGCGGTGAGGATCGACTCGGGGTGGAACTGCACCGCCCAGCGCCGCCGGGCCGGGTCCTCGATGGCCATGACGACGTCGCCGAGCGAGGCGGTGACCTCGAAGCCGCGGACCCGCCCGGCCGTGGTGTGCAGTGAGTGGTAGCGGGCCGCGGTGAACTCCTCCGGCAGGCCGGCGAACAGGCCGCCTCCGCGCACCTCGACCTGCCCGGGCTTGCCGTGCGCGGGCTCGGGCAGCAGCGCGAGCTCGCCGCCCGCGTGTTCGACCATGCCCTGCAGGCCGAGGCAGACCCCGAAGACCGGCAGGTCGCGGGCGTAGACCGCGTCGAGCAGACCCGCCGTGTCGAAGTCGGCGGGCCGGCCGGGCCCCGGTGACAGCACCACGAGGTCGGGGCGGATCTCGTCCAGCATCTTGTCGGGGAAGCCGAAGCGGAGCGTCGTCACGGCCGCGCCCTGCTGCCGGAAGTAGTCGGCCAGGGTGTTGACGAAGGAGTCCTGGTGGTCGACGAGCAGCACGGTCAGGCCCTCGCCGGCCCGCCCGCGGTCCGCGCCGGCCGCGCCGCCGGCCGCCTCGCCCGGGGACAGCGCGTCGATGAGGGCGCGCGCCTTGAGGTAGGTCTCGCGCTCCTCGGCCTCGGGATCGGAGTCGTACAGCAGGGTGGCCCCGGCGCGCACCGCGGCGACGCCGTCGCGGATCTGGGCGGTGCGCAGGGTCAGGCCGGTGTTCATCGAGCCGTCGAAGCCGACGAAACCGACCGCGCCGCCGTACCAGCGCCGCGGGGTCTCCTCGTGGTCCTCGATGAACTGCATCGCCCAGGTCTTGGGCGCGCCGGTCACGGTGACCGCCCACATGTGGGTGAGGAAGGCGTCGAGGGCGTCGTAGCCGGGCCGCAGCCGCCCCTCGATGTGGTCGACGGTGTGGATCAGCCGGGAGTACATCTCGATCTGCCGGCGGCCGATGACCTTCACGCTGCCGGGCACGCAGACCCGCGACTTGTCGTTGCGGTCGACGTCGGTGCACATCGTCAGCTCCGACTCGTCCTTGGCCGAGTTGAGGAGCGTGAGGATGTTGTCGGCGTCCTCCAGCGGGTCGCCCCCGCGCCGGATCGTGCCGGAGATCGGGCAGGTCTCGACCCGGTCGCCGGTGACGCGCACGAACATCTCCGGGGAGGCCCCGACGAGGTACTCCCCCTCCCCCAGGTTGAAGAAGAACTCATACGGCGCCGGGTTGATGACGCGCAGGCGCTCGAAGAAGGCCGCCGGCGACTCGCACGCGCCGTACATGACGTGGCCGGGCACGACCTCGAACAGGTCACCGCGGACGAACTTGTCCTTGGCGTCGCGCACCACCTGGGCGTACGCGCCGGGCGTCGGCTGGGGCGGCAGCTCGCGGGCGCGCGGCTCCGGGGTCGGCTCGGTGCGCCGCGGCAGGCCCCGGGTGCTGACCCCGCCGACCTCGAAGTCGTACGACATCCGCGCCGAGGTCTCGCGCTTGCGGTCCACCACGATCATCTCGTCGGCGAGGTGCAGGACGAGGTCGCGCTGGTCGGCCGGCCGGTCGATGGTGAGGCGGATCGGCTCGAACTGGAACGACAGGTCGTAGCCGAAGGCGCCGTACAGGCCCAGGTGCGGGTCGTCGCCGGCGAACAGGTCGCAGATCGCGCGCAGCGCGGTGAAGACGGTGGGCCGGCGGCTGCGCTCCTCCTCCGCGAAGACCTCGTCGGTGGAGGGGACGAACACCTCGACGCCGCCGGGGATCTCACCGGGCTCGCCGGCGGCGGCCAGCGCGCCGGTGACGGCCGGGAGCAGCACCTCGCCGCGCTCGTTCAGCGCCCGCACCGTCAGGCGCCGACCGCGGGCGACGACCTCCAGGCACGGGTCGACGTAGGCCATGTGCCAGCGGCTGTACCGGCCGGGGTACTCCATGCCGGAGCTGAGCACGCCGCCACGGCGGGTGCCCACGGCCTCGACGAGCGCGTCCAGCGCCTCGCTCTTGCGCGCCGGGTCCACCGGAGTGGAGGTACGGACGACGCGCAGGCCGCCCGCCGTCATATAGTCCGTCGTCGTCTCCACGATCGGCCTCTCGGTTATCGGGCCCTCGCGGCGGAAAGCAGAAACGACCGCCGTACGAGGGCGGTCGCTGCGGTGATCTTGAGAATGCGTGAACCCGCGCCGCCTAGCGGCGCCACCACCACTGCCTGGCCGGGGTTCGCATGATCTATAGGCTACCCGGTCGCGGGGGCGCCACGCCACCGGCGCCCGGGCCTCTGGTATGGGACAACGGCCCAGCCGAAGGGACGAAAGGTCCAAAGCGACGCGCAGCCGAGACCGAACCGAGACCGCTCCTTTCTTAAATCTTCTGCCAGGAGAATTCGGCTGGCCGGATCTCGCCAACGGCGGCCGTCTCGCGCACTGGCGTACAAGGAGGACCCGTTGGCCGACACGGAGCCCGGAACCCGCAGGAGTGATCACAGCCCCTGGAACTGGCTGCTGATCCTCCCGGTCGTCGTTCCGCTTCTGACCTTCGTGTTCAACAGGGACAAGCCGCGGCTGGCCGGATTCCCGTTCTTCTACTGGGTGCAGTTCGCGTTCATCGTCCTCGGCGTCGGCTGCACCACGCTCGTCTACCTGATGACGCGGCGCCCCTCCGGCACGACCGCCACCTCCGCCGACGCCCCGAAGGAGGACTGAGCCGATGTCCGGCAGGCACACCACCGAGCTCGTCATCTTCATCATCCTCTTCGTGGTCGTCAGCGGGATGGGCTTCGTCGCCGCGCGCTGGCGCCGTCCGAGCACCATGCAGAGCCTGGACGAATGGGGTCTCGGCGGCCGCAGCTTCGGCTCGTGGATCACCTGGTTCCTCGTCGGCGGCGATCTCTACACCGCCTACACGTTCGTCGCGGTGCCCGCGTTGGTCTTCGGCGCCGGCGCGGCCGGCTTCTACGCGGTGCCGTACACGATCGTGGTCTACCCGCTGGTCTTCCTCGTGCTGATCCGGCTGTGGTCGGTCTCCCACGTGCACGGATTCGTCACCCCGGCCGACTTCGTACGGGCCCGGTTCGGGTCCTCCACCCTCGCGCTACTCGTCGCGATCACCGGCATCGTCGCGACCATGCCCTACATCGCGCTGCAGCTCGTCGGCATCCAGGCGACGCTGGAGGCGATGGGGGTGAAGGGCCACTGGCCGCTCATCATCGCGTTCGCGATCCTGGCCGCCTACACCTACCAGTCGGGCCTGCGGGCGCCCGCCCTGATCGCGTTCGTCAAGGACGCGCTGATCTACATCGTGATCATCGTCGCGGTGCTGTACATCCCGCACAAGCTGGGCGGCTGGAGCCACATCTTCGGCGCGGCGCAGGCCAAGTTCGACAAGACGCCCGTCGCGACGGATGGGACGCTCCTCAGCCACAACAACCAGCTCAACTACGCCATGCTGGCACTCGGGTCGGCCCTCGCGCTGTTCCTGTACCCGCACAGCGTCACGGGCGTGCTGGCCAGCAAGAACCGCAACGTGATCAAGCGGAACATGGCGGCGTTGCCGGCGTACAGCTTCCTGCTCGGGCTGATCGCGCTGCTCGGCTTCATGGCGATCGCGGGCGGGGTCAAGCCGGTCACCGGGGCGAACGGCAAGCCGGACGGCAACACGATCGTGCCGCTGCTGTTCGACCACGTCTTCCCGAGCTGGTTCGCCGGCGTCGCCTACGCCGCCATCGGCATCGGCGCCCTGGTGCCCGCCGCGATCATGTCGATCGCGGCGGCGAACCTGTTCACCCGCAACATCTACAAGGAGTACTTCCGGCGGGACGCGAGCGACGCCGAGGAGGCCACGGTCAGCAAGCTGGCCTCGCTCGTCGTCAAGGTCGGCGCGGTGCTGGCCATCCTGCTGCTCGACCCCCAGTTCTCCATCGACCTGCAGCTCATCGGCGGCGTCATCATCCTGCAGACACTGCCGTCGGTGGCGCTCGGCCTGATCACCCGGTGGTTCCACCGGGGCGGCCTGGTCGCGGGCTGGGTCGCCGGCATGGCCGCGGGCATGTGGATGCTCTACCGCATCCCCAACCCGACCAACGGCCACAAGCACTTCGGCGGCTCCGCGTACGCCCTGAGCGACATCGGGATCGACACGAAGATGACGGTGTACGTCGGTGCCATCGCGCTGGCGGTCAACCTGGTCGTCGCGGTGATCGCCTCGGTCGTGCTCAAGGCGGCCAAGGCCGCGGACGGCGTGGACGTGACCCGTACCGAGGACTACCTCGCCGACGAGGGCGACCCGAAGGTCGTCCGCGGCACCCGTGAGGTCGAGGAGGGGCTCGCCACCTGAGCCCCGGCGTGACCGTGGCCCGGCGGCGACCGCCGGGCCACGGTCACGTCGCAGGCCCGGCGGCGGTGAAGCCGTCGAGGAGCAGGTCCACGATGCCCTCCACGACGACGGCGCGGGGCACCGTGGAGTGGTCGAGCCACCACTCGCCCGCGGCCTGGACCATGCCGACCGTGGCGTGGCCCCAGATGTGGCCGCGTACGGGGTCGCGCAGGCGGCCCTCGTCGAGCAGCACCTCGGCGAGCTCGCCGCCCAGCCCCCGGATGAGCGTGCTCATCGCGCTGTGCGTCGCGGTGTCCTCGGCGCCCGCGCGGTGGACGAGGAAGCCGTACAGGTGCCGGTTGGCCGCGATCGCGGCGAGGTAGGTGTCGATCGCCGCCCGCGCGCGGTCGCGGATCTCGCCGGGGCGGCGGAAGGCCACGCGTATGGCGTCCATCAGCAGGCGGGTGTGCCGCTCCGCGAGCGCCTGGTAAAGGCCGCTCTTGTCGCCGAAATGGCGATAGAGGATTGGCTTGGTGATGCCCGCCTCGGCCGCGATGGAGGCCATGGAGACCTCGGGCCCCTCGCGGCGGATGATCCGGTCGGCCGCGTCGAGCAGCGCCCGCCGGCGGCGAGGGTCGCGCCCCGGCCGGCTCGTCTCGATGTCCATCTGCTTCTTCAGGCTCCTCGGCGGCCGCTCACGCGACGAGCGTAGCCACCGTCCCGGCCGGCCACCACGTGAGATAGGCCGCATGACATGCGTGAACGCCGAGCGAATCGCACGTCACCCGCTATCTTGACAGCGCTCTGACCTAAGATCTGTCGAGCGTGAGGGGAACAAACCCGCGGGAGCGGCCGTCTCATTCCGCAGTGACCGAGTCGCCACTTGTCAGGCTTTCATCTGACATCTCCGGGTGGCTCGTTCATCTCGGGGGCCGTCTCTTCGCAGCCGGTGGTCCGGTCGTGCCGAAAAGGCAGACTCCGGTCCCCGACCCGCCGTAGCCGGTCGCCTGGAGAGGTCCACGAAATGGTCACGCCGCGCCTTTCCCGAGCCCGCGGTCTGGGCAGGTGCCTGGGGGCCGTGGCGGTCATCGTCGCGGTCTGGGTGACGACGCTCGGCGCGACCCGCGTCAACGTGTACGCCAAGCCGGGCGCGCTGCCCGCGCTCTCGGTCTCCACCCTCGCCGCCAGATACAAGGCGAACCGGCGCGCGATCGGGGAGGCGCTGAAGACCGCGCTGCGCGTACGGGACCGCGACCGCGCCCGCGCGCTGAGCCGGCTGCTGACGCCCGGCCGCCGGTTCCTGTCCTTCGACCCGCGGGGCACCGGGCACGCCGTCGAGGTCCTCGGCGACCTGACCCGCGCCCGGCGGCTCGCGATCCTGGTGCCGGGCGCCGACACGACGCTCACGACCTTCGACGAGCGCGGGCAGCGTCCGTACTCCACACCCGGTGGAGGCGCGCGCGCCCTGCTGGGCGAGGCCGGCGGCCTCGAACGCGACCCCCACCTCGCGGTCATCGCCTGGCTCGGCTACAGCCCGCCCAAGGTGACGAGCGCCGGGGTCATCACCGACGTACGCGCCGACGCCGGCGCCACGCGGCTGCGCCGCCTGGTCTCCGACCTGCACGAACTCGACCCGTCGGCCGCCACGACGCTGCTGTGCCACAGCTACGGGACGGTCGTCTGCGGCGAGGCGGTCAGGGGCCTGCCGGTCGACGACGTCGCGGCGTTCGGCAGCCCCGGCATGACCGCCTCCTCGGCCGGCGCGCTCGGCACCCGCGCGAACGTCTGGGCCGCGCGCGGGTCCCGCGACTGGATGCAATTCGTTCCGCACGTTCGCGTGCTCGGGCTCGGTTTCGGCACCGACCCCGTCTCACCGCGTTTCGGCGCCCGGGTGTTCGCGGCCGGCTCCGCGGGGCATAGCGACTATCTGAAGCCCGGTTCTTTGTCGTTGCGGAACCTCGCGCTCATCACGCTCGGCCGTGGCTCCCAAGTCACTCCGGCCTGAGCCGAGACCCGCTATCTGACATGGTCTGCCGGACTTTGTCAACGGCGAAAACAACTAGAAAACGGCCAATTTCGGCTGCTCCTCAAAAGACAGAAATGATGCTTGAGTAAGGCGAGCGTCACTTTCGTCTTGGAGAGCCGATGAAACTCCCCCGCCTCGTCGCCTCAGCCGCCTGCGCCGTGTCCCTCGCGACCGCCGCCGTCACCGTGGCGACGTCCCCCGCCTACGCCTCGTCCACCAACTTCGTCGCCCTCGGAGATTCCTACTCCTCCGGCACCGGCACCGGGTCCTATGACCTGGACAGCGCCTGCCAGCGCAGCAGCAAGGCGTACGCCGCCCTGTGGGCCGCCTCTCACGCCCCCGCGTCATTCAAGTTCGTCGCCTGTTCCGGCGCCAAGACCGGAGATGTCCTCAGCAAGCAGATAAGCGCGCTGAGTTCGAGCACCACGCTCGCGAGCATCACGATCGGCGGCAACGACGCGGGCTTCGCCAGCACCATGCAGACGTGCGTTCTGGGTTCGGACTCCACGTGCCTCACGGCGGTCAACAACGCCGAGAACTACGCGCGGAACACACTTCCGGGAAATCTCAGCAACCTGTTCGGCGCGATGCGGTCGGCGGCCCCGTCCGCGAAGTTCGTAGTGCTTGATTATCCGCACCTTTATATATCGAACGATACATTTTGCATCGGCATGAGCCACACAAAGCACGTGGCGCTCAACCAGGCGGCCGACGTGCTCGACGGCGTCATCCAGACCGCGACCGCGAACGCCGGCTTCACCTTCTCCGACGTTCGCAGCCAGTTCTCCGGGCATGAGCTCTGCTCGGGCGACAACTGGCTGCACTCGGTCGACCTCGGTGACATCAGCGACTCCTACCACCCGACCGCGACCGGCCACTCGTCCGGTTACCTGCCCAGGCTCACCTCCGTGGCCGGTGCCGTCGCGGCCGGTTCGCACGCTCGCGAGAGCTGAGCCCGTATCCGGCGGATCACACTTTGGCCGGGCCGCCCGCACACGGGCGGCCCGGCCGCATTACGATCTCCCGCAGCGCCGGGTGGCCCGGCGCCGGAGCGACTGCGATGGACGATCTCGAACCGCTGACGGCAGGCGTAGACGAGCTGTTCCCCGGCCACGCCCTCGACCATTCACTGTCCGTGATGCTTCCGTCCGGATACGTGATCTGGCCGGACCCCGGCTTCCCCCAGCACCAGATCGTGGAGGGGCCCGCGCTCTGGATGAGCGAGGGCCCGGCGCCGCCCGGGTTGTGGGCCCGGCTGCGCGCGGCGCATCCGGACTCCGGCCTGTGGCCGCTCCTGCTGGACGACTCCGCCCAGCCCTGGTCGGCCGGGCAGATCGCGCCCGAGCCGGTGAGCGAGATCGACGGCTACGATCCGGCCGCGTTCATGTCCGAGGTGTGGTCCGACTGGCCCGAGCCGCCGATCGACATCGAGCCGTTCGGCCGCTACTCCCCCGGCCCGGCGCTGCCCAGCGAGCCGCTGGAGGACCCCGGCGCGGTCGCGGACCAGTGTGCCGCCGAGCTCACCGGGCGGCCTCTGGGGCTCGTACCGGCCGCGCGCGGCGCCGACGTGCTCGCGGCCATCGGCTGGCAGGGCGCGCGCCACCACAACCCGCTGACGGCTCCGCTCTCCGCGGTCGTGCGCAGCTGGGAGGATCGGTTCGGCGCACGGCTCATCGGCATCGGGTTCGACACGCTGGAGCTGAGCGTCGCCGCCCCGCCCTCGACCTTCCGCCACGCCCTGCGCGTCGCGGCCGAGCACGCGACGTTCTGCCCCGAAGTGATCGTCCAGGGGCCGGGTTCGCTCGCCGGCCACGCGGAACAGATTCGCGACGCGCGGGTCTGGTCGTTCCACTGGGAATGATCGACCGCCACACTCGGTCGTGTCACGTTGTGAAACGGATCGTTTCCACGCCGTCGCGACCGAGGGAGACCCCACCATGCCCGGGCTGAATGACGGCGCGAAGGCGCTGCTGGCCGAAGCGTTCCCCGGCTGGGCGACGACCCTGCGCCCCGACGGGTCCCTGCACAGCACGGTCGTATGGGTCGACCTCGACGGTGACGACGTCATCTTCAACACCGCGATCGGGCGCGCCAAGGAGAAGAACCTGCGCGCCGATCCCCGCGTGTCGGTCAGCGTGGTCGACCCGAACGACGCCTTCCGCGCCATCAGCGTCTCGGGCCGGGCGGAGCTGGAGGAGGAGGGCGCGGACGACGTGATCGACCACCTGGCCCACAAGTACCTCGGCGTCGACAAGTACCCCTACAAGTCGGCGGACGAGCGGCGGATCACCGTCCGCGTACGGCCCGAGCACGTGATCTTCTCCCCCGGCGGCTGACGCGGGCCTTCCGGGACGAACCGGCCGGACCGGTAGCCGCTTCCGGACAACCAGGTTGACGTCCTGTCACGGACGTGAAAATCGGTGGTGCGAGCGATGCCCCTGAGGAGACGACATGCGCCCCCGCTGGATCCCGGCCGCCCTCGGCCTCCTGCTCGTCCCGCCTCTCGCCACACCGGCACGGGCGGCGGCGCCCCAGCAGGTGACGATCGACGGCGCCGCCGCTGGGCGGACCTTCGACGGGGTCGGCGCGCTCAGCGCGGGCGCCACCTCGCGCCTGCTGATCGACTATCCCGAGCCGCAGCGGAGCCGCATCCTCGACTACCTGTTCAAGCCCGGCTACGGGGCCGCGCTGCAGATCCTGAAGGTCGAGATCGGTGGCGACACCAACTCCACCGACGGCGCCGAGCCCAGCCACATGCGCACCCCCTCCGACCTGAACTGCGACCGGGGCTACGAGTGGTGGCTCATGGAGCAGGCCAAGGCCCGCAACCCCCGCATCAAGCTGTCCGCGCTGCAGTGGGGCGCGCCCGGCTGGACCGGGAGCGGGCAGGCGCGCCCGACCGTGTGGACGACGCGCAACATCGACTACCTGACCTCCTGGCTCGGCTGCGCCGCACGGCACCACCTGTCGATCGACTACCTCGGCGGTTGGAACGAGGCCTACTCCGACCCCGCCTGGTACGTCCGCCTGCACCAGGCTCTGCGGGAGCGCGGCTACGGCGGCGTCAAGGTCGTCGCCGACGACAGCTTCAACTGGGACGTCCTCAAGCCGCTCGCCGCCGACGCGGACTTCCGCGCCGCCGTCGACGTCGTCGGCCAGCACTACGTCTGCGGCTACCTCAGCGACTACCTGCGCTGCCCGAGCCCGGATACGGCCCAGGCCCTCGGCAAGCCGCTGCACGCGAGCGAGCAGGGGTCGCTGCCGTACGACTCCGGCGCCGCGCCGCTCGCCCGCGCGCTCTCGCGGCCCTACATCGACGGCCGGATGACCTCCACGATCAACTGGTCGCTGATCGCCTCCTGGTACGACACGATGCCGTTCCAGGCCTCGGGCCTCATGGGCGCGAACGAACCCTGGTCCGGCGCGTACGTGGCCGGTCCCAGCATCTGGGCCACCGCGCACACGACGCAGTTCACCCGGCCCGGCTGGCGCTACGCCGACTCCGCCTCGGGCTACCTCGACGGCGGCGGGAGCCACGTCGCGCTGCGCTCGCCGGACGGGCGGGACTACAGCATGATCGTCGAGACCGTGGACGCGACCGCGCCGCAGCGGCTGAGGTTCTCGGTCGCGGGCGGGCTGCCGGACCGCCCGGTCTCCGTGTGGTCCACCGACCTGTCCTCGCCCGACCCGCGGCGGTGGTTCGTCCGTACGGGAACGGCGCGCCCCGGCGACACGCTCACGCTCCGGCCCGGCCACGTCTACACGCTGACCACGACGCGCGGGCAGGGCAAGGGCCGGGCCGTCTCGCCGCCGCCCGCGCCGCTGCGCCTGCCGTACCGCGACGGCTTCGACACCTACAAGGCCGGCTCGGTCCCGCGCTACGTCTCCGACCTCGACGGCGCCTTCGAGGTCGCGCCCTGCACGGGCCGTACGGGCCGCTGCCTGCGCCAGGTGATCGGCGAGCAGCCCGTGTGGTGGAACGGCTGGCTCCGGCACCCGGTGACGCTCGTCGGGGACCTGAGGTCCTGGCGCGACTACGAGACGGAAGTGAACGTACGGCTCGACGGGGACGGCTGGGCCGAGCTGCTGGGGCGGGTCGACGGGCAGTACGCCGACGCGGTCTCCGGCGTCCACCTGCGCCTGTCGGACACCGGCGCCTGGCAGCTCTACGACGAGAACCTGCGCGGCCAGGACGCCACCCTCTGTGTGCCGAGCGATCCGTCGTGCGCCGGGGCGACGGCCCCGCCGAGCGAGCCCCCGGTCCAGCGCCGGACCCTGGCCACCGGCCGTACGCCGGTCGGGGCCGGGACCTGGCACCGGCTCGGGCTGGGCTTCTCCGGTGACCGGGTCACCGCCTCCCTGGACGGCGTACGGCTCGCCTCCGTCCATGCCCCGGTCCACGCCTCCGGGCAGGTCGGCCTGGCCGTCGCGCCGTGGCGGCACGCGGAGTTCGACGACCTGGCGGTCAGGCCGGCGGCCCCCTCGGGGGACGCGCGCTACCTGCCGGCGCAGCTTCTGAGCGCCACCGGGACCGGCTTCCACCACGGGTACGAGCCGCGCAAGGCGGTCGACGGGAGCGTCGAGTCGATGTGGCACAACGAGTGGAGCCCGCGGGCCGCCCTGCCGCAGGCGATCACGGTCGACACCGGCCGGGCGCGGCCGATCTCCCAGGTCACCTACCAGCCGCGTGAGGACGGCAACATGAACGGGATCATCACCCGCTACGCGCTGGCTGCCAGCGCGGACGGCGTCGCGTACACGACGGTCGCCACCGGGACCTGGCCACTCGACGCGGCGCGCAAGACGATCGATCTGAACGGTGTCCGCCCGCGGTTCCTGCGCCTCACCGCGCTCGACGCGGGAGGGGGTTACGCCTCCGCCGCGGAGATCCAGGTCGGCGTGCCGGCCGGGTAGCCCGCGCCGGGCTGGCGTGGGCGGAGGCCGTACCCGATTACGATGTGTTTCGTGGCAATGATGACCGGTCTCCGCGGGAGACGGCCCCAGATGAGCACGCCCGGATGACCGAACCCGGCGAGCGGTTCTCCGGACGCACCGCCTGGGGTGCGCTGCACCTGAAGACCCCGTTGCGCGAGTTCCTGCGCACCGAGACGGGCGGCGCGGCCCTGCTGCTGACCGCGACCGTGGCCGCGCTCGTGTGGGCGAACGTCGACACGTCCTCGTACGAGTCGCTGTGGCACATGAGGCTGTCCGTACGCCTCGGCGGCCACGGGCTGGCCCAGGACCTGCGCGAGTGGGTCAACACCGGGCTGATGACGTTCTTCTTCTTCGTCGTCGGCCTGGAGGCGCGCCGCGAGTTCGACATGGGCGAGCTGCGTGAGCGGCGGCGCGTCGTGCTGCCCATGGTGGCCGGCGTCGGCGGGATGCTGGTGCCGATCGCGATCTACCTGGCGATCAACTCGGGCGGCTCGTCCTCGCACGGGTGGGGCGCGGCGATGTCCACGGACACCGCGTTCGCCCTCGGCATGCTGACCCTGGCCGCCTCGCACCTGCCGTCGCGGATGCGCACGTTCCTCCTCACGGTCACGGTCGTGGACGACCTGGTCGCCCTGGCCGTGATCACGGTCTTCTACAGCCGCAACGTACGGGTGATGCCGCTGCTCGTCGCCGCGGCGATCTTCGCCGTGATCCTGGCCGCCCGGCTGCGCGGCGAGCGCCGGGGCCTCGTGTACGCGCTGCTCGGCGTCGCGGCGTGGGTGGCGATGTTCGAGTCCGGCGTCGAGCCGATCGTCGTCGGCCTCCTCCTGGGCCTGCTGACGTACGCCTCCCCCGCCGCCCGAGACGACCTGCAGCGCGCCAGCGAGATGTTCCGGCTCTTCCGCGAGCAGCCGACGGCCGAGCTGGCACGGAGCGCGACCGACGGGCTGGCCTCGGCGGTGTCGCCGAACGAGCGGCTGCAGCTGATGTACCACCCGTGGACCAGCTACGTGATCGTCCCGCTCTTCGCCCTGGCCAACGCGGGCATCCCGATCAGCGCGTCCTTCCTCAGCCACGCGCTGACCTCGCCGATCACCCTCGGCATCCTGATCGCCTACATCGTCGGCAAGCCGGTGGGCATCACCGGCTCCGCCTGGCTCCTCACCCGCCTGACGCGCGGCCGGGTGCAGGTACCGGTCGGCTGGGCGTCGGTGGCCGGCGGCGGCGCGATCGCGGGCATCGGCTTCACCGTCTCCCTGCTGATCGCCACACTGGCCTTCAGCGGCCCCCGCCTGGAGGAGGCCAAACTGGGCATCCTGGGGTCCGCGCTGCTGGCGTCGGCGCTGACCTGGGTGATCTTCCGGGTGACGAGCATGCTGCCGAAGAGGATGAAGCTCCGTGCGCTGCTGGGCACCTCCGAGGCCATCATCGACCTGGCCGCGCCGGTCGACCCGGACCGCGACCACATCCGGGGCTCCGGCGACGCCCCGGTGACGGTCGTGGAGTACGGCGACTTCGAGTGCCCGTACTGCGGGCAGGCCGAACCCATCGTCCGCGAGCTGCTGGCCGACTTCGGCGACCTGCGCTACGTGTGGCGGCACCTGCCCCTGCACGACGTGCACCCGGCGGCCCAGCTCGCCGCGGAGGCGTCGGAGGCCGCGGCGGCGCAGGGGATGTTCTGGGAGATGCACGACCTGCTCTTCGACCACCAGGACGCGCTGCGCGTCCGCGACCTGATCCGGTACGCGGAGTCGCTCGAACTCGACGTCGAGCGCTTCAGCGCGGATCTGCGGCGCCACCTTGGCGCGTCGCGGGTCGCCGAGGACCTGGACTCGGCCGACCTGAGCGGGGTGGCGGGCACGCCGACGTTCTTCATCAACGGCAAACGCCACTACGGCGCGTACGACATCGAGACGCTGTCGGCGGCGGTCCGCGCGGCGCGAGCCCGCGCCTACCTGGGGGTTTGAGATGTCGTCGAGGTCCTGCACGAGTCCTTGAGGACACCCTCGCGCGTCAGTGCGACGTGGCCCTCGCCGTACGGCCTGGGCGGGCACGGCCACGGGTAGGCTGACCGGCCATGGCGAACCGGTCCTACCTCTTCGTCGGCGACCACGAGGGGATCAATCCCGGCTGGAGGGCCGGTGTCCCCGACCTCGGTCAGCAGGTGCTCGCCGAGGACGTCTACTGCGTGCCGCTGCTCTGGCTGGCGATGTTCCGGCCCGCGGACCTGGTGACCACGACGTTCCCGCCGGAGGACCCGGACGACGATGAAGGCCCGATCGAGGCCACCGCGCCGCTCGCGCCGAAGGGACGCGCCCTCGCGCAGCTCGACGCGGCCCTGCCCTCGCTGCACGAGATCTTCGACGGCGCCGGACGGCTGGACGACCACGCCGCGCTGCTGCGGCAGGGCGTGGAGGAAATGCCGGGCCGGTTCGTGACGATCGAGTTGTACGAGATCGCGGTGCTGATCGACGAGAGGACGTTCTACCGCGACCTGCGGGCCGCCCTGGGCGGTCTGGACCGTCCCGGCCCGCCGGGCCGCGCTCGCCTGGCCGACCTGGCCCAGCTGCGTGAGGGCCGGCCGTTCCCTCCGGCCCGGCTGGTCCTCGACGGCCTGGACGCCTCCGACGACGACTGCTGGAACCACTCCCGTCTGCTCGGCGTGTCCTTCCTCCGCCCGGTGCCCTGGGAGCCCGCCAGGACCGCCTCGGCCTGACCGTGACGCCGGCCGGTCAGGCGCCGCCGTGGAGGAGGGCGGCGCCGAGCGGGGTGATCCGGTGGACGACGGCGTTCCCGGCGCGGCGGCTGACCACCAGGCCGGAGCGGCGCAGGACCGCGGCGTGCTGACTGGCCGAGGCCACCGAGATGCCGAGCATGCGGGCCAGCTCGCTGGTGCTCGCCCCCGCCGCGCCGAGGTGGCGGAGCACCTCGCAGCGCGTACCCCCGATCAGCGCGGCGAGGCCGTCGGCCGGTGCGTGGTCCGGCCGGTCGCCGACCGGGTAGACGACCGTGGGCGGCAGGGCCGGGTCCAGGAGCGTGATCGCGGTCGGCCCGCAGAACACCGAGGGCACCAGCAGCAGACCGCGCCCGTCGAGCCGGAGTTCCTGTTCGACCGGATAGTCGGCCTCCAGCACGGGCGGGCACCAGCGGAGCGCCGGCCGCAACGTCTCCAGCAGCGCCTCGACACCGCCGTCCAGCAGCGCCCGCGCGCGTACGGCGCGATCCGCGTCCACCAGGGCGCGGATCCGCGGCATGTACGGGGCGAGCGCGCGGTCGTGGTACACCGCCAGTGCCTCACCGACGTCGCGAAGCCGCGTCGCGCGCGCCGTCCCGGTGCCGGCGGCGAGCAGGGCCAGCTCGGCCGCGACCCGCCGGGGCGGGGTGTTCACCACGGCGTCGATGCCGTCCGTGATCGCCTCGCCGCCCGCCGGGGTGAGGAAGTCGGGAAAGTACCCGCGCGCCGGGACCAGCGGGCGCAGGACCCGTAAGGCGGCCGAGGCGTCCGGGGCGGCGAGCCGGTTCAGCGCGCCGGTCCTCCAGCCGGGCAGGGCGGTGCGCTGCCGGGTCCGCAGCGTGTGCAGGCTGAGCACCGTCTCCCAGAGCGCGTGCGGCCGCCGCGCGACGCGTACCCGCCCCAGGTCCTCCCCGGCGAACCAGATCCGCAGCATGTCCTTCCTCGTCAACGGGCCTGTTTTGGCTGAGCCTGAAAGGTACAGAAAAGAATGTCCGTCAAGAGCATTCTGGGCGAAAGGTCCTTCCATCGACAGTGAAATGAGGCAAGGATGACGCGCCCGCTCCCCCTCGCGCTGGCCGTGGTGTCCGCCGGCCTGCTGGTCGCGGCACCGTCCGCGTCCGCCACCGCCGCGCCGCCCGCGGCCCACGCCGTACGGCTCGCGGCGGCCAAGACGCTCCCCTTCACCTGGTACGGCCAGGAGCGCTATTACTACTGCGGCCCGGCGTCCACGAAGATGGCGCTGAGCGCCCGGATGTCCCCGCCGTCGCAGACCACGCTCGGCGCCTCCCTCGGCACCACCACCGACGGCACCGACGACATCTCCAACGTGGTGACCACGCTCAACCACTACCTGGGCACCACCTGGTACGAACGCAAGCCGGTCAGCGACCCGCCGACCCAGGCCCAGCGGAACCTGCTGAAACAGGACATCGTCTACGACGTCGACCGCGGGTGGGCGATCGTCGCCAACGTCGTCAGCGGCTGGCGGCCGCCGGGGTACCCGAGCGGCACGATCTACCACTACGTCGCCGTGGTCGGCTACTCCAACAGCGGCGACAGCGCGGTCATCGCCGACCCGGCGGGCGCGGGCGCCGGCGGATCCGGCTGGGCCAACGTCCCGAAGACCTACACGATCAGCACGTACGACCTGGGCACCTGGATCGGCCTCAAGGCCTACGCCGCCTGACGGACCGCCGCCCGGTCACGTGTACCGGGCGGCGACCGGGTCACGTGAGCGCGTAGCCGAGGCGTCCCTCGGGGGTGACGTCCGGGTTGCCCGGGGCCTCGCAGTCGGACCGGCTCGAGACGAAGTGGTCGCCCAGGCTGCGGATGTAGCAGCGGTACAGCGCCGTCGACGGAGCCTGCGGCGGATCGGTGTAGATCCATCCTTCGGTCTGCAGGATCGAGTACTGCGTGCCTCCGCAGCCGGCGTCGGTCGAGACGTAGTAGTCGGCGGTCCCGTTCAGGCACCCGTACAGCGGGATGGTGCCCGGTGTCCGCGCGGTCAGGAGGTTCCAGCGGGCTTCTTCGTGATAGCCGGGGCCGGCCACAGGTCCCGTGGTGACCTGGTGACGGGTGCCGTCGCTGTAGCGGACGAAAGACACCTTCGCGGCCGTCAGGCCTTCCGTGCAGGTCACCGACCGGCGCATCAGCCTCGCCTTGGACCAGTCGGGCGACGAGCTCTGCCACTGCGTGTAGTAGACGAAGAACGCGCTTCCCGGATCTGCGGGGTCCGAGCCGCCGCCGACGACCGTCGGGTACGCGTCGTAGTACGCCGTGTCGCGGAACAGGGGGTGTTGCGCGGACCAGCCCGTCACGCCGTCGGCGGAGTCCGCGAGCACCATCTCGTGCGGCGAGATGCCGGCCACCATGATGCTGGCCGATGCGTCCCGGGCCACGTCCGGATGCCAGGCCATCGGCTGGCCCGGGGTGAGGTCGGAGGACGCGCCGCCGAGTCCGGGCTGTTCCCATCCGCCGCCGGCGTACTTGCTCCACGCCGTCACCTGACCGTCCTTCGCGGCGCCGAGCACATCGCTCAGCGGCGCGCGAGCCACCGAGAGCCCGCTGAACCCGATCCGCCCGGAGTCATCCGCCGACGCGTCCGGGAAGTAGACGTACAGATACTTCGTCGAGCCCGCGGTCACCACGCTGAGCGACGAGACACCGATGTCGATCGTCGTCTTCGACCTGCCGGCGACCGCGAAACTCGCGTGCGGGCTCACGATCGCCCCGAGCCGGGTCACGGACCCGGTCACCGGATCGAACCGGCCGAGATGGAGCTCGGTGTAGAACTGGCCGGGATCGTCCGCGTACGGGCGTTCGAGGTGCAACATCTCCAGGACGAGACCGCTCGCCGGGTCCCGGTAGATCGGGCCACCGCCGGCGTAGTCATAGCCGGCCGGCACGTTCGTCACCGGACGCTCACTGACGACTCCTCCCGCCACCGGGTCCGACAAGGTCCCCGAGGTGACGACCACCTGCTGGGGAGGGCGTCCACCGGGCGTGCCGGTGGCGAGGAAGCGATACCGGTCGTCACCGTCACGGATCACACCGAGCGCGGTGTCCGGCCAGATGTCGAGTCCGAGCCGCTTCGCCGTGGCGGTGTCGACCACCGCCTTGGCCGGCCCCACGGAGACCCCGCCGCAGCCGCCGGAGGACACCGACCGGCTCGTCGCGCGCGGCAGCTCCGCGGCCTGAACAGCCGCCGTCCGTGACGTGCTTCCGCACGCCGTGGCACATACGACCACCAATCCGGCGAGCCCGCCGGCGACCAAAGCCCGCAAATGCATGATTCCTCGTTCACCTGAGAATGCGCCGGGCAGGAACGCGTACTTGCCGACACGCGGTACGGGCAGGCGTGACGGAGATCCCGGCCCGGCGTCGAGCATCACACTTCGACGCACGTCCGTTGAGCGCCGTTCCCCTACGGACCGAGAGGCCGGAACGGTGGGGTGAGCCGCTGCGCTCGCCACCACGATGCGCCCTGGGCAAGCGGGGCGGTAACCGGGACATCTTCCCTCGTTTCGGGCGCACCTCGCGCGTAGACTCGGGCCTGCGTGCGTTCCGTGGAACCGTGGCTCGCGCAGTAGACGATCTGTCGCATCGATCCGGGAGGTCGGCAGGCTTGGTCGTGCCAGTCGACGCCGGGGACATCGGTGACGGAACGGCCGGCGGTTCCCTGCGCCTTCAGATTCTCGGTCCGTTGCGGCTGTGGCGAGACGGCGTGGAGCTGGATGCCGGTCCCCGGCAGCAGGCCCGGCTGCTCGCGGTGCTCCTGGCCTGGCCGGGCAGGCTGGTCAGCACGAGCGAGCTGGTCGATCTGATCTGGGACGACGATCCTCCGGCCAGCGCGCTGAACCTCATCCACAAATACGTCGGCGCCCTGCGGCGCCTGCTGGAGCCCGGCCTTACGGCCCGGGGCAACGGTTCGTATCTGCGGCGGCGGGGCGGCGGCTACCTGTTCGCGGCCGGTCCGGGCATGCTGGACCTGGTCACCTTCCGCGACCTCGTCCAGGCCGCCGAGGCGGCCCTGGCGGGGCAGCGCCGCGACGCGGCGCTGGACCGCTACGTGCGAGCGCTGGGGCTCTGGCACGGCGGCGCCGGTGAGGGGCTGACCCACCGGCCCGCCGCGATGTCGATCTTCGCCGGGCTGGACGACGAGTTCTTCGACGCGTGCGTGGCGGCGGCCGACCTCGCGGTGTCGCTGGGCCGGCCCCAGCGAGTGCTGCCGCCCTTACACCTGGCCGCCGCGATGGCGCCCCTGCACGAGCCCGTACAAGCCGCACTCATCTCCACTCTGGGCGCCGCCGGCCGCCAGGCGGAGGCGCTGTCGGTGTTCCGCACGGTCCGTACCCGCCTCGCCGACGAACTCGGCATCGACCCCAGCCCGGCCCTGCAGGCGGCGCACCAGCGCGTGCTGGACCGCACCCTGACGCTGCCCGCCGCGCAGGTGGCCGACGGACCGCCCACCGGGCGGCCGCCGGCGGCCGGCGGCGGTCTGGCCGGCCGGGCCGAGGAGCTCACGGTGCTGCGGCAGGCCGTGGGGGCGGCGCTCGCCGGCGGCAGGGGGCTCGTCATCGTCGAGGGCGAGCCGGGGGTGGGCAAGACCCGCCTGCTGGAGGAGATCGCCGTCGAGGCGGATGGGCGCGGTGCGTTCGTCGTCTGGGGCCGCTGCCTGGAGGGCGACGGGACGCCGTCGATGTGGCCATGGGTGCAGGTGGTCGGCGCCGTCCTGGACGCCCTGCCCGCCGCGGCACGGGAGAAGTGGCTCGCCGGCGAGCTCGGCCGCCTCGTGGAGCCGCGCGGCGGCGTCTTCGCCGGTTCGGTGATAGCGGACAGCGGCGCCCAGTTCCGTCTGTTCGAGCGGGCCGTCGCCGTCATCGGCCAGGTGACGGCGCTGCGGTCGCTGGTGCTCGTGATCGACGACCTCCAGTGGGCCGACGTCGCCTCGCGGCACCTGTTCAGGCATCTGGCGGACCGGCTGCCGGGCGGCACCGTGATCATCGGCGCGCTCCGCGACCGCGCGCCCCCACCCGGTTCGGAGCTGGCGCGGCTGCTCGCCGCGGCGAGCCGGGTACCCGGACACCGCCGCATCCGGCTCGGCCCGCTCGGCCCGGCGGAGGTGGCCGAGATCGTCCGCGGTGAGACCGGCCAGGAACCCGGCCCGGGCACCACCCGCAGCATCCACGCCCGTACCGCCGGCAACCCGTTCTTCGTCCGGGAGCTGTCCCGGCTCCTCTCCGACGGTGGCGTGCTCACCGAGGACGCCGCGGCCCGGGCGGGCGTTCCGTCGACCGTGCGAGACGTCGTACGGGACCGGATGGCCGGCCTCGACGACGGCCCGCGGGGGCTGCTGCAGATCGCCGCGCTCGTCGGCCGTGACGTCGACGTCGGCCTGCTCGCCCGTGCCGCCGACCTCGACGGCCAGACCTGCCTCGACCGCCTCGAGCCGCTGGAGGCGCTCGGCCTGCTGGGCCCCGCGCCCGGGGATCCGTACACGATCCGCTTCGCGCACGACCTGGTCCGCGAGTCGGTCGCCGGGACCACGCCGCAGCGGCGGGCGACCCGGCTGCACCTGCACGTCGCGGACGCGCTCGAACGCGTCGACCCGGAGGGCGAGTCCGTCGCCGAGCGTCTCGCCCACCACCTGTGGGCCGCGGGCCCGCTCGCCGATCCGGCCCGGACCGCGGCCGCGCTGATGCGCGCGGGCCGCCGCGCGGCGGGCAAGTCCGCGCTCGAGGCCGCCGAACGGCAACTGCGGACGGCCGTACGGGTGGCGCGTGCGGCCGGCCTGGCGGAGCTGGAGCTGTCCGCGCTGTCGCAGCTCACCGCCGTCGCCGGGATGCGCTCGATGTACGGGACATCAGCGCTCGACCTGCTGGAACGCGCCGAGCACCTGGCCCGTGGACTGGGCCGCGAGCTGGAGGCCACCGGATTCCTCTTCTCCCGCTGGGTGGTGCACGCCCAGGGCATCGAGCTCGACCGCAGCGGCCCGCTGGCGCGCCGGCTGCTCGAGCAGGGCGAGGCGTCGTCCGACCCGACCGTGCGCGCGTACGGCATGCACGCCTGGGGTCTCCACCAGTGGGACATCGGCAACATCGGCGACGCGTTCCGGCTCCTGAGCCGGTCCGACCGGACCGTGCTCACCGGCCGTGCCCGGCGCGAGGAGGATCCGGTCGGGCACGACCTGCAGCTGCTCATGGTCGGGATGACGGCGGAGACGACCGCGCTGCACGGCCACGTCGACGGAGCACGGACGCTCCTCGACGGGATGGAGGCCGCCGCCGGCGACGACCCGTACGGAACCACGATCTGGGCCACCATCGCCGCGAGGATCGCATCGATGGTCGGCGACCCCGCACAGGCGCTGCGTGCGGCGGAGCGGGGGATCGCCGTGGACCCGGACTTCTCCTTCGTGTTCCTCGGCACCTATCAGCGGCTGGCCCGGTGCTGGGCGCTGGCCGTGACCGGCGGCGACCCGGCTCACGCCGTGGCGGAGGCCCAGCGGATCATCGCGGCGAACCTGCTCGACCCGCCGCGCTCGTGTGTCGCCACCTGGTACGGGCTCCTCGGCGAAATGCAGCTCGCGGCCGGGGCACCGGCCGAGGCCGCCGCATCCCTCGATCGGGCCGACGTCTTCCTCAACACCTTTGGCCAGCGCTACTCGGAAGGCCTGCTCCTCCTGCTGCGAGCGCGGGTGCTCCAGGCCCTCGGCGAACCCCTTGCCGTTGTCCGGGCCGCCGCCGAAAAGGCCCGTACGCTGTCGACCGAGCGCGAGGCCCACCTGTTCGCCCGCCGCGCCGAGGAGTTCCTGGCGGAGCTTGAGGAGTGCCGGTGATCGGATCCGGCGCCGGCGGCCGGTGACGAATTCATCCGCCTGAAGTTCTCTCACGCAATGACGTTCTCGTTCTATCTTGTGACGCCCATTTACTATGCCGGTGACGACTCGAACCGGAAGACTTTCTCTTCCGTCAGGGCCTCCCCCGCCCAAGCCGATAAGGCGCACTCGCTCCGCATCAGCCGACGATTTGGTACTAATAGTAATCATGCCACTAGAAGAAGGTTCGACGCTGGACGGGCGTTATCGTCTGGTGTCGCAGATCGGGCGCGGCGGAATGGGCACGGTCTGGCGCGCGCACGACGATATTCTCGACCGCGATGTCGCCGTCAAGGCCGTGCTTTTGCCCTCCGATTTCACACCGGCCGAATATGACGGGGTCCGCCGGCGGACGCTTCAGGAGGCTCGGCTGGCCGCCCGGCTGTCCCATCCGGCGATCGTGAACATCCACGACGTCGTCGAGGAGGAAGACCGGCCCTGGATCGTCATGGAGTTGATCGACGTTCCCTCGCTCAGGGAGTGGATCGACGAGCACGGCCCGCTGGAGCCGCTTCCCGTCGCGCGGATCGGGCTGCAGATCGCGAACGCGCTCCAGGTCGCGCACGAGGCCGGCATTCTGCATCGCGACGTCAAGCCGGGCAACGTGCTCGTCGACGAGTCGCGGTCCATGCGCGCCGTGCTCACCGATTTCGGCCTCGCCCGCGCGCACAGCGACGCGACGACCATCAAGATCGACGACGTGCTGACCGGTTCCGCGGCCTATATGGCGCCGGAGCGCGTCGACGGCCGACCCGCGGTCGCGGCGTCCGACCTCTGGTCCCTCGGAGCCATGCTGCATGAGGCGGTCGAGGGGAAACCGCCGTTCAAGCGCCCAGAGACGGTGGCGAGCCTGGTCGCCGTACTCAACGACGACGCCGCTCCGAGCGAGAACGCCGGTCCTCTCCGGCCCGTGATCGACGCTCTCCTCAGCAAGGACCCCGACGAGCGGCCGACGGCCGCGGAGACCGCGGCCATGCTCGAACGGATCACCGATGCCCCCTCCGACGAGCCGGGCGAACCGGTGGAGCCGGTCGAGCCGTCCACGCCGGCCGCGGCGGAGCCGGCACAAAAGTCACCCAGGTCTCGGCCGACTCTGCGATCGGCCCTGCTGATCGCCATAGCGGTGGCCGTCATGGCCGATCTGATCATCTTCACCGTCATCCGCTGAGGCTCGCCGCCGCACCGATCGCATGCAATTGAGAGAGAACACGATTCTGGCCGGACGTTACCGTTTGCTCTCGCGCATCGGTGACGGCGGAATGGGAACCGTCTGGCGCGCGCTCGACGAACGGCTCGGCCGTGAAGTGGCGATCAAGACGGTGCACTTTCCGCCCGGTCTGACGACCGCCGAGCGCCAGGAGCTCCACGAAAGGATGCTGCGGGAGGCACGGTCGGCCGCACGGCTGTCCCATCCTGGCATCGTGACGGTTCACGATGCTTTCGAAGAGGCCGGCCGGCCCTGCATCGTCATGGAATTCCTCCAGGCGCGCCCGCTGCACGACATCATCAGGACCGACGGCAGAATGTCGCCGGCGCGGGCGGCCGAGATCGGTGTCACGATGCTGAGCGCGCTCCGGGTCGCGCACGCGGCCGGCATCCTGCACCGCGACGTGAAACCGCCCAACGTGCTCCTCTCCCTCACCGGGTCCGGCGGCGCCGCCACGGCCTCCCGCGTGGTGATCACCGATTTCGGGATCGCCGCGATCGAGGGCGAACAGGCCCTCACCCGCACCGGCATGGTCCTGGGGTCTCCGCCGTTCATCGCCCCGGAACGCGTGGCCGGCGAATGGGCGAGCCCGGCCTCCGATCTGTGGTCCCTCGGAGCGACGCTGTACACCGCCGTCGAAGGCCGGCCGCCCTACCCTCACGGAGGCGTCATGGAGACGCTTCAGGCGGTCCTCGACGACGAGCCCGAGCCGCCCCGCCACGCCGGGCCGCTCACCCCCGTACTGAAGGGTCTGCTGACCAAGGACGTCGCGCTTCGGATGTCGGCCGAGCAGGCGGCGGAGGGGCTCGCCCAGGTCCTACGGCAGGCGGCGCCGCCACCGTCGTCTCCCCCCGCCACGGCCGTTCCCGGCGACCTGCCCGAGGCCGCGCCGGAAACCGGGAGAACGCCGTGGACCAGACGAACGTGGAAGACACCGGCATTGGCGGTTTCGACGGTACTCGCCGTTGTATGGGCGGGTTTCGTGGTGCTCCACCCGCCCGGCGGGAAGGCCCGCGTACGCGCCGGCGCGCCCTCCACGGTGGCGGCCGGTCCCCGGCCGGCGAACGGCCCCGGCGGGACCGCGCTCGCCGTACCGGACGGATGGCGACGCGAGGCGCCGACCTCGGTCTCCGTGCGATGGAGCGAGCCGGATACCGGGGCATACCTCCAGGTCAGCACCGCCGGCTGGGGCGTGCCGGACCCCGTCGAGCACTGGCGGAGATTTCAGCGGTCGGCGTCCCCGGCCGTGCGCGTTCTCCGGTGGAGCCGGCCGTTCCTCGCCCGCGGCTGGACGACGGCCGACATCGAGTTCACCTCGGCCCGGGGCTCCCACCGCAGGCGGCACGGTCACGGCCGCGCCTTCACCGCGAGCGGGCACCAGTACACGATCCTTGTCGTCGCCCCGGCGGCCCGCTGGAGCGGTCGGTACATCACCCTGCTGGACAGGGCCTTCCAGACGCTCCAGCCGGCTCGGCTCTAGGGAAAGGTGACCGGCAGGGTGGTGAGGCCCCGGACGACCGGGCCGCTCGTCCAGTCGGGCCGGTAGCCGTCGGCGATGTGGTAGTCCGGCGCCAGGGCGAGAAGCTCTTCGGCGACGATGCGCATCTCCAGCCGGGCGAGGTGCTCGCCGATGCAGCGGTGGATGCCGGAGCCGAACGCCACGTGCGGGTTGCGGTCCCGGGGGCAGACGAACTCCTCGGGCCGCTCGAACACCGCCGGGTCGTGGTTGGCGGCGCCGAGCACGAGCAGCACGCGCTCCGCGTCCTCGAGTGGCCGCCCGGCGAGGTCGGCGCCGCCGCGTACGGTGCGGGCCACGGTGACCACCGGAGCCTCCACGCGCAGGCTCTCGTCGATCATGCTCGGGATGAGCGCCGGGTCGGCGATCAGCCGATCCCTGAGGCCGTCGACGGTGGCGAGGTGGTAGATCATCGTGCCGATGCCGTGGACGGTGGTCTCGTGTCCCGCCATGATCAGCAGGAGGACCATGCCGAGCTGCTCCTGCGGGGTGAGCGGCCGTCCGTCGAACCGGCCGTTGCCGATCTCACCGATGACGTTCTCCTCATCCCCCGTCTGGTCGAGGTGGCCCGCGACGTAGGCCGTGAACTCCTGCTCCACCCGCTTGTTCTCCGCGTGGTCACCGGTGGCCGTCGTGGCGAGGAGCCGGGTCGTCCACTCCACGAACCTCGTCCCGTCCTCGGGCGGCAGCCCGAGGATCACGGCGATCGCGATCGGCGGCAGGTAGCGCGCCAGCGCGGGGATGAGGTCGGCGTCGCCCTTCTCGATCAGTTCGGTGAGGCGATCGCGCACCAGCCGGCGCAGAAGGGGTTCGTAGCGAGCCGCGCCCTGCCGGGTGAACTGCCGCTGGATGAGCTTCCGGTAGGCGGTGTGCTCGGGCGGGTCGAACTCGATCGGCGGCATGAGAACCCCATGGACGCTGGGGATCGTGGGGCCGCCGGTGCTGCTGTACGTCCGCGGATCTCCGGTCACCTCCTTGACGGCCTCGTGAGTCAGCGCCGCCCAGAACCCTCCGTACCTGGTGCTGTGCACGACCGGACAGCCGTCCCGGATCTCCGCGAAGACCTCGTGGATGCGCGGCGCCAGCCATGGATCGAGGTGATCGAACTCCCATTCGTCGGACATTGCCATCATGCATCCTTTCTCGCCCCGAATCCGATGGTGTTCAGGCCACCGCAGGGCCGGTCAGGGGCGTTTCCCGTACGAGGACGATCGAGGCGTTCATGCCACCGATGGCGAAGCTGTTGCTGAGGGCGGTACGCGCTCCGGCCTCGACCGTGGTGCGGCCGACGAAACCGAGATCCTCGAGCGGGTCGCACAGATTCGGATTGGGATGAAGGAACCCGTCACGAAGCTGCACCGCGGTCGCCACGGCGTCGAGCAGCCCCGCCGCGGAAAGACAGTGACCGAGCAGCACCTTCGTGGAGTTCACCCAGGGGGGCCGGCCGGATCCGAAGACCGACAGGAGCGCGGCGGCCTCACTGGGGTCACCGACCTTGGATCCCGTTCCGTGTGCGTTGACGTAGTCGATCTCGCCGGTGCCCAGTCCCGCGCGATCGAGGGCGGCCGACATCGCCTGGACCTGGCCCCGCGTATCAGGCTCGGTGCCCCGGTTGCCGTCCAGCAGCTGACCGTGACCGCGCAGCTCCGCGACGACCTCGGCCCCTCGCCGCCGCGCGTCATCGGGATGTTCCAGCACGACCGCGGCCGCGCCCTGCCCGAGTACGAACCCGCGCCGATTCACGTCGAAGGGCCGGCATACCTCCCCGGGCTCCTCACCGGTCACCTCGGCGAGGGCCCCGGCCATTCTCAGCGACTGGATCTCGGCGGGAGAGAATTCGGCGGCGGGCGCGACGACCAGGCAGCGCTCGGCGTCCCCCGCCAGCAGCAGCCGGGTGGCGGCGATGAGAGCGAGAGTGCCACTGGCGGAGGCGCCTCCGATCGTCCAGCCCTCGGCCCGGACACCGGTCGCCTCGCTGATGGCGCCGACCACATCGGTGTCCATGCATCGCACCACATGGGACGGCAGTGTCGAACGCGGCGAGGCGTGGTGCGCCAGTGCCGTCTTGTACTGGTAGTCGAGGGCGAAGTTGTTGCCCGCGACGACGAGTGCCGTACGAGCCCGCTCATCGGCGGTGAGACCTGCCTCGCACAGTGCCTGGGCCGCGACGCAGCATCCTGTGGCGGCGGGCAGGGCGGTCCGCGCCGAGACTCTCGCCACCTCGGCGGCGTCCAGCCGGGGCAGCCGATCGCGCGCCCAGCCGCCCGGCCGGAAGTCCCGCAGCGGGCCGGCCGCACCGCCCGACGCGTCGCGGATGATGCCGCTGCGACCGGCGCGCAGCGCACGGGAGAACTCCTCGGCATCGCCGGCGATGGAGGTGAGCACCCCCATCCCCGTCAACGCCACGCCGGGCCCGTTACTCATCGAGGCTCCTCCCGCTGTTCCCCTGAGAAGCGGCGCAGGCCCACAGCGCGTCGACCAGCGTTCCGACGTCCTCCACCCCGTCCAGACGGTCGCCGGGCATCTCAAGACCCAGGTCGTTCAACGCACCGAACACGACGTCCATCCGGTCGATGGAGTTGGCGCCCAGATCGGTGAGGCTGATTTCAGGCTGAATGAGATCCGTGTCCATTTCGGGCAGCACCTCGGCGATGTTCCTCTCGACGACCGCCCGCACTTCATCCCTGGTCATGGCAGCCATTCATTCGGACGTCAGTCGCAACGACCTGCGGCTGATCGCAAGCTTCGGTTCACGTTAGGTCGGCCCGCTTCCCGACGACTGAGTATTCAGTGACCCGCTTCGGAACCCCGGCGGTGGCGGCCACCGGACGTATGGCCCCGCGGCCCGCCTGGAGGCGCCTCCGGGCGGTTCGCCCGGCAGGCGAACCCGGCCGGCCGTTACCGGCGCCACATCGAACGAGGTCACAGCGGGCTTTTCCTGAGTCCCAGCACCACCGTTGCCCACTTGCGTAACATTCCCCGGAAGCTCGGCGTCAGTTCCCGCCGGCAGCTCAGAAATCATGGCCGGTCACTACGAACTATCAGAGGAAGACATGGCGCTGCACCAGCGGGCGGCGGTCGCGCATGCGTCCGTTCCCGAACTGATAGCGAAACTGCCGCAATTCTCTGAGGACTTCACCTTCGGCGCGGATATCGACGAGGCGCACCGGGTTCTGCTGGAGCCGCGGACCACTCATGAGGAGCGACACGCGGCTCTGCTGCGCTGGCTCGGCAGCTCTCAACCATGCCTGCTCGCGCGCCTGGCCGCCAAGGAGGCCAGCGGCCTGAACGCCTCCAAGGGCCTGAGTTTCGACATCGTCTGGCTGGACGACGACGACATCGACCGGGGTGAGGAGCACCTGCGGACGGTCATCCAGCAGGGCCGGATGGCATGGAAGGACCGGGCCGAGAGCGGCGACACGAGCTCGTTTCTCATCGTCTTCAACAGCCGGCGCCTGGCGTACGCCGTGCCCGGCGAGGAGCTCATCGAGCTGAGCCTCCGGCTGGCCGAGCTCTATCTGGTCGAGGTTCCCCGGATCTCCGCGGACAGCGTGTACACCGAGGCGGTGCCGCTGCGCGACGACGAGGGCCGGCTCGGGCTGTTCAAGGCCAGCACCCAGCTGTTCTACTCCTCGGCTCATCTGATGCGTAACCACGACCGGCGCGTGCCCGGCGGATTACTGTTCTCCGTGGTCTCGCCCGGACATTACGCCCGGTCACTCGTGTTGCGCGGCCTCGCCGACAACCACGAGGAAGCAGTGGAATTCGTCCGGTTGACCGCACACCGGTCGATCGGGAACGGCGGGTTCCATCATCCCGCCAAGTTGAGCAGCAGCTGGCACAATCCGGCGCCCGGCTCGTGCCCGTCAGGCGATGGCACACGTGTCCGGCGCAAATCCATTGACCCGGACCTGTTCTCCGCGGTTTATCAGCCCGACGTCCTGGTGCCGCGCGAGGTCATGTCCGACGGTGCACCGCGGCTTTCCGAGCACCGCCCTGAGGACGTCTGGAACGCGCTGCACCTGGAGTACATCAGCGCGAGGCCGGCTCCGCCCGGTGACCCGGAATTCGGCTGGTTCAACGAGATGCCGATCGACGACTGCGCCAAATACCACAATCCGTGGCCGCCCCGGCAGGCGGAGAACAGCCGTGATTTCAACTACTGAGCTGGATGAACAATGTTAGTGAGAGATCTCGGTGAAGACCGGCTTCTGCCCTCCTACGGAATTCTCTTCCAGCAGATCTACCCGCACGGCGGGGAGGATCTGGCGGACTGGGGCATCGGCCGTTCGGTCATCGAACCCGGCGGCGGCACCGAGCCGCACTCCCATGACGAGCACGAGCTTTTCGTCATCCTGTCCGGCAGCGGCGTGATGACGATCGAGGACGAGCAACGGCCGGTCGGCGCCGGACAGGCCGTGCTGATCCCACGGAACAGCCGCCACGACCTGGCGAACGCCTCCTCCGAGCGGCTCGTGTTCCTCAATGTGTACTGGCCCGAACAGCTGGGATCGGTCGACCTCTAGCACGAAGGAACTCATGGTGAGACATATCGTCTCCGGCTCCCCGCCGACGCCCAACGGCGATCTGCACCTGGGGCACCTGTCCGGACCGTACGCGGCGGCCGACATCTACACCCGGGCCCGTCGCCTCGCGGGCGACGAGGCGATGTACATCATCGGCTCGGACGTCAACCAGAGTTACGTCCCGTTCAAGGCCGCCGAGCTCGGGGTGGACGCCGTGGCCATGGCCAAGGAGTTCGACGACGAGATCAGCCACCTCTTCACGGCGATGGACTTCTCCCACGACGGCTATGTGCGACCCGGTGATTCCGAGCTTCACCAGCAGATCGTCGGCGACTTCTTCCTCACGCTGTACCGCGACGGCCGCCTGGAGACCCGCAGCGAGGAGTGCCTGTACTGCGAGCGCTGCCCCCGCTACCTGTCCGACGCGCACGTGACGGGGACCTGCCCGCACTGCGGCAATGACGACTGTGACGGCAACCTGTGCGAGGTATGCGCCCGGCCGAACGCCGTGGTCGACCTCGTGGAGCCTCGTTGCAACCAGTGCGGCGGCCGGGCCGGCCGTCGTGAGTTCACCCGTCTCGTCTTCCCCCTCTCCGCCTACGCCGACCGGCTGCGCGACTACCACCGTCAGGCCGTCTTCAGCCCGCAGCTGGAGGCGCTGTGCGCGGACCTGCTCGCCCGCGGCCTGCCCGACATCCCCGTCACTCATCCGTCGGACTGGGGCGTCCCCGTTCCGGTCGAGGGCTTCGAGGACCAGCGGATCTTCGTGTGGGCCGAGATGCTGCCGGGATACTTCGCCGAAGTGGCCGAGACCCTGGCGGCCCGCGGTGAGGACCCGCAGACCTGGCGTACGGTCTGGGACGCCTCGCAGGTCGTGCAGTTCTTCGGCTGGGACAACGGCTACTTCCACACGCTGCTGTACCCGGCGCTGATGATGGCCTACGACTCGACCATGCGGGCGCCGCACGCGCTGCTGACCAACGAGTTCTACCTGCTCGACGACGACAAGTTCTCCACGAGCAGGAGCCACGCCGTCTGGGGCGGCGCGCTGATCGCCCAGGTCCCGGCCGATGTCGTACGGTTCGTGCTCGCCCATGACCGGCCGCAGTTCGAGCGCACCAACTTCACGTTCGGCCGGTTCCGGGAGCTCGTGGACGGTGAGCTGGTCGGCCGCTGGCAGGCGTGGCTCGGCGACCTCTTCCACCGGCTCGGTGACACCGTCCCGGACTTCGCGCCCGCGACTCCGAGTCAGCGCGGGTTCGTCGCCGGGCTGGCCACACTGGCGGCCGACTGCCTGGACGCCTACACCGCCGAGCGGTTCTCGCCGCCGCGCGCGGCGCGTACGCTCCGCGAGCTGGTCACCAGGGTGCGGGAGTTCTCCGCGGGCGGCGGGCGGGCCGCTCTCACGCGGCCGGGCTCACCCGAGGTACTCGCCGGCATCGCGGCCGAGGCTCAGGCGGCGAAGCTGCTCGCCCAGCTGGCCTTTCCGATCATGCCCGGGTTCGCCGGGCGGCTGTGGTCCGCGCTGGGCTGTGACGGGCCGGTCCGCCTGGACGACCTGGCGCTCCTGTCCGGGGGAACACCGGTCGGGGCGCCCGGGGAAGCGTTCTTCGAGCCGTTGCCCACCGACCTTGAACAGCGAGTCTTCGGATGAATGACAAGATCCGTACCCCGGCCCTCGTCCTGGCCGCCCTGTTGTGGGGCGGGTCGGCGGCCTTCACCAAGTACGCCCTGGACACGTGGCAGCCGATGACACTGCTGACCATCGAGCTGGCCGGGGCCAGCGTGGTCCTGTGGGCCGCGGTACTCATCCGAGGCCACCGGCGGCCGGCCGTGTGGCGCCGGCTGGTACTGCTCGGCGCGCTGGAGCCGGGCCTGTGCTACGCCTTCGTCAACCTCGGCCTGACCCACACCTCGGCCTCCAACGGGATCGTGCTGTCGGGGCTGGAGTCCGGGTTCGTGGTGTTGCTGGCAGCGGTCTTCCTGCGCGAACGTCTCACCGTACGCTCCGTCGCCGGCCTGGCCGTCGCTCTGGCCGGGGTGCTGGTGCTGGAGGGCGCCCGGCCCGAGTTCACCGGCGTCTTCGGCGGCGATCTGCTGGTCCTGGCCGGGATCTTCTGCGCCGCGGTGTACGTCCTGGTCGCCCGGCGGACCGCCGACCAGGTCGACGCGCTGACGATGACGGCCTACCAGTTCGCCTCCGGGTTCCTGTTCTTCCTGCCGTTCTCCGTCGGCGAGTGGGTGACGGGCGCGGAGAAGGCGCCTCTTCACCAGTCGGCCTGGTCGTGGCTGGTCGCGACGGGCATCGGCATCGGCGCGTACGCGTGCAGCTTCCTGCTCTACAACTTCGCGATCGCGCGTGTCTCGGCGGGACGTGCCGCGATGATCCTCAACCTGATGCCGGTGTTCGGCGTGCTCATTGCCGTGATCTTCCTTCGTGAGCACCCGGGAGCCTGGCAACTCGTGGGCGCCGCGATGATCGTCGGATCGATCTTCGTCTTCCCCGAGGACGAGGAGGAACCCGAGACGCCCGGCGAGGTCGCGGCCCCGCCCCTGCCCCTGGACGGTGCCCGATGAGCCGGCCCACCGTACGAGCGGCCGTCCTGTACCCGGACCACGCCGTCACCGTGACCGAGGTCGTGCTCGACCCGCCCGGCCCGGGAGAGGTCGAAGTCGAGATCGCCGCGGCCGGGGTGTGCCGCAGCGACCTTCACGCGATCGAGGGCCACTGGCCGGTCCCGGTGCCGGCGGTGCTCGGCCACGAGGGCGCGGGCATCGTCACCTCTCTCGGCGCGGGCGTCACCGGGCTGGAGGTCGGCGATCACGTCGTCCTCTCCTGGGTCCCCGCTTGCGGGAGCTGCCGGCACTGCGCCGCCCGGCGGCCGTGGCTGTGCGAACCCGCCGACGAGCTGATCTTCGCTCAGGGCGTCCTCTACGACGGCACCAGCCGATGGCACAAGGGTGAGGACCGGCTCCATCACTTCTTCGGCGTCTCGGCCTTCGCCGAACGGGTCGTGGTGCCCTCGTCGGGGGCGATCCCGATCCGCCGGGACGCGCCACTCGACGTCGTCGCCATCGTCGGATGCGCGGTCGCCACCGGCGTCGGCGCCGTCCTGAACACCGCTCAGGTGCCGGCCGGAGCCGAGATCGCGGTCATCGGCTGTGGCGGAGTCGGCCTGTCGTGCGTCCAGGGCGCCCGCATCGCGGGAGCGGCCCGCATCGTCGCCGTGGACGTCAACCCGGCCAAGCTGGCCATCGCGAAGGCACTGGGCGCGCACGACACCGTGGACGTCTCCCAGGCCGACACGGTGATCGCGCTGCGCGATCTGCAGCCGGCCGGATTCGACTACGTCATCGACGCGATCGGACACGTGGAGACCACCGAGCAGGCGATCGCCGCGCTCGGCATGGGCGGCGCCGCGGTGATCGTCGGAGCGCCACGGGCGGGGGAAACGGCTCGCTTCGATCCACTCGCCCTCGTCGACGCGGGCCGGCGGATCCTGGGCTCGAACTACGGGTCGACCGATCCGCGGCGGGACTTCCCCCGGCTCGTCGACCGCTACATGACCGGCGAGCTCGACCTCGACACGCTGATCTCCGGCAGCCGGCCGCTCACCGAGATCGGCGAAGCGCTGAAGCAGCTGGCCGACGGTCACGCCCTGCGAACCCTGCTCATCCCCTGACGGCCCCGGGAACCCAGTGAAGAACGCGCTCGTCGTCGGTGCGGGAGTCTTCGGTCTCTCCGTCGCCCGCGAACTCGCCGGCCGCGGCTGGTCCGTCCAGGTCATCGACCGGGACTGGCCCCGGCCCGCTGGGCCGTCGTCGGCGGTCAGTCGCATCCTGCGCCTGGCCCACGGCGGCGACTCCTTCTACACGGCTCTGGCCTGGCGCGCCCGTACGCTGTGGACGGAACTCGAACGGGAGTCGGGAAGCCCGTTCCTTCTGCCCACGGGCGTGCTGCATCTGGCGTCCAGTGGCCACGACCACGGCCATCTGCAGGCGAGCCTGCGCTGTCTGACCGAGCTGGACCTGCCGGTCGAGCGGATCGGCTCCGCCGAGGCAGCCCGGCGGTTCTCGGTCGGTGCCGTCGACCTCGACTTCGCCGTTCTCGAGCCGGCCGGCGGGATCCTGCTGGCGTCCCGCGCGCTGCGTGCGCTGGCCGACAGCGCGTCCCGGCGGGGCGTACGCCTCACCCGCGGCGCGGCGGAGCCGGACGAGAGCGGCGGCGTCAGGCTGGACCGCCGGTCGCTCCGGCCCGATCTCACGGTCTGGGCGCCCGGTCCCGCGCTGCCGGCCGTGTTTCCCGGCCTGACATCCGCGACGGCGGTGAGGCAGGACGCCTACTACGTTCGAGCGTCTCCGGCCGGGCCGGCGCCGGCATGGATCGATCACGGGCACGGCGCTTATGGGATTCCCGCCGTCGGTGCCCAGGACGTCAAAGTCGTCCCCGACGTCACGGTCGACGCGGCCGAGGAACTCGACCTCACGCTGCCCGAGAACCTGCGGGCATACCTGTGCCGCCGGTTTCCCGAGCTGGCGAAGGCGCCCGTCACTCGCCGGGAGCCGTGCGCGTACGCGGCCATGCCCGACGACGATTTCCTTCTGGCCCCGCACCCGGCCGACGAGCGCGTCTGGATCGTCGGCGGGGACTCGGGCCACGGCTTCAAGCACGGCCCGGCCCTGGGGGCTCTGGTCTGCGATGCGATCGATGACCACACGACCATTCCGGCACGCTTCAAACTCCGCTGAAGGGACCTCATGCACGAACCGATGTCATCGGCCGACCACCAGCTCCTCGCCAAGGGCCTGCCGCCCGGCACCACGGTGCGCGTCCGGAACGAACCCAAGGTCATCCGCGGTGCCGTTCACGCCGACGACGGCCAGTACCTCTGGTGCGAGTACTTCCTGGGCGACGGCTGGCTGACGGCCGAGATCGAAGGCGACGGCGTGCTGCTGTCGACCTGGACCCGAAGGCTGGCCGGTTCCGCGGACTTCGCCTTCGACGATCCGCGTGCGGAGGGCGTACGGCTCGTCGAGATCGCGCGCGGGCAGGCCGACTTCCGCGCGTTCGGGGAGTTCGGGGAGGGCGTCGCTCCGGGCGACCTCGGCCGGCTCGAGTACGTGGAGTACGGCGCCCCGGGACCCCGCGCCGCGGTCGAACGCTTCGCGCCGGATGCCCCGTGGCTGCTCGGCACCGGGACCGAACTGGCCGCGCGCGACTTCGCCCTGGCCTGAAGTACTTCTTCGAAGGAGACCTTGACCGATGGCACATGCGCACTACGGGCACTTGAACGGGCCGGTCGTCATGATCGGGTTCGGCTCGATCGGACGCGGGACGCTGCCGCTGATCCTGCGGCACTTCGATGTCGATCCCGCGCAGATCACCGTCATCGCCCCGAACGGCGACGGCGATCACCTGCTCGCGGACTACGGCATCAAGCGGATCGACTGCGTACTCACCGAGCAGAACCACCGTGAGGTCCTGCGCCCGCTGCTCACCACGGAGAACGGCACCGCGTTCTGCGTCAACCTTTCCGTCGACACGTCCTCGGTCGCGATCCTGCGCCTGGCGCGGGAAGTGGGCGCGCTCTACGTGGACACGGTCATCGAACCGTGGGCCGGTCTCTACGACAATCCCGACCTGCCGATGGCGCAGCGAACGAACTACGCGTTGCGCCAGACCCTGCTCGCCGAACGACGGGCCCGTCCCGGCGGAAAGACCGCCGTATCCGCGTGCGGGGCCAATCCGGGAATGGTTTCGTGGTTCGTCAAGCAGGCGCTGGTCGACGTCGCGGACGCGGTGGGCCTGGAGTACACGACACCGGCCGACCGGTCGGACTGGGCCCGGCTCATGCGGGACGCCGGCGTACGAGGCGTCCACATCGCCGAGCGCGACACCCAGCGCTCACGGAGTCCCCGCCGGATCGGCACTTTCGTGAACACCTGGTCGGTCGAGGGATTCATCGCAGAGGGGCTGCAACCGGCGGAGCTGGGCTGGGGAACGCATGAGCGGTGGGTGCCGCCGACCGCGCGCCTGCAGGAGGACCCGCTCGCTCCCGCGCTGTTCCTGGAACAGCCCGGAGCGGACACGCGCGTCCGCACGTGGTGCCCGAGCTTCGGCCCGCAGTACGGACTGTGCGTGACCCACAATGAATCGATCTCGATCACCGATTACTTCACCGTGCACGACGGCGAGACCGTGCGATACCGTCCGACCTGCCATTACGCGTACCATCCGTGCGACGACGCCATGGCGTCCTGGCACGAGCTGCTTGGCAGCGCCGGCACGCTGCCGACCGAACACGCCATCCTCGACGTCGAGGAGATCACGGGCGGCATCGACGAACTGGGCGTGCTGTTGTACGGCCATGACCGGAACGCGTACTGGTACGGCTCACGGTTGTCGAACGACGAGACGCGCGGACTCGCGCCCCACCAGAACGCCACCGGCCTGCAGGTGACCTCCGCGGTTCTCGCCGCGATGGTCTGGGCACGGGAGAACCCCGACTCCGGGATCGTCGAGGCCGACGAGATCGACTATCGCCGCTGCCTCGACGTGCAGACTCCCTATCTCGGCCCGGTCGAGGGTCACTTCACGGACTGGACGCCGCTGACGGGACGCTCGCGCCTCTTCGCCGAGGACATCGACGCGTCCGACCCGTGGCAGTTCCGCAACGTTTTCGTACACTGACCCGTAATCGATATGCGCCTGGATGAGACATCGCGCCGGATAGTGGATCTGCTCTCGGCGGATGGCCGCATGTCGTATGCGCTTCTGGGCCGATCTGTCAATCTGTCCGAGGCGGCGGTCCGTCAACGAGTACAACGGCTGATGGAGACCGGGGTGTTGCGGATCGCCTGCCTCGTGGAACCCGAACAACTGGGCTTCTCGCGGGCGGCGACCGTCGCCGTCAAGTGCCGGGGCTCCTTGGAGACGGTGGCCAAGGCCATCGGAGCCATCGACGCTGTTCAGCGGTTAGCCATGACCAGCGGATCGATCGACATCATGGCCTCGGTTCTCGCCACGGACGACGAGGACCTCCTGCGGAAGGTCAACGAGATCCGGCGCCTTGAGGGCGTGCTCGAGGTGGAGATCTTCATGCACCTCGGCCGACGTGGCGCGGCCGAGGCCGTGGGAACGCGGCATCTATGATCAACATCGCCGACGGCCGTCAGCGATGTCCGGGCTCGCTGCGTGACCTCGGCCGGCGCATGTGGTTCGGCGGCCCGTTCGTACGCTGCCATCTCGTGTCCGCCACCAAGCCGGATCCCCGGCCATCCGCACTGCCGGAGTGACCACTCTCCGGGACGCGGGCTCTGCCCGCTCCCCGGCGAAACGCCGGGGAGCAGGCGGCGGCCGGCTCGTACGCCCCTCGCCTACCGGGCAAGAAACACCAGGTCACCATCGATGCCGGGCGCTCACCGGGTCATGCGGCGGTGCACACAGGGGTGACGGCCGGGTTGGCGCCTGAGTAGGTCGCCTGGAAGCCGAACGTCGTCGAGGCGCCGGGCGCGAGTGCACCGTTGTGGGAGGCGTTCACCGCCGTGACGGCCGCGCCGGACTGGGTGGCGGTGGCGTTCCAGGCGTTGGCCACGGCCTGGTCGCCGCCGAAGGACCAGGTCACCTTCCAGCTTCGGGTGGCGGTGGTGCCGGAACCGCTCACGGTCACGGTGGCGGTGAAGCCGGAGCCCCAGTCGTTGTCGACGTGGTAGGAGGCGGTGCAGGCCGCGGTGCCTCCACCGCCTCCTCCCCCTCCTCCGCCCGAGCCGCCGCCGACCGGGTCGAACGAGGTCGACTTGATCGAGCTGAGATAGGCGTCCTTCGTGGTGTTGACGGTCGTCCAGTCGTCATTGAGGATGCCGCCGGTGTCGCCGGAGTTCGGGTTCAGGCTCCAGAAGGTCCACTGGAACGAGTCCGCGCCCTGCTGCGCGGTGGAGCCCAGGTACCTCACGAGCGTGGCGAGCCACTGCTGGTCGATGGGCGACTGCAGTGTGGTGCCGAACTCACCGACCCAGACCGGTGCGACGTTCTGCTTGAACAGGTAACCCCAGAACCGGTCCCAGACACCCGGCAGGTTGGCGGGGAAGGAAGAGTCGTGGAACCAGGTCTGGTCGGCCACGCTGGTGGCGTAGTCGTGCGCGGAGTAGACGAGCCGGTTCGCCACCGAAAGACGCACCGGGTACGTGCCCGCACCCTCGAGGTTGCCGCCCCACCAGCCGGAGTCGCCGTTGTAGGTCTGGATGCCCTCGACGAAGATCAGCAGGTCGGGGTTGACCGACAGCACCGCGTTCCCGCCCCGCTCGGCGGCGAGCCGCCAGTCGGTCGAGGTGTTCCCGCAGCCCCAGCAGGCCGGGTCGTGCGGTTCGTTGTGCAGGTCGATGCCCACGACCGCCGGGTTGTTCGCGTACCGGGTCGCGAGCGCCTTCAGGTCGGCGATCCAGGTGGCCTCACTGACGCTGGAGGTGTACCAGAGGGCGGACTGGGCGGAGGAGTCGGGGCGGTGCCGGTCCAGGATGACCCGCAGCCCGACGGACCCCGCGTAGCCGACGATGTGGTCCATCACCTGGAGGGACGTGAGGCCCTGCAGGTCGGCGTTCTTGCCGCTGGAGAAGTCGATGCTGTTGGGTACCGTTCCCGGCTTGAAGATGTCGTCGGAGTACGGCAGCCGGAGCGTGTTGTAGCCGAGCGACTTCACCTGGTTCAGCAGGTCCTTGTAGTCCCGGCTCCAGAGCCCGTGCACCACGTAGTTCGCCGTCTCGAAGCCGAACCAGTTGATGCCCGCGATGCGCACCGGATGGCCGCTCGCGTCGAGGATCTGCCGGCCGCCGGTGTGCCAGTAGCCACCGCCCGCGGCGCGAGCCTTCGGGGCGAGGGGGACGCCGCCGGTGAAGGCGGCGAGCAATGTCAGGAGAAAGGCCACCGCCAGCAGGGACCTGGTTCTCGGGCGTGTTCCGGGGAGGAGCATGACACCACCTCATGTCGCGTTGTGCGGTTCAGGCTTCGGGTGCGTACGAGGCCCGGCGACACGGTGAGGGCGGAGACGCCGTGGACGTCCCCGCCTCGCCGTGTGCCGTCAGGACACCGCCGGATAGGCGTTCTGCAGCAACTGGTGGAACTGGGCGGAGAACCAGTGCCCGGACAGCGGGGCGTTCGCCAGCGCGCCGGACGGGTTGTTGCCGTTGAGGACGTTTCCTCCGTAGGTCGGGTCACACATCCGGTCGAAACCCTTGCCCTCGTCGTTGGGGATCGCCGAGCTGGCGCCGTCGGACTCACCCGGCGGCTTAACCCATGCGTACGCGTCGAAGCCCGAGGCCGGAGCCGCCGTCGGGCGCGCGCCCAGTCCGGCGCCGGACTGGTTGCACCAGTCGCCGACGTGCGGCCGGCGGTCGACGCGCTCCGCGTTGACCTGCGTGTTGATGTCACTGGCCGTGCTCGGGCCGGTCGGGCGGCTCGAGCCGCCCCAGCCGTTGCGGGAGGTGTCGATCACCATGCCGATGCCGGAGGGGAAGCCATCGAAGATGAGCTTCTGACGGAAGGCGGCGCCGAAGCTCGACTCGTCCACGTAGTAGTTCCAGTCGACCCACTTGGACTGCCGGGTCTGGTCGTTGACCGGCAGGTACGGCTCGGTGGTCGGCGAGTAGTTGGCGGTGTTGACGACGAACCCGTCGACGCTGTTCACGCCGGCCGTCGTGCCCTGGGCCATGGTGGCGAACAGCTGCGCGGCGGGACCGAGGTTGCTGTCCCAGCCGAGCCAACCGTGGTGCGCCGCGTCGAGGTAGGTGTAGACGTTGCTGATCGCGTGCAGCTTGTTCAGCGCGTACTGGACACCCTTGATGTAGTTGCCGTTCTGCTGCATCGTCTGGCACGCGGCGATGGCGGTGTTGCCGCTCACGTTGGTGACCAGGTTGGGCAGCGAGTCCGGCTCGATGTAGGTGACGATCTTCAGGTTGGCATACTTGGAGTCGGCCATGATCGAGGCGATCGGGTCGATGTACTCGCTCTGGTAACGGCCGATGTCGGTCGCGCCGAGCTCGCCGTTGGAGGCCAGCGCCGCGCAGTCACGGCCGGGCAGGTCGTAGATGACGAACTGCGCGTAGCCGGCGCCCTGCGACAGGGCGGCGTCGAGGTGGGCGCGCAGGCCCATCCCGCCGTTCACCCCGTTGATCGCCGCGATCCGGTCGAGCCACACGGCCGTCGGCTGGTTCGCCACGGCCGTGCCGCCGTCGCCCCTGGCCTCGGCGGACCACTCGGGGTTCACGTACCCCTTACCGCCGGCGAACGGGTTGCCGGCGTGGCTGCCGTCGCCGCCGGGGTCGGTGGGAGTCGGCGTCGGCGTCGGGGTAGGACCGGCCGTGCCGTCACACGTCGTGCCGTTGAGCTTGAACGTCGTGGGTGCGGTGTTCGTGCCGCTGTAGGAGCCGTTGAAGCCCAGCGACGTCGAGGCGTTCGTGGCAAGGCCGCCGTTGTAGGACAGGCTCTTGACCGTGACGTGCTTGGAGGACTGGGTGAAGGTGCCGCTCCAGCCCTGGCCGACCTGCTGGTTACCGGCGAAGTCCCACTCCAGCGTCCAGGAGGTGACCGGGTCGCCGAGGTTGGTGATGCCGAGGTTGGCGGTGAAGCCGCCACCCCAGTCGTTGGTGCTGTAAGTGATCTTGCAGCCGGCCGCCGCGTGCGCCGAGCCGATGGTGATGAGCGTCGCGACCAGGCCTAGCAGCAGGGCGGACAGGGCCGTCACCACCGACCGGCTGGCGCGTGGGCGATGGACGTTGACTTTCATACGGATTGGTCCTCCTCAAGGACTCTGGCGGAAGCGCTTCCCGGGGCTCCCCGGGAAGAGGCCCGGGAAGAGGCCCGGGCGGGCCTGCAGGTGAGCGAGGGGGCTTCGGGTGCGGACCCGGTGCCCTCGAAGCCGAACGCCGTGGCGGCCCGGGACGAGGACGCCGCCGTTGACCGCGTGCGTGAGGGCGCCGATCTGGGGGACCGTGGCGTTTCCCGGCGTTCTGCACGGTCTGGCCGCCGGGGAGGATTCAGTCCGCCGACCGGCCGGTCAGCGGTCCGGGGCCGGTGCCCGTCGCGACCGGCTCGCGCCCGTCGCCGCCCGCCCGTGGGGGGCGTCGTGGTGTCCGTCCGGGTCACGGCGAGAAACTCCCTTCAAGCACGGGGCTCGACTGGCGGGTGGGAGCGCTCCCACACCATCCAAGGCGCACAAAGTCTTGTCAAGAGAGAGATGTCGGGCTTGTTAAGTAGGGGTCACCGTCCGGGAGATACGCCTGGCAGCAGCGCCGTGACGTGTCCCGCCCTGGTGACGCCGGTGTGAAAACCGATGAAAACAAAACCCGCGTCGGGCGCCGGCGTTCCGCCGCCGCTGAGGTGACCGGGCCGCCGGGCCGCCGGGCCGGCAGGCCGGCGTGACGTGGCATCGATGTCCGCCCGCCTGCCGGTGAACGGGGTGTCCGGTTCACGCCCTCGGGGCCGGTCGTCAGCTGGGGATGAAGTCCTGGTTGGTGCCGGCCGCGTTCTTGCACGGCCACTGGTCCAGTTGCTGACCCGCGTTGCTCCCCGCGCCGTAGACGTCCAGGCAAAGGCCGCTGTTCTGGTTCTGGAACGCCATGACCCATCGGACCGCGCCACGGGCCGCCACATCGAACTCGCCGCGCCGTTACGCGCCTGCTGCACGATGTCCGGGACGCCCTGCGACGTCGAACCGCCCGTCACGGCCACCACCTGCCCGGAGTTCTGCGCCTGCAGCTCCCCGTATCCGTTCGAGCCGGGCACGAACTGGAACTGCTGGTTCGACCGCCCGTTACAGGACCACTGCTCGATCGCCGCACCCGCGGTCCCCGAATTGCCGTACACGTCCACGCACAGTCCGCCGAGCCCTTGCTGTCGTCGCCGCCGATGCCCAGGATGATGGCGCCGGCGGCGGCGTTGACCAGGGCCGACGCGGAGGACGGCGGCGGTGAGGAGGAGCCGCCCTGGAACTGGGTGAAGAAGCTCCAGACCACGCCGGAGGTCCAGGTCCGCCGGCCCTCACACGTGCACCCGTCGATCGGCCCGGGGTCATGGCCCCCTCCGTCGAACGCGGCCCAGACGACCGGGTACCCGGTTCGGCACCCGGAGTAGGCGGTGACGATGTGCGTCAGGCTGCCGTTCGGCCTGTACTTCGACGAGGGCTCCCGCTACCACACCGCCACCGGCGGCACCTGGGCCGTCGAGAACGCCAACGGCATTAACAACACCGGCACCATCACTGACCGGCAACTGGTGCGGCAACGGCGGGACCAACCTCTCGAACGGCGACCGCGCGAACACCGTCTCCGGGAACGTCGCCGTCGGCAACGGCAACTGGCCCTCGGGCGCACAGTCGGTGATCGTGTCCGCGGGCGTCCAGCCGGGCAGCGGGGGTTCGGGCTCCGCGGGCGTGCTGCGGGGTGCCGGCTCCAACCGGTGCCTGGACGTCCCGAACGCCACCCGGACCGACGGCGCCCACCCGCAGATCTGGGACTGCAACGGCAACGCCAACCAGCAGTGGACCCTGACGCCGGCCGTGCTGAACTCCGACGGCACGGTGACCGGAGTCGAGTCGGGCCTCTGCCTGGACGTCATCGGCCAGGGCACCGCCAACGGCACCGGTGTGGAGCTTTGGACCTGCAACGGCCAGAGCAACCAGAAGTGGTCTCGCACCTAGGGTTCTGGGAGCCGCCAGGGGCGAGCGGTCGCCGGGCGGTCCTCCAGCGAATGGTGACACCGACGCCCCGCCGGGAGGACTTCCGGCGGGGCGTCGGTGTCACCGGCTAACGCTGCAGCGTCAGCAGACCCGGACGCCACGGCAGTTGGTCGTACGGGCCGCCGGCGCTGGGAGACTTGCCCTGGTAGAGGAGCTGGAGGTTGCAGGGATCGATGGTCATGGTCTGGTCAGGGTTGCTGCGGACCAGGTCACCATGGCTGATGTCGTTGGTCCAGGTGGCTCCGCTGTTGGCCTTGCCCGCGAACGGGCTGCTCTCGCCGCCGGCCTGCGGCGTCCACGAACCGCTCAGGCCGGAGGCCGTGAACGAGCGGAAGTACCGCCCATTCGCCCCCATCGCCTCGACGATCATCAGGTACTGGTTCTGGCCCTGGACCCGGTAGACCTGGACCGCCTCGAACAGGTTCGCCGTCGAGTCGCTCATCACCGTCGTGTACGACGAGCCGAAGTTGCCCGGGAAGTTCCCGATCGGCATGCTCGCCCGGTAGATCTTGCCGTTGTCACCGGCGAAGAACAGGTACATGTTCGAACCGTCACCGATCAGCGTCTGGTCGATCGGGCCGGTGCCGGAGCCCGAGATGCTCCCGGTGAACAGCGCCTGCGGCGAGGACCAGCCGTTGGGGTTGGTCGGGTCGCTCGACGTCCGGTAGATGAAGGGCCACGCACCCCACTGGTACGCCAGCACCCAGATGTTCTTGGGCGCGAAGTAGAACAGCGTGGGCGCCACCGTGGCCTGGCTCATCCCGGTCTGGCCGGCCGAGGCCATGTCGGACCAGTTCGTGAACGGGCTGAAGGCCATCGAACCGTACGACGATCCCGACACGTTCGACGCGTAGACCAGATGCTTGCCGTTGTAGACGACGTTGGTGAAGTCCTTGAGCGAGACCCACCCGTTCTTCGGCGTCGCCAGCACACCCGTCGACGTCCAGCGGTACGACGACGGAAGAGAGCACGTCGAGCCGCCGCCCCCCGACAGGCCGGTCCACTGCTGGTTGGAACCTCCGTTACAACTCCAGATGTCCACCGCGGTGCCGTCGGCCGTACCGGCGCCTGTCGCCTCCAGGCACAGGCCCGACTCCACGCCGACCACCGTGCCGTCGGAGTTCACGCGCCACTGCTGGTTGGCACCACCGTTGCAGGTCCAGATCTGCACCCGGGTGCCGGCCGCGGTCGCGTGGTTCGGCACGTCCAGGCACTTGCCGCCGTACACGGTCAGCCGCCCGCCGCTGGTCGAGGTCCACTGCTGGTTCGAGCCGCCGTGGCAGTCATAGAGCTGCAGGTAGGTGCCGTCGGTCTGGCTCTGACCCAGCACGTCCAGACACCGGCCGGAACCGACACCGCGCAGGGCACCGGTGACGTCGGCCTGAGCCGGGGTGGCGATCAGAGTGGCCGCGAGGACGACCGCGGCCGTGGCCAGCGCCGACGTCAGCGCGCGGCGCCCCTTCCTGATACGTGCTCCGTACATGGGGGCCTCTTCCCGGGTCAACTGCGGGACCACTTCTGGTTGCCGCCGCCCGAGCAGGAGTACAGCTGGATCTGGGTACCGTTGCCGGTGCCCTGGCCGACGGCGTCCAGGCACAGTCCCGATTGGACGCCGACGATGGTGCCGTCGGAGTTGACGCGCCATTTCTGGTTGTCGCCGCCGTGGCAGGAGTAGATCTGCACCTTGACGCCGTTGCCGGTACCGGCGGCGTCCAGGCACTTGTTGCCGTACACCTGGAGCTCACTGGCGGAGGTGGAGGCCCACTGCTGGTTGTTGTTGCCGTTGCAGTCCCACAGCTGCACCTGGATGCCGTCGGTCGTGCTCGCGTTGGGCACGTCGAGGCAGCGGCCGGAGGCGACGCCCTTGATCGGTCCCGTGCCCTCGGTCGGCGTCGGGGTCGGCGTCGGGGTCGACCCGCCGGCGTTGAGGGCGTTGAGCACGGAGGTGTAGGCGGCCTTCTTGTTGCCGTTGCCGTCGAAGAGGAGCGGGGTGTCGCCGGACCGCCAGGAGTCGCTGTCGCGTACGCCCCACACCGTCATGCCGACGCAGCGCGAGACGGCCAGGCAGTCGTTGGTCACGTTGGCGTAGGTCGTGGCCGAGGCGCCCTGGACGTCCAGCTCGGTGATGGCCACGTCGACGCCGAGGGCGGCGAAGCTCTGCAGGGTGGTGCGGAAGTTGCTGGTGTACGGGCTGCCGCTGTTGAAGTGAGACTGGAGACCGACGCAGTCGATCGGGACGCCGCGGGACTTGAAGTCCCTGACCATGTTGTAGACGCCCTGGGTCTTGGCGGCGCTCCAGTTCTCGATGTTGTAGTCGTTGTAGCAGAGCTTGACGTTCGGGTCGGCGGCCCGCGCGGTGCGGAAGGCGACCTCGATCCAGTCGTTGCCGGTCCGCTGCAGGTTCGAGTCGCGCCGGCCTCCGGAGCCGCCGTCGGCGAAGGCCTCGTTCACCACGTCCCAGTAGGCGAGCTTGCCCTTGTAGTGGGCCATCACGCCGTTGATGTGGTTGATCATCGCCTGACGCAGCGCGCTGCCGCTGAGGCTCTGCATCCAGCCGGGCTGCTGGGAGTGCCAGGCCAGGGTGTGGCCCCGGACCCGCATTCCATGCTGCACGGCCCAGTTGTAGACCTGGTCGCCGCCGCTGAAGTTGAACTGGCCCTGCTGGGGCTCGGTGGCGTCGATCTTCATCTCGTTCTCGGGCGTCACCATGCTGAACTCGCGGCCCGCGATCGTGGTGTAGGCCGAGTCGCCGAGCCGGCCGGAGGCGATGGCGGTGCCGAAGTACCGCCCGCTCTGCGCCGCCGCCGCGCCGAGCGTACTCGCCGCGGCATCGGAGGGAACCGCCGCCGCCAGCGCGACGGTCGTCGCCCCGACGACGCCGAGGGCGAGGCCGACCAGGGCCCGGTGGAAACGGCGGACGTGCCGCCGGGTTCCAGACGAGGGTGTTTCTTTGGTGCTCACTCCTGAGCCTCCATAACTGAAGCACGGAAATTGTCGGAAGCGCGGGGGAAACCCGCGGAATCGACGCCGCGTCCCATCACCGGGAACGCCCACCACCAAGGCATCGCCACTCGGTGGGCCCTGCCACGCCTGGCACGCCCAACCGTCTCGGGCACTCAGTGTGAGTAACACCTGTAAAACGTGTCAAGACTTTCGAAAACGTTTCGAATGCTGATCACAGCCCGCCTCCATTGCCCACTCCTTTAGCGGGCGGTTACCTCACCGAAATCTTTCGACCGCCCCCTGCTGAGCATGAAAATTTTCATGAAAGCGCGTAGCCGGTGAGGCGAATCCGCGCGGATAACACCAGCTGGGCCGCGGTCGGCTCCGTCGCGTTTTCACGATGCGCATTGCGCGCTTGACAGACCTCTCCGGCTCATATTTGCTCCAGCCCACCACCACCTTCGACCGGCCCGCCGAAGAAAGGAGCTCAATCGACCGCCCGGATCGTCAGCGATGACATTCCGCCTACGGTGCCCGAGGTCGCTTCCGGCGTTTCGATCAAGCGCGAGCGCCGGGGCGACAACGGCGACGCGGCCGTCGGCGATCTCCCCGTTCTCCCGCTCCCGTCGCGGGCCCGGGGAAGGCGTCTTTGCCCGGAGTCGGCCGGGTCAGAAGGTCCACATATGGTCGTCCTGGAGGCTGCAGGGGAAGATCGTGAGCCCGGCGCCTGAGGGACCGGACCCATCGAGGCCGGAGACGTCGAGGCACTGGTGCCCGGTGGAGGAGTAGCTGGTTGTGCCGGATCCGCGGTGGCAGCCGGACTCCGTCACGTCTCCCTTGGAGACGGTTCCGCGACCGGTGACGCTCACCGGCATCAGCGATGGTGACGCGCTGTCGCTGCTGGCCACGCAGGTCCGCGTTCCGCTGGACGAGCGGATCCGCCGGCAGATCGTCGCGGAGGCACACGGCAACCCTCTGGCGCTGCTGGAGCTGCCGCGGCACGCGGGATGGGCGGCGATGGCCGGTGAGTACGGGCTGCCCCGCAGGCTCCCGGTCCCCGAGCGGGTCGAGGCGGCGTACTGCCGGTCCCTGACCACGCTGCCGAATCGGCGCCGACGCCGCGGAGCCCGCGGAGGCGGCCGGGCTGCTGGAGCTGGGCGTGAGCGTGGTCTTCCGCCATCCCCTCGTCCGTTCCGCCGTCTACAAGGCCGCGACGCCGGCGGAGGTACGCGCCGCCCATCGCGCGCTGGCCGACGCGATGGACCCGGACGCCGACCTCGATCGATGGGCATGGCACCGCGGACAGTCGATCATCGCCCCGGACGAGAGCGTCGCGGAGCTGCTCGAACGATCGGCGGACCAGGCGTACGCCCGCGGCGGTATGGCCGCCGCCGCCGGGTTCCTCGAACGGGCGACCGCGCTGACCCCCGACCCGACGCTCCGGGCCGCCCGTGCCCTCTCAGCCGCCGAGTACAAGTACCGCGCGGGCGATCTGGAGTCGGCGCACCGGCTGCTGGCCGTCGCCGAGGCGGGTCCGCTGGACGCGCGCCGCCGCGCGCTCGCCGCGCAGATCGTCGCCCTTCCGGCGCAGACGGACGCGCCGTCCCTGCTGTTCGGCGTCGCACGCGGGCTGGAGGCGCACGACGAGCCACGGGCCTACGAGACCTACCTCGAGACCTTCGGCACAGCGGTACGCAGCGGCCGGCTCGGCGACCAGCAGATCATGACGGAGACGGCGCGGGCCGCGCGTGCCGTGCTGGACAAGGCCTCCCCGAACCGCGTCGCCCGCCCGCTCGACCTACTTCTCGAGGCGTTGACGACGCAGGTCATCGAGGGCCAGATCGTCGCCCTGCCGATGGCGCAGGCCGCGATCGGCTCGCTGCTGGAGGAGGCGAACGTCCCCACAGAGGCGTCGTCCTGGACGTGGCTGGCCCATTCGGCCGCGCTCGACCTTGGTGACGAGGAGTCGTGGTCCGCGCTGGTCGAACGAGAGGCACGGCTCGTCCGCCGGGCCGGGGCGCTCATCGCGCTTCCGCTCGTCCTCTGCGGTCTCGCGGTGATCCGGGTTCACTTCGGCGAGCTCGCCGAGGCGGCGACCCTGCTCGACGAGGCGTACGCGGTCAACCAGGACGAGAGCTCCGCCGTGTCGTCCTGGGCCGGCATCATGCCGGCCGCCTGGCAGGGTGAGGAGGAGTCCGTCACGGAGTTCGGTGAGACCGGCGCCGCGTACGCACGGCAACGAAGTCTCGGCCTCGTGCTGACGATGATCGACCACGCCACCGCCGTGATGCTCAATGCCACCGGCCGCTACGAACTCGCACTGCGTGCCGCCCGTACGGCCTGTCACCAGGACGACCTGGGATACCGGCTCATCACGCCGCCCGAGCTGATCGAGGCGGCCGTCCGCAGCGGCCACTCGCAGATCGCCGAGCCGGTGCTGCGTCAGCTGGTCGAACGGACCGACGGCGCCGGCACCGACCTCGCTCTGGGGCTCCAGTACCGCAGCCGCGCCCTGCTCAGCACGGGAAGCGAGGCCGAGGAGCTGTTTCAGCGGGCCATCGACCGGCTGGCGCGGAGCCGAGCCGCCGGGCACGCACCTGCTGTACGGGGAGTGGCTGCGGCGCGAGGGGCGCCGCAGCGTCGCGATCGACCAGCTCCGCAGCGCCCACGCGATGCTCAGCCACATCGGTGCGGCGGGGTTCGCGGCCCGGGCCGCGGACGAGCTGGCCGCCTGCGGCGAGCGCCCCCACAAACGCGCGGACAACCTGAACGGCCTGCTCACCGCACAGGAACGCCGCATCGCTCTCCTCGTCGCCGACGGTGCCACCTCCAAGGAGGTGGCCGGACAACTGTTCCGCAGCCACCGCACCATCGACGCGCATCTGCGCAGCATCTTCAAAAAGCTCGATCTCACCTCGCGCCGCCGGCTGAACGACCTGCGGCCGCAGCTGTCCGACGATGTCCACGACCAGAGCGCGAAGTGACCGGCGGCCGGCGCTCAAGGGCCGCCAAAACTTGCCGCGATCGGCCCGCCCCTCGATAATCTCCTGTCCCCTGTCCGTTTTATGCAAAGGTGGGCGACTTTGACCTACAGCTAGCGCGCACGGGCCGCGTTCCGGCGGGGCGAGACCGACACCGTCGCGCGCCTGAGCCGGGACGAGCTGACCCGCGCCCGGGCCGCCGATGACGCGTCCGGTGAGGTGGAGGCGCTGTACATGTTGTCCCGCCTCGCGGTGCGCGCCGGCCGGATGCCCGAGGCCCACCGCCTCGCCTCCGACGCGCTCGGGGTCGCGGTGCGCTCGGGCGACCGGCGTCTCGAGGAACGCCCCCGGCACGTCCTGGCCGCCGTCGCGCGGATGACCGGCGACCTGGCCGGCGCCCGGGAGCTGTACGTCGAGAGCATCGCGCTCAACGAGCTCTTGGGCCGGCCGGAGACCGTCAACTCCGAGCACCACAACCTCGCGTTCACCGAACTCCACCTGGGCAACGTCGAACGGGCACGGGAACTCTTCGACGACAGCCGAAGACGTGTGCTGCAGAACGGTTACGACGGCTTCGTGCCGTACGCGCTCGGCGCCGCCGCGGCGATGGCCGCAACCGACGGCGACCACGCCCGGGCGGCCTGCCTCCTGGGCGTTACCGACAGCGCCTTCCGGGGGCTCGGCCAGGTCCCCGACCCGGACGACGCCGCCGAACTCGACGCGGTCCGGACCCAGGCGATCGGCGCCCTCGGCCCGCCCGCGTTCGAGAGGTTCCACGCCCACGGAAGCGCTCTCGGCGTACGAGAGACGCTCGCCGATCCCGGCTCTCTCCCCGGCCTCACCGTCGAGAGGTGACCCTCCCCAGCGGGAACGCCCTACCGGGAGCCGACCGTCTGGGGGGTGCGGAACACGCGGTCGGGGTCGTAGCGGTTCTTCACCTGGACGAGGCGGGCGTAGTTGGCGCCGTAATACGCCTGCTTCCACGTCGAAAGTCCCGCGTCGGCGTAGTTCTGGTACGCCTGGCCGCTCGCGTACGGCTTCATCGTGTCGTGTAGTGCGCGTAGCCAGGACTGCTGGGCGCGGGTCGCCGCGTCCTGCGCGTCCATCGCCCACGTCGTCGTGAACTGGCCGTTGAAAAGGCCGTTCCGGTGGACGAACGCGGTCGCGTCCGGGGCCACCCGGTTGGCGGCGCCGCCCAGCGCGTCGAAGGCGATTCCGCCGTTTCCTCCGCCCGCCAGGCCGCCGCGGCGGGAGACCGCGGCCAGGATCGCGTCGATGGCCGTACCGGGCAGCGGGGTGGTGAAGATGTGCGAGGCGGCGTACTCGGGTTCGCGGCTCTCCCGGCCCCCTGACGTACGGCCGGGGAGCGTGCCCGGCAGGTGGCACTGGTCCGCGGTCAGGGTCGTGCAGCCGGCCATGATCATCATGGCGTGGTCGTAGGAGGTCGTCTCGATCACCTGGGAGGAGGGCTCGGCGCCGATCCGGGCCTTCAGGGTCTCGATCAGGCGTTCGGCGTCCGCCTGGGCGCCGACGTAGGTTCCTCCGACCTGGACTACGGGGGCGGACCTTCCCTGGCCGTTCAGGACGTGGAGGTTGGACCACAGTTCGTCCGGCGCGGGCGGTGCCCAGTGCTGCCAGGAGTCGACGACCGTACGGGCCGCCGACCATGGCCAGTCGATGAAGAAGACGACGATGTCGGAGGTGGGAAACGTGTCGAACGTCAGGGAGGTCACCACGCCGAACGTCCCGCCACCGCCTCCTCGGCAGGCCCAGAAGAGATCGGAGTTGTTCTCCGCGTCACAGGTGAGCTTCCGGCCGTCCGCCGTCACCACCTCTGCGGAGCGGAGGTTGTCGGACAGGATCCCGTGCTTTCGTGTCACCACGCCGACGCCGCCGCCCAGGGTCAGGCCGGAGATGCCGACCGTCGGGCAGGATCCCGCCGGTATCGAAACGCCCTCGCCGCCGAGCCGGTCGTACACGTCGACCAGTCGCGCTCCGGCGCCGATCGTCGCGGTGTTCGACGAGGCGTCCGCGCGGACGGAGGACATCGGGCTCACGTCGATCACCAGGCCGTTCACCAGCGAGGCTCCGGTGTAACTGTGGCCGCCGCACCGCGGAGTCACGGGCAGGCCGTAACGCCGGACGAAGCTCAGGCACTCCGCGACGTCGGACGGGTTCTCGCAGTACGCGATGCCGGCCGGGCGGATCCCGTCGAACCGCGGGTTGAAGTTCGTCCGTGCCACGGCGTACTCACCGCTGTCCGGCCGGACCAGCCGGCCCGCCAGCGAACCGCCGAGCGCCGACCACGCGGCGGCCGTCGGGGACGGCGACACCCGCGACGAACCGTTCACGCCGGTCGAGCGGCACGCGGTCGCCGCCGTCGCCAGACCCGCCATGCTCAGCCCGGCGGAGCGGAGGAATCGTCTTCTTTCCATCGTCACCGCGCAAGTATGCCAACGCTGCCGTCACCCCCATATGCCGAAACGTCGGATATGAGGCAGCGAACACCCGGGCAAGACGGCGACGGTGACTCCCCGCGTCCGGCACGAAGGCGTGGGACAATCGTCACCGTGCGCATCCGCACCGAGGTGAGGGTCGAGGGCACCGTGCAGGGGGTCGGGTTCCGGCCGTTCGTGCACGGGCTGGCGACCGGGCTCGGGCTCGCCGGGCACGTCGGCAACGACGCGCGCGGCGTCTTCATCGAGGTCGAGGGTGACGCCGGCTCGGTCGAGCGGTTCCTGAGCGGGCTGCGGAGGCCGCCGCCCCTCGCGGTGGTCGAGCGCATCAGCACGCGGGTTCTCGCGCCCGGCGGAAGGACCGGTTTCGCCATCGTCGGCAGCGACGCCACCGGGCGGCTCGGCGCGCTCGTGTCCGCCGACTCCGCGACCTGCGACGACTGCTTACGCGAGCTGCGCGACCCGGCCGACCGCCGCTACGGGTACCCGTTCGTCAACTGCACCGACTGCGGGCCGCGCTTCACGATCGTCGCCGGCGTGCCGTACGACCGGCCGAACACCACGATGGCCGGGTTCGCGATGTGCTCCGCGTGCGCCGCCGAGTACCACGACCCGGCCGACCGGCGCTTCCACGCCCAGCCGGTGTGCTGCCCCGCCTGCGGCCCGCGCGTCGCGCTGCTGGACGGAGACCGGCGTACGCTGCCCGGCGAGCCGATCGAGGCGGCGCGCGCCCTCCTCGAGAGCGGCCGGATCCTCGCCGTCAAAGGGCTCGGCGGCTACCACCTCGCCGCGACGGCCGCCGACGAGGACGCGGTCGCGGCCCTGCGGTCCCGCAAGCACCGCGAGGACAAGCCCTTCGCCGTACTGGCTCCGGACCTGCCCACCGCACGCGGACTCGGCGCGGTGAACACCGGCGAGGAGGCGTTGCTGACGAGCCGCGCCCGGCCCATCGTCCTGCTGCGACGCCATCAGGACGCCCCCCTCGCCGCCGCGGTCGCGCCCGGCAACCGCTCGATCGGCGTGCTGCTCCCCTACAGCCCGCTCCACCACCTGCTGGCCACCGGGCCGCTGGTGCTCACGAGCGGGAACGTCTCCGACGAGCCCATCGCCTACCGCGACGAGGACGCCTTCGCGCGCCTGCGCACGATCGCGGACGCGTTCCTGACCCACGACCGGCCCATCCACGTACGCACCGACGACTCGGTCACCCGGGTCTTCCGCGGGCGGGAGATGCCCGTACGCCGCTCGCGCGGCCACGTGCCCGCGCCGCTGCCGCTGCCGCCCGGCGGCCCGCCCGTGCTGGCCTGCGGCGCGGAGCAGAAGAACACCTTCTGCCTGGCCGAGGACGGGCGCGCGTTCGTGTCCCACCACGTCGGCGACCTGGAGAACTACGAGACGCTGCGCGCGTTCGGCGAGGGCGTCGAGCACTTCGGCCGGCTCTTCGGCATCACGCCGAAGGTGATCGCGCACGACCTGCACCCCGAGTACCTCTCCACCAAGTACGCGCTCGAACGGGACCTGCCCCTCGTCGGCGTGCAGCACCACCACGCGCACATCGCCGCATGCCTGGCGGAAAACGCGTGGTACGACCCGGTGATCGGCGTCGCGTTCGACGGCACCGGCTACGGCACGGACGGCACGCTGTGGGGCGGGGAGTTCCTCGTCGCCGACCTCATCGGGTTCGAGCGCGCCGGGCACCTGCGGCCGGTGCCCCTGCCCGGCGGTGCGACGGCCATCCGGGAGCCGTGGCGGATGGCGGCGGCGTACGGCGTGCCCGCGCAGACGGACGTGGCCCGGCGCAACGCGGCCCGGTGGGACGACGTCGTCGCGGTGGCGGGACGCGGGCTCGGCTCGCCGCCGACCTCCAGCGCCGGCCGCCTGTTCGACGCGGTCGCCGCCGTGCTCGGCGTACGCGACCGGGTCAACTACGAGGGGCAGGCCGCGGTCGAGCTCGAACAGCGCGCCGACCCGGCCGAGCGCGGCGCGTACCCGGTGCGCCTCGACGACGGGTCGCCGTTCACGGTCGCGGGCGCGGACCTGGTCGCCGCCGTCGTCGCGGACCTGCGAGCGGGCGAGGAGGTCCCCGTGATCGCCGCGCGGTTCCACAACGCGGTCGCCGGGCTGGTCGTGGCCGGCGCCGTACGCCTGCGCGCGACGACCGGCCTGACGACGGTCGCCCTGTCCGGCGGCGTCTTCCAGAACCTCCTGCTGCTGGAGCGCGCCGTCACGGGCCTGGAGGCCGAGGGGTTCGGCGTCCTCGTCCACCACCGCGTACCGCCGAACGACGGCGGCATCAGCCTGGGCCAGGCGGCGATCGCCTCGGCCGGAGCGGCCACGCGGGCGGCAGGTCCGGGCCCTCGGTGACGGACCCCTGCGGGTCGACGCCCGAGGGTCCCTGCCCGTACGGCGGGGTCCTCAGGCTCTTCTCCTAGCAGATGCGGGGCAGGGGGTCGCCGACCAGCAGGTCGACGATGCGGGTGCCGCCGAACGCGGTCTTCAGCAGGACGAGCCCCGGCGGGTCGTCCTTGATCCGGCCGACGACGGCCGCGCCGGCGCCCAGGGGGTGCGCGCGCAGGGCGGACAGTGCCCGGCCGGCGACGCCGCCGGAGACGACCGCGACCAGCCGGCCCTCGCAGGCGACGTACAGCGGGTCGATGCCGAGCAGCTCGCACGCGCCGCGCACGTCCGGGCGTACCGGGAAGGCGTCCTCGTCCGCGACGACGGCGACGCCCGCGTCCCCGGCCATCTCGTTGAGGACCGTCGCCACCCCGCCGCGCGTGGCGTCGCGCATGCGCCGCACGCCGTCGCCGCAGGCCGCCAGCAGGGTCGCGACCAGGCCGTTCAGCGGCGCGGTGTCGGAGGTCACGTCGGACTCGATGTCGAGCTCGCCGCGCGCCAGCATGACCGTGACGCCGTGCTCGCCGATCGGGCCGGAGACCAGGACCACGTCGCCGGGCCGTACGTCGCCGCCGGGCGGGCGCCGGACCACTCCGACGCCGGCGGTGTTGACGTAGCAGCCGTCGGCCTTGCCGCGCTCGACCACCTTGGTGTCGCCGGTGACGACGCGCACGCCGGCGGTCTCGGCCGCCGCCTTCATCGACGCGACGACGCGCCGCAGGTCCGCGACGGGGAACCCCTCCTCGAGGATGAAGCCGGCCGACAGGTACAGCGGCTCGGCCCCGGAGACGGCCAGGTCGTTGACGGTGCCGTTGACCGCCAGATCGCCGATGTCGCCGCCGGGGAAGAACAGCGGCGACACGACGTAGGAGTCGGTGGTGAAGGCCAGCCGTGCGCCGTCGACGGTGAACCGCGCGCCGTCGTCGAGGGGTTCGAGCAGCGGGTTGCGGAAGGCGTCCAGGAAGACCGCCTCGATCAGCGTCTGGGTGGCCTTGCCGCCCGCGCCGTGGGCGAGGGTGATGTTCTCCTCGCGCAGCCGGGGCCGGGCGCGGCGGGCCCGCTCGATGCGTTCGAGCACCTGCTCCTCGCGGGAGACGGCCTCGACGTGCGCGTGCTCGCGTACGGCCGCCTCGGCCCAGTCCGCGGAGCCCTCAGCCACGGGTCGCCTCCCGTACGCGCTCGCGGGTGAACCGGCCGAAGTTGTAGTACGCCGCGCAGGCGCCCTCGGAGGAGACCATGCAGGTGCCGATCGGCGTCTCCGGGGTGCACGCGGTGCCGAACACCTTGCACTCCCACGGCTTGAGCACGCCCTTGAGCACCTCCCCGCACTGGCAGGCCTTCGGGTCGGCCACGCGGCCGCCGGGGATCGCGAAGAGCCGCTCGGCGTCGAACTCGGCGTACGCCTCGCGGACCCGCAGCGCAGAGTGTGAGATGAAGCCCAGCCCGCGCCACTCGAAGTAGGGCCGCGGCTCCATCGTCTCGTTGATCACCTTGAGCGCCTTGAGGTTGCCGTCCCACGGGACGACGCGGCCGTACTGGTTCTCCACCACCGCGCGGCCCTCGGCGAGCTGCCGGAGCAGCATGTGGATCGACTGCAGGATGTCCAGCGGCTCGAAGCCGGCGACGACGAGCGGCTTGCCGTAGTCCCGGGCGATGAAGTCGTACGGCCGGCAGCCGATCACCGTCGAGACGTGGCCGGGGCCGATGAACCCGTCGAGGCGCAGGTCCGGCGAGTCCAGGATCGCCTTGACGGCCGGGATGATCGTCACGTGGTTGCAGAAGATCGAGAAGTTGGTGAGCCCCTCGGCCCTGGCCCGCAGCACGGTCATCGCGGTGGACGGCGCGGTCGTCTCGAAGCCGATCGCCATGAAGACGACCTTCTTGTCCGGGTTCTGCCGGGCGATCTTCAGAGCGTCCAGCGGTGAGTACACCATGCGGATGTCCGCGCCGGCCGCCTTGGAGTCGAAGAAGGACCCGCGCCCGCCGGGCACGCGCATCATGTCGCCGAAGGAGGTCATGATGACGTCGTCCTGCTCGGCGATGTGGATCGTGTCGTCCACCCGGCCCATCGGGATCACGCAGACCGGGCAACCGGGCCCGTGCACGAGCGTGACGCTCTCCGGCAGGTAGTCCTCCAGGCCGTGCTTGTAGATCGTGTGCGTGTGGCCGCCGCAGACCTCCATGAACTTGTACTCCCGGCCCGGCTCGCACAGGCTCGCGATCGAGGCGGCCAGGGCGCGGGCCTTGTCCGCGTCGCGGTACTCGTCGACGAAGCGCATCACTCGATCCTCGATTCCATCAGTGCCTCGATCTCGTCGGCGTAGGCCTGGCCGATGCCTTCGAGGAAGTCCATCGCCGCCTTCGCCTCGGCCTCGTCGATCTTGGACAGGGCGAAGCCGACGTGGATGAGGATCCAGTCGCCCGGCCGCGGGTCGTCGTCGGTGATCAGCCCGATGTTGATGTTCCGCCGTACGCCGCTGACGTCGACCTTGGCGAGGTCAGGCTGATCGGGGAGGATCTCCACGATCTCCCCCGGGATTCCCAGGCACATCGCGCGTCTCCGTTGTCTCGATGGATTCCAGTACGAGCTCGTCGCCGCCGGTCACGTCCACGTCGCCGCCTCCGCAGGAGGGGCAGACGGCCAGCGGGTCCAGGGTGCTGCCGTCGTGGCCGCACGCGCGGCAGGTCAGGCGGGCCGGGATCACGACCAGGTCGATGGCCGCGCCCTCGGCGACGGTGCCCTCGGTGACCAGCTGGAACGCCTGGTCCATCGAGGGTTCGACGACGCGCAGGAGCGCGCCGGCGCGGATCTTGGCCCGGGAGACCGGGCGTCCGGCGGCGCGTTTCTCCACCGCTTCGAGGATCGCCTCGGCGAGCCCGATCTCGTGCATCGTCAGCTCACCGTCCGCGGTCGCGCGGACGTCGGCTCTGTCTGATCACGAAGCTCCTCCTCGATGAGTTCGCGAACCAGCCGGATGGCGGGTTCGATGGCCGCGGCGACCGGCGGGCTGAGTTCCATGCCCGGCGAGACGTCGCCGGGCTCGCAGCCGACGAGCAGGACCCGCCGCATCTCGCCGCCGACCACGCCGACCAGGTCGAGCACGGTGTCGGGTGTCATCCCGTGCGCGTCGACGACGGACTGGGGCTCGCCCTGCTCCAGTTCGAGGGCGCAGAGCGTGCCGGGCTCGGCGCCGCGAGGGGTGGCGTCCACCAGGATGGTCGTGTCGTAGGCGGACAGCTCGTAGGCCAGGTGGATGCCGCGGATGCCGAAGTCGCCGACGTCGACGCCGCCGGGGAGCTCGGTCCCGGCCAGCCGCCGGGCGACCTCGACGCCGAACCCGTCGTCGCCCAGGAAGATGTTGCCGACGCCCGCGACCAGGATCTTCACAGCGGCTCCACGTCGTCGGGGGCGAAGTACCAGAAGCGGCCCTGCGCCCGGCGCAGGTCGGTGCCGGGGTCGTCGTCGACGGTCACGGCCAGGTGCTGCGAGCCGTCGACGTCGAACAGGACGGCCTCGACGGTGGCGATCCGGCCGGCCACGAACATGTCCTGCGCGTCGGCGCGCCCGGCCGGGCGGAGGCGCACCTTGCTGCCCCGGCCGACCTCGCGGCCCGCGACGGTGATCCGGTCGGTCTCCGGGTCGACGGACGCGTCGGCGCCGGGGTCCCACCAGGGCTTCTCCGTGGTGAAGACCGGCACCTCATCCCGACCGGCGTCCCAGCCGCGCCGCGGGCCGGGCGAGCGGATCGCGCCGTGCAGGCGTTCGAGCAGCTCGGGCGGCATCGCGTCGACGCGGTCGATGATCTCGGCGGCACGCGGGTCGGTGGCACGGGCCGCGCGCTTCTCCTCGTCGGTCAGCGCCAGCGTGCGCAGGCTGAGGATCTCGTCGATCTCGGTCGCGTCGAACAGGTCACCGGGGCTCTCGGGGGCGATGCGCGGACGGTCCTCCAGGATGATCGGCGAGGACAGCACCAGGTCGTCCTCGATCACCACCGGCCAGGTGGAGAGGTTCTCGCAGCCCTCCGCGGCCGGGCGCGCCCACTCCGGCGGGTCGGCCAGCGACACGAACGCTCCCCCGGTGACGCCGATCATCGTGTGCGCGGCCACGAGAGAGTGCCGCAGCGCCTCCGTGCGCTCCTCGCCGGTCCACGCGCCGGCGTTCTCCAGGCGCACCCGCAACCGGATGACGCCGTACGGGCCGGGCAGCCGTTCGGCGGAGGCGCGGAGCCGTACGTCCAGCGGCTGCCAGGTGCGGGTGATGCCGTCGGCGGTCGTGCGCCCGCCGGGCACCCGGACCTCCCGTACCCGCTCGCCCTCCAGGAGCCCGGCGAGCGGCCACACGGCGTCGATCTCGCGCTCGGCCGCCTCGTCGTACGGTTCGGCGCACTCGGACGTACGCGCCTGGACGTGCAGGAAGCGGGAGCGCAGGTGCACGGTCTCTCCGCCCTCGACCAGGCACTCGGTCTGGGCGGCGGACGCCTCCTCGGTCGCGGTGAAGCCGGGCGGCACGTACACCCCGAACTGCCAGCGCATGCGGTTCTTCACCGCGCCGGCGCGGTAGGGGTAGAGCAGGTAACCCTCGTACAGCACGGCGTCGGCGATCCTGCGGGCGGCGTCCAGGTCCGTCACGGCCGCACCTCCCCGACGCGGGCGAGCAGGTCGGCGAGAACGTCGTCCCAGCCCGGCAGGGCCTTGGCCGCCTTGTAGCGCTGCAGCTCGGCGAGCGTGTCGCGGCGCAGCCGCAGCCAGCCGGCGCCGGGGAAGAACCGGTCCATCGCCTCGCGCCACACCGCCACCGGCACGCGCTGCGGCGTCTCACTGGACCACGGGACCTGGTCGACGGTGAAACCGGTCGGGGTACGGACGAAGACCGTGCCGCTGAACAGCAGTAACAGCGGGATCTCGCCGTCCTCCAGCGAGGCGAAGTACTTGCTGGCCGCGACCTCCAGGTCATAGGAGCACGGGACGGGAAGGTCGATCTCGGTCGCGCCGGTGAACCCGGGGACCATCGCCGCGACGTTCGCGAACCGCAGCGGCTTGAGCGTGTCGCCCCAGCGGTCGACGGTGCCGAACAGGTCGGCGAGCAGCGGCGTCTCGGCCTCGGAGTAGGTGCGGCGGTGCGGTTCGATGCGGAGCTGGCAGCGGAGCGCGACGGCGTTCACCGGCAGGCCGCCGCGCTCGGTGATCCGCAGCCGGAAGACGAGCGTGGGCGAGGCGGCGTACGGGTCCGAGCGCACGCCGAGGCACGCGAAGGCAAGGTCAGCCACGGGCGTCCTCTCTCGCCACCCGCTCGGAGCGGTCGCGCAGGGCGGCGAAGAACGCCCCGATCGCGGTCCACGCCTCCTCGCCGCCGTCGAAGCCCTTCCAGTGCAGGCGGACCAGGCCGACCAGCTCGTAGCAGACGTCGATCGGCACGAGGTACGCGCCGGACTCGCGGTCGACGAGGAGCGCCTCGACGTCCGCCTCGACGTCGGCGACGGCGGGGTTGGCGGCCAGGACGCGCACCCAGGCGTCCAGCGGCAGCTCCGACTCGGTCGCGCCGGCCGGGCTGGGGTAGAACGCGACCGTACGGCCCATGCCGGAGTTGCGGAAGAAGAACGCCATACGTACGGGTATGGCGAGTTCGTCCCAGTCGCCCTCGGACATCGCGAAGCCCGGGTCGTAGCGGTAGCGCTCGGGCACGGCGCGGAACCGCCGTACGGGCGACTCGCCGTCGTCGCGGCGCTCCGAGCCCGCGCCCTCATGGGTGAACAGCAGCGTGCAGGGGCGGCACGTGCACAGGATGCGCCGGTCCTCCAGGTTCGCGACGTGGCCGTGCCGCTCGCCGATCGGCTCCGAGCACATCTCGCACCGCTCGCCGGCGGGCGCGGGCGGAGACTGGGCCGCCCGCTCCTGCTCGTGCTGTTCGCGTCCCGCGGCGAACCGGCGCAGGCTCACGTTCCCTCCCTGTCGTTCACGAGGTGACCTCTTCGGGCACCGCGCACTCCCTGCCCTGGTACGGGTGGATCTGCAGCAGCGTGGGCCCGGCCACGACACCCTCGACGGCGACCTCGGTGATCTCCGGAGCGTCCTCGAGAATCGCCCTCTCGATCGCCATTTGCGCGGTGACCTGCGAAGACGGGCACCCTTGACAGTTACCCTGCAACCGGAGGCGTACAACCCCCGGCGGATCGATACCGAGCAGCTCGACGCCGCCGGCGTGCGATCCGAGGTAGGGCCGCACGCGTTCGAGCGCCCCGCGGACGCGCTCGGCGGTGGTCTGCGGGTGCAGGTCGTGCACGATCAGCAGCGAGCCGACGAGATCGTCCTCCGCGAGCGTGCGCGCCGCAGCGTCCCCGACCATGTCCAGGATCCGGGCCAGGCCCGCGCCGTACACCTCGATGAGCGAGACGACCAGTTGCTCGGCCCGGTCGCGGTCGGCCGGGTCGTCGATCTCGGCGAGCAGCCGCTCGACGCGCGCGCCCGCCTCCTCTACGTCCTTGGATCCAGGCATCGGACAGGCACCTTCCGATCGGTGGTGGTGCGGCGGGGACTCCGCCGCGACCCCGGCCCGGTGGGGTCGCGGCGGAGGGGCTCAGCCCTCGCCGGTGAAGGCGTGGGGAGAGTGGACGCGGTCCAGCGACCTGCCCTTGCCGAGGTACATGTGCACGCCGCACGGCAGGCACGGGTCGAAGCTGCGGACGGCGCGCATGATGTCGATCCCCTTGAAGTCCTCCTGGGAGTTCTGCTCGAAGATCGGGGTGTTCTGCACGGCGTCCTCGTACGGCCCCGGCGTCCCGTACTCGTCGCGGACGCTGGCGTTCCACGGCGTCGGCGGGTACGGGTGGTAGTTGGCGATCTTGCCGTCCCTGATCACCATGTGGTGGGACAGGACGCCGCGTACGGCCTCGGTGAAGCCGACGCTGATCGCCTCATCCGGCACCTTGAACGGCTCCCACGTCTTGGTGTGGCCGGCCCGGATCTCGGCGAGCGCCTTCTCCACGAAGTAGAGCGCCTGCGCGGCGGCGTACGCCTGGAAGTAGGTGCGGGCCCGGTTGCGCTCGATCGCGTTGGACAGCGGCTCGCCGTTCCACATCGGGATCTTCCACTCGAACGTCTTCTCCGGCGCGCCCATGGTCTTGGGCAGGTTGATGAGCACGCTGTCGCCGGTGGCCTTGACGTATCCGGTGTCGACGAGGCCGGACAGGGCGGTGGACCACAGCCGCGCGATCGGGCCGCCGCCGGTGTCGAGGGCGAGGTGGTCCTTTCCGTCGAACCAGCGGGGCGACATGACCCAGCTGTACTTGTCCTCGAAGCTGCGCTTGCCCGGCTTGGGGATCGTGTGCTGGTTCCACGGGTGGTGGATGTCGACCGCGTTGCCGAGCGGGTCGTGGGTGACGAACTTGTCGCGGTCCGTCCAGTTCTCGTAGTACGAGCTGCCGAGCAGGATGCGGATGCCGAGGTTGATGTCGACCAGGTCGTTGGTGACGAGCCGGCCGTCGACGATGATCCCCGGGGTCACGAACATCTTGCGGCCCCACTCGGTCATGTTCTTGTACGTGAAGTCGCAGTGGTCGGGGTCGTTGAAGGAGCCCCAGCAGTTGAGCAGGACCCGGCGCTGCCCGACCTTCTGGTAGCCGGGCAGTGCCTCGTAGAAGAAGTCGAACAGGTCGTCGTGCATGGGGACGACGCGTTTCATGAACTCCACGTAGCGCATGAGCCGGGTGAGGTAGTCGGTGAAGAGCTGGACGGTGGCGACGGTGCCGACGCCGCCGGGGTAGAGCGTGGAGGGGTGCACGTGGCGGCCCTCCATGAGGCAGAACATCTCCCGGGTCTCCCGGCTGACCTGGAGGGCCTCGCGGTAGAACGCGCCTTCGAGGGGGTTCAGCGACCGCATGATGTCGGCGATCGTCCGGAAGCCGTGGTCCGCGGAGTGCGGGGCCAGGGTGGTCTCGGCGAGCGCGAGAACACCGGGGTTGGTCTCCTTGACCATCTTCTCGCAGTAGTCGACCCCGACGAGGTTCTCCTGGAAGATGTTGTGGTCGAACATGTACTCGGCCGCCTCGCCGAGGTTGATGATCCATTCGGCGAGGTGCGGCGGCCGTACACCGTAGGCCATGTTCTGGTTGTAGACCGAGCAGGTCGCGTGGTTGTCGCCGCAGATGCCGCAGATGCGGCTGGTGATGAAGTGCGCGTCGCGCGGGTCCTTGCCCTTCATGAAGATGCTGTAGCCACGGAACACCGACGAGGTGCTGTAGCAGTCCGCGACCGTGTTGTTGTTGAAGTCGACCTTGGCGTAGATCCCGAGGCTGCCCACGATGCGGGTGATCGGGTCCCACGCCATCTCGACGATGCCGTCCTGCGTTGCCATGTCCGCGTCTCCGCTCACCATGCTCACCATGCTCACCATGAGGGCTTGTAGCCGGTGGCCAGATCACCCTTCTTGCGCCAGCCGGGCTCCTTGTCGAGCTTCCTGGCGGTGATGCCGCGCAGGGCGCGGATCACCCCGCCGTACGCGCCGCTGGCCATAGAGGACACGCGCGCGCCCGGAGGCTCGTCCATGAACGGCATGAACTTGTCCGGGAAGCCCGGCATGGTGCAGCCGATGCAGATGCCGCCGACGTTCGGGCAGCCGCCGATGCCGTTGATCCAGCCGCGCTTGGGCACGTTGCACTTCACCACCGGGCCCCAGCAGCCGATCTTGACCAGGCACTTCGGCGAGCCGTACTCGTTCGCGAACTGGCCCTGCTCGTAGTAGCCCGCCCGGTCACAGCCCTCGTGCACGGTCGCGCCGAACAGCCACGTCGGCCGCAGCGCCTCGTCGAGCGGGATCATCGGCGCCTGGCCCGCCACCTGATAGAGCAGGTAGAGGATGGTCTCGGACAGGTTGTCCGGGTGGATCGGGCAGCCGGGGACGTTGACGATGGGCAGCCCGGCCTTGGACTTCCACTTCCAGCCGAGGTAGTCCGCCACGCCCATCGCGCCGGTCGGGTTGCCGGCCATCGCGTGGATGCCGCCGTACGTCGCGCAGGTGCCGACCGCGAGGACGGCGGTCGCCTTCGGGGCCAGGATGTCCAGCCACTCGCTCGTGGTGCGGGGCTGGCCGGTCAGCGGGTTGTTGCCGAACCCGGACCAGTAGCCCTCCTCCTTGATCGACTCGTTCGGGATGGAACCCTCGACGACGAGCACGAAGGGTTCGAGCTCACCGCGTTCGGCCTGGTAGAACCACTCGATGAAGGTGTCGGCGCCCTTGTCGGGCCCGCACTCGAAGTCGATGAGGGGCCAGTGCACCGCGATCTTGGGGAGTCCGGGCAACGCACCGAGGACGATCTCCTCGATGCTCGGCTGCGTCGCCGCGGTGAGGGCGACCGAGTCGCCGTCGCAGCTCAACCCCGCGTTGATCCAGAGGATGTGGACGACAGGCTCGTCCTGTGTGGTCTCCGACTCGGTCGGTGTCGTCATGCCGCGTTCACCACCTTGGGGTGGGCGGTCAGGGGTCGGGACGGCACGCGTGGCGCGGCCGCGTGCCGCCGGGGTACGCGTCAGAGCGCGTACTGGGTGAGCTCCCACAGGACGTGGTAGATGGTGGTCTGGGCCTCTTGGACCCGGTGCACCGAGGGCGAGGGCACCGTGAAGAGGTGGTCCAGACCGTCGAGCTCGGCCATCCGCCCGCCCGTGTGTCCGGCAAGTCCGATCGTCAGCATTCCCCGGCGCATCGCCTCCTCGAAACCGCGGATCAGGTTGGCGGAGTCACCACTCGTCGAAAGGCCCAGCGCGATGTCCCCGGCGCGGCCGAAGGCGCCGAGCTGGCGGGCGAACACGACCTCGAAGCCGATGTCGTTGGACAGCGCGGTCATCACCGCGACGTCGGTCGTGAGGGCGAGGGCCGGCAGCGGGCGGGCGCCGCCGCCGGGGTTGAGGAAGAGCGCGGCGACGTCCTGCGCGTCGGTGGAGCTGCCGCCGTTGCCGAAGGCGAACAGCCGGCCGCCGGCGCGGAACGCCCCGGCCAGGTGCTCGGCGCACCGCTCCATCCGCTCCCCGTCCTCGGCGAGGACGCGCCGGCGGAGCGCCACGATCTCCTCGGCCTTCTCGGCGGTCGACCCGCTCACCTCGGCCATCACGGCGCCGAGATCGCCGCCGCCGGAGTACAGGAACGGATAGAGTTCCTCGAGATCGCTCATGGGCCCTCCTTCGCCGGAGGAGTGACCGGAGCGCCGTGCCTGTCGATTCGCTCGCTCATGGCACCAGGCCGATCGCCTCTTTGGCGTGTACGAGGACGACGTCGCCGACCCCGGCGTCCACCAGGGCGACGCTGACCTCCTCGGTGCGCCCGTCGCCGACGTCGACGTCGGCGAGGTCACCGGCGTGCAGACCTACGACGCGCACCGCGACTGCCTCGTCGGAGCAGGTCACGCAGTGGTCGCCCGCGCAGTGGTTCATCTGATCACCTCCGGGCTGAGCACCCCGGGCTGCTCCAGGAAGACGTGGACCAGCTCCCACAGCACGTGGTACGCGGTGACGTGCACCTCCTTGACGACCCGCGGGTCGGCAGAGGGCACGATCAGCTCGTGGTCGGCCACACCGGCGATGTCGCCGCCGTCGCCGCCGAGCAGCGCCACGGTCAGCAGGCCGAGGTCCTTGGCGGTGCGCAGGCCGCGCAGCACGTCGGCGCAGCGGCCGTCGGGCGAAACGCCGAGCGCGATGTCGCCGGCCTCGGCGAAGTGGCGGAGCTGGTGGGCGAAGACCTCGGCGAAGCCGGTCGCGGCGCCGACCCCGGTGAGGGTCGCGACGTCGCCGGTCAGCGAGAGCGCCGGCAGGGCGCGCTTGCCGACGATCACCGGGTGGACGAACTCGACCGCGATGTGCTGGGCGTCGGTGGCCGCGCCGCCGTTGCCGAAGGTGAACAGCCGGCCGCCGCGGTGGAAGCGCTCGGACATCGCGTGGCAGGCCTCCGCGATCGTGTCCGCGCTGTCCGCCAGTCCTCGCCCGGGAACGTCTCTACGGGCGAAAACCTCGCTTATGTGCTCCGCTGTCCGCCGCATTGCGGACCTCTTCCCTACGTGAAATCGGAAGCGCTTGATAACGACACGTGACAGGCGACTCACGGAACATACATCAGCCCCCGGGGGCGTACAAGGCGCGCGAAACCAAAGGTTCCCACCCTGTCACCCAGGGTGACATCGCCCTGGCTGTGATCATCCAGGGCGTCCCCGGCCACACTCAGGAAAGACTATTGAGGATCTTGTCTTACGCTTTCCTATTCGAACGTTCCAAGTCCTCTAATAGCGGTTTCCGTCCCGTACAGGACCAAATAAGGTCGCTTTCCGTGACTTAATGCGTTCCTTAATCTCCCGTACGCCTCGTCAGGAAAGCGTGGCCGTAAAGATCGGCGGGCTCGTCGGCCGCTGCGACCCCGCGGCGGGCTCGACGGTGAGGCCGATCTGGGTGGCGTCGCCGAGACCGGTCGCCAGGACCGGGCCGGGGTCTCCCGTGGCCGGCGGGCGCATGGTGCCCGCCGGGCGCGGCGGCCGCGGCCCCATGAGCCACAGCTCGTAGGTCTTGGCCGACGAGAGCGGCGGCAGCCCGGACATCACGACGACCGCCTTGCCGAGCGAGCGGGAGGCGACCACGGTGCCGGTGCCGCCGGGGCCCACCTTTCCGGTGACCCGGTGGGCGTCGGGCGCGGCCATCACCGCGGCGATGTCGCGGTTCAGCGCGTCGACGTGCTCCTTCGTGTGCACGGCCCGCAGCGTCGCGACGCCCAGCACGGCGGCCAGGACGAGACACGCCGCGGACAGGATCCAGCCGAGCCGGCGGGCGCGAACCGAGCCGGGGCGGGCGACGCGCGGCGGCACCTGGCGCGTACGCGCGATCTGGGCGAGCACGCGCCCCCGCAGCGCCTCGGGCGGGTCCTGGGCCGCCGCGGTGGCGAGGCGGGTCACCGTCTCGCGCATCCCGCGCACCTCGTCGGCGCAGGTGTCGCAGTCGGTGAGGTGGGTCTCGAAGCGGCGGCGCTCGACCTCGGTGAGGCTGTCGAGGGCGTACGCGGCGGCAAGCGTGTGCAGGTTCTCGCTCACGAGCCCTCCTTCGGGGCGCCGTGCCCGGTCCGGGCGCTCAATGGTTCACGCCCAGGCAGTCGCGCAGGCGGATGAGGCCGTCCCGCATGCGGGTCTTGATCGTGCCGAGCGGCACTTTCAGCAGCTCCGCCACCTCGCGGTAGGTGTAGCCGGCGTAGTAGGCCAGGGTGACCGACTCGCGCTGGGTGTCGGTGAGCGTGGACAGGCAGCGGCGTACCTGCTCCCGCTCCAGCCGGTTCTGGACGTTCTCGGCCACCTCGTCGTAGGCCGGGGTGGCCGCGCGCCCCACGCGTTCCTCGCGTTCGGCCGCGGCCTGCGCGGAGCGGACCCGGTCGACGGCGCGGCGGTGGGCGAGCATCATCACCCACGACATCGCGCTCCCCCGCCCCGCCTCGTACCGCGAGGCGGTCCGCCAGACGTCGACGAGGACCTCCTGGGCCACCTCCTCCGACTGGGCCGGGTCGCGCACGATCCGCAGGGCCAGCCCGTAGATCGGCCCGGCGACCTCGTCGTACACCCGCTCGAAGGCCGTCTGGTCGCCTCGCGCGACGTGGGCCAGGAGGTCGCCGAGGTCGGCCTCGTCCCCGAGGTCGGCCGGTTGGCCCTTCCAGTGCCGCGCCGCGCGCCGCTCGCTCATGTCCACGTACTCGATTCGTCACCGCGACGGGGGCGGATTGGTGCTCCGGGCTCCGATGATGCCGTGTCCGGCCTGCCCGCGTCTCCCGCGCCCCCGATCCGGGCCTCCGCGACGGCGTTGGACATCAGGTGAGCACGGGGTGACCCTCGCGGTCGATGAGGCGCGCGTATCCCGCGTGGGTGGACCACTCGTTGATCGCACCCCAGGTCATGTGCACCGCGACGAAGTCCTCGCCGACGGCCTGGGCCGGCCATCGGCGCGAGCCGGTCACGCCACCCCTGCGACCGCCGGATCCGCCGTACGTGGTCGTCGCCGCTCGGCACGCCGTGGGCGGCCGGCACCTCCGCATAGGGACCGGTGATCACTCAGCGTGAGGAATATCACGGTCCAATACGGGCCTGACCAGGGCTAACATCGCTCAGGCGGGTCTCCGGGCCCGCTCCCCCTTCATCGACCCCCTGTGATCACCCATGAACCCTAACGTCTTCGAGATCGACCTCACCCACGAGGAGGCGCGCCGCCGCGCCGAGGTGGTGACGGCGCTCGGCCCGGACTGGGACCCGATCGCCGTGCTGCGCGAGGAGGATGCCGCGTACGCCCTGCTGTACTCCGGCCTCGACGCGGCACAGCGGGAGACGTACGCCATGCTCGTATCCGCCGGCGTGCTCCCTCCGCGAGAGACCGGCCATGCTGCCGATTGACCCGCACGCCGACCTCGGCCGCCGCGCCTGGATCGACTGCCCCCGGTGCCGCGACGCCCGGCACTGCGCGGACTGCCGGTCCGAGCGCAACTGCGGCACCCACTGGCGCTACCTGCTCGCCAACTCCGGCAGCGTCCTCCACGTCCAGTGCCCGTCCTGCGCCCACCTGTGGGACCACGAGAGCCACTTCGGCCGCGGCGCCGCGTAACCGGGCCTGAACCCGCCGCTGCGGCAGGTCCTAGCGTTGCCGGCGTGGGGGACGAGGACGAGCGCTGGAGCATCGGTGAGCTGGCGCGGACGCCTCGATGCCCCCGCCGACCGGTTCATGGCGACGCTGGAGATGATGTCGATGTTCGAGACCGCTTCCACGACGACGACCGCACCAAGACCGCCGCGCGGGACCTGTGGCGGCGGGACGGCGCGGAGCTCTCCCGCGGCCGGCCCTGACCCGCCGACCGGATGCGTGAGCTCGTGCTCTACCTGGAGCGGGCCCGGCAGGTCACCTAGAGGGTCAGGGGCGGGCTCACGTTGCCCGCGTCGTCCACCGCCTGGATCGTGATCTTCTGTGCGCCGGACGGGACGGGCACGGTCTGCCGGCCGCCCGCGTCCACGGAGGCGGGCACCGTCGTGGCCGTCCCGTCGGCGGTGACGCGATAGGACGTCGCCCGGCCCGCGTACCAGTCGTCGCCCGGGGCCGTGAAGGTCACCGTCGCGCCGGCGCGCGCGGCGTCGCGGAGGATGCCCGGCGGGCGGGTGTCGGTGCCGTACCGGCCGGTGCGCCACTCGTCGTGGTGATAGGCCCACGCCTCGGCGTCCGGCCTGCCGTCGGTCTTCCAGGCGAACAGGTAGCCCTCGCGGGTCGTGGTGACCAGGTCGGTCCTTCCGTCGCCGTCCATGTCGCCGGCCGAGGGCGCGAACAGCGTCCAGCCGCCGGTGAACTTCGGGAAGCCCGCCGCCTGCCCCGAAGAGGTGAAGGCGTGCACGGTGGAGGTGTCGCCGCCGTCCACGACCTCGGCCTTCCCGTCGCCGGTGACGTCCATGATCAGGGGCGCGCCGAGGAAGTCCAGGCCGTGCCGCTGGTGCGGGTAGCCCGCGGTGGGCAAGCCGGTGGCCGCGTCGTACCCGCGCTCGTAGTTGCCGATCGGGTTGCCGCTGCCCGGGTAGAGCAGCGCCGCGATCAGCGACACCGCGCCCGAGCCGGACTCGGCGTACCCGAGCCGCCCGGACGGCGCGAACCGGCCGAACGCCCCGCTGGTGGTGAACGAGGCCGGGACGTCCGCGGGCAGCTTCCCGTTCAGCAGCGCGCGGATCACGCTCTCGTCGCCGTTCAGCAGGCCGAGTGCCGGGTTGTTCAGCGGCCCGTACGCGTTGCGCACCTTGCCGTCCCCGCCGACCAGGAACGTCGCCGAGAACGACGGGCCGGTGGCCACCTCGTCCTTGCCGTCGCCGTCCACGTCGGCCACGGCGGGACTGTTGGCCGCCTCGGTGATGAACTCCTGTGCGCTCCCGTAGTACGTGATGATCGACGGCAGCCGTACGGGCCAGCCGCTCACCGGCGAGCCGTCGGCGTGGTAGGCGTACGCGTAGTTCGCGCCGAGCGCCTGGATGCCCGAGCCCGCGCTCTCGGAGTGCTGCGAGCGGACCACGATCTCCGGCTTGTGGTCGCCGTCGAGGTCGGCGACGGCCGGGGAGGCGTCGAGCTTGGCGTCGTCGATGGCGACGAGGCCGGAGCCGGGCGCGGGCGGGTCGGCGACCTTCACCGGCCAGCCGGGCACCGCGCCACCGTCGGCGTGCCAGGCGTGCAGGTGCCCGTCCCAGCCCGCCTGCACGATCTCCAGGCCGGGTGTGCCGTCCAGGTCCGTGAGCACGGGCGAGGCGGTCGCGCCCTGATGCGGCAGGCGCGTGTACGACAGCGCGGGCCGCGGGATCGCCGGCTTGGTGACGCCGGTGTCGAGGGTCTTCGGCCAGCCGGCCAGGGCCCGGCCCGAGGAGTCGAAGACGTAGGTACGCCCGGTGGTGCTGGTGACCACGACCTCCTGGCGCCCGTCGTGGAACAGGTCGCCGACCGCGACCGGCGCGATGATCGGCTCGTGGCCGGGGTCGAAGCCGGGGACGCGCGTACGGCTCGCGTTCGTGGTCGCGGGCCAGCCGGGCAGCTCCTTGCCGCTCACCCCGTCGAGGGCGTGCACGCGGCCGTCGGCGTCGCCGAACACGATCGCCTGGTGGCCGGTGCCCTGCAGGTCGGCCAGGGCCGGCTGGCTCTCCCCGCCGAGGCCGAACTTGATCGGGAAGCCGGAGCGCAGCGTCGCGTCGTGGTGGACCGCGATCGTACGGCGCTCCTCGCCCAGGCGGCCCTGGTCGTCCCAGACGCGCAGCCGCAGCGTCAGCGTGTACTGCTCGGTCGTCGACAGCGCCTTGTCGTCCGACATCGTGTACGCCTTGTCCCAGAACGAACTGGGCAGGCCGGCCAGGTCGAGCGTGCCGACCCTGCCGTCGTACGTGCCGCTGCCGGTGCCCTCGCCGGCCTTGGCGAAGTCGCCGTCGGCCGGGTCGAGGCCGGGCGCGAACTGCAGCTCGTACCGGAAGCCCGCCGCCCGGCGCGCCTCGACGTGCCCGGTGACCGGTACGGACGGCGTGGTCTGCGGGTCGTAGAGGGAGTACCAGTCCGGGCTCTCGATCGAGGAGACCGGCGGGATGTCGCCCCGGGCCACCGCCGCCAGGGCCGCGTGGGCGTTCGGGCGGCCGTAGCCGTACTGGCTGTCCCAGCCGGGGCGGCCCGGCCAGCCGAGGCCGGAGTCGGCGACGTCGCTCGCGGTGGCGCGCAGCAGCTGCACGGCCTCGCCGTTGCTCAGCGGCCAGGCGATCTTCTTCTCCCGCGCCGCCTGCGCGCCGTAGGACAGCAGCAGCCCGAACAGGCCGCCCGTCGTGGGTGTCGACTCCGAGGTCGAGCCGCCCATCGTGGCCACCGAGAACATCGAGTGGGCGCCGAACGAGGTCAGGTTCGAGCGTTCGCGGTACGTCGAGGTCAGCGGGTTGGCGAGCGGGCCGGGCACGCCGTCGGTGTTGGGCACCAGGCCGTTCCCGGGGACGACGTGCGGCCAGAACATGCCGCCCTGGTGGTCCGTGCTGTCGAAGTCGTTGCTGGACTCGACCATGACCACGCCGTCGTGCCACAGCTCGTCCACGGCCCGCCGCATCGCGGAGGAGTAGCCAAGGTCGGCGGTGGTGCTGATGATGACCTTGGCGCCCGCGCGGCCCGCGTACAGCCAGGCGGCGGCGAGGTCGTCGGTACGGTCGAGCGCCTCCTGCCCGGCGCGGATCGGCATGAGCCGGCACTTCGGGCAGATCCCGGCGCCGAACTTCGCGTTGTCGGTCTGCGCGGCGGCCTTCCTGAGCTGGTCGTTCGCGTGCCCGTACGTGGCGTCGGAGGTGGCCGGGTCGTTCTGGTCGTCGTAGAAGTCCCAGCCGGAGATGTCGTCGGTGAAGCCGTTGCCGTCGCCGTCCCCGCCGTCGGAGAAGGCGACGATCAGGTCCTCGGGGTCGGTCACACTGTTGCCGTTGGCGTCGTGGACCCGTGAGTCGTCCTTGTAGTCGGCGGCGGTGACCGCGCCGTCGCCGTCCTTGTCGTAGGCGCCCGAGCCCTGCGGCTTGGGCAGCTCACCGGTGTTGAGGTAGACCTTGTCCGCCAGGTCGGCCACGTCCGAGCCGTGCCAGTTGATCCCGGCCTCGACGTAGGCGAGGACCGTGTCCGGGGAGCCGGTGGTGTAGTCGCGCCAGGCCGTGTCGACCGACATGCCGGCGGAGCCTTCGGGGTCCTTCGCGAGAGGCGTGCAGCGCGGGATGAAGGAGTACAGGTTGTGCTGCTCGGCCCCCGGCGCCGACTTGGTCAGGCAGTTCAGCACCGACCCCTGCTCGGCCGGCGCGTAGTCCGGGTCGTTCGGCGGTCCTCCGGGAAAGGCCGTGGCGGCGGCGCCCGGCCGGGCCGACAGGGCCACGGAGAGGACGACGGCGAGCATGACGGCCAGGAGACGCTTCATCCGACCCACCTCGAATCGCGCTTTGATCGCGGGGATCACTCTGAGGCAAGGGGACGGTAAGGAGTACCCCTCTGACCGGATGAGGACATGAGCATTCTTCGCGTTCTGCTCAGTCCCGGCCGAAGGTGCGGCGGTACTCCCGCGGTGCGACCCCGCGGTGAAGGACGAACTGCTCGCGGAAGACCGCCGCGCTCCGGTAGCCGACGCGGCCGGCGATCCGCTCGACGGTCAGGTCGGTCGTCTCCAGCAGCTCCTCGGCGAGGCTGAGGCGCTGCGCCAGCAGCCAGGCGTGCGGCGACGCGCCGGTCGCCGCCTTGAAGTGGCGGACGAAGGAGCGCCGGCTCATCAGCGCCCGGGCGGCGAGTTCGTCGACCGGCGGGGAACGGTCCAGGTTCGCCCGCGCCCAGGCGATGACCTCCGAGAGCCGCTCGCCGTCGCCGTCGGCCGGGACCGGGGCGGTGATGTACTGCCGCTGGCCGCCGTCGCGGTGCGGAGGGGTGACGAGGAGCCGGGCGAGGGCGTTGGTCAGCGCGGCGCCGTGGTCACGGCGCAGCAGGTGGAGGTACATGTCCATCCCGGCGGCGGCGCCCGCCCCGGTGACGACGCCGCCCTGGTCGAGGTAGAGGGCCTCGGGCCGTACGGCGACGCCGGGGTGACGGGCGGCGAGCTCGCCGGCGTACTGCCAGTGCGTGGTCGCCTCGGCCCCGTCCAGCAGCCCGGTCGCGGCCAGCGTGAACACGCCCATGCAGTGCGCCGCCACGGTCGCGCCACGCCGGTGTGCGGCGCGCAGGGCGTCGAGGACGGGCTCGGCGGGCGGTGCGGCGAGGTCGTCGCCGGGGAGCACCAGGACCAGGTCCGCGCCGGCGAGCGGCTCCAGGCCGTGCTCGACGAGCACGGGGACGCCGAGGTCGGTGTTCAGCGGGCCGCGCCGCCGCGCGCAGACCGCGAAGTCGAACTCGGTCAGGCCCGGACGGGGGCGGAACAGCGCGCTCGCCATGCCCAGGCCCAGCGCGGCGGCGTGGGGCGGGACGTAGGCGGCGACACGACGGAAGGGCGCCATCTGGGCATGTTGGCACAAAACCCGCGTTCGTCGGCATTCGAGCCACTGGCCCGGCCCTGCGGGTCCTCGGCAGGCTGGATTTGCCAAGCCGACCAGGGAGAGCCCAATGAAGACGCTGAACCGCGACCGCACCGGACTGGTCCTCGTCGACCCGTACAACGACTTCCTCAGCGAGGGCGGCAAGATCTGGCCGCGCGTGAGGGAGGTCGCCGAGTCGGTGGGCCTCCACGAGAACCTGCGCACGCTGCTGACCGCCGTCCGTGCCGCCGGAGTCCAGGTGTTCGTCGCCCCGCACCGCCGCGCGCGGCCGGGCGACTTCGACGGCTGGCGGCACATGAACCGCGCGCACCGGGTGGCACGCGACGGCCGGTTGTACGAGTACGGGACGTTCGGCGGCGGGTGGCACCCGGAGTTCGGGCCCCGGCCGGGCGACGTCGTCTGCACCGAGCACTGGGGCATCAGCGGTTTCGCCCACACCGACCTCGACCAGCAGCTCCGCCAGCACGGGATCGAGAACGTCGTCCTGGCCGGGATGACCGCGCCCGGCTGCGTCGAGAGCACCGGCCGGTACGGCATGGAGCTCGGCTACTCGATCATCCTCGTGAAGGACGCCACCGCCGCCTTCTCCAAGGAGCACATGCAAGCGGCGGTCGAGCTCAACGGCCCTCTCTACGCCGAGGCGGTCGTACCGGCGGGCGAGGTGGCGGCCGCTCTGGTCAGGTGACGGCGTCCGCCTCGGCCGGTGCGGGCGCGGCCGTGGCCGGGGCGGGCCGTCCGCCGATGGCCAGGGCCAGTACGGCGGCGGCGACGCACAGAGCGGCCGTGGCCCAGAAGATGTCGGAGTACTCCGTGTGCAGCGCGGCCTTCACCGCGGCGAGGTAGGCGGCGAGCCGCCGGGCGAACTCCGTGCGGCTCACGCCGATCGGCAGCGGCGTGGCGAGGTGCGCGGTCAGCGTCTGGAAGCGGTGGAACCCCCACGCGCCCAGGGCGGCCACGCCGATCAGCATGCCCATCATGCGGGCGACCACGACGGCCGCCGAGGCGATGCCGTGCTGCAGCGCGGGCACCGAGCGCAGCGCCACCGACGACAGCGGCGCGATGACCAGGCCGAGGCCGAGGCCGGCGATGACGAGGTCGGCGTCCACCCGCGGCACCGTGAACAGGCCCAGGTCGTACGCCACGCCCTCGGCGCGCAGTGGCCAGGCGGCGATCCGCGCGTAGCCCACGGCGGCGAGCAGCATGCCGCCGGCGATCACCCACCGCTCGTCGAGGCGGCGGGCCAGCACGCCGCCGAGCGCCGCCGCGAGGGCGAGGGGGACCAGGAAGCGCGCGAGCAGGAACGCGCCGCCGGTGGAGTCGCGGCCGAAGAGCGTCTGCGCGACGAGCTGCACGTCGACCAGCGTCGTCATGAGGGCGGCCCCGGACAGCAGGCTCACGCCGAGGGTCGCGAACAGGCCGCCGCGCCGCGCTCCGCGCAGGTCGAGCAGGCGCGTGCGTGCTCGTGCCTCCCAGACCGCGAACGCCACGATCACGACGAGGCCGGCCGCGATGCACGGGACTCCCCAGGACGGAAGCGTCGCGTGGCCGGGGTCGGGGTTGTACAGCCCCGCGACGAGCAGACCGAGCCCGGCGGCCAGCAGCACTCCCCCGACGACGTCGACGCGCGTCCGCGCGGCCGGGCGCCCGCCGGGCACGGTCCACTGCACCGCGAGCATGGCGAGCACCGCGACCGGGATGTTGATCCAGAAGATGCCGCGCCACCCGGCGACCGCGGCGATGGCCGCACCGTACAGCGGGCCGAGCACGCTGCCCAGCTCCTGTACGGCGCCGACGCCGCCGAGCACGGTGGAGCGCCGGTGCTCCTCCCACAGATCGCCCGCCAGGGCCATCGTGATCGGCAGCAGCGCGCCGCCGGCCAGGCCCTGCAGCGCGCGGCCCGTGATCAGCGTCGGCATCGAGCCGGCCAGCGCCGTGACCGCCGAGCCCGCGGCGAAGCCCGCGAGGCAGACCTGCAGCATCACCCGGCGGCCGAACCGGTCCGAGAGCAGGCCGAGCAGCGGCATCCCGGCGACGTAGCCGAGCAGGAACGCCGTCACGACCAGGCTGGCGCGCTCGATGTGGTTCACCGGCACGCCGAGGTCGCCGACCATGGTCACCAGTACGGTGACGACGACGTACGCGTCGATGGCGGCGAGCAGCACCACGATGCCGCCGACGCCGATCGCCACGCGCCTCGCGCCGGCCGGCGGGACGGCGCTCACTGGGCGGGGGCGGTGATCGGGAACGGCTTGCCGAAGTCCGCGAACGCGATGGTCACCTTTCCGGGCCTGCCACCGCTCTTGGACGGGACCTCGACCTCGGCCTTCAGCACGTACTTGCTGGTCGTGGCGATCCAGATGTCGGCGGGGGCGTCGGCGTTCATGCCCGGCACCAGGCGGCTCAGCGCGGCCTGGGCGAGCGTCGCGTGGACGCGGTAGGACTCCTGGCCGCTGACCTTCTCCTTGCCGCGCGTCTCGGCGTTCTTGGCGGTGAGCAGGAGCTGGACGAGGCCGCGGTCCGGATCGAGCACGGCCGAGGGGTCGTAGATGCCCGAGACCTTCGACAGCGGCTGCTTCTGCCAGCCGCCGGTCAGGCCCTTGAACCAGACGGTCTTGCCGAGGACGACGAAGTCGAGCTGGATCGGCATGCCGAGCTCGGTGACCTGCACCGAGCCCTGGGAGTTGCCGCTCTTCAGCAGCTTGGCGTCCACGCTCTTGACGTTGACCTTCGGGTCGCCGCTCGTACGCAGCGTGAAGCTGAGGCTCGAGACGTTGCGCAGGACGTTCGCCGCCTGCTGCAGGAGCTGACCGCCGGGCGGATTCTTGTCCGAGTCACCACCGCCGCCACCGCAGCCGACGGCGAGGACGAACGCGAGCACGGCCGGAAGCAGACGGGCGAACCTCGCCCGGGAGGATGACATGACGGAAACATAGCGCGACCCACGGTGTGGATCACCGCTATCCGCTCACACCTCCGCCAGGACCGTGATCGAGGTCGCGACGAGCCCGCGGTCGGCCATCCAGCGGCCCGCGAAACCGCTCAGCGTACGGCCGTCGACGACCGGCCCGGGGACCAGGAGACGCGCGGTGAACGTGCCGGCGTCCGGGTCCGGGGTGACGACCGCCTCCTCGAAGTTCAGCCAGAGACGCGTCAGCGGGAACCACGCCTTGTAGATCGTCTCCTTCGCGCTGAACAGCAGCCGGTCCCAGCACACGCCCGAGGCGTCACCGGCGATGTTCTTCATCCACTCCAGCTCGGGCGGGGTGGCGATGGCCTCCAGCACGCCCTCGGGCAGCGGGCCGTTGGGCTCGGCGTCGACCCCGACCGTACGGACCCGGTCCTGCAGGGCGACGGCGGCGGCGCGGTAGCCGTCGCAGTGGGTCATGCTGCCGACCACGCCCGGCGGCCAGGCCGGCGCGCCGCGCTCGCCGGGCAGGATCGGCACCGGCGGCAGGTCGAGCGTCGCCATCGCCCGGCGGGCGCACCCCCGTGCGGTGGCGAACTCCCGGCGCCGCTTGTCCACCGACCGCGCGATGACGGTCTCCTCCTCGGGGAACAGCGTCACCTCGGTGAGGTCATCGAAGGCCTCCTCCGAGGCCACCTCGGGCGGAAGGATCTTCTCGATCATCGGCCGTCCTCGCGGGGAAGGATCTGCCGGAGCCGCCCGGGAGTCCCTTGCCGGCGCTCCCACTCGCGCGGGTAGCCGAGGGAGACCTCCTCGAAGCGGACCCCGTCGTAGGAGGTGGTCCGGGGGATGTGCAGGTGCCCGTAGACGGCCGTGACCGCGTTGTAGCGGCGGTGCCAGTCGGCGGTACGGTCCGTGCCGCACCACAGCGCGAACTCCGGATAGCGCAGCACCGCCGTGGGGTCGCGGACCAGCGGCCAGTGACTCACGAGGATCGTCGGCAGCGACTCGTCGCGGGCGGCGAGGAGGCGCTCGGTCTCGGCGATCCGTACGTGGCACCACTCCTCGCGGCTCGGGTGCGGGTCCGGGTGCAGGTGGAACTCATCCGTGCACACCACGCCGACCTCGTACGCCCGTGCGAGCGCCGCCTTCTTGGTCTGCTGGCCGGGCAGCCGCCACGAGTAGTCGTACAGCACGAACAGCGGCGCGATGGTGACCGGTCCGCCCGGGCCGCGCCAGACCGGGTAGGGGTCCTCCGGCGTGAGGACGCCGATGCTGCGGCAGACCTCGACGATGCGGCGGTAACGGGCCTCGCCCCGCAGCGTCACCGGGTCGGACTGCGGCGTCCACAGCTCGTGGTTGCCCGGCGCCCAGATCACCTTGGCGAAACGCTCGCTCAGCAGCCGCAGGACCCACTCGACGTCGGCGAAGATCTCGCCCACGTCGCCGGCGACGATCAGCCAGTCCTCGTCGGTGGTCGGCCACAGCTTCGAGACGATCTCGCGGTTCGCGTCGTACGCGACGTGCAGGTCGCTGATGGCCAGCAGCCGTGGTCCGGTGCCATCAGCCAATGCGGGCACCTGCTCCCGGCTTGGGCGGATCTTCGCCGATTACTATCACCGCGCTCCTCCTGTCGGCCCAGGGCGTCTTCCGCACCATATGCCGATCATGCCCTCCGGAACCACGCGAGCCTCAGCCGGCCGCGCGCTCCGCGGCGGCGCGCAGCCGCGCCGCGGCGTTCTCGGTGACCGGCTCACCGTGGCCGAAACAGGCGATCTCCACGTCCAGCGCGGCCAGGCGCTCGAAGGACGCCGCCGCCTGGGCCGGGTCGACGTTGAAGACCCCGAGGATGACGTCGCCGGCGGACGAGGACGCCACCGAGTCGCCCGCGAACAGCACGCCGTGCTCGGGCAGGAAGATCCCGACGCTGCCCGGGGTGTGGCCGGGGGCGGCCACGACGCGGGCGCCGCCGCCGAAGCCGAGGACGTCGCCGTCCTCGACCGGGCGGTCCACCCGTACCGGCGCGGGCCTTTCCGCCGGCATCCGGCGGGTGACCTGGTCGAGCAGTTCGCGCTCCCAGCCGGCCAGGACCGGCGGCGGCACCTCGGCCTCCCCGTGGATGAACGGCGCGTCGGCCCGATGCGCGCACACCTCGACCGGTCCCCACGAGGCGACCTCGGCCGCCGCGCCGACGTGATCGCCGTGACAGTGGGTCAGGACGAGCCTTCGCAGGTCGCCGAGCCGGTGCCCGAGCCCGCGGATCGCCCCGGCGATCGCCGGGCCCGAGCCCGGGACGCCGGAGTCGACGAGCGTCAGCCCGCCGGGGTCCTGCCAGAGGTAGGCGTGGCCGATGGGAAAGCGGAGGAAGTGCAGGCGCGGGGTCAGCTCGATGACGTCCATGCGCCCGACGGTAGGAGGCCGGGGCCGGGGATGTCCGTGCCGTACGCCCGCGGCGGATGCGCTGTGAGCGGATCGGGCCTCGTCAGCGGCGGTGCCGTTCGTCTCCGCCGCAATCGGGAAGAAGTACTCACAGGTCAGAAGGGGGAAACGCGTGGGCGCCGACCGCGTGGACGTCTGTGTGGTGGGCGCGGGGCCCGCCGGAGCGGTCACGGCCAAACGCCTGGCCGAGAGCGGCTTCGGCGTCGTCGTCCTGGAGCAGGGCGGCTGGCCGGACTACTCACGCGCGCGTGCGGCCGAACCCGACTTCGAGATCGACAGCGGCCCCGAGTGGGGATGGAACCCCAACGTGCGGCGGCTGGAGCAGGACTATCCGGTCGAGGTCTCCGACTCCGACATCGACGTGCTCAACTACAACGCGGTGGGCGGCGGCAGCGTCATCTACGCCGCGCAGTGGCTGCGGATCATGCCGTCGGACTTCCGGGTCCGCACGCTCGACGGCGTGGCCGACGACTGGCCGCTGGCCTATGACGACCTGCGGCCGTACTACGAGCGGGTCGAGGCCGACTTCGCGGTGAGCGGGCTGGCCGGCGACCCGGCGTACCCGCCCGGCCCCGGTCCCCCGCTGCCGCCGGTCCCGCTCGGGCGCATGGGCCGCCGTGTCGCGCAGGCGCACAACCGGCTCGGCTGGCACTGGTGGCCGGGCACGAACGCGATCGCGACCCGCCCGTACGACGGGCTGCGGGCCTGCGTGCAGCGCGCGGCGTGCCTGTACGGCTGCGCGGACGGCGCGAAGGCCAGCGTCGACCGTACCCACTGGCCCCAGGCGGTCGCCCGCGGCGTCCGGCTGGAGACCTTCGCACGGGCCCGGCGCGTCGTCCTCGGCCCTGACGGGCTCGCCGACGGGGTGGAGTGGGCCGACCGCGACGGCCGCGTGCACCTGACCCGCGCCGGCGTGGTCGTCCTGTGCGCCAACGGGATCGGCACCCCGCGGCTGCTGCTCCTGTCCGGGCTCGCCAACTCCTCCGGGCTGGTCGGCCGGCGGCTCATGCTGCATCCGTTCGGCGTGGTCACCGGCCTGTTCTCCGACGACCTGGACAGCACGCAGGGGGTGTGGGGGCAGCACCTGCACTCGCTGGAGTTCTACGAGACCGACGCCTCGCGTGGTTTCGTACGCGGCGCGAAGTGGGGGCTGCAGCCGACCGGCGGGCCGCTGAGCACGACCCGGCCCTGGCCGTGGGGCGACCATCCCCTGTGGGGCCCGGGGTTTCACCGGGGCGTACGCGCGCGGCTCGGGCACTCGGCGATGTGGGGCATCGTCGCGGAGGACCTGCCCGAGGAGGCCAACCGGGTGATCCTGGACGAGACGCTCACCGACTCCGGCGGCCTGCCGGCACCGAAGATCATCTATCGCGTCGCCGAGAACTCCCGGCGGCTCATGGACTTCAACGTCGCCCGCGCGCGGGAGTCGCTCCTGGAGGCCGGGGCGTACGACACGATCACGGCGCCGCAGATCCGCGGGACCGGCTGGCACCAGCTCGGCACCGCGCGGATGGGCCTCGACCCGGCGCGCTCGGTCGTGGACCCCTGGGGTCGTACGCACGACGTGCCCAACCTGTTCGTCTTCGACGGGAGCACCTGGCCGACGTCGGCGGCGGCGAACCCGACGGCCACGATCGCGGCCATGGCGCTGCGCTGCGCCGAACGGCTGATCGCGGGGCGGCGAGCTCAGGAGGCGCCGGGATGACCCTGTCCGCGGAGGAACGCAGGCGGCTGTCCGAGCTGGCCGACCGGCTGATCCCGGCCGAGGACGGCATGCCGCCGGGGAGCGTGGGGCTGATCGAGGAGGTCCTGGCGGCGCGACCGGACCTCGCCGAGGCCCTGGGCGAGGTGCTGCGGGTCCCGGGCGACCTGACGGCGGCGCAGACGGCGCTGGCCGGCGAGGTGGTGGCGGGGGCGTACTTCCTGCATCCTCGGGTGAAGGACCTGATCGGCTACCACGGACGCCGCGCCGTGCCGATCCCCTCGGCGCCGGACTACGAGGACCTGCTGGGACCGGTCGTCGCCCGCGGCCCCGTGTACCGCGAGGCGCCGTGAGGCGCGCGGGTCGGCTAGATTTCCGGCGATGACAGAGGAAACGGCGCGGACCGACCACGTGACGCTGGACGACGTCGCGCGGCTCGCCGGCGTGTCGATGGCCACGGCCTCGCGGGTGCTGAGCAAGAGCCCGCGTGTGGTCCGCCCCGAGCTCCGGGACAGGGTGCTCGCGGCGGCCGAACGCCTCTCCTACACGCCGAACCCGCACGCGCGGGCGCTGGCGCGCAGCAGCTCCGACCTCGTCGGGCTGGTCGTCCACGACATCGCCGACCCGTACTTCTCCTCGATCGCCGCGGGCGTCACGCGCGTCGCCGAGAAGCAGGGGGCGATGGTGCTGCTCGGCACGACGCTGCGCGACGCCGAGCGGGAGATCGAGTACGTCGCGATGCTGCGGGCGCAGCGGGCCCGCGCCGTCATCCTCGTCGGCAGCCGCACCACCGACGACGAGATGACGGAGCGGCTGGCGTCGGAGCTGACGGCGTTCCGCGCCACGGGCGGCCGGGCGGCATGTGTCAGCCAGCCCCGGCTGGGCGTGCCGACGGTCCGGCCGGACAACTTCGAGGGCGCGCGAAAGCTGGCGTGCGCGCTGGTGGAGCTGGGGCACCGGAACTTCGCCGTGCTGGGCGGGCCGTCCTTCCTGCTGACCGCCCGCGACCGGCTGGAGGGTTTCCTCCAGGGGCTGGAAGAGTCCGGAGGTACGGCCGGGGTGGTGCTGGAGGGCGCCTTCACCCGCGACGGCGGCCATTCGGCCGCCCTGGAACTGCTCGGCCGGGGCAGCACGGCGACGTGCGTGTTCGCGGTGAACGACGTGATGGCGGTGGGCGCGATGGCCGCGCTACGCGAACAGGGCGTGGACGTGCCGGAGGACATGTCGGTGGCGGGCTTCGACGACATCGCCACGCTGCGGGACACGACACCGGCGCTGACGACGGTGCGGCTGCCGCTGGAGGAGATGGGCGAGGAGGCGGCCCGCCTGACGCTCGTGCCGAACCCCGAGCCGGACAGCGCCCCGCTGAGCGCCCCGGCCAAGGTCATCCTCCGCGAAAGCACCCGCCGCCTCCCCTGAGCCCCGCCGCCGTCTACGCCCGCCACCGTCTGAGGCGTGCCATCGTCTGAGGCGTGCCGCCGACCGAACCCCACCACCGTCTGAGGACGCGCCGCCGTCTACGGCCCGCCACCCTCTGAGCCCCGCCACCGTTTGACCCCCGCCACCGTCTACGGCCCGCCGCCATCTGACGCGTGCCGCCTCTGAGGCGGGTGGCGGCCGGGTCGGGGGCTCAGGCGAGGGTCACCGGGTGGCCGAGGAAGCGGCCGATGTCCTCGGCCTCGGCGTGCAGGGCCTCGCGGACGGCCGGTGGCAGGCCGGTGAAGGGTTCCAGGGCGATCTCGGCGGTGCGCGTGGACCGGTTGAGGCGCCAGGTGCCGGCCACGCGGCCGTCCACGACGATCGCGGGCTGGACGAAACCGCCGCCGGCCTGGATGCGTTTCCCGTACGCGGGGTCGAGGACGAGGTCGCGCCCCCGGTAGCCGAGCAGGAGCGGGTCGAAGTGGCCGAGCAGGCGAGGTCGGCCCTCTTCGTAGCCCATGCCGGGGAGCGGCGCCGGCTCAGAGCCGGCACGCTCGGGGCCCACGCGCCCGGGACCTGCACGCTCAGATCCGGTAGCGGGGAGCGCCACCAACTCGGAGCCGGCATGCCCGGGCCCGGTGTGCTCGGTCTCGTCGGCGATGAGCTCGAAGGCCCTCCGGCCGTCCGCCGCCGGCAGGCCGGACCAGGCGAGCAGGTCCGCGACGCGGGCCGGGCCGTGACCGGCGAGGTAGCGCCGGGCCAGCTCGGCGAGCGCCTCGTCGCGTTCCAGCCGGCGCCCACCGGGTACCCATTCGTCCAGCAGCACGTAGGTCGGCTCGTGCGCCCGCGCTCCTCCTCCGCCGCGCGACCGGCCCGGTCCCGTGTCCGGGCCGCGGCAGAGGAGGCCCGTCGTGGCGGCGTACATCAGCAGGTGCGCCGGGGCCTGCGTCGTGGCGTCGACGTGCACGCCCTCGTTCGCGATGGACGTGATCAGCTCGGCCCGGGTGAGCGGCCCCGACGGCCTCAGGACGGTCACGATCGCCTCGAGGCCCCGTTCGCACGTGCGCTCGTCCAGGCCCAGCGTCTCCCGGCGGCGCCGGTCCTTCCGCGTGAAGACCGGGCCGAGCAGGCCCACCAGCCACCGGACGTCCGCGGCCGGGACCAGGTGGAGCGTGCCGCGCATCGCCCAGGTGCACACCAGGGTACGGTCGGCGCACAAACGGTCGACGTCTCCCGCGACGACGCTCGACGTACGCGCGCGGACGGCCAGCCGTGGTGGGCCCGGTGACTGGGCCTGGACCCCGACCACGCGGGTGACCGCCGCCACGGCGTCACTCGCGGGAGGGCCCGCGAGCAGCTGGGATCGCATCCTCGCCGCCCGCAACTCTCCCCCGGCCACCATGAACCCGCACGCTACCCGCACCCTCCGACAATGAGCGCCGCCGATCAGTCCGGCTGGACCGACGTCAGGTGCTCGCGCGCCTCGCGCATCTCCGGGACGTCCTTCCAGCGGGCCGACTGCGTGAGCAGGCCGGCCACGTGGGAGTTCACCCGAGCCGAGGAGACCATCGGGGCGATGCGGGCGAGTCTGGTCATATGGTCGGCGGCCGCTAAGGGCTCGCCCGCCGTCATCGCCACCTCGACCTGCCACGCCTGGTACGCCACGAGCAGCAGCGGGGAGCAGCGTTCGCTGAGACGCACCGCCTCGGTGATCGCCTCGTGGGCGTGCGGATAGGCGCGCATGCCGGCCAGCGCGACGCCGACGTTGCCGGTCATGTCGGCCTTCTCGTACGGGGAGAAGCCCTCGGTGTCGCCGAGTTCGGCCAGGCGGTCGCGTGCGGTGCGCTCCTGGCCGGAGACCAGGGCCAGCGAGCGGGCCAGGCGGAGCTTCAGCCAGGCCCGTTGTACCGGGGCCAGCTCGGGGAGGGCCAGGCCGCGCCGGGCGTACATGATCCCGCGGTCGCCGTGGCGCCGGTCGATGCAGATCCGGCTCAGCACGCTGCACGCGCTGGCCTGGCCGTCGACGTCGTCGGAGCGGCGTGCGAGCTGCAGGGCGAACGAGCCGGCGCGCTGGGCCGCGTCGTAGCGGCGCGCGTCGTAGAAGATCCGCGCCGTCTCACAGGCGAGGCCGGAGGCCGCCGCCTGCAGTTGTCGATCATTACCGGATATGGCGAACTCGACTTTTTTCATGTGTCGTATTGCGGTGGAGGCGACCGGAATGCCGCCTTGTTCATATCTGTCGCGGGCGAGCCGATCCGCCAGCGCCCGTACATATTCTGGATCTTGGTACGGGCCGACTTTCGGGGAGGGCACGAAGGCGATAGACCCCACCGCCGTGACGAAATCTCTTCGCTTCACGGGGTCTTCTTCCGTTTTGGGGGTTATGCGAACTTCCCAGCCAATGCGGTCGAGAAGACGCTGCACCTTGGCGATACCGCTGTCTTTTACACCGCGTGAGGTCTGCGAGACCCATGACTGCGATACTCCCAACTCAGCCGCGAGATCCGTTTGTGACCAACCCTGTCTAGTCATGATCGCTTTTAGTGCTTTGGGGAGAACGTCCGCGTCCATGCGGGTAACCGTATGACCCTAAGAACTGGCGCGCTACCGATATCGCATCCTCTAGTGCATGCTTTCTTATTACATGACATCGCCATCCCGGTCGCTAAACGTCGCCGGGAGATGGAGTTATGCCTAAATGACAAATGATGACGTTCATCTGCTCGCCGAGAAACTCGCCGACGACTGCACCAAAGCGGGGCTCGTAGCCGAGGTTCTCGCGCCCACGCGCGTACGGGTCGGCGCGCCCGGCCGGCACGCGCGGCTGACCGAGACGGTGTGCTGCATGCCGCTGCCCCACGGCGACGAAAGCCTGATGTGGTGGTGGTCCTGGGGTGAGCCGATCAGCCCGGCCGCCCACATCCCGGACGCCGTACGGGTCATCTCCCGTGTGCTCTCACCACCCGCGGCCGAAGACGCCGTCGCGACGCGCGCCGCCGGATCCGGCCGTACGGCCCAGCGGCAGTCCTACGACCGCGTGAGCCCTCCGAGGTTCTGAACAGCCGGGAGGCCGCCGTACCGAGAGACCGGTGCCGTGCCAGGCGGCCTTTCCCGATCCCCGGGCAACGGGGCCTCAGTGACCGGCGGGAAGGACCACCACCGCGTCGCCGACCGGCCGCTCGCCCGTCGCGTCGGACGGCGTGTTGACCACCGCCCCGCCGACGACCATCGTCGACGAGCCGCCGCCGTCGAGGTTCATCGCCTGTACGGCGCCGAGCGAGCGCATCAGCTCTCCGGCCTCCGGGATGCTCAGCCCCTGGCTGTGCGCGGCGTACCGGCCGTCGGCCTCCACCAGCAGCAGCCGTCCGCGCCGGTCGACGCCGATCATCGTGCGCGGGTTGCGCCGGATGCCCCAGCCGTAGAAGTAGGACGGGTCGCCGGGGTGGAGGAGGCCGTCGGCGCGCGGCTCGATCGTGACGCGTCCGCCGGTGACGAGCCGGGGGCCGCCGTTGACCGCCGAGTCACGCGGGCCGAACCCCAGCGGGCGGCCGTCCGGCCCGGTGATCCGGGTGGTCGTCCGCAGGCGCGTCCCCACGGTGGCGTGCGCGTCGAGCCAGGCCGCCTCAGTGCCGATCGCCTCGACGACCTCGCCTCCCGCGGGCACCGTGAGCACCGTACGCGGTCCCTCGGAGACCACCCTGCCGCGCGCGTCGAGCACCGCCGCGGAGCCGGCGCCGGTCGGCAGCGGTGAGCCGAACTCCGGGGTGAACGCGACCATCTCGTTCGGGTTCGTGCACGTGACGTCCATCAGCGGCGTAGACGTCGGGACGTCGCCCGTACGGCCGCCGCAGTCGCGGATCAGGCCCGGCGCGCGGTTGAGCCCGGCCACCTGGTGCACCGGCCCGCGCGAGGCGGCCAGGCCGATCCGTGTCCAGAGCTTCGTGAGCTGCAACCGTCGCCCGCCGTCGCGCAGGATCGCCGCCACCCGGCCGTTCGTCGCGTCGTGCAGCAGGCGGCCGTGCTCCACGATGACGCCGGCCGAGTCGCCGACCACGCCGTCCGTGCCGGAGATGACGAAGAACCCGCCGTTCACCGCGGCGAGGGCGCCGGTGTCCCTGGCGATCGCGCTGGTCGTACGCCGTCCGGCCAGCGTCGCGTCGTGCGTCTCCGCCACTGTCCCGTGGAAGGCGCGGAAGTCGACGGTCAGCGCATGGATCGCCCAGGGGCCGGTCGTCGCCTCGCCGTCCTGGCCGGTGAAGCTCACCGACGGTCTGAACCCCGCCGCCGTCAGCCGCGCCGCCTCCGCGGTCGCCTCGGCCTCGGTGGCGTAGTGACCGACGCGGACGCGGTACCCGAGCAGCCCCGGCCCGGCGTCGGCGAACCTCGGCATCCGTACGGCCTCCACCCGCCCGGTCCAGCCCGCGGCGCTCAGCTGCGCGGCGACGCGGTCGGCGGTCTCCTTGGTGCCGAGCACGGCGGTGACGGCGTCCGGGTCCGGGTCGGGCGGGACGTCCTCGGAGGTCGGGATGCCGACGTTGACCGTGGAGAAGTCACCCGGCGAGAGCGCGCCGCGGTCGATCGTCGTGAGCGTGACGCCGGGGGCGACGGTGCGGACCGTACGGGTCTCGGCGGGTGTCTCCGCCTGGGCCGGCAGGGCCTGAAGCCCTCCTGACAGCATCGCCGCCGCGGCCGCTCCCCTGACCCACCGTCCACCGATCATGCGCACCTCCCGGATCGCGGCCCGGCGCGAGTGATCACCCGCACGGACCAGACGGAATCCTAGGATTCGCCCGGATCATCGCGAAAGGGCGTTCGGCAAGGCGTCAGAGCGCGTTCAGCGCCGGTACGAGCCGGCGTTCCTCGCGGTCGAAGTGGGCCTCGATCTCCTTCGCCAGGTGGTGCAGCCCGGCCGGATCGCCGCCTTCGGTCAGGGTCGCGCGGAACCGCGTACGGAGAACGGCCAGCTCCTCGTGTTCGCGGCGCAGCACGGCGAGCACCGGTGCGAGGCCGGGATAGCGCTGTTCCAGGAGCCGGAAGCCACCGCCGGCCTCCTTCTCGTGGTGCTCGTGGACCGCGTCGCAGAAGGCCACGCAGCGTTCGCGCAGCTGGATGTCCAGGCCGCGCGCCGGCCCGTCGACGCCCGCCAGGACCGCGGCCAGCTCCGCGCGGAGGCCGGCGTGGATCCGCACCAGTTCGTCGCCCAGCGCACGGGTGCGCTCGGGGTCGTCGCGGTAGACGGCCACGACGGGGATCACGCGGGCCGTACCCGCCTGGTAGCCGGCGAAGCCCGGGTTGATCCCGGCCTGCCGGGCGTACAGCGTGTCGCGCTCCTCGCCCTCCAGCGGATGGGCGAACCCGGCGTACGTCTCGGTGCCGATCTCGACCGTGACCTGCGGCCGCGCGAGCAAATTGTGGTACCACGCCGGATGCGCCGGCGCGCCCCCGTTGGAGGCGAAGACCAGGACGCGCCCGCCGTCGCGCAGATAGACAAGGGGGTTGATCCGCAGTGCCCCGGTACGCGCGCCGACGGTGGTCAGCAGGAGGAGCGGCGCGCCCTCGAAGGGGCCGCCGACCCTGCCCTCATTGGCGCGGAACTCCGCGATGATCTTCTCGTTCCACTCCGACATGGGTCGGTACCCTTCTGACGAGAAGGACATTTTGCTTTCAAAGCAAAGCTATTTTGGAGATCAAGGTATGTCAACCGACCGTGGGCCGAGCGTCGACGAAGGGGTCCGCACGCTGCTCCTGCTGATGCCCCGCCTGGTCGGCCGGGCCAAGCGCATCCCGGTCCCCGAGCGGCTCCGGTCCCTCGACCTCGCGCCGCGGCACCTGTCGCTGCTGTCCTACCTGGTCTTCGACGGCCCGCAGAGCGTGAACGAGCTCGCCGCCCGGCTCGAGGTGGCGCCGACGACGGTGAGCCTCATGGTCGGCGAGCTGAGCCGCAAGGGCGTCGTCGAGCGGCGCGAGGACGAGGCCGACCGCCGCCGTACGATCGTGAGCATCGCCGAGGACAGCCGGGCCTCGGTCGACGCGTGGCTGGCCGCCGGCGCGCGGGCGTGGCGCACGGCCCTCGCACCGCTGACCGGCGAGCAGCGCGCGATGTTCATCGAGACGCTCCGCGCGTACGAGCGCGAGGTCTCGGGCTGACCTACAGCAGGTCCGGCCGCTCCCACTTCTCGCCGAGCAGGTGACGGCCGAGGAAGGCGAACACGGTCTCGTACCAGACCGCCGCGTTCCCGGGCGAGAGGACCCAGTGGTTCTCGTCCGGGAAGTAGAGGAACTTCGCCTCCACCTCGTGGCGCATGAGGTCGGACCACAGCCACAGACCGTGGCCGATCGGGACGCGGTAGTCGCGGTCGCCGTGGATCACGAGCATCGGGGTACGGATGCGGCCGGCGTACGCGGACGGGTCGCCGGCCGTCCAGCGCTCGGGCCGTTCGGCCGGGTCGCCGAACTCCCGGGTGAGGCCGTGCCCCATGTCCGCGGTGACCATCGCGCCGAGCGGCCAGCGGCTCGCGTGCGTGACGATCGCCTGGAACCGGTCGGTGTGGCCGGCGATCCAGTTGGCCATGTAGCCGCCGTAGGAGCCGCCCATGGCGGCGGTCCGCGCCCCGTCGATGTCGTCGCGCGCGACGACGGCGTCGGTGATCGCCATGAGGTCCTCGTACGCCGGGGTCGCCCACGTCCCGTGCCCCCGGCGCACGAAGTCCTGCCCGTACCCGAGGGACAGCGCCGGGTCCGGGAGCAGGACGGCGTAGCCGCGGGCCGCCATCAGCCAGGGGTTCCAGCGCCAGTGCCAGCCGGCCCAGCTGGAGTGCGGGCCGCCGTGCACCCACAGGAGCAGCGGCGCGGGTTCTTCCGCCCCGTCGGGGAGGACGAGCCAGGCCCTGATCCCCTCGGCCGTCTCGACCTCGGTGACCCGGCCGGGCGTTTCCGGGGCGTCGAAGAGCCGCAGCGGCTGTGGCTCCGGTCGCGTCACGTCGAGCCGTACGGGCGCCGGCGGGGCGTCGATGGCGGACCGCAGGGCGTACACCCGCCGTCCGTCCGGGGCCGGCACCACGGCGTCGTACGCGGCGTCGTCGCCGGTCAGCCGCTCGATCTCGCCGGAGCCGGCGTCGACGCGGAAGATCGGGTACCGGCCGGCGTCGTAGGCGCCGAAGTAGACGGTGCGCGAGTCCGGCGACCAGACCTGGTCGGAGGGCCACCGGTCGAGGGCGGCGGTCAGGTCGCGGCCCTCCCCGCCGTCCAGGGGGACGAGCCAGAGTGTCTCCTGGCGCGCCTCGTCGTACGTCGCGTGCCGGTCCCGTACGCAGACGACGCTGCGGCCGTCCGGTGAGATGGCGGGGGTGTGGAGGTCGACGCCGTCCTCGGTGGCGAGCACGGTCTGCTCGCCCGTGGCGGTGTCGATCGCGACGAGCTCGGAGCGGCGCTCGCCGCGCGGCTGCGGCAGCCACCGGCCGGTGACGACCGTGGCGCCGTCCGGGGAGATCGCGAACGCCTGGCCCATCAGTCCCTGGCCGGGCTCCGGGGTGAGGTCGCGTGGTTCTTCTGTTCCTGTGACGACGAAGAGGCGCCGCTCGGCCGGGCCCACGTGATGGTCCCAGTCGCGGACCGGGAGGCCTTCGTAGAGGGTGGCCGTGACGCCCGCCTCCTTGCGCCGCCCGGCGCGTTCGCGGTCGGCGCCGGGGAGTTCGGAGGCGGCGAAGACCAGGGTCCCGGTGTCTTCGGCGACGGCGAAGTCCTCGATGCCGCCGGGCCGGTCGAGGACGAGGCCGGGCTCACCGCCGTCGGCCGGGAGCGCCCAGAGGCGGGTGTCGTGCTCGTTCTTCTCCGAATCGGGGTCCGGGCGGGCGGAGGTGAAGAGCAGCGTCCCGTCGGGCCGGAAGGCGGGATTCCCCTCGCCTTCGGCGGACCGCGTCAGCCGGCGGGGCTCGTCCCGCCCGTGCGGGTCGACCCGCCAGAGGGAGGTCCGGTGGCTCTTACGATCGGCCGCGAGCGCCTGCACGACCGCGACGAGCCGTTCCCCGTCCGGTGAGAGACACAGCCCCTGCACGCGCGGGAGGGCGAGGAACTCTCCGAGGTCATGGAACGGCGTCACATCGTCTCCCCACGTCGGCCATCTGCGCGGCCGACACTACCCGCCGGCCCGGCCCGCGCCCGGGGCCGATTCCGGCCTCGCACCCCGGCCGGGGGCCGGCCACGCGGATCGGAGCAGGAACGCCACGGGCACGAGCGCGGGTCCCGCCGGACGCCCGGCCGACTCCGGCCGCACCTTTCCAGTGCGGCCAGGGCCTGCCCCGGCCGAACCGGGGCGCCAAGGTATCGGGCTCGCGGCCGGCTCTGCCCTCCCTACACCCGCCGGCGCAGGTCGGCACGGGACTCGCCGTCTTCGATCCGACGCCGGAGACCGCGACGACCGGTTCGTGTACGCCCCCGAACCCCTGGCGGTCCGGCATCGCGCAGTGGACAGGGAGGGTGCCGGCCGGGCCGAGAGTGCTCACCACCTCGGCACGTACCTTGCCCGGATCCTTCGTCACGGCCACGATGACGCTCGCGACCACCGCCACTCACGCGCGGCGACAGAATGGACGTGGTCCGATCACATCGGTGAGGACGGCCGGGTGGCGGGAAGGGAGCAGGCGTGCGTGTTCGCCGGATCGTCGATCTGTCCGTGCCGCTTTCGGAGTCGACTCAGGTCTACCCCGGCGACCCGGTACCCCGGATCGAGCCCGCCGCCACGATCGAGGCGGACGGGTTCAACCTGCTCAGCCTGCGTCTCGGTTCGCAGACCGGCACGCATGTCGACGCCCCGTACCACTTCCGCCCCGACGGGCCCCGCGTCGACGAGCTGGACCTCACCCTGTTCGCCGGTGAGGGCGTCGTCGTCGACCTCACCGGCCTCGCGCCCCGCGCCCGCATCAGCTGGGAGAAGGTCGCGCCCGCGGCGGAGCTCCTGCGGCCCGGCCGCATCGCGCTCCTGCACACCGGATGGCCGAGAACGTACGGGACCGCCGCCTACTTCGACCATCCCTTCCTCGACGCGGACGCCTGCCGCCGCATGCTCGGCCTCGGCGTGCGGACCTTCCTCCTCGACTTCCCCAGCATCGACGAGACGCCCGACGCGGAGCACGCCGGCGAGGGCTTCCCCGCGCACCGCCTGATCGCCGAGGCGGGCGGGGTGATCGGCGAGAACCTCCGCGGCTTCGAGCTGATCGACTTCACGCCGTTCGTCTCCTGCCTGCCCCTGCGCCTGGCCGGTGCCGACGGCGCCCCCGTACGCGCGGTGGCGATGGACCTGACCCCGGAGGAACCCCGTGCCTGACCGGCTCGCCCCCGCGGACGAGGAGCACAGAGTCCCCCCTCCCGGCGACCGGACCTGCGGCGCGTCGGCGTAACCTCGGCAACATCCGACCTCTGGGCAACGGAGCACCTGCCATGACAGCGACCCCCGGCATCGAACAGCGACGCGTCCTCACCACCCCCATCCCCGGTCCGCGCTCGGCAGCGCTGCAGGCGCGCAAGAACGCCGCCGTCTCCGCCGGTGTCTCGACCGGCCTGCCGGTCTACGTCGAACGCGCCGGCGGCGGCATCCTGGTCGACGTCGACGGCAACCAGCTGATCGACTTCGGCTCCGGCATCGCCGTGACGACGGTCGGCAACGCCGCGCCCCGCGTCGTGGAGCGGGTACGGGCGCAGGCCGAGGACTTCACCCACACGTGTTTCATGATCACGCCGTACGAGGAGTACGTCGAGGTCGCCGAGGCGCTGGCCGAGCTGACGCCCGGCGACCACGACAAGCGCTCGGCGCTGTTCAACTCCGGCGCGGAGGCGGTGGAGAACGCCGTCAAGATCGCGCGTTCGGCGACCGGGCGGCAGGGCGTCGTGGCGTTCGACCACGCCTACCACGGCCGTACGAACCTGACCATGAGCCTGACCGCGAAGAACATGCCCTACAAGCACCGCTTCGGGCCGTTCGCGGGCGAGGTCTACCGCGTGCCGATGGCCTACCCGTACCGCTGGCCGACCGGGCCGGAGCGCTGCGCGGAGGAGGCGTTCGAGCTGTTCGCCTCGCAGGTGCACACGCAGGTCGGCGAGGAGAACACCGCGGCGGTGATCATCGAGCCGATCCAGGGCGAGGGCGGGTTCGTCGTGCCGCCGGACGGCTACCTCACGCGCGTGGCGGACTGGTGCCGCGAGCACGAGGTGCTGCTGATCGCCGATGAGATCCAGACCGGCTTCTGCCGTACGGGCGACTGGTTCGCCTGCGACCACGAGGGCGTCGTACCCGACCTGATCACCACCGCCAAGGGCATCGCCGGCGGCCTGCCGCTGGCCGCGGTCACCGGGCGGGCCGAGATCATGGACGCCGTGCACGCCGGCGGCCTCGGCGGCACGTACGGCGGCAACCCCGTCGCCTGCGCCGCGGCCCTGGGCGCGATCGAGACCATGAAGGCCGAGGACCTGCCGGCCCGTGCCCGCGCGATCGAGGCGCTGTTCGTGCCCCGGCTGCGCGCGCTGGCCGCCAAGTACCCCCAGATCGGCGACGTGCGCGGCCGGGGCGCGATGCTCGCGGTCGAGATCGTCTCCGACCCCGCGGCCAAGACGCCCGACGCCGCACTCACCGCGGCCGTGAACAAGGCGTGCCACACCGAGGGCCTGGTCACGCTGACCGCCGGCACGTACGGCAACGTCCTGCGGTTCCTGCCGCCGCTGTCCTGCCCCGACGACCTGCTCGCCGAGGGCCTGGACATCCTCGAGAACGCCTTCGCCACGGCCATCTGACCCACACGACCGAACGGAGCGCACCGTCATGTCCGACGTCACGCCCTTCCATCTCTCCGGCGAGCCCCTCACCGGCACCGACACCCTCCAGGTGACCTCTCCCTGGGACGGGTCGGTCGTCGGCGAGGTCGCGGTACCCACCGACGAGCAGGTCGAGCAGGCCGTCGCCGACCTGTACGCGGGCCGGTACGAGGCGCAGGCCACCCCCGCCCACGTACGGGCCGGGGCGCTGGACCACATCTCGGCCCGGCTGTCCGAGCGGGCCGAGGAGATCGCCGCCCTGATCACCGCGGAGAACGGCAAGCCGCTGGTGTGGTCGCGCGGTGAGGTCTCCCGCGCCGTCTCCACCTTCCGGTGGGCCGCGGAGGAGGCCCGGCGCTTCGCCGGTGACCTGCAGCGTCTCGACACCGACGCGAACGCGACCGGGCGGCTCGCCGTCGTACGGAGGTTCCCGCGCGGGCCGGTGCTGGGCATCGCGCCGTTCAACTTCCCGCTCAACCTCGTCGCGCACAAGGTGGCGCCGGCGATCGCGGCGGGCGCGCCGATCCTCGTCAAGCCGGCGCCGGCCACGCCGCTGACCGCGCTGCTGCTCGGTGAGATCATCGCCGAGACCGACCTGCCGGCGCGGATGGTCTCGGTGCTGCCGGTGCCTAACGACAAGATGTCCGCGCTGGTCACCGACCCGCGGCTACCGGTCATCTCCTTCACCGGCTCCGGCCCGGTCGGCTGGTCGATCCAGCGCGACGCCCACGGCAAGCACGTCACGCTCGAGCTCGGCGGCGACGCCGCGGTCATCGTCAACCACGACTGGCCCGACCTGTCCGCCGCCGCCTCACGCGTCGCGCTGTTCGCCAACTACCAGGCGGGCCAGTCCTGCATCTCCGTGCAGCGGGTGCTCATCCACACCGACGTCTACGACCGCTTCGTCGCCGAGCTCGTCGCGGCGGCCGAGGCGCTGCCGACCGGCGACCCGACGGCCGACGGCGTGCAGGTCGGCCCGGTGATCAACGACGCGGCGGCCGAGCGGATCACCGCCTGGGTCCAGGAGGCCGCCGAGGCGGGCGCGACCGTGCTCACCGGCGGCACCCGTGAGGGGCGCAACGTCGCCCCGACCGTCCTGGCGGACGTTCCGGCCGGCACCACGCTCGCCGAGGAGGAGGTGTTCGGGCCGGTCGTGTCCGTGAGGCGATTCTCCGACCTGGACGAGGCGTTCGCGCTGGTCAACGCCTCCAAGTACGGCCTGCAGGCGGGCATCTTCACCACCGACGTACGCGCCGCGTTCCGCGCCCACCGCGACCTGGAGGTCGGCGGCGTGATCGTCGGGGACGTCCCGAGCTTCCGCGCGGACCAGATGCCGTACGGCGGGTGGAAGCAGTCCGGCGTCGGCCGCGAGGGCGTCCGGTCGGCGATCAACGACCTCACCGAGGAACGCGTGATGGTGCTGACAGGGCTGGACCTGTGACGGCCGGGATGATCCCGCCCTGGCGTGGGCGATAGGGCAACATAGCCGACATGCCCGCACTTACCCGTACGGAGGCGCAGACCCGCGCTCACCGGCTGGACGTCCGCTCCTACGCCGTGCATCTCGACCTCACGCGCGGCGAGGAGGTGTTCGGCTCGACCACGGTGATCCGCTTCGGCTGCGCCGAGCCCGGAGTGGCGACCTTCGTCGAGCTGCGGCCCGCCACCCTGCTCCGCGCCGTGCTGAACGGCGCGGAACTGGACCCGGCGGCGCTGCGGGACGGGCGGCTGGACCTGACCGGGCTCGCCGCCGAGAACGAGCTGCGTGTCGAGGCCGACATGGCCTACTCCCGTACCGGCGAGGGCATGCACCGCTTCACCGACCCGGCCGACGGTGAGGTCTACGTCAGCACCCAGTGCGCGCCGGACGAGGCGAGCCGGGTCTTCGCGTGCTTCGACCAGCCGGACCTCAAGGCGGTCTTCTCGATCACCGTGACCGCTCCCCCGGACTGGACGGTGCTGAGCAACGGCGCCGGCTCGCGTGGCGAGGACGGGCGCTGGGAGTTCGCCCCGACGCCGCCGATCAGCACGTACCTCGCCGTGGTCGTCGGCGGCCGGCTGCACTCCGTACGGACCGAGCACGACGGCATCCCTCTCGGCGTCCACTGCCGGCGCTCGCTCGCCGCCCACCTGGACGCCGAGGAGATCTTCGACCTCACCCGGCGCAGCTTCGACCGATACCACGAGCTGTTCGAGGAGCGGTACCCGTTCGGCAAGTACGACCAGGCGTTCGTACCCGAGCTGAACTTCGGCGCGATGGAGAACCCAGGTTGTGTGACCTTCCGGGACGAGTTCCTGTTCCGCTCGGCCGTCACCGAGTCCGAGCGGGAGGTCCGCGCGATCGTCATCGCGCACGAGATGGCGCATATGTGGTTCGGCGACCTGGTCACCATGCGGTGGTGGGACGACCTGTGGCTCAACGAGTCCTTCGCCGAGTACATGGGCCATCAGGTGATCGCCGAGGTCAGCCGGTTCACCACCGCCTGGACCGGCTTCGCGGTCAAGCGGAAGGCATGGGGGTACGACGCCGACCAGCGGCCCTCCACGCACCCGGTCGCGGCGCGCGGCATCGACGACACCGCGACGGCGCGGGTGAGCTTCGACGGGATCTCCTATGCCAAGGGCGCCTCGGTGCTCCGCCAGCTCGTGGCCTGGATGGGCGAGGAGGCCTTCCTGGCCGGCGTCAACGCGTACTTCGCCCGCCACCGGTTCGGCAGCGCCGACCTGGCCGACCTTCTGGGGGCCCTCGGCGGTGCCGCGGAGGGCCGCGACGTGCACGGCTGGGCCGAGCGCTGGCTGCGGACCAGCGGCGTGGACACCCTCCGCGCCGAGCTCGCCGACGAGGACGGATCGCTCGTCTCGGCCGAGGTCGCGCACAGCGGCACCCCCGGGCGGCGCCCGCACCGGATACTCCTCGGTCTGTACGACCTGACCGAGTCCGGCGACGGCGGGCGCCGGCTGACGCGGCGTACGCGGCTGGACCTCGACCTGCCGGCCGAGGGGAACGGCACCGCCGGCCTCGCCGGCCTCCCCCGCCCCGACCTGGTCGTGCTCAACGACGGGGACCTGAGCTATGCCAAGGTCCGGCTGGACGAGCGCTCCTGGGAGGCGGTGACCGCGGGCCTGTCGACCGTCGAGGACCAGCTGACGCGCGCCCTGCTGTGGAACACCGCGCGTGACATGGTCCGCGACGGCGACCTGCCCGCCGCGGACTTCCTCGCCCTCGTCGAGACCCACCTGCCCGCCGAACCCGTGGTGGCGGTGGTGGAGGCGGTGCTCGGCTTCGCCCGGCGGGAGGTCGCCGACCGCTATCTGCCGCCGGCCCGGCGCCCCGCGGCCGTGGCGGCGCTCGGCGAGGTCTGCCGCCGGATCCTGCGCCGGGCCGAGGACGCGGGGGTACGCCTGGCCGCGCTGCGGGGGCTGATCGAGTGCTCGGCGGCCCCGGAGGAGCTGGCGGACCTGCGGGCCTGGCTGGAGGCGGAGCGGGTGCTGCCCGACGGGCCGGACCTGGATGAGGAGCTGCGCTGGAAGGCCCTGCTCCAGCTCTCCGCGCAGGGCGCGGTGGGCGAGGCGGAGATCGCCGAGGAGCTGGCCCGCGACCCGAGCGCGACCGGCTGCCAGGCCGCCGCGCGATGCGGCGCCGCCCTGCCGGACCCGGCCGCCAAGGAACGCGCGTGGCAGCAGCTGTTCACCGACGGCGCACTGTCGAACCACCTGCTCATCGCGACCGCCGACGGCTTCTGGCAGCAGGCGGACCCCGACGTGACGGATGGTTATGTGGAGCGCTACTTCGCCGAGATCCCGGCGGCCGGCCAACGCGGCCCGACGGTGGCGACGGCCCTCGGCCGGGCGCTCTTCCCGTCACACGCCGCGACCCCGGAGACCGTACGGGCGGCGGAGCGCTGCCTGGACGAGGGCGAGCTGACCCCCGCGCTGCACCGGGCCCTCATGGACCAGCTCGACGACCTGCGCCGCGCGGTCCGCGTCCGTGGCAGGTGAGCGGCCCCTTACGCGCGAGTAGGGCGGTGCTCGCGGGCCCGGACCCCCTCCCCTTGGAAGTCCACGCCCGCGAGCGCCCGCCTTCCCGCGCGCGCCGGTCGGTACGATCCGGTCGCGGGATCTGGACCTGCGCGTCATGCCCGGATGAATTCCCCTGTTTTCATCGGGACGCGCGGGCCACCCTCAGTGGTCTGGCCGATCCGTGGTGCCGAACCCCCCGGCATCCACGTTCATCATGGCTCCATAGTGGCCCTGACCAGGCACGGGCGCAAAGACCGGCTTCTTCTGGTGCCCATATAATCTGGTCATGACGCTGCGTCAGTTCGAATACCTGATCGCGGTGGCCGAAGAGCACTCCTTCACCAAGGCGGCCGAACGCCTCCTTGTGTCCCAGCCCGCGCTGTCCCATCAGATCAAGGTCCTCGAGTCCGCCGTCGGCGGTCCCCTGCTGGACCGGCTCGTCCGTACGGTCGAGGTCACCGCGCTCGGCCGGGACTTCCTTCCTCACGCGATCGCGGCGGTCCGCAGCGCCGACGAGGCGACCCGCGCCGCACGCGCGGTCGGTCGGCTCGCCGGCGGCGAGCTGCGCGTCTCGACCCTGCAGTCGATCGCGCTCGGCATCATCCCGCCCGCGATCCGGGCCTGGCGGCACGAGCATCCGCGGGTCCGCGTCCAGATCCAGGAGTTCATCCACATCGATCTTCTCGCGGCGGAGATGCTGCAGGGCTCCGCGGACGTCGCGATCGGCCCCAAACCGTCGGGCTGGACCGGGCCGTACCGGCCGCTCGGGCCCGAGGCGTTCTTGATCGTGCTCCCGTACGACGACCCGGACCTTCCCGCCGACGGCGGGCCGATCGAGCTCAAGAGCCTCGCCGGCCGCCCCTGGGTGCTCTACTCCCCCGACTTCGGGCTGGCTCCGGTCGTGAACGCCGCCTGCGCCCGTGCCGGTTTCACGCCCCGCGCCGCCGTCCGTACCCACCACACCGCCACGGCGGTCGAGCTCGCCGCCGCCGGGCTGGGCCCGGCGCTCGTGCCCGGCAACGTCATCGGCCCGGACTTCGAGTGCTGCACCGTACGCCCCGACCCGCCGATCTGGCGGGACCTGGTGGCCTTCACCCGCCCGTACGTCTCTCCCCCGGCGCTGGCGTTCGTCGACATCCTCGCCGAGCACGCCGCCCTCTGATCTCTCGCGAAGGGTGTTCTCGCACGTGACCGACCTGTTGATCACCAGGGGCACCGTCGTGGACGGCACCGGTGCGCCCTCGCGTACGGCCGATGTCGCGATCTCCGGCGGTCTCGTCGAGGCCGTCGGTGATCTGGCGGGCCGTTCCGCCGCCCGGGTGCTGTCCGCCGAGGGGCACGTCGTGTGCCCGGGTTTCGTGGACGTGCACACGCACTCGGACCTGACCCTGCTGTCCAACCCCCTGGCGCACAGCAAGATCCGCCAGGGCGTGACCACCGAGGTCATCGGCAACTGCGGCCTCGGCGTGACCCCGGTCGCCGGCGACCCGGCCGAACTGCGCGGCGCGGCCGGCTACCTCGACCTCGACCCGGCGATCCGCTGGGGCTGGCATGACCTGCCCGGTTACCTGGACGCCCTGGCGGCGGCGCGGCCGTCGGTCAACGTCGCGGCCCTCGCCGCGCACATCCCACTCCGCGCGGGCGTGGTCGGCTTCGCCGACCGCGCGGCCGAACCCGCCGAACTATCCCGGATGTGCGGACTCCTGGACGACGCACTGGAGGCCGGAGCGGCCGGGGCCTCCACCGGCCTGATGTACGCACCACTGACGTACGCCCGTGAGGAGGAACTGGTCGCCCTGGGCCGTACGGTCGCCTCCCGGGACCGGCTGTTCTCCTGGCACATCCGCGACTACTCCGACAACCTGCTCGACTCCGTACGCCAGGTCCTGCGCGTCGCCGAGACCACCGGCTGCCGGACCCAGATCTCCCACCTCGCGGCGGTCGGGCAGCGCAACTGGGGCAAGGTAGCGCGGGCGCTGGAGCTGATCGACGCCGCCCGCTCGCGCGGCGCCGACGTCGCGGCCGACATGTACCCCTATCTCGCCGGCAACGCCCCGCTGTCGCAACTGCTGCCCGCGTGGGCGCAGGCGGGCGGCGAGGCCGCCATGCGGGAGCGGCTGGCCGGCTCCGCCGTACGCGACCGGGTCCGCGAGGAGTGGCGGGACCTGCCGACGTCGTGGTCGGAGGTCACGGTGAGCCGGGTTCCGGCCGACCGCCCGGAGGTGACCGGGCGGACGCTGGCCGACCTCGGCGGGGCGGACGCCGCCCTCGACCTGCTCGCCTCGTACGGCAACGCGGTGCTGATGGTCTCGGGCGGGCGGGGTGAGGAGGACCTTCTGGCGGTGCTGCGGCATCCGGCGACGGTGATCGGCTCGGACGGCCAGGCGCTCGACCCGGACGGGCCGACCGGCCTCGGCACCCCGCATCCGCGCTCGTACGGCTGCTATCCCCGGCTGTTCGGCTCGTTCGTACGGACCGGGCTCCTGCCGCTGGAGGAGACGGTCCGCAAGTGCACCGGCGCGGCCGCCGCCCGCGCCGGGATCGGCGACCGGGGCGAACTGGTCCCCGGCAAGGCCGCCGACGTCGTGCTGTTCGACCCCGGCCGCATCACCGACCAGGCCACGTACGCCGATCCCCAGCGGTATCCGGCCGGAATCCGCGCCGTCGTCGTCAACGGGCAGATCGTGGTCGAGGACGGCGTCCACCGGGAACGACGCCCGGGAACGGTGCTGCGCCACTGACGCTCGGCTCCGGCGACTACCACGACGATCACGGAGATCCGGCGTCCGCCGGCTTGAGTCTCCTGTATGGGGAGACGGCAGGCTGGGGGCATGAACTACTCGATCGGCGAGCTGGCCCGGCTGACCGGCCTCACGGTCAAGACCATCCGGTTCTACTCCGACCGCGGGATCGTCACGCCGGTGGGCCGCAGCCCGGCCGGGTACCGCCTCTACGGCGCCGGCGCCGTCGCGCGCCTGGACTTCGTGCGCACCCTGCGCAACCTCGGGCTGGACCTCGCCACGGTCCGGAAGGTCGTGGAGCGGGAGCTTCCGCTCGCGGAGGTCGCGGCGGCGCACGCCGAGGCGCTGGCGGTGCAGATCCGCGTCCTGCGCCTGCGGCGCGCGGTGCTGACGTCGGTGGCCGAGCGAGGGCTCACTCACGAGGAGACGGATCTCATGCACAAGCTGGCCCTGCTGTCCGAGGACGAACGCCGACGTCTGATCGGCGACTTCCTCGACGCCGTCTTCGGCGGCCTCGACGCGGAGTTCGCGGGGATCAGGCGCTCGATGACCCCCGAGCTGCCCGACGAGCCGGAGGCGGAGCAGGTCCGGGCGTGGGTGGAGCTGGCCGAGCTCTGCCTGGACCCGGGCTTCCGCGCCGGCGTGCGGCGGATGGCCGAGGACCACGCGGCCGATCGGGGGCGCGGCGCCGCGGTCGTCCGCGACCTCACCGCGGTCGTCCGCGACCAGGCCGGCCCGGCCCTCGCGGCGGGCGTCGACCCGGCGTCACGCGGGGCCGACCCGGTCGTCGCGGCCCTCGCGGACGCCTGCGACGGCGGACTCCACCGGCTGCTGCCCCGGCTGGAGAACGCCGGCGACCCGCGCCGGGACCGGTACTTCCGGCTGCTGGCCGTGATCAACGGCTGGCTCGCCCCGGAGCCCGTGGCCCCGGTGTTCGGCTGGTCCGCCCGGGCCGTACGCGTCCGGCTGCCTCACGCGCGGGTCTGAGCGGCCCGGCCCACGAGGCGCCGCAGTTCGCGCGGGCCGCGGATGACGTGCAGGTCCGCGTCACCGGCGTGCGTCGCGATCGCCGCGAGGAGCGGCGGCCGGCTGCGGCGCCGGTAGGCCCACAGCCAGAGCCAGAAGTCGGCGCGCTCCCGCGACCGCCGCACGGCCCGCCAGGCGCAGCGCCAGAACGAGAAGTCCAGCAGGATGACGGTGTCCGCCGCCCTGAGCCGGACCTCGGGGACGTCGTAGGGCCCGAGGTCGCCGTCCATGATCCAGGCCTCGTCCCGTACGAGGTCGCCTTGGAGGGCGGCCCACTCGCCGGGCGGCGTCGCCTCGAGGCCGGGCCGCCAGAAGTGCCGGTCCAGCTCGACGACGGGAAGCCCGGTGATCGCGCCGAGGCGGGCCGCGAGGGTCGACTTTCCCGACCCGCCACGCCCCAGGATCACGACCCGCTTCACGGCCACCATGGTGCCAGGGCGACGGGGGCGATTCAGGGAGCAGGGCGTGGCGGAGAGTGCGGGGTGGATGAGCCGCGACGCCTCAAGCGACCGCACGCCGGCCGGATTGGACACCGATCGGCCGCACCCGGCCCGGGTCTATGACTACCTTCTCGGCGGCAAGTCCAACTTCGCCGCCGGCCGGCACGCGGTCGAGGAGAGCCTGCGGGTCAACCCCGCCGGGCGTACCGGCCCGCTGGAGAACCGCGCCTTCATGCTCCGCGCGGTGCGCCACATGGTGGCCGAGGCGGGCATCCGGCAGTTCCTCGACGTCGGCACCGGCATCCCCACCTCCCCGAACGTCCACGAGATCGCCCCAGCGCATCGCGCCCGGGGCGCGGATCGTCTACGCCGACAACGACCCGGTCGTTCTCTCCCACGCCCGCGCGCTGATGAACAGCAACCCCGAGGGCGAGACCGCCTACATCGAGGGCGACATGCGCTCGCCGAAGACCATCCTGGACGCCCCTGAGCTGCGCGCGATCCTCGACCTGGACGAACCGGTCGGGCTCCTCCTCATCGCGACCATGCACCTCATCGCGACCATGCACCTCATCGCGACCATGCACCTCATCGAGGACCTGCGGGAGGCGTACGAGGTCTGCGCGGAGTTCGTGGCCGCGATGCCGCCGGGCAGTCACCTGGCGCTCAGCCATCTCACCGGCGATCTGCTCCCCGAGCACATGGCCGGCGTCTCGGCGAGCTACGCGCGCCGGGGCATGACGCTCGTCGTGCGCGGCAAGGCCGAGATCACCGGCTTCTTCGACGGCACCGAACTGATCGATCCCGGCGTGGAGGTCGTGCACCGCTGGCGGCCGGAGATGCGGCGACCCGGCGACATCGGCGGTGCCCCGGCGAGCGACGCCGAGGTCTCCGTCTACGGCGGCGTCGCCCGCATCTGAGCGGACGCGGCCACCGCCGACGACCACGCAAGCCCCGCTTAAGCGCCCCCGGCGAGCATGGCCATGGCACCGCGTCGCCTCGTTCGCGGGCGCGCCATGTCACCTCGGCGAAGGGACGAGAACGTGACCAGGTCTGAACATGGAGTCGTGCTCGGCGCCAGCTGGGCGGGGATGCTGGCCGCTCACGTCCTGGCCCGTCACATGAAGTCCGTCACGGTGATCGAACGCGACGTCCTCCCCGACCGTCCCGCGCAGCGCAAGGGCCTGCCGCAGGCGCGCCACGTCCACGTGCTGTGGTCGGGCGGCGCCCGCATCGTCGAGGGCCTGCTGCCCGGCACGATCGACCGGATGCTGGCCGCCGGCGCGCGCAAGATCGGCTTTCACGAGGACGTGGTGACGCTGACGTCCCACGGGTGGCAGCCGCGCTTCGCGCCGAGGCAGTACGTCATGATGTGCGGCCGCCCGGTGCTCGACTGGGTGGTCCGCGAACAGGTCCTGGCCAACGACCGGATCCACCTGCGGGAGCGTACGGAGGCCGTCACCCTGACCGGCGACGGCACCCGGGTCTCCGGCGTGCAGGTGCGCAGCCTCGACGGCGGCGCCCCGGAGGTGCTCGAGGCGGACCTGGTGATCGACGCCACCGGGCGCGGCTCGGGCCTGCGGAGATGGCTGTCGGCCCTCGGCCTCCCGCCCGTCGACGTGGACGTCGTCGACGCGGGCATCGCCTACTCCACCCGGGAGTTCGTGGCGCCTCCCGGCGCGACCGCGGGCTTTCCCGCCGTCAACGTCGCCGCCGACCACCGGGAGCGCAAGCCCGGCCGCTTCGGGGTGGTCTTCCCGCAGGAGGGCGGCCGCTGGATGGTCACTCTCTCCTGTACGCGCGGCGGCGAGCTGCCGACCACCGAAGAGGACTTCCTGCCGTACGCGCGATCGCTCCGCGACCCGCTCGTCGCCCAGCTCATCGGCTCGGCCGAGCCGCTCACCTCGGTCTTCGTCTCCCACATCGGGGCCAACCGGCGGTTGTACCCCGAACGGCTCGACCGCTGGCCGGACGGCCTGCTCATCCTCGGCGACTCGCTCGCCGCCTTCAACCCGATCCACGGCCACGGGATGAGTGCCGCCGCCCGCGCCGCGTCCGTGCTGGACGAGCGCCTCGGCGAAGGCGACCTCACCCCCGGCCGGGCGCACGACGTGCAGCGGCAGATCAGCGAGACCGTGGACGACCCGTGGATCATGGCGGCGTCCAAGGACCTGGAGTTCGTCAACTGCCGCAACCACGCCACGGATCCGCGGCTGAACCAGAACTCGGCGGGGATGCACCAGTTCATCGACCTCATCGCCCGCGGGTCGATGGGCTCCCAGGCGGTGTCCGACATCGTCACGGATGTGGTGAGCATGAGCGCTCCCCAGTCCGAGCTCGGCGGCAGCCACTTCCTGTCCCTGATCCAGCGGTCCGAGCGCCTTCCGGACCTGACCGAACCGCCACTGAGCCCCGAGGAGCTCGCGATCGTCAACCTTGAACCACGCTCGGCCGTACGCGCCGGCCGCTGACCCCCGAACCCCGAAGCCGCCCCCTCCGGCACGATGGAGGGGGCGGCTTCGTGCCGCGCGGCGGCTCACCCGTTCACGACAGGCCGAGCTCGTTGTCGATGAAGTCGAGCACCTGGTCGGCGGTCGCCACTTCCAGGCGCCGGGCGGCGCCGCCGCCGTTGGTCCGGGCGCGGGACGCCTTCCAGGTTCCCAGCAGGGCCTCCAGCCGCGCCGTGACCGCCTCGGAGTCCAGGCCGTCGCCCGGGAGGGCGGTGAGTACGCCCTCCAGCCTGGCCACCTCGTCGAGCGCCGAGTCGAGGGCCGCCGGGCCGGGGACGGCCGAGTCATCCGGGCACAGCCGTTCGTGCAGGTAGTCGGCCAGGCCCGCCGGGTCGGGGCAGTCGAACACCAGCGCCGGTGGCAGGCGCAGGCCCGTGGCCGCCGCCAGGCGGTTGCGCAGTTCGACGCCGGTGAGTGAGTCGAAGCCCAGGTCCTTGAACTTGGTCTCCGGGTGTACCGCGTCGGTGTCGGCGCGGCCGAGCGTCGCGGCGGCGTGGGTGCGGACGAGTTCGAGGATGGCGTGCCGCCGTTCGTCCGGCGGCAGGCCGGTGAGCTCCGCCGCGAGGTCGGCGGGCCGGGCCTGCGCCGCCGTACGCCGGGGCGCGGACCGGGCGGCGAGTTCGCGCAGGACCTCCGGGACCGGTTCTGACAGCGCGGCGGTGTCGAGGTCGAACGCGACCAGGCGGGAACGTCCGTCGCCCACCGCCGCGTCCAGGAGCGCGAGCGCGTGGTCGGTCGTCAGCGGCCGCAGCCCGCCGCGCCGCATGCGGGCCAGGTCCGCGTCGGTCAGGTCGCCGGTCATGCCGCTGGCCTGCTCCCACAGGCCCCAGGCGATGGACAGGCCCGGCAGCCCGGCCGCGCGCCGCCGCGCCACCAGCGCGTCGCAGTACGCGTTGGCCGCCGCGTAGTTCGCCTGGCCCGGGCTGCCCAGAGTCGCCGCCGCCGAGGAGAACACCACGAAGAAGCTCAGCCGCGCCCCGGCGGTCGCCGCGTGCAGGTTCGCCAGCCCGGCCGCCTTCGGCTCCCACACGCGCGCCAGCCGTTCCGGCGTCAGATCGGCGACCAGCCCGTCGTCGGTCACGCCCGCGGCGTGGATCACGCCGGTCAGCGGGTGTTCCGGATCGATCCCGGCCACCAGCTCGGCCACCGCCGCCGGGTCTCCGGCGTCCAGGGCCCGAACGTCCACCTCGGCCTCCAGCCGCCCGGCCAGCTCCCCGGCGCCCGGGGCGTCCGGGCCGCGGCGGCTCGCCAGCACCAGGTGCCGGACCCCCCACGCCTTCACCAGGTGCTCGGCGACCGCCTCTCCCAAGGTCCCCGTGCCGCCGGTGATCAGCACGGTGCCCTCCGGGTCGAACGGCGACGGAACCTCCAGTACGACCTTTCCGACGTGCTGCGCCCGGCTCATCGTCCGGAACGCCGTACGCGCCCGGGCCAGCGGCCACGACCGCACCGGCAGCGGCCGCAACGTCTCCTCCCCGAACAGTCCGCACAGCCGCCCCAGCATCTCCCCGATCAGGTCGGGGCCGGCACCGGTGATCAGGTCGAAGGCCTGGTAGTGGACGCCGGGGTGGTCCCGGGCGATGTCCTCGGGGTCACGGATGTCCGTCTTGCCCATCTCCGCGAACCGGCCGTTCCCGGCCAGCAGCCGCAACGACGCGTCCGTGAACTCCCCCGCGAGGGCGTTGAGCACCACGTCCACGCCCCGGCCGCCGGTCGCGTCCCGGATCTGGCCTTCGAAGGCGAGGTCACGGGAGGACGCGCGGTGCGCCGCGTCGACGCCCATCTCCTCCAGCACGGCGTGCTTGGCCGGGCTCGCCGTCGCGTACACCTCCGCGCCCAGGTGGCGGGCGATCTGCACCGCCGCCATCCCCACGCCGCCCGTGGCGGCGTGCACCAGCACCGACTCCCCCGCCCGCAGGCCCGCCAGCTCCACCAGCCCGTACCAGGCCGTCAGGAACGCCACCGACACCCCGGCCGCCTGGTCGAGCCGCCAGCCGCCGGGGACCGGCGCCACCATGCGCGCGTCCGCCACCGCCACCGGGCCGAACGCCCCGCCGAACACGCCCATGACGCGATCGCCCACCGCGAGGCCCGTGACCCCGGAGCCCACCTCGGTCACCACACCGGCGCCCTCGCCGCCGATGTCGCCGGTGGCCGGGACCAGGCCCAGCGAGATCATCACGTCGCGGAAGTTCACGCCAGCGGCGCGTACCTCGATCCGCACCTCGCCGTCGCCGAGCGGCTCGACGGGGCAGGGCCGCACCGCCACCTCGTCCAGGGTCGACGCGCCTTCGGCGCTGACCCGCCACGCGCGCTCCCCGGGCGGGCCGGCGAGCTCCGGCGACGTGCCGGAACGGACCAGACGCGGCACGAGCGGCCTGCCGTCACGAACGGCGACCTGCGGTTCGACCGCGTACCGGGACGCCGCCGCGAGCTCCGCGTCCTCCTCCAGATCGACGAGGACGAACCGGCCGGGGTTCTCGGCCTGGGCGCTCCGCACCAGGCCCCAGACCGCCGCCGCGTCCGGGTCGGGGTCGTCCCCGACCGCCCCGCGGGTGACGACCATCAGGCGCCGGTCGCCGGCCTCGGCCAGCAGCGCCAGTGCCTCCTCCGCCGTGCTCACCTCGGTGACGACGTCATCGTCCTGGGGAGCGTCGTACGGCTCGGGCGCCGGGGTCCACTCCAGCGCGAACAGGCCGTTCACACCGGCGCGGAAACGCCTCGGATCGGCCGGGCGCATGTGGACCGACTCCGCCGTGAGCACCGGTGCGCCGTCGGCGTCGGCGACCACGAGCCGCACGCTCTCGCCGTCGCGGGACAGCCGTACGCGGACCGCGCTCGCGTCGACGGCATGCAGCGCCACGCCGCTCCAGGTGAAGGGGAGCCAGAGCGCCCCGCTGTGCAGCTGGTCGGCGAGCAGCGGGTGCAGGGCCGCGTCCAGCAGGGCGGGGTGCAGGCCGCAGCCGGACGCTCCGCCGGCGGCCTCGGGCAGCACCACGTCGGCGAGCAGGTCATCGCCGTCCTGCCAGGCGGCGCAGAGTCCCTGGAACGACGGTCCGTACTCATAACCCGCCGCAGCGGCGTCCGCGTAGAAGCCCGCCACGTCCAGCGGCGTCGCCCCGGCCGGGGGCCACTGACCGGCCTGCGGCTCCGCGGTGTCCACCGGATCGGCGGTCAGCGTGCCGGCCGCGTGGCACAGCCAGCCGGCGTCCTGGCGCGAGTAGACGTGCACGTCGCGCCGGCCGGTCTCGTCGGCCGGTCCGGCCGTCACCTGGACGCGGAGCCCGCCCGAAGAGGGCAGGACGAGGGGCGCCTGGAGGGTCAGCTCCTCCACTCCGGAGCAGCCGGCCTCGTCGGCCGCGCGCAGCGCCCATCCGAGCAGCGCGGTGCCGGGCAGTACGGCCGCCCCGCCGATGACGTGGTCGGCCGGCCAGCTGGAGGCGGCGGAGATCTCCCCGCTGATGAGGTAGCCGCCGTCCGCCTGCTCCAGCGTGGTGTCCGGGCCGTTCCCTCCCTGGTCGCTCAGCCAGAACCGGTCGCGCTGGAAGGCGTAGGTGGGCAGGTCGACGATGTGCGGGGCACCGGGGAACCACGGGGTCCAGTCGACGGGGAGCCCGGCGCCGTGGAGCCGGGCGAGGGCCTGCCCGAACGCGACGGTGTCCGGGTGGTCGGTGCTGAGCGTGGCGACGGCGACCGCCTCGTCGAGGGTCTGCTGTACGGCGGTGGCCAGCACCGGGTCGGGGCCGAGTTCGAGGAAGACACCTGCCTGCCCGGCCACCTGGGTGACGGCGGCGTGGAAGCGCACGGGTTCGCGGACCTGCCGCACCCAGTAGGCGGGCGTGGTGATCGCCGGCTCCCCGGCCTCTCCGGTCAGCGTGCTGACCAGCGGGATCACCGGTTCGCGGAAGGAGAGGCCGCCGATGGCCTCGGCGAAGTCCTCCAGCATCGGCTCCATCAGCGCCGAGTGGAAGGCGTGGCTGACCGTCAGGCGCTTGGTCTTGCGGCCCTGCCCGGCCCAGTGCTCCTCGACCCGGCCGACGAGGTCCTCCGGGCCCGACACCACCGAGTTACCGGGGGTGTTGAGCGTCGCGATGCCCACGCCTTCGGGCAGCGTCTCCTCCAGCTCCGCCGCCTCCGCCTGGACCGCCACCATCGCGCCGCCGGCGGGCAGCCGCCCCATCAGCGTGGCGCGCGCGGCGACCAGCCGGCACGCGTCCTCCAGGTCGAGGACCCCGGCGACGTGCGCGGCGGCCACCTCGCCGATCGAGTGGCCGATGACCGTCTCGGGGACGACGCCCGCCGCGCCCAGCAGCCGCGCCAGTGCGACCTGGAGCGCGAACAGCCCGGTCTGCGCGTACGTGGTGTGGTCCAGCACGTCGGGCGTCCCGGTGAGAACGACCGAGGCCAGGTCGTGTTCGAGGTGCGGGCCGAGCAGGCCGCAGACCTCGTCGAAGGCCTCCGCGAACACCGGGAACCGCCCGTACAGCCCCGCGCCCATGCCCGCGCGCTGGCCGCCCTGGCCGCTGAACAGCCACACCGTGCCGCCCGGCACCCGTACGCCCGGGAGTGCGGTGTCCAGGCCCGCCAGCAGCTCCTCACGGGAGCCGCCCAGCACCACCGCGCGGCGCTCGAGCGGCTGCCGCACCGTGGCCAGCGACCAGCCCACGTCGACGGGCGACAGCCCGGGGTCGGCGGCGAACTCCTTCAGCCGCCGGGCCTGAGCCCGCAGCGCCGCGTCGCTGCGCGCCGACACCACCCACGGCACCACGCCCACGGGCGCGGACGGCTCGGGCGGGGCCTCCTCGGCGGCCTGCTCCACGATCAGGTGCGCGTTCGTCCCCGACGCGCCGAAGGAGGAGATCCCGGCCCTGCGCGGCCGGCCGGCGCCGGTCCACGGCACGGGTTCGGTCAGCAGCCGTACGGTCCCCGGCGACCAGTCCACGTGCGGCGACGGCTCGTCGACGTGCAGCGTGGCAGGCAGGACGCCGTTCCGCATGGCCATCACCATCTTGATGACGCCCGCGACGCCGGCGGCGGCCTGGGTGTGGCCGAGGTTGGACTTGATCGTGCCGAGCCACAGCGGGCGGTCGGCGGGCCGGTCCTCGCCGTACGTCGCCAGCAGCGCCTGCGCCTCGATCGGGTCGCCGAGCGCGGTTCCGGTGCCATGGGCCTCCACGGCGTCCACGTCGGCGGCGCGCACGCCGGCCGTCCCCAGCGCCGCCCGGATCACGCGCTCCTGCGCGGGGCCGTTCGGCGCGGTCAGCCCGTTGCTCGCCCCGTCCTGGTTGACCGCCGAGCCGCGGATCACCGCGAGCACCTGGTGGCCGTTGCGGCGCGCGTCCGACAGGCGTTCCAGCAGCACCAGGCCGACGCCCTCGGACAGGCCCGTGCCGTCGGCCGCCGCCGCGAACGCCTTGCACCGCCCGTCCCGTGCCAGCCCGCGCTGCCGGGCGAAGTCGACGAAGTGGTCGGGCGTCGCCATCACCGTCACGCCGCCCGCGAGCGCGAGGTCGCACTCGCCCTGCCGCAGCGCCTGGGACGCGAGGTGCATCGCCACCAGCGACGACGAACACGCCGTGTCCACCGTCACCGCCGGCCCTTCAAGCCCGAAGGTGAACGCGACGCGGCCGGACAGGACGCTGCCCGAGCCGGCCAGCCAGGCGTAGCCCTCCAGGCGGGCGTCGCGCGAGGCCGTCCCGGCGCCGTAGTCGTGGTACATCAGGCCCGTGTACACGCCCGTCGGCGTGCCCTTGAGCGAGGCCGGGGCGATGCCGGCGCGCTCGAACGTCTCCCAGGCGGCCTCCAGCAGGAGCCGCTGCTGCGGGTCGGCGGCCAGCGCCTCGCGCGGGTTGACACCGAAGAACTCCGCGTCGAAGCGCGTGGCGTCGTCCAGGAACCCGCCCTCGCGCGCGTAGGTGGTGCCGGGGTGGTCGGCGTCGGGGTGGTACAGCGCGCCGAGGTCCCAGCCGCGGTCGGCGGGGAACCCACCGACGGCGTCCTCCCCGGAGGCGACCAGCCGCCACAGGTCCTCCGGCGACGCGACGCCTCCGGGATAGCGGCACGCCATCGAGACGATCGCGATCGGCTCGTCCGGCCGGGCCGCCGCCCGCGCCGGGGCCGCCGCGGTCCTCCCCTCGGCGAAGCGGGAGGCCAGGTGCTCGCCGAGCGCCTCGGGCGTCGGGTAGTCGAAGACGAGCGTCGCGGGCAGGCGCAGGCCGGTCGCGGCCGCGAGCCGGTTGCGCAGCTCCACCGCCGTCAGCGAGTCCAGGCCCAGCTCCTTGAACGACACGCCGGTGTCGATCCCGTCCGGGGAGGCGTGTCCCAGCACCGTCGCCGCGCGTTCCCGTACGAGGTCGGTCAGCACCGCGCGCCGGCGTTCCGGCTCCAGCCGCGCGAGCGCGTCCGTCTCCGCCGCCACGGAGCCGGCCGCCGGCCGGCGCCGCGTACGCCCGGCCAGGCCGCGCAGCACCGCCGGCACGTCGTCCGCGGAGATCGCGCGCGGATCGAGGTCGGCCGCCACCACGTCCGCCCGGCCGGACCGCACGGCCGCCTCGAACAGGGCGAGCGCCCGGTCGCCGGGCAGCGGGGTGATCCCTCCGCGGCCCATGCGCGCCAGGTCGGCGTCGGTGAGGCCGCCGGTCATCGCGCTGGAGTCGGCCCACAGGCCCCACGCGATCGAGAGCCCGGGCAGCCCGCGGCCGCGGCGGTGCTGGGCGAGCGCGTCGCAGAAGGCGTTCGCGGCGGCGTAGTTGGCCTGCCCGGGGCTGCCCAGGAGCGAGGCCGCCGAGGAGAACAGCACGAACATCCCCAGCGGCAGGTGCTCCGTCGCCGCGTGCAGGTTGGCCGCGCCCGCCGCCTTCACCGCCCACACCCGGGCCAGGCCCTCCGGCGTCTGGGACGTGATCACGGCGTCGTCGAGCAGCCCGGCGGCGTGGACGACCCCGGTCAGCGGGTGCGCGGGGTCGATGCCGCCGATGAGACCGGTCACCGCGGCCGGGTCGGCGACGTCGAGCGCGGCGACCTCGACGTCCGCGCCGAGGCCGGTCAGCCGCGCCACGAGGTCCTCCGCGCCCGGGGCGTCCGGGCCGCGCCGGCCGGTCAGCAGCAGGCGGGCGGTCTGCCCGGAGCGTACGAGGTGCTCGGCGAGCAGGCCGCCGAGGACGCCCGTGCCGCCGACGATCAGGACGGTGCCGTCCGGGTCGAGCGTCGTGGGAGAGCCGGTGTCCGCGCTCGCGCGGGCGAGCCGCGGCACCAGCGCCGCGCCGTCGCGGACCGCCAGCTGCGGCTCGGCCGGGTCCACCACCTCGACGGCCGCGGCGACGCCGGTCCCGGCGTCGAGGTCGGCCAGCGTGAACCGGCCGGGGTGCTCGGCCTGGGCGCTGCGGACCAGCCCCCATACCGCCGCGCCGCTCGGGTCGGGGTCCTCGGTCGCGACCGCGCCCCGGGTGACCAGGACCAGGCGGGACTCGGCGACGTCCGGATCGGTCAGCCAGCGCTGGAGCAGCGCGAGGACGCGTTCGGACGCCGCGAGCCCACCGCCGGTGTCGACCGGGGCGACCACGACCGGGGGTGCGCCCGCGGACGCGTCCAGGTCCTCCAGTTCGAGCCATTCCTCCGCCGCGCGTACCGGCTGGTGGGGCGTCCACTCCAGGGCGAACAGCCCGCGCGCGTCGTCCTCCCTGGCGGCGGCCGCCAGGTCGCCCACGTCGGCGGGGCGGACCGCCATCGCGTCCACGTCGAAGACGGGAGCGCCGGCGGGGTCCGTCGCCGACAGCCGGAACGCCCGCTCGGGCCCGGACTCCAGCGGAGAGATCGTCACGCGGATCGCGGTCGCCTCGGCGGCGTGCAGCGACACGCCGCTCCAGCTGAACGGCAGCAGGGCCACGTCCTCGCCGGAGGTGGCCATCGGCAGGAGCGGATGCAGCGCGGCGTCCAGCAGCGCGGGGTGGACGCCGAACCCGTCGGCCGCGCCCGCGGCCTCCGGCAGCGCCACCTCGGCGAACAGCTCACCGTCACGGCGCCACAGCGCGCGGACGCCCTGGAACGCCGGCCCGTACGCGTAGCCCGCCTCCGCGGCCTGGTCGTAGAGCCCTTCGACACCGACTCGCTCCGCACCCGGCGGCGGCCATTCGCCGTCCGTCGCCGCGCGTGCGGGCACGTCGCCGAGCAGGCCGCTCGCGTGGCACGTCCAGGTGTCGCCGTCGCCGGCGCGGGAGAAGACGCGTACCTCGCGCCGCCCGTCGCCGCCGGGCTCGCCGACCGCCACCTGGACGGTGAGCTCGCCCGAGCGGGGCAGCACGGTGGGCGCGTGGAGGACGAGCTCCTCCACGCCGGCGCAGCCGGCCTCGTCGGCCGCCCGGAGCGCCCACTCCACCAGGGCCGCGCCCGGAACGAGCGGAGCCCCCGCGACCTCGTGGTCGGCCAGCCACGGGAGGGCCTGCCGCGACACCCGCCCGGTGAGCAGCCGCTCGCCGGTCTCGGCCGGCTCCACGGCGGCCCCGAGGATGGGGTGACCGATCGCGGTCAGGCCGAGGTCCGCGGGCCGGCCGGCGCAGCGGCCGTTCGACAGGCGGAACCGCGTCCGCTGGAAGGGGTAGGTGGGCAGGTCGACGACGCGGGCGGCGGGGGCGCCGTGGGTCCAGTCGACGCCGGTCCCGGTGGTGAACGCGGCGGCGATCGACCGGGTGAGCCGCGCGAGGTCGCCCTGGTCGCGGCGCAGCGTGGGCAGCGCGGTGGCCGGCACGGCGGCCTGGTCGACGCACTCCTCGATGCCCGGCGTCAGCACCGGATGGGGGCTGGCCTCGATGAAGGTCCGGTAGCCGTCGGCGAGCAGGGCCGTGATCGCGTCGGCGAAACGGACCGGTCGCCGCAGGTTGGTGACCCAGTAGTCGGTACCCAGGGTCGTGGTGTCGATCCGGCCGGCGGTCACGGCCGAGTAGTACGCGACGGCCTGCCCGGTGGCCGGGGTGATCCCGGCGAGGGCGGTGGTGAGCTCGCCGGCGATCCGGTCGATCTGCGGACTGTGGGAGGCGTAGTCCACGTCGATAAGCCGCGCCCGCAGCTCCTGGGCCTGGGCGGTGGTGACGACGTCGCGCACCTGCTCGGGCGGGCCGGAGACGACCGTGGAGGAGGGACTGTTGACGGCCGCGATCACCACGTCGCCGGTCAGCAGCGACTCGGCCTGTTCGGCACCGACGCCGAGGGAGGCCATGGCGCCGTGCCCGGCCAGCGCGCGCAGCGCCTTGCCGCGTACGGCGACGATCGTGGCGGCGTCCTCGATCGACAGGACTCCGGCGACGCAGGCGGCGGCCATCTCGCCCTGGCTGTGCCCGACCACCGCCGCCGGGACGACACCGTGGTCGGCCCACACGGCTGCCAGTGAGACCATCACGGCCCACAGGGCCGGCTGCACGACGTCCACACGGGCCAGCTCGGAGCCGTCCCCGCGGACCACCTCGGTCAGCGACCAGTCCACGTGCGGCGCCAGGGCCCGTTCGCACTCGGCCATCCGCGCGGCGAAGACCGGTGACTCCTCCAGCAGCCGGGCGCCCATCCCGGCCCACTGCGAACCCTGGCCGGGAAAGACCAGCACCGGTCCCGGGCCGCCCGGGACCGCCTGGTCCCGCACGACGTCCGGGTGGTCCCGGCCGTCCGCCAGGGCCGTCAGGGCCGCCGCCGGTTCGTCCCCGAGGACCACCGCGCGGTGCTCGAACACCGACCGCGACCCGGCCAGCGCCCAGCCCACCTCGGCGGAGGTCAGCTCGGGGTGGGCGGCCAGGTGCCCGGCGAGCCGCCCGGCCTGCGCGCTCAGCCCCTCTTCGGTACGGGCGGAGAGCACCCACGGAAGCCTCGGCGGATCCGCGGGCGCGGCCTCCGGCTCCGGCGCCTGTTCGACGATCACGTGGGCGTTCGTGCCGGACATGCCGAACGCCGAGATTCCGGCGCGGCGCGGGCGGCCGGTCTCCGGCCAGTCCACCGCCTCGGTCAGCAGCCGCACCTCGCCGGCCGACCAGTCGGCGTTCGGCGTCGGCTCGTCGACGTGCAGCGTCGCGGGCAGCACTCCGTGCCGCAGCGCCATGATCATCTTGATCACGCCGGCGACGCCCGCCGCGCCCTGGGAGTGCCCGATGTTCGACTTGATCGACCCCAGCCACAGCGGCCTGTCCTCGTCACGGCCCTGCCCGTACGTGGCGAGCAGCGCGTCGGCCTCGATCGGGTCACCGAGCCTGGTTCCGGTTCCGTGCGCCTCGACCGCGTCGACCTCCGTGGCGGACAGGTCGGCGCCGGCCAGCGCCGCGCGGATCACCCGCCGCTGTGACGGGCCGTTCGGCGCGGTCAGCCCGTTGCTGGCGCCGTCCTGGTTGATCGCCGAGCCGCGGATGGTCGCCAGGACGCGGTGGCCGTTGCGCCGGGCGTCCGACAGTTTCTCCAGCAGGAGCAGCCCGACGCCCTCGGAGAAGCCGGTGCCGTCGGCCGCCGCCGCGAAGGACTTGCACCGGCCGTCCGGGGACAGCCCCCGCTGGCGGGAGAACTCGGTGAACCCGCCGGGCGTGCTCAGCACGGTCACGCCGCCGGCCAGGGCCAGCGAACACTCTCCCTGCCGCAGCGACTGCGCCGCCAGGTGCATCGCCACCAGCGACGACGAGCACGCCGTGTCCACCGTCACCGCCGGGCCCTCCAGGCCGAGGGTGTAAGCCACCCGGCCCGACAGCACGCTGAGGGCCTTGCCGGTCAGGAGGTAGCCCTCGGCCTGCTCGTCCGTGTGCGGCGTGCCCCAGCCGGGCAGGCCGGCGCCGACGAAGACGCCGGTCGGCGTCGACCGCAGCGACACCGGGTCGATGCCGGCGCGTTCGAGCGTCTCCCACGTGGTCTCCAGCAGCGCCCGCTGCTGCGGCTCCATCGCCGCCGCCTCACGCGGGCTGATGCCGAAGAACGCGGCGTCGAACAGGTCCGCGTCGTCGAGGAACCCGCCTTCGCGCGCGTAGGAGGTGCCCGGGTGGTCGGGGTCGGGGTGGTAGAGCGCCTCCAGGTCCCAGCCGCGGTTCGCCGGGAACCCGGAGATGGCGTCCCGGCCGGTCGTGACGAGTTTCCACAGGTCCTCCGGCGAGCGCACGCCACCGGGATAACGGCAGGCCATGCCGACGACGGCCACCGGTTCCCGGCCGCGCTCCTCCATCTCCTGCAGGCGCTGACGGGTCTCCCCCAGGTCGACCGTCACCCGCTTGAGATACTGGCGCAGCCTGTCTTCCGTGCTCGACATCAGCCCTCGTTCCCAGACGATCGCAGTTGCTGGTCGATGAGCGCGAACATCTCCTCGTCCGACGCGCCCTCGACGTCGGCGGCCCCCGCCGGGGCGGCCCGTTCGCCGTCGAGACTCGCGATCAGCCCGCGCAGCCGGCGGGCGACCCGCTCGCGCGCGGCCTGGTCCAGGGCGAGCGCGCCCAGGACGCCCTCGATCCGGCCCAGGTCGCCGAGGACCGGCTCGACGGCGTCGGCGGGCGCGGCCTGCGCGCCGCCGTGCGCCAGCCGCTCCAGCAGGTGGCCGGCGAGCACGGTCGCGTGCGGATAGTCGAAGACGACGGCCGCGGGCAGGCGCAGCCCGGTGGCCGCGGAGAGCCGGTTGCGCAGTTCGACCGCCGTGAGGGAGTCAAAGCCCAGCTCCTTGAACGCGGTGTCGGCGCGTACGGTGTCCGAGTCGCGGTGGCCCAGCACCGCGGCGGCGTGCGCGCTCACGAGGTTCAGCATCGTGGTCCGCCGTTCGGCCTCGGACATCCCGGCCAGGCGGCTCTCCAGGCCGGCGGACGACTCACCGGCCCCCGACGCGGCCGGCCGCCGGCGGGCCGCCGTCGTGGTCACCAGCGAGCGCAGCAGGGCGGGCACCGGCTGCCGGGCCAGCGCGTGGGGGTCGAGGTTGAGCGCGACGACGTGCGCCCCGCCCTCCTCGCAGGCGAGGTCGAGGAGCGCGGTTCCCTGCTCGTCGCCGAGCGGGGTGAACCCGCTGCGCCGCAGGCGGGTCAGGTCGGCGTCGGTGAGGTGGGTGGTCATCGCGCTCGTGTGCTCCCACAGGCCCCACGCGATGGACTGGCCGGGCAGGCCCTGGGCACGCCGGCGGGCGATCAGCGCGTCGCAGTAGGCGTTGGCGGCGGCGTAGTTGGCCTGCCCCGGGCTGCCCAGCACCGCGGCGGCGGAGGAGAACACCACGAAGAAGCTCAGCCGGACGCCGGCGGTGGCGTCGTGCAGGTTGGCCAGGCCGGTCGCCTTGGGGCCCCACACGCCGCGCAGCCGTTCGGGGCTCATGTCGGTGATCAGGCCGTCGTCGATGACGCCGGCGGCGTGGACCACCCCGGTCAGCGGATGCGCCGGATCGATCCCCTTCACCAGTTCCGCCACCGCGTCCGCGTCGGACACGTCGGCCGCGACGACCCGTACGTCGGCGTCCAGCTCCCTGACCGGAGGGCCGTCGAGGCCGCGGCGGCCGACCAGGACCACGTGCCGGGCGCCCCACGTACGGACCAGGTGCTCGGCGACCAGGCCGCCCAGGACACCGGTGCCGCCGGTGATCAGTACGGTGCCGTCGGGGTCGAAGGCCGGCGGGACCTCCAGGACGACCTTGCCGACGTGCCGGGCCTGGCTCATCTCCCGGAACGCCTCACGCGCCCGCCCCAGCGGCCACCGCCGCAGGGGCAGCGGCTCCAGGTCTCCCTGGCCGAACAGCGTGCGCAGCCGCTCCAGCATGGCGGCGATCAGGTCCGGGCCCGCGCCCGTCACCAGGTCGAACGCGCGGTACCAGACGCCGGGGTCGGAGCGGACGTCGGTCTTGCCCATCTCCACGAAGCGCCCGTCCGGCGCCAGCAGCCGCAGCGAGGCGTCGGTGAACTCCCCGGCCAGCGCGTTCAGCACCACGTCGACGCCGCGGTCGCCGGTCGCGGCGCGGAACCGTTCGGCGAACTCCAGGTCACGCGAGGACGCGCGGTGGTCCGCGTCGATCCCCATCTTCTCCAGGACCTCGTGCTTGGGCGGGCTCGCGGTCGCGAACACCTCCGCGCCCAGATGGCGGGCGATCTGGACCGCGGCCATGCCGACGCCGCCGGTGGCCGCGTGCACCAGCACCGACTCCCCGGCGCTCAGGCCGGCCAGCTCCACCAGCCCGTACCAGGCGGTCAGGAACGCGACCGGGACGCCTGCGGCGACGTCGAAGTCCCACTCGCCGGGGATCGCGGTGACCATCCGCTCGTCGGCCACCGCCATCGTGCCGAAGGCGCCCGGGAAGATGCCCATCACCCGATCGCCGGGCGAGAGTCCCGAGACCCCGGGCCCGACCGCGGTCACCACTCCGGCGCCCTCGGTGCCGTAGAACACGCCGTCGGCGTCGGGGTACATCCCCAGCGCGATCAGCACGTCGCGGAAGTTGACCCCCGCGACCCGGACCTCGACCCGTACGTGGCCCTCGCTCAGGGGCTCCAGCACCTCGCCGCAGCCGACGGCCGCGACCGTGTCCAGCGTGGCCGGTCCGGACATGCCGAGCCGCCAGGCGGGCTCGCCGGCCGGGCCCGCCAGGGCCCGGGGCGTGCCGCACCGCGTCAGGCGGGGCGCCAGGGCCCGGCCGCCGCGCACCGCCACCTGGGGTTCGCCGGACCGCAGGGCGACGTCGAGGTCCCCGTCCTCGCCGAGGTCGGCCAGGACCAGCCGGTCCGGGTGCTCGGCCTGGGCGCTGCGCACCAGGCCCCACACCGCCGCCGCGTCCGGATCCGGGTCCTCCCCCACCGCGCCGCGCGTGACGACCGCGAGCCGCCGGCCGTCGGCGACCGCGTCCTTCACCCGGGCCAGGGCCTCCTCCGCCGAGTCCACCTCGGCGACCTCGTACTCCTGCGGTGCCGAGTCGGCCGGGACCGGCACCCACTCGACGGCGAAGACGTCGCCGGTGCCGCCCGCTCCGGCCGCCCGGAGCCGCCGGTCGCCGGCCTGCCGGAGGACGACCGAGGCCACGTCGAGTACAGGGGCGCCGGCCGTGTCGGTGACGCTGAGCCGTACGCCCTGGTCGAGCCCCTCGCCCAGCGGCGACAGGCGGACGCGGACCGACGTGGCGCCCGCGGCGTGCAGCGTCACCCCGCTCCAGGTGAAGGGGAGCCAGACCCGCCCGTCCCTGAAGTCCCCGATCAGGAGGAGCGGGTGCAGCGCGGCGTCCAGGAGCGCGGGGTGGACGCCGAAGCCGTCCCGGTCCTCCACGACGCCGGGCAGTTCGAGCTCGGCGAGCACGTCGGCGCCGTGCCGCCACACGGCCCGCACGCCCTGGAAGGCGGGGCCGTAGCCGTAGCCGACGTCCTCGGTGTCGCGGTAGAAGCCCGTGGTGTCGACCGGCTCGGCCCCGGCCGGCGGCCAGACGCCCTCCGGCGGCGCGCTCGCGGCGGCCGGCTCCGTGCCGAGCACGCCGGTCGCGTGGCAGGCCCACGCGGTGTCCTGGTCGACGCGGGAGTACACGCCCACCTCGCGGCGGCCGTCGTCTCCCGCGGCACCGACGGTGACCTGGACGTCCAGGCCGCCCGGCGCGGGCACGACCAGGGGGGCGTGGAGGACGAGCTCCTCGACGCCGGTGCAGCCGGTCTCGTCGGCGGCGCGCAGGGCCCATTCCAGCTGGGCCGCGCCGGGGACGAGCACGGTGCCCGCGACCGTGTGGTCGGTGAGCCAGGGGATCCGCTGCCGCGACACGCGCCCGGTGAGGACGCGGCCGTCGCCGTCGGCGGGCTCCACGACGGCCTCGATCACCGGGTGACCGGTCGACGTGAGCCCGAGGTCGGCGACCCGTACCGCCGTGTCCTCCATGGCCAGCCAGTAGCGCTCGCGCTGGAAGGCGTAGGTCGGCAGGTCGACGACGCGCGGGGCGGGGTCGTAGGAGCGGGTCCAGTCGACCTCGACCCCGAGCGTGAACGCCTGGGCGAGCGCGCGGGCGACCTGATCGGCGCCGTCCTGGTCACGGCGGAGCGTGGGCAGGGCGACGGCCTGGACCTCCGCCTGGTCGGCGGACGCCTCGATCCCCGGGGTCAGCACCGGGTGCGGGCTGGCCTCGATGAAGGCGCGGTGCCCGTCGGCCAGCAGCGCCGCGACGGTGTCGGCGAAACGGACCGGCTGACGCAGGTTCCGCACCCAGTAGGCCGCGTCCAGGCTCGCCGGGTCGGCTCGCCCGCCGGTGACGGTGGAGTAGAACGCCACTCCGCCCGTGACCGGGCCGACCCCGGCCAGCGCCTCGGCCAGCTCGCCGGCGATCTCGTCCACCTGCGGGCCGTGCGAGGCGTAGTCCACCTCGATCAGCCGCGCGCGGTGACCCCGCTCCTCCGCGGCGGCCACCACGGCCGCCACCGGCTCGGGCGGGCCGGAGATCACCGTCGAGACCGGCCCGTTGACCGCCGCCACCACGACGCCCTCGGTCCCGTCGATCAGTTCGGCGGCCTCCTCGGCTCCGACTCCGAGCGAGGCCATCGCGCCCGAGCCCGCCAGACGCCGCAGCGCGCGGGCGCGGACCGCCACGACGCGGGCGCCGTCCGCGAGCGACAGCGCTCCGGCCACGCAGGCGGCGGCGATCTCTCCCTGGCTGTGGCCCACGACCGCGGAGGGCGCGACCCCGTGCTCGGCCCACACGGCGGCGAGCGACACCATCACCGCCCAGAGGGCCGGCTGGACGACGTCGACGCGCCCCAGGTCACCGCCGCGCAGCACCTCGTTCAGGGACCAGTCGACGTACGGCGCCAGCGCCTCCTCGCACTCGGCGACGCGCGCCGCGAACACCGGCGACTCGTCCAGGAGCCGCGCGCCCATGCCCACCCACTGCGAGCCCTGGCCCGGGAAGACGAGCACGGGACCGGCCCCGCCCGTACGCGCCCGTCCCGTCACGACGTCCGGATGGACCTCGTCCTCCGCGAGCGCCGCCAGCGCCGCCGCCCGGTCGTCCCCGACCACAACGGCGCGATGCTCGAACGTCGCGCGCGACCTGACCAGCGACCAGCCCACCTGGGCCGATGTCAGGTCCGGGTGCGCGGTCACGAACGCGGCCAGCCGCCCGGACAGGGCCCGCAACGCCTCCTCGCTCCGCGCCGAGACCACCCACGGCGCGGTGCCCTCGGCCGGGCCGGGCGTGTCCTCCGGCTCGGGGGGCTGTTCGAGGATCAGGTGGGCGTTGGTGCCGGAGAAGCCGAACGAGGAGACTCCCGCGCGGCGGGGGCGGCCGTTCTCCGGCCAGTCCACCGCCTCGGTCAGCAGCCGCACCTCACCCGCCGTCCAGTCAACATGCGGCGACGGCTCGTCCACGTGCAACGTCGCGGGCAGCACCCCGTGCCGCAGCGCCATCACCATCTTGATCACACCCGCCACACCCGCCGCCGCCTGCGTGTGCCCGATGTTGGACTTCACCGTCCCCAGCCACAGCGGCCGGTCCCCGGCGCGGTCCGTTCCGTAGGTGGCGAGCAGCGCCTGCGCCTCGACCGGGTCGCCCAGGGTCGTGCCGGTCCCGTGCGCCTCGACGGCGTCCACCTCGCCCGGGGACACCCCAGCGCCGGCCAGCGCGGCGCGGATCACCCGCTCCTGCGACGGCCCGTTCGGCGCGGTCAGGCCGTTGCTGGCGCCGTCCTGGTTGATCGCCGATCCACGCAGGATCGCGAGGATCCGGTGCCCGTTGCGCTCCGCGTCCGACAGCCGCTCCAGCACGACCAGGCCCACACCCTCGGCCCAGCCCGTACCGTCCGCCGCCGCCGAGAACGCCTTGCACCGGCCGTCCGCCGAGAGCCCCCGCTGCCGCGAGAACTCCACGAACGTGTTGGGCGTGGCCATCACGGTCACCCCGCCCGCCAGCGCCAGGGAGCACTCCCCCTGCCGCAGCGACTGCGCCGCCAGATGCATCGCCACCAGCGACGACGAACACGCCGTGTCCACCGTCACCGCCGGCCCCTCCAGGCCGAACGTGTACGCCAGCCGGCCCGACACGACGCTCGGCAGGCTGCCGGGCATGAGCCGGCCTTCGACCTCGGCCGGGATCCGGCCGAGGAAGCGGCTTCCGTAGTCGTCGTACATGACACCGGTGATCACGCCGGTGTCGCTGCCGCGCAGCGTCGCCGGGTCGATGCCCGCGCGTTCGAACGCCTGCCAGGCGGTCTCCAGCAGCAGCCGCTGCTGCGGATCCATCGCCACGGCCTCACGCGGGCTGATCCCGAAGAACGCCGGGTCGAACAGGTCCGCGTCGTAGAGGAACCCGCCCTCGCTCGTGTAGCTGTGGCCCGGGCGGTCCGGGTCCGGATCGTAGAGGCCCGCGAGGTCCCAGCCGCGGTTCGCGGGGAAGTCCCCGACCGCGTCCGTGCCCCGGGACACCAGGTCCCACAGGTCCTCCGGCGAGTCCACGCCGCCCGGGTAGCGGCAGGCCATGCCGACGATGACGATCGGGTCGCCGGCGGCCGTCTCCGCGGCGGTCCGGGCCCGCGCGGGCGACGGCCCGCCGACCAGCGCCGTACGCAGATGGCGGACGACGGCCTCGGGCGTCGGGTGGTCGAAGACGACGGTGCTGGGGAGCGCGACGCCGGTGGCCGTGGCGAGCCCGTTGCGCAGCTCCAGCGCGGTGAGGGAGTCGAAGCCGAGGTCCTGGAACGGCCGGGTGAGGTCGAGGGCCTCCGGGTCCGGGTGCGCCAACACGCCGGCGACCTGGTCGCGTACGGCCGCGCGGATGACCGGCTCACGCTCGGGCTCGGGCAGGGCCGCGACGCGCTCGGCCCAGGACCCCGGCGCGGCGGACGCCGCCCCGGCCGGCCCGCGCCCGCGCACCAGGCCGCGCAGCACCGGCGAGGACGCGTCCGGCGCGGTGCGGTCGAGCCGGATCGGCACCAGGGCGGGCTCGCCCGACGCGAGCGCCGTGTCGAGCAGCGCGAGCGCCTGGTCCGGGGTGAGGGGCAGGACGCCCGTACGGCCGACGCGGTCCGCGTCGGTCCGGCCGAGGTCGCCGGCCATGCCTCCGCCCGCCCAGGGACCCCACGCGAGCGACGTCGCCGGCAGCCCCTCGGCGTGGCGGTGCCGGGCCAGGGCGTCGAGGGAGGCGTTCGCCGCGGCGTAGTTGCCCTGGCCGGCGTTGCCGAGGACGGCGGCGGCCGAGGAGAACAGCACGAACGCCGCGAGGTCGCGGTCCCGGGTCAGGTGGTGCAGGTTCCAGGCGCCGTCCACCTTGGGGGCGAGGACGGCGTCGAGCCGCTCGGGCGTCAGCGAGGTGACGACGCCGTCGTCGACGACCCCGGCGGCGTGCACGACGGCGGTCAGCGGGTGGCCGGCGGGGACCGAGGCGAGCAGGGCGGACAGCGCCTCCGGGTCGGAGGCGTCGCACGCGGCGACCCGTACGTCGGCGTCGAGGCCGGCGAACTCCTCGGCGGTGCCGCCGCTGCGGCCCACGAGCAGCAGGTGCCGCACGCCGTGCGCGGTCGCGAGGTGCCGGGCGACCGCGCGGCCGAGCGCGCCCGTGCCGCCGGTGATGAGGACGGTGCCGTCGGGGTCGAGCCGGCGCCCGGCGTCGTCGGCCGCCCGTGCCCGTACCAGGCGCGGGACGACGACGGCCCCGGCGCGTACCGCCGCCTGCGGCTCGCCCGCGGCGAGGGCGTCCCGTACGGCGCCGGGCGTGGCCTCGGCGTCCAGGTCGAGGAGCGCGACCCGGCCGGGGTGTTCGGCCTGCGCCGCGCGGACCAGGCCCTGCACGGCCGCGCTCGCCGGGTCGGTGAGGGCGTCCCTCGTCACGACGACGAGAGGGCCGTCCGTGAGGGGTTCGCCGGTCAGCCAGTCCTGGAGGGCGGTGAGCACCTCCCCGGTGACGGCGCGGACCCGTGCGGGCACGTCGTCGCCGTCCGTGCCCTCCGGGCAGGGCAGGACGACCAGGTCGGGGGCCGGTTCGCCGGCCGACGCCCGCAGCGCGGCGAGGTCCGGGTACGCGGTCCCCAGCCCGAGGTCGTCCGGCCCGGCGACCGCCACGCGTGCGGGCGGCGCCGCGGGCGACGCGGCCGGCGGCTGCCAGTCCAGGCGGTACAGGGAGTCGTCGGCGACCGTGTGGGCCGCACGCCAGCGGCCGGCCGAGACCGCGCGGAGGCCGAGACCCTCGACGCCGAGGGCCGGGGCGCCGTCGGCGCCGGTCAGGGTCAGCGTGAACGCGTCCGCGCCGTCCGGGGTGATCTGGACGCGCAGCCGGGCCAGGCCGGGCGTGTGCACGCGCACGCCGGAGAACGACACCGGCAGGCGTACGGTCGTGCCGTCCTCGGTGTAGAGCTCGTCGATCGTGTGCAGGGCGCTGTCGAGCAGCGCCGGGTGCACGGCGTACTCCCGCGCCTCGCCCTGCCGGTCGGGGGTGAGCCGGACGTCCGCGAACAGCTCGTCGCCGAGGCGCCAGGCGGCCTGGACGCCGCGGAACGACGGGCCGTACCGGTAGCCCTGCCCGGCGAGACCGGCGTAGAGCGCGTCGACGTCGATCTCGGCCGCCCCGGGCGGCGGCCAGGCCGCAGGCCCCGCGGGCGGCGCGGTGCCGGCGTCCACGCCGAGTGTCCCGGTCGCGTGCCGCGCCCAGGCCGTCGCGTCGCCGGGGCGCGAGTAGACGACGACCGTACGGCGTCCGGCGTCGTCGGGGGCCGACACCGAGACCTGCACGTCGGCCGCTCCCGCGGACGGCAGCAGGAGCGGGGCCTCCAGCGTCAGGTCCTCGACCAGGTCGCAGCCGGCCCGGCTCGCCGCGGCCAGCGCGAGTTCGAGGAGCGCGGTGGCGGGCAGCGGCGTCGAGCCGGCGATGTCGTGGTCCGCCAGCCACCCGTGCGTACGCGTGGACAGGCGGCCGGTGAGGAGCAGCTCCCCGGTGGCCGGCTCGACCACGGTCCGCAGCAGCGGGTGCTCCGCCGCGCGTACGCCGGCGGCGTCCGCCACGGCCGCGTCCGGGGCCGGGCGCCAGTAGCGCCGGCGCTGGAAGCGGTACGTCGGCAGCGGGACCGCCCGTGCGCCGGCCGGCAGCGCCGCCGCGAAGTCGACCGCGGCGCCGTCCGCGTAGATGCCGGCCAGGGCCGTGAGGAACGTACGCGCCTCGGGCCGGTCCTTGCGCAGGACCGCGGCGTACACGCCGGGCCCCTCGCCGGCGAGGCACTCCTCGGCCATCGCGGTGAGCACCGGGGCCGGGCCGAGCTCCAGGTGGCGGACCACGCCTTCGGCACGCAGGGTCCGCAGGCCGTCGGCGAACCGCACGGGTTCGCGGACGTGCCGGACCCAGTATTCGGGGTCGGCGAGCCGCGCCGCCCCGGCGATCTCGCCCGTGAGGTTCGAGATCACCGGAACGCGCGGGGCGTCGTAGGTCAGGCCGCGTGCGACCTCGCGGAAGTCCTCCAGCATCGGGTCGAGGCGCGGCGAGTGGAACGCGTGGCTGACCCGCAGCCGCTTGGTCTTGCACCCCGCGTCCCGCAGCCGGCCGGCGATCGCCTCGACGTCGTCCTCCTCGCCGGACAGGACCACCGCCGCCGGGCCGTTGACGGCGGCGAGCGACACGCGGTCCTCGCGCCCGGCGAGCAGGGGGAGGACGTCGTCCTCGGCGGCCTGGACGGCGATCATCGCGCCGCCCGCAGGCAGGGCCTGCATCAGGCGGCCGCGCGCGGCGACCAGAGTGCAGGCGTCCGGCAGCGACAGCACGCCGGCGACGTGCGCGGCGGCGATCTCGCCCACCGAGTGGCCGGTCAGGTAGTCCGGGACGACCCCGAACGACTCGGCCAGCCGGAACAGTGCGACCTCCAGCGCGAAGAGCGCGGCCTGGGTCGCCTCCGTACGGTCCAGCTCGTCGCCGTCCGGGGCGAAGACGAGGTCGCGGAGCGAGCGGCCCAGCAGCGGGTCCAGGTGCGCGCCGACGTCGTCGAACGCGGCGGCGAACGCCGGGAACGCGCGGTACAGCTCCCCGCCCATGCCGGGCCGCTGGCTGCCCTGGCCGGTGAACAGGAACGCGGTGTCGCCGTCGCGTACGGGTCCCGCTCCGCGGGTCAGGCCCGGGTGGCGGTCCCGTCCCCCGGCGAGCGCGGTCAGCCCGGCGCCCAGCTCCTCGCGGTCCCCGCCGATGATCACCGCGCGGTGCTCGAAGGGCGTACGGGTCCGGGCGAGGGACCAGGCCAGGTCGGCGACGGCGGTCTCGGGCCGCGCGGCCACGTGGCCGGCGAGCGCCTCCGCCTGCGCCGTCAGCGCCTCGGGGGCGCGCGCCGACAGCGGCCAGGCCACGATCTCCGGCTCCGGGGCGGGTCCGGCGGCGGGCTCCGGAGCGGGCGGCTCCTCGACGATCAGATGGGCGTTGGTGCCCGAGATGCCGAACGACGACACCCCGGCGCGGCGCGTACGGGTCCCGCGCGGCCACGGTACGGCCTCGGTGAGCAGCTCGACCGCGCCGGTGTCCCAGTCCACGTCCGGGGTCGGCCGGTCGGCGTGGAGGGTGGCGGGCAGCCGCTCGTTCCGCAGCGCCATGATCATCTTCAGCAGGCCGGCGACGCCCGCCGCGCCCTGGGTGTGCCCGAGGTTGGACTTGACGGCGCCGAGCAGCAGCGGACGGCCGTCCTCACGCTCCCGCCCGTACGTGGTGAGCAGGGCGCGCGCCTCGATCGGGTCGCCCAGCCGGGTGCCGGTCCCGTGGGCCTCGACCGCGTCCACGTCGGCCGCCGACAGCCGCGCCGACTCCAGCGCCTGCCGGATCACCCGCTGCTGGGAGGGGCCGTTCGGCGCGGTCAGCCCGTTGCTGGCCCCGTCCTGGTTGACCGCCGAGCCGCGGATCACCGCGAGCACCTCGTGCCCGTTGCGGCGCGCGTCGGACAGGCGTTCGAGCAGCACCAGCCCGACGCCCTCGGAAAAGCCGGTGCCGTCGGCCGCCTCCGAGAACGGCTTGCACCGGCCGTCGGGCGCGAGCCCGCGCTGCCGGGAGAACTCGGTGAACACGTCCGGGCTGGACATCACGGTGACGCCGCCCGCCAGCGCGAGCGTGCACTCGCCCCGCCGCAGCGCGTGACTCGCCAGGTGGACGGCGACCAGCGAGGACGAGCACGCGGTGTCGATCGTCACCGCCGGCCCCTCCAGGCCGAGCGTGTACGCGACGCGGCCGGACAGGACGCTCGGCGCGTTGCCGGTGATCAGGTAGCCCTCGGCCTCCGGGTCGGCCGGGGCGCCGAAACCGGGGAGCGCGGTGCCGGCGTAGACGCCGGTACGGCTGCCCTTCAGGGTGGCCGGGTCGATGCCGGAGCGTTCCAGCAGCTCCCACGACACCTCCAGCAGCAGGCGCTGCTGGGGGTCGAGCGTGAGCGCCTCGCGGTGGCTGACCCCGAAGAACTCCGGGTCGAACAGGCCGGCGCCGTCGATGAAACCGCCCTCGCGGGCGAGACTCGTGCCCGGCCGTCCGGAGTCCGGGTGGAACAGGCCGTCCAGGTCCCAGCCGCGGTCGGCCGGGAAGGCGCCCATGACGTCGCCCCCGGAGACGACCAGTTCCCACAGGTCCTCTGGGGATCCGACCCCGCCGGGGAACCGGCACGCGGCCCCGACCACGGCCACCGGCTCGGCGTCGCGTTCCTCCGCCTCACGCAGCCGGCGTCGCGTGTCGTGCAGGTCGGTGGTGACCCGCCGCAGGTAGTCGACCAGCTTCTCCTCGCTGACCATCCGCGATCACACGCCCAATTCGTTGTCGATGAAGTCGAGGATCTGGCCGGCGTCGGCCGCGCGCAGCCGGTCCGCCGCCTCGCCGTCGCCGGACGCGCGGCTCGCCTTCCACCGCGTGAGCAGCGCCTCCAGGCGTGCCGTGACCGCGTCGACGTCCAGGTCGTCCGCCGCGGTCAGCGTGCGCTCCAGTCGCGTCAGGTCGCCCAGCACCGGGGCGGTCGGGTCGCCGGCCGGAGCGCCCGGGTCGTCCGGCGCGAGCTGTTCGAGCAGGTGGTCGGCGAGCTGGGCGATCTGCGGGTAGTCGAAGACGACCGCGGCCGGCAGGCGCAGCCCCGTCGCCGCGCCGAGCCGGTTGCGCAGCTCGACGGCGGTGAGGGAGTCGAAGCCGAGGGCCTTGAACGTCGCGTCGGGTGAGACGGCACCGGAGTCGCCGTGTCCGAGCACGGTCGCCGCGTTGGCGCGGACGAGGGTGACCAGCGCCTTCCGCCGTTCCGGCGGGGCCATGCCGCGCAGCCGCGCGGACACCTCGTCCGGCGGGGCCGCCGACGCCGCCGCGGGACGGCCGGGCCGGGCGCCGGGCGCCGCGAGGGCGCGCAGCGGCGCGGGGAGCTCCTCGGCGGGGCGGCCGGCCAGGGCGCCCGCGTCGAACGCGAGCGCGACCATCGCGGGACGCCCGTCGCGGTGGGCGGCGTCGAAGAGCGCGACCCCGTCGTCCGTGGGCAGCGGCCTGATCCCGAAGCGGGCGAAACGCGCGAGGTCGGCCTCGGTCAGCTTCCCGGTGAGCCCGCTGATCTCCGCCCACAGGCCCCAGGCGATGGACACGCCCGCCAGCCCGCGGGCGCGCCGGTGCGCGGCGAGGGCGTCGAGGTAGGCGTTGGCGGCGGCGTAGTTGGCCTGCGCGAGCGTGCCCAGCGTGGCGGCGAAGGAGGAGCAGACGACGAACATGCCGAGCCGCAGGTCCGCCGTCGCCTCGTGCAGGTGCCGCGCCGCGCCGGCCTTGGCCGCCCACACTCGGGCGATGTGGCCGGGCGTCAGCGACCGGACCATCGCGTCGTCGAGCGCGCCGGCGGTGTGGACGACGCCGGTCAGCGGGTGCGCCGGGTCGACGCCGGCGACCAGTGCCCGTACGGCGCCGGGGTCGGTGACGTCCGCCGCGACGACGCGCGCCTCGGCGCCCAGCTTCTCCAGCCGGGTGACCAGGTCGGCCGCGCCGGGCGCGCCGGGGCCGCTCCGGCTGACCAGGACCAGCCGGGCGACCTGCCGGGTCCGCGCCAGGTGCTCGGCCACCGCCGAGCCGATCGTGCCGGTGCCGCCGGTGATGAGCACGGTGCCGTCCGGGTCCACGGCGGGTGGCACGTCCAGGACGAGCTTGCCCGTGTGCCGGGCCTGGCTCATCAACCGGAACACCTCGCGGGCCCGGCCGAGCGGCCACGCCCGTGCCGGCAGCGGCCGCAGCGTCCCGGCGGCGAACAGGCCGACGACGTCGGCGAGCATCGCGCCGACGCGCTCCGGCCCGGCGTGCGCCAGCAGGTCGAAGGCGGTGTAGGAGACTCCCGGGTGGCCGTCCGGCTCCCGGACGTCGGTCTTGCCCATGTCGACGAACCGGCCGCCGGGTGCGAGCAGCCGCAGCGAGGCGTCGGTGAGCTCCCCGGCCAGGCTGTTGAGCACCACGTCGACGCCGTCGCCGCCGGTGGCGCGCCGGAAGGCGTCCTCGAAGCCCGCGTCGCGGGAGGACGCCCGGTGCGCCTCGTCGATCCCCATCTCCTCCAGGACCGGGTGCTTGGCGGGGCCGGCCGTCGCGAACACCTCCGCGCCGAGGTGGCGGGCGATCTGCACCGCCGCCATCCCGACGCCGCCGGTGGCGGCGTGGATGAGCACGCGCTGCCCCGATCGCAGCCCGCCCAGGTCCACGAGGCCGTACCAGGCGGTGAGGAACGCGACGGGCGTCGCCGCGGCCTGCCGGAAGTCCCACCCGCCCGGGACGGGGACGACGGTACGCGCGTCGGCCACCGCGATCGGGCCGAACGCCCCGCCGACCAACCCGAACACCCGGTCCCCGGGGGCCAGGCCGGTCACGTCGTCCGCGACGTCGAGCACCACGCCCGCGCCCTCGCTGCCCGGCTGCGCGTCCTCGTCGGGGTACATGCCGAGCCCGATCAGGACGTCGCGGAAGTTCACGCCGGCGGCCCGTACGTCGACCCGGATCGTGCCCGGGGCCAGCGGCTCCAGCACCTCGGGGCACGGCACCGCCGACACGCCGTCGAGGGTCGCGTCCGCCCCGGCGGCGAGCCGCCACGCCTTCTCACCGGCCGGGCCCGACAGCTCGGCGGGCTCGCGCGCCGGCGTCATCCGGGGCACGAGCACCCGGCCGTCGCGCACCGCCGCCTGCGGCTCGCCGGCCGCGAGCGCCCGCCGTACGGCCTCGGTCACGTCGTCGTCGTTCTCCGCGTCGAGCAGGACGAACCGGCCGGGGTTCTCCGACTGGGCGCTGCGGACCAGCCCCCACACCGCGGCGCCGCCCAGGTCGGGGTCGTCCGTCGCGACCGCGCCGCGCGTCACCAGCACGAGCCGGGACTCGTTCAGCCGCGGCTCGGCCAGCCAGTCCTGGAGCACGCCGAGCGCGCGCCCGGCCGCGTCCTGTCCCTCCCCGCCGTCCACGCGGACCGTGGCGACCGGCGGCACGGCGGCGTCGGCGTCGAGGGCGTCGAGAGCCACCCAGTCCTCCGCGGCCGGCAGCTCGGCCGGCTCGGGCAGCGGCGTCCAGTCCACGGTGAAGAGCCCGTCGGGCATGCGCCGCAGCCGGTCGGCGCTCGCCGGGCGCAGCACGACCGACTCGGCGGTCAGCACCGGGGCCCCGGCCGCGTCCATGACGCCGATGCGTACGCCGTCCTCGGGCCGCTCGCCCAGTGCGGAGATCCGTACGCGGGCCGCCGTGGCGCCGGCCGCGTGCAGCGCGACGCCGGACCAGGCGAACGGCAGCGACAGCCGGCCCGTCTCCAGCGGCCCCGTCAGCAGGATCGGCTGCAGCGCCGCGTCGAGCAGGGCGGGATGGACGCCGAAACCGCCGGCGTCACCGGCGGCCTCCGGCAGCGTCACCTCGGCGAGCAGGTCGCGGCCCTGCCGCCAGACGGCGCGCAGGCCGCGGAACGCCGGGCCGTAGTCGTATCCCGCGGCGGCGGCGCGCTCGTAGAAGTCCTCGACGGACACCGGCTCGGCCCCGGCGGGCGGCCATGTGTCCTCGCGGGTCGGCTCGGGCCCGGCCGGCACGAGCAGGCCCGTCGCGTGCGTCGTCCACTCGGCCGCGCCGGCGTCGGCGCCGGAGTAGACCCGCACCTCGCGGCGGCCGTCGTCCCCGGGGGCCTCGACCAGGACCTGGACGTGCAGCGCGCGCGAGGCGGGCAGGAAGACGGGCTCGCGCAGCGTCAGCTCCTCCACGCCTCCGCAGCCGGCCTCGTCGGCGGCCCGCAGCACCCACTCCACCAGGGCGGCGGCGGGCAGCAGCGTGCCGCCCGCGACCACGTGCTGGGAGATCCAGCCGCCGGCGGACAGCCGGCCGGTCAGCATGCGCCCGCCGTCGGCCCGCGCGACCGAGACCGGCAGCAACGGATGTCCCGACCCCGCGCCGGCCTGCGTCCCGGCCCGGTCGGCCAGCCAGTAGCGCGTGCGCTGGAAGGCGTATGTCGGCAGGTCGACGGTCCTGGGCGCCGGATCTGCGGGGAACCAGGTGGCCCAGTCGACGCCGAGGCCGGCGGTGAACGCCTCGCCGAGAGAGCGGGCGAGCCGGGTGAGGTCCCCCTCGTCGCGCCGCAGCGTCGGCACGGCGACGGCGGTCACATCGGCCGCCTCGAACGTCTCCTCCATCCCCACCGTGAGCACCGGATGGGGACTGGCCTCGACGAAGACCCGGTGGCCGTCGTCCAGCAGCGCCCGGACCGTGTCGGCGAAGCGTACGGGCCGGCGCAGGTTGGTGATCCAGTACGCGGCGTCGAGCGTGGTCGTGTCGATCCGGCCGCCGGTGACGGTCGAGTAGAACGCCACGTCTGACGCCGTCGGCGCGATGCCCGCGAGCGCCTCGGTCAGCTCGTCCGCGATCGTGTCGACCTGCGGGCCGTGCGAGGCGTAGTCCACGTCGATCAGCCGCGCCCGGAGGCCGTGCTCCTGCGCCGCCGCGACGACCGCCGCCACCCGGCCGGGCTCGCCGGAGATGACGGTGGAGCGCGGGCCGTTGGCCGCCGCGATCCCCGCGCCCTCGGCCCCGTCCAGCAGCCGGGTGACCTCCTCGGCGTCCGCGCCGACGGAGGCCATCGCGCCGGCGCCGGACAGGCGGCGCAGCGCCTTGCTCCGTACGGCGACGATCATGGCGGCGTCCTCGAGGGAGAGGGCACCGGCGACGCAGGCCGCGGCGATCTCCCCCTGGCTGTGGCCGACGACGGCGGCGGGCCGTACGCCGTGGTGGGCCCAGACCGCCGCCAGGCCCACCATCACGGCCCACAACGCCGGCTGCACCACGTCGACGCGGCTCAGCTCCGCGCCGGCGCCGTGCAGCACCCCGGTCAGGGACCAGTCCACGTACGGCGCCAGGGCCCGTTCGCACTCTTCGACGCGCGCTGCGAAGACCGGTGAGGACTCCAGCAGGGCGGCCCCCATGCCCGCCCACTGCGCCCCCTGCCCCGGGAACACCAGCACGGCGTCCGATCCGGCGGCCTGGCCCGGCACGAGAGCGGGGTGCGGCTCGCCGGCGGCCAGCGCCGCCAGCCCGGCCGGCAGGTCGCGCGGGTCGTCTCCCACGACCACGGCGCGGTGCTCGAACGCCGCGCGCGTGGTCGCCAGCGACCAGCCCACCTCCGCCGGCGTCACGTCGTCGTGGTCCGCCAGGAAGTCCGTCAGCCGCCGCGCCTGCGCCCGCAGCGCCCGCGGGCCGCGGGCCGACAGCGTCCAGACGCCGACGTCGGGCTCACGGCCGTGGGCCTCGGACTCGGGCTCCTCCGGGGCCTCCTCCACGATCAGGTGGGCGTTCGTCCCGGAGATCGCGAACGAGGAGACCGCGGCACGACGCGGACGCTCCGTACGAGGCCACGGGGTGTCCTCGGTGAGCAGGCGGACCGTGCCGGCGTCCCAGTCGGCGTACGGCGTCGGCTCCTCGACGTTGGCGGTGGCGGGCAGCAGGCCCTTCCGCATCGCCATCACCATCGTGATCAGGCCGGCGGAGCCCGCCGCGGCGACGGTGTGCCCGATGTTGGCCTTGACCGAGCGCAGCCACAGCGGGTGGTCCGGCTCACGGTCCTGCCCGTACGCGGCCAGCAGCGCCTGGACCTCGATCGGGTCGCCGAGCCGGGTGCCGGTGCCGTGCGCCTCGATCGCGTCCACGTCGCCCGGCGTCAGGCGCGCGCCGGCCAGCGCGTGCCGGATCACCTCTTCCTGCGCGAGGTCGTTGGGCGCGGTCAGCCCGTTGCTGGCGCCGTCCTGGTTGACCGCCGAGCCGCGGATCACCGCGAGGATCCGCCGCCCGTTGCGGCGCGCGTCCGACAGGCGTTCGAGCAGCAGCAGGCCGGCGCCCTCGGCGAACACCGTCCCGTCCGCGTCCGCGGCGAACGGCTTGCAGCGGCCGTCCGGCGCGAGCCCGCGCTGCCGGGAGAACTCGGTGAACAGGGCGGGGGTGGCCAGCACCAGCACCCCGCCGGCGAGCGCCAGGGAGCAGTCGTCCTGCCGCAGCGCCTGGCACGCGAGGTGCACGGAGACCAGCGAGGCCGAGCACGCGGTGTCGACGGTCAGGGCCGGGCCCTCCAGCCCGAGTGTGTAGGCGACGCGGCCGGAGATGACGCTGGTGCTGCGGCCGGTGGTGGCGTGCCCCTCGAACCCCTCCGGGATGCGCGCCAGACCGGACAGGTAGTCCTCGCCGGACATGCCCGCGTACACGCCCGTCCGCGTGCCGCGCAGCGAGGCCGGGTCGATCCCGGCGCGCTCGAAGGCCTCCCAGGAGGTCTCCAGCATCACGCGCTGCTGCGGATCCATCGCCAGCGCCTCGCGCGGGCTGATCCCGAAGAACTCCGCGTCGAAGGAGTCGGCGTCCCGCATGAAGCCGCCGCGCCGCAGGTAGCTGGTCCCGTGGTGGTCCGGGTCGGAGTGGAACAGCGTGTCCAGGTCCCAGCCGCGGTCGGCCGGGAACTCCGTCAGTGCCTCTCCCCCGCCGGCCACGAGGTTCCAGAGCGCCTCGGGCGAGTCGACCCCGCCGGGATAGCGGCAGGCCATGCCGACGATGGCGATCGGCTCGGCGGACCGCTCCTCCACCTGCCGCAGCTTGCGGCGGGTGTCGTGCAGTTCGGCCGCGACCCGCTTCAGGTAGTCGACCAGCCGGTCCTCATTCTCCATGGCGTATCACCGTTCAGGAGGCTCCAAGCTCTTTGTCGATGAAGTCCAGGACCTGCTCGGTGGAGGCGGACCGCAGCCGGTCCGCGGCGTCGGCGTCCTCGCCGGCCCCCGGGCCGGCCCCGTTCTCCTTCGCCGCCCGGCGCGCCTCCTTCCACGTGTCGAGCAGGCGTTCCAGGCGGGCCGCCACCGCGTCGTGGTCGCCGTCGGCCGCGTCGACCGCGGCGAGCGCCGACTCCAGCCGGGCCACCTCGCCGAGCAGCGGGCCGGCCTGACCCCGGCGCGCGGTGCCGCCGCCGGTGGCGGCGCGGCGCAGCAGCTCGCCCGCGACGTCCTTCGGAGTCGGATGGCCGAAGATCAGGGCGGCGGGGAGGGCGAGCCCGGTGGCCGAGACGAGCCGGTCACGCAGCTCCACGGCCATGACCGAGCCGAGGCCCAGCTCCGTGAAGGTCGCCTCGGGGCTCACCCGGGCCGCGTCGGCGTGGCCGAGCACCGCGGCCGAGTGGCCGCGTACCAGGTCGAGCACCATGCGGCGCCGTTCCTCCTTGGCGAGGCCGGCCAGCCGGCCGGCCAGGTCCGCCGATCGGCCGCCGTTCGCGGCCGCCGCGACCGGCCGCCGCACCGGCCCGCCGTTCGCGGGTCCGTCGTCCGTACGCGCGCGCTCGCCCGCGGCCTGCAGTCGCTCTCCGTCGGCCTGGCGGAGGGTGACCACCGCGTCGAGCACGGGCCCGCCGGCCGGGTCGGTCACCGTCAGCCGCACCCCGTGATCCAGCGCGTCGCCGAGCGGCGACAGGCGCACGCGGACCGACGTCGCCCCCGCGGCGTGCAGGACCACCTCGTTCCACGTGAAGGGGAGCCAGACGCCCTCGTCGCCGAGCCGGCCGACCAGCAGCGGGTGGAGCACCGCGTCGAGCAGCGCCGGGTGGACGCCGAACTCCTCGGCCTCGGCCTCGGGCAGCTCGACCTCGGCGAGCAGGTCGGCGCCGTCCCGCCACATCGCGCGCAGCCCCTGGAAGACGGGGCCGTAGCCGTAGCCGGCGGCGGCGGTCCGGTCGTAGAAGCCGGCGAGGTCGACGGGCTCGGCCCCGGCGGGCGGCCACGCGGCGGCCGGCGGCTCGCCCGGGCCGGTGGGCACGGCGCCGAGCACACCGGTCGCATGGCAGGTCCACCCGGCGTCGGCGCGCGAGTACACGCCCACCTCGCGCCGGCCGTCCTCCCCGGCGGCGCCGACCACCACCTGGACGCTCAGGCCGCTCGGCTCGGGGACCGCCAGGGGCGTGTGGATGACGAGTTCCTCGACGGTCGCGCAGCCGGTCTCGTCGGCGGCGCGCAGCGCCCATTCGAGCTGCGCGGCGCCCGGGACCAGCAGGGTGTCCGCGATGACGTGGTCGGTGAGCCAGGGCTGCCGCCGCCCCGACACCCGGCCCGTGAGCACGCGGCCGACACCGCCGGCCGGGTCGAAGGCGGCGCCGAGCACGGGGTGGCCGGTCCCGCTCAGGCCGAGGTCGGAGGGGTTCACCGCGTCCGCGCCCCCGCGCGTCACGGACAGCCAGTAGCTCTCCCGCTGGAAGGCGTAGGTGGGAAGGTCGACGACCGTCGGCGGCGGGTCGGTGGGGAAGCAGCGGGTCCAGTCGACGTCGACGCCGGCGGCGAACGCGCCGGCGAGCGCCCTGATGACCTGCGCGGGACCGCCCTGGTCGCGGCGGATCGTCGGCAGCGCCGCGGCCGTGGTGTCCGCCTCCTCCGCGCACTCCCCGATCCCGGGCGTCAGGACCGGGTTCGGGCTGGACTCGACGAAGACCCGGTGACCGTCGGCGAGCAGCGCCGCGACGGTGTCGGCGAAGCGCACCTGCTCGCGCAGGTTGGTGACCCAGTAGCCGGCGTCGAGGGTGGTGGTGTCGATCCGCTCCGCGGTGACGGTCGAGTAGAACGGCACCGTCGCGGCCATGGGGGCGATGCCCTCCAGCGCCACGCCGAGCTCCTCGGTGATCTCGTCGACCTGGGGGCCGTGCGAGGCGTAGTCCACGTCGATCAGGCGGGCTCTCAGCCCTTGTTCCTCCGCGGCGGCCACGACGGCCTTCACCGGCTCGGGCGGGCCCGAGATCACGGTCGCCGACGGGCTGTTGACGGCCGCCACGGCCACGCCGTCCACCTGTTCCAGGAGCCGCCTCACGTCCGCCTCGGTCGCGCGCAGCGAGGCCATCGCCCCTCCGCCGGACAGGCTGCGCAGCGCCTGGCTGCGCACCGCGACGATCCGGGCGGCGTCCTCGATCGACAGCGCGCCGGCCACGCACGCGGCGGCGATCTCGCCCTGGCTGTGGCCGATCACCGCGGCCGGGCGTACTCCGTACTCGGCCCAGAGCGCGGCCAGCGAGACCATGACCGCCCACAGCGCCGGCTGGACGACGTCGACGCGGCTCAGCTCCGCGCCGTCGCCGCGCAGCACCCTGGTCAGGGACCAGTCCACGTACGGCGCCAGAGCCCGCTCGCACTCGGCGGCGCGCGCTGCGAAGACCGGCGAGGAGTCCAGCAGTTCCGCGCCCATCCCGGCCCACTGCGAGCCCTGCCCGGGGAAGACCAGCACCGGATCGGCGCCGGCCGCGCCCGCGGCTCCGGTCACGACGTCGGCGTCCGGCGCGTCCTCGGCCAGCGCGGCCAGGCCGGCGAGCAACCGCCCGCGGTCCTGCCCGATCACCGCCGCCCGGTGCTCGAACACCGACCGCGTCCTGATCAGCGACCACCCCACCTCGGCGGAGGTCAGCTCGGGGCGGGCGGTCACGTGCTCGGCCAGCCGTTCGGCCTGCGCGCGCAGGGCCTGCGCCGACCGCGCCGAAAGCACCCACAGGGGTGCCGTCGGCTCCGATCCGCGGTGGTCCGGCGCCTGCTCGACGATCAGGTGGGCGTTGGTGCCGGAGATCCCGAACGAGGAGACCCCCGCGCGGCGGGGGCGGCCGTTCTCCGGCCAGTCCACCGCCTCGGTCAGCAGCCGCACCTCGCCCGCGGACCAGTCCACGTGCGGCGACGGCTCGTCCACGTGCAGGGTGGTGGGCAGCACCCCGTGCCGCAGCGCCATCACCATCTTGATCACACCCGCCACACCGGCCGCCGCCTGCGTGTGCCCGATGTTGGACTTGACCGTCCCCAGCCACAGCGGCCGGTCCTGTCGCCGGCCCTGCCCGTACGTCGCGAGCAGCGCGTTGGCCTCGATGGGGTCGCCCAGGGTGGTGCCGGTGCCGTGCGCCTCGATCACGTCGACGTCGGCCGCCGCCAGCCGGGCGTTGGCGAGCGCCCGGCGGATGACACGTTCCTGGGAGGGGCCGTTGGGCGCGGTGAGCCCGTTGCTGGCGCCGTCCTGGTTGATCGCCGAGCCGCGGACGATCGCGAGGATCCGGTGCCCGTTGCGCTCCGCGTCCGACAGCCGCTCCAGCACGACCAGGCCCACGCCCTCGGCCCAGCCCGTACCGTCCGCGGCCTTGGAGAAGGCCTTGCACCGGCCGTCCGGCGACAGGCCCCGCTGCCGCGAGAACTCCACGAACATGCCCGGGGTGGCCATCACCGTGATGCCGCCGGCGAGCGCCAGGGAGCACTCCCCCTGCCGCAGCGACTGGCACGCCAGGTGCATCGCCACCAGCGAGGACGAACACGCCGTGTCCACCGTCATCGCCGGCCCCTCCAGGCCGAACGAGAAGGCCAGCCGGCCCGCCATCACGCTGGGCGTCGTACCGGTCAGCAGCTGGCCGTCGAGGTCCTGGGACGCCTCGTGCATGCGCGGGCCGTAGTCCTGGGTGGTCGCGCCGACGAACACGCCGGTCGCGCTGCGGCGGAGCGAGCCCGCGTCGACGCCGGTCCGCTCGAACGCCTGCCAGGCGGTCTCCAGCAGCAGCCGCTGCTGCGGATCCATCGCCACGGCCTCACGCGGGCTGATCCCGAAGAACGCGGCGTCGAACAGGTCCGCGTCGTAGAGGAACCCGCCCTCACGGGTGTAGCTGCACCCCGACCGGTCCGGGTCCTCGTCGAACAGCGCCGAGAGGTCCCAGCCGCGGTTGGCCGGGAACGCGCCGACCGCGTCCTCCTCGCCGGCCACCAGGTCCCACAGCTCCTCGGGCGAACCCGCGCCCGGGTACCGGCAGGCCATGCCCACGATCGCGATCGCGTCGTCGGCCGTGCCGTGGCCGGGGCCGTCGGCCGGGGCGGCAGGGGCGCGCAGGACCCGGTCGCGCAGATGCCCGGCGACGGCGTGCGGCGTCGGGTGGTCGAAGGTCAGGGTCGTGGGAAGCGGCAGCTGGGTCGCGGTGCCGAGCCGCTGGGACAGCTCCGTGCCCGCGATCGAGTCGAAGCCGAGCTGTTTGAAGGTCAGGCGGGGGTCGACGGCGGCCGGTGTGGCGTGCCCGAGGACGACGGCGACGTGCGTCAGCACCGTCTCCAGCAGCGCCCGGTCGCGGTCCGCGTCGTTCAGCGCGGCGAGGCGCCGGGTGAATGGCGAGCCCTCGCCCGGGGCCCGCGCGGGGGCCTCCCGGTCCGCCGCCGCCGGTGCCGGTGTCGTCGTTGTCGTGGGTGCCGGCAGGGCGTCGGGCCAGTACCGGCTGCGCTGGAACGCGTACGTCGGCAGGCCGATTCGCCGGCACTCCCGGCCCGCGAACACCTGTTCCCAGTCCAGGTCGGCGCCCTGAACGTACGCCCCGGCCATGGCGGCGGCGAACGCGGCGCTCTCCGGCCGGTCGCCCTCCAGCGCCGCGAGCACGACCGGACCGGGGCCCGCCGCCACGTGGTCGCGCGCCATGGCGGCGAGCCGTTCGCCGTGCCCGAGCTCCAGGAACACGCCGGCGCCGCCTTCGCGCAGGAAATCGAGTCCGGCCGCGAGCCCTCCGGACTCCCGTACGCACTCGGCCCAGTGATCCGCGGAGCCGAGCCGGCCGACGGTGACCGGGCGGCCGGTCACCCCGGAGACGACCGGGACGGCGAGGGCGGAGACGGTCAGGTCCGACACCACGGTACGAAGCTCGTCGAGCGCGCCCTCCGCGTCCTGGGCGAGCCGGCCCAGGGCCACGACGAGTGCGCACGCCTCCGCGAGCGGCAGCGCGCCGGCGACGTGCGCGGCGGCCACCTCCCCGGCCGAGTGCCCCATCACGACGTCCGCGCCGAGCCCCCACGACTCGGCGAGCCGGTACAGCGCCACGTCGAGCGCGAACACGGCGGCGTGGGCGTACGGCGCCTGGTCCAGCGGGCCGTCGCCGGCGAAGGTGACCTCGCGGAGCGGCCGTTCGAGGTGGGGGTCGAGCTCCGCCCACACGTCGTCCAGCGCCTGGGCGAACCGCGGGTGGGCCTCGTACAGGGCCTGGCCCGTCCTCGCGCGCTCGCTCCCGGGGCCGCTGAAGAGCAGGGCCACGCCGCCGTCTCCCGGACCGGCCGCGTCGTCGCCGCGTTCCAGGGCGGCGAGCCGGTCGAGCCGCTCCTCGGCGTTCTCGCCGAGGACCACCGCCCGGCAGGCGAACGCCGAACGCGAGGTGCCGAGGGAGTACCCGACGTCGGCGGGATCGAGGTCCGGGTGCTCGGCGAGGTGCCGGCGAAGCCGCCCGGCCTGCGCCGCCAGCGCCGCGCGGCTCGTTCCCGACAGCGGCCAGGGGACGTCGGCGGTGTCCCCGGAACGGGTGGCACCCGCCACCGGCTCCTCCGGCGCCGCGCCGAGCAGGAGGTGGCAGTTGGTCCCGCCCATGCCGAACGAGCTGACGCCCGCGAGCAGGGGACGGTCCGGGTACGGCCAGCCGGTCAGCCGGTCCTGCACCCGCAGCCCGAGCCGGTCCAGGGGGATCTTCGGGTTCGGCGTGCTGAAGTTGAGGCTCTGCGGCAACCGCTCGTGCCTCAGGCTCAGCGCCGTCTTGATGAGCCCGGCGATTCCGCCGGCGCCCTCCAGATGCCCGATGTTCGTCTTGACCGAGCCCACGGGCAGCGGCGCGTCACGGCCGGCCCCGAGGACCGCGCCGAGCGCGGCGGCCTCCACCGGGTCGCCGACGGGGGTGCCGCTTCCGTGCAGCTCGACGTACTGGACGTCCGCCGGCGACACGCCCGCGGCCCGGTACGCCTCGCGCAGCACGTGCTCCTGCGCCGCCGTGCTGGGCACCGTCAGCGCGTCCGTGCTCCCGTCGTTGTTCATGGCGCCGCCGAGGATCACGCAGTACACGGGGTCGCCGTCGCGCAGCGCCGCGTCCAGCGGCTTGAGCAGCACGACTCCGCCGCCCTCGCCACGGACGAAGCCGTTGGCCCGCGCGTCGAACGTGTAGCAACGGCCGTCCGGGGACAGGCCGCCGAACTGGGCGGCCATCTCCATGCTGTCCTCGTCGAGGATGAGGTTGATGCCGCCGGCCAGCGCGAGCGAGCACTCGCCGCGGCGGAGGCTCTCGCTCGCGACGTGCACCGCGACCAGTGACGAGGACTGCGCGGTGTCGATGTGCAGGCTCGGCCCGCGCAGGTCGTACCCGTACGAGACGCGGTTGGCGATGATGCTGCGGTGCATGCCGGTCATCGCGTGGCGTGCGCTCCCGCCGAGCGAGGACCGGCGGAGCAGCGTGGCGTAGTCGTTCCAGATCGCGCCGACGAACACGCCGGTGTCGCTGCCCGCCAGGGACGGCGGGCGGATACCGGCGTCTTCCAGCGCCTCCCAGGTCAGCTCCAGCACGAGGCGCTGCTGGGGGTCCATCGACACCGCCTCGCGCGGCGAGATGCCGAAGAACTCCGCGTCGAAGGAGGCCACGTCGTCGAGGAACCCGCCGGGCCAGACGCGGGGCGCGCCGTCGTCGCCGGGTGCCGGGGCGGCGCGGCCGCGGTCGGCCGGCATCTCCCCGATCGCGCTCTCTCCGTGGCTCAGCAGCCGCCAGAAGGCGGCCGGGTCCGGCGCGTTCGGCAGCCGGCAGGCAAGGCCGATGACCGCGATGGGAGCCGCGCCGGCGCTCGGAACCTCGGGACGCGCCCTAGCCATCGCGCGACCCGCGGCGGTCGGGCAACGCATGGTGCTGGACTGTCATCGAGGCACTCCCGCCTGGAAATCGCTCTCGCTTCGGCCCCTCATCGTTGGCCCCCGCCCTAAAGGCACGCCAAACATGTGCGGAGGGACGCGGCTCTAGCGGAGCTTTACCTCGGACGCGCACAATTCGGCCGAAGTCACATCGCACAGGCGACGCAACGAGCTCACCAGCACGGTGAGGAGACCGTTCTCGCCTCGTCGCGACCCCCGAACCACCCCGGCCGCTTCCCGGCCGGGGCCGTCACCGCCGCGCGGCCTCCACGGCGGACGGCAGGTTCGGCATGCCCACTCCCTCCCCGAACCCGTACAGGAGACGCCCATGACCCGTTCAGTCCGCGTCAGGCAGCTGGCTCTCGCGTTCGCGCTCGTCTGCGGGACGCTGCTCGCCCTGGCGATGCCGGTACGTGCCGCGACCACACCCACGTGCTCGACGTACACGCTCCACGTGCGCATCGCCGATCCGGGGCCGGCCGACCAGACCTTGTGGGGGCGGCTGTGCTACCCGGGCTCCACCCGGCCCTCCAAGGTGCAGCTGCTGGTGCACGGTTCCATGTACAACCACGTGTACTGGGACTTCCCGGTCGGGAACGGCCTCTACTCCTACGTCAAGGCGGCGGCCGGCGCGGGATACGCGACGTTCAACGTCGACCGGATCGGCGACGGCAACAGCTCACACCCGCCGAGCGCCCAGCTCGACATCCCGGCCGGCGCCGTCGCGCTGCACGACGTCATCACCAAGCTCCGCGCGGGCTCCCTGGACGGCCACGCCTTCTCCCGCGTGGCGTGGATCGGGCACTCCAACGGGTCCTACCACGCCATGTACGAGATCTCGCGCTACCACGACGTGGACGCCACGATCCTGACGGGCGGCCTGCACGGGATCAATCCCGACGCCGGCTCCGTCATCTACCCGGCCGTGCAGGACCCGAAGTTCGCCGGCTCCGGTCTCGACTCCGGCTACGTCACGTCGATTCCGGGGACACGGGACTTCTTCTACGACCCGGCGACGTCGGACCCGAACGTGATCGCTGCCGACGAGGCGAACAAGGACGTGGCCACGCTGACGGCGAGCCCCGTCCTGCCGACCCCGATGGACATCACGGTGCCGGTTCTGCTGATGTCCGGCCAGCGCGACCGCGCCCAGTGCGTCAACGTCACGCTGTACGACTGCTCCGACCCCGCCAGCGTCAAGGCGTATGAGGGGCAGTTCTACAAGCCGGAGGCGCACCTGACCGTCGAGATGATCCCGGGCACCGGCCACGACCTCGCCCTGTCGACGACGGCGCCGCAGACCGACGCCCTCATGCTCGCCTGGCTGAAGACGAACTTCGGCTGATCCGGCGCCCGGTCAGTCCCGGCCCTCCGGCCGGTCGAGCCACGCCTGCAGGCCGTCGAGCAGGCGGTCCAGCCCGAAGTCGAAACCGTCGTCCTGGAGCCTCTCCATGTCCATGCCCTTGTTCTCCGTCCAGAGCGCCACGTAGCTGTGATAGTCGGCCTCAAGGCTCCGGATGTAGGGCTCCAGCTCCGCCACGAGCTCGTTCGGGCTCTTCTCGGCGCGGGCCGAGGCTGCGCGCATCGCAACCTCGGTCATCGCCGAGCCGACGGCGTGGGAGGCCAGCATCGAGCTGGCGAACGCCAGCTCCTCCCCCGCGAACCCGGCCGCCGTCAACGCCTTGATCATCCGATCGCTCATCCGCATCGCGTTGGGGCCGATGGCGGGCAGGACGCCGAGCACGCCGATCATCCACGGGTGGCGCAGGACCGCGGAGCGGTACTCCCGCGCGCTGGCGCCGGCCGCCGTCCGCCAGCCGACCTCGGCGGCGTCGGGGATGTCGATCTCACCCATGACCTTGTCGATGGCCAGCTCGAGCAGCTCGCTCTTGTTCCTGACGTACCAGTAGGCGGAGGTCGCCCCGGCCCCCAGCCGGGCGCCGAGCCGGCGCATGCTCATTCCGTCGAGGCCCTCGGCGTCGAGCAACTCGATCGCCGCCGACACGATCTGGTCCAGGCTCAGCGTGGGCTGCCCCCGCAGCGACCTCGACGGGCGTATCCAGACCGAGGTGGCGATGGGATCGGTATCTCGCGCCATTCCCCGTCCTTACGCGATGAGCGATCTGCGTTTCACCAATTCAGACTACCTTCCATCACACGCTGTACGATGACATCGTACGCCGTATGAGTAGTCAAACAACGTGCGAGTGGAGACACCGTGTCATCTCCTCAAACTGAACCGACGACCCCCGACCCACGGCGTTGGTGGATCCTCGCCGTCCTGTCCCTGAGCCTGTTCGTCACCGTCATGGACAACGCGGTGCTCACCGTCGCGATCCCGTCGCTGATCCGCAGCCTGAACACGAGCATCGCCGACGTGCAGTGGGTCCTCGACGCCTACATCGTGGTGTTCGCCGGGCTGCTGCTCACCGCGGGCGGCCTGTCCGACCGTTACGGCCGGCGCCTCTGCCTGATCATCGGGCTGGTGCTGTTCGGCGGCGCCTCGATCCCCACCGCGTTCGCCTCGACGACCGGCCAGCTCATCGCCTCCCGGGCGCTCATGGGCGCGGGCGCGGCGTTCATCATGCCGGGGACGCTGTCCATCCTCACCACGGTCTTCGACGAGGAGGAGCGCAAGAAGGCCATCGCGATCTGGAGCTCGGTCCTCATGCTCGGCGCGCTGGGCGCGCCCCTCCTCGGCGGCGTGCTGCTGCAGCACTTCTGGTGGGGGTCGGTGTTCCTCCTCAACATCCCCATCGCCGTGGTGGCCGTCGTCGCCGCGCTGCTGATCATCCCCGAGACGCGCGGCCCGTCGAACCGTCCCGACATCCTCGGCTCGGTCCTGTCCATCGTCGGGATGGCGGCGCTGATCTACGGCATCATCTCCTCCCAGCGTGACGGCTGGTCGTCCGCGCCGACCATCGTCGCCATCGTGCTGGCGGTCGGCGGGCTGGCCGGCTTCGCCTTCTGGCAGGGCGCCGCGTCGTACCCGATGCTGCCGCTGAAGCTGTTCCGCAACCGCAACTTCGTCGGCGCCAGCATGTCGCTCGTGCTGGTCGCGCTCTCCTCCGGCGGGCTGCTGCTCGCGCTCACCCAGTTCCTGCAGTTCGTCCTCGGCTACAGCGCGCTGAAGACCGGCGTCGCCTTCATCCCCCTGATCATCAGCGCGGTCGCCTTCAACGGCCTCGGCGTGATGATCAACAAGAGGTGGGGCGCACGGGCCGCCATCGTCACCGGGCTCGTCCTGCTGTCGGCGGGCTTCGCGCTGCTCGCCCTGGTCTCTCCGGGCGACGGTTACCTGAAGCTGGTCTACGCGCTCGTGGGCATCGGCGCCGGCAGCGGTACGGTCGGGCCCGCGGCCTACGCCACGCTGCTGGGCGCGCTGCCGCCCGAGCGGGCGGGTGTCGGCTCCGCCGTCAACGACACCGTCTCGCAGACGGGCCAGGCCCTCAGCGTGGCCATCCTGGGCACGGTCCTGACGGCCTTCTACGCCGCCAAGCTGCCCCACAACATCACCGGAAAGGCGCGCGACTCCATCGGAGAGGCGCTGGTGACCGCGGCGGCCCGCCACGACGCCGGCCTGGCGCGCGCCGCGCAGCGCGCCTTCGTCGACGGCATGGGGTCCACCGCGGTCGTCGGGGCGATCGGCATCCTGGCCGCGGCGCTCCTCGCCATGACCGTGCTGACACCGCACCCCGCCACGGCCGAGCCGGCCACCGCGGAGACGGTGGACAGCGGCGTGAGCTGACACCCGGAGGGCTCCGCGGCGGAGCCCTCGACCACGTCCCGAGGGGCCGGCGCCGGATGGCGCCGGCCCCTCGGCGTACGGACATCCTGCCGGCGTCTGGGACCGCCACCACGGGCGTGCCGGACCTGCCACCCTCCCCTGACGCGAGCGGCCGCGGGATCGCGGCGATACGGGGCGACCTCCCCGCGGCGCCGATGAACCCGCCGCCTCACCCGCGCGATGCGACCCGGCCGCCCCTTCGCACACGTTTGGCGTGCCTTTAGGGCAGGGGCCAACGATGGGAGTAACGGATCTTGAGGAGGGTGCTCGATGCACGACCTCGACGACAGGGCCCCGCGGGCCGCGGCCGTCGGCACGGCCCCTGGGCGAGGCGCACCCGGATCGCCGGGCAGCCGATGAAGGGGATCATTCTCGCGGGCGGCAACGGCACCCGATTACAGCCCCTTTCGCTCGTCAGGTCCAAGCAGCTCGCCCCGGTATACGACAAGCCGATGATCTACTATCCGCTGTCGATGCTCATGCTCGCCGGGATCTCCGACGTCCTGATCATTTCCCGCCCGGCCGAGCTTCCGCTGTTCCACAAGCTCTTCGGCGACGGCGGCAGGCTGGGGATGTCCATCGTCTACGCGGGGCAGGACGAGCCACGCGGGATCGCCGACGCGTTCCTGGTCGGCGCCGACCACATCCAGGGCGAGGACAACGCGCTGATCCTCGGCGACAACCTCTTCCACGGCGCGAACCTGCCGTCCCTGCTGCGGCGCAGCGCCGCGCGGCTGAACGGCTGTGTGCTGTTCGGCCACCAGGTCGCCGACCCCGAGCAGTTCGGCGTGGCCGAGGTGGACGAGGACGGGAAGCTGGTCGCGATCGAGGAGAAGCCGGCCGAGCCGCGCTCCAACCTCGCCATCCCCGGCCTCTACTTCTTCGACGGCGGGGTCGTGGACGTCGCCAAGCGCCTCGCCCCCTCGCCCCGGGGCGAACTGGAGATCACCGACGTGCTCCGCGCCTACATGGACGAGGGCCGGGCCGATCTGATGTGGCTTGGCCGGGGCGTCACCTGGCTGGACACCGGCACGCACGAGTCGCTGCTGGAGGCAGGGCTGTTCGTGCGCGACGTCCAGCGACGGCAGGGCACACGGATCGGGTGCGTCGAGGAGATCGCCATGCACATGGGCTTCATCAGCCCCGACGACTGCTACCGGCTGGGCACCGAGATGGCCGCCTCGCCGTACGGACGGTATCTGATGGATTGTGCCCGCTTCTACAAGCGGCTCCCCGCGTCAGCGCGAGCCACCGAGGACTGGTGAATGAACATCCTCGTGACCGGCGCCGCCGGTTTCATCGGCTCCACCTACGTGCGCACGCTCCTGGGGCCCGACGCGGCCGGCATCTCACGGGTGACGGTCCTGGACCGGCTGACCTACGCCGGGACCGTCGACAACCTCGACCTCACCGAGCCGCGGCTGCGGTTCGTCTACGGCGACGTGCGCGACGCACGCCTGGTCGGCGAGCTCATGGCCGAGGCGGACCAGGTCGTGCACTTCGCGGCCGAGTCCCACGTGGACCGCTCGATCGCCGCAGCCAAGGAGTTCGTGAGCACCAACGTGCTGGGCACACAGACCCTGCTGGACGCGGCCCTGCGGCACGAGGTGGAGACCTTCGTGCACGTCTCGACCGATGAGGTCTACGGCTCGGTCGAGACCGGGTCGCGGGCCGAGAGCGACCCGCTGGACCCCACCTCGCCGTACGCGGCCTCCAAGGCCGCCTCGGACATGGTCGCCCTCGCCTACCACCGCACCCACGGCCTGGACGTCCGGGTCACCCGGTGCACCAACAACTACGGCCCGCGCCAGTTCCCCGAGAAGATCATCCCGCTGTTCATCACCAACCTGCTCGACGGTCACGACGTCCCGCTGTACGGCGACGGCCTGAACCGCCGCGACTGGCTGCACGTCGAGGACCACTGCCGCGCGGTGGACCTGGTGCGCGTGGCCGGGCGGCCCGGCGAGATCTACAACATCAGCGGCGGCACCGAGCTGAGCAACCGCCGGCTCACCGAGCTACTGCTGGCGGCCTGCGGCGGCGACTGGAGCCGGGTCCGCCACGTTCCCGACCGCAAGGGCCACGACCGGCGCTACTCGATCCAGGACGACAAGGCCCAGACCGAGCTCGGCTACCGGCCGCGGCACGACGTCGAGCGCGGCCTCGCCGATACCGTGGAGTGGTACCGGCGGAACCGCGACTGGTGGGAGCCGCTGAAGCACCGCGAGCCCGAAGCGAGCGTCGAACATGCGGTCTGACGACGGCGCGCCCGTCCCGATCGGCGTGCTGGGCTGCGCGGACATCGCGCAGCGCCGCATGCTGCCGGCCCTGTCCGCCGCCCCGGGCGTCCGGCTCGTCGCCGTCGCCAGCCGGGACCCGGCGAAGGCCGCCGCGTTCGCCGGCCGGTTCGGCTGCGCCGCCGAGCCGGACTACGACGCGCTGCTCGCCTCCTCCGCGATCGAGGCCGTGTACGTGCCGCTGCCCGCGATGCTGCACGCCGGATGGGTCGAGCGGACGCTCACGGCCGGCAAGCACGTGCTGGTCGAGAAGCCGCTCACCGGCGACCGCGCCGACACCGAGCGGCTGCTGCGGCTCGCGCGCTCACGCGGCCTGGTGCTGATGGAGAACGTCGCGTTCCCCCACCACTCCCAGCACGCCACCGTGCAGAAGATGCTCGCCGACGGCGTCGCCGGCGAGCTGCGCGGCTTCACCGGCACCTTCACCATCCCGCCGCTGCCCGAGGACGACATCCGCTACCGGCCGGACGTGGGCGGCGGGGCGCTGCTGGACATCGGCATCTACCCGATCCGCGCCGCGCTCCACTATCTCGGCCACGACCTCGACGTCACCGCCGCCGTCCTGCGCCTGCACGGCGCGACCGGCGCGGTGGTGTCCGGGCGCGTTCTCGCCTGCACTCCCCGGGGCACGACGGCCGACCTGCACTTCGGCATGGAGCACTCCTACCGCGCGAGCTGTGAGTTCGCCGGGAGCGGTGGCCGCCTCCTGCTCGACCGGGCGTTCACGCCGCCCCCGGCGTTCCGGCCCGTGGTACGGACCGAGCGGCAGGACCGCTACGAGGAGATCACGCTGCCCGCCGACGACCAGTTCGCGAACGTCATCGCCGGCTTCGCGCTCGCGGTGCGCACCGGCGAGGCGGTCGACGCCCACGCCGAGGCGAGCCTGCACCAGGCCCGCATGGTCGCCGCGGCCGAGGAGAAGGCCCTGCGCTTCACGGTCTGAGGTTCGATCAGGCCCGTACGGTCAGGGCGTCCGCCGCGAGCGCGTTGAGGCAGGCGAGCAGCGTACGCGCCTGCACGCTCACGTAGTGGCCGTGACGGGCCATCTCGGCGAGCTGGCCGTGCGACACCCAGCGGAAGCCGGGCGGCGGCACCAGCGGCGCCGTGCTCTCGTCGGCCTCCACCACCAGGTACCGGCTGACCGCGTTGAGGAACCGGCCGCCCTCCTCCGAATGCAGCGCCGAGTAGCGGACCCGGTCCGGATCCGGGGCGGTCACCACGTCGAGGAAGGCCGGCCGCTCGCCGGCCGGCAGGTGCGCGTAGTTGGCGGGCGTGCACTGGACGGTGGGCCCCAGCTCCACCGTGTCCAGGAAGCCGGCCTCCGGGCAGGCGCGTACGAGCGCATGCGGGACGCCCTCGATCTCCCGGGTCAGGAACGCCACGATCCCCTCCCCGAGCGGCTCGAACAGCGGCTGCGTCCACTGGGCGACCTCCCGGTTCCCCGCCTGCACCGCCACGGCGACGACCCGGAAGTACCGCCCGTGCTCGTGGTCGATCGACGACGCCCCCCGCACCCAGCCGGAGACGCCGGACAGCGGGCCGCACTCGGCACGGACGATGTGCGCGGACCGCATCGCGGCGAGCCAGGACAGCAGGTCGGTGTCGGAGTGCAGGGCGCGCGGCGTGCAGTCGGCGGACAGGCCGGCCAGGACCGACCGTGAGTCCATGTTGATGAGGTTGTCGTGCCGCATCAGCTCGGAGATCTGGCCGAGGGTCAGCCAGCGGAAGTCCTCGTGCGGCGCCACGTCGCCGGACACCTCGACGATCATGTTCCGGTTGCGCTTTCGGTAGAACCAGGAGCCGTGCTCGGACTGCAGGACGTCCGACAGCACCCGGCCGTTCTCCGCCTTGATGAAGTGCTCCAGGTGGCGTACCGCCGCGCCCCGGTGGACCCCGGTGTAGTTGCTGCGGGTCGCCTGCACGGTCGGGGAGAGCTGGAGCAGGTTCGGGTTGCCCGGCTCCATCTTCGCCTGCATCAGGAAGTGCAGGACCCCGTCGAACTCCCTGGCCACGATGCCGAGGATGCCGACCTCCGGCTGGCGGATGATGGGCTGCTGCCACTGGGCCGTGCGCGGGTCGCCGACCTCCACGCGCAGGCCCTCGACCGTGAAGAACCGGCCGCTGCGGTGCACGAGGTCGCCGGTGCCCTCCTGGAAGGACCAGCCGTCCAGCGCGTCGAACGGGATGCGGTCCACCGCGAAGCGTGTGGCCGCGCGCCGCCCGGCGAACCAGGCGTGGAAGTCGTGCACGTCGCCCGACACCCCGTGCCGGGCGGCGGCCGACCGGGTGATGCGCGCGGGCAGCGCGCCGTCGCCGCGCTCCCGGGTCAGCGGCGCGATCACCGGTGGTCCTCCACGAACTCGGTCACGGAGGCGATCACGTAGTCGATCATCTCGTCGGTCAGGCCCGGGTAGACGCCCACCCAGAACGAGTGTTCGGTGACGACGTCGCTGTTGGTCAGGTCTCCGGAGATCCGGTGTTCACGGCCGATGTAGGCGGGATGCCGGGTCAGGTTCCCCGCGAAGAGGCGCCGGGTGCCGATCTTGCGCGTCTCCAGGAAGTCCACCAGCGCGGCCCGCCCGAACGGCGCGCCCGGCTCCACCGTCAGCACGAACCCGAACCAGCTGGGGTCGCTGCGCGGCGTCGCCTCCGGCAGGATCAGCCACGGCAGGCCGTCGAGCCCCTCGCGCAGCCTCCGCCAGTTGTGCCGCCGCGCCGCGCAGAACCGGTCGAGCTTGTCGAGCTGGGTCAGGCCCAGCGCGGCCTGGAGGTCGGTCGACTTCAGGTTGTAGCCCACGTGGGAGAAGATGTACTTGTGGTCGTAGCCGTCCGGCAGCGTGCCCATCTGGTAGCCGAACCTCTTGTGGCAGGTGTCGCTCTCCCCCGGCTCGCACCAGCAGTCCCGGCCCCAGTCCCGCATCGACTCCACGATCCGGGCCAGCACGAGGTTGGAGGTCAGCACGCAGCCGCCCTCCCCCATCGTCAGGTGGTGCGCCGGATAGAAGCTCACCGTGGTCAGGTCGCCGAACGTGCCGGTGAGCCGCCCGTCGTAGGTGGAGCCGACCGCGTCGCAGTTGTCCTCGATCAGCAGTAGCTCGTGCTCGTCGGCGAGCTGGGCGATCTCGGCGACCGCGTAGGGGTTGCCCAGCGTGTGCGCCATGATGATGGCCCGGGTGCGCGGGCCGATCGCCTGGGCGACCCGGTCCACGGTGGTGTTGTACGTGGGCAGCTCGACGTCCACGAAGACGGGCACCAGCCCGTTCTGCAGGATCGGGTTCACCGTGGTCGGGAAGCCCGCCGCGACCGTGATCACCTCGTCGCCGGGCCGCAGCCGCCGGTCCTGGAGCAGCGGCGAGGTCAGCGCCGACATCGCCAGCAGGTTGGCCGACGACCCGGAGTTGGTCAGGTGCGCCTTGCGCTGTTCGAGCCGCCGGGCGAAGTCGCGCTCGAAGCGGCGCGACAGCGCGCCGGCGGCGATCCGCATGTCCAGCGCGGCCGCGACCAGCGCCGCCCGGTCCTCTTCGTCCAGCACGGCCCCGGAGGGCCAGATCTCGGTGACGCCGGGCACGAAGCCCCGCGCGTTCTCGGCGTCCTGGTGGTATTTGCGAACCTCATCGAGGATGTGCTCGAGCCGTTGGCTCATCTTCGGTCCCTTCGGCCGGCTGCACCGCCGGCACAGGTCGTACGACCGGCACCCCCACGGCCGTGAGGAGGTCGCGCATCGACTCCGCCAGGGTGCGGCGCGGCGTCCAGCCCAGCGTCCGGCGTGCCCGGCCGATGTCCAGTCGCTGCCACTGCGCGTCCGAGCGCGTGTCCCGTGCGACCGCCTCCTCCACGATCCGGACCGGGCGGCCGCTCAGCGAGATCATCAGCTCGACCAGGTCGCGGACGGGCACGGCCGCACCGCCGCCGATGTTGATCACAGCTCCGGCGACCGCGCCGCGAGGGGCGTCCGCGGCGGCCAGCACCGCGTCGGCGACGTCACGTACGTCCACCAGGTCGCGATGGGCTCGCAGCGGGGCGAGCCGGAGTTCGTCGTCCCCCGCGGCCAGGTGCCCGGCCACGATCCCCGGAAGGCTGACCTTCGGCGTGCCGGGCCCGCACGCCACGGAGACCCGCAGCGCCACGCCGTCCACGCCGTGCTCATCGGCGGCCCGTACGACCGCCTGCGTGCCCTGGAGTTTCGTGCGCCCGTACGCGGTCGCCGGCGCCGGCGGCCAGTCCTCGTCGATCGACACGCCCGCCGGAACCGGCCCGTACTCATAGGCGCTGCCCAGGTTGACGAACCGCGGCCGCTCCGGCAGTTCGGCCAGGACCTCGGTGAGCCTGCGGACCAGCTCGGCGTTCAGCTCGGCCATCTCCTGGCCGGTGCCGCCCCAGACCGCCCCGGCCGCGTTCACCACGGCGTCCGCCCCGGCGCACAGCCGCCTGAGCTCGGGCCGCCCGGCCCGCACGAGGTCGAGGGCCACGCCGTCCCGCGCCTTCCGCGACACGGGCGAGACCCGTGCCCCGGCGGCCGCGAACGCGGCGCAGACGTGACGTCCCAGGAAACCCGAGGCGCCCAGCACCACGACCGAACGAGACGCCGTCGGCGTCACGCGTCGCCGTTCTTGTACAGGGCCTGCCAGAAGTAGCTCCACGGCACGCCCCGGGCGTCCGCGACGCACTCCCAGGCATCGCCCGGCCGGTACGCGGCGATGTAGTCCGGCACCGCCGCCGCCACCGCCTGGTCGTCGAAGATGTCCAGCACCTTGCGCAGCGGCCCGGTGCTGAGCGCCTCCTCGACCGCCTCGCGGCCCTTGAAGTGGCCGTCCAGCTTGCGGTCCAGGAACTTGCCGACCGGGTTCTTGACGTAGAACGCGGCGCACTTCTCGTCGATCAGCTCCAGGTAGTCCTGGACCGTCTCGGGGGTCATCTCGGTGAACGAGTGGATGTTGACGCACAGGTCGAAGCGCGGCGCCTCGAGCACCTGGTCGATGTCCCGGACGTCGACGAACCGCACCTTGGCGTAGTCGGCCTCGTCCAGCACCTCGCGGAGGTAGGCCCGGCTGAGCGTGAGGGTGTTGGCCAGGTCGACGATCCAGTACTCGGCGGCGTCGTGGTTGGCCAGCATCGCATGGCAGGTACGCCCGTACCCGGCGCCGATCTCCAGCACCCGGGCCCCGCCCAGCCCGACCTGGCGCTCGATGAAGCCGAGCTCCTGGACGGCCTGCAGGTAGTCCAGGCACACCGGCTCACCGTCCACGCGTACGGTGAGCGGTTCGCCGATGTCGCGGTTGCGGATGTTGCGCAGCCGCTTCCAGTCCGCCTCGCCGAGCCCGATCGCCAGGTTGTAGACGAACGTCTTGAGATACCGCACCCCATTCGCCTCGGGGCTCCAGAGCGCGATGTTGTAGTTCCGGTTGTCGGACTTGAAACTCGTCAGATCAACTGCCGAATCCTCGGTGACCCAGTGCTGCTGGATTCGCTCCCACTGCGGACTGGCTTGAAGATTGCGAGCCATCTCATCCCTCTTCGCCCGGATCACGACCGACGCCATCCACGTATCTGCTGACGCTTGCAGCATCCGTGACGGGGCTAAAGAAAAGCTAAATCCAGTGGACGGGGTGCCCCTGAATCCGGCACCGAGAACAGGGGTACGGTCGGCCGAGAAGCCGTCCTAGACTTATCGATATGCGCGTACTGTTCACGTCTTTTCCGGGTAATACCCATTTCTTCAACAGCGTGGCGCTGGCCTGGGCATTGTGCGCCGCGGGTCACGAAGTACGCGTGGCCAGCGGGCCGGAGCTGGTGGACACCATCACCCGTACCGGCCTGACGGCGGTCCCGGTCGGGTCGGCCGAGACGATCAAGGAGAAGACCCAGCGCGCCATGGAGGAGCGGGACCACGGGTCCATCGAGCAGTGGCTGAAGCAGGCGGGATCGCCGCAGTCTCCCCTGGCCAAGACCCAGGCGCCCCTGTCCGGCTGGGAGAACCTCAGCCGGCTGTACGACGTGGCGATCGTCCCCGGGGCGAGCGTCATGAACGACTCGATGATCGATGACCTCGTGGCGTTCAGCCGCTGGTGGCGGCCCGATCTGGTCCTCTGGGACGCGGCCAGCTACGCCGGTTCGATCGCCGCCGCGGCGACGGGGGCGGCCCATGGGCGGGTGCTGTACTCCCACGACACCGACGCCACGATGCGGGCCGAGTTCGTGCGGCTGAGGGACCTGCAGCCGCCCGGCGACCGCCGGGACCCCCTGCGGGAGTGGGTGACCGGGTGGACGGAGAAGTATGAGCTGGAGTTCTCCGAGGACCTGTTCAACGGCCACTTCACGATCGACCAATTGCCGCCCTCCTTCCGCGTCGACACCGCCCTGCACTACCTCTTCATGCGCTACGTCCCCTACAACGGACCGGCCGTGATGCCCGAATGGCTGTGGAGCACCCCGGCCGTGCCGCGGGTCCTCATGACGTTCGGGCTGTCCGGGCGGGACTGGAGCCACCAGCAGGTCATGTCGATCGAGCGGATCCAGAAGACGCTCGACGCGATGGCCGACCTCGACATCGAGCTGGTGGTGACCCTGCAGGACGAGCTGCGCGACCAGCTGTCACGCATTCCCGGAAACACCCGGGTCGTCAACTTCGTCCCGCTCCAGTGCATCGTTCCGTCGTGCTCGGTGGTGATCCACCAGGGCAGCCCAGGAGGGTTCAACATCTCGCTGCTGCACGGGGTGCCGCAGCTCGTGATCAGCATCGCCCCCGACGCGCACCTGAAGAGCGAGCACCTGGACGAGTTCCAGGCGGGACTGGCGATCCCGCCGGCCGAGGTGACGGCCGCGAAGATCCGCGACGGCGTCGTACGGCTGCTGGAGGACCCCGCCTTCCAGGCCGGCGCCCAGCGGGTGCGGCAGGAGATCCTCGGCCAGCCGAGCCCCGGCGAACTGGTGCCGGAGCTGGAGCGGCTGGCGGCCCGGTACCGCCGCTGAACGGCGGGCCACCGCGGAAGTCGAGAGGGCCGGCGCCATTGGCGCCGGCCCTCTTGACGTTGCGGATTACTGCGTCACGCCCTCGCTGGCGCGGTCATATTCCTCGGCGAGGTGGCTCGCGAGCTGAGCCGGCGTCGGATGATCCACGATGGTGACCAGCGGGATCTCCATGTCGGTAATCTTCATCAGGTTCTTCGTCAGCTCGATGGCGGACAGGGAGTTCAGCCCGAGTTCGAGAAAGTTGCTGTCCTCGTCGATCGAACTGAGCGACAGGAGCGCCGCCGCGTGCGTACGGATCGTCTCCTGAAGCAGCCGCTTACGCTCTTCCAGGTCGCCGCTCGCTATCGAGCGCCGAAGTTCTTCCTCATTCACGTCGAAATCACCATTACCTTCATTCCGCGACAACCGTTTCGCGATCCATTGCGTAAATGTCGTGGACCCTGTCGTCTCCCTTCTCGCCCTCCTCTCGGCTCTCTCCCTCCGGGGTCGCCGGCACGGCGTCGTACAGCCAGTACCGCTCGCGCTGGAACGCGTACGTGGGCAGCGGGACCGTACGGGGCGGCGGCTCGCGGTCGAGCAGCCCGGCCCAGCCGACGTCAGTGCCCATGGTGTGCAGCCGGGCCAGGGCCTCCAGCAGCGTCCGTTCCTCGGAGCGTTCGCCGCCGAGGACCGGAAGCGTCACCGGAGGCCGCTCGCCGGCCGGCACGGCCGGGCAGGGGCCGAGTTCGAGGAGCACGTCCGCGCCGCCGGAGACGGCGGCCGGTTCCTCGGTCCGGCGGACCCGCTCGGCCCAGTACTCGGGCTTGGCGATCCGCTCGTCCGCGGGCTCCCCGCCCGCGACTACCGGAACGCGCGGAGGCACGCAGTCCGGCCCGCCGCCGGCGGACCCGGCGGCCAGCCGGCACGCGTCCGCCAGGCCGAACACCCCCGCCGCGTACGCGGCGGCGATCTCGCCGGACGAGTATCCGATCACCAGGTCGGGGCGCAGCCCGGCCGTCTCCAGCAGCCGTACCAGCCCGGCCTGCAGCGCGAACAGTGCCACCCGCGCCTCGGCGTCCTGGAGGTCCGGGCGGCCATCGAAGATCATGTCGCGCGGCGGGCACTCTGGCAGCTCCCAGACCTCGTCGACGGCGGCGGCGAAGGCGGGGAACCGCTCGTACAGCTCCGCGCCGGCGCCCGGCGCAAGGTTCTCGCCGCCGAACACCCAGGCCGTCCTGCCACCCCGGGCCGGCGCGGGCGCGCCGTCCGCGACCGCACGCAGCCCCGCCGCCAGGTCGTCGCGGTCGTCGCCGACGACGACCGCGCGGTGCTCGAACACCGACCTCGTCGTCGCGAGCGACCAGGCCACGTCGGCCACGGGCGGCTCCGGGTGCTCGGTCACATGCGCCGCCAGCGCCGCGGCCTGTGCCCGCAGGGCCTTCTCGCTCCGGGCCGACACGACCCACGGCACGACGCGGCCCGGCACGTCGCCGGCGCGCTCCGCGGGTGCGGGCGCCTCTTCCAGGATCAGGTGCGCGTTGGTTCCGGACACGCCGAACGAGGACACCCCGGCCCGGCGGGGATGCTCGCCCTCGCGCCAGTCCGCGGGCTCGGTGAGCAGTTTCACCGCGCCCGCCGACCAGTCCACGTACGGGTTGGGCCGGTCGATGTTCAGCGTGGCGGGCAGCGTTCCGTGCCGCATCGCCATCACCATCTTGATCACGGACGCGGCCCCCGAGGCGGCCTGTGTGTGCCCGATGTTGGACTTGACCGAGCCCAGGAGCAGTGGCCGATCCGACGGCCGGTCCCGCCCGTACGTGGCGAGCAGCGCCTGGGCCTCGATCAGGTCTCCCATGGCGGTGCCGGTGCCGTGCGCCTCGACGGCGTCCACGTCGGACGCGGACAGCCGGGGGCCGTCCAGCGCCTCGCGGATCAGCCGCTGCTGGGTCGGGCCGTGCGGGGCGGCGAGCCCGCCGCCCCCGCCGTCCTGGTTGACCGCCGAGCCGCGGATCACGGCCAGTACCGGGTGGCCGGCACGCCGGGCGTCGGACAGCCGCTCCAGCAGCATCACGCCCGCGCCCTCGCCCCACACCATGCCGTCGGCGGCCGCCGCGAAGGGTTTGCAGCGGCCGTCGGGGGCGATCATGCCGGGCTGCGCCGCGTACTCCACGAACAGGCCGGGGGTCGCCAGGATGGTCGCGCCGCCGGCGAGCGCGAGCGTGCACTCACCTCGCCGCAGCGCCTGACCGGCCAGGTGGATGGCGACCAGCGACGACGAGCAGGCGGTGTCGACCGTCACCGCCGGTCCCTCCAGGCCGAGCGCGCGGGACACCCTGCCGGAGGCGAGGCTGCCCGAGATGCCGTCGCTCAGATGCCCGAGGACACCGTCCGGCGCGCCGTCCAGCCGGGAGTGCCACGAGACGTAGTCGTGGGTGGTGAGGCCGGCGTAGACGCCGGTACGGCTGCCGCGCAGCGTGTGCGGGTCGATGCCACCGCGCTCGACGGCCTCCCAGGCCAGCTCCAGCAGCAGCCGCTGCTGCGGCTCGGTCGCCAGCGCCTCGCCCTCGCTCATCCCGAAGAAGGAGGCGTCGAAGTCGAGCGCGTCGTAGACGAAGCCGCCGGCTCGTTCGCCCGAGCCGCCGAGCGCGTCGACGTCCCAGCCGCGGTCGGCCGGGAAACCGGAGATCGTCTCCTCGCCCTCGGCGACCAGCCGCCACAGCTCCTCCGGTGACCGCGCGCCGCCCGCGAACCGGCAGGCCATCGCGACGATCGCGATCGGCTCCCGGTCCCTCGACTCGTACTCCTCCAGGCGCTGCTTGGCCTGGTGCAGCTCGGCGGTGGTCCACCTCAGGTAGTCGACGAGCTTTTCTTCGGTCGCCATGCTGGGCCCTCTCTCCGGCTAGGCGGTCGGAACGCTCTCATAGGCGCGCAGCCGTACGATGTCGAGTTCGTCGGAACGCAGCGGCGGCCCGGTCAGCTTCGGGTAGGGCTTCTCCCGTGCCATCAGGGCGAGGAAATTACTGGACCCCAGCTCGGCCGGTCCGGCGGAGAGGCTGATCACGTCGGTCACCACCTCGCAGACCCCGGGGCTGCCGAGCGACTTGTCGATGATGGAGTCGGCGAAGCGCCGCTGCTGCACGGTGTGCTCGCCGATCAGCCGCGGGTCCGTCGCGTCGATCCGGCAGTTCACGTAGCCGACGTCCTTCGAGGCCGCGAGAATCCATGGGTCGTCCACGGCCGCGCCGATCGCCTCCTGCATCCGCCGGGTCGTGCCCCCGGAGGCCAGCTCCCGGTCCAGCGCGGCGGCGCAGCGCGCCGCCGCGCTCATCCCGTGGCCGTAGACCGGGTTGAACGCCGTGAGCGAATCGCCGACGACGATCAGGCCCTCCGGCCAGCCATCGTGCCGTTCGGGATACAGGCGCCGGTTGGCGCCGGAGTGGGAGCGGAACACGGGGGTCAGCGGCTCTGCCGAGCCGATGAGGTCGGCGACGAGCGGGTGCCCCAGCCGGGTCTGCGCGAACGCCTGGAACTCGTCCTCGTGCGCGGGCAGCGTCCCGCCGCGGGTGCACGACAGTGTGACGAGCCACCGGTCGCCTTCCACCGGGTACACCACGCCGAAGTGGCCGGGTTCGCCCTCGCGGTGGAAGGCACCGACGTTGACGGCGGGAAACGCGGTCGTCGCGCCGGGCGGCGCCGCGAAGAGCCGGGTGGCGTACCCGATGCCCGCGTCGACGACGTCCTTCTCAGGAGGGGCCACTCCCAGCGACGACAGCCAGTGCCGGAGCCCGGAGGCACGGCCGGTGGCGTCCGCCACCAGGTCCGCCTCGACGGTGGTGGTCTCGCCGCTGTCGGCGTCGCGCACCCGTACGCCGGTGACCCTGCCGCCGTCGCCGCACAGGTCGACCACTTCGGCGCCCTGGTGCACGCTGATACGGCCCGCCGACAGCACCTGGTCGCGGATGGTCCAGTCCAGGAGCGGACGGGTGCACAGGATGGCGAACTGGGTCGGCGGGAAGCGATGCTGCCAGCCGCGTACGGTCAGCGTCACCTGGTCGCCCTGGAAGCCGATTCGGCGCGCGCCGGCGCCGAGCAGCCGGCCGGTCGTGCCGGGCAGCAGTTCGTCGATCACGCGCGCGCCGTTCGACCAGAGCAGGTGGGCATGGTGCGCCTGGGGTACGCCACGACGGTGTTCGGGTCCGTCGGGGAGGACGTCGCGCTCCACGACGGTGACCGAGCCGGCGTGACGGGCCAGCACGTGCGCCGTCAGCATTCCCGCCAGGCCGCCGCCCATGACGACCGCATGTGTGGGTCGGCTCATCTGCGCCATACTCCGTCTCTTTCGCCTTACATACGTCTTCGCGGCTAATATCGTCCACTCCACTAAAGCGTGACTAATACATGATTTGCGCTTCCCCGAATAGGGGGTCAAGGGGGCTGTAAGGGGTGGCCGCCCAGCAAGACATGGGAGATGGTGCGAACATGACGACGAATGACGACACGAAACTGCGCTCCGTCGTAATTGCGGAGGAGAAAAAGCCCACCGACTCGCACGCGATCGGAAGCTATTACGATCACGGTATTTTCGACGTGATGGCCGAGCTCTGGGACGGCAATCTCCATTACGGCCTATGGGACGACGAGAACGACGAGCGCAGCTTCGACGAAGCCGCCATAGAGATGACCGACGAGATGATCCGCCGGCTCGACCCGAAGCCCGGCGACCGCATCCTCGACGTGGGCTGCGGAAACGGAACGCCGGCCCTCCAGCTCGCCAGGGCACGCCAGGTCGAGGTCGTGGGCATCTCCGTCAGCGCACGTCAGGTCGCCCGCGCCAACGAGCGCGCCCGCGCGGCCGGCGTGGCCGACCGCGTCTCATTCGAGCAGGTCAACGCGATGGACCTGCCGTACGAGGCAGGGTCGTTCGACGGCGCCTGGGCGCTGGAGTCGATGCTGCACATGCCGGACAAGGTCCAGGTCCTGTCGGAGGTGGCACGCGTCGTACGGCCCGGCGGCCGTATGTCCATCGCGGACATGATCTACATCGAGCCCGAGGACGGCCCGGTGGATCTGAGCAAGCGGTACAGCACGATCTACGCGACGCTGACCCCGCTGGATGAGTACAAGGACGTGCTCGAGCGCGCCGGCCTCGTCGCGGACAACATCCGGGACGTCACCAAGGAGACGTTCCCCACGAACGCCGCCTTCGCCGCGGGCCTGCGGTCCCGCCGCGACCAGTTCGTCGAGATCCTCGGCAACGAGGGGTACGAGCTGCTCATCGGAAACCAGGAGAGGATCGCCCGTATGCCGGAGCTCGGCTACGTGCTGATCACGGCGCGGCGGCCCTGAGAGACGTCCATGCCTGAGGCCGGAACCCAGGATCTCTCCATCCCGGCGACCGACGGCGTGCGACTGCGCGTGCGGCACCGGCCGGGCACGCGGCGTCCGGCGTTCCTCCTGCTGCACGGCCTCGCGTCGAACGCCCGGCAATGGGATGAGGTCGCCGACCTGCTCGCCGCGGAACACTTTCCGACGTACGCGGTCGACCTGCGCGGACATGGGGACTCCGACACCCCGGACGCGGGATACGACACCGCCACGGCCGCCTCGGACGTCGCCGCGGTCGCCTCCGCGCTCGGGCTGAACGGCGCCGTGGTGGCCGGCCACTCCTGGGGTGGAAGCGTCGCTCTGCAGCTGGCCGCCGAGCGTCCGGCGCTCGTCGGCGGGCTCGCGCTGGTCGACGGCGGCTGGGTCGACGTGGCGCCGATGATGGTCGAACGCCGGGAGCGCTGGCGCGCCGTGGTCGCCCAGCAGCGCGCGGGCCGCGAGGGCGCCGGCGCCCTCGAAGCGCGCGCCGGTCTGCGCGCGGCCCACCCCCAGTGGTCCGACGCCGCGATCGAGGCGTCAATGGCCGATCTGCGCGAAGGCCCGGGCGGGCTGCTGTTCCCGCGCCTGCCCGACTCCCATTTCCTGTCGATACTCGAAAGTGTGTGGGACGAGCGTCCGCACCGGTGGTACCCCTTGGTCACCGTCCCGGTCATGCTGCTGCCCGCCATCAACCACGAGTCCGTGGCCGGGGGAAAGCAGACCCGGGAATGGGTGGAAGGCGCGGCGCGGGCGCTGCCGGACGCGACCGTCCGGTGGTACGTCGGCGCCGAGCACTACCTCCACAGTGAGCACCCGAAGCGGATCTCGAACGACCTGCTCGATCTGGCCCGCGAGGCCGGGCCGTAGCGACGGGCCCCGCCGGCCCGCGAACTCCTCTCCCTCATAGCGGGAGAGGAGTTTCGTCGTGTTCAGCCCTCGGCGCTCAGGCGTACCGGAAGGGACACGAACTTCCACATATGCTCGCGCCCGTGCCTCAGCTCGCGTTGGTCGACGGCGAGACCGAGGTCGGGGAAACGGTGCAGCAGGCCCTCGAACGCCACCACGGCCTCCTGGCGGGCGAGGGCGGCGCCAAGGCAGAAGTGCAGCCCGTGACCGAAGCCGATATGGCCCTGGTCACGACCACCCTCGCGGGTCAGGTCGAGCCGGTCCGGGTCCTCGAACACGCGCGGGTCGTAGTTCGCCCCGGTGACGATGGGCATCACCACCTCGCCCTTGCGCACGATCTCGCCGCCGACCTCGACGTCCTCGGTCGCGTAGCGGAAGTGCGCGCCCAGCACCGGGTCGCACCAGCGCAGCAGTTCCTCGACCGCGCCGGGCATCAGGTCCGGGCTCTCCTTCAGCAGGGCGAGCTGATCGGGATTGGTGAGCAGGGCCACGATCCCGTTCGTGATGAAGTGCATGGTGGTCTCGTAGCCGGCCACGACCAGCGAGAGGATCGTCCAGACCAGCTCGTTGTCGCTCAGCCGGTCGCCGTCCTCGTCGTGGACCCGGATCAGCGCCGAGGCCAGGTCGTCCTCCGGGTCGGCGCGGCGGCGCTCGATCAGGTCGCGGACGTAGTCGAAGGCCGTCTCCCGGCGCCCCCGGTTGCGCGTGCCCCCACCGGAGACCGCGCCGGCCATCCACTCCCACACGGCGACCCTGAACCGGTCGCGCTCGTCCTCGGGAACTCCCACCAGCTCGCAGATCACGGTGAGCGGCAGCGGAGTCGCGAAGTGCCGGAGCAGATCGACGACGCCGTCCTTGGCGAGCTCCGGCAGGCGGTCCAGCAGCCGCGCGGTGATCTCCTCGACCCTCGGCCGCAGCCGGGCGACCCGGCGCGGGGTGAAGGCCTTGGACACGAGCCGGCGCAACCTGTGGTGGTCGGCGCCGTCGAGGCTGGGCAGGTTGGCCCGCGAGAACGCGACGAACTCCGGCGAGATCCCGCTGGCCAGCTGATACTGCTCGATCCGGTTCGCGGTGTCCGCCATCCCCGGAATGTTGGCCGAGTTCACCACGAACCGCGGGTCGCTCAGCACCGACTTGGCGTCGTCGTAGCGGGTGACCATCCAGAAGGGTTCCACGCCGGGCATGGCCGCACGTACCAGCCGGGTCCGCTCCCGTATCTCGGAGTACGCGGTGAACGGATCCTGGATCAGCGCCGGGCACTGCGGGTTGACCGGTTTCGTGGCCGATGCGAGCACGACCTCCGTGTTCGCCGGCAGCCCGGCCCTGTCCTCGCGCGACATGTCCCCCGGCAGGCGCGCGAGCAGCGCGTCGCGGACGTCGTCGGTGACCTTCTGGAGCTCGATGTCGATGAACCCCGCCTCGCGCAGCCGCGTGACGTAGGCGTCCCTGTCGTACCAGTCGTCGGCCGGTACGGCGCTCCCCCACTCGCCCAGCTCGCGGATCCGCTCCTCGCGCCGGCCGCCGAGCAGGACGACGTCGGCGACGGCCAGCCCGCCGCCGTGGTTCAGCACCCGGTGCGCCTCGCGGAAGAAGCCCATCCGGGTCTCGAAGGCCGGCGCCTGTGCGACCACACGGTCGAACGCTCCCGAGCCGGAGGACAGGTCGGCCGCGGAGCCGAATCCGGCGTCGAGCACCCGGTCGCCGTCCGCGACCCCGGCCGCGCCGGCGAGCAGATCGGCGAGCGGGTCGCGGGCGTCATCGAGGGTCGATTGGTCGGCCATCGCCGGCTCCTCGAAGGTCGTTCCGTCAGGGGGGATCGGCACGGTCACCATTCGACCGGCAGTCTGTGGACGCCGTAGGCCATCGCGTCCTCCTTGATCGGCACCTCGCCGGGCGGCACCGCCAGGCGAAGGCCGGGGAAGCGGTCGAACAGCGCGGGATAGGCCAGGCGCATGACGACGCGGGCGAGCTGCTGGCCGAGGCACCCGTGCACGCCGTGGCCGAAGGCGACGTGGCCGCCCGCGGGCTTGGCGATACCGAAGCTCTCGGGGTCCTCGAACTGCCCGGGGTCACGGTTGGCGGCCGGAAGCGACATCATGACCGCCTGGCCCTTCTTGATCAGGACGCCCTCGATCTCGACGTCCTCCAGCGCCGCGCGCTGCGGGCCGACGTGGCCGATGGTGAGGTACCGCAGGAGTTCCTCGACCGCGTTGTTGATCAGGCCGGGCTCCGCGCGCAGCAGCTCCTTCTCGGCGGGGTGCTCCAGCAGCGCGAACGAGCCGAGCGCCAGCATGTTCGCCGTGGTCTCGAACCCGCCCGCGAACAGGATGTACCCGACGGTGGCGAGCTCCTCGTCGGTCAGGTCGCTGTTCTCGATCAGCCTGCTGAGCAGGTCGTCGCCGGGCTCGCGCCGCTTGCGGCGGATCAGCGGCGGGAAGAACCCGAGCACGGTGTCCAGGGCGTTCCGCGTCTCCTCGACGCCGCTGTCCCAGCGGGACATCGTGGCCACCGCCCAGCGGAAGCCCTCGCGGTCCTCCTGCGCGATCCCCAGCAACTCGCAGGTCACCAGGGACGGAATGGGGAACGCGAAGTCCTCCACCAGGTCGGCCGGCGGCCCCGACTTCTCCATGGCGTCCAGGGACGCCCGCGTGATGTCCGTGATCTTCGGTTCGAGCCGCTTCATCCGCTGGACGGTGAACTCGCCGGTCAGGACGCGCCGGTACCGCGTGTGCTGGGGAGGGTCCTGCAGGTGGAACATGCCCGACACGCTCAGGGTCAGCCGGCCGGCGAACGCCTTGGCCATGGGGAGCTCGACGACCAGGTGGTGGCGCTCGGGCCGGGCGCTGAAACGCGCGTCGCTCAGGATCGAGCGGACGGCCGAATAGCCCGTCACGAACCAGCCCACGTGACCGTCGGCGAACCTCATCGGAATGAGCGGAGCGCTTTCCCGGAAAGTGCGCAGAATCTCCGGTGGGTCGAAAGGACCAGGACGAGCGTCCCGGGGAAACGCGATCGGCGCCTCCGTCACGGGGCACCTCTTGTCATCGGCGTTCTCCATGTGGCAATACTCCGAATCGGCATGGGTCCCCAGGCAGCGCGCCACCGTTTTCTCTCCATGGTCAGCGTCACGGCCAGAGCTAATACCTCACTTACCGGACGCTAAAGCGCAATTCTTCGATCGCAGGACATGGGTTAGGCACGCTTTAGCGACTTCGGCGAGGCTCCGACAAGGCACGTTCGCGGAGAGGAGCGGTCGCCCGCTGATGGCCGACAACGAAGCCAAACTCCTGGACTATCTCAAGCGCGTCACATCCGACCTGCGCCAGACCCAGCGTCGTCTCAAGGACGCCGAGTCGGCCTCGGATGAGCCGATCGCGATCGTCGGCATGTCCTGCCGGCTGCCCGGCGACGTACGGACGCCCGAGGACCTGTGGGACGTGGTCGCGGAGGGCCGGGACGCGATCACCGAACTTCCCGGCGACCGCGGCTGGGACCTCGACGAGCTCTACCACCCCGACCCCGAGCACCCGGGCACCGCCTACGTCCGCGAAGGCGGTTTCGTCCACGACGCCGGGGAGTTCGACGCCGCCTTCTTCGGCATCGGCCCGGCCGAGGCCCTCGGCATGGCGCCGCAGCAACGGCTCGCCCTGGAGGCCTCCTGGGAGGCCATCGAGCGCGCGGGCATCGACCCCCGGTCGCTGCGGTCCGCGCCCGTCGGGGTCTTCCTCGGCTGCGACGGGTTCGACTACTGCCTGAGCGACGCGGAGGTCCCCGAGGGCTCGGCGGGCTACTTCACCATCGGCAACTCCGCCAGCGTCACGTCCGGCCGTGTCTCGTACATCCTCGGCCTGGAGGGGCCCGCCCTCACGATCGCCACCGCCTGCTCGTCCTCCCTGGTCGCCGTCCACCTGGCCTGCGGGTCGCTGCGGCGGCGCGAGTCGACGCTGGCGCTGGCCGGCGGCGTGCACATCATGTCCTCGCCGGCGCCCCTGATCGGCTTCAGCGAGATGCGCGCGCTGGCGCCGGACGGCCGCTCCAAGCCGTTCTCGGCGAAGGCCGCCGGAATGACGCTCGCCGAGGGCGCCGGGGTGCTGGCCCTGGAACGCCTGTCGGACGCGCGCCGCAACGGCCACCGGGTGCTGGCGGTCGTACGGGGTTCGGCGGTCAACCAGGACGGCGCCAGCAACGGGCTCACCGCCCCCAACGGCCCCTCCCAGGAGCGGGTGATCCGGCAGGCGCTCGCGAGCGCACGCCTGCCCGCGTCCGAAGTGGACGCGGTGGAGGCGCACGGCACCGGCACGCCTCTCGGCGACCCGATCGAGGCCGGGGCCCTGCTCGCCACCTACGGCGCGGACCGCCCGGCCGACCGGCCGCTGTGGCTGGGGTCGGTCAAGTCCAACATCGGGCACACCCAGATGACCGCGGGTGTCGCCGGGGTGATCAAGATGGTGATGGCGATGCGGAACGGCGTCCTGCCGGCCACGCTGCACATCGACGAGCCCTCCGAATACGTGGACTGGGAGACCGGCGGGCTGCGCCTGCTGACCGAGGCCAGGGAGTGGCCGCGGGCCGGCCGCCCGCGCCGGGCGGGGGTGTCGTCCTTCGGCTTCTCCGGTACGAACGCGCACCTGGTCCTGGAAGAGGCCGCCGAGGAAGAGTCCGAGCCGGTCGCGCCGGCCGGCGGAGTGCTGCCGTGGGTGGTGTCGGCGCGCAGCGGCGCCGCCCTGCAGGCGCAGGCCCGCCGCCTCCGGGAGCTGGGGACCGCGTCGCCCGCCGAGGTGGGCTGGTCGCTGCTGCGGACCCGCCCGGTCTTCGAGCACCGTGCGGTGATCGCGGGCGCGGATCGCCTGGCGGGCCTGGACGCGCTCGCCGAGGGCGTGGCGCATCCGGACGTCGTGACCGGGGTGGCCGGCGAGGCCGGGCCGGGCCCGGTGTTGGTGTTCCCCGGCCAGGGTTCGCAGTGGGCCGGGATGGGCGCCCGGCTGCTGGAGGAGTCGCCGGTGTTCGCGGCGCGGATGGCCGAGTGCGAGAAGGCTCTGGCGCCGCATGTGGACTGGTCGCTGGACGAGGTGGTCCGCGGGGATGGTTCGGAGCTGTCGCGGGTGGATG
>NZ_JAUEQY010000014.1 GCF_030406325.1 Actinomadura sp. DC4 | reverse complement strand
CCCCCCCCCCCCCCCCCCCCCCCCCCCCCCCCCCCCCCCCCCCCCCCCCCCCCCCCCCCCCCCCCCCCCCCCCCCCCCCCCCCCCCCCCCCCCCCCCCCCCCCCCCCCCCCCCCCCCCCCCCCCCCGGCCCCCCCCCGCCCCCCCCCCCCCCCCCCCCCCCCCCCCCCGACCGGGTCAGCCGTCGATTCGGTGCTGGGTCCAGAACGTCGTCAGATTGGTCGAGGTCAGCGCCTGGGCCGCCGCCTTGAACTCGGCCGTCGTCGAGACGCCGTACCAGTGGGACTGCGCGTAGCTGCGCGTCAGGTTGGTCATCGCCGTGGTGCCGAGGACCGTGCTGAGGTCGTGCAGCGCGCACTTTCCGTAGGTGTACACGACCGTGCCATAGCGACTGGAGTGAGCGTCCCAGTACGCCATCGAGTTGGTGATCTTCTCGGCCGACGAGGCCCAGGACACGTTGTTCCAGCAGCCGGCGCCGGTGATGCCCTGGTACAGGTCCGTGGCGTAGTCGGCGAACGACTCGTCCAGCCAGGGGCTGGTGTACTCATCGTCGCCCACGATGCCGTACCACCACTGGTGCGCCAGCTCGTGTGCCAGTGCCGTGGAGCTGACCAGGTCCAGGACGAACCCGGGGTACTCCATGCCGCCGAACCAGAAGTTGTTGTCCAGGACGACGTCGACCTCACCGTACGGGAAGGCGCCGAACCGCCCGCTGTGCGCGGTGAGCGCCGCCGTGGAGGTGTTCAGCATCGACGTCGCCGAGCTCGCGGAGATGCCGCTCACGCGATAGACGTTCACCTTCACGCCGCCCGACGAGGTGCCGGAGGTCAGCGTGAACGGCCCGGCCGCCCAGGCGAAGTCGCGCACCTTCGAGGCCGTCGCCGTTGTGATCGTGCGGCCCGAGCTGCCCGCCTGGTCCACCGACGTGCCCGTCGCGGGCACCTTCAGCGAGGTCGGATGGTCGAGCGTGACCTTGAAGTCGCTGGCGAGGGAGTAGAACGACTCGCCGTTGTTGGAGTACGGGTCCAGGTGCCAGCCGGCGCCGTCGTGGACGGCGAGAACGGGCAGCGCGTTGCCGATGAAATTGTAGGACCCGTCGTGGCCGAAGCGGTCGGCGCCGCTCGGCACCACGATGCTCAGGTCGAAACCGACCGTGCCCTGCGCGCCCTGGGCCAGCGGCGCGGGGAGAGTGATCTTCATTGCGGTGCAGCCGACCGTGAGCGCGCCGGCCGTACCACCGGTCACGTTCGTGACCGTGATCGGCGTGGACGGGCAGCTGCCGTGGTAGTTGTCCCACAGCCGCAGGTAGACCTCGTTCAGCGGGTCGGCCGCGGCGTTGGTGAACGTCACCGACTCGTGGCCGGTCCAGGTGGTGCCGCTCGTGTTGCCGGTCAGGCTGACCGTGTACGACGGCGAGGCCGGCGTACGGGTGGCGTCCAGACCGGCCGAGGCCGGAGCGGCCGATGGCAAAGGCGCAGCCGGGGCCGCCGCACGCGCGGCGGTCGTCAAGGGTGCCATCGCGGCCACCAGGGCGGCGACTATCGCGATCTTCCTTCTCATCATGAACTCCCGAGGATGCGAGGGGCCCCGGGCGCGTCGTCGCGTCCCCGGGGCCCCTGCTGGATCACGGTCAGGACGCGTTTACCGCCACGTCGTCGAGGACGAAGCTGGTCTGCAGAGACGAGTCCTCGGTGCCGCTGAACGATAGCGTCACCGTCTGGCCGGCGAACGAGGACACGTCGAACGTCCTGTTCACGTAGCCGGACGCCGCATTGGCGTTGCTGTAGGTGGCGAGGGTCGTGGTGCCGATCTTCACGGTGAACTTGTCGTACGCCGTGGTTCCGGTCTCACTGGTGTCGATGTGCAGCCACAGGTTGAGCGAGGCGTGGCAGCCCGACGGGATGGTGACCGACTGGGTCGCCGTGTCGGTGTGGGTGGTGCCGTAACCGTTGAACCAGGCGAAGTAGCTGCCCGAGTGCGCGGCCTCGCCACCGCCGGTGGAAACGACGCCCGAGGTGGTCGTCCACGGTGTCGTACCGGACTCGAAGCCACCGTTGGTGACCTTGTTGCCCGGCGAGGAGCAGCCGCCGCCGATCGGGTTGACCGTCCAGGTGAACGTCGTCGTACCGGTCAGGTTGGAGGTGTTCTTCGCGGTCACGGTCACCGAGGAGGAGCCCGCGGTGGTGGGCGTGCCCGAGATCAGGCCGGTGGAGGCGTTGATCGACAGCCCGGCGGGCAGGCCCGTCGCGCTGTAGGTGAGCGTCTGGCCGTTCGGGTCGGTCGCCTGAATTTGCAGGCTCGCGGCCGTACCGACCGTGCTGGTCTGGCTACCGGGGTTGGTCACCGACGGTGCGCCGGGCTGACCGGGGCAGGTGCCGGGAACCGGGTCGGTGCCGGTGACGCTGACGGCCGCCCAGGCGGCGTCGACGGTGTTGTACTCGGTGCAGTGGGTGCCGTACAGGTCCGCGGCGGCCTTCAGCGAGTCGGTACGCGCACGGCTGTAGTTCTCACTGCTGCTCGCGTACGAGGCGAGCGCGCGGTACCAGATCTTGGCGGCCTTGTCGTTGCCGAGACCGGTGACCGTGGAGCTGTTGCAGGTCGGGCTGTTGCCGTACCCGTGGTTTCCGCTGCCGACGGCCAGCAGGAAGAACCAGTGGGCCAGCGGGCCGAGCGAGTAGTGCGGGTCGAGCGAGCCGTTGCTGCTCGTGTAGCAGTTCGGTGAGGCGCCGTCGAGCGAGGGCTGGTACATGTAGCGCAACGGCGTGTTGTTGCCGTTGATGTTGATCAGCTCGCCCATGGTGTAGTCGGGCGTGTCCTTGGCGTTGTTCGCGTAGAACTCCACCATCGTGCCGAAGATGTCGCTGGTGCCCTCGTTCATGCCGCCGGTCTCGCCGGTCTCGTCCCAGCCGGTGAGCGCGCCGCTGACGCCGTGGCTCATCTCGTGCCCGGCGACGTCGATCTCGACGAGCGGACGGGCGTTGCCCGAGCCGTCACCGTACGTCATCTGGGTGCCGTCCCAGAAGGCGTTGACGTACGCGTTGCCGTAGTGCGTCCGCGAGGGCACGCCGGCACCGGTGCCGAAGATGCCGTTGCGGCCATGGGTGTTCTTGTAGTAGTCGAACGTCTTCGCGGCGCCGTAGTGGGCGTCGACGCCGGCCGAGGCCGGGTCGCTGTTGGTGCCGTTGCCGAACGATCCGGTGGTGTTGCTGAAGATCGTCCCGGTGCCGCTCGTGGCGTGGTTCAGGTTCGTCGTGGTCCCGTTGCCGTGCGACGGGTCCTTCATGGTGTACGTGCTGCCGGACTGGGTCAGATCGATCGACACGTTGCCGCTGTAGATCGCGTTGCCCGTACCCGCGACGAGAGGCGTGACGGAGTTACGCGCCTCGGCGGCCTTCTGCTGGGCCGGCGAGAGCAGTGTCTCGATCTCGTCGCGCTTGGTGACGACCTTGCCCTTGGTGGCGTCCACGAGGACGTGCAGGACGCTCGGCGTCTGGTCGGCGCGTACACCCTTCACGACGGTCTCCCACACGAGCTGGGAGGACCGGCCGGTGGCCCACACCGCGAGCTGCGGCTTGCCCACCGAGGAGACCGTACCCCGCAGTTGCGTACGGGACGTGCCCGCGGCGGCCGAGGCGGCGACCTTGGGCGTGACCGAGACCGCGGCGGCGGGGGTGGCGAGGTTCAGCGCGCGGTAGGAACCGCCCGGCTTGAGGTGGACGATCAGGTCGCCGCCGTAGACGGGCAGGCCCTTGTACGTCCGGTCGAAGCGTACGTCGGTGGCGCCGTTCTTGGCGACGACGACCGTACGCGGGGTGAACGCGTCACCCGACTTCACGCGCCCGGCGCTCTTGTGCGCGGACAGGGCCTTGCGCGCGTCCGCGATGGCCTGCTTGCGCGTGGCGGCCGGCGGGTCGGTGGTGAAGTCGTCCTTAGAGAACGCCGAGGACGCCGACGAGCCCGCTGCCTGGGCCTTGGCGGGGGCGGCGGCGGGGGCTTTGCCGGGTGAGGCACTGGCGGTCGGAGCCGCCAGCAGCGCGGCCGCGACGGCCAGTGTGGCGGTAGCCGACACCGTCGCGATGCGAGGTCTGGACATGGGCGGAGGGTTCCTTTCACCATGGAACGAATACGGCCCGAGATGACGGGCAGGCGGGGAAGGGACAGGGGAAGCCGGGCCGTCCGGGAGGACGGTCTGGATGACGGGGCCTGGCGGTGGTGCTTTCTTTTTCCAGCGGGCCCTGGCGGGGGAGGCCCACTGGAGCGGGTACCGCGGCGGCGAGCCGGAGCGCCGGTGCTGCGCCCGGGATGTGTCCGGGACACATATGCGCTCTGGCGGCGAGACCTCCTTCCGGTTCGCGGTGAAGTGACGCGTTCGCCGCCTCCTGGTTCAGGAGTCTCCGCAACGAAGGCGGGCAGGTGAAGGCCCCTTACCGAGCCCTAGGGATATCCCTAGGAAGTGCCGGAGACCGCCCGGCACCTGCGGCTGCTGTCCGGAAACGCCGTACGGACCTGGCGTCCGTACGGGTCCCGCTCCCCCGTTCCGCAGCGTGCGTACGGCCTCGCGGCCACCCACAGCCCGGAAGGTCACCGCGGTTCGGATCGGCGCGATGGGACGTCCGAAAAGGGGTGACGCCGGTCGGTGCCGTACGTGACCGCGAACCGTCCGCCGCGCTACGCTGCCGTCTCGTGCAGGAGACGCGTCTCGACACCGCCCGGATCCGGGCGGGTCGCCGGGTGATCGACCCGATCTTCCTCGACACTCCGCTCTACCGCTGCGAGGCGCTGGAGCCCGGCCTCGGGTGCGAGGTGAGCATCAAGCTCGAAACGGCGAACCCGATCCGCAGCTTCAAGGCCCGCGGCACCGAGCTCGTCGCGAGCCTGCTCGCCGACCAAGGCTCGCGGGCGGTGGTGTGCGCCAGCGCGGGCAACCTCGGACAGGCCCTCGCCTGGTCCGGTCGCGGCCGGGGGCTCGACGTCACCGTCGTGGCGTCCCGCTTCGCGCCCGCGGCCAAGCTCGACCGCATCCGCGCGCTGGACGCCCGGCTGGAGCTGGTGGACGGCGACTTCGACACCGCGCGTGAGCGGGCGGCGGCCATCGCGCGCCGCGACGGCATCCGGCTGGTCGAGGACAGCCTGGACATCGAGACCTGCGAGGGCGCGGCGACCATCGGCCTGGAGCTGGTGGCCACCCCACCCTCGTTCGACGCCGTCTTGATCGCTCTCGGCGGCGGGGCAATGGCCACCGGTGTGGGTCACGTGGTGAAGGCCCTGGCACCCGAGGTCGAGGTGATCTGCGTCCAGCCGCTGGGCGCACCGGCGATGACACGCTCGTGGCGCCGGCGGCGCGTCGTCACCACCGACTCGACCGACACCATCGCCGACGGCGTCGCCGGCCGGCGTCCCATCCCGGCCGTCCTGGACGACCTCCTCCTGGTCGCCGACGACGCCGTCCTGGTCCAGGAGACGTCGATCGTCGCCGGCATGCGGATGCTCCTCGACCACGCCGGCCTCGTCGTCGAACCGTCGGCCGCGCTCGGCGTCGCGGCGATCCTCGAAGATCCTGACCGCTTCGCCGGCCGGCATGTGGTCACCATCGTGTGCGGCGGCAACGTCGACGTGGACGCCTATCGGCGCTGGGTCGGCGCGACGCCGCCGGACCTGACGACCGCCTGAAAAAAGCGACCCTCCCCCGATCGGGGGAGGGTCGCCTTCAGCCGGGTCCTAGGCGGACTCGTGGTCGGACGGCTCCTTCTCGGACCGCTCGGTCTCAAGCGTCCGGGTGTCATCCGCGTCGCCCGCGTCGCCCGTGTCGCTGTTCGACGGGCCGCCGTTCGACGAGCTGCCGCCCGCGTGGGCCGGGCGGCGACGACCGGCGAAGGCGAGCAGCAGGCCGACGATCAGCAGGACCACGCCGAGAGCGCCGCCGCCGTACGGCACGATGCTCTGGACCAGAGCGATCTTCGTGGCGTAACCGTCGGAGGTGTCGATGAGGTGCTTCTGGCTGTCGGGCGTCATCTTCAGGTCGAGGTCGGCCACGACGAGACGGTCGACGCCGTCGCTCGTCCGCAGCGTCTGGTTGACCTTCTGCTCCTGGTTGATGGGCGCCCCGGTGCGCGGGTCGACCCACACCGTGGTCGTGGACTGGTAGACGCGGTCCACCGCCACGGCGTTGTTCGCCTTGTCATAGCCCGGCACCTTGGCCAGCTGCGCCGGGGTCATGCCGAACAGCGACGCCGGCACGCCCGGCTTGATCGAGTCCGTCACGGTCGGCGGGATCTGCTGAACGAAGCGATAGGCCTTGACGCCTTGGACCTTTTCCTCGCCCTCGTAGTTCATGGGCCAGGCGCGCTTGGTCGTCGTGTCGAAATACGGATAACTCTTACGCTTCACGTCGACCGGCCAGAAGAGGCCGACCCCCGTCTGGCGTACCTTCGTGTCGGTGCCCACCGCGGCGCCGTGACCGCTCTGAAGCATGGCGGTACGGCGGTCGAAGACCGCGCGCTGCGCCTGCGTCTCGATCTTCGCGTTGGCGGTCGTGTCCTCGATCGAGGTGAACGAATCCCAGACCGCGATCTTACCGTCACCAGCGTGGACGTCCCCTCGCGTCGTGTTGGTGGCGGTGACCGTGGCGCCCTTCTGGATCGTCCACTTGGCCGTGTCAAGATATGTCGCGTTGTCCGCGCGCAGCGTCGACTTCTCGTAGACGTTGAGTGGCGCAGCGACCAGTTGCTGCGCCACATAGAAACGGATCAGCGGAGCGAGTGCGATGAAAAACGCCCCGACGCCGATCAATACCAGCCCCACCTTGCGCCGCACCACTAACCTCCCAGGGGAAATTGCCTGAATCATAGGTGAATGAGGCATTTGTGAACCGGTGGGAGAGTCTTTGTTGCGATCATGTTACCTGCGCGTAGGCTTCAGGTCCCGGACCGGAGGTAGCCCGTGACGACACCCTCACCGCCTGCGACGATCGCGCGCCCGGACACCGCGCGAGCGCGGCCCGACGAGCACTATGACGCGCTCGACGGCGTACGCGCGATCGCCGCGTTCGGGGTGCTCGTCTTCCACGTGGCGGCCGACACCGGGAACACCCTGAAGCAGGACGCGACGGCGTGGCTGTTCTCCGGCGGCGCGATCGCGGTCCCGATCTTCTTCACGCTTTCCGGCCTCCTGCTGTACCGGCCCTGGGTCGTGCACCTGCTCCACGTCGACGGCCGCCGTGTCCGCGTCGGCGCCTACCTCTGGCGCCGGGCGGTGCGCATCCTCCCCGCGTACTGGCTCGTCGTCGCGTACGTCATGGTCGTCATCCTGACCTCCCACCTCGGCGACGGCTGGACCTGGCTGAAGCTGCTGACCCTCACCTACACCTACGAGGCGCATCCGTGGTGGGGCAGCATCCTCGGGCCACAGGGGCTCGGGCAGATCTGGAGCCTCACCGTCGAGGTCTTCTGGTACGCCGTGCTGCCGCTGACCGCGGCCCTTTTCGGCGGATACGCGCGGTTCCGCGAGCCGGGCCTGCCCGACCCCGACCGGCGTGCCCGGCGCCTGCTGACCGCCATCGGGGCCTACGCCGTGGCGACGTTCGTCTTCACGGTCTTCCTCTTCCACCCGCGCTACGCGCCGCAGCTCGGCGTGTGGCTGCCGCGCTACTTCGCGTGGTTCGCGATCGGGATGGCGCTGGCGGTCGTGTCCGTGCGGGCACGCGCGGGGTCGCCCGGCGCGGCGCGCTTCGCCCGTACGGTCGCCCACTCGTGGGGCACCTGCTGGGCGATCGCGGCCGTGCTGTTCTGCATCGCCGCCTCACCGCTCACCGGGCCGTCCGACCTCGTCACGGTCGACACCATCTGGACCTCCGAGCTCCGGATCCTGCTGTACGGCTCCGTCGCCGCCTTCGCCGTCGCCCCGGTCGCCCTCGCCCCCGCCGGCGCCCCGGTCATGCGCGCCATTCTCGGTAACCGCGTCATGCGGTTCCTCGGCCGCATCTCCTACGGCGTCTTCCTCTGGCAGGTGGCCGTCTCGGTCGGCTGGTACGACCTCACCGGCCACGAGCCCTTCACCGGGCACTTCCTCGTGGAGTTCCCGGTCATCGCCGCGCTGACCGTCGTGATCGCCACCGCCTCGTTCTACCTCGTGGAGCGGCCGGTCCTCCGGCTCGCCTCGCGGCGGTGGCGTTCCGGATAGCAGCCGCCGCTCCGGCGACCCGCTCAGCGCCACCGCCAGCCGGGCGACGACGATCAGGCACAGCACCCGGGGCAGCGTGTCGGTGAGCAGCGTGAATCGCTCGCCGCTCGCGTTGCGGCCCGTCACGGCCACGATCGACGCCGCGAGCATCACCACGGCGATCACCCAGGGGGACAGCACCCCGGCGCGGAACCTTCGCGGCACCCAGGCGAACAGCACGGCCGCGACCGCCGCGACGGCCGTGCCCACGACCCCGCTCACCCAGTAGCCCACACCCGCCGCGAGCAGGACGACCACCACGTCGCCGACGGCCGCGCCCAGGCGGCCGGCGCTCCGCCCGCGGACCGGCCCCGGCCACGCGCGAGATCGCAGCGGCGTGAGCCGGGCCGGCCACAGCGCCACGAGCAGCAGCAGCGGCAGCGTGCCGAGCCCGGCGAGCAGCGCGCCCCGGTAGATGTGGTCGGGCCCGTACGTCAGGTGGGCGGTGCCGACCGTGCCGGCCGGCACGAGCCACGCCTGCCGCCAGCCGTCGACCCGTATCGGCTGCAGCTTCCGGCCGCCGACCGTCGCCGTCCAGCCGGCGTTGAAGTTCTCGTCCACGGTGAGGTAGGAGTCCTGGTCGGCGTTGACCTCGACCTTGCGGTCCTGCGAGGTCCACTTGGTGACCTGCACGTACGACGGCGCGGCCGGGGGGGCCTTGTACAGGCCGCCGGCCGGGTCCACCACGGCCGTCTCGATCCGGAACCCGTCGAAGGGCACCGAGGCCAGCCGGTTGCCACCGCTGCGGACGCCGACCGTGTGGCAGGCCTTGAAACGGAGCGGGCGCCCGGCGAGCAGGTCACCGAAGGTGCCGCTGGCGCGGGTCGCGATGTCCCGGCCGTTCAGCCGCAGCTTCGGGCCGTACCCGCACGGCAGCGGCACCCGTGCCCCGGGGAGGGAGCGGAACGTCGGCACGCCCGGGATCGACACGTCGATGATCTGCGGGGACTCCGCCGGGAACCGCAGCGTGAGCCGCGACGTCCGCATCGCCCGGAACGACAGCACGCCGTCCGCGCCGATCACGCCCTCGCGCCACTGGCCGTTGTCGCCCTCGACCCGGACGTTCAGCGGGCCGCTCGCGCCGCCCGGACGCTTGATCGCCAGATACCGCAGGGCGACCGGGCGTCCCCACGAGAACGCGAGCGACGGGTCGGGATCGCCCACCGCCGGCACCCACGTGGTGGTCGGGTCGGAGTCGAAGGCCGAGCGGGCCATGCCCGCGGGTTCGTTGGTCGCCACCGAGCTCGCGGTCACGTGGAGGTTCGGGTCGGTGCTCATGTAACGCTGGATCAGCGCGGTGTCGGTGAGCGTCGCGGTGCCGGTCAGCAGCGCGCGCTTGACCGTGGGTGCGGTGAAGACACGGTCGAAGGCGTACCCCTCCTCGTCCTGGCGCTGCAGGAGAGGCGAGCACACCCACCGCACCGAGCCCTGCATGCACCCGGGCAGCCGGCCCGGCGGCCGGGACATCACGATCGTTCCGCCGCCCGGCGTGGACGGCAGCCGGTAGTGCCGGACCGCCTTGACGCCGTCGATGTGGAGCTCGGGGATGGCGACGCGCGCCGCGGTCGGGACGGCGGGCTTGCCGGTGAGGGCGAGGACGGTGATGCGCAGCCAGGTCGACGGCCCGGCGGGCACGCGGAGCGGCTGGGCGGCGGACAGGCTGCCGACCGTCTGCACGATCCGGCCCGCCTGCGTGGACACGGCGATCCGGGCGGGCGGCGGCCCGAGCCAGGGGTCCTGGGAGAACGTCGCGGTGACGTCGCGCGGCGTCAGGCGCCGGCCGAAGTCGACCTGGAGCCACTGGCCGATGGGGCCGTTCCAGCCGCCGGTCATCCACTCGGTGAACGGGTTGCCGTCGATCGCGGCGAACGGCAGCGTGCCGGGGTTGTCGAGCTGGACGATCGAGGTGATGTCCGAGGCCGACGAGGACGCCGTCACGGTCTTGATGCCGCTGTAGGAGGCGACGGTCGAGTAGTGGTCCCAGGCGTTGTCCATGATGTCGCGCTGGTCGCCGGGTCTTCGGTCGTCCTCGTCCGCGGTCATCGTGGGCGAGGTCTGCCCGCGCAGCTCCCCGAAGTTGCGCTGCACGCGGCGCAGCGAGTCGGAGACGGCGGCCCGGCCGGGCGCCTGTGGATCGTCGTCGTCCAGGAGGACGGGACGACCGGCCAGCAGCCCGGCGTCGCCCAGGGTCATCATGGCCTCGGGCGCGCCGTACAGGCGTATCGCCTGGTCGGCCCCTGTCATGGTGACGGCGCTGTCGGCGTTCGTGACCTCGTAGATCTCCACCGGAGGGTACGGCTGGTCAACACTGTTCACCGCGTCGTCGGGCAGGGTGCTCCCGGCCGGCACGTTGCCGAACCACACCGCCCGGCGGATGCCGGGCGAGGAGTCCATCGCCTCGTGGACGCGCGCGGGCCACGCGCCGCGCAGGTCGTCACGGCGCAGGTCGTTGCGGACCAGGATGTAGCGCACGCCGATCCGGGCGAGCACCTGGCTCAGGCCGGGCGATCCGAGGCCGCTGGTGATGCGCTGGTCGATCGCGTCCAGCAATCGCGTCAGGCCCGGCGACCCCGCGGGGACGAGCTGCCGTTCGGCCCAGCGGGCCCGCATGGACGACTCGGTGATCTCGTCCATCGGCCGGCCCCAGAGGTACTCGGCGAACCGCGAGCCGGGCACGATGATCACGCCCTGCTGCCCGGCATGGGCGTTCAGCCAGGCCGTGGTCTCGTTCCAGTACGGCGGCACGGCCCGGAAGTCGCCGCTGGCCGACAGGCCGGTGCTGAGCGTGGATCCGGCCACCCCGGCGATGGCCAGGAGCGCGGCCAGGACCGGCAGGACGCGCGTCCGGCGGAGCGGAACCCGCCGGGTGAGCAGGTGCGCGATGCCGAGGGCGATCGGCAGCCGGATCAGGCCGTCGAACTTGTACAGGTTGCGGAACGGCGCGAGCGGCCCGTCGATCAGCTGCCGGACGTCGCCGCCGAGCGGGCCGGCGTGCCCGGAGACGATGATGACGACGCCGATGATCAGTGTGACCAGCAGGAACGTACGCTCCGGCAGGCCGCGGCGCGCCAGGCCCGCCAGGCCCAGCGCGGCCACCGCGCCGGTGGCCAGGATGGCGAACGCGTCGGAGACGAACATGTGGCCCACCGGCCACCAGACCTGCCCGTTCACCACCAGGCTGTTCACCCAGCGCTCGCTGCCGCGGAAGACGCTGAGCAGGCCGGTGGTCGCGGTCGTCGTGGAGGCCTTCTCGGTGTAGGTCAGCCAGGAGAAGGCGTACTTGCCGAGCAGGAGGAGCGGCACCGTCCACCACGCGGTGGCGATCGTGACGGCGGCACTCCACCAGGCGATGAGCCGGATCCGCGCGCAGCCGCGCGGGCGGGTGAGCAGGAACAGCCCGGGCACCACGAGCACGGCCAGCACGGCGGTGGCGTTGATGCCGCCGCAGCAGGCGACCGCGAACCCGGACAGGGCCGCCGCCTTGATCCGCCCGCTGCCGCGCCCCTCCGGCCGCCCGCCCCGGCGGGTGACGGTGGCGAGCGGCACGATGATCCAGGGCAGCATCGCCAGCGGGACGTACTCAGAGGAGTTGGTGCCGAGCGAGGTCAGCCCGTGCGGGCCCAGGGCGTACGCCATCGCGCCGAGCAGCCGCCCGGCCGGGGTGCCGATGTCGAGCCGCCCGGCCAGCGTCCGTACGCCGAGGAACGCCGTGCACAGCAGGAGGGCGAGCCACATCCGCTGGGTGATCCAGCCCGGGATTCCCGCGACATGCCCGAGCGCGAAGAACGGGCCCATCGGCCACAGGTAGCCGGACGCCTGGTTCTGCAACTGGCCGAACTGCTCGATGTCCCACAGGTGCAGCGCCCGGCTGAGGAGCCCGGTCGGGTCGATCGGCATGTCGATCTTGGTGTCGGCGAGCATCTTGCCGGGCCGGGTGGCGGTCGCCAGCAGGGTCAGGCAGAGGCAGCACAGCAGCACCCGCAGGCGTTCGCGGAACCGGAGGTCCAGCTGCTCTTCGGCCGCGTCGTCACCGCGCGACGGCCGCTCGGCGACCGCCGGATGGGTCACCGTGGCCATCCACCGGCCCACCCGAGCAACCGCTCGACCGCCGTCGCCTCCCGCACCGGCTCCGCACCGCCCTCATCCAGGTACTCGTCGCGGACCGGGCCCTCCAGGACGTGCTCGTGGCCGTCGCGGCGGACGACGACCGCCTCGGGCGGCTCACTGTACGCCGTGCCTCGCCGGACCGCCGCGTCGACCAGTGCGGACATGCGTGCGGCGCTGCGGGCCCAGTCGAACCGGGCCGCCCAGTCGCGGCAGGCCGCGGCCGTCTCCGGGCGCCGGTCCGGTTCGGCCAGCTCCTTCAGCGCCCGCTCGACGGTGTCGGCGAAGTCCTCGTCGCCGGGCACGAGCCAGCCGGTCACGCCGTCGCGGACCGCGTCGCGCAGGCCGTCCACGTCGTAGGCGACGGTCGGCACGCCGAGCGCCGCCGCCTCGGTGACGCTCAGCCCCCACCCCTCGCCCCGCGACGTGCTGAGGTGCAGCCGGGCGCCGGCCACCAGGGCCGTCTTCTCGGCCTCGGGCAGGTAGCCGCGCAGGAGAACGAGGTCGCCGAGACCGCGCCGTTCGACCTCGGCGCGCAACGCGGCCTCCTCCGTGCCCCGGCCGATGACGTGCACCGGCACGCGGAGTCGTACGGCCAGGTCGAGCAGGCGCTCGATCCGCTTGTGCGGGACGAGCCGGCTGACGCAGACCAGGTGGTCCCCCGCGGGTACTGACACCTCCGGCTGCGGGGTCACGCCGTTCGGGACGACGTAGACCGGGCCGGTCCACCGCAGCCGCTCACGCATGGCCCTCACGGTGGAGGGCGAGACCGCGACACAGGCGTGCCGCCGGTAGGCCCGGCGGGCGACCGGCCCCTCCAGGAGACGACCCACCCAGGCGAGCCAGCCGGGGAAGTGCATGCCGAACTGCTCGTCGTGCACGTGGTGGACGACGCACAGCACGGGCACGCCGCGCGGCAGCGCCCACGGGGTGAAGAACGGGATGCCGTTCTGGCAGTCGAGCACCGCGTCGAAGGACCGGCGGCGCAGCAGCATCCAGGCGAGGACCAGCGGGTACACGGTGAACCGGCCGCCGAGCCGTACGACGTCGACGTCCTCGGCCGTCTCCCGGCGCCTCTGGCCGGGGGCCCGGCTCGTCACGTAGGTCACGCGCCTGCCGTCGGCGGCGAAGCGGCGGGCCAGCTCCCAGGCGTAGCGCTCCGCGCCGCCCGCGGCCGGGTGCCACGGGTCGCGCCAGTTGACGACCGCGATCCTGGTGGGACCGCGCCGTGCCGCCCTACCCTTCCGGTCCGGTGTAGGCGTCATCCCGTCCGCAGTTCGTCCGCGACCGGGACCAGCGGCGGCGCGGCCACCGCCCGTCGCGCCGCGGCACGGATACGGAGCAGGTCGGCCAGGCAACTGCCGGCGTGCCGGCTGATGGAGAACGTCGAGCCCGGCATGTCGCGCCAGGTCACCGGCATCTCCGCGATACCGGCCCCGAGCCTGCGGCAGTGCAGCAGGAGCTCGACGTCGAAGGCGAAGCCGTCCGTGCGCAGGTCGGCGGCCGCGGCACGGGCCAGCGGCCCGGAGAAGAACTTGAAGCCGCACTGGGTGTCGGTGATGCCGCCGGTGATGTCCCGGCACAGCCGGTTGAAGGCGAGCGCGCCGAGCCGCCGGAGCGGCCGGCTGTAGATCTCCACGTCCGACTCAGGGTGCCGGCGGGAGCCCACGATCGCCTGCGCGCCGGAGGCGAGCATGGCGAGCACGTCTTCCAGGATGTCCAGGTCGGTGGCCATGTCCGCGTCACAGAAGCCGACGTACGGCGCGGTCGTGGCGAGCAGCCCGGTCCGTACCGCGGCGCCCTTGCCCGGGCGCGAGCACTGGAGGAGGCGTACGGGCACGGGTCCGCGCCACTGCCGGACGATGTCGGCGGTCGAGTCGGTGCTGCCGTTGTCAACGACGATGATGTTGCCGTCCACGGGGAGGCGTGCCAGCCGTCCGGACAGCGTCGCGAGACCGATCGCCAGGCGTCCGGCCTCATTCCGCGCTGGTACGACGACGTCCAGCGACGCCTCAGTGGGCGAGCCCCGCGGGCCCACCGGTCACCGTGAGCCGTAGTTGTAGAGCGGCTTGGTGACGGTGTCGTTCTGTGAGGTCGTGACGACGCGGACGACGCCGAACGAGGTCAACAGGGCCAACACGACTCCAGCGAGTGCCGCGGCGGCGATCCGCATTATGTCTCCTTCGGCAGTGATCGTTGCTTGAGGTTACTTGTCGGTACTCGCATACACCAGATAAATGTCGCAAATGTAATAAACCACGCAAAGTACATAGGCAACTGCGGTGGGTGCGACTCGTGCGCCGGGCTCGGCGCGGGCAGCCGATACAGCGTGAGATCCGGCCCGGCGACGACACGATCGGCGCCGGAGAGCCGATCGGCCGGGAATGCGGCGTCGATCGCGACATACCGTACGCCGCGGGCGGCCAGCGCGTTCGTCAGCGGCGCGCCGGAGCGTACGAGACCGTCGATCGCGCGGGCGCGCGGGTCCTCGGGGGCCAGCGCGATGGCCGGCCGGTGCGGCACCGCGACGCGCACTCCGTCATCGAGGATCACCCGGCCGGGCAGGAAGCGGGGCAGCGGATCGAGGACCCGCCGCCCGTCGTTCCACGGATAGCCGCGGTACGCCTCCCAGGGCAGCACGAGCACGTCTCCCGGATCGGCGGCGACGACGGCGCGCGCTCGCGTCCAGTCCGCCGGATAGTGCGCGGCCCGCAGCCGGCCGCCCGCCCCCCAGGCCAGCCCCGGCAGCAGGACCAGCGGCAGCAGCAGGCCGGGGGCGACCCAGTCCGGAAGACGCGCGACGGCCAGGCCGGCGCCGGCCGCGACCACGACGGCCAGCGGCGCGACGAGCTGCTGTCCGTCGCGCAGCAGCGCGAAGCCCGGCCACAGCCCGATCGCGGCGCGCAGGAGGCCGGGCGCGACCGCCCCGAGCGCGGCGAGCACGAACCCCGTCGCCGCGGTCGCCCCGAGACCCCGGATCCGCCCGCCCAGCACGTACGCGACGAGCGCGCCGGCCACCAGGACCAGCCAGCATCCCGCGGTGATCAGACCGCCGTAGCCGCTCGGCACCGTCTCGCGGTTCCAGCCGCCGCCGAGCAGGAGCAGGCTGCCCAGCGTGCCGAACGGGGTGTCCGCGCGGGCGGCGAAGGCGGCCACGCCCGACGCGTCGGCGGGCGCGCTCGACGCGCGCAGCACGCTCGGCACCAGCCACGGCAGCGCCACGAGCAGCAGGACCCCCGCCGTGGCGAGCAACGCCCGCGGGCGCCGCCCGGCGATGATCAGCGCGACGAGCCCGGAGACCGCCAATGCCGCGAAACCGCCGACGGCGGCGGGCAGCAGCGCGAGGACCAGCCGCCGGTGGTCGCCCCGCGCGGCGGCCCCGGCCACGAGCGGCAGCGCGGCGTACCCGAGGAGCAGCGCCCACTGGCCGAGGAGCAGCCGCTCGGCCACGAAGGGGTTCCAGGCGTAGACGACCCCGGCCGCGAGCCGGGGCAGCAGCCGGTCCGAGGGCACCAGCGTGGAGGCCGCGGCGCAGGCCAGCACGAAGATCGCCAGCAGGATCGCCTTCTGCACCACGTCGGCCGGCGCGAGGTGGGACAGCGCGGTGACGACGGCGTCGCTGGGCACGTGCCGGGGCAGCATCCCGGTCAGCCCGAACGTCGCCTTGGTGAAGACCGGGTGCGGCACGAACACCATGTCGTAGGACAGGACGAACCCCGGGGCCAGGCCGGGTCCGATCGCCAGCGCGCCGAGCACGAACCCGGTGCCGGCGGCGACCGCCGTGTGCCGTCCTCGCATAGGAGGACGAACGCTATCTCATGGGTCGCGCGGAAGCCCGAGCAGGCGTTCGCCGATGACGTTGAGGTTGACCTCGGTGGTTCCGCCGCCGATGGTCATCGCGCGCGAGGCCAGCAGCAGGCGCGTCCAGTTGCGGCGCGGGCCGTCCGCGCCCCGCCCGGTCAGCGCGCCCTCGGCGCCGAGCAGCCCGAAGCCGTACTCCGTCACCCGCTGGCCGTGCTCCATGCCGACGAGCTTGCCGACGTTCGCGGTCGCGCCGTCGTCCACGCCGGACAGCTGCTTGAGCGTGGCCCGTACGCCGAGCAGCGCGAACACGTGCGCGTCCGCGGCCATCCGGCCGAGGCCGTCGAGCACCTGCGGATCGTCGGCCACGCCCAGCTCATCGGCCAGCGCGAGCAGTCCGGGCACGTCCGAGCCGAGCTGCCAGCCGGTGGAGAGGTTGACGCGTTCGGCGGTGAGCGTGCCGCGTGCCACCCGCCAGCCGCCGTTGACCTCGCCGACCACCATGTCGTCGGGCACGAACACCTCGTCGAGGAAGACCTCGTTGAAGTTCGCGTCCCCGGTGATCTCGCGCAGCGGGCGGACGTCGATGCCGGGTGCGGCCATGTCGACGAGGAAGTAGGTGATCCCCTCGTGCTTGGGCGCGGCCGGGTCGGTCCGCGCGACGCAGATGCCCCACGTGGCCTCCCGCGCGAGGGAGGTCCAGATCTTCTGACCGGAGATCTTCCAGCCGCCCTCGGTGCGCTCGGCCCGGGTGCGCAGCCCGGCCAGGTCCGAGCCGGCCTCCGGCTCGCTGAACAGCTGGCACCACACCATCTCGCCCCGCAGCGTCGGCGGGAGGAAGCGTTCCTGCTGCTCGGGGGTGCCGTGCGCGGCGAGCGAGGGCACCACCCAGGCACCGATCAGCATCGGGGGCGGCCGTACGCCCGCGGCGCGCAGCTCCTCGTGGATGACCACCTGCTCCAGCGGGGACGCGCCCCGGCCCCAGGGCCGGGCGAGGTGGGGCTGGACCCAGCCGTCGGCGGCGAGCCGGGCGACGCGCTCGGTCTCGCCGAGCGTGGCCAGCCCCGCGACCTGTGCCCTGATCTCCCGTCGCAGGGGTTCCGCCTCGGCGGGCAGGTCGAGCTCGTGGGTGCGCGTCACCCCGGACCGGGCGAGCGCGCCGACCGAGGAGTACCAGCCGGCGGCGCGGCCGAGCAGCGCGCGCAGGGTGAGCGCCCGGCGGTAGTACAGGTGGGCGTCGTGCTCGAAGGTGTAGCCGATGCCGCCGTGCACCTGGATGCAGTCCTGGGTGGCCGCGACCGCGGTGTCGGGCACGACGGCCGCCGCGACTCCGGCGGCGTACGCGACCTGGTCCCCCTCCTTCGAGGCCACCGCGTGGGCCGCGTCCCAGACGGCGGCGCGGGCGCGCTCCAGCTCGACCAGCATCCGGGCGCACTTGTGCTTCATCCCCTGGAACTGCCCGATCGGCCGGCCGAACTGCTCGCGCGTCCTCGCGTACGCCGCGGCCGTGTCCACCGCCCAGCCGGCCACCCCGCAGGCCTCGGCGCCGAGGACGACCGCCGCGATCGCGAGCACGTCCGGCCTGGTCAGACCGGTCAGCACCTGGCGCGCGGGCACGTCGTTCACCGAGATCCGCGCGACGCCGCGTACGGCGTCCAGGCTCTCCAGCGGCTCGGCCGTCACGTCGTCCCGGCGGAGGACGACCCACTCCTCGCCGACCGGCAGGACGAGGACGTCCGCCGGCACGCCGCCCAGCACCGGCTCCGTGGCCCCGCTCACCACCAGCGTGTCACCCTCGCGCCGCCCGCTCAGGCCGCCCGCCAGGGACACCGCTCCGCGGAGCGTGCCGTCGGCGAGGTCGCGCAGCAGGTCGTCGCCGGCGTGCGCGGCGAGCAGGACCGCGCTCGCCAGCACACTGGGCACGTACGGCCCGGGCGCCGCCGCGCGGCCCATCTCCTCCACCGCGATCGCCAGCTCGACCAGGGAGAACCCCTGCCCGCCGTGGCTCTCGGGGAGGTGCAGGCCGAGCAGTCCCTGCTCGGCGAGCGCGGGCCAATGATCGGGCCGTGCCCCCCGGTCCGTGTCGTCCACGGCCGCGCGCACCGCCTCACGCGGAACGTACCTCCTGGTGAAGGCGCGTACCGACGCGGCGAGTTCCTGGTGTTCCCCGGTCAGGCCGATCCCCATGTGATCCTCCCCCGATCGTTCCCCGTGCGGCCAACCCTAGATCAACTCGAATTTGATTCGGTACGGCTCGCGGGTGCCCCCGCGCAGGTCAGTTCCAGGTACGCGACCGCAGCGCCTCGCGTACGGCCGGGTCGTGGCGCGCCGTCGTCTCCAGCGCGGCGTCGAACATGCCGACCAGGATGCGTTCGAGCTGGTCGCGCTCCGGCTGGCCGGTCTCCATCCACTGGCGGCCGATCACCTCGACCAGGCCGATCCAGCCCTTGATGACCGACCGCAGGAGGGGCGGCTCGGCCGCGGGCCGCAGCCCTTCGAGGACCAGGCCGAGGATCGCGTCGCGCGTCTGCCCGATGACGGTCTCGCTCTCACCGCCGGACGGGCTGGAACCGTGGCCGATCAGCGCGGAGAAGCCGGTCGGGTCGGTGTGCACGTGGTCGAGATAGGCAGCGACGCCGGCCGAGAGCCAGGTGTCCGGCGAGCGCTCGGCGGCGGCCCGCATCGACCTCAGCAGGTCGTCCGCGGTCTGGCGGAGGGCGGCGACGAAGACCCCGAGCTTGCCGCCGTAGTAGTGGTAGAGCAGGGGCCGGGACATGTCGGCGGCGGCCGCGATGTCGTCGACGGAGACCTGGTCGTAGGACCGTTCGCGGAACAACCGCAGAGCGGCCAGCATCAGGGCGCGCTTACGGTCGTCCGGATGCAGCCGCCGCCGGGGTCCGCGGACCGGCGCCGGGACGTCGTAGAAGGGGACCGGCTCTCGGGTGCCCGCCGAATCGGCCATCAGGTCACCCGTGGCGACCGGCCATAACGAGCCGGCGCATTACCGAAATGCCCCTTCAGAAAAGGGCACGACGCACTCTTCCCATTCCCCACATTGGCACTTTAAGTCGCTATTTAACGATTTGTCAATTTCGGACAGACACTGAACCAGCCCGGGCCACGAGTCGCACCACGTACGGGAGGAGCCGTATAACCAGGCCGAAAGGCGTCGACCGGAACATCGACGAATCGCGGCCGATAGACCGACACCTGACGGAGGTTCTGCGGCACACAATTGCCGTCGACAAGCGTGGAGTTGACGTTGTAGGACAGCACGATCCGGCTGTGGCCGCCGAGCTGCGGATGCGCGCGCACCTGGTAGACGTACTGGCCCGCGCTGGTCTCCGGCGCACGGTAGACGATGGCGCTGTCCTCGGCGCGGAACGGCCCGGCGGGTGAGGCGGACAGGTAGGCCATGACGGCGCCGTCGCCGAGGTCGGCCGAGGGCCGCCGGGTGACCAGCGCGTAACCGGACCCGGTGCGTACGAGGGCGAAGCCGCTGTCCACGCGGGTGGGCAGCTCCGCGGCCTGCGCCGGATCCGCCGACCAGCCCGCGCCGGTGTCGTAGGACCAGGAGGCCAGGTCGCCGACGTGCCCGCGGGGCGTACGCGCGAGGTAGAGCCACTTGGGGCGGTCCGGCTGGTCCAGGTGCCCGCGGTAGCCGTAGACATAGGTCCACGGCCCGTCGTCGTACAGGGCCGAACCCCACATGACCGGGGTACGGGCGGCCGGGGGCCAGGGGGCCGGCAGCTCACGTACGCTCTCCAGCCGCAGGCCGGGCAGGGAGAACGTCGCCAGCGCCACGCCCTGCTCGGTGAAGTCCCACTCGGCTCCGGAGCCGTTCAGGCGGTGGTAGAACTCCACGAGCTTGCCGCCCTCGACGTGCCCGGCGCCGACCCAGTACCAGCCCGGCAGGCCGGGCGACGGGTGCACCGGGGTGTCGCCGGCCACCGTCGTCAGCCGGGAGCCGTCCTGCACGACGAGCGAGTTGTGGACGAAGCCGACGCCGCTCTCGCGGGAACCGTCGGGGTTGACCGGGCCGAGATAGGTGTCGGAGAAGAACCACGCGGTGCGCCCGCCGGGCAGCGGGACCGAACTCGTGCCGTCGGCGCCGCTCCACTGCCCCGGCCCGGCCGCGTCTCCGGCCCGGGTCCAGCGCTGGTTCAGCGCCGTGTCGGGGACCGCCGTGGTCGGCCGCGCAGGCGTGGAACACGCGGCCCCCGCGGCGAACACGGACGCGCACGCGAGTATCCGCACGGCGTTACGAAGATTGCCCATCGACCCTCGGGCCCATGCTATTCGGCCTCGGTGACGTCGCCCTTCACGAGCTCGACCGGGTCACGCCCGAGCGAGGCCAGCGCCTCGCCGCGCCCGGCCCGCGCGACCAGCGTCTCATGCAGTTCGTCGGACGTGCTCTCGGCCTGGTCGGCGAGGAGCACCGGAATGCCGGTCTCGACCCGGTAGCGACGGCGCAGGCGCGGGTTGTAGAGCATTCCGTCATCGGGAAAGTGCAGCAGCGCCTCCTTGTCGATGGGGCACGCCAGGAGACGGAGCAACCGGTCGTCGAGGGGCACGGAAAGATCTTCTCTCTCAGTTATGCGTCGCGTCGGAAGACGAGCATGAGGTTCCAGGTCAGCAGCTCGCGCAGGCCGGGCAGCCGGACGAGGAAGCCACACCAGCGCGGGTAGTAGCGTGGCCGCGCCTCCAGCACCGTGACGTCGCCGCGGGCGCGGACCAGGCGCAGGACCCGGCCCGCACGGAGCGCGAACAGGCTCTCGCCGTAGTGGTTCTTCGGCGGGTGCCCGTGCTTACGAGCGTAGCGGCGGGCCGCGTACGAGCCGCCGAGAAAGTGCCACGGAGAGGTCTCGTGTCCGCCCCACGGCGACAGCCAGAGCGTGTACGCGACGTAGACGACGCCGCCGGGCCGCGTTACCCGCACCATCTCGTCGAGGAACCCGGCCGGGTCCGACACGTGTTCGAGGACGTTGGAGGAGAAGCTGACGTCCACGCTCGCGTCTTTCAGCGGAAGCCCGAAACCGTCGCCGACCACGGAGTTCGGCCGGATCTCACCGCGTTTACGCAGCTCGGCCGGGTCCGGCTCGATCAGGAGGCAGTGCGCACCGCGGTCCTCGAAGGCCGCCGAGAAGTAGCCGCTGCCGCCGCCGACGTCGACGACCGTACGTCCCGCGAGGTCGACGTGGCGCTCGACCTGCCGCACGGTGTCGGCGGCGAGGAGCGTGTAGAACCTCTCGGGGTCGGTCTGTTCGGTCCGGAAGGCGCGAAACAGGCTCAGCGTGCGGAACCGCCCGGGCGGCGTGACGACGGCCGGAGGCGCCACTGTCGAGGAGGCACGGGGGACCATTTCGGTGTCTCCTGATGATCGTGAGGTGCTCTTGACTGATCGACAATAGCCGCAAAGCGCCGTTGACAGTCCATCAATAACAGTCACAGAATGTCGCGACAGATCTTCCACCGCGAGCATGTATCCCCTGGTGACGGTGGCACTACGGAAGGAAACCGTCCGTTGACCACGACCGGAGTGCCTCCTGCGGGCGACAGCGCCCTGCGCGACTTCTACGAGGACCCGAGCGTCCCGGTCAGCTCCGGCTCCGGCCGCGCGCAGCGGCAGTTGAAGATGCTGAAGGCCCTGCTCGCCGACGCGGACGGACCGCAGGTGATCGTGGACGTCGGCTGCGGCGACGGCGCCGCGACCGGGCTGGTGCACCGGCTCGGCCACACGGTCATCGGCATCGATTGGTCGGTGATGGCGCTGCGTCACGCCCAGGAGCAGGGCCTGCTGCTGATCCGTGGCGCGATCGACGCGCCCGGCCTCCCGCTCGCGGACGGCAGCGTGGACGTGGTCATCCTGAGCGAGGTGATCGAGCACATCGTGGACACCGACTCCGCGATCGACGAGATCCACCGGATACTGCGGCCGGGCGGCCGGCTGCTGCTGTCCACGCCGAACCTCGCCGCCTGGTACAACCGCGGCCTGCTGGCGCTGGGCATCCAGCCGTTCTTCTCCGAGGTCAGCCTGCGGGGCGTCTACGGGCGTCCGGGCAGCCAGGTGGCGGGGCACCTGCACATGTTCACGAAGCGCGCGCTGACCGGCTTTCTGACGGCGCGCGGTTTCGTCTGCGAACGGGTCAACGGCGCTCCATGGCACGACATCCCGGCCGCCGTGCAGCCGCTGGACCGCCTGTTCTGCCAGTGGCCCTCGGCCGCCAGCATCCTGCTGGTCCAGGCGCGGCGCGCGTGAGCCCGGCGGTCGTTCGCCCGTGATCATCGGTGTCGTGTTAGCGCTGGTGACCACGCTCGCCTTCAACACGGGCTTCGTCCTGGAGAAGGGCGCGCTGGCGGCGCTGCCGCCGCTGAACGCCCGGCTCCCGCTGAACCTGGCCCGCATGCTGGTCACCAACCCGCGCTGGATGGCCGGGTTCGCCTTGATCCTGACGGGCCTGGCGTGTCAGCTGGTGGCGCTGACGCGCATCCCGCTGACGGTCGCCCAGCCGGTGTTCTCCTCCGGCATCGTGTTCCTGCTGCTGCTGACCATGACGATCCTCGGCGAACGCCTCACCTCACACGAGTGGACCGGCCTGGCCGGCATCACGGCCGGGGTGATCTGCGTGGTGACGTCGCTGGACTCCCGTACGGACACCGTGGGAACCGGCGGCGACGCGCTGCGGGTCCTGCTGGTCGCCGTCCCCTCGACCGCGGCGGGCCTGGCGGTCTTCGCGGCGGCGAGCCGCAGCACGGGACGCCACCGCCAGCACCGTCCTGCGGGCGACGCGACGTACGGGGCCGCGGCGGGCATCGTGTACGGCGTGGCGGGCATGATCACCAAGGGTCTGTCGGTGTCGATCGACTTCCACGGCCCGGTAAGGATCGTGTCGTCGGCGCTGGCCTCGCCGTACCTGTACCTGCTGGTCCCGGTGACACTGTGCGGCTTCCTGGTGTTCCAGACGGCCTTGCAACGCGGCCGCGCGTCGATCGTGGCCCCGGTGTCGAGCGTGATCTCAACCCTCTACACGGTGGTCGCGGGCACCCTGATGTTCGGCGAACGCCTCCCGTCCGACCCCACCCGCCTGACCCTGCGCCTGACCGGCCTCGGCGTGATCACCCTCGCCCTGCTGTGGCTCCCCCGCCAGTCCCGCCACCCCGAACCCCTCCCGTACGCCGAAGCCGTGGAGTAGCCGGGGCGTCCGTCCACCACTGAGGTCAGCGTACTCAGCGGCAGGAACACGGACGAGGCCGGCGCCCGGCGGGGCGGGCACCGCCGGGCGCTACTTGCCGGGCTCCGGGTCGCGCGGGAGGCCGAGCATGCGTTCGGCGATGACGTTGAGCTGGACCTCCGTCGTGCCACCGTAGATGGTCATCGAACGGCTGAACAGCATGTAGCGGGCCCACATGCCCGTCGGGTTCGCCAGGTCCTCCACGGCGCCCGAGGCGCCCTGGGACTCCCAGATGAAGTCGGCGACCTGCTGGTTGAACTGCACGCCCAGCAGCTTGCGTACGCTCGCCTCCGCGCCCGGCTCGTGGCCCGAGATCTGCTTCAGCGTCAGGCGCAGGCCCAGCAGGTCGATGGCCTGGCCCTCGCACAGATACTCTCCCAGCTCGGCGCGCTTGACCGGGTCCAGGTCGCCGCCCTTGAAGAAGCTCAGCAGTTCCTTCGTGCCCGCACCGAGCGAGCCCGAGCCGCTGGAGAGCTGGACGCGCTCGTTGCTCAGCGTGTTGCGGGCGACCTTCCAGCCCTGGCCGACCTCGCCGACGACGCGGTCGTCCGGCACGAAGACGCCGTCCAGGAAGACCTCGTTGAACAGCGCCTCGCCGGTGAGCTCGCGCAGCGGGCGTACGTCGACACCCTCGGACTTCATGTCGACGATGAAGTAGGTGATGCCGTCGTGCTTCTTCGGCTCGGCCGAGCTGCGCGCGATGCAGATCGCCCACTGGGCCTGCTTGGCGATCGAGGTCCAGATCTTCTGGCCCGTCAGCTTCCAGCCGCCCTCGACCCGCTCGGCCTTCATCTGCAGGGACGCCAGGTCCGAGCCCGCGCCGGGCTCGCTGAACAGCTGGCACCAGATCACCTCGCCGCGCAGCGTCGGGGCGAGGAAACGCTCCTGCTGCTCCGGCGTGCCGTACGTGACCAGGGACGGGACCACCCACGCGCCGATCGCCAGCTGCGGGCCCTTGACCTCGGCCGCGCGCAGCTCCTGCAGGATCAGCACCTGCTCCATCGGCGAGGCGGCCTTGCCCCACGGCTTTGGCAGGTGCGGGAACACCCAGCCCTCGTCGCCCATCTTGGCGTGGCGCGCCTTGTTGTCGGAGATCGCGGCGACCTCGGCGACCTCGGCGCGGATGCGGTTCCGCAGCGGCTCGGTGTCCTCGTCCAGCTCGACCTCGACCGCGCGGCGTACGCCGTCGAGGGCGAGGGTCGCGACGGAGGCCGCCCAGTCCTTGGCCGGGCCGAGCAGCACCCGCAGCGTCGAGGCGCGGCGCAGGTAGAGGCCGGCCTCGTGCTCCCAGGTGAAGCCGATGCCGCCGAGCACCTGGATGCAGTCGCGCGCGCACTGGACGGCCGCGTCCGGAGCGATCACCGCGGCCACGCCGGCAGCGAAGCCCGACTCCTCGGCGGGGTCGTCGGAGGCGCGGGCGGCGTCCCAGACGACGGCGCGCGCCTTCTCCAGCGCGATGAGCATCCGGGCGCACTTGTGCTTGACGCCCTGGAACTGCCCGATCGGGCGGCCGAACTGCTCGCGCACCTTCGCGTACGAGGACGCCGTGTCGACGCACCACGCGGCGATGCCGGCCGCCTCGGCGCCGAGCAGCAGCGCGGCGAGGTCGAGGACCTCCTCGCCCTCCAGCCCGGTCAGGATCCGGTCCGTCGGCACGGCCACGTCCGCCGCCTCAACCCGGGCCACCCGTCGCGTACGGTCCAGGCTCTTCAGCGGGGTCACGGTGAGCGCGCTCGCGTCGAGGGCCACCCACTCCTCGCCGTCGTCGGTGCTGACCGGCAGGACGATCACGTCGGCGACCGCGGCGCCGAGCACCGGCTCGACCGTGCCGGTGACGGTCAGGCCGTCGTCGGTACGGCGGCCGGTGAGGCCGGGGGCCAGGGAGAGCGCGCCGACCAGGCCGCCGTCGGCGAGGCCGGGCAGGAGTTCGGTACGGGCCTTGACCGACTCGTCGGCCTTGAGCAGCGCGGCGCTGGCCAGCACGGTCGGCAGGAACGGCCCGGGCACCACGGCCTGCCCGAGGGTCTCCACGGCGACCGCGAGCTCCAGCAGGCCCGCGCCCTGCCCGCCGAACTCCTCCGGCACGTGCAGGCCGAGCAGCCCCTGGTCGGCGAGGCCCGTCCAGAACGCCGGGCGGCTCTCGTCGTCCGCGTCGAGCGTCGCACGTACGACACTGACGGGTGCGTTGCGCTCCGCCCAGCCGCGTACCGCGTCGGCGAGCGCGTCGTGCTCCTCGGTCAGCCCGATGCCCATCTCAAACACCCCATTCGCGACGTCCTCTTGCGGCCTACCCTAGAGGCCACCGGAGGCTTATTGGAATGGGATTCGGTGTGATGATCACCCCTCGGTAGGGACACACCGGCACTACGCGCCCCGGCGGTCACAGGGACCACCGGGGCGGTGGGATCTCAGCCCACGCGCAGCGAGCGCACCACGAAGTTGATGTCCGGCCACAGCTTCCTGCTGGTGTTCGGCACCGACATGAACAGCACGCCGGGGGTGTTCTTCCCGGTGTCCACCAGCGCCACCGCCACCACGTCGCCGGTCGCCTTGAGGCCCGGACGGCGGTAGGTGACGTAGTCGCTGACCAGCCATCCCTTGTGACCGGCGATGGCCAGGGGCTGGGAGGCGAGGGCCCGCTTCTTGGTGCGGAAGTTGAACATCCGCTCCTCGTACATCCTCGCGACCTCGGACGCGGCGGCACGCTCGGTGCCCGGCCCCTCGTACGCCTCCTGCGCCGCACCGGACAGCTGGGTGCTCATCAGGCGCGCCCAGTGCTTGGGCTCCGCGCCGGTCTTCTCCGTCACCGCGAACTGGCTCGCGCTGAAGCCGAGCTCGAGCATCGGGCTCTTCTTCGGCGGCAGCGCCCACGGCTGGTTCAGCCGGGCGTACGACAGCCCGGACCGCACGTCGTTGATCCGCCCGGCCGCCTTGGTGTGCACGCCCTTGAACTTCGGGAGCGCCTTGACCGGCGTCTGCGGCTGGGCCGGGTGCGTCGTGGACGACGACGGCGAATGCTTGGAGCTCGCCGGAGAGGAGGTCTTGGCGGCCGGGTCGTCGCCGTTGCCCTTGAGGAAGTAGACGCCGGCCACGGCGACCAGGCCGACGAGCAGGATGCCGACGCCGAGGAACAGCGGGCGCTTGGACCGGCCCTCCTCCTCGTACAGGGTGCCGCCCGAGCCGCCGGGCGGCCCTCCGGGGCCCGCGGCGGCGGCCGCGTTCTCGTCCCGCATCCACTCGGGGAGCCGCAGGTTGCCGCTGCTCGGCTTGCCCGGTTTGGGCGGCGGGCCCGCGGGCGCGACGACCTTGTCCCACATCGGCGGGTGGTCGTCGGAGGCGAAGAACTCGTTCTCCTCGGCCTGCGCCTCGGCGGTCACGCCCTTCTCCGGGGCGGGGAAGCCGCCGGTGGCGGACGAGACGGGCTCGGCCGGGGACTCCGGGGAGTAGCCGCCGGAACCGTAGGAGGCGCCGGGCGCCTCATAGGGCTTGGCCTCGTAGGGCTTGTCCTCCCACGAGTGGTCCTCGTACGGCTTGTCGTCGAAGTCGCTCGCGGGGAACGAGGAGTCGCGGAACGACCCGAAGGAGGACTCGGCCGACTCTTCCGGCCGGTACGAGGACTCCCCGAACGAACTCGACGACTCTCCGAACGAACTCGGCGAGGACCCGAAGGAACCCGACCACGAGGACTCGGCCGGCTGCGGGTCCTCGTCCGGCACGTCCGTGCCGAAACGCGGCGTCGTCCCGTTCGGCCCGGGGTCCCCGTCGTCCTCCGACGACGGCGACTCCGGTGATCCGAACGGAGCGGCGGCCGAACGGTCCACCGGATCGAAGACGGAGCGCTCGCCCGGGGAGTCGTCGTACGAGCCGGATTCCGAGCCCGGCGAGACGGCCGGGAAACCACCGGTCGGCGCGTCGTCGTCATCGTCTGTGGCCCAGGACTTCCGCGGCTCGCTCACGGACGGGAAGCCCGGCGCGTCGGCCTCGTCTCCAGAGATCGCCGGCAGCGGACCGGTCGTCTCATCTGGTGTGGAGTACTGGTCGTTCTGGCTGGTGGCCGGGCGCCACTGCCCGGCGTCCCCCTGATCCGACATGCCGCACAGGGTACGTGAAGATCAACATTTCCCGCTTACGTCACTAATTACACTCAGGCCACAGCTTCCTGGCCACGGTGTGGCGATGAGGTTACGCCCGGCTCATCGCGCATCCACGGACGACACGCCCTGACCTGCGGAAACACCCTGGTCGGCGAAGCGCTCGCGGGCCAGCAGGGTGCCGCCCGCCACCGCCCCGGGCATGGCCAGCACCGCACCCAGGGGAATGAGGAAGACCACAAAAACCGAGGCGCCGAACCCCACAGCAAGCCCCCGATTGCGCCTGAGCAGGGCGAACCGGTCGCGACGCCGCAAACCGCGCCTTTCGAGTGCGATCGACGTCAACTCCAGTGTCAGGAAGTAGCCCGAGACACACGCCGCGATGACCGGCACCACGGTCTGGCCGACGACGGGCAGGAACCCCAGGGCGAAGAAGACCACCGCGAAGATCGCGGTGATCAGCCCGACGAAGACGGCGTCGCCCAGGCCGCGCACGAGCTGCTTCCAGAGAGGGACGTCGGCCTCGGGCGGCAGCCCGCCGGCGGACTTCTCCACCCGGCTCGAGATGCCCTCGTAGAAGGGTTCGCCGACGACCAGGGTGACACCGGTGAACGTGACGATCGAGATCATCAGCGCGGCGGCGAAGAAGAGGACGCCCATCAACACGCGCATCGCGTCGCGCAGCCCGCTCGACCAGTGGTCGGCGAACGGGCTCGCCGCACGGGTCAGGTCGCCGAGGTAGGCGCCGAGCACCATGAGCCCGGCGACGTAGGCGGCGAGCACGATCAGCGCCGGGAGCAGGCCGAACAGCCACTGCTTCGGCCTGCGGGCCGTCCACCCGAGCCCGCGGATGAAGTAGCGCACGCCGGCGATGAAATTCTTCACCCGCCAAGAGTAGGAGTCCGCGGCCCGCGCGCACAGTCCGTACGGGCCTCCGCGGCTCGACGGATGTTGTGCTGCATGCGCCCGAAGACGATCCCGTGGAACGGGCGCACCCCCCACCAGTAGAGCTGACCGGGCAGTCCGCGCGGGTGGAACAGCGCCCGCTGCCGGAACCACGTCCGGCCGTCCCGCTGGTCCACGGACAGGTCGAGCCAGGCGAGGCCGGGCAGCCGCATCTCCGCGCGCAGCCGCAGCAGCCGGCCCGGCTCGAGCTCCTCGACCCGCCAGAAGTCCAGTGAGTCTCCGGTGCGCAGGTGGCACGGGTCGCGCCGGCCGCGCCGCAGCCCGACCCCGCCGACCAGCCGGTCGAACAATCCCCGCGCGGCCCAGGCGAGCGGCCAGGAGTACCAGCCGTTCTGGCCGCCGATGCTCTCGATCACCCGCCACACCGCCTCGGGCGTCGCGTCGACCGGCGACTCGCGCAGATCCGTGTAGAGGGTGCCGCCGGCCCAGTCCGGGTCGGTCGGCAGCGGGTCGCTCGGCGCGCCCGGCACCGAGGCGGACGACCAGCGGGTGGCCACGTCGCCGGAGCCGACGCGTTTGAGCGCCAGGCGTACCGCGTCGTCGAAGCCGACCAGACCCTCCGGCGGATCCGGCACGTACGCGGCGATGTCGTGCTCGTGGCAGACGACCTCGTGGCGCAGGGAGTCCACGAGCGGGCGCGCGATGCCGTTCGGGACGGGCGTGACGAGACCGACCCACAGGCTCGACAGGCGCGGCGTGAGCACGCCGATGGGCCTGATCCGGCGGTTGCGCAGGCCCGCGACGGCGGCGTACCTCCGCATCATCTCCTCGTACGTCAGCACGTCCGGGCCGCCGATGTCGAAGGAGCGGTTCACCTCGGGGGGCAGGGTGGCGCAGCCGACGAGGTAGCGCAACGCGTCGCGTACGGCGATGGGCTGGATGCGGGAGCGCACCCACCGCGGCGTCACCATCACCGGCAGCCGCTCGGTGAGATAGCGCATCATCTCGAACGACACCGAGCCCGAGCCGATCACCACCGCGGCCCGCAGCGCCACGGCCGGCACGCCCGAGGACAGCATGATCTGGCCGACCTCGCCGCGCGAGCGCAGGTGCTCAGAGACGGTCCCGGTCCCGGACGGCGCGAGCCCGCCGAGGTAGACGACGCGCCCGGCCCCGGACTCCTCCGCCGCGGCCGCGAACGTCTCGGCCGTACGGCGGTCGGTCTCGCCGAAGTCGCGCCCGCTGCCGAGCGCGTGGATCAGGTAGTACGCGACGTCGACGCCGTCGAGCGCGCGCCGCGCGTCCTCGGCGTCGGACAGGTCCGCGCGTACGACCTCGATCTGCCCGCTCCACGGGTGGTCGCGCAGCCGCTCGGGCGACCGGACGGCGCAGCGCACGCGGTGGCCCTGGGCCAGCAGTTCGGGGACGAGCCGGCCGCCGATGTAGCCGGTCGCGCCGGTGACCAGGCAGAGCCTGCTCTCATTCGCCACGTGCCCTCCGGAATCGCGCGAGCCCCTCGGTGAGGTCCACGATGGGTTCGGGGTAGTCGAGCCGCCGCCGTACGTCGTCGGGCAGGAGCCATGGACGGTGCACCTCGGCGCCGTCGACCTCCGCCAGCTCCGGCACCCAGCGGCGTACGTACTCGCCGTGCGCGTCGAACCGTTTCGCCTGGATCAGCGGGTTGAGCACCTGGCCGGGGCGGGTGCTGGCCCCGGTGCCGGCCACCCACTGCCAGTTGAGCTGGTTGTTGGCCACGTCGCCGTCGACGAGCAGGTCCAGGAAGTGCCGCGCCCCCACGCGCCAGTCGACGTACAGGGTCTTGCTGAGGAAACTGGCGGTGATCAGGCGGCCCCGGTTGTGCATCCAGCCCTGTGTATGGAGCTGACGCATCGCGGCGTCGACCAGCGGATAGCCGGTACGGCCCTCCTTCCAGGCGGCCGTGTCGTCCTCGTCGGCCCGCCAGCGGTCGCCCCGGGGCCGGTAGTCCTCGCGGGAGGCGTCCGGGCGGTCGGCGAGCATCTGGCGGTGGAAGTCGCGCCAGGCGACCTGCCGGACGAAGGCGTCCGCGCCCGCCCCGCCCCGCTCCCTGGCGCGGTGCACGAGCTCGGCCGGGGACACGCAGCCGAAGTGGAGGTACGGCGACAGGCGTGAGGTGGCGTCTCCGGCCAGGTCGTCGTGCAGGTCGGCGTAGCGGTCGATCGGGCCGCCGAGCCAGGCATTCATGCGACGCCGCGCCATGCTCTCGCCGCCCTCGGGCAGGTCGGGCGAGGTCTTCCCGTCGCCGTTCCGCAGTGGCGCCGACTCGACCTCGGGCACCGAGATCTTCCGCGGGGCGGCCAGCGGCCCGCGCGCCCCCGCGTCGCTCCATCGGTTGAAGTACGGGGTGAAGACCCCGAAGTGTTCCTTTCCCAAGGGCGCCACGGTGCCCGGCGGGACCACGACCAGCGCGTCCGCGTGCACGTGGAGCTCGCGGCGCGCCCCCTCCAGCTCGGCGCGCAGGCGCTCCTCCCGGCGCTGGGCGAAGCCGCTGACGTCGCCGGCGATGTGCACCTCTCCCGCGCCGGTCTCCTCGGCGACCCGGCAGACCTCGGCCACGACGTCGCCGGAGCGCAGGACCAGGCGGCCGCCGAGCCCTCGCAGGGCCTCGTCGAGGTCGGCGAGGCAGCCGGAGAGGAACGCGGAGCGGTTCGGCGTGGCGAAACCGGTCGCGTGCACTCCGTCGTCGAGCACGAACAGGGGTATGACCTGGTCCGCGGCGTCGAGGGCGCCGCGGAGTACGGGGTTGTCATGCGTCCGCAGGTCGGCGGTGAACAGGGCGATGGCAACGGTCACCCTGGGTGCCTTCCCCGTACGGGAGGATCAACGCGGCCCGGGGTAGGCCGCGTCGCCTCCGCACAGGTAGGCGCGTACCCGGTCGGCCAGTCCGGCGCCCGAGTGGAGGAGCACCTGCAACAGCGGCCGGCCCTCGTGCCCGGCCCGGCTCGGGGCGCACGACTTGGAGCACCGGGCGTTCTTCCCCAGCTCGACGAGTTCCTCTTCGGTGACGTGCCTGGCCAGCATCGGGAAGATCTCCCGCTCCTCCTCGTCGATGTGCCGGCGCGTGCCGGTGATCAGCGAGGACAGCAGCTGCGCGAACCGGTCGTCGGGAAGATCGTCGGCCTCCAGCCGCCGCAGGATCTCCTCCAGCCGATGATGCTCGTCGAGCGCGGCCTCGGCGAGGTGGCCGCCGTCCGGCAGGCGCGCGAGGGAGACCGGATAGAGGTAACACTCCTCGGCCACCGAGTGCCGGACCATCTCGACGATCAGCTGGTCGGTCAGCGTCCGCCGCAGGCTCTCACCCCCCGAGAGGTGCTCCAGCTCGGTGAAGAGCTGCCGAATCTCTCGGTGATCTTCCGTCAGGACACTGATCAAATCCTCGGATCGGTACATGACGTCCCCCATTGACCGAATGTATCCCCCCTTCTACCTGGGCGTACGCGGGGTTCCACCTGATCTCTCTACGCTGACCGCATGGGACGGATCGTCAGTGCCGTGGTGACCGTGGACGGCGCGCTTCTCGGCACCGTCGGGCCGTTCGCCGTGGAGGCTCCGTGGTGGTCGGAGGCCGCGTCGGTCGTCGGGCGGCTGGAGGACGCACTCGGTGTCGCGGTGTTCGTCCTGCGCCTCCTCCGGGTCGAGGGCGGTGACGGCGGCCGGGACGGCCACGTGACCTATCACGCCGAGGCGCTGGAACGGCCCGCGGGCACCTGGGCTCCCGGCGCCGTCGACCACGCGGCGCTGGTCGCGCCGCACGCGCTCCGTTCGCCGTGGGCGCGGATCGACGGGCTGCGGGAGCTGCTGGGCTGGGCGTCCGGCGCCCTCGCCGCGGCCGGGCGCCCCGTGACCGGGGCGCCCGAGCAGCGTCGAACGTGGAACCTCGCCGGCCTGTTCCGGCTGCCGACCGCGTACGGGCCGGTCTGGCTGAAGGCCACGCCGGGCTTCGCGACCGACGAGGCCGCCGTGATCACGGCGTTCGCCCAGGCGGATCCCGGCCTGGTCCCGGCGGTCGTCGCGGCCGGGGAGCGGCGGGTCCTCCTCGATCACCTGCCCGGCGAGGACTGCTGGGACGCCGCGCCCGGGGCCATCACGAGCGTGATCGGCCGTTTCGTCGCCGCGCAGGCCGAGCTCGCCTCGCGCCGGCCTCCCTGGCTGCCGGATCGGCGCACACCCGTCATCACCGGAAAGGTCCTGCGGCTGCTCGACCATGTGGAAGGACTGACCGCCGGAGAGCGCGCCGCAGCCCGTGACCTGGTGGGGCGCTGGCCGGAACTCGACCGCTGCGGGCTGCCCGACACGGTCGTGCACGGCGACTTCCACCCCGGGAACTGGCGCTGCGACGGCGGCCCGCCGGCCGTCGTCGACTTCGCCGACGCGCACTATGGCAACCCGGTCCTCGACGGCCTGCGGGCGTACGACTACCTCCCCGAGGCCAAGCGGCCCGTCGCGGCACGCGCGTGGGTGGACGCCTGGGAGGCCCGGTGGCCCGGCGCCGACCCCGCGCGCGCCCTGGACGTCGCCGCGCCCCTCGCGCACCTGGCCTACGCCGTCCGCTACCAGGAGTTCCTCGACGGCATCGAGCCGGCCGAGCGCGTCTACCACCACGACGACCCGATCGGCGTCATCCGCGCGGCGCTGACGCTCTAAAGCCGTCGCGAAATGGTTTGAAAATGGAGAAGAAATGGCGCTGAGTTAGCTTCCCTCTCAGCCACCGGAATCTGTGCCGGCGACTCCGATCGTTGACGACCAGGGGACCCGAAATGGACAACTTCAGCTACGTGCTCGAGGCGACCGCGAACGACTACCAGCGCTACATCCTCGACCACCCGCTCTTCGCCGCCCTCACCAATGGCAAGATCACACGCGACCACTACGTGGCCTACCTGCGAGAGACGTACCACCTGGTCGGGCACACCTCCAAGGCCACCGCGCTCGTCCCCCCGCGGCTCGGCGACGAGCGGCCCGAGCTTCGGGAGTGGTTCGAGGACGTCGCGCGGACCGAGCAGAACCACGACCTGTTCTGCGTCAAGGACCTGAAGGAACTCGGCCTGGACCCGCAGCCCATTCTGGACGCGGGAATGGGGCCCGGCTCCTGGGCGATGGTGTCCCAGCTCTACTACATCTGCACCATCGAGAACCCCATCGGCGTGCTCGGGGTCGCCATGGCGACCGAAGGGCTCGGCGCCGACCTCGCCACCCCGTACGCCGACATCCTCGAGAAGGAGTACGACATCCCGCACGGCGCGACGACCTTCCTGCGCAGCCACGGCGTGCTCGACGTGCGCCACGTCGAGGAGGTCCGCCAGGGCGTCAACGAGCTGCCGTTGAGCGACGAAGAGGTGGAAAAGATCGTCCACGCCCGCCGGATGACCGTCTTCTACTACGGCCAGCTCTTCAGCGACGTGCTCGGCGCCGTCTGACCACCGCGGCGGGCCGGCCCCCGGCCCGCCGGCCTCGCCCGCTGAACGACCGGAGTCGATGAGATGTCAACGATTATGGATTTTCGGGCGGCGCTCGACGGCATCGTCGCCCAGCCCGACGGCACCCTGACGCCCTTCGACGCGTGCTCGGGCGACTCCGCCGCCGACGTGCGCAACTACCGGTTCCGCCCGCTGGCCGCCGACGAGCACGACGCGTACGACGCGCTGGTGAGGGCGTCGTTCAGCGAGGCGCGGATCTTCTCCGAGAGCTTCCTGCCGGACGCGCGGACGCGGCGCTACGGAGTGATGCACATCGAGGACGGGCTGGTGGGCACCTGTTCGTTCCGCGACGCGTCGAAGAACGAGCAGCTGGCCGACCACCTCGCCGAGCACCTGTCGGTCCCTCCGCGGCGCATCTGGGAGGTCAACAACTTCGCGGTCGCGCCGGACCACCGGAACGGCACCGCCTCGGCCCTGCTGCTCTTCGGGTGCGCGCTCTCCGGCCACCGCAGCGGCGTGGACGCGCTGGCGGGCGTCATCCGCAGCACGGCCATCCCCGCGCTGACCAACTTCGGGCTGGTCCCGACCTACCACGAGCCGCTGCACGTGCTGGGCCGTCCCGACGTCTGCGACTTCATCTCCTTCTACGACACGAAGGAGGAGGAGTCGGTCATGTACCTGCGCGAACGTGCGGCGCGTTTCTTCTACTCCGCCCATGTCATGTACCAGATACGCGCGCACGCGCGAACGGTGAAGAGCGCGGGATGACGGCCGGCGCCCGGCTGGCGGGTGTCGCCGGCTACCGGCCGCGCAGGGTCGTCAGCAACCAGGAGATCGCCAAGCGGTTCGGCGTCACCGGAGCCTGGATCGAGCGGCGGCTCGGCGTACGACGGCGGCGGTTCGCCGGACCCGGTGAGTCCGTCGTGGAGATGGCCGCCGCGGCGGCGGCCAAGGCACTCGCGGCGGCGGGCGAACCGGCCGCCCGCGTCGACCTGGTCATCCTCGCGACCTGCTCGGCGCCCTCGCCGATGCCCAGCATCGCCTCCCAGGTCGCCGCGCGCCTCGGCGTGCCCGGCGCGGGGGCCTTCGACGTGAACGCCGCCTGCGCCGGCTTCAGCTACGCGCTCGGGGCGGCCGACGGGCTGATCAGGTCCGGGCTCAGCCGCTGCGCGCTCGTCATCGGGGCCGAGCGGATGACCGACTGGGTGGACCCCGATGACGTCGACACCGCGACGGTCTTCGCCGACGGCGCCGGCGCGGCCGTGGTCACCCCTGCCACGCAGGCCGCCATCCACCCCGTCGTGTGGGGCGGCGACGGAAGCCGGAGCGGGCTGCTCGGCATCGCCGACCGGTACGCCACCATCCGGATGGACGGACCGGCGGTCTACCGCTGGGCGACCACCGAGATGCCGCCGGTCGCCGAGGCCGCGTGCCGGGCGGCCGGCCTCACGACGTCCGACCTCAAGGGGTTCGTGTCGCACCAGGCCAACCTCAGGATGATCAACCGGCTGGCCGCCGCTCTCGGTGTGACCGGCATCGCCGTCGCCGACGACATCATCGCGTCGGGCAACACCTCCGCCGCCTCGATCCCGCTCGGCCTGGCCCGGCTGATCGACCTGGGCCGCGTACGGTCCGGCGACCCGGTGCTGCTCCTGGGCTTCGGCGCCGGGCTGAGCTACGCCGCTCAGGTGATCGACTGCCCGTAACGCCACGAGAGTGGTCAGAAAATGGCGGGCTTTGCACGGCGCTTTCCGGAATTTGGAAGCGACCGAAACCGGCCAGCCGATGAATCTTCAACGATTCCCCCGGCCCGGAGAGCGTTTTCCCACTTCATCGCGGCTCGGCGCGCGGCGGCGCCGATACGGGCGGGGCGGCCACGGTCGGATGCGACGATTGGTCGACTTCCTCGTCCTTGCGGCCAATTAGGAAAATAGGCGATCCTCCCGGTGTCGCGACACCGCACCCCCGAGAACGGCGGTGTCGCGCGTTTACTCTGAGCGAGGAGTCAGATGACAATCTGGACGGATCGTCTCGACAAAATCAAAGCCGGCCAGGCCAACAAGCCAACGGTCGTTGAAATACTCCGTCTTCCCGACATCGTTTCCTGGCAGACCGGCCAGGTGGTCACCAAGTGGGAGATCGATCCGGACTTCTTCACCATCGGCGGCCAGCTCTTCGGGGGGTACCTCGGCGCGCTCGCCGACCAGGTGATGGGCCACACGACGATGACGGTGCTCGAGGACGAGAACGTCTTCCGCACCATCCAGATGAACGTCACGTTCTATCGCCCCATGAGAAAAGGCGTACTCTGGATCACCGGAAAGGTGACGCAGAAGACACGGCAGGCGATTCACGTCAACGTCGAATTCTGTGACGTCGATGGAACCCTCATGTGCTCGGTCGCGGGCATTCAGATCGTCTTCCCCATGAAGCCCGAATCCAACCCGATGAAATGACGCAGACGGCGACGGAAAGGCGGCCGTCCGCCGGATACCGCGTATTCCTGAGCGGGCAGGTGCTGTCCGGAGTCGGCAACTGGGTCTACCGCACGGCGCTGCCGTACATCCTGCTGCGGGACGGGCGCAGCGGTCTCGCCCTCGGCGTCGTGACCGGTGCCGGGATGCTCGCGCTCGTCCTGCTCACCCCGTACGCCTCGACGGTCGCCGACCGGATCGACGCGTTACGCCTCTGCATCCGCGTCAACCTGGCCTTAGGCATCATCTTCGCCGGTTTCTTCGGCGGCTATCTGCTCTGGGGCGGCAACCTCGGGCTGATCCTCCTCGCGGTGCTCCTGGCCGGTACGGTGACCGCGTTCGAGGCGCCGGCACGGCAGCGGTTCCTGCCCGAGCTCGTCGGGCTGCAGCGGTGGCCGAGCGCCATCGTCGCCACCGGCATGATCTACAACGTGTCGCGGTTCGCCGGGCCGCTCCTCGCCGTCGCCATGATCTCCACGGTCGGGCCCGCCACGTGCATCGCGATCAACAGCGTCTCTTTCTTCGTCGCCGCCGGCACGCTGGTCGCCCTCCGCCACTCGCTCGTCCCCGTACCGGCCAAGAAGCCCGACCGGAGCGGCTGGCTCGCGGCGATGCGGGTCTGCATGCGCGACCGCGACTTCGCCGTAGCGGTGATCGCCTTCCTCGTCGTCTCCCTCGTGGCCATCAACGAGCAGGTGACGATCCCGCTCCTGTCGGCCTCGCTGTACGGGGACGACGCGACGCGTCTGTCCGCCCTGCTCAGCGCCGTCGCGGCGGGCGCGCTCGGCTCCGGACTGCTCCTGCTGAAGTACCGCAGGCTGTCGAGCCGCGCGTTCACCGCGGCGATCCTGGCCCTGGCCGTGTGCAACGCCGGGCTGCTCGTGCCGAGGTCGTTCGCCGCGCTGCTCGTACTGGCCGCGCTGGCCGGAGCGGTGATCGGGGCGCTCACCTCGATCGCCAACGTGCTCATCCAGACCGGCGCTCCGCTGGAGTACCGCGCCCGCGCCTTCGCGACCTTCTATCTGCTGATGTTCGGCACGACCGCCGCCGGCGCGCCACTGTCCGGCGAGCTGGCCGACCTGGCCGGCGCGCGCAGCCCGTTCGCCGTCTCCGCCGTCGTCTGCGCGGTCGTGGGCGGCTGGCTGCTCGCCCGCTCGTCGCGGGCCACGAGAACCCAGGGAGAAGTGAGGAAATGAACATGAGCGAGGCGACCGGACCGACCTCGGTGAACCGGCGGCAGGCCGCGCACTTCGACGCCCTGGCCGAGGAGTGGTGGACGCCCACCAAGGGCTTCCGCCAGCTCAACCGCGAGAGCACCCTGCGCCAGGACTACATCCGCGAGGTCGTGCTCGCCCACCTCGACGTGCCCGATGGTACGGAGGAGCGCCCCCTGACCGGGCTGAGCGTCGCCGACGTCGGCTGCGGCGGCGGCTACGTCGCCGAGCCGCTGGCCCGCTGGGGCGCGCGCGTGGTCGGCGTGGACGTGGCGCCCTCCAACATCGCCGCCGCGAGCCGGCACGCCACCGAGACCGGCCTGGACATCGACTACCGCGTCGCCGCCGCCGAGGAGCTCGCCGCGGCCGGCGAGCGCTTCGACGTCGTCGTCTCCCTGGAGGTGGCCGAGCACGTGGCGGACGTCCCGGTCTTCCTGCGCTCGTGCGGCGAGCTCGTACGCCCCGGCGGCCTGCTCGTGGTCAGCACGATCAACCGGACCGTACGCAGCGCGCTGACGGTGATCTTCGCCGCGGAGTACGTCCTGCGCTGGATCCCGCGCGGCACCCACCACTACCGGATGTTCGTGACGCCGGCCGAGGTCGACGCGGTGGCCGGCGAGTCGGGCCTGACGCCCGTGGACCGTACGGGCGTCAAGTTCGACGTCCGCACCAAGTCCTGGAGACGCGTGACATCCGAGGCCGGCAGCTACATAGGGGCCTACCGGCGTGCCTGACGGGCCGCCGCCGATCGTCACGGCCCGGATCCTCGGACCGCTGGACGTACGGGTCGGAGAGCGGCCGGTCCGCATCCCCGCCGGGCGGCAGCAGACCACGCTCGCGCTGCTCCTCCTCAACCGCGGGAACGTCGTGGGCATCGACCGGCTCGTCGACACCGTGTGGGCGGACCCGCCGCCCACCGCGGTGAACCAGATCGCGATCTGCGTCTCACGGCTGCGGGCCGTGCTCGCCGGGGCACCGGTGATCATGACCGTGCCGCCGGGATACCGGCTGGTCCCCGAACTGGTGAACCTCGACCTCGACACCGTCGACGCGTACGCCGCGGCGGCCGAGGAGATGGCCCTGGCCGGTGACGGGCGCGGCGCCGCGGCCCGGCTGCGCAAGGCGGTCGGCCTGTGGCGCGGCTCGGTCCTGGAGGGCATGGCGAGCGCCGTCCTCCGCCCGGTCGTCGCGCGCTGGGACGAACGGCGGCTGACCCTCATCGAGCGGTACCTGGAACTGGAGCTGGAGTACGAGGGCGCCGAGGCCGCGATCGGCGAGCTGACCGCGCTCGTGGCCGCCCATCCCCTGCGCGAGCGCCTGCGCTGCCTGCTGATGTCCGCCTTGTACCGCGGCGGCCGGCAGAGCGACGCGCTGGCGGTCTTCCGCGCCGCCCGCGACCTGCTGGTCGAGCAGGTCGGCGTCGAGCCCGGCCCCGAACTCCGGGCCACCCACGAGGCGATCCTGCGTGGCACGCTCCCCGACCCCGAGGCCGAGCCACGCCCCGTCGCCGTACCGGCCCGTCCCCGCATGCTGCCGCACGACCTTCCCGACTTCACCGGCCGTACGGAACAGGTGCGCGAACTCGCCGCGAGCCTGCGCCCGGCCGGCCGTACGGACCTGGCCATCGTCGCGGTGAGCGGGCCGGGCGGGGTCGGCAAGACCGCTCTCGCCGTACGGGTCGCGCACACGTCGGCCGGGGAGTTCCACGACGGCCAGCTCTACGCGGACCTGGGCGGGCTGGGCCGGGCGCCCCGCGAACCTCGCGAGGTCCTGGGGCATTTCCTCCGCCACCTGGGCGCGGACCTCACGATCATCCCCGCGGGCGGGGAGGAACGCGCCGAGATGTACCGCCACCTGCTGGCGGGCCGGCGTGTCCTGGTCGTCCTCGACAACGCCCACGACGAGACGCAGGTCCAGCCGTTGCTCCCGGGCGACGGGCCGGCGGCCGCGCTGATCACGAGCCGGTTCCGCCTCACCGGGCTGTCGGGGGCCGCCCACGTCGAGCTGGGCGTCTTCTCCGACGAGCAGGCGGTCGCCCTGCTGTACCGCACGCTCGCGCCGAAGCGGGTCGCCGCCGAGGCGGCGGAGGCCGTACGGCTGGCGGCGCTGTGCGGCCGGCTGCCGCTGGCGCTGCGGATCGCCGCCTCACGGCTGGCCGCCAAACCGCACTGGACCCTCGCCGACCTGTCCGAACGCCTCTCCGACGAACGCCGGCGGCTGGACGAGCTGACCCACGGGTCGCTGGCGGTCCGCTCCAGCATCGCGCTGTCGTACCGGGCGCTCGGCCCGCGGGCCGCCCGGCTGTTCCGCTGCCTGGGCCTGCTGAACGCCCCCGACTTCGCGGCGTCGCGGGCCGCGCCGATGCTCGGCGTGCCTCCGGAGGAGGCGGCCGACCTGATGGAACAGCTCGTGGACGCCCGCTTACTCGAGGCGACCGGCCGAGACGCCGCGTACCGGCTCCGCTACCGCTTCCACGATCTCGTACGCGTCTACGCGCGCGAACGCGCCTGGGAGATCGACGGCCCGGAACGCTGCCGCGAGACCATCGGCGCGCTGCTCGTGCCGGAGACGCTTTCGCGCCGCCCCCTGCTCGGCCCGTCCTGCGAGCCGGAGCAGGCTCTGAGCGCGGGACCGTGACCTGTACGGCTGTTCGTGGTTCCGTACACTCGCCCTGCACGCCGCGTCAGCGGCAGATCAGAGGAGAGTTCCATGGCCGGTCAGTTCGAAGCGACGACCGAGATCGACCGTCCCATCGAGGAGGTCTTCGCGTTCCTCGCCGACGGTGAGAACGATCCCAAGTTCAGCCCGCGCGTCCAGGAGATCGCCAAGCTCACGGACGGCCCCACCGCCGTGGGCACCGTGTACGCCAGCACGGTCAAGGACGCCGGGATGACGTCCAAGCGGGAGTTCCGCATCACCGAGTTCGAGCCGTCCACCAAGATCCGCTGGACCGAGCTCTCCAAGAACCTGGTGACGGCGACCGAGGGCGGCTACGACCTGACCCCGGCCGCCGAGGGCACGACCCGCCTGCGCATCTTCAACGTCCTCGAAGGCCACGGCGCCGGAAAGCTCATCGCCGGCCTGGCCCTCAGGGCGGCCCGCAAGGACGCCGACGCCTTCGCGGCGCGTATCAAGAAGGCCGTCGAAGCAGGCTGATGACCGAGTTGCTCGTCCACGCCGTCTCGGCCCAGGACCCGTGGACGGCGCTGGAACGGCTGGCGCGCGAGCCCCCCGACGACCTTCCGGAGCTCGTACGCGCCCGCTACGCGGTGGCGGCGCGTGAGGAGCGGCGGCGGCTGTCCTGGCTGCTCGGCCGGATCGGCGCCTGGACCGTACTCCTCGGCCTGCTCCCGGGCACGACCGGCCCGGACGCCATGGACCTGGTGCGGACGCTGACCGGGCCTGACGTCCGGATTCCCGAAGACCACCTCGCTCGTCTCCTGACGGAGGCCGAAGAGGTCCGCGTCGCCGTCGACGCCGCGGGCTTCTCGGCGGAGGAGTCGCTCGCGCCGCTCGTCGCGCGACACCTGGACACACCGGGCGTGCGGGGCCCGGCCGCGATCGCGCTCGGCCGCCTGCGCGCCACCGCGTACACCGGCGAGATCGTGGCGCGCCTGCCCGGCCTGGCCGGTCTCGAACACGGTGCGTTCACCGTCGCCCTGGAGCTGATGGGCGACCCGTCCGCGATCCCGTCCCTGCGCGCGCTGCTGGCCCGTACTCCTGAGCCGGGTCCCGTCTGGAACCTCCACCACGCGCTGGTCCGGTTGACCGGCCGCGAGCCGGTACTCCCGTTGACGGGGGACCCCGTGGAGGCCATCCGCCGGGCCTGGGCGCGGCCGGAGCCGCCCTCCCCGCCCCGCGTCACCGACGTCGAACGGCTCGACGCCGTACGCGCGCGGCTGATCCTGCGGGACGGCGCGGGCCGGATCGGCATCGAGCACGACCCGCCGTCGCCGGGCTCGTCGTGGCCAGTCTGGGACAAGTCCCTGGTCATGGCCGGTACGCCGGTCTACCACGTCGGCTCCGACTGCGGGACGTGCGAGACGAATCTGCGCCTGATCGGCTGGCCCGATGAGCAGGCGGCGGCGCTGTCAGGGCGGCTGCGGGAGACGCTGCGCGACGTGCCCGCGCTGACCGCGGAGCTGATCGACGCCGCCGCCCCGCTCCTGGGCGGGCTGCGCTCCGGCCACTATCTGCTCGCCCTGGCCGACCTCGACCTGGAACACGTGGACGACCCGGAGGCCGCGTGGTGGTACCGGCGGATCGCGCTGCGCGACTCCGAGGAGGGCTTCGCCGACGACGACCCCGTCACGCAGTGGCCCGGCACCGACCACTTCCAGCTCCGCGCCCCGATCCCCGGCCCCGCGTACGGCGCGGTCCTCCCCACCCGCCCCCTGGACGCCCTGGCCGAGGAGACGGTCGCCGGTTTCGAAGGCGACATCGAGGCCGGCCGGCGCCCGGCGGCCGTGCTGCTGACCTGGGGTGAGGTCATCGACGTCGAGGCCGAGTGCGAGGAGCGGTTCCTGGTGAACGTCATCCTCGACGGCCACCACAAGCTGACCGCGTACGCGCGCCGGAACATCCCCGCACGCGCCCTCCTCGTCTGCCGCGTCGAGGACTCCTGGGGCCCACCGGAGGACCGCGGCCGCTGGCTGCGGGAGATGACCGGCCCCCTGCTCGCCACCTAGAAGCTTGTCAGGTGTTTCCTGACGGCGTAAGGTCATGCCTGACGCCGTCAGGAAACACCTGACACAAGGGAGTGGCGATGTCAGCGGTGACGGAGGAGTCAGTGATCGCGGAGTGCTCGTTCTGCCTGCGGCCGGACAACGAGGTGGGCACTCTTGTGGCCGGGCCGGGCGTGTTCATCTGCGATGAGTGCGTGGGGCTCTGCACCTTCGTGATCGAGGGAAAGCCGCCCGAGGGCGGCTCGCGGCTGGCCCCCTGGGACCAGGTGACCAGCCCCGAGGAGGTGCTGGCCAACCTGCCCCGGGTCGCGGCGGCGGGCGCGCAGGTCGAACGCAACCTCGCCGGATGGGTGCTCAAGGCACGCGCGATGGGCGTGACCTGGGCGCGCATCGGCGAGACGCTCGGCATGAGCCGGCAGTCCGCGTGGGAGCGCTTCTCCGGCGAGGAATGACCGCGTCAGAAGACCGGGACGCCGTCGCGGACCAGTTTCCAGTTCTCCACGTGAAAGGTCGCGGGGTCGATGGTCTTGGCCTCGGAGGCGTACGCGACGATCGCCTCGCGGATCGCGACCTGGGCGTTGTAGACGACCGGCGCGGTGGTGATGCCCGGGAAGCCGCCGCCGCCGGACTGGCGGTAGTTGTTCACCGCGACCACGAATCGCTGGTCGTCGGCGACCGGCGCCCCCTCGTAGGCCAGGTCGAGGATGCGGGACCCCTCCGCCTTGGCGATGTCGATGTCGTACGTCACGCCGGAGAACTGGTCGTAGTTGTAGTCGGGCAGGTTGTTCGCGTTGGTCCACGACGCCGGGTCGACCGGGGCGTCCGCCGCGACCTGCTTGAAGTAACGCGCGGAGTACTCCAGGTACGCCTTGATCTGGGCGCCGGTCAGGATGCTGCCCAGGAGCGTGTTGTCGTAGATGTAGAGCCCGGCGATGTCCTTGATCGTGACCTGCCCGGCCGGGAAGGTCGCGGCGCGGTTGAACGGCGCGGCGATCGACACGACCGGCAGTGAGGCGTTGTCGGTGCCCGCGATGGCCTTCTTCACCGTCTCGGTCTGCACCAGGTTGACGTAGTCGAGGATCGCGGTGTCCTTCCAGCACGACTCCGCCGCCGACATCGTCTCGGTGGAGGTGGCCACGTCCGTGTTGACGTAGGCGACCACCTTGTCGTGCTGCTTCTTGACCAGCGCGACGAGCTTCGGGTCCTCCTGGACCGTGTTGGTGTTGACCGTCGTGGCGGACTTGCCGGTGACCTTCCAGCGGCCGCGGTCCCGGGTCAGCGTGAGGTCGAAGACGGACAGTCGCTCGCCCCAGCACATCGGCTCGCTCATCACCACGGTCTGGCCGGTGACCTTGTTGGTCACGAACCGCTGGGGGACGTCGATGTGCGCGTGCCCGAAGAGGATCGCGTCGATTCCGGGGACCTGCTCGGCCACCATCGCCGAGGCGTTCTCCACCGGGATGTCGCCGGTGTAGGACGACAGGCCGCTGTCCCCGGCGTGCGCGCTGACGACCATGACGTCGACGCCCCGTGCGCGGATCTTCGGGACCCACCGCTTGGCCGTCTCGATCAGGTCAAGGAAGTCCAGCTTGCCGGAGACGTTGGCCTTGTCCCAGATGGCGACGCCGGGGTTGGTCAACCCGAGCAGGCCGACCCGGATCGGCGGATGCCCGGGGACGTGCATCTTCTTGATGATGTACGGCACGAACGCCGGTGTCCGTGTGCCCGCGTGCACGGCGTTGGCGCCCAGGACGGGCGCGTCCATCTGGCTGATCCACTTTTTCAGGAACGGGATGCCGTAGTTGAACTCGTGGTTGCCGAGCGCCACCGCGTCGTAGTCGAGCGCGTTCATCTGCCTCGCCATCGGGTGGATCTGCCCGGTGGTCGTGATCGGCTCGACGGTGGCGTAGTAGAACCCGAGCGGGGTGCCCTGGATGGTGTCGCCGGCGTCGAACAGCAGCGTACGATCCTGCCCCCGGTCCTTGCGGATCTGCTTGACCAGGCTCGACACCCGCGCCAGGCCGACGACGTTCCCGGCCTTGTCGCTGTACGCGGCGTCCAGGTAGTAGTCCCAGTTCACCGCGTGGCTGTGGATGTCGGACGTGCCCATGATCGTGATGGTCACCGAGTCGCGTCCGGCGGTCGTCGCCGCCTCCGCCGCGCCGGGCCAGCCCGCGAGGGCGAGCGCGCCCGCCGCGGTGAGCCCGCCGAGCACCTGCCGGCGGCCGACGCCGTGCCGCTCCCCGTCCTCATCGGGAACACGGCAGGAACACCATCGAGGCGCCGGACCGGGCCGGCTCCCTGGATTCTCCATGACGGACGCGTTCCTTCCGAGGGGGGGCGAGGCTGCCAAGATAGAGGTCCGCAGGTGGGATGCGTACCGGTGAGATCTTCTGATCCCGGCCCCCCATCGTTGGCACTCCCCGGTCTTGCGTCCGTGCGCCCGGGTCCCCGCGGCAAGATTTGGTCGCCGGGAGCAGATACCAACTAGTCCGTACATAAAGCCATTTATTAAGGCCAAGCGCTGTTAAAGTCCTTCATTTTATGAACGCCCTGCGCAATGTCACCGCTCTCAGTCTCGCCGCGGCCGCGGGCGCCGTTCTCGGCCTCGCCCAGGTCGCCGCGGCGGAACTCACGGACATCACCACTCTCGGCGCCGATTTCGGCGGGGGCGATGACCGTGTTCAGGGTGTCCAGATCACGCTGGTCGCCTGGTACTGCGCGATGGCGGTACCGCTGGCCGTCATCCTCGCCGGCGCTCGGCGCGGGCTCGGCCGGACGGCCCGCTGGGCGACCGTGCTCGCGGCGGCCGCCGGAACGCTCGCGACGTGGCCCCTGGTGGCCTCCGTCAGCGGCGACGGCCTGCACGACGAGGCCGTGCGCGCCGTGATCACCGGAACCCTGTTCGGGGCGGTCGGGGCGGCGATCGTCGTGCTGGTACCGGTCGTCGGCCGGGGGCTGGCCGCGTACGCCGGGCTCCTCTGGGCCGCCGCGCTGGCCTTCACCGGGTTCGTGTCCAACACCGTGGTGTACGCGGGCATGGTCGAGCCGCTCGACCTGGACTTCCTCGACTCCTGGCGCGGCTCGGTCCCGGACCTGCCGGACGAGCTCGGCTACCACGTGACGACGATGCTGCCGGTCGCGGTGGTGATCCTCCTGTTCGCCGGTGTCGTCGGCGGTTTCGCCGCCCGGCGCACCGGGTCCTGGCCCCGGTCCGTGGCCGCCGCCGTGGCGGGCCCGGTCCTCACCGCGATCCTCTACCGGCTGCCGCCGCGCGAGCTGTTCCTGTGGAACGAGTCGGCGGCCCTGGCCACACTCCTGCTCGCCGGGGGCTGCCTGCTGATCGCCGCGGTCACGGCCCTCGTATTCCGCCGCCGTACCCCTGACAGTGCCCCCGGGGAAGAACAGTCCGAGTAATGGCTCGCCTAGGGGTTTTCCCCGAGGTGCAGACCGAAATCCCCTAGCCACCATCGCGGTCAATACCGATCTTTTCGGAATTTCACCTCGAATTCGCAGCGGAGACCCGTACATCGCGCGGCTGAACCTCGGATTCGGCGACCCGGGGCCGGGACCGGGACTTCGCGGGCCGGGTGGAGGCGGTCGACGGAGTCAGTGTCAAGATCGTCATCACCGCGGTGCGAGGACGTCCGGGCGCGGGTCGCCACTCAGCCGGGCGTGCAGGTGCATGTCATGCCAGCCGTCGGCGTGCAGCATCTCGCTCCGTTTCGTCCCCTCGTAGGCGAAACCGGCCTTGTCCGCCACCCCGCACGAGGCCGCGTTCAGCGTCGAGTGGGCGAGCTCGAACCGGTGCAGGCCGAGCTCGTCGAACACCCACTCGCTCAGCGTGCACAGGGCCCGCGTCGCGATGCGGCGGCCGCGCGCGGCGGGCAGCACCCAGTAGGACACCTCTCCGAGACCGTCCATGAGGTTCAGCCGGCGCACGCTGATCTGTCCGAGCACCCCGGACTCGTCGGCCATCGCCCAGCCGGCGCCGCTCTCCTCCGCCCATCGGCCCGGCCATGAGCCGATCCACGTCCGGGCCTCGTCCTCATCCATCGACCGCGCGTGCCAGTGCTGGATGGCGGGTTCGGAGTAGGCGGCGGCGACGGCGGGCGCGTCCTGGGCCCGCCAGGGGCGCAGGACGAAGTCGTCCACCTTCAGAACCGGCTGGTCGCGTCCCGCGAGGCCGCCGGACGGCATGGCGGGGTGAGTGAGTATCGGCACCCGGCCATTATCCGATCACTCGCCGACGTGGCCGAGGCGAAGGTCGACCAGGGCCTGGTCCGGACCGTCGATGGTCATCGTGGCCGTGGCGGGCTCGTACGCGCTGGCGGTCAGCGTGTAGTCCCCGGCGTCCAGGTCCGTGAAGGTGTATCCGCCGTCGGAGCTCGTCGTGGTGACCGCGACCGTGTCGCCCGCGGCGTTGACCAGCGCGACCCGGGCGTCACTCAGCGGCCGGTCCTCCACGCCGCCGCGTACGGTTCCCCGCACCCGGCCGCCGGCGCGCAGCTCCACGTCGCACCGCGTCGTGGCCTGCCCGTTCACCTCGACCGGAAGCGCGCTGGGCCGGTGGCCGTCCGCGCTGGCGACCACGGTGACCGTACCGGCCACCAGGTCCTCGATGGCGAACCGGCCGTTCTGGTCCGTCTCGGCGGAGGCGACGACCTCGCCGCGCAGGTCGGTCACGACGACCCTCGCGCCGGCGAGCGCGGCGCCGGTCACGGCACTGTGCACCACACCGGTCAGGCCGGACGTACCGGACAGCGTGAGCTCGTAGAAGAGCGGCTCGCCGCCGACCGTGACCGTGGCCGCCTGCGGCTGGTGGCCGTCGGCCGCCGCGATGAGCACGTACGACCCGGGAGCGGGAACGCCCAGGTCGTAGGATCCGTCGTCCTTCGTCGTGACCCGGCCGAGCTGGCGTCCGCCGAGCTCGACCAGCGTGATGACGGCATCGGAGAGCGGGGTGCCGCCGGCGCCGCGGATGCGGCCGCCGATCGCGCTGCCACTCGCGAGCGGCAGCGGCTCCGGCGCCGGCTCCGCCGCGATCCCGCGCGGCGACTCCTTCGGCTCGGCCGCCGGGCGCTGCTTCTCCTTGCCGTTGATGAGCACGGCGACGAGGACCGCGGCCAGCAGGATGATTCCCACACCCCAGGCGATCGCGACCGTGAAGCCGTGCACCTGGCCGACCGCGAGAAGCTCCCGCGTGGGCCGCCCGTGGGCGTGCGCGACCACGTACGTCGTGGTGGCCGTCGCGGCGATGGTGTTGAGCAGCGCGGTGCCGATCGAGCCGCCGACCTGCTGCGCGGTGTTGACCATCGCGGACGCCACGCCCGCGTCCTGCGGGGAGACGCCGGTCGTGGCCAGGTTCATGGCGGGCATCATCGTGGAGCCGAGCCCCAGGCTGATGAGCAGTTCGGCGGGCAGGATGAGGGCGAAGAAGGAGCTGTGCACCGAGAGCTGGGTGAGCAGCGCCATCCCGATGGCGGCCAGGACCAGCCCGGGCACCATCAGGACCCGCGCGGGCACGCGGTGCATCAGGCGCGCCGAGATCTGCGTGGACCCGGTGATCATGCCCGCCGTGAACGGCAGGAAGGCCAGGCCGCTGCGGACCGGCGAGTAACCCTTGACGATCTGCATGTAGTACGTGAGGAAGAGGAAGAGCCCGAACATCGCGATCACGGCCAGGCCGACCGCGAGGTAGGCGCCGCCGCGGTTCCGGTTCAGGACGACGCGCAGGGGCAGCAGCGGCGCCCGCGTCAGGGCCTCCACGACGACGAACGCGATGAGCAGCAGAGCGGCGGCGACGAACAGGCCGATCACCCCGCGCTCGCCCCATCCCTCCGACTCGGCGCGCGTGAAGCCGTACACGAGCGAGACCAGCCCGGCGGTGACGAGGACGACGCCGGGAATGTCCAGGCGGGCACGCTGGTGGCCGCGCGTCGGCAAGGTGACGTGCACGAACGCGGCGGCACCGATGAAGGCGCCGATGGCGATCGGGACGTTCACGTACAGCGCCCAGCGCCAGTTGAGGTACTCCGTCAGCACGCCGCCGAGGATCAGGCCGACGGCACTGCCGCCGCCCGCGATCGCGCCGTAGATGCCGAACGCCTTGGCCCGCTCACGCGGCTGGGTGAACATCACGGCCAGGAGCGAGAGCGCCGAGGGCGCGAGCAGCGCGCCGAACGCGCCCTGCAGCGCACGGGCGGCGAGCAGCATGCCCTCGTTCACGGCCGCGCCGCCGAGGGCGGAGGCGCCGGCGAAGCCGACCAGGCCGATCAGGAACGTGCGCTTGCGGCCCACTAGGTCGGCGATCCGTCCGCCGAACAGGAGCAGCCCGCCGAAGACCAGCGTGTAGGCGGTGATCACCCACTGCCGGTTACCGTCGGAGATGTCCAGCGCCCGCTGCGCGGACGGCAGGGCGATGTTCACGATGGTCGCGTCGAGCACGACCATGAGCTGGGCGAGGGCGATGAAGAACAGTGCCGTCCATCGGCGGGAGACGGCCGGCGGTGCGGCCTTGGCTCCGTGCCGGTGAGCGGTCGGTGCGGTTATCGACATTACGGAAAATCTCTCCAGCGTTGGTGGTACTTCGTCGCTTCGTTCAGCGCCGGCGTTCAGGATTCAGGGGCGAATTCAGGGGGCCGGTACGGGGGCGCGCAGGCCGTCCAGGAGGATTTCGAGATAGTGGGCGGCGCGGGTGTCGGAGCCGGTGCCGCCCGGCAGGGGCCGGGTGAGCCGGGCGAGCATTCCCCAGACGTCGTCGAAGGTCACGTCGGCACGCAGCCGCCCGCTCTCACGCGCGCGGCGCATGATCTCTTCGAACGCGGCGACGGCCCGCTCCCGTACGGCGAAGAACGTCTCGTCCTTGACGAACCGGCCGCGTACGACCGGATGCACCGCGCCGATGCCGTGGGAGGCGGCGGACCGCAGGCAGCGCCGGAGCGCCTCGAACGGGTCGTGCTCCTCGGCGAGCGCGCTCTCGGCCTCATCGGCGGCCTGCTCGATCACGTGCGTGGCGACCTGGCGGATGAGGTCCTCGCGGTCGCCGAAATGGCGATAGAGCGTGGCGTTGCCGACCCCGGCGCGACGGGCGACCTCGTCGAGCGGCGCCTCGGCCCCGTGCTCGACGAAGACGGCGCGGGCCGCGGACAGGATGCGCTCGTGGTTACGCGAGGCGTCGGCCCTGCGGCACGGAGCGGCGCAGTCGCGCGCCAGGTCCACTGTGCTCACATCGATACCCCCGTCCCCGTGATCGCCGTGGAACCGGGGAGTCGGTCCCCGTTTCTCCCGACACAGGGCTTGAACAGCGCTTTGACCGGCATGAATCCCCGTACGAGTGTGATGCCCGTCTCACTTAAAACCCGCTCCGACCAGCGACGACGCGGATCGCCCGGCCACGTCGGGCACAATGAGGGGCATGCCGAGCTGCGTCTGCGGGCTGCCCGCGCCGTACGAGGAGTGTTGCGGGCGGTTCCACAGCGGGGACGCGAAGGCGCCGACCGCCGAGCGGCTCATGCGCTCGCGGTTCAGTGCCTTCGGCGTGGGCGACGAGGCCTACCTCCTGCGCACCTGGCACCCGTCGACGCGGCCGCCGCGGATCGGCCTCGACGAGACCCTGCGGTGGGAGCGCCTGGAGATCCTCCAGACCTCCGGCGGAGGCTTCCTCGACACCGAGGGGACCGTACGCTTCCGCGCCCACTACGTGGAGCGGAACCGCCCCGGGCACATGGACGAGAACAGCCGCTTCGTCGTCCACGACGGCGACTGGGTGTACGTCGGGCCTATCGCCTAGCCAGCCGTACGGGGAGGGCGCGGACGCTGTTGCCCACGAAGCTGGAGCGGCTGAGGAGTTCGGTCTCGGGCACCGCGAGGTCGAGGTCGGGGAAGCGGGCGAACAGCCGTTCCAGCGCGATCGTCGCCTCCAGGCGGGCCAGCGGCGCGCCGAGGCAGTAGTGCGCGCCGTGGCCGAGGGACACGTGCCGGGCGGCGCCGGCGCGGCGGGGCCGCGTCACCTCGAACCGGCCGGCGTCCGAGCCGTGCGCCAGCGGGTCGCGTCCGGCGGCCGAGTAGCCCGCCAGCACGGGCGTGCCCTCGGGGATCACAGTGTCGCCGATCGTCAGGTCGCGGGTCGGATAGCGGAAGGGGAAGTAGCTGACGGGCGCGTCCCAGCGCAACGTCTCCTCCACCACGTCGGACCAGGTCGCCGCGCCCGTCCTGACCAGGTCGAGCTGCTCCCGGTGGCCGCACAGCGCGCGGACCGCGTTGATGATCAGCGCCAGCGTGGTCTCGTGCCCGGCGATGATCATCAGCATCAGGGTGCCGATGAGCTCCTCGGGGCCGAGCCGGTCGCCGTCCTCGTCGCGGGCGGCGATCAGCACGCTCGTCAGGTCGTCCCCGGGCCGCTCGGCGCGGGCGGCGGCGATCGTGGCCAGGAGGGCGACCAGCTCCTCGTTGGCCGCCACGACCTCCTCCGCGGCGAGGTCCGTGGCCACGACCTGGTTGGACAGGTGGTGCAGCGCCTCGCGGTACTCCGGGTCGACGCCGAGCAACTCGCTGATGACCCCGATCGGCAGCGGCATCGCGAAGTGCCGGCACAGGTCGACGACGTCGCCCTCCCCCTCTAGGCGGTCGAGCAGGCCGGCCGTCAACGCCTCGATCCGCGCGCGCAACCCCTCGACCCGCCGGGCCGTGAACGCCTTGCTGACCAGCGACCGCAGCCGCCGGTGGTCGTCGCCGTCGGCCGTGGTCATCCCCCGTACGGTGGCGAACATCAGCAGGGGCCAGCCGGTCGCGATCCGCCCCTCACGCAGAGCGGTGAAGTGCCGGGCGTTCTTGGCGACGTCGGGGTGGGAGAGGAACTCCTTGAGCGCGTCGTGCCCGAGAACGGCCATGCCCGCGACCTCGCCGGGCAGCACCACGGGGGCGACGGCCCCTTGCGCGAGCAGACGCACGTTGTCGGCATGCGGGCTGCCGCCGGTCGGGTCCATCCTGTGCACCATGGGTTCTCCCCGGAAAGACGCCCTGCTCTTCGCCGAGATTAATCGCACGTCCCACGCCGGCGACGTTTCGGTTATGGGGTTGTACCCATCCTGTGCGGCGATTCCCTGCGGGGAATCACCGTACGGAGACCCGGCCCGGCACAGTCGTTCCCCTGGCCACGACCGAGGGGAGGTCCGGCGGGCCGCCGAGCGGCCGCATCGTCGGCTACTACCAGTTCATCGAGGGATGGCCCCGGGGCGCGACCTCCCGTCCCGCGGCCGGTGTCGCTCCGGACGGCTCAGGCGTCGTGGTCGTGTGCGATGAGTCCCCGGTAGCCGGAGTAGTCGGCGCCGGAGGACAGCCGCTTGGCGGCGACGGCGAAGTAAGAGTCGTCGGCCGCCTTGACTCCCAAGCCCTCGACCAGGCGGTTCATGAAGTTGAACAGGGCGCACACCGAGACCGCGTCGTAGAGGGTCTGTTCCTCCCATCCCGCCGCGAAGACCGCGGCGGCGTCCTCGGGGGCCATCGCACTGGGGGTCAGGGTGAGCTTGCGGACGTAGGCGAACAGCGGCTTGAACTCGGCCCGTACGGGCGAGGTCTCGACGTCGTCCAGCAGCGCGGCCAGCACGCCCTCCTCGACGCCGAACTCCTTGGCGACCGCCTCGTGAACGCCGCGGCAGTAGCGGCAGGCGTTCAGCCCGGAAACGAACGCCGCGATCAGCTCCCGCTCGCCGACGGACAGCGCGGACGGGCCGCGAAGGACCACCTCGTGATAGTCGATCAGAGGCTTGGAGGACTCGGGAAAGGCCTTCATCACGTCCAGGACGACGGCGTTCTCGGGAAGCGAGGGAAGAAAGGGCACCGTGGTTCCACCTCCAGTGGGATTTCGAGCGCTCAGACCAAGATCTCAAAGAAACCTCGGTCGTACGAGAGCGGCTGCCGGCGGCGTTCCGGGGCACGTCCGCTTTCGGCCAGGCCTCGACATTTGTAATACGTTGATCACCATTCGTGACTCAGCGCTGATGAACAATGATGGGCCCATGACGGGGCATGCGTTATCCGAAACCGTCCGGCCGCGTTCGCGCCGCCGCTGGGTGATCGTGGCAGTGGTCCTGGCCGTGCTGGTCGCCGCCGGGGCGACCGTCTTCCTCGTCGCCCGTTCCGAACCTGACTACCGCACCACGTTCCTGGTGGACGCCTCGGTCACCGACCCGGCCGACTTCAGCGCCCTAAGGACCTCGCTCGCCGGCGTGGCGGCCAACGTGGGAGACGGCGAGGCGCTCGCGCTGCGCCGTTTCGGCGGCACGTGCGGCGACAAGGCCGACACGCGACAGGTCGTGGGCAGCGGTACGGGGAACCGGCGGCGGATCGGCCGTGCCGTCCGCGAACTCGCCCCCCACGGCCAGGCCACCCTGAACGACGGAATCCTCGCGGCGATCCACGACTTCTCCGGCCACTACCCGTTCCGCGGCCGCAAGGAGAACCGCATCGTCGTCGTGACCAGCCACGGCGCCGACGCCTGCGCCACCGACCCGGCCCGCCTGCGCGCGGCCATCAAGGCACGCGCCCGCGCCGCCGGGGTGAGTCTGCGGTTCCGCTTCGTCGGTTACAAGATCCCCGACCGTGACCAGGCCGCTCTCCGCCAGACCGCCGCGGCCGGCGGCGACAGCGCTCCGGCGTTCGCCCAGAGTCCGCAGGACCTCACGGTGACGCTCAAGAAGTTCACCGCCCCCACCCCCGGCTCGGCCGGAAAGGTCGACCTCCCACCCCAGATCGTCACCGCGAAGGCGTGCACGACGAAGGCACCGATCGCCGAAAGGCCGAGCCCCGCGCCCTCCGCCGTGCGCCTGCCGCGTCAGGTGACGCTTCCCACGGGCGCCCAGGTCTACGGGGTGGGGATCTACGGAACCCCGCAATATCTCATCGGGCCGGCCGGTCTCTCCTGCGACAACGTCATTCTCGGACTCTCCGCGAGGATGAACGCCGTGGTGGGCCGCGAGGGCGGCCCGGGAGTCATGGCGTCCTACTACGTCAGCAGCTTCGGGGTCAGGATGGGGATCGCGTGCAGCGCCTTCGCCAAGGACGCGCCTGAGCTCAAGAAGATCGGCGGCTTTCCGGAATGCGCGCGCGTCTACGACGACGCCCATAAGACCATCCCGACCACTACGCCGAACTTCCATGTGGCGACGGGCGGCGCTCCGCCGTCGGCGAACCGCATCAGCGCGACGCTCACGACGCTGCGTGTCGCCGACGGGGACGCCGATCCCCGAGGAATCACCTGCACACTCCCGCGCGCGCAGGCCGACATCTGCACCGCGGCCCTCACCTATTTCTTCATCCTCCAGTCGACCGGCACGTCCATCCCCTCCGCCGATATCGACCGTGTGAGCGCCGCCATCGGCACCTACGTCCACAGCCTGCGCTGACCTGGCAAGGTCTACGCCGGGGGCGGATCCTGATCCGTCGGGCGCTCCGGCGATGATTTTTCGCTCCGGCATCGGTCTGACCCGATGAGCACCTCACCACGAAGGAGAATCCGATGCGGAGAATCACCGCCGGCCTGTTCGTCTCGCTCGACGGCGTCATCGAGAACCCCCAGGACTGGCATTTCCCCTACTTCAACGACGAGATGGGCGCGGCCGTCAACGCCCAGCTGGGCGACGCGGACACGATCCTGCTGGGCCGCAACACGTACGACAGTTTCGCGGGCGCGTGGCCGGACCGTGAGGCCGGGGGCGGCGACGACGCCGCCATGGGCAAGGCGCTCGGCGACGCGCGCAAGATCGTGGTCTCGAACCAGGACCTCCGGTTCACCTGGCGCAACTCCGAACTGCTCCGCGGCGATCTGATCGAGGCCGTGACCGCGCTGAAGGACGAACCGGGCGGGAGGGACATCGCGATGAGCGGTTCGGTCTCGATCGTCCGCCAGTTGCTGGCCGCCGGCCTGCTCGACGAACTCCACCTGCTCGTCCACCCGATCGTCCTGCGGGAGGGCATGCGCCTGTTCGAGGAGGGCGGAACTGCGATCCCGCTGCGGCTGCTCTCCTCCAGGCCCTTCAAAACGGGTGTCATGCACCTCGTCTACGGCCCGGACGGTTCGGCTCCCACCGGCACGTACGACGACGCCAAGACGCACCTCTCTCAGCACGGTTCGTAGTACGAGGCGACCGCGGGCTGGCCGGTGTAGTTCGGGCCGGCCCGGTCGTCGGCGCCCAGGTAGCGGTAGGGGAAGCGGACCTCCCCGCCCCCGTACCGCGATCCGGCGGCGGGCGGGATCGTCGGCGCAGCCGACGATCTCGACGCGTCCCGGCCGGCCGGGCGCCGGGCGGCGTCCATCAGGGCGCGGCCGCTACCGCGGCACAGGTCCAGCCACCGCACCGGGTCGCGGTGCGCCAGTTCGGCCATGATGTCCGGGCCCAGCTCGCGTCCGTAGCCGTTCGATCCCTCCGGCGACCGCTCGCGGTTCATCGCGCGGTTGGCCACCACCGACGAGGTCTCCAGGGCCTCATCGCCCAGCAGTCTGCCCACGACGATCATTCTGTACCTGGAAGACCGGCCAGCCGATCTCGATCCGCCACTGGGACATGTCCGCGAGAAGTCGCCGTGACGTTCACCGTCCAGCTGACCCCTTCGGCCGGTGGTGAGGCCGCTTGGGCCGCTCGCGTCTTCCTCTTCCTCGACGCTGACGGCCTGATCCGGCAGGACTACCAGCTGACCGTGAAACCGCTCTGACCCGGGGAAAGCTCGTCACCACGGCCGAAGGGTTCGAGTTCGACGACTGATCCCGGGTCATGGCTGCCGGGCGTAGCGAGGATTGTCGGCGTGCCATTGGAAGCCGCCACCCATCCAGGCTCGCAGCCCGCGCATGAAGCGCTGGAGTTCGGGGGACGGAACGGCCGCGAGTTCGCGGTGGCCGGCCTCGAAGTCGCGTACGAGGTCGTTGTGGAGGCGCACGGTGATCTCGACCGCCTCGTCCACGGAGCACTCCCGGTCGGCGGCGATCAGCAGGACCAGGTTGCAGACGGGATTCTCGTCGGCGGCGTCCTTGGCCACCGAATGCAGGTCGTTGACCACGACGCTCGCGGTGCCGGCCTGCATGGCGGCGCGGCGTACGCGCGGCTCGTAATAGAGGTCGGCCGGGAGCTCGTAACCGCCGACGACGTCGATGAGCGTCATCGAGGTGTAGAAGCTGTCGTGCTGGCGCGCGGCCAGGTATTCCCAGGCGGGCGGGTGCTCGCCGGTCTCCCGCCAGGCCGCGTAGGCGGTCCAGCTCACGAACATGGCGAACGTCGAGTAGCAGATGCGCTGGACCTGCGCCGGAGTCCCGTGATGGCTCAGGTGCTCGACGGCCGACTCGAGCATCCGCAGGACCAGGTCGTCGCCGTGCGCCTTCCGCAGCGGAGGGGTGAACTCCCCCACCGGCGGGACCTGGTCCATCGCCGACATCGCCAGGGTGAGGCGCTGCGGAAGCCACGCGGGTACGGCGCCCAGGGCGGTGTCGTCCGCGTAGTAGTCATCGGCCGCCCACCAGGAGGCGTTGAGCTGCGCGGCGACGAGGAGCGCGTCGGGATCGTCGGTGTCGGGGTGGGCGAGGGTGACCAGCTGCCCGAACGCGGCCTTGCCCAGCGCGTCGGTCTCCTCGTCGCTGAACCCGCGGTCGCGCGCCCAGGCCCGGAGCCGGGCGTCCACCTCGTCGGCGAGGTTCTGGTCGACGCGTTCGGGGAGTGGGCAGTAGAGGGGTGAGTGCGAACCGTCGCCCCACGATCGTTCGGCGTAGGCGGGGCCGCCGCGGGCCGGGAGCGGCGGGCTTCCGGCGTCGTACGGCGCGCGGCTGGGGCCCGCGGCGGCGAGGAGCGAGGGCAGGAGTGCCGCGGTCGTACCCAGGCCGGTCGGCTTGCCCGGCCACGCATCGGTCGGCCTGCCCGGCCGGCCGTCGTCCGGCGTGGGTCGGCCACCGGTGCCGCACGTCGGGTTCACGTCCGCCCACCCGTCCTTGGCCTCCACGGCTCAGATCCGGTCGGCGGCGATGAGGAGGTATTGGAAACCGCCGGTGCGGTAGGCCTCCAGGAACGTGCTCTCGATGCCGGTCGTGACCGATGACTTCTGGCGCAGCTCCCAGTAAGGGATCGTGTCCGCGGTCAGGTCGATGACGTTGACGGGGACGAGCCGGTTGGCGGCCATCGCCCGGAAGTAGGCGCTGCGGGAGTGGATGTCGCAGACGTAGTGGGCGTTGATGGTCGACACCGCTCGCGAGGGCAGCCCGTACACGTCGTTGTAGCAACCCGTGATGGTGACGTATCGGCCGCCGCGCGCCAGCAGCCGGGAGTGCGCCGCGAAGAGGTCGTCGAGGACGACGTACATGGTCGACTCGTTGTTCCAGATCGCCTGGAAGCCGCCCGCCTCGAAGCCGGTGTCGAGCATGTTCTTCAGATGGAACCGGACCCGGTCGGCGACATTGTGCCTGGCCGCCTGGTCGTTGGCGAAGTCCACCTGGGTCTGGGAGATGGAGACGCCCTCCACGCGGCAGCCGAACGCGCTGTTGGCCATGATGCTGGAGCCGCCGCGACCGGAGCCGGCGTCCAGCAGCCGGTGCTCGGGGCGGATGTCACCGAGGTGGCTGAGCAGCAGCCGGGCCTGGGCGTTCTCCAGGCGATGGAGCTCGGTGATGATCGCCTCGTCGCGGGCGGCGTCGTCGGCCGCGTCGAGAACGGACCAGTCGACCGCGCCGATGCCGTAGTGGTGGTGGTAGATCCCCGAGACGTCGCCCAGCCGGAGGTTGACGGGGTTGCGCTCAGCGTTCCAATAGTTGGCGACATCGTTCTGGTAGACGCTGGCGATGGCCATGGTCTGTCCTTTCTGAGTGGGGGTGCTCAGGGGCGGGGGCGCGACGATGTCGACGTTCTCCGGGAGAAGCGGCCCGCCGACCGGCGATTCGACGGGCTGACCACGGATGTATCGCGGCGTGTCACTTGCGGAACACTATGGGTGACGTTGCTGGACGTGAATGCGTCGGACCTTCATAGAAGTCTGAACTCGGAGTAATCACTGTGTAACAGTACGGATATGGAGCGCTCGGGGGCGGGCTGCTATCGCCACCCGCGACTTTGAGGGGCGGCGTTCCGGTGGCACGATGTCTTCGTGACCGTGACCCGAAAGGACGATGCCGCGTAGGCGGCCGAAGGCCCTCCGCGCCGAGCGCTGGCGGCCTCCTCCTCATGTTCCCGTACGGCGCCTGCACGGCTTGTCCGCCCAGACGCGCGTCGCCATCCGGCGGTTAGAGCACGAGCATCTCTTCCCGAACGCCGTCGCGATCTTCCTGCACTTCTTCGACGAGGCGTTCCGGCTTCCGTACCGCTATCTGAACGCCCCCGGCGTCAGCGGCCCGACCCTGCACTGCGCGGAGGTCCGCGAGAAACTCGACCTGGTCCTGTTACATCTGCCCGAAGGCGCCCGGACCGACCTCGGCCGCCTGGTGGCACAGATCGACGCGGAGACCGACCGGCGTACGTTCTGGCATCCGGCCTGGGTACGCGACTGGCGGCAGGACCGCGGCTGACGGTTCGCCCGGCCCGCTTTGGTGGCTTCCCGCCGCAGGCTCAGGGAAATCGCTGCGACGGGAAGCCGTTGGGGGATGGCTTCCCACGCGACCGCTGTGGGTCGGCAACGGGAAGCCTCCGGGGGGCGCACCGGCCTGCTGCCACCTCTCCCACGTCCCTCACAATGCATGATTGACCTGCGGCGATGCCAGGACCTGATTCCTCCCTGCTGATAGGTACGGCCTCCCAGCGACGTAGCATGGGTCAGGTGGAGCTTCGCCAGCTGCGCTACTTCGTCGCGGTGGCCGAAGAGCTCAACTTCGGTCGCGCCGCCGAGCGGCTACTGATCGCCGGGCCCTCCCTGTCGCAGCAGATCAAGGCGCTTGAACGGGACCTCGGCGTACGACTGTTCGACCGCGACCGTCGTTCGGTCAGCCTCACGCCGGCCGGGGCGGCGCTGCTTCCGCACACGCGAGCCCTGATCGAACGGGCCGATGACCTGCGTAATCACGTGGCGCGGGTGTCCGGCTCCGAACCGGTCTGGCTCGGTTACGTGACCTGGCTGCCGGCGGACGTGGGCTCACGCGTCTTCGCGGTCGCTCAGCTGCACGTCGACCCGTGGGCCGGCCCTTCCCACACGCAGGCCGAGCGGGTCTCGACCGGCAGTCTGGACCTCGCGATCTGCCGGCTGGGCGTGGACGACCTGGAGCGGTACCGGCTGAACGCCCGACTCCTCGGCGCCGACCGGCTCTTCGCGGTCGCGATCGGAGACGACACCACCGACGTCCGCGTGGAAGACGCCATCGTGCTCGTCGCCGACGGGAAGACTCCGTGGTCGTCGTGGAACGCCTACGCCGAACAGCTCTCCCGCGACACCGGCGCCCGTCTCGTGCACGTCTCCGACTGCGGCATCCTCGGCGCCGCCTTCTTCGACCACGTACGCGCGCACGCGCGACCGATCGTCAACTCCCCGAGGGGCCAGACCGCCACCTTGCCGTCCGACCTGGTCAAACGGCCGCTGGTCGCACCGCGTGTCCACTGGCCGTGGTCCGTCGTCTGGCGGCGCGACGAGGCCCGCCCGGCCGTCCTGGCCACCGTCGAGGCTCTCACCGACGGCGTCGGCGACCTCGGAGTCAACGCCCCGGACGCCTGGCTTCCCAAAGACGACCCCAACCGGCGCTAAGTCTTCGAGACAGGCGCCGGGAGTCAGAGGCAGCACCAGCAGTAGAGCCGGTCACCGGCCTGCCGGGCACGGCGGGCGAGCGCCACGAAATCATCGATGAGTTCCCGCGCGTGGACGACGTCCATATGGCCGCTGAACTCCTCGATCCGCGTCCATCGCTCGGCGATCGCCGGCAGCGCGCTCTCGTCGACGTCCGCGAGCGCGTCGCGTACCGAAGCCTTGAGCTCCGACAGCCAAGGGCCGGTCTGCCAGGGAGAATCCTCCGGCAGACGCTCGAACTCCTCCACCGAGGCCGGTGCGGTCTCCTGAGGCGGCCACACATTCACGCCGTCGACCAGGTCGACGCTCCAGGGCACGTCCAGAATGAACCCCAGCAGTTGCCCGAGAATGACATCAGGGTCGATTCCCTTGGCGTCTATCGCGTCCACGTCTTCGCGAACGGTGGTCGGTCCCTGTGGTACGCCTTCGCCGTCGTCGAGCATTCGAAGCGCCGACTCTCCGTCCGGTGCCCGGAAGTAGTCGAAGAGAACACCCATACGCCGCACCTCTGCCGATGTCTCAAGATCCAGAGCAGAGCCGATCATAGATCGCCGGCGCCGCCGGCCGTCACCCCGGCGCCATGAGTTCAGGGCTGTTTCACCAGGATGGCGCGGGTGTAGAGCAGGTCGAAGCCCTGACGCTGCGCGTTCTGCTGAGACTTGGACCCCGGCTGCGTGGTGATGACGGCGACGTCACAGCCGTTGGCCGCCGCGTCGGCCAGCCGGGCCGACAGCAGCGCGGTCTGGACACCGTGTCGCCGGTGCGCAGGCGCGGTCGCCGCACCCGTGAGCTGCGCGACGCCGTCGGCCATGCGAACACTGGCGCCTCCGGCGACGACCCCGTCGCGTACCGCCACATAACGCGTGACACCGGCCGTCGCGAGGTCGCGTACGGCCCTCGCGAGGACGTCACGCGGAAACTCCTCGTGCGACGGAACCCCTTGCGCGTCGGGGTGAGCGAAGCCCTCGACCACGACGTCGAGCCAGCGCCCGAACTCCTCCTCGCCGCTCGGCCGTACCTCGATCCCGGGCGGCGTGACCCGCTCGGACGCGCCGGTGAGGGCACGGCCGAGCACGTTCTCGAACGAGATGAGCCGGTAACCGCGCTCGGTCACCAGGGCACCGATCGCGGGGTCGGCGAGGTGGCACAGCTCGACCTGCACGGGCGACCCGCAGGCGGCGAAGGCCTGCTCGATCTCGTCGAAGTCGCTCGCACTCGGAACGCCGCCGAAACCGAGCCCCGCCACCTTGTTGAGCGGCGAGTCCTCTTCGGCGAAGCTCGCCACCCCGCCGGCGATGGGGAGCACGAATCCGGGCGCGTCCACCCTGCGGCGGCGAGCGGCCTCGCCGCCGTTGGCGATGAGCTGCACCTCGGCCCGCTCGATGCGCCCGGCCAGGTCGATGCCGCAGAACAACGTCATGCCCAGACCCTAACCAGGCGCCGGGTCATCGGCGGACGCGATAGCGAAGGTGGGTGGCCTCTCGTCCCCGTACGACCTGGGTGGTATCGAGTTCGATGTGCTCGGCGCCGAGGTGTTCGAAGAGCCGGCGCCCCTCACCGAGCAGGACCGGGATCAGGTGGATCTGGATCTCGTCGAGGAGATCCGCCCGGAGACAGTGCTGGGCGGTGCCCACGCCGTGGACCAGCACGTTCTTGTCTCCCGCGGCCTCCTTGGCCCGGCGTACGGCGTCCCCGATGTCACTCACGAACGTGACGGCGGGCCACTGCGCGTACTCGGGCGTGGGCTGATGGCGGCTGAAGATGAAGATGGGAACGCCGTCGTGATGGTCGCCGCCCCAGCCTCCGGCCGGTTCGAAGGTCCCCCGGCCGGCGAGCACCGCGCCGGTGGAGAGAAAGTCCTCGAGGACCTTTCGATCGCCCTCGTCGGCCTGTGCTAAATCTTCCAGGCCTTCGGTCCATTCGTGGAGGCGCTCTCCGCCGTCCCCCAGACCATTGTCCGGCCGCTCATTGGGGCCGGCGATGAAACCGTCGAGGGACATGGACATGTACAGCACGGTCGAGGACATGACAGGTGTTCTCCCAGATGGCGCTTACTCGAGCGGGTCGATCACGGAGTCGGCCTCGGTGGCATAGAGCAGGCCAGGGTCGAAGTTCATGCCGGTGAAGTGACCCGCGACCTCAAGACTGACGACGCCGTGCAGCCGTGTCCAGAAGGTCAGCGCGCGACGGATGGCGGACGCCGGGGCGGGGTGGTCGGCCGCCCACTGCCGGTGGTCGGCCAGGTGGTCGTCGAGAGCCGTCTCACGTGCGGAGACCGACGCGGCGCCGGCTTCGGCGAAGGCGTCGAGCAGGACCGTCATGAGGCGGCCGGCGAGTGCGGTCGCCTCGGGTGGGGCGGCATAGCCGGGCACCGGTGTGCCGTAAATGAGCAGGTAGCGGTGGGGGGCGGCCAAGGCCCACTCGCGCAGGGCGGTCGCCACCGCGGCCAGCCGTGCCGCGGGCTCGGCGTCGGGTGCCGCGGCGGCCTCGCATGTGTCGGCCATGTCGCGGTACGCGTCGAGGACGAGTTCGGTGATCAGGTCGTCGCGGTTGCGGAAGTAGCGGTAGAGAGCAGGACCGCTGATGCCCATCTGTTTGGCGATGGCGTTGAGGGACAGCGCCGACGCGCCGGTGGTGGCGACCTGCGCCCAGGCGTGCGCCTTGATCTCGTCGCGCACCTGCTCGCGGTAACGCACCCGCGGGCTCTTGACCGCATCGCCCATGCCCCGTACTCCTCGCTTGACACCGTCACGGTGAGCCCATAATACTCTTGTTAGAGCTTCTAACTTACGCAACAGGGCGTAACGATCTGAGGAGTGACATGGAACAGCGCACCGAGATCCTGCTTCCGGGTGTGGTGGACCCCGACGGCCTGCAACTGCGTACGTCATCGATCCCGGTGCCCGGCGCCGGGCAGGTGGTGATCCGCATGGAGGCGACCGGCGTGTCCTTCGCCGAGCAGCAGATGCGCCGCGGCCGGTACTACGATCAGCCGCCATTCCCGTTCGTGCCCGGGTACGACCTGGTCGGGACCGTCGAGGCCGCCGGAGCCGGTACGGACTCCGCCCTGCTCGGACAGCGCGTCGCGGCGCTGACCAAGATCGGCGGCTGGGCCAGCCACGTGACCGTCGAGGCCGCCGACGTAGTGCCGGTACCCGCGGGTGTGGACCCGGCCGAGGCGGAGACCGTCGTGGTCAACGGCATCACGGCCTGGCAGATGCTGCACCGCAAGGCCCGGGTCAAGGCCGGCCAGACGATCCTGGTCCACGGCGCCAACGGCGGCGTCGGCTCCACCCTCGCGCAGCTGGCCCGCCTCGCCGGAGTACGGGTGATCGGCACCGCCTCCTCCCGCAACCACGACAGGCTGCGTGACCTGGGCGTCATCCCGATCGACTACCGGACGGACGTGCCCGCCGCCGTACGCGAGCTGGCTCCCGAGGGTGTCGACGCGGTCTTCGACCATCTGGGCGTCAGCAGCGTGCGTCAGTCGTGGCGGCTGCTCGCGCCGGGCGGCACGCTGGTCTCGTACGGGAGCGCCGCCACTCTCGACGACAGCGGGTCGAAGCAGCTGCCGGTGTTGAAGATCCTGCTGCGAGTGTGGGCGTGGAACGCCCTGCCCAACGGGCGGCACGCGTACTTCTACAACATCTGGGCCGGTCGGAGTCTCGCCAAGCGGCGGTTCCGCACCCGGCTGCGGCAGGACCTCACCCAGGTCCTGCAGGCGATGGCCGAGGGACACATCGACGCGCAGATCGCGGCCCGTTTCCCCCTCGCCGAGGCCACCGACGCCCTGCGCCTGGCCGAGTCCAAGACCGTCACCGGCAAGGTCATCCTCACCCCCTGAGTCGCCGGAGGCACCATGAACCGTTCTGTGGGAGAGATGGCCCAGACGACGATGGCCGCGATACCGGCGCGATGCGCGACTCGTGGGTGCATGTCGGCCGGCTGTGGACCAACGGCGAACCGTTCCTCGCCGTCGACGCCGCGCTTCGCGGTTCGTGGCACGGCAGCGACGACGACTTCGACCGGATCGTCGACGTCTGGCCGCGGGAGACCGGCATTCCGGTCGGCGACGGACGAGCGGTTCTCGTCGGCGGCGACGGCGTCGTCCGCGACGACAGCTGGATCGAGGTCTTCGCGGCGGCGAACGGCCGTGTGGCGGTCGTCCAGGCCTGCGGTCATCGCCCGGTGGCTGCTCGTTCCAGAGCAGGTCGCGTGGGCTATCGGGGCTTGACGAGCATGGCGACGACCCACCGGTGCTTGCCGATCTTCCGGCTGCGGGTGAATCCCAGCCGTTCGTACGTCGACAGCGCCCCGTGGTACAGGAATCCGGCGGACACCGAATCGGCGCTTTCCGGATATCCCTCCACGGACCCTCCGCCGAGAGCGGCGATCATGTCCAACGCCCCGGCCAGCGCGACGGCGGCCACACCCTGACGCCGGTGCCCCTTGCCGACATAGCAGCAGGCGATCCGCCAGTCCGGGATGGCCGTACGGCCCTTCTCGTACGCCGCGCGGTTCTTGATGCGGGGCAGTTCTCCCGGCGGACCGAACTGGCACCAGCCCAGGCAGTCGTCGCCGAGGAAGACGAGTGCCGCGTGTGCGTCGTCCGTACGGACGCGAGCCAGCTTGCGTTCGCGGTTCTGCTCCGCCGTGGTGCCCTTGCCGACGCCCTCGGGGTGGAATCCCATACACCAGCAGCCGCCGAAGACACCGTTGTTGCGCTCCACCAGCGCGGCGAACGCCGGCCACGTCGACTCGTCGAGAGGCCGGACGCTGTAGCTCGCTGCTGCCATGCGGCAAACATAGCGGCGCCTTCTCGCGAAATACCACCTCAGAGCCATGGCCCCTCGCCGAGGAAGAAAAACTGCGTCGTACTCTGTCGTGCACTGAACCGTTTCGGTATCTGCCCCGTATGCGGAAGTGTCCAGTTCAAAACGGGCGACCGTTTTCCGACCTCAAAGGAGACGCCTCTTACATGGGTGCTCGCATCAAGACCCTGCTGGGTCTGACCGCGGCGGGGATTTTCGCATCCGCTCTCGTTCCCGCAGCGGCACATGCGGACGTGTCTTTCAGATTCTGCAATGTCAGCGGGAACATCAACCCCTCCGACGAGTATGTGGCGTTCCCGTACCGCGGGTGGTTCTCCTCCTACGTCACGCCTCCGGGCGCCTGCTGGAGCGCCACGCTCGGCGGTGTGGCCAGCGACGAGGCGGTGGGATACCGGCAGGTCAACGGGCAGTGGCTGGCCGTCGCCACCAAGTATTTCAGTGACTCCTCGGGCGGGGTCGAGTTCGACTTCTGACCACCCGCGGCCAGGCGACCAGGTCGCCGGGCGGAAGACATGAACGGTGTCGCCACGCGGATGGCGTAACGTCCCGGCCGTTGCCGTAACGCCTTCTCTTGCCGGTAATTTCCCTGGCCACCTTGCGGTGGCTGATATTGCCGTGCTCGCAATTCGTACCGAGAAAGTCTTCCGGTCACCGCGCCCAGCCGAATACATCATGCGGCGGCGTCACCCGCAAGGGCGACGCCGCCGCATGACGAATATGAGCGACGGCGCTACTCGCAATGCGGATGGTTGCATTTCGTCGACTTCTCGCGCCATGCCTTGCGGGAGCGGAAGCTCGCCGCCGGCAGGGGCCTTCCTTCTTCGACGTGACGGTCAGGTGGACGACCATCACCGTGCGGCGTCACCCGCATGAGCGACCCCACCGCCGGGACGCCAACGGCACTGCCCATCACCGATCTCACGGGCCGATCTTCGGACGTCGCGCCTGCCTGCGGGCTAAACTTCTCCCGCTGAGGATTATAGCATTTTACGATGGGATGACACATATCATGCAATGGATGTCCGATAATTTGCACAAGGCTTCCCGGACGCTCGACGATGTGATCTCCACAGTGGAAGGCGTCGGCCGACATGATTGGACAAGCTCGAAAGGGTTCGGCGACGATCCTCTCGGGCTGGTGGTCCACGCACTCTTCGCCCGCAACGGCGATCAACTGCGAAACGACCTGTCCACCCGGACCACCGCGCTGAGCGACCACAGCAATAACCTGATCACCATGGCCCGCAACCAGATCGACGCCGAACAGGCCAACGTCAATCAAGTCGATCACTGAATGCGTTGACGAGAACAAAGGTGTCAGGGGATTTAAGGTGCCACTTACAGCAGGCTCGCTCGCGTCGTTTTTGATTCCTTACTGGCCGGACGCGGATGTCTCTTATTTGAAAGAGCAGACGGCCCAGGTCCGTGCGCACGCAGAATCCTTGCGGAGCGCCTCAGGTGATATCCACATTGCGGCACGAACGGCAGGCTCCGGCAATGACGGACCTGCCACCGAAGCGGTCTCGGACGTGCTCACCGGCCCCCAGGGGCATGCCCAGGAACTCCACAACGCCGCTGCTCAGGCCGACAGGCTCGCCGACGGTCTTCAGCACTACGCGGTCTCGGTCGAGGTGATCCGAGCGCTGGTGCTGATCGGCATCGCAGCCGTGACGGCGGCCACCATCTTCGGACCGGAGGCCGGCCTGGCGCGGCTGCTCGCTTACCAAACTCAGGCGAAGACGATGCGGAACGCCGTCGCGAAGAAACTCGCCGAGGTGTTCGAGAAGGCCGAGGAGCGGGGCGGCGGCACCATCATGAAGATGGGGCGCAAGGACGGCTGGAGCGGAGATGCGAGCAAGAGCGCGAAGAGTGTCGCAAATGAAATGGCTCTTGGCGACAAAGACGCCGCCGAAAGAGCAGCGCGAAAGCTCGACAAGGATGCCGCCCGCGCCCCAGAGAACTCGGACTACGCAAAACAGCAAAGAGCGGCGGCGCACCTGAAAAGGACCGGACAGGACAACTGAGGAGGATGCCCGCCTCGCAAAAGTAGGCAAGATCTCGCGACGCTTGAAGTTCACACCCCTTCTTTTGATCGCCTCGGCGAGCGCGGAGGTCGGACACGGCGACCTCCGCGGTTCCCGCCGGGGTTGACCCGCGTTTGCGGCGAGCCTGCGACGGCCTGCCCACGCCATCGTTCGCACCGGCCATCGCCGTACGCCGAGTCCCCCACAGGGCACCAGGGGACCGGGCCGGCCCATGCGAACCTGGATGACCCGCTCATGACGCCGCGATCGCCTCTCGCCGCGGTGAGCCGGTGGCAGCCGGGCCGTTCCCCATGCCGGACGCCATGGCGGGGACGAAGAGCTCAGGGTTCGGGCAACAACACGTGACAACAGTCCACGCCGATGGATAGGCCTTTTATGAAGGAGCCACGTGTGACCGTTACCGCCGACGGCTCGGCCCCCGCTGGGGAGACCGGCGACGCATCGGTCATCAAACGGTCCTGGCATGAGCCCGAACGATTTGGCGCGATCTTCGACGCGTATTTCACGGAGATCCACCGGTACGTGGCCCGCCGTCTCGACGTGCATGTCGCCGACGACATCGCCGCCGAGACGTTCCACGCTGCCTTCCGGCAGCGCCGGTCCTACGACCTGTCCCGCGACAACGCCCGCCCGTGGCTGTACGGCATCGCGACCAACATGATCGGGCGGCACCGACGCGACGAGGTGCGCAAGCTACGCGCCCTCGAACGCCTGCCCGCTGATCGTGGCGCCGACGAGGAGGAGGAGGAACGGATCGCCAATCGAGTGAGCGCATACGGCGCCCGGGAAAGGCTGGCCAAGGCGATAGCCGCTCTACCGGCGGGCCAGCGTGACGTGCTGATGCTGATCGTCTTGGCGGAGCTGACCCAGGAGCAGGTCGCGAAGGCCCTGGACGTCCCGCCTGGCACCGTGTCCTCGCGGCTCAATCGGGCCCGAAGGAGACTACGGAAGGCGCTCGGCGGGACCAATCCGCTTCAGGATGAGGAGAAGACCCGATGAACGAGACGAACGAGCTGGCGGAGGCACGGGCGCTGTTCGACGATCCGCCCGCACCGACGCCGGAGGTCATCGCGGCGGCCCGGGCCAGGCTGACCGAGGGCGACCCGGTCAGGTCGCACCGTACGAGGCGCCTCAGGGTCGAGCGCCGGACGGCATGGCTCACCACCTTCGCCCTCGGCTTGGCCGGGACGGTCACCGCGGCGGCGGTCACGATCGCCATGGTCGATCATCGCGGCGTGCGCGAGCCGCATGGACACCCGTCGGCGCGCGCTCTGCTGCTGGCGGCCGCCCAGAGGGCCGAGGCCGCGTCGCCGGCCACCGGCAGATACTGGCATCTGACGATCCGTGGCGATGAGCTCATCCAGGTGGGAAAGCCCGGCCACGCCACTTACCAGGTGTACGCTCCGACGCGGTCTGAGATTTGGATGTCCGCAGACGGGCACGGCCCCACTTGGGAAAAGTCACAGGATCTCGGCGCCAAGCCCGCGACCAAGGCGGACTGGGACACATGGCGCGACGAGGGCGCGCCCACGACCTTCAGGGGAACGGACACCGGCGACGAGATCTCCTCCAAGCCGGGCAGGTCCCACATCGACCGGATCAAGCCGGGCTATGAAGACCTGTTCGGCCAGCGGCTCACCCCCCAGGACGTACAGGCGCTGCCCGCCGATCCCGGACGGCTCAAGATGACACTGACCCGCCTCATCAGGCGCCAATCCTCCCGCGTGACCGATGAGCAGCTCTTCACCTGGAGCTCGACCGTGCTCTCGTACTCCCCGGCGTCGCCAAAGGTCCGTGCCGCCACATACCGGATGCTGGCCGGCCTGCCCGGCGTCAAGAAGCTCGGCACGGTCACCGACCAGGCCGGTCGTACGGGCACGGCGGTGACGATCAACGCCGGCATCGACGACCAAGCGTCCACGTACGGGACCCGCCTCATCATCGATCCGAGTACCGGCCGCGCCCTGGCGACCGAGACGGTCATGACGGGCGAGGGCGGGAGCGCACCGGGTACCGCCGGTCTGGAGCAGGTGGCGATGTCGAACGTCATCCTGCGCACTGGCTGGACGAACAAGGCACCGTCCGGCCGGTGAGAGCCTGCCCAGGCGGACACAGTGGACTTGGCCATCGCTTACTCGAACACGAACGACCGGCTAGAGGTCCGACGTCGCGATCCAGCCGGCGATCTGGGCTCGTGAGTTGAAGCCGAGCTTGTTCATGATGCTGCGGACGTGGCTCTCGACAGTGCGCTCGGATATGAACAGGCGTACGCCGATCTCTTTGTTGCTCAGACCGTCGGCCACCAGGCGCGCGACGTCGGCCTCCCGCTGCCGGAGAATTCCGGCACTGCCACGGGCCGAAGCCGCGAGGTCCGGACGGGCGGCGTCACCGAGCGCCAGCCTTGCGGCGGTGTCCCGGCTGAGCCGCTTCCCCGCTTCGAACTCGGCTTCGAATTTCGATCGGCCGAGCGCCGCCTCCGCCGACTTCGTGGCCTGCGCCAGAACCGGGGCCATTCCCGCGTTGATGCCGGCCGCCACTTCGGCGCGGAGGTTCTCCATCGCCCCGAAGAGCCGCGCGGCGAGCCCCGGGTCCCGTGACCCGATCGCGCAGCAACCCAGCGCGCCGAGCAAATGGCACTGGGCGACCCGGTCGTCGAGCTGGTGGGCGATCCGCAGACCTTCGGTGAACCGCTCTTCGGCCGCACGAAAATCTCCGGAGATCAGCGCGGCGAAACCCTGGTTCAGCAGCATCATGTCGAGGCTGTAAAGATCTCCGGCCGCGCGGCTGAGCCGTACGCCCTGCGACGTCGCGGACCGTACGGCGTCCAGATCCCCGTCCAGAAGGCCGTTGAGCGCCTGGGCCTGGTACATCATGAGCGTCGTGCCCAGGTCGTCAAGACCGTCGGCGACGGCCTGGGCCTCGTCGAACAGCCGCTTCGAAGACGCGCGATCGCCGGCCATGTCCGCCGCGATCGATGCCATGGCGAGCGACTGCGACAGCACCTCCCGCTGCTGCGCCGTCCGGGCCGCGGTCACGCCCCGTTCCAGGGCCGGCATCGCGCCCGCCGGATCGTTCTGCAGTACGGAGAGGAAGCCTCGGACGAAGTACGCCCAGGGGTGCGCGGAAGGCCCGGCCTCCCGGACGAGCAACTCTCCGAGCCACCGTACGCCCTCGGCCGTCGCGCGAGTGATCCAGAACCAGATCAGGAAGGTGGCGAGATCGATGCCGCGCCCGACGTCATCGTGATCCAGACAGCGCCGCAGGACGGCTCGGATGTTGTCGATCTCCAGCTCCGCCCACGCGAGCCACTCCGGCAGCCGGTACCGTCCTTCCGTCGCGAAACGCGCACACCGCGACAGGTAGTGCTCGGCGCAGCGCAGTTCGAGAGCGTCCTCGTCGCCCTGCTCGCGCAGCTTGAGGCGCGCGTACTCCCGCATCGTCTCGTGTAGCCGGTAACAGGCGGCCCCGGCGGCGTCCTCCTTGATCACGAGCGACTTGTCGATCAGCGACGACAGCAGGTCCAGCGCGTGTGCCGCCGGGACCTCGCCGGCGCAGCACACCGACTCGACGTCCTCCAGCGTGAATCTGCCCGCGAACACGCACAACCGCGCGAGCAGCGTCCGCTCGGCCGGCGTCAGCAGGTCATGGCTCCACTCAATGGTGGTGCGCAGGGTCTGGTGCCGTACGAGGGCGGTCCGGCTGCCGCCCGTGAGCAGCCCGAACCGGTCGCTGAGGCGGTCGTGGATCTGCTCGGGTCCCAGCGCCCGCGTCCTGACGGCGGCCAGCTCGATCGCCAGGGGCAGCCCGTCGAGGCGGCGGCACACGCCGACGACGGCCGCCTGGTTGGATGCGGTCAGCTCGAAGCGGCCCGACGCCGCCGCCGCTCGTTCGACGAAAAGCGTGACCGCCTCGTTCTGGCGCAGCTGGGCGAGGTGCCCGGCGGCGGGCAGGTCGAGGGGAGGTACGGGAAGGACGTGCTCGCCGGCCACTGAGAGCGGCTCCCGGCTGGTCGCGATCACCCGGACCCCCGGCGCCGCCCTGATCACCTCGCCGATGAGCTGAGCGGCCGCTTCGAGCAGGTGCTCGCAGTTGTCGACGATCAGCAGCAGCTCTTTGTCCTTGAGGTAGGTACGGAGCAGAGCCGGCGGCTCGGTGGCTGCCTGGTCGCGCAGGTCGAGGGCGGTCATGACGGCGTTGCCGACGAGCGCCGGATCCCGGAGCTCGGCGAGCTCGGCCATCCAGACGCCGCCGGGGAAGCCGCGTCCGAGACTGATCGCGGTACGGATCGCAAGACGGGTCTTACCCACGCCACCGGGCCCGACCAGGCTGACCAGACGCGCGGCTGCCAGCTTCTTCCTGATCTCGGCCAACTCGTGGCGGCGACCGACGAAGCTCGTCGTCTCGGCGGGCACGTTGCCCGGCCGGTGGGTGGTCCTGGGCACGAGCCGAACGTACTACTCCCCCGAAGCCGCTCGCTCAGTACCGGTTCAGGGATTCCACTGATGGCGGCGCCCAGCGTGATCCCTAGGCTCCGATCCAGCGAGCCGAAACGAACTGCGGGAGTCGTTGATGGACGTCATATCAGGCACTTCGCCGCAGCGGCTGGCGAGAATCGCCGGCGCCCTCTACCTGGTCAACATCGTCGCGGGAGCCTTTGCCATCGGCCTGGTCCCCGCCATGCTGATCAAGCCGGGTATAGCGACGACGGTGCAGAACATCCAGACCCACGAGCTGCTGTACCGGCTCGGCCTTGTGGCGCACATCCTGGTCACCATCACCAATATCCCGATGGCGGTCATCTTCTATGACCTGTTCAAGGTGGTGAACCGGAGACTCGCGCTACTGGATGTGTTCTTCACGCTGGTCGCGACCTCCGCCGAGGTCGCCGGACTCCTCAACCAGTTCACCCCGGTCGTCCTTCTGGGCAACGGGCACTATGCGAATACGCTGTCCACGGCCCAATTGCAGGCTTTGGCGTACCTGCCCAGCGATCTGTCGACGATCGACTACAGCATCTACGGGGTGTTCTTCGGCCTCGACATCATGTGCGTCGCGTACCTGCTCCTCAGGTCGACGTTCATGCCGAGCACCATCGGGGTGCTGCTGGCCGTCGACGCCCTCGCCTATCTGGTGTACGGCGTCGCGGACCTTCTCTCACCAGGGTTCACGGCCCACCTGGTCCCCTGGGCCCAGCTGCCCACGATCCTCGGTGAGGGATCGCTCTGCCTGTGGCTTCTCATCGCCGGCGTGGACGTGGACCGGTGGAAGAGCACGCCATGCCGGACTTCGGGCTGGATCGGCCGCCTGACGAATGGCCATTGAGCGCGGAGGGCCGGGCGGCCGCGTCTCGCTTGACCGCCCGCCTGTCTCGGGATGCCCGCCTTGTCGCAAGCGGGGAACGCAAGGCGTGGCAGACGTTGGGCGATGGCTCGTGACCGCCGGTTCAACGAGGTCAGCCGCGTCGAGCCCGGGGAGGCCGGCTTTCGCCGACTGCGCCGGCACGGCTCAGGCTCACCGACCCCGGCAGCTTCTGAGAACACCTTCGGTTTCCGCACGCACATCTCGTGGACACGCATGATGGGACGCTCCGGCGAATCGCCGATCTGCCCTGAAGAAGGCCGTACGCCGGACCGGACAACGCGAAAGCGGCGGCATCGCCCACCTGGGCGACACCGCCGCTGACGACGGAAACACCAACGGCGCTACTCACCACCGCCTACCCGAACATGAGCGATCAGCTCAGCGGAATACGGTGAACATCTGTGCGCTGTGGCCTGCAAGTACCGCTGACCGACATCTCGTTGGCTCTGCATGACCCCACACGCTGCATCGGTCGTTGAAGCACTGGAAGGCCGCGATCGAACGTCCAGCGGGTCGTGGAGGCAGCCCCCGGCGATGCGCATCGGGACCGGTTCCTCTATTGATGTGTTCTGCTCCACGCGCGATCGGTAGAGGGGATACGCCCCGATTCGATCCACAGATTCTGTACTGCCTTCTCTACTAGTATCCGTCTGCTACTTTGATCACCATTTCGATGGTCTTTCAAGTGGATATCGAGGCATGTCATGTCATCTCCTATGCACCGTTCAGGGCTCTCGCGCAGGCGCCTTATCCAAGCTGTCGGCATCGCGGCGGCGAGCACGGTTCCGCTTGTTGCCGGGCGGACGGACGCGGCAGAGGCGACAGACAGATCGTCTCGGCACGCGGCAATGCTCGTCGGAGCGGCTTCTCAGGAGTTGTCGGGGTCGGACCTTCCCGCATTGGACGCCGTGGCCGGACCTTGGACGGTGCGTCGCTCCTACGGCAGTCAAGCGGACGGTATCCCTGGTTCGTTCGCCACCTCGGTGGCCGGAATAGACGTCGGCAAACGCGCCTCGGTGCTGTCGTTGAAACCCGATTTGACCGCGATGGCGGACGGTTCGCTGGACGCAGCCGTGATCGCGTTCGTGAAGTCCATCCCCTCCGGACACCGCACGTTCTTGACGATCTGGCACGAACCTGACGGCAAGATTCGTAGCGGCAAGTTCACCCTCGAAGCATGGATGGCCGCCTTCAAACGGTTCTGCGACCTCGTGCACCGTACTGGAGGCCCGGCCGTCTACACGGCGCTCATTCTGGAGGCCTGGTCCGGGCAGCATCCGGAGCCTGGGAGCACATACCAGGAACTTTGGCCAGGACGAGACGCCACTGCATGTCCCTATGCGGACGTGTTGGCCGTGGACGGCTCAAGCGACAGCGGTAGCGAAGAATCCTTGTGGGGGCCCGCCCGTGAGTTCGCGGCACACGTGGGCGTTCCATGGGCCATCTCCGAGATCGGTTGCAAAACCGAACTGTCCGTCGACTGGATGGCCCGCAACGCCGTTTACGCCGCTGACCATGCCGCAGCCTTCCTGTGTTGGTTCTCGAATGACAACAACGCCGTCCCGACTCCGGGTACCGACCCGGCCGCCGATTCCTGCAGCCATCAGATCAGTCTCGCCTACCACACCGATCCCGACACCTATGTGCTGCCGGGAAGGCATCGGTGACGATGCCAGTCCGCTGACCTCCGCCAATGCCGGATCCATCTGGCCGCCGCATCCGCCGGCGCCGGGCGCAGCAGTCGGACGGCCGTCGCCCGTACCTGAACACGACACCGCCTCGCGGCGGCATGGAGATGCTCCCACCGCCCATACGAGCCGTGGACGAACAACACCGTCCGATGAATGGCCCTCCTCCGACAGCCACCCGTGGCGGGCGGTTTCAGGAGTCGTCGCACTACCGAAGCGAGGCGTTCGGCTGGGGTTCCTCAGCCGAGCGTTTTGCGTGGTCGGCCGTTGGGGCAGGCGGCGACTTCGGCCGGGTGCTCGGCGGTGTGGGTGGATGTGCCTGCCCACCCCAGCCCGCAAGGGCGCTGTGGGAGGCGGAGCCCCTCACATCGGGGAGTTCCGGGGGTCGCCCCCCGGACGCTCCGGCGAATCGCCGATCTGCCCTGAAGAAGGCCGTACGCCGGACCGGACAACGCGAAAGCGGCGGCATCGCCCACCTGGGCGACACCGCCGCTGACGGCGGAAACACCAACGGCGCTACTCGCCACCGCTCCGTCGAGCCGATGTCCGAGCAACGCCATTGAACGAACCAAGTGCTCCCCCTCCGACCCCAGCCCCGCAGGGGGCGTGGGGGCGGAGCCCCCACATCGGGGGGATCGGGGGGTCGTCCCCCAAGGAACACCAGTGGAGGTGGCGGGAATCGAACCCGCGTCCTTCGGTACCAAGACAGGGCTTCTCCGGGCGCAGCCTGCTTAGCGTTTTCTCAGCCCCGGCGCTCACGCAGGCGTGTCGCCGACAGGCTCAGCCGCTGTTTGGTTTCCCTGTGATTCCCGCGGCCGGGACTACAGGTTTAGTCTCCTAACGATGCCAGACCCCGAGTCGGAGACGCTCCCGGGCTGACAAGTTCGCTACCTAACCTCAGGCGGCAAGGGCGAACTGAGTGCGCTTAGAGTTGGCACTTGTTGTTTTGCGGTTACAGGATTTACGAGGTCACAACCGCAACCCTCGGCCCGCTTCCCCATGCCTCGACATACCAAAGTCGAAACCGATCACCCCCATGTTCAGTTGTCAACCGGACACCGAAGCGTCCGTCACGACGACCGTACACGCACAACACCGGCCACGCCAACGAGATTCCCGCCTCTGGTGGGTGACACACGGGCATCGAGGCGGATCCGCTGCTGTGCGGGTGACGGGGCGGCGTAGTGACGGAGGTGGTGTGGCGCCAGAAGTGGCGCATGCGGGGCGGATGGTGGCGCGGATGACACGGGTGAACGCGGTGCTGGGCGGCGAAGGTGGTGCTGGTGGGCCGAGCCCGGCGGTGACCGTAGAAGGTGTCGGTGAGCCGGCGCTGAGGAACGAGTGAGCCGGCGCCGACGTGCACGCGGCGGGGGTGGGGTCCGGGCTGCCGTGAGGATCGCGGCTGTGGTTCCGTGGTCGTGGCCCCTGTCCTCGTGGCCGAGACCGTCGGGCTTGGGTGATGAGAACCCCCGTGGGCGTGGACTAGGCACACCCACGGGGGTGACCGGCAGGGTCGGGCCGGTCCGGACGGCAGAGCCTCCCCCGAGACGAGGCTCTGGTCTCATCACGGCGACTGAGTCCGCAACCCCCCAAGCGGAATCTCAGTCACCTGTAAAGACGCCGGCCACCCCGGAGACGGTTGATCGCCCTCGGTCAAGAATTGACAAAGTGTCAAGCAGACTGGTCAGCCCGATGCTCCCCGAAGGAACTTCGCCGCCACCGCCGACGCGTTGACCTTGCCCTCGACCGCCAGCGCGAACGCGATGTTCCCCCGGAAGCCCACGAACCACGACACCGTCTTCCCCGACCCGTACGGCACCACGGCCGTCACGCCGCTCACCGGGGAGTTCGGCAGGTTGGCCGACCGGGCCGGACCACTCTTGACCGACGACCGCAGCAGCGGCAACAGCGCCGAGATCGCGTCCGAGTCGGGCGACCGTGGCTGGATCGGCTGCGGGGCGGACGGGTCCTTCAGCAGCTTCGGCGGCTTCCAGGTGCCGTTCTCCATCGCGGCCGCGGCCAGGGCCATCGCCAGCGGGCTGACCTCGATGCCGCCCTGGCCCACCATCGCGGCGGCGCGGTCGGCGTCGTTGGCCGGCGGCGGCACCGAGCCGGAGAACGACGGCAGCGGCAGAGTCCACGGGACTCCGATGCCGAAGCGCGACGCGCTCGTCTGCAGGTCCTGGTACGCCAGCGACCGGTAGAGCGACGCGAACGCCGTCGGGCAGCTCCGTACGAAGTTGGCCTGGAACGTCGAACCCCGCGAGCCCGTGGCGTGGAAGACCTCGTCGCCGACCTTGTACGTCGGCGGGCAGGGCACCTCGGCGCTGAGCTTCTGGTGGTACCCCAGCAGCGCCTGGGTGGTCACCATGCTGAACGTCATGCCCGGCGGATAGTGGCCCTCGAACGCCTGGTTCTTTCCATCGGTCTGATGGTCGGCGCCGGCGAGGACCTCGCCGGTCGCCTGGTGCACGGCGGCCAGGGACGCGGGCACGTGCAGCCCGCTGAGGGCGCTCTCCGCCGCCGCCTGCACCTTCCGGTCGATCGTCGTCTGGACCGGCTGGCTCAGCGCGCCCGGCAGCTCGTACAGCACCTGACTGCCCTTGCCCGACGGGTCCTGGGCGACGACCTTCACGGTGGGGGTGCCGGCCAGCCGGCGCTGGTCGAGCACCTGGAGGCCGGAGACGCCGATCGTGTCGCCCGGCTGGTACGGCGCGCCGACCTGCTGGAGCAGGACCGCGGTGGCCGGGCCGAGCTGGCCGACGACGTCGCCGGCGGCGGACGGCGCGATCTGCAGATAGCGGGTACGGGCCTGCAGGCCCGGCACCTGCAGCAGCTGCGCGGCGACGCCGGCCTGCTCGGGGAGCTGGAGCGTCACCAGCGGCAGGAACTCCTGCGGCGGCGCCGATCGTACGCGGCCCAGAACACGGTCCTTGTCCAGATGCGTGATCTTGGAGAGGCGGTCGAGCGTGGTGTCGGGCTTGGGGAGCTGGCCCGGGAGCACGCCGACGATCTCGACCTTGGTCTTCTTGGTCAGCGACCGGCCCTTGGAGTCCTTGATGTAGGCCCGCTGTGGCGTCTCCGTCACGACCGCCAGCCGCTGCCCCTTACCGAGCTTCGGATGGATGATCGACGGGCTCCACACGACCTTCCAGTTGCCCCCTGAGCGGTGCAGGCGCATCTGGCTGCCGTAGTCCCACGGCGGCCCGTTGTCGCCCAGGTCGATGCGCACCTCGAACTGCGCCGTCGCGTCGTCGCCGTCCTTGCGGACGTGGCCGAGCGCCAGGTGCAGTGCGGCGAGGTCGAGCTGGCCCGGGAGGGACTCGAGCGCCTCCGCGACCATCTTGCGGTCGCCGTTGGTCTGTTTGGCCGCGCCGGAGTAATTGCCGTTCTGCCAGGCCACGAGGAAGTCGCGGACCGTCGGCAACGGCGAAGGCTCCGCGAAACACCCCGAGACAGCCGTCGTGACCATCAGCACCCCGGACAGGGCGGCCACCCCACGGACCCGTCGCATGACCACCCTCAGCGCCTCTTGAACCGTGCCACCCGGGCGCGCTCCATCTCGCGCGCCGCATCCCGTTTGGCGATGGCCTGCCGCTTGTCGTAGGTGCGCTTGCCGCGCGCCACCGCGATCTCGACCTTGGCCCTTCCGTCCTTGAAGTACAAGGACAGCGGGATCAGTGTCCACCCGGACTCGTTCATCGTGCCGGTCAGCTTGCCGATCTCCCGCCGGTGAAGCAAGAGCTTGCGGGGGCGCCTGGTGGCGTGGTTGGTCCACGTCCCCTGTGTGTACTCGGGAATATGGACCCCCTCGAGCCAGACCTCGCCGTCGCGGATGTGAGCGTACCCGTCCGTGAGGTTGGCCCGGCCGGCCCGCAGCGACTTCACCTCGGTGCCGGTGAGCACGAGGCCGGCCTCGTAGGTGTCCTCTATCTGGTAGTCGTGGCGCGCGCGCTTGTTCTGCGCGATCACCTTGCGCCCCTGTTCGCGTGGCACTGAACTCAGCCTCGGTCCTTCGTGGGCAGGGTGGCCGGTAGCCGCCCGGCCTTCCCCGTAGCGATCACGTCCCGGTTCCGTACGCCCGGGCATGCGTGGATTCTACGAGCCGGGAAGACGGTGCTCAGATCTTGAGGTAGCGGCGGAGGGTGAGGAAGGACGCCAGCGAGCAGAGCACCACACCGAAGCACACCGAGAAGACGATGACCTGGGTGACGTCGAGCCAGCCGAGTTCGGTGGCGAACTGCAGGTTCTTCGTCAGCCGTCCGAGCAGGAAGACCTTGGAGAAACCGAGCAGGACCGCGGCGAACAGGCCGCCGATCAACCCCGCGATGGCACCTTCCAGCACGAATGGAAGCTGGATGTAGAGGTTCGACGCCCCGACCAGCCGCATGATCCCGGTTTCCCGGCGCCGGTTGAACGCCGACAGCCGGATGGTGTTGGCCACCAGGAGTACGGCGGCGATGACCTGGATCGCGGCGATGATCAGAGCGGCCCACTGGAGGCCACCGAGGATCTTGAAGAACTTCTCCAGGATCGCCCGTTCGTTGATCACTTGGTCGACGCCCGCCCGGCCGTTCATCTGCGCGACGACGGCGGCGTACTGCTTCGGATCCTTGAGCTTGACCCGGAAGGAGTCGGGGATGTCGCCGAGCTGGATGGTGTCGGAGAAGCCCGGAGTGTCCTTGAACCGCTCCTTGGCCCGCTCGTACGCCTGCTTCTGCGTCTCCGGAGTGACCGAGGCCACCTGCGGCATCGACTGCAGCTGGCTCCTGATCTGGTTCTTCTCGTCCTGCGACGGCTCGGTCTTGCGACAGGCCGGGTTGGCGCTCAGCTTGTTGCAGAGATAGACGGAGACCTCGACCTTGTCGGACCAGTAGTTGTTCGACTTGTCGACCTGCATCTTGAGCAGGACGCCGGTGCCGAACAGCGCCATCGCGATCGCGACGGTGACGACGAGCGCGATGGTCATGGTGAGGTTCCTGCGGAGACCGATCCAGATCTCCTGAAGAACGAACTGTGCGCGCATGCCTCGCTGTCCTTGGTCGTCCGTTATGGGCCGAAGAGGGGGAGTCTCTCGTATCGGAGGGAGGTTACACGCCTCCGTACGCCTGGCCGTAGACACCGCGAGACTGGTCGCGAACGACGCGGCCGTCCTCGAGCTCGACGACGCGCTTACGGAACGCGTCGACGATCGCGGCGTCGTGCGTGGCCATGACCACGGTGGTGCCGGTCCGGTTGATCCGGTCGAGCACCTTCATGATGCCGATGCTGGTCGCCGGGTCGATGTTTCCCGTGGGCTCGTCGGCGAGCAGAATCATCGGCCGGTTGACGAACGCCCGCGCGATCGCCACCCGCTGCTGCTCACCGCCGGACAGCTCGTCCGGCATGCGGTGGGCCTTGCCCTCGAGGCCGACGAGGTCGATGACCTCGGGGACGACCTTGCGGATGAAGCGCCGGGGCTTGCCGATGACCTCAAGGGCGAACGCGACGTTCTCATAGACGTTCTTGTTGGGGAGCAGCCGGAAGTCCTGGAAGACACAGCCGATGCGGCGCCGCAGGTGCGGGATCTTCCAGTTCGTGAGCTTGTTGAGCTCCTTGCCGGCAACGTGAATGCCGCCCTGTGTCGGCCGCTCCTCCTTGAGGATCAGGCGCAGGAACGTCGACTTACCGGACCCTGAAGGACCGACGAGGAAGACGAACTCGCCCTTCTCGACGGCCACATTGACGCCTTGCAGGGCCGGGCGGCTCTGGTGCGAGTAGACCTTGGTGACGTTATCGAAGTGGATCACGGCTGCATCACGACGTGTCAGTCTAGGGGCTGGGGAACGAGGACGACTGTCTTTTGTAGGGACAGGCACCCACAGTGGCTTCGGCTGGGGGGCCGATTGGCCAAGCAGCAGTCTAAGGGGGAGACTGGCATGGATCGTCCAACTTGGGTACACCCATAGGTGCAACCGAGCATCACACGCACCGGCGGACCTCATCCGCCGCCGGAGCGGGCCCAGGGATGGGCCCGGCCCTCCGGCCGCGCCGATCCCCCGATATGACCTCGGAGAGGAGCCAGATGAGCTGCGAACATCTGATCTGTGCTCGGTGTGCGGGACCCGTCGTCGAAGGACACTGCACCACCTGCAGGGCGGCACGCGCGGAGGTCCATCACCCCGGCACGTTCGGTGTGTCACCGGTGCTGATCGGCGCGCTGCTGATCGCGCTGACCCTGCTGATCGCGCTGAAGCTGGGGCTGCAGTAGACCGGCCTACTGGCCGTCGCCCGACTCCAGGCGGCGCATCCAGCGGATCTCGGCCTCGATGAACTCGTCGATGTCACCGTCGAGCACCGCGCTCGGGTTGCCCGCCTCCATGCCCGTACGCAGGTCCTTGACGATCTGGTACGGGTGCAGCACGTAGTTGCGGATCTGGGTGCCCCACGAGCTGGTCGACTCTCCGCGTAGCGCGTTCATGCGCTCCGCGTCCTCCTGACGCTTGCGCTCCAGCAGCTTGGCCTGGAGCACCGTCATGGCCGTCGCGCGGTTCTGCAGCTGGCTGCGCTCGTTCTGGCAGGACACCACGATGCCGGTGGGCAGGTGGGTGATCCGCACCGCCGAGTCGGTCGTGTTGACGCCCTGGCCGCCCGGCCCGCTGGAGCGGTAGACGTCGACCCGCAGCTCGTCTTCGGGAATGTCGACGTGGTCGGTCTGCTCGACCACCGGCACGACGTCCACGCCCGCGAACGAGGTCTGCCGCCGGCCCTGGTTGTCGTAGGGCGAGATGCGGACGAGGCGATGGGTGCCGTGCTCGCCGCGGAGCGTGCCGTAGGCGTAGGGCGCCTTGACGGTGAACGTCGTCGACTTCAGCCCGGCCTCTTCGGCGTAGGACGTGTCGTAGATCTCAGTCGGGTAGCCGTGGCGCTCGGCCCAGCGGAGGTACATCCGCTGCACCATCTGCGCGAAGTCGGCCGCGTCGACGCCGCCGGCCTGGGAGTTGATCGTCACGAGGGCCTCGCGCGAGTCGTACTCTCCTGACATCAGCGTGCGGACCTCGAGCTGCTCGATCTCCTTGCGGAGCAAGGCCAGCTCGCGTTCGACCTCGCCGCGTGTCTCCTCGTCGCTCTCCTCGGAGGCCAGCTCGAGCATCAGGCCGGCGTCGTCGAGGCGCCCGCGAAGGCCCTCGACCTTGCCGAGCTCGCCCTCGAGATAGGACAACCGCCGGGTGACCTGCTGGGCCCGGTCCTGGTCGTTCCACAGCTCTGGGTCGGCAGCCTGGTCACGAAGCTCTCCGAGGTCACGGCGCATGCCGTCGAGGTCGAGTACGGCTTCGATGCCGCCGAGCATCGAGCCGAGCTCCTTCATCTCTTCAGACGGATCGATGGCTGCCACGACCGAAAGCCTACCTGCGGCAAGGTCCGCGGGGTACGCGAGCCACCGCCTGATCAACGCACTTGTCCCGGCCTGGCATACTCTGCCGGACAGCGGTGTCGATGATCGGCCGGGGAGCATGAAGACAGCGGTTGCGTCTGGGCTGGCGATGGCACTGGCCCTCGCCGGGGTGGCCGGGTGTTCTAGCGGTTCACGCGACAAGGCGCGAACCACACCGGTCGCCGACTCCAGCCCCGTCTCGAGCCCTCCGCCCGAGCCGGTCACTCCGCAGGTCGCGGACAAGGCGTTCCGCTCCTTCGTCACCAACGACGACGTCGCGCGGGCCAGCGGGGACGAGCGGCTGGCCCTGTGGTGGACGAGCGAGGGGCAGTCACAGCTCACCGCGGCGTCCTTCCGCCAGGCGGTGGCCGCCGGCGACCCGATCCCGCGCTACCGGTACGGCACTCCCTCCCTGTACGTCCCGCACCTGAAGCCCGAGGGCATTCAGTGGTTCGTGACGGTCGTACGGCGCAGCGCGCCGGACGGCAAGGACCCCAAGACCATGATCATGGGGTTCGTCCGCAGCAAGCCGACCATGCGCTGGCGGCTGAGCCTGGCCACGACGCTGGACAAGAAGGAAAAGCCGCCGAAGATCGCGGTGGACGCCGACGGCTACGCGAAGCCGCTCGCGACCTTCGACACCGGCCTGCTGATCCCGCCGCGCGTGGTGCCCTCCATCCAGGCGACCCTCGCCGAGGAGGGGCCTGGCAACGTCGCGGCCAAGGTCATGGAGGCCGGCAAGCACACCACCGGCTACTACACCTCGGACCAGAAGGCCACCAAGCCGAAGAAGGGCTCGGGCCTGCACATCAACACGGTGTACGGCGCGACGGCCTTCCCGATCTTCCCCCTGGCCACCACCGACGGCGGTGGCATCGTCCTGTACGCGCTGAGCCGCGACGCAATCTCGATCAAGAACAAGAAGAAGCCCGGCCGCGTGCCGATCCCCAAGGCCGCCGCGCCCTTCATCGAGGCCCGCCGCGTGCACAGCGAGCTCGACGTGACCCAGACCCTGCAGTTCGCCACTCTGGTGCCCGCCAAACCCGCGAAGGGCGACGGCGAGGACAAGGCCACGATCATCGCCGCGGACGGCGGCACGATCAAGGCGGCCGTACCCACGACCTGAGCCCTTGCCGGGACGTCCCTCACCCCCGGAGCCGGATGAGGGCCGCCCGTCACGACGTCGTGGCCTGGACCGCCTTGCGATAGGTGCCGATCACCTGGGTGCTGCCGTGGTCGGGCACCACCGCGAGGTACTGGATCAGCGCCACCGAGCTCAGGTGATGGCCCACCCGGCCGCGCACCAGGCCGGCGAGGTCGCCGTCGGCGCTGACCGTGCCGGGGTCGACCATGTCGTAGCGCTCGCTCTGCCGGACGACGTACCAGACCAGCGCGCCGCCGCCGGTCGTGCGCAGGGCGAAGGACCGCTGCTGGTCGGGGGCGAAGTCGGAGGTCAGAGTCACGCCGCGCTTGCGCAGCGCGGCCTCGACCTTGGTCAGCGCGTCGCGGGACTCACTGGTGTACGGGCCCGGCGCCATGCCTCCCGTGCCGCTCGACAGCGTGGCCGCGTGGACGCCGGCCACCTTGCTCGGCTGGACGGCGGTGCCGCCGTCCGTCGGGCTCACCGCGGTGGCGTAGCCGTCCTTGTCGAGGTCGACCCCGCTGAGCCCCGAGGAGGGGAACGGGTCGGCGGCGAGCAGCCAGGGCCCGCCGGCACGGTCCTGGACGAACAGCAGGGCGTGCCGGGTGTCGCCCGAGGCCGCGTCGACCGCGAACCACTTGGGGAAGCCGTCCTGGCGCGGGATGTAGAACGCGGGCCGCGCGTAGGCGAAGGCCGTGTACTTGTCCTTCTTCGCCCGGCGCAGGCGGTAGCCGGCGCGGTCCATCTCGAGCTGGGCGCCGGTCTCCACCGTGGCCAGCAGCCCGCCGTCGAGGTCGGCGTTGGCCCGGTTGTTGACCGACTGGTAGTTGGCCAGGATCTGCGCGGCCTGGGTCTTGGTGAGGGCGGGATGCGCGGTCCCGAGGGGACCGCACGCGGACGCTGGGAGGATCAAGGCCGTGAGGACGGCCAGCTGTCGGAGCATGCCGACAGATTCGCACAGTGACCGATCGACTACCGCATGATTTCACAATCCGGAAGGGACGCCGCGGTGACACTCCCCCGAGCCGTTCGCAGCGGGCTTCTCGTCTCCGCTCTGGTCCGCCGGGGCACCGACGTGCTCATGGTGAGGGAGACGCCCGGCTGGGTGCTCCCGGGCGGCCAGGTCGAGCCTGGAGAGCTCGTGGACCAGGCACTCCTGCGCGAGCTGCGGGAGGAGACCGGCCTGCGCGCGTCGCGGCCGGGCCGGCTGGCGTTCCTGTGCCAGTACGCCGTCACCCACGATCCGGACTGGGCCGGCACCTGGACGGTCTTCACCTTCGAGGTCGACGTCACCGCCCAGGACCTGGCGCCCGCCGACCCGGACGGCCTCGTCCTGGAGGCCGCCTGGGTGCCGCTGGAGGAGGCGAAGCGGCGCCTCGCCCTGCTGCCCTTCCGCCCCCGCCACGAGGCGCTGCTGCACCACCTGGGCGACGGCACGGGGCACGTGCCGCTGTGGCTGTGGCCCGACGGCACCGACCGCGACCCGGTCGTGCTGCCGGCGCTGAGCGGGGACGGGCCGGTCCCGTCCCCGCTGTGAGACCTCAGTCGGGCAGCGTCGAGGAGGTCACGAGCGTACGGATCGCCCGCAGCGCCACCGACAGGGTCGCGACGGTGAAGTCGTCGCTCTCCCAGATCTCGCCCAGGGTCTGGGCGGCGCGGCCCACGGCGGCACTGTTCTTCTCCGCCCAGGTCGCCAGGCGCTGCTCCGGCCCGACGCCGGGCTCACTGGTGACGAGCACGTCGTGCGCCAGGGCGGCGTGCGCGGTGTACAGGTCGTCGCGGAGGGCCGAGCGGGCCATGGAGTTCCACCGGTCGTCACGCGGCAGCTGGATGACGCGCTCGCGCAGCCGCGAGAGCTGGAGGCGCTCGGCGAGGTCGAAGTAGACCTCGGCCGCCTCCTCCGGCGACCGGCCGGTGCTGGAGGCGATCTCCACCAGGTCGAACGTCGAGAACGCCGGCACCATCATCGCCACGTGCTCGGCGAGCTGGTCCGGGACGCCGCGCTCGGTGAACTTGTCGCGCCGCTCCTCGAAGCCCTCCAGGTCGCGCCCGACGAGGAGCTTGGGCATGTGCGCCGCGAGAGCCGGCGCGCCGGAGGCGAAGAAGTCGACGGTGTCGCGGATGTCGAACGGCATCCGGCGGTTGTGCAACAGCCACCGGGCGCCGCGCTCGGTCAGCTTGCGCGCCTCGAGCCGCATCCTGATCTGCGTGGCGGTGTCGATCTGGTAGTCCAGCTCGTCCACCGACCGCCAGAACGCCTCCATGTGGAACACCTCGCGCGCCACGAGGTAGGCGCGGGTGATGTCCGAGGCCGAGGCCCCGGTCTCCTCGCCCATGCGGAACGCGAAGGTGATGCCGCTGTCGTTGACCATGCTGTTCACGACAGAGGTGGCGATGATCTCCCGGCGCAGCGGGTGGCGGTCCATGTAGTCGCGGAACCGCTCCCGCAGCGGGGTCGGGAAGTAGTCGACGAGCCGGCTGGCCAGGTCGGGGTCGTCCGGCAGGTCCGATCCGCGGATCTCGTCCTCAAGGGTGAGCTTGGTGTACGCGAGCAGGGTGGCGAACTCCGGCCCGGTGAGGCCGATCCCGGCCTGCCGCCGCTCGGCGAGCGCCTTGTCGTCCGGCAGGAACTCCAGGCGCCGTTTCAGCTTGCCGTCCCGCTCCAGCTTGCGGAGGTAGCGGCCGTGGACGTGCAGCATCGAGGACGCCTGCTTGCGCGAGGCGGCGAGCGCGATGTTCTGCGCGATGTTGTCGCTCAGGACCAGGTCGGCGACCTCGTCGGTCATCTCGAGGAACAGCGTGTCGCGCTGCTTGTCGGTCAGCTCGCCGTCGCGTACGACCTGGTCGAGCAGGATCTTGATGTTCACCTCGTGGTCGGAGGTGTCCACGCCGGCTGAGTTGTCGATGAAGTCGGTGTTGACCAGCCCGCCGCCGAGGGCGTACTCGATGCGCGCCCGCTGGGTGAGGCCGAGGTTGCCGCCCTCGCCGACGACCTTGCACCGCAGCTCCGTCGCGTCCGCGCGCAGCACGTCGTTGGCCTTGTCGCCGACATCGGCGTGGGTCTCGGCGGAGGCCTTGACGTAGGTGCCGATGCCGCCGTTCCACATGAGGTCGACGGGCGCGCACAGGATCGCGTGGATCAGCTCGTGCGGGGTCATCGCGGTCACGCCCGCGGGGATGCCCAGCACCCCGCGTACCTGCGGCGTCAGCGGGATCTTCTTGGCCGTACGCGGGTGGACCCCGCCGCCCTTGGAGATCAGCGCGGTGTCGTAGTCGGCCCAGGAGCTGCGCGGCAGCTTGAACAGCCGCTCGCGCTCGTCGAACGACGCCTCGGGGTCGGGGTCCGGGTCGAGGAAGATGTGCCGGTGGTCGAAGGCGGCGATGAGCCGGATGTGCCGCGAGAGCAGCATGCCGTTGCCGAAGACGTCGCCGGACATGTCGCCGACGCCGATGACGGTGAAGTCCTCGTTCTGCACGTCGGTGCCGAGCGTGCGGAAGAGGTACTTCACCGACTCCCAGGCGCCCCGGGCCGTGATGCCCATGCCCTTGTGGTCATAGCCCACCGAGCCGCCCGAGGCGAAAGCGTCGCCGAGCCAGAAGCCGTACGACGCGGCGACCTCGTTGGCGATGTCGGAGAAGGTCGCGGTGCCCTTGTCGGCCGCGACGACGAGGTAGGTGTCGTCGCCGTCGTGGCGTACGACGTCCTTGGCGGGCACGACCTGGCCGTCGACGAGGTTGTCGGTGATGTCGAGCAGGCCGCTGATGAACTGCTTGTACGAGGCGACGCCCTCGGCGAGGAACGCCTCGCGGTCGCCCGGGTCGGGCAGTCGCTTGCAGACGAAACCGCCCTTCGCGCCGGCCGGCACGATCACGGTGTTCTTCACCGCCTGCGCCTTGACCAGGCCGAGGACCTCGGTGCGGAAGTCCTCGCGCCGGTCGGACCAGCGCAGGCCGCCGCGGGCCACGGACCCGAACCTCAGGTGCACGCCCTCCAGCCGCGGGGAGTAGACGAAGATCTCGAACTCCGGCTTCGGCTGCGGCAGGTCCGGGATCGCCTCGGGGTCGAACTTCAGCGAGAGGTACGGCTTGGGCGAGCCGCCGGTGGTCCGCTGGTAGTAGTTGGTGCGCAGCGTGGCGCGGATCAGCGACAGGAAGCTGCGGAGGATGCGGTCCTCGTCGAGGCTGGTCACCCCGTCGAGCGCGCCCTCGATCTCCTCGGCGATGGCCGAGCCGAGCTCTTCGTGCACGTCGGGGGCGGCGTCCGGCCGGGAGTTGAGGTGCGGGTCGAACCGCGACTCGAACAGCCGGACCAGCAGCCGCGCGATGCGCGGGTTGCGGATCAGCACCTGCTCGATGTAGCGCTCGCTGAACATCGTGCCGGTCTGCCGCAGGTAGCGGGCGTACGCGCGCAGCACCATGACCGGCCGCCAGGCGAGCCCGGCGCCGAGCACGAGCGTGTTGAACGGGTCGCTCTCGACGTCGTCGCGCCACAGCGCGGTGAATGCCTCCTGGAACAGGCCCTTGGTGTCGGTCTCGTCCGCGTTCGACGATGGTTCGTACCGCAGGCCGAGGTCGTAGATCCACGACCGCCGGCCGACCTCCGGCGCGATCTCGTACGGCCGCTCGTCCACGACCTCGACGCCCATGTTGTGCAGCAGCGGCAGCACGTGCGACAGCGAGATCGGCGGGCCGAGGCGGTAGACCTTGAGGCGGCGCTCGCCGACCTCGGCGCCGTACGGCTCGTACAGGTTGATCGCGATCTGGCCCGGCTCGGTCAGCGCCTCCAGGCGCTTGAGGTCGGCGCAGGCCGTACGGGCGGGGAAGTCGGCCTTGTACCCCTCGGGGAAGGCGTTGGCGTAGCGGCGGGTCAGCGCGCCCGCCCGCTCCTCGCCGCACTGGTCGAGGACGGCGTCGGCCAGGTCGTCGGTCCACGACCGTGTGGCGTTGACGAGCCGGGCCTCCAGCTCGGTCAGGTCGACGTCGTCGGGGAGCGGGCGCCCGCGCTCGCCGCGTACGACGACGTGCAGGCGGGCGAGGGCGGAGTCGCCGACCATCGCGCTGTAGTCGACGCTCGTGCCGTCGAACGCGCTGCGCAGAATCTCCTGGATGCGCAGCCGGATCTGGGTGGTGTAGCGGTCACGGGGCAGGAAGACCAGGCACGACATGTAGCGGCCGTAGGCGTCCTTGCGGACGAACAGCCGCAGCTGCTTGCGCTCGCGCAGCCGCAGCACGCTCATCGCGATCGGGAACAGGTCGTCGGCCGAGATCTGGAACAGGTCGTCGCGCGGGTAGGTCTCGAGGATCTCGACGAGGTCCTTGCCGTCGTAGCTGTCCGGCGCGAGCCCGGCGCGGTCCAGGACCGCCGCCAGCTTGTGGTCGAGCACCGGAATGTGCTCGATGCTCTCGGCGTAGGCGGTGTGGGTGAACAGGCCGAGGAAGCGGCGCTCGCCGACCACCTCGCCGTCGTCGCCGAACCGCTTCACGCCGACGTAGTCGAGGTAGGCCGGGCGGTGCACGGTCGCGCGGGAGTTGGCCTTGGTCAGGACGAGCAGCCGCGGCTCGTGGGCCTTGGCGCGCACCTCCTGCGGCAGCGAGGCGAAGCTGGTCGACTCGGGCTGGTCGGAGCGCAGGATGCCCAGGCCGGTGCCGGGCACGGCGCGCAGGTGCTCGCCGTCCTCGCCGGTCTCCAGGGCGTACTCCCGGTAGCCGAGGAAGGTGAAGTGGTCATCGGCCAGCCAGTCGAGCAGCTCGACGCCGTCGGAGGTCTCCGACTCCGGCAGCGGCGGGCGCCGGTCCCCGAGGTCGGCGGCGATGGTGCGGGCCAGCGACCGCATCTTCTCCTCGTCCTCGACGGCGGCGCGCACGTCGTTGAGGACGCGCTGGAGGTCCTTCTCGAGCTCGGCCAGCACCGTGCGGTCGGCCTGCCGGTCGATCTCGATGTGGATCCAGGACTCTTCGAGCACCAGGCCGTCGCCGTCGCCGAGCCCCTCCAGGCGCCCTGCCACGTCGCGGCGGACCTTCAGCTGCGGGTGGACGATCAGGTGGGTGGACAGCTCGTGCCGGTTGAGCTCCATCGTCACCGAATCGACCAGGAACGGCATGTCGTCGGTGACCACCTGGACCACGCTGTGCCCGGAGTCCCAGCCCAGGTCGTCCACCGACGGGGTGAAGGCGCGCACCTTCGCGCGGCCCTGCGGGCGGTCCTCGCCGAGCTGGCGGTGGAACATCGCCGGTCCCCAGATGTCGGCCGGGTCCCGGGAGATCAGGTCCTCCTGGGCGACGTGCCGATAGTAGAGCCGGAGGTAGGCGAGAACGTCGGCGGTCTCGGGCCGTACGCCGTGTGCGTGGTGAACGCAGGTCTCCGCCGCACGGCGCAGCAGATTCTCCTTGGCTTCGTCCGGACGTCCGGACGGTTCGCCGCTCATCTCAAAATCTCCCTCGGTGCCTTCTCAGAGCAGGGTTCGCAATTCCCACAGCAACGGGTAATAGCGCAGGTCAAGCCTGCTTCGGAGGTAGGGCGCGCCGGTGGAGCCGCCCGTGCCCGACTTCGTGCCGATCTGTCGCTCGACCATCTGGACGTGCCGCCGTCGCCAGAGCGAGGCCATCTCGTCGTGGGTCACGAGGTCCTCCGACAGCTGCCAGAGGTCGTCGTAGTGGTCGCGGTCGTGGGCCACCGTGACCATCGAGGTGCGGATCTCGTCGTCGTCGGCCGCGGCCAGCCCGCGGGCGCGCAGCAGCGTCAGGAACGCGTCCCAGAGGGTGGGCTCGGCGAGCCTGCGTTCGAGGCGTGCCTTCTCCTCGTCGGTGATCCCGCGGAACCGCTTGAGGAAGCCGGGGTCCTTGTGGCCGGACAGGAACTCCATCTCGCGGAACTGCACGGACTGGAATCCGCTGGCCGGCGCGAGCTTCTCCCGGAAGGCGAGGAAGTCCTGCGGCGTCATGGTCTCGAGGACCTGGATCTGGTCGATGAGCACGCGTTCGACCGCGTGCACCCGGCGGAACAGGTGGCGGGCCAGCCAGACCTCGTCCGACGCCATCGCCCGGCGGATCTCGTCCAGCTCGTGCAGCAGCAGTTTGAACCAGAGCTCGTAGACCTGGTGGATCGAGATGAACAGGAGCTCGTCGCGTGCGGGTGGCTCGGATTCGAGGACCTGCTGGTCCAGAAGGGTCGGCAGCCTCAGGTAGGCGCCGTAGGTGAGGCGCCCCCCTTCTTCCCCGAAGTTACGTCCGGGTGCGCCGGATCCGGCTCCGGGCACACCGGAGTCAGAAGCGGCGTCACCACGCCGTTGTGGTGTTGCGCTCACGGCGGCAGGTTAACCCGAAATCCGGTTTTCGCCGACTCCGGGACGAGAAGGTGGCCGAGCCACTACTGTCCGGACCCGGGCGTGAAGTGTGCCAGGACCTCGGGATTCGCCATGGCGTCGGGGTTCGCGGCCTTCTCCACCGGCGTGCCCAGCAAGATCTTTCGGACCGGCACCTCCAGCTTTTTACCCGACAGGGTGTGTGGGATGCCGGGCACCGCGAGGATCTCGTCCGGCACGTGCCGGGGTGACAGCGTCGAGCGCAGCGCCGTACGGAGCCGGCCGATCACGTCCTCCGACAACTCCTGGCCCTCGGCGAGCTGGACGTACAGCAACAGCCGCCCGTCCTGCCCCAGTTGTCCCGTGTCCACCACGAGCGAGTCGGCGATCTCCGGCAGCGCCTCGACGACGCGGTAGAAGTCGGCGGTCCCCATGCGCACGCCGCCGCGGTTGAGCGTGGAGTCCGAACGCCCGTAGATCACGCTGCTGCCGTCGGGCAGGATCTTGATCCAGTCGCCGTGCCGCCAGACGCCCGGGTACATCGCGAAGTAGGACTCCCGGTACCTGTCGCCGTCGTCGTCGTTCCAGAAGGAGATCGGCATCGAGGGCATCGGCTCGGTCAGGACCAGCTCGCCGACCTCGCCGATCACCGGCTCGCCCGTGTCGCCGTACGCCTCGACCTTCGCGCCCAGGCCGCGGCACTGGATGGCGCCGGCGCGCAGCGGCAGCAGCGGGCAGGGGCCCACGAACCCGGTGGCCACGTCGGTGCCGCCGGCGAACGAGCCCACCAGCGGGTCCTTTCCGACGTGCTCGTACACCCAGGCGAAGCCCTCAGGGGGCAGCGGCGAGCCGGTGGAGCCGACCCCGCGCAGGCGCGACAGGTCGTACTCCCTGCCGGGGTCCAGGCCGGCCTTCATCGAGGCCAGGATGTACGGCGCGCCGACGCCGAAGTAGGTCACGCCGGTCTCGGCGGCCAGCCGCCAGAGCGTGTCGCCGTTCGGCGCGCCGTCGTACAGGACGAGCGTGGCGCCGACGAGCAGGCCGCCGGCCAGGTAGTTCCACATCATCCAGCCGGTCGTGGTGAACCAGAAGAAGACGTCGCCCGGCCCGAGGTCCTGCTGGAAGCTCAGGGACTTCAGGTGCTCCAGGACGATGCCGCCGTGGCCGTGCACGATCGGCTTGGGCAGCCCGGTGGTGCCGGAGGAGTAGAGGATCCACAGCGGGTGGTCGAACGGCACCTCTTCGAACTCGAGCTCGGCGCCGGGCCGGCGGACGGCGTCGTAGGTGAGGCCCTCGGTTTCCTCGCCGAGGTAGGGGATCATGACCGTCGCCCGCAGCGTCGGGAGGGCGGCCTGGATGTCCCGTACGACGTCGCGCCGGTCGTAGCGCTTGCCGTTGTAGGGGTAGCCGTCCACCGCGACGAGGACCTTCGGCTCGATCTGGGTGAACCGGTCGATCACGCTGGGCGCCCCGAAGTCGGGCGAGCAGGAGGACCAGATCGCGCCGAGCGAGGCGGCCGCCAGGAAGAGGACCAGGGCCTCGGGGATGTTGGGCACGTACGCCGCGACCCGGTCGCCCTTGGTGACGCCGAGCTCCCTGAGGCCCTCGCGGACCTCGGCGACCTGCGTGGCCAGCTCGCCGTACGTCAGCACGCGCTCGTCCCCGCTCTCGGAGCGGAAGATGACGGCCATGGCGCTCTCGTCACGGCCGGGCCGCAGGGCGTTGCGCGCGTAGTTGAGCGTGGCGCCGGGGAACCAGCGGACGCCGGGCATCGCGGCCTCGCTGCCGGCCGGCACGCCCCAGTCGGCGGGATCACCGTCGCGTACTGGCCCGTCACCGCGCTCGCCGAGGACCTCGAAGTGCGCCCAGACCGCGTCCCAGAAGCCGTCGACGTCGGCGACCGACCATCGCCACAGCTCGTCGTAGGACCCGAGGCCGCGCTCGGTCATGAACCGCCCCACACGGGCACCCCGCCGCACCTCTTCGGACGGCTCCCAGAGCAGGTCACCCTCGGCAACGGTCACGTCATGGCCTCCCAACGATCGTCATGGCACCTCTCAGGATCAGGATGAGGGCCACGCTGTGCAAGATAGAAGACCGCCACGAAACCCGTGTGACTCATGTGCGCCACTGAGCCCACCGATGCCGACGAGCCGCATCGGGTGGCCCAGGGGCACGAGGTCAGCTGCGCGACCGCCGCGTCCGCTGGGCCGTCAGGCCCATGACCAGTACGAGGGCTGTTTCGACACCCCAGAAGACGACGGTGGCGGCCGTCGTGGTCATCCGGTACATCGGATACACCTGGGTGAGGACCACGTCCGGGCCGATGGTCGCCGGCACGGCGATCGCGGCGGCCAGCAGCCAGCGCGGGTCGCCGCCGTCGCCCAGAGAGGTTCAGCGCGAGATTGGCCAGCGCGATCAGCAGGACGCCCAGGTGCAGGCCATCGGCCCACCACGCCACCGGATGCGCGGTGGCGGCCCGCATCCGCGCGGTGACGCCTCCGCCGATGAGCCCGGCCGCCTCGACCGGCGACGGCAGTCGCCGGTCCCCGGACGCCTGCAGCAGCGTGCCGATGATCTCTTCACCGTGCGCCTGCCGGTAGGCAGGCGGGTAGGCGCGCAGCAGACGCCGGTAGTGCGACTCCAGAGCGCTCATGACGTCACCGTCCCGGGCCGTCGCCGGACCACGATCCGAGCCGCCTGTGCCATGCGTTTCGCCTCCTGGGTGACGGCGTCGGCGCCGTCGTCGGTGATGGTGAAGTAGCGGCGAGGCCGTCCATCGACGATCTCTTCCCGATCCACGACGATCAGGCCGTTGTCGGCCAGCCGGTCGAGGGCGCCGTAGAGGGTCCCGACCGCCAGGCGGATCCGTGCGCCGGACAGCTCCTCGGCGCGCTTGATGATCGCGTAGCCGTGCAGAGGACCGTCGAGAAGCGACGCCAGGATGAAGTACGTAGGTTCGCTCATCGGCCGCATGGCACGACCGCATATATCGAGAGACGAAGTATGCGCCAGGCGTTCCGGCTGCTACGGCTCACCGCTCGGCGGCCCCGCCGAGCGAAGGCGCGGCGAAGACGGAAGGCCTGCGGTCACGCCAGGGCGCGGCCTCCTCCAGCCGGGCCGCGATCCGCAGCAGCAGGTCCTCACGGCCGTACGGGGCGACGAACTGCACGCCGACGGGCAGGCCGCCGGAGGCCTGGCCCAGCGGCAGGCTGAGCGCCGGCTGGCCGGAGATGTTGAACAGCACGGTGAACGGGCCATAGTCGAACAGCTCGGTCAGCCAGCTCTCCACCGTGTGGTCCGGGTCGTCGTAACGCAGGGTGCCGTGCGGCGCGGGCGGGCGGCCCAGCGTCGGGGTGACCAGCAGGTCGTACTCGGTGAAGAACGCGCCCACCGCACGGGTCACGCGGTTCTGGGCCTCCAGGCCGGCGATGAGCTCGAGCGCGCCGAGCTCCTCGGTCATCCGCATGGCCTGCCGGGAGACGGCCTCCATCCGCGCCGGGTCCGGCCGTCTCGGCGCCATGAGCACCGGGGCGACGATCGCGGCCAGCTCGGCGGTCGCGGCATGCATGACGGCGTCCCAGTCGACCCGCGGGCTCGCCTCGGCGACGTCGTGCCCCATCTCCTCCAGCAGGCGCCCGGCGCGTACGGTCGCCTCGGCCACCTCCGGGTCCACGTCCGCGCCGGACCAGGCACGTGTGGTCACCGCCACCCGCAGCCGTCCGGGGTCGGCGCCCGGCTCCTCGGCGTACGGGCGGCCCGGCGGCGGCGCGGTGTACTTGTCGCCCACGCCGGGGCCCTGGATCGCGTCGAGGTAGTGCGCGGTGTCGCGGACCGTTCGAGTGAGGCCGGACTCGTACGCCATACCGAACGCCGGTTCGCCCGTACCCGGCCCGCACGGGGTACGGCCGCGGCTCGGCTTGAGCCCGACCAGCCCGCAGCAGGAGGCGGGGACGCGGACCGACCCGGCTCCGTCGTTGCCGTGCGCGAGTGGCACCGCCCCGGCGGCGACCAGCGCGGCGGCACCCCCGCTGGAACCGCCCACGCCGCGCGTGAGGTCCCAGGGGTTGCGCGTCGGCCCGTACCGGAGTGACTCGGTGGAGAAGCTGATCACCAGCTCCGGCACGGTCGTGAGGCCGAGGGTGACCAGGCCGGCGGCACGGAAGCGGGTCATCAGGTCGGTGTCGAAGGGCGAGACGGCGTTCTGGACGGCGCGGCTGCCGATGAAGAACGGCACGCCCTCGGCCATCGGCCCGCTGTCCTTGATCAGAAAGGGCACTCCGGCGAACGGCCCGTCCGGCGCGTGGTCGAGCGCGGGCTCGAACAGCGGCAGCGCGAGCCCGTTGACGTGCGCGTTCACGGCTTCGAGCGCGCGTCGCGCGGCGGTCTCCACCTCGGCGGCGGTGACCTCGCCCGCCCGGATCAGGTCACGCAGTCCGACGGCGTCGTGGCTCGCGTACTCGTGCAGGTCCACCGGACGTCCTCGTCATCGGTTCCGACCGCGACGGGCTCCGCGCGATCTGACCGGATGCTCGCAGCGGGCCTTGGCCGATGTCGACCGATTTTTCCCGCTCCGGCGGACCCATCCGTCCCACCGGACACATCAATGACAGTTTCAGTGACCACAATTGACAATTAGCGTCCGTGCTGAACGGAAATCTGTCTTGCCGGGCCGAGTCACGATTATTAGCCTAATCGATAGAGAGGGCGGCACGAACGAGGGGCTCGGCGTGCCGCCGTACGGGGGCAGCACGGCAAGGGGGGCCATTAAATGGACATTCATCGCACCGGTTAGTTCTCTCCAGCTCGGACCGCGCCGACATCGCCGATCAATGGCGACGGCCAATTCACCACGTCCTGATCTGGAGAAGACCATGAACGCACTACACGGTTCGACGTCCCGCCGGTTCGCCGGCCGGGCGATCGCCGGAGCGCCGGGGGGCGACTTCGGGCGCATGTTCCCCGGCCTGGCCGCACGCCGGCCCACCGGCCTGAAGATGGCCAGAGAGCTCGGGCTCCCAGGCGGCACGATGGACGGCGGGCAGACCACCGCGGAGCAGGAGAGCACGCACCTCCACGCCGGGTTCACCTTCTTCGGCCAGTTCGTCGACCACGACCTGACGCTGGAGCCCACCTCGGCCCTCGACCGCGTGAGCGAGACGAACGTCCTGCCCGACGTCCGCCCGCCGCGAATGGACATGGACAACCTCTACGGCGGCGGACCGACGGTCAATCCCCACCTGTACGACCGGACGTCCTTCGACACGAAACTCCTGACCTCACCGGACGGCGTCGACCTGAACCGGACCGCAGGCGGCATGGCGCTCATCGGAGATCCGCGCAACGACGAAAATCTCCTGCTCGCCCAGCTTCATCTCGCATTCGTCAAATTCCACAACCGCGTCGTCGACGGGCTTCGTACCGATGCCATCACCGACGCCCTGGGGCAGCGTGTTCCCGCCAAGCCGCCCGACGAGCCCGACACGGAACAGGACGGCGCGACGCTGGAGCAGTTACTCGACGTCGACAATTACCACAGAGAGGTGTTCGCCGCCGCGCGGCAGCTCGTCCGCTGGCACTACCAGTGGATCATCGTGCACGAGTTCCTGCCCATGGTCGCCGATCCGGCCGTCGTGGAAGACGTGCTGGCCTACGGTGCGCGCTTCTTCCGCCCGGGCGTCCGGCCGTTCATCCCCATCGAGTTCGCCGCCGCGGCGTTCCGCTTCGGCCATCCCACCGTCCGGTCCGCCTATCGGGTCAACAGAGGGTTCAGCGGCCGGATCTTCCCCGACGACCCGGAGGCGCCGGCCACTCCGCGTACCGACCTGCGGGGTGGCCCGGTCGACGCCGAACACGCCGTGGACTGGTCCTTCCTGTTCCCCACCGACCCGGGCCGGCCGGCGCAGTTCGCCCGGAAGATCGTGGCCACGCTGAACACCCAGCTTCTCGACCTGCCGGTCAGCGCGGTGCCCGGGGCCAAGGACGGCGCGCTCGCCCGGCCGGTCGCCTCGCTCGCGGTCTGCAACCTCCTGCGCAGCGAGGCCCTGGGCCTGCCCTCGGGGCAGGACGTGGCCCGCACGATCGGCGAGGTCCCGCTGACCGACGAGGATCTGGAGACGGTCGGGCCGATCTACCTCTGGTACTACATCCTCAAGGAGGCCGAGGTCGTCGCCGGCGGCTCGCGTCTCGGACCGGTCGGCAGCCGTGTCGTCGCCGAGGTGCTCGTCGGCCTGCTCGACGCCGACTCCACGTCCTTCCGCGCCACCTACTCACGCTGGCAGCCGACGCTCGGCCCCCGGCCGGGGCGGTTCGGCATCGTCGACCTGCTCCGCTTCGCCGGCATCGCGCCGCCGACCGGCGGACTCAGCCGGTGAGGGTCTCCACGGCCCGTACGACGTGATCGGTCTCGGCCAGCGTGGGCAGCACGATGTCCGCGCCCGAGCTCCGGAGTTCGGCCTCGGTGGCGTTGCCGGTGGCGACGGCGATCGTGCGTGCGCTGGCGATCTGCGCGGCGCGGACGTCGTTCGGTGAGTCGGCGATGAGCACCGTGGCCGCCTCGGCGATCTTGGTGCCGTACTTCTTGCCCGTACGGGTGCGCGCGAGCTCGACCAGCGCCGCCTTCGGATAGGTCTCCGAGCCGTAGCCGCCGACGGTGAGGTCGACGTACTTGTCCAGGCCGAGGGCGGTCAGTTTGGCGACCGCGTTGCGTTCGATCGAGCCGGTCAGCACCGACTGGACGACCTCGCGCAGCCGGCCGACCGCGGCGAGCGCCTCACGCGCCCCCGGAAGCACCCGGCCGTCCTTGCGGATCGACTTGCGGCGTGCGGCGAACGCGTCTCCCAGCGCCGTTATGAACTCCGCCAGATGGTCCTCGGTCGTCACGACGTCGTTGAACGCGAGGGTCTCGAAGATGATCTCTGACTCGGTACGGCCCGCGGTCGGGGCGAGGCGGACCAGCGGCCGCCCGGTCACGCGCTGGAACGCCTCGGCGTACGCCTCCCGCGTCACCCGGCCGACGTCGACCAGGGTGTGATCGACGTTCCAGAGCACGAGACGGGGCATAGCAGGCTCCTGCCGGGCGATTGGGGTTCGACGGTCAATCGTCGGGCTTGCCCCCCATTGCGCGCAAATTAGCTGTTCAACGGCAGGGTGGCTCTCGCCGGGCCATGGTCGGCGAGAGCCACCCTGGTCGGATGAGGCTCAGGAGCCCATGTGGGGATAGCGGTGGTCGGTCGGCGGGACGAGGGTCTCCTTGATCGAGCGGGCGCTGACCCAGCGGGTCAGGTTGAGGACCGAGCCCGCCTTGTCGTTCGTGCCGCTGGCCCGCGCGCCGCCGAAGGGTTGCTGGCCGACGACCGCCCCGGTCGGCTTGTCGTTGACGTAGAAGTTCCCCGCGGCGAACCTCAGCTTGTCCGAGGCCGCGGCGATCGCCTGCCGGTCGCGGGCCACGATCGAGCCGGTCAGGCCGTACGGCGCCGCGCTCTCCATCTGGGTGAGCATCGCGTCGTAGTCGCCGTCGTCGTAGACGTGCACGCCGAGGATCGGGCCGAAGTACTCCTTGGTGAAGATCTCATCCGTCGGGTCCGCGCTCTCCAGGATGGTCGGCTGGACGAAGTAGCCCTCGGAGTCGTCCACACCGCCGCCCACGTGCACCGTGACGCCGTCGTAGGACGCGGCCCGCTCCAGGGCCTCCTTGTGCTTGGCGAACGCCCGGTCATCGATCACCGCGCCCATGAACGCCGACAGGTCCTCCGCGACGTTGCCCATGGTCAGGGACTCGACCGTGCCGAGCAGCTCGTCGCGCATGCCGGTCCACAGCGAACGCGGGACGTAGGCCCGCGAGGCCGCCGAGCACTTCTGGCCCTGGTACTCGAACGCGCCGCGTACGAGGATCGTGGCGAGCGCCTTCGGGTCGGCCGACGGGTGGGCGACGACGAAGTCCTTGCCGCCGGTCTCGCCGACCAGCCGCGGGTAGCCGTGGTAGCCGGCGATGTTCTCGCCGACCGTACGCCACAGGTGCTGGAAGGTGGCGGTCGAGCCGGTGAAGTGGATGCCCGCCAGGTCCGGCTGGTGGAGCGCGACGTCCGAGACGGCCCGCCCGTTGCCGGTCACCAGGTTGATCACGCCCGGCGGGAGGCCGGCCTCCTCCAGCAGCCGCATCGTGAAGTGCGCGGCGAACGTCTGCGTCGGCGACGGCTTCCACACGACGACGTTGCCCATCAGCGCGGCCGCGGTCGGCAGGTTCGCGGCGATCGCCGTGAAGTTGAACGGCGTGATCGCGACGACGAAGCCCTCCAGCGGGCGGTACTCCATCCGGTTCCACACGCCCGGGGACGAGGCCGGCTGCAGGTGGACCAGCTCGCGGGCGAAGGAGACGTTGAACCGCCAGAAGTCGATCAGCTCGCAGGCGGCGTCGATCTCGGCCTGCTGCACCGACTTGGACTGGCCGAGAATGGTGGCGGCGTTGAGGGTGTTCCGCCAGGGCCCGGCGAGCAGCTCGGCGGCCCGCAGGAAGATCGCGGCGCGGTCGTCGAAGGACATCGCCCGCCAGCCGGGGGCCGCCGCGCGCGCCGCCTCGATCGCCGCGCCGACGTCGTCGCCGGTGGCGTCGTGCATCACGCCGAGGACATGGCGGTGGTTGTGGGGCTCGACGGCGTCGATCGGCTCTCCGCCGCCGAGCCGCTGCTCGCCGCCGATGGTCATCGTCAGGTCGATCCGCTCGCCGGCGAGCTCCTTGATCTTCGCCTCGAGCGAAGTCCGGTCCTGACTACCGGGGGCGTACGCCCTGACCGGCTCGTTCACCGGTGCCGGTACGTTCGTCACAGCGTCCATGAAAAAACTCCCCAGCGGTGTTCATTGACGTCGTCGTCATCAGCATGGTCGCACGTGATGCCTTACCCGACAAAACACCCATTGATCCAGGTCAGATGTGAACTGTGACCTCGGAGAGGCGTTCGACCACGGGGACGCCGAACCGGTCGAGGTCGGCGCGTGACTGCAGGCCACCGGTGTAAAGGACCGCACGCGCGCCGACGTGACGCGCGGCCGCCGCGTCGTCGACGCTGTCGCCGACCATGACGACGTCCATCGCCTTGACGCCGAGCGCCGCCAGGTGCCGTACGAGGAACTCCGCCTTCTCGCCGCCCGCCTCTTCGGGCAGCAGCCCGTCGACCCGGCGGAAGACCGGATGCAGGCCGAGCTCGCGTACGGCGACGGAGAGGCGGTCGTGGCGCCACATCGACAGCACGGACTGCGTGTGCCCCTCTTCGGCGATCACGTCGATCGCGGCCCGCGCGCCGGCGGCGAGCCCGCAGCGCGCCATGAGCCGGTGGTAGGAGTCGTGGAACGCGACGTCGAGCCGCTCCCACTCCCCCTCGACGAGCGCCCGGCCGAGGATCCGCTCGTAGGAGGCCCAGATCGGGCGGCTGTAGACCGAGCGGTAGTGGTCGAGCTCCATCGGCGGCAAGCCGTAGGAACGGAAGACGTCGTTCGTTGCCTCGAGGATGGCATCGCGGTCGTCGAACAGCGTGCCGTTCCAGTCCCAGACGATATGCATGACGCCAAAGAGCATAGGCCGTGTCGTGTCACGGGACCCGGAACGCCCGCCGGTACGCGCCCGGCGTCGTCCCCACCTGGGCGCGGAAGTGACGGCGCAGGTTGACCGCGGAGGTGAGGCCGACGCGCGCGGCGACCGCCTCCACGGGCAGGTCGGTCTCCTCCAGCAGCGTGCGCGCCTCGGTGATCCGCAGGGCCAGCAGCCACGCGCCCGGGCTCGTGCCGAGCCGGTCCGCGAAGCGGCGGGCGAGCGTACGGGGCGAGACGCTGAGGTAGGCGGCGAGGTCGCTCACCGACAACGGCGTCCCGAGGCGCGCGCCGGCCCATTCGAGGAGGCCGTCCAGCGGGCCGGGGGGCGGCGGGGCCTCGCGGTGCGGCGGCATCACCATGTGCCGCGCGAGGAGGCCCGCGTACGCGGCGCCGTGGTCCCGCCGGACGAGGTGCAGGCAGAGGTCGATGCCCGCGCCCGCGCCGGCGCTGGTGGCGACGTCGCCGTGGTCCACGTACGGCCGCTCCGGCTCGACGCGCACTCGGGGGAACTCTCGGCGCAGCTGCGCGGCGCGACCCCAGTGGGTGGTGGCCGACCGGCCGTCCAGCAGGCCCGTACGGGCCAGTGCGAACACTCCTGAGCAGATGGTGACGAGCCGCGCCCCCCGGGAGTGCGCCCGCAGCAGCGCGCGGTGCACGCGGGCTGAGAGCGGCGCCTCCACCGGCGCCCAGCCGGGGATGAGGACCGTGTCGGCGGACGCGAGCGCCGAAAGGCCCAGCGGCACCGACATCGTGTACCCCGCCGACGTCTCCACCGGGCCGGGCGTCTCGGTGCAGACCCGCAGCTCGTAGTGCTGCGGCACCCCGGCCCGTACGGTGCCGAAGACCTCGGCGGCACAGCCGAGCTCGAACGTCGACTGCACCGGCCGTACGAGGGCCACCACACGATGCATGGCAGGAAAATACCCCTCGGTGTCGCGGTCGCCGCTGTCGGCCCGCGGCCCGTACGCGGCACCGTGGGTGGCGTGCATCCCGAGATCCTCGCCCAGGAGGGCTACGCGTCCGCCTCCGTCGCCGAAGCCCCGGTACGGGAGGTGTTCCCCGGCATCCGGCTGCGCCCGCTGTGGACCGGCCCGTACGGCGCGAGCGCCAACGTGCTGGAGATGGACCCCGGCACCTCCTGGCCACGCCGCGACGTCCACGAGCCCGGCCCGGAGGAGGTCTACGTGGTCCAGGGCACCTTCAATGACGGCGCCCGCGACTATCCGGCGGGGACGTTCCTGCACGCCCCGGCCGGCTCGTGGCACGTCCCCGCGACCACCACCGGCTGCACCCTGTTCCTCTTCTACCCAGACGGCTAGGGCCGCTCCAGCGCCACGCTCAGCACCGTCAGGAAGGCCGCGCCGACCAGGGCGAGCATCGTCCAGGCCAGGCGCCGGAGCGTCCGCTGGTGGCCCGGCAGCTCTTCGGGCAGCGCGAACACCCGCGCCGGCCAGTGCCGCCAGGACACGTGCGTGAACAGGGCGCCGGCGAGGAGATACAGCACGAGGGCGATGCCGTCGCCGAGCCGGGGCCGCGAGACCAGGAGCGCGAGGTCGGTCACGACCAGCGCCCCGATCAACGCCACCACGGGCCGGCGGTTTCCGTTCGCCAGCGTCAGGAGGAACTCCTCGCGCCGCTCAGGATCTGGGAAGAAGCGCTCGACCCTGGGCTGGACCACCACGAGGCTGTAGACCATCGACCCCAGCCAGACGGCCGCGATCGTCAGGTGGGCGACGACGAGCACGTCCTCCGAAGACACGGCGGCCTAGCCGAACAGGTGAGGTAGCTCCTGGGTGGCGTACCACATGAGTTCGTGGCCGGCCGCGCCGTCGACGGTGAAGCGGGCGTCGTCGTCGCCCGCGTCGGCGGCCGTGATGGCGGCTCGCGCCGCGCGTACGTCGGTCTCGGCCTCCGCGTCGTCCACGTGGCCGGACACGATGCGTTCGAAGGAGATCGCGCGGGTGACGCGCACCAGGGCGCGGTCCTCGCCGTCCACCACGTCACCGCTCTCGTAGGCGATCGCGTCGTCCGGGACCTCGGCGACGATCACGACCCGGCGCGACGCGGCGTCCGGATCGGACGACAGCAGGCGCAGGGAGTCTTTGGCCGCGTCCGCCATCGCGGCGTACTCCAGCTCCTCCAGGTCGGCCGAGGCGTACCACTCGCGGAGCGCCGGAGTGACGGCATAGCCGGTCAGCGGAGCCGGCTCGAGCTTGCGGTCGCGCAGGATCTCGGCGAGTCCGCTGAGCGTGGACGGAAGGTAGACGCGCATATCGTTGATGAGTCTGCCAGGACGCGGTGAGGAATGCGCGGACTACCGGAGCGACACCCCGGTGAGCTCCTCCAGACGCGAGACCGTGACGTCGACGTCGGTGTGGTGCACCCCGACGATGCCGAGCCGCTCCGCCGCGTTGGTGTTGTGCTCGATGTCGTCGATGAACGCGCACTCCTCCGACGGCAGTCCGAGCAGGTCCAGCGCGTGCCGGAAGATCGCCGGGTCGGGCTTGCGCAGCCCCACCTCACCGGAGATCACCACCTGGTCGAAGAGCTCGGCGAACAGCTCGCGCGGGTAGGTGTTGCCCCAGGAGTTGGACAGCAGGCAGGTGCGCACGCCCGCCGCCCGCGCCTTGCGCAGGACCTCATACATCGGCTCGACCGGCTCGAAGGCGGCGAACATGCGGGTCAGCAGGCCCTCGGCCACCACCTGCTCGCCGGTACGGGTGCGCAGGCGCTCGGCGAGCGTCCGCTCGAACTCCGCCGCCGGAAGGCTGCCGTCCTCCAGGCCGTGCACCGGGCTGACGGGGCCGTCGCCGGCGTACGCGTCGATGAACCACTCGCGCATGACGACCTTGTAGCCGTCGACGTCGATGTCCTCGGCCACGATCCAGGCCCCGACGGCCTCGCGGAGCGGCGTGGTCAGCACGCCGCCCCAGTCAATGATCAGTCCGCGTACGGTCACGGGCTCGATGGTAGGCGTAGCACCGAAACCGGGCATAGCGGGTCCTCAGAGACCGTGGCGCTCGGCGCGTCGACGGCGCTGCTCCACCGGGTCGGGCACCGGCGCCGACGTCACGAGGCGGCGCGTGTACTCCTCTTGCGAGGAGAACAGCACCTCGTCGCGCGGGCCCACCTCGACGAGCCGTCCCTCGTTCATCACCGCCACCCGGTCGGAGACCTTGCCCACGACGGCCAGGTCGTGGGTGATGAACAGGCAGGCGAAACCGAGGCGTTCCTGCAGCTCCAGGAACATGTCCAGCACGGCCGCCTGCACTGAGACGTCCAGCGCGCTGGTGGGTTCGTCGGCGATGACGAGCTGCGGGTCGAGCGCGAGGGCGCGGGCGATGCCGACGCGCTGGCGCTGACCACCGGACAGTTCGTGCGGGTGCCGCCGCCGTACCGCCGGGTCCAGTTCGACGCTCTCCAGCAGGGCCACGACCCGGTCCGTACGGTCGCCGGCGCCGCTGATGACCAGGGGCTCGGCCACGCAGTCGCCGACGGTCATCCGGGGATCGAGTGACGACGCGGGGTCCTGGAAGACGATGCCGCACCGGCGCCGCAGCCGCCGCAGGGCGCGACCCTTCGCGCCGGACAGCGGCTCGCCCAGCAGGCGTACGGTCCCGGAGGTGGGCTTCAGGAGGCCGATCGCGGCCCGGCCCACGGTGGATTTGCCGGACCCGGACTCGCCGACCAGCCCCAGGACCTCGCCCTGGGCGATGGTGAGCGACAGGTCCTCGACCGCGCGTACGCCTCCGCGGAACTCCACGGTGACGTGCTCCAGTGACAGCGCCTCCGGTGCCGACGCGTCGCGTGCGCGCTGCTCGCCGGGGGCCAGGCGCGGGACGGCGGCCAGCAGGCGCTTGGTGTAGTCGGCCTCCGGCCGGGCGAACAGGTCCTCGACCAGGGCCTGCTCGACGACCTTCCCCTCGTACATCACGACCACGCGGTCGGCGATGTCGGCGACGACGCCCATGTTGTGGGTGATCACGAGCATCGCCATGCCGAACCGTTCGCGCAGGTCACGCAGCAGGTCCAGGATCTCCGCCTGTACGGTCACGTCGAGCGCGGTCGTGGCCTCGTCGGCGATGAGGATCTTCGGCTCGCAGGCGATGGCCATCGCGATCACGACGCGCTGCCGGAGTCCGCCGGACAGCTCGTGCGGGAACTGCCCGAGCCGCCGCCGCGCGTCCCGTATGCCCACCATCTCCAGGAGTTCGGCGGCGCGGTCGAGCGCCTGTTTCCTGGACAGGTCGGCGATGTGCAGGCGCAGCGCCTCGGCGACCTGCCAGCCGACGGTGAACGCCGGGTTCAGGGCGGTCATCGGCTCCTGGAAGACCATGGCGACCTCGGCGCCGCGCACCGCCCGCAGCCGGGGTCCGTCGAGCGTGGTGACGTCGAGACCGCCGACCCGCACCTTTCCGCTGACGTTCGCGGTCGGCGGCAGCAGGCCGAGCGTGGACAGGGACGTGACGCTCTTGCCCGAGCCGGACTCGCCGACGACGGCGACGATCTCCCCGGGGTTCACCGTGATGCTGACGCCGTCGACGGCGCGTACGGTCTCGTGGCGGCTGGTGAACGAGACGCTCAGGTCCTCGATCGCGAGCGTGGGTCCCGGCTCGGTCATCGGCCCTCCAGACGCACTTCGAAGGAGTCGCGCAGGCCGTCGCCGATCGCGTTGAACGCGCACACGACCAGGACGATCGCGACGCCGGCCGGGAAGATCAGCCACCAGTAGCCGTCGTAGGTGTAGGAGATGCCCTTGCTGAGCATCCCGCCCCAGTCGGTCTTGGGCGGCGGCACGCCGAGGCCGAGGAAGCTCACGTAGGCGATCAGCAGGATGGCGTCGGCCACCTGGAAGGTCGCGTTCACCACGACGGTCCCGATGGCGTTCGGGATGATGTGCCGGAACACCGCGCGGCGGTGGCCGCCGCCCATCGCCTTCATCGCCTGGACGTAGTCGCGGCTGCGCAGCGACAGCGCCTCGGCGCGTACGAGCCGGGCGGGCACGAGCCACGAGACGCACCCGATGATCAGGATCTGCACCGTCACCGTGGGCCGCAGGATCGTCGCGGTCACCAGCAGCAGGAACAGCGCGGGGATCGCGATGCCCGCATCCACCACGCGCATCATGATCGCGTCCAGCCAGCCGCCGGCGTAGCCCGAGATCGCGCCCCAGACCGTGCCGATCAGCGTGGCGAGGAGGCCGGCCGCCACCCCGATCTCCAGGGACGTCTGGCCCCCGACCATCAGACGTCCCAGGACGTCGTGGCCGACGTCGTCGGTGCCCAGCAGGTGTCCCCCACTGCCGGGCGAAAGGTTGGCGGCCGGCAGGTTCGTGTGCGTCTGGTCCGTGTGGTGGATCAGCGGGCCGAGGAAGCAGAACAGCAGCAGCGCGGCGAGGATCACCAGCCCGGTCACGGCGAGTCGGTTGGCCAAGAACAGGGACGCCATGCGCCGGTAGGACCCGGCGACCCGTACGGGAGGCGGCTCCGCGACGACCGGTGCGGACAGACTCATGAGTCCTCCTTCGCCGGGGAGGTGGCCTGGAACGCTGTGTTGCCGATTCGCTCGCTCATGTGATCGTTCCTCTCACCCGCGGGTCGATGAGCGCCTGCACGATGTCGGCGAGCAGCGACCCGATGACGGTGGCCAGCGCGATGACGAGCACCGCGCCGAGCAGGATCGGATAGTCCGAGGTCTGGGCGGCGTTCCAGAACAGCAGCCCCATGCCGGGGTAGTTGAACACCGACTCGATCACCAGCGCCCCGGAGAACAGCACCGGCAGGTAGTAGCCGAGCATCGCGACGATCGGCGTCAGGGAGTTGCGCATGATGTGCAGCCACACCACGCGCCGCTCCGAGGCGCCCTTGGCGCGTGCGGTCCGTACGTAGTCCTCGGCGAGGTTGTCCAGCACGGCCGAGCGCATGTAGCGGCTGAACGCCGCCACCGTGGCGATCGCCCCGGCGAGCACGGGCAGGATGAGCGCGCGCGAGTCGGCGAACAGCCCGGCGATCGACTGGGTCTGCGGCGCCTGGGGCGGCAGCAGCTGCGTCTTCTGGGTGAAGACGATGACCAGGATGAGCGCCAGGAAGAAGACCGGGGTGGCGTACCCGACGAACACCACGGTCGTGACGGCGTAGTCGGCCAGGCCCTTGCGCCGCCGGGCCTGCCAGACGCCCAGCGGGATCGCGACCACGAGCGCCACCAGCGTCGACAACCCGGTCAGCACCAGCGTCTTGGGGATCCGCTGGCCGATCAGCGAGGCGACCGACTGGTTGAGCGTGTACGACCGGCCGAGGTCGCCGTGGAACAGCTCGTCGATGTAGGCCCAGTACTGCTGGACCAGCGACTTGTCGAAGCCGTGCTCTCGGTTGAACTCCGCGATCGCCTGCGGGCTGGCCTTCGGCCCGAGGATGCCGTGCGCCGGCCCGCCCGGCGCGGAGTGCAGCAGCAGGAAGACGATCACGGTCACGAAGAAGACGACCACGACCGCCTGGCCGATCCGCTTGAGCAGGAAGCGCGTCAACGGGATGCCTCCGACCGGTGGGTGGAGGCCCGGGACGGCGGTCCGCCGTCCCGGGCCGGTCTCATTTCGCCAGGTACCAGCGCTGGGGCTGGATGTTGGCGAGGGGGTCCTGGATCACGCCGCGCAGGCTGTTCCTGATCGCGGAGACCTGGTACGCCGGGTTCGGCATCCAGATCACCGGCAGGTTCTTGGTGACGTACGCGTCGTAGTCCTGCATCGCGGCCGTGTCCGTCGAGCTGGTCGACTTCTTGATCAGGTCGTCGGCCGCCGGGTCCACGTAGCTGCCCAGGTTGGTGCTGCCGGTGCTGCTGAAGATCTGCTCACCGCTCGGGTACGCCGGGAAGTACCAGCTTCCCGCCGTGCCGAAGAAGGAGAGCTGCCAGGAGCAGGACGACTGGCTCGGCTTGCACTGCGCCGTGTGGTCGAGCACCGAGTTCAGCGGCTCCGCCTTGATCGACAGGCCGATACCGATCTTGGACAGGGAGGACTGGACCTCCTGCATCATGTTGTCGGTCTCGGTGCTGCCGCTCTGGCTGTTGATCGTGAGCTTCAGCTGCGTGCCCGCCTTGATGCCCGCGCCGCACTGGGTCGCGCCGCTGCCCGCCTGGGCGCACGAGGCGACGCCGTTCACGATGGTCCAGCCGTGCGAGGTCAGCAGGGTCTTGGCCTTGTTGAGGTCGAATGGGTACGGGTTGGTCTGCTGCGCCGGCGAGAGGTATTTCGAGACCGGCGTCTGCGGGACGGGGCCGTAGCCGGGCGCCGCCTCGTTGTGCCAGAGGACGCGGGAGATGGTCGTCTGGTCGATCGACATCTGCACGGCCTGCCGTACGTAGAGCTGCTTGAAGACCGCGCCCATGGCCGGGTTGTTGAAGTTGTACGGGACGTAGGGGATCGCCCAGCCGTTCCAGGGCTTCACCTGGTAGCCGGCGTTCTCGATCGACTTGCTCTGCGAGACCGCCAGGGCCGGCAGGTAGCCGTAGTCGACGCCGCCGGAGCGCAGGACGTTCAGCTCGGCGTCGGATGAGGTGAACGGCTTGAAGGTGACCGTGTCCAGATGGGCGGTGTCGGTCCCGGTGTACTTCGGGTTCTTGGCGAGCGTCACCTGGCCGGTCGTGGTGAACTCCTTGACCGTGAACGGGCCGTCGGCGGCCTTCCACAGCGGGCTGCTCGCGTACTCCGACAGCTTGCCGGCCTCACCGGTGAGGTACTTGAAGACCTTCTTGGCGCCGTCGGTCGTGCGGTCGTAGTCGCCGGGCTTGCCGCCCGCGCTCTCGACGTCCCAGACCGCCTGCGGGATCGGCGTGACGTAGGTCAGCTGGTTCGCGGTGAACCAGTCCGGGTTGTAGGCCTTGGTGAGGTCGAGCTTGAACTCCGTGTCGCTGACCGCCCGGAACTTGGCGACGTTGTCCGGCAGGTCACCGGCGTTGTAGTTGCCCCACTGCGCCTTGTTGGCCTTGGCCAGGTTGAACCAGAACTCCACGTCGCGGCTGGTGACCTTCTGGCCGCTCGCCCAGCTGAGGTCGTTCAGCTTGATGTCGACCGTCTTGCCGCCGTTGGAGTAGACCGGCGGCTTGGCGGCGCTCGCCTTCTGGTCCAGCGCGACCGTGCCGCTCGAACCGTCGTAGGAGTAGAGCGGGACGAAGACCTCCTGCCGGATCGCGCCGTTGAAGGAGGCCAGGTGGCCCGGCGTGCCGATCGGGAAGATCCAGTTCGGCGTGGCGTTGGGCGGCATCGCGAAGGTGACGGAGCCTCCCTGCTGGGGAGTGCCGCCCTTCGCCGCCGAGCCTTGGTCGCCGGAGGAACAGCCGGCGGCCAGCAGCGTCACGGCCGCGCCGCACACCGCCAGTGCCAGAGATCTCTTCATCGGTGCTCCAGGTGGGGGACAACGTTTCGGCAGGATGTTGGCGGCGACGATACATGCCTAAATCAAACGAAGACAAGGCATTCCCGAATCAAGTCCTTGGTTTCGGTCGCGGCAAAGTAGCTGATTACGGGCGTGTTACGCGCCCTACCTGTGGACGACGCCCCATCTGCTTGCTATCGTCCAGCCAAGTTCGCGGCTTAACGTTCGTATCCGAAGTAAGTATGGTGACTTCGTTCGGCCGACCGTGATCCGCTAGATCGCTAGGGTTTGTCCGCCCACCAGCCAGTGAAGGAGCCACCATGTCGGCCGCGCAGATCATGGGGCTCGTGGCCTCCGGACAGGCGACCTCACGCGCCGACCTGTCGCGGCTGCTCGGCTGGGCGCCCTCGACCGTCTCCTCCCACGTCCAGGAGCTGCTCGACGCGGGCCTGCTGGAGGAGTCCGGCGAAGGCCGGTCGCGTGGCGGCCGGCGGCCCCGTCTGCTGAGCGTCCGCGCCGGTGACGGTGTGCTCCTGGGCGCCGACCTCGGCGGCCACCACGCCAGGATCGCCGTCATGGACCGGTCCGGACGGCCGGAGACGGCCCAAGACCTGGACATCGACGTCACGGCCGGCCCCGAGCCGATCCTGGGCCAGATCAGCGAGGCCCTCCTCTCCCTCAGCGCCGGACGGCCGGTGCTCGGCATGGGCATCGGACTGCCCGGCCCGGTGGACCTGAGCGGCGTGGTGGTCGGCTCGTCCCGGATGCTCGGCTGGAACGGCTTCTCCGTACGGCGCTGGCTGGCCGGGCGGTTCGAGGCCCCGCTCGTCGTGGACAACGACGCCAACCTGATGGCGATGGGCGAGGCGGTCGTACGGGGCCCCTCGATGCGCGACTTCGTCTTCGTCAAGGCCGGCACCGGGCTCGGCGCGGCCCTCGTCAACGACGGCCGCCTGCACCGCGGCGCCCGCGGCATCGCCGGCGACGTCAGCCACAACCCCGTACCGGCCGGCGGCGACCGGGCCTGCAACTGCGGCAACTTCGGCTGCCTGGAGACCATCGCCAGCGGCGCGGCCCTGGTCGCCGCCGTACGGGCCGAGGGCGTCGACGTCACGACCACCGCGGACCTCGTACGCCTCGCGGGCGACGGCGACCCGACCGTCAACACGACCGTGCGCTTCGCCGGACGCCAGCTCGGCGAGGTGCTCGTCACCATCGTCAACTTCTTCAATCCGCAGGCGGTGATCCTCAGCGGCGCGCTCGCGACGTGCGACCTCTTCGTGGCCGCCGCGCGTGGTGCGCTGTACGAGCGCTGCCTGCCGCTCACCACCCAGGCACTCCAGATCGGCGAAAGCGTCGCCGGACCCGACGCCGGGCTGCTCGGCATCGGCCGTCTCCTCATCGACCAGGGCCTGGCCGCACCCGCGAGGAACCCGTGAAACCGCTCCGCATCGGCATCGCCGGAATCGCCATCGAGTCGAGCACGTTCTCACCGCACCGCACCCGGCTGCCGGACTTCACCGTGACCCGGGGCGACGCGCTGCTCGCCCGCTACTCCTGGATCGGCGCGCCGTGGTGCGCCGATGTGGAGTGGGTACCGCTGCTGCACGCCGTGTCGCTGCCCGGCGGCGCGGTCGAGCCCTCGGTGTACGACGCGCTCGAGGCCGAGATCGTGGAACGTGCCAAGGCGGCCGGGCCGCTCGACGGCCTGTTCTTCGACATCCACGGCGCGATGAGCGTCGTCGGCCGTACGGACGCCGAGGCGGGCCTGGCCCTGGCCGTACGCTCCGCGGTCGGCCCGGACACCCTGATCTCCACCTCGATGGACCTGCACGGCAACGTCTCGCGCTCGCTCGCCGAGACCGTCGACCTGATCACCTGCTACCGGATGGCGCCGCACGAGGACGCCTGGGAGTCGCGGGAGCGGGCGGCGTACAACCTGGTGGAGCGGCTCCGCGACGGCGGACGGCCGCTCAAGGCGTGGGTGCAGGTGCCGGTGCTCCTGCCCGGCGAGAAGACGAGCACGCGCATCGAACCGGCCAGGAGCCTGTACGGCCGGATCCCCCGCGTCGAGGGGCTGCCGGGCGTGCTGGACGCGGCGATCTGGGTGGGTTACGCCTGGGCGGACGAGCCCCGCTGCCGCGCCGCCGTGGTCGTGACCGGCGACGACGAGGACGTCATCACCGCTCAGGCGCGGGAGCTGGCCTCGGTGTACTGGCGGTCCCGTACGGACTTCGCGTTCGTCGCGCCCACCGGGACGCTGGATGAGTGCCTCTCCACCGCTCTCGCGAGTCCGTCGCGGCCGTTCCTGATCAGCGACTCCGGGGACAACCCGACCGCGGGCGGTGCCGGTGACGTGTCCTGGACGCTCGGCCGGCTCCTCGGCGTGGAGGACCTGCGGCTGGGGCGGGTGAACGCGATCTACGCGAGCGTCGTGGACCCGGCCGCCGTGACGGAGGCGTTCGCCGCGGGCACGGGCGCCGAGCTGCTGCTTCACGTCGGCGGCCGGATCGACCCCGGCCCGTCCGGGCCGGTCGCCCTCGCCGGTACGGTGCACGCGCTGCACGCCGGGGACGCGGTCGGCGGCGACATCGCGGTGATCAGGACCGGTGGGCTGCACGTGATCCTGACGTCGCGGCGCAAGCCGTACCACCTGATCGCCGACTTCACCGGCCTCGGCCTCTCGCCCGCCACGGCCGACATCGTCATCGTAAAGATCGGTTACCTCGAACCCGAGCTGTACGACCTGGCCGCCGACTGGCGGCTCGCACTCACCCCGGGCGGCGTCGACCAGGACCTGCTCCGGCTGGGCCACCACGGCGTACGGCGCCCGCTGTTCCCCTTCGACACCGACATGCCCGAACCGGACCTTACGCCGGAACTGCTATGAGGAGACCGACGTGCGTTATGAGATCTGCCTGGAATCCGCCGATGACGTCGCGGCCGCGGCCGAGGCCGGCGCCGACCGGGTCGAGCTCTGCGCCGGCCTGTTCGAGGGCGGCATCACCCCCAGCGCCGGCATGATCGAACAGGCGGTCGCCGTGGCGGCGGGCCGTCTCCGCGTTCATGTGATCATCCGGCCGCGCGGCGGCGACTTCATCTACACCCCGTCCGAGGTCGCGGTGATGCTGCGGGACATCGAGACGGCCAAGCTGGCCGGCGCGGACGGTGTGGTCATCGGCGCGCTGACCGAGGACGCCGAGATCGACACGGCGCTCTGCTCCCGCCTGGTCGTGGCGGCCCGCCCGCTGAGCGTGACCTTCCACCGGGCCTTCGACGTGACCCGCTCGCCGGAAGAGGCGTTCGAGGACGTGGTGTCCCTGGGCGTGGACCGCCTGCTGACGTCGGGCGCGGCGCCGAGCGCGCTGGAGGGCGCCGAGTTGATCGCCCGCCTGGTCAAGAAGGCCGGCGACCGCATCATCGTGCTGCCCGCGGGCGGCATCAACGAGCGCACCGCCGCGCGGGTCGCCGCGCAGACCGGCGCGCAGGAGCTGCACTTCACCGCGAGCGAGGGCGTACGGTCCAAGACCCGCTTCCAGCCGGCGGGCATCTACATGGGCGGCGCCCTCTACCCGCCGGAGACCACCCGCTCGGTGACCACCCCGGCGCGCGTCCGCGCCATCATGGACGCGTCCGGCTGATCGGTCGTTCGTGATCCTTGCTCGTCCCCGGCCACCACACCGGTGCCCCGGGCGACAGGTCGACCACTGGAGCGGCTGGCCCTTTGCCGGCCGGCCCCGGCCGCCCGGCGGATCACTCCGCCGGGCGGCTCATCGGGGCCGTCGGGGGGGCACGGGCGTTCGCGGGTCTACGGGCGCGTGGCGTCCCGCATGCCCAGGCGGCGCGCCTTGGCGTGCAGGGCCCGCGGGCCGTCCTCGCGCGCGACGTCCTCCCGCAGCGCCTGCCTGCGCTCGTCGAGCCGCTGGTTCTCCCGCTGCAGCTCGCTTCGCGTGAACGCCTGCTGGGCGAGCGCGGTGTTCAGCAGGAGCAGGCCGACCAGCGCACCGCCGAGCAGGCCCACGACCAGCAGGGCGAACGGCAGCTGCGGCGCGGTCGTACGAGGAGTGGTCGCGCGAGGGGCGGGGCGCCGTACGGTGCCGGTCGGCGGAGCCGTACGCCGCCGCTCCGCGCCGGTGGTCTCAGCCGCCCGGGTACGCACCTCCGGCGGCGACGTCATGGTCTTCATCGCCTTCCCCTGCTTCCGATCCGCTGTGTCCGCGGGTCGTCGCCACCGGCGTGATCACGCCGAGGAGAAATGCGGCACCGCGTCCGCCGTCACCCCCTGTCCGGGGGCGTAGAACTGAAGACCGACATAGACGTGTGTTCTCCTCATGACCGGCGACAATGCACGGAGCGTAACGATCTTCCAGTGACCTACGCCACTGAATTTCCACCCGCTACGGGCGCGGCGGGTTCGTGACGGCCGACCCGGCGTCCCGGCTGAGGGCTTTGGTCCTAGGTCTTTCCACCGATGCGCGGTCTCCCGGCGCCCCCTACGGTGGCGGGTATGGAGATCTTCACCGAGCGGGAGCTGGCCTACCTGCGAGAGCAGCGACTGGGCCGGCTGGCCACCGTCCAGCCGGGCGGCGTCGTACAGAACAACCCGGTCGGCTTCGGGTACAACGCCGAGCTGGGCACCATCGACATCGGCGGTCACGACATGTCGGCCAGCAAGAAGTTCCGCAACGTGGCGGCCGGTTCGCAGGTCGCCTTCGTCGTGGACGACATCGCCTCGCTCGACCCGTGGACGGTCCGCTGCCTGGAGATCCGCGGCGACGCCGAGGCCCTGACCGAGCCGGAAGACTCGGCCGGGAACCTCGGCGGCCCCATCATCCGAGTACACCCACGCCGCGTCATGAGCTTCGGCATCGACCCGGCCCCCAGCCGCCGCACCATAGGCGACCAGCAGGTCTGAGCGACCGCACTGGATGAACCCGACGCGGGCGGCCCGTCGTAAGTACGGTGACGGACCTCGCAGCTCCGCAGGGCCGTCCGGGCGGCTCGTGAGCTCAGCGGCCCTGCCTTCCCACCAGGCGGAGCCGAGAGGCCGGCTGCCCGTGACACCCCTCCCCGAGCGTCTGCGCGAGCCGACCGCCGGGTGGCGAACCTCCACCCACAGCACGGCCGCACTCGTTCCCGCCTGTCTCCAGGTCGCCACCGGATGGCGCGGCGAGGACGGTTTCGTCATCGACCGGTCCGCCGGAGCGGCTCCGCCGCCGGCCGGCCCGGCCGCCACCGATGAATCGGCGATTTATCTGCAATTCACCGACAGTGACGACCTGCTGGAAGACGGAGGCTTCGTCGTCGAGTTCGGAAGCCCAGAATGGGAAGGCTCCGCGCTCGATCCGCAGATCTCAGAGGAGACCGCGGATGATCAGGTACGGCCGCTCCCAATACCACCTCTCGGGGCCGAGTTCGATCCCATCGAGTCAGCCTTTGAGACGCAGTACAACGGCGAGCACGGACATTTCGCAATCGCCGATTTCCGGCTCCCCGCCGATACACCGTCAGAATCCGGCGGTGGCCGGTGGGCAGGGATCAACCGGTCGATTCCTGGCATCACATCACGACCGGCGATCAGCCAAGACACCTGGACGGCTGACGACGATGACACAGCGGCTTACGACGACCGCGACAGGTATGTCCAAGAACACTATCCACACCTGCACGAACTGAACCCGACCGGTAGCAATATAAACTGCAACCAGGCCCTCATCGCTGTCGACTACATGTTGGACGGCAGTAGGACCATCAGAGTGCCTCCCACCGTACGCAGTGCTTACTATGGCCTATTTCGGCTCAAGGACAAACACCAGGGCAGATCTGTCGACGTCGCCAACTACGACGACGTCATTGCGGCCGTCAGCAACGTTTCCGGGAGTCGCGGCGCGGTCTACGTCAGTTTTCCCGACGACTTCGCCCATGTGTTCAATGTCGTGGACACTCCTGACGGAGTCGTGTTCCTCGACGGTCAGTCCGGGACGCTGGCGGAGCTACGTCGGAACGTGGACAGGATCGGGTTGTTGCTCTATCACCCGAACTATCCGCTCGACCCCGCGCCCCAGTCGTGAAGCCTCCGGGATCCGGGGTCCGCGCCGCCGCTTCGACCGGCCGGCGCGGGTCCCCGGGAGGCTACGGGAGGTAGTACATCGGGTTCGGCAGTTTGAAGGTCCGGCCGGCGTAGCCGCCGTTCAGGTCGCTGTACTGGTCGCCGAAGTCGGCGGCGATGTCGTACCCGAGTGATTCGATGTGCTTGCGCGTACCGGACTTGTAGTCGGTCGTCGTGCACGTGTAGGTCGGCGCCGAGCACGGCAGGTAGGCCGTCGGCTCCTTCGTGTTGAGATACAGGTGGGAGGGGTCGGCGGAGGACGTGTAGCCGACGGCGCCCAGGTTGCGTACGGTGGCGGCCCGCTGCGTCTCCGGGCGGCCGGTGATCCAGAACACCGTGACGCCGTGGTCGGCGGCCCAGTTCGCGACGGCCGGCATGCCGAAGACGGCGGCCATGTTCTTGTTCTGGATGTAGGCGTCGTTGGAGGCGGGCGAGTAGACGAAACCGACCTCCAGCTCGTAGTTGTAGGTCAGGAGCGAGGTGTCGTCCACGTCCAGCACGATGGCCGGCTTCCGGCCCGGTCTCGTGTGCCGTACGGCCTCGCGCAGGTAGGCCCCGGCCTTGGCCTCGATCCCGGCGACCTGCTTGGCGTAGTTGCTGCTCGCCGAGGCGTAGTGCTCGCCGGAGGCGTCCACGGTGTCGCCGTAGTACGCCTTGATCTCGTTGACGACGTCCGTGAGGTTGGGGATCTCCCTGTCGCTTCGCGGCGCCGATCCGGTGGCGTTCGCCGCGCCCACGGCGCAGAGGGTCGCGGCGGCGACGGCGGTCGCGGTCAGGAGGCGGATGCGAGTACGGGGCACGGTCGGCTCCTTCAACGGGGCAGGCGGGCGGCGAGGGAGTACAGCCGCGTGATCTGCGTGGGGCTCTCGTTGTCGTCGCTGACCAGCAGCAGTCCCAGGCGGCCGTCGCGCGTGCGGCCTGTCACGGTGATGCCCTCGATGTTGTCCAGCAGGGGGTTGGGCTGCGGCTGCTTGGTGGTGGCGCCGAGAGACGGGCAGGCGCCGATGTCGGCGATCAGGGTCTTGCGGGCGAGCCTGACGCCGGGCTGCCCGGTCAGGTCCTCGACACGGCTGACGTCGGTGGCGCGGCTCAGGTCGGCGAGGTAGACCCGTACGGTGTTGCCGACGTTCGGGGTGTACCCGCGCTCCAGCACCAGCAGCCGCCCGTCACCCGTGGCCGTGATGTCGGAGATGTTCAGACCCGTGTCGGCGCTGTACGCGTACTGCGCTCCGAGGCGGAACTCCCCCCACGTACGGTGCCACGTCTGCAGGCGGCGTACGTCGGCGTTGTCGCCGGTCAGGGCGCCTTCCATCGAGGCGACGAGCGTACGGTCGCCGGGTTGCAGGGTCATGCCCTCGAAGGTCAGGTTGTGCGTGGCGCGGCCGGCCGGGGCGACCAGGAGCGACGCCGGCACCGGGAGCCGGTCGATGACCTTGCCGCTCCGGGTGAAGCGCAGGATCGAGGGCTGGGTCTCGTCCGTCACCAGGCGGGTCCCGTCGCGATCGACGGCCACCGCCTCGGAGTCGAGCGACTGCCCGTTCTCGTCGACGAGGGTCTGTACGGCCAGCGGCTTCTTGGTGCGGGCGTCCAGGGTGAACAGGTACGACTCATCCGCCACGGCCAGAAGGTGGCCGTTGGTGTCGTACGTCAGGCCGGACAGTTCCGCGACGTTGACACCGCCGAGGGTGGTCTTGTCCAGGGAGTCCGAGAAGCCGGTGATGTTCGCCCACGGGGAGCAGGCGGTCGTGGTGCTCGCCTCTGCCGAGGGGACGGCAATGGACAAAAGGGACGTCGCAAGCAGAACGGATGCGGCGGCCGATGGTGCACGGAAACGCATTGCCGGGAAACCTCTCTTTATCGATCAACCGAATGTTAAATGATCAAGGTGGACCACATCCGGCGGGTCGTGGGTTTCGGACACGTAAACTCTTTTCGGTCCTTCCTCAACCGCCGTGCACCTCGCTTGGCTGGGGATGCACGTCCCGGGTGGCCCCGCCTCTGTTCCGTAGCGGCACCTGCGTGGCGAGGATCCGGCGCATGACGCCGTAGCTGCGATCGAACCGCTGCGCGACCTGACGGATGGTCCACCCCTGGCCATACAGCCGCGCCGCGTCCCGTGCCAGCCGTTCCTCCTCCTGACTGGGCTCTCCGGCGGCCAGCAGGGGGAGAATCCCGGCGCGCCGGTAGCGGCGATGCCCACCGGGCGTGAGCACGGGGGTCAACCGGCCTTCGCGCGCCCATCGGGCGACCGTCGTCGTACGGACACCGAAGATCTCCGCTACCTCTCGTGGCCGGAGCAGGTCGTCGGGGTCTGGCGCGGGCATGAGGGGATCTCCTTCTCAGGTTCGACGTCGCGATCGCACACGGCCCAGATGGTCTTGCCGCCCTGCTCTTCCAGCCGCCATCCCCAGTCCTTGGAGCACGCCTCGACCAGGAGCAGGCCACGGCCGTCCACCCGATCGACGGAACGCCGCCGGCGGTCCGGGGTGGCCTCGCCGGGGTCCCAGACCTCGATCAGGGCGGTATCACCCTTCCGGGAAATGGTGAGGTGGAAGACGTCGCCCATTTTTACGGCGTTCGCCACGAGCTCGGCCACGACGATCAGTACGTCATCGATGACTCTCCAGTCGGCGAGCGCTATCCGTGTCAGTACGCGCGCCTGCTCGGCCGCGATCGGATGCGGCGGGAGCGGCAATCGGTACGTCGAATCGGGGTTGCGTGTATGCACCGGAGCCCTCCACGGATTAATCAGCGCTTTACCGGCAACCAGTTAAACGCCGTCCACCGTGCAGATCACGGTGACGACCGAGGGCAAGAACGGACGCGGATGCATCCCCGTAAGACCCCTGCGCTGACGGGAACCTGGCGCGCCCCTACTTGGTCGCTTTAGGGGCGGACAGCAGTTCGCGATAGGCGGTCACCGACGGAGCGGCGCGCTGTCCGGAGGGCACGTTTTCCATGACCAGATCCGCCAGCCGAGTAATTCCCGCCGTGCGCTGTTCAGCCCGACACGCGGCATACGCCGAGCTCGCGTGCTTGATTCCCTCGGTGACGTCTCCAGTTCGGACACGGCTGAACGCCTGAATGAGTCTGATTTGCGTGGTGCTTCGCCGATCGGCGTTCCCGTAGAGATCGAGCGCCCTCTCCGAGGACGCGTCCAGTTCCGCCTGCGAGCCGGAGTACGCGTACACCCACGCCTCGGTGTACCTCAGGCAGTCCTCACCCCAGGCCAACGTCGAATTGGTCTCCCGCGTGACCTCGGCCGGCAGCCGGACGAAGACCTCTTCGGCCTGGCGTATCTCCGCCGCCGCCTCGTCCGGTCGCCCCACGGTCGCGAGTGTCTGAGCACGAAGCGACCGCAGCGTGGCGAGTCCCGCGCACGGGTGGTGCGGCAACCGTCCCAGCACCGCGTCCGACTGGCGAAGAAGCACCGGAACAGGCCGCTGCTGGTAAAGGCCGTGAATCAGATGTTCACCGCTCACCCACAGGCTCAGCTCGACGTCCCCTGATGTGTCGGCGGCGTGCTGAGCGGTCGACCACCAAGGACGCGCCTCACGAGCCTGGCCGAGAAGCGACAGCGTCTTCGCCATCATCCCCGACAGGCCGCCCGTGACCCGGCACCATCGCGTGTACTCCGGATGGCCTTCCTTGATCCGCATCGACTGGACGGACACGAGGTCCGCGGCCAGTTCACCTAACAAACGCTGCGGCGGAGTCGTCAGGTAGGTGAATCCGTACTCCACGAGCGTCTCCTCCCAGTCGTCCAGCTGGGCGGCAACGCCCCGTCCGAGCCCCGCCTCGGCATTGGCCTGGATCGCCTGCAGCGCCTGGGCCATCGGCGACATCGCGGCACCGCCGAGAACCGCCAGGGCCTGGATCATCCGCCGTCGCTCCACGTCGTCCTCCTCGGCCGACCAGAAAACGTCGCGGCCTCCAGTGTCCATCCCGCAGTGTGATCCGACCAGAAGCCGTTCCAAGGTCATATCGAACACACGACAGAACAGCACCTGGTAACGCTCACTGACCCCGTACCTATCGCTCTCCCAATTGCGATACATACGCATCAGGTCGGTCAGCCGTGGGACGCTTTCCCGTTCTCGCCCGGCAGGAGCGGCCTCGCGTAGCGCCTCGGCCATGTCCCGTACGGTCATCAACCGCCTCTTGCGCTCCTGCCGCAAGGTGACACCGAGACGAGGCTTGGCGGCCGGCATGACGCATACACCTCACCAAATGATCGCGAATGAGATCCCCGTTACCGGGGGTTCATTCGCGATTATCACCAGTAACCACACTGGCACGCATGCATTTCCTGATGCGCGAGTGAAATGCCCCTATTGCCGGGCCGTACATTCGAGGATGAGGTGTCCGCGTGGGGTGCTGTGGACGTCGGCGACGTCGAGCCCGGCCTTGGCGGCGAGGGCGGTGTAGTCCTCGACGGTGCGTTCGCGGCCGCCGCTGAGGACGAGCATGCGGAGGTTCATCTCGGCGAAGGCGGCCGAGTCGTCGCCGGGGCCGCCGTTCGTCTCGATCACCAGGACCCGTCCGTCCCGCCCGGCCGCCTCGGCGCAGCGGCGCAGGATCACCACGGCCTCGTCGTCGTCCCAGTCGTGCACCACCCGCCCGAGCACGTACGCGTCGCGCCCCTTGGGCAGCGGATCGAAGAAGCTCTGCCCGGCGAACTCACACCGCTCGGCCAGGCCGTGCTCGGCGAGGTAGCGCCGGCCTCGGTCCACGGTGTCCGGCAGGTCCACGAGAGTGGCCCGCATCTCGGGGTTGGCGCGCAGCACCTCGGCGACCAGAGTGCCGGCGCCACCGCCGACGTCGACCACGTGCCGTACGCCGGACCAGTCATGGCTTCGGCCCGCGTCGAGGACGTAGTCGGCCCCGCGGGCCATCTGCGCGTCGAACGACGCGCTCATCTGCGGGTTCGCGGCGAGATAGGGCCAGAACGAGGTCCCGAAGACCGTCTCCCACGCCGGCTGCCCCGTACGGACGGTGTGCAGCAGCCCGGTGAACGCGAGGTCCATCTGCCCGCCGAACCCGCCCAGGTCGAGCGCCGCCCGCATCCCGGCGGGGTGGTCGGACGCCAGCAGCCCGGCGAGCTCGTTGAGCGCGAACCTTCCCGGCTCCGGCTCGGCGAAGACGCCCTGGCAGACCAGGTGCCGCAGCAGCCGCCCCAGCGCGTCCGCGTCAGTGCCGGATCGCCGCGCCAGCTCCTCGACGGGCACCGCGCCGCCGGCCATCGGATCGGCCAGCCTGAGCGAGGCCGCGACCCGTACGGCCATCGGTGTGACCAGGTCCATCACCGGCGCCAGCGCCGCCCATGCGGCTGCCTGACCGGTCCGCTCGTCATCGTCGTTCACAGCACCCTCCTCGCGGGACCAAGGCTTGTTCAGCCGAAAGCTACAGTCGGCCGGCCGGCTTGGCCTTGGACGAATCGGCACCCGGGCAGACCCGCCTCGCCCGATCGAGCCGGGCCGGTCAGTCCGGCGGCACGACGTCGATGACGACATTGCCGATCTTCTGCCCGGTCTCGACGTACCGGTAGGCCTCGACGATCTCGTCCAATGAGTACCGTCGGTCGATGAGCGGCCGGAATCGCCCGGACTCGATCAAATCCCGTAAGTGACGCACCATCTCCTGGTCCTGACGCGGGAACGGGAACCTCACCTTCCTGCCGCCGGGCAACCGCGTGACGAGCGGCAGGATGAGGTTCTGCCACCAGGGCCCCAGGTCAGAGGACAGGTACACCCCGCCGGGCTTCAACAGGCGCCTGCAGCGGCCGAACGTGCTCTTGCCGACCGCGTCCAGGACCGCGTCGTAGGTCTGCTCGTCCTCGGTGAAATCCTGGGCCGTACGGTCGATGACCCTGTCGGCGCCGAGGCTCCGCACCCGTTCGAGGTTGGCCGTGTCACCCACCGCGGTCACCGTGACGCCGCGACTCTTCAGCAACTGCACCGCCGCCGACCCGATCGCGCCGGTCGCACCATGGACGAGGACCTCCTGGCCGGCCCGGATCCCCGCGACCCTGATGAACGCGAGCGCGTAGTGCGAACCCTCGGTACCGGGAGCGGCTTCTGCGAAGGTCGCCCCCGCCGGCATGGTCGCGATCGCACCGTCTTCGGGAACCGAGAGATATTCGGCATGCGTCCCGAACGCCCCCTCGTTGTACCCGAACACCCTGTCACCGACCGCGAAAGACGTGACACCGCCGCCGATCTCCTCCACCACCCCCGCGAACTCGGTCCCCAGGACCGTCCGCCGTGGCTTGGAGAGCCCGGTGAGCGCCCGCACGAAGAAAGGCCGAGCCGCCCGATAGGCACAGTCCGTCCGGTTAACCGTCGTCGCATGCACCCTGACCAGGACGTCTGTGTCCCCCACCGAGGGATTGTCCACCTCGGCGATCCGAACCACCTCAGGCGGACCGTACCCGGTGTACACCGCTGCCTTCATGAACCGCACCCTACGGCCGGTGGCGCCGGAGCGCCGCTCACCGATACCGGCGCCGGTACCCGCAGGAGAACTCCTTCGTTAACATCACCGGCGGATGCGGATCGCGCGTTCTGGGAGGGGATCTCGATGGCCGACGCCGACGATGTGTGCCGGTTGGCGCTCGCTCTGCCTCACGTGGTGGAGATCGAAAGTGATGGCTTCGACTTCCGGGTGGCCGGCAAGGGATTCATCTGGTCCTATCCCGAGCGCACGCCGGGGAAGCCGCGCCAGATCCGGACCGACATCGCGGTGCTCTACGTCGGCGACGAGGCCGAAAAACAGGCTCTCCTCCTCGGCGAGCCCGACATCTTCTTCACCACTCCTGGCTACGACGGCCTGCCCCTCGTCATGCTGCGCCTGGCGGAGGTGAAGGCCGAACGCCTACAGGAACTCGTGACCGACGCCTGGCGGATGCGTGTGCCGGACGCGCTCATAAGCGACCTCGAAGACGACCCATCCGGCACCTGAGAAACGCCCGGGCTATTTCGTCATACCGGCCGTCAGGCCCGCGACGATCTGCTTCGTCGCCAGCAAGAACAGCAGGACCAAGGGGATCGTCGTGATGACCAGGCCTGCGTACAGCTGGGCGTGGGCGGCCTCGAACTCCGCCACAAAACGGGTCAGCCCCACCGGCAGCGTGTACTTGTCGTCCTCCACCAGCACCAGCGGGAAGAAGAAGTCGTTCCACAGCGGAATGAACTGGAACAGCGCCACCGTCGTCAGCGCCGGCCGGACCATCGGGACCATGATCTGGGCGAAGATGCGCAGCTCCCCCGCCCCGTCGATACGCGCCGCCTCCTCCAGCTCCATCGGCAGAGCGCGGAAGAACGCCGTCAGGACGAAGATCGCGAACGGCACCCCGCTCGCCGCGTACACGCAGATCAGCCCGATGCGCGAGTCGATCAGGCCGATGGAGTTCAGCAGGTAGAAGACCGGCACGATGCCCAAGCGGATCGGCAGCATCAAGCCTGCCAGGAAGTACGCCGTCAGCAGGCCGCGGCCGCGGAAGCTGAAGCGTGCCAGCGGGTACGCGGCCAGGACCGCCACGCCCGTGCCCAGCACCACCGAGCCCACCGTCACCACGATGGAGTTCACGAAATAGGAGCTGAAGCCGCCCTCGGACCACGCCTTGGCGTAGTTCTCGAAAGCGGGGTGCAGTGGCAGGCCGATCGGCTTGTCCGCCAGCTGCTGCTCCGTGCGCAGCGAGCCCAGTGCCATGAGGATGAGCGGCGCCAGGGCCGCCGCGGCGTACACCCACAGCAGGATCGTCGAGGCGAGCACGCCGCGGCGCGGCATGCGGCGGCGCCGGCGTGGTGGACGCAGTACGGCCGGGGCCTGTTCCAACACGGTCATTTCAGCCGTGCCTCCATCCGGCGGAAGAAGCGGGTCGCCGCGATGGACACCCCGAAGATCAGCACGAACATGCAGACGGCCAGGGCCGAGGACTGGCCGATCGCGTTGGCGTCCGGGTTCTCGAAGGCGGTCCGGTAGAACAGGAGCCCGAGCACGTCGGTGGAGTAGGTCGGGTTGCCCTTGGACCCCTGCAACGCGTAGATCAGGTCCAGGATGTTGAAGTTGCCGATGAAGGTCAGCACCGTGACGATGCCCAGCACCGGCGTGAGCAGCGGGAACGTCACCCGGCGGAACGACTGCCAGGCCGAGGCCCCGTCGACTCGCGCCGCCTCGTGGTACTCCTCCGGGATGCCGGCGAGCGCGGCCGCGAACAGCAGCATCGGGAAGCCCACCCACTGCCAGGCGTTGACGACGATCGCCACCGGCAGCGCCAGGTGCGGGTCGCCGCGCCAGGGCTGGGCGAGGGAGCCGAGGCCGATCCCGCGCAGGGCCGCGTTGACCGCGCCGAACTGCGGGTTGAGCATCATCGACCACAGGTAACCGGCGACGATCGGGCTGACCAGGTGCGGCAGGATGTACGCCGTCTGCAGGAACCTCTTGCCGCGCCGCGACCGGTGCAGCAGCACCGCGAACAGCAGCCCGGCGGTGGTCTGGATCACCATCGTGCCGATGAAGAAGAACGTGTTGTGCGCGAGCGCGCGCCAGACCTGCTCGCTCAGCGGGTACTTCGAGATCAGGTCGTGGAAGTTGGACAGGCCCGCGAAGCCGTCCTGCCGCGTGCCGGTCCACGTGAAGAAGCTGTACTGCAGCGCCGAGACCAGCGGGTAGACGATGAAGATCGAGTACAGCAGCAGGGCCGGCAGGAGGAAGAAGAGCAGCAACGGCCAGCGGCGCCGATCCCGGCGGCGGAGGATCGCCCCGCCGCCGGGACTGACGTTCTCGCCAGGTGCGGTCGTCATCAGCCGCCGCTGGGCTTGAACCACGCCGAGATGCCCTTCTGTACGAGCTTGCCCGCGTCAGCGGCGGAGGTGCCGCCCAGCATCTTCTGCAGGGCCTCGCCATCCTGGTCGCGGCCGAGCGGGTTCCCGTAGCCGAAGTCGACGACCATCATGTACGTCGCGCCGTTGGTCTTGAAGTTCTGGTACGCCTGCGCGAGGAGCGGGTCGCCGGGGGTGGTGCCGGGCACGGCCGAGATCTGCTTGAGCGTGCTCGCGAACGACTGGCCGAACTCCGGCGTCGCCATCCACTTGACCAGCTCGGTCGCCTCCGCCTTGTGCTCGGAGTGCGCGTTGATGCCGTACGAGCCGTCGACGAAGCCCGAGGTCACCGGGTGGTCGATCTTGGACCCGGGAGCCGGCGGGGCGTCGAAGAAGCCGATTTGCAGGTCCGGGTTGGACTGGGTGAACGGCCCGACCTCATACGATCCGCCCGGGTACATCGCGGCCTTGCCACTGGTGAACAGCGTCTGCGCGTCCGGGTAGTCGACCGCGGCGACCTTGTCCGGGTAGTACGGCTTGAGCTTGGCCGTCACGTCGAGCGAGGCGGTGAAGTCCGGGTCGGTGAAGTTCTTGGTGCCCGCGACCGCGGCCTTGGCGAAGTCGTCGCCGCCGAAGCGGGTCGCGCCGAAGATCTGGTGGTCGATGGCGAGGACCCACGGCTGCAGGCCGCTCGTCGACAGCGGGGTGATCTTGGCCTGCTTGAGCTTGTCGCAGAGGGCCGTGAACTCCGCCCAGGTCTTCGGCGGCTGGAGGCCCTGGTCCGCGAAGATCTTCTTGTTGTAGAGCACCTGGAGGGTCTGCATGGCGTACGGGACGCCGTACAGCTTGCCGTCCTGCTTGCCCTTGGCCGCCTGCAGGACCGTCGGGTCCCACTTGCTCACGTCGACCTGACCGTCGAGCGGCACCAGGTTGCCCGCCGAGATGAGCGATTGGATCGGTCCGTACGGCTTGAGCTGGACGACGTCGGGGCCGCCCTGGGACTTCTTCAGCTCGGTCGGGAGCACCGTGGCGTACTCGGTGTTCTTGATCGGCTTGAAGTTGATCTTGATCTTCGAGTGGCTCTTCTCGAACGGCGCGAAGATCTTCTTGTACCCCGCCGTGTCCTCCGGACGCCAGGAGAGCACAGTGAGCGTGACCTTGCCATCGCTGCTCTTCGTACTCGGGGCACACGCCGGAGCTGCGACCACGACGCTGAGCGCCGCTATGACCGTGCAGAACTTACGCATAAAGAGGTGGACCCTTTCTCTTACCCCCGGGTATCAGGCATCTCCGCGGATCGTGCGCATCGCCTCACGGACGGAGCCACCCGAGACGGCCAGCGCTTCGGCGGCACGTCCCGGAGTGACATCGCACAACAGGGAGACAAGGGCGGTGCGCGTATCGCCGGCCGCGTCGGCCAAGGCGTTCTCGCACGTCTCCGCGTCCAGGCCGGTCGCCTCGACCAGGATCTTGACGAGGCGTCCGCGGAGTTTGGAGTTGAGCGCGCTCATGCTGACCATGAGGTTGGAGTAGGTGCGGCCGAGCCGCACCATCGTCGCCGTGGACATCGCGTTGAGCACGAGCTTGGCCGCGGTACCGGCCTTCATCCGCGTCGATCCCGACACGGCCTCCGGCCCGGTGTCCACGGCGATGTGGACCTCGACCTCCGCGCCGGCCGCCGCGGCCGGGTTGGAGCTGATCAGTACCGTGTGCGCGCCGGCCGCCGCGGCGGCGCGCAGAGCGCCCACCACATAGGGCGTACGGCCGCTCGCGGTGATGCCGACGGCGAGGTCACCTCGATTGACCTCACTCGCGTCGCGGGCGCCGAGCGCGGCGTCGTCCTCGACGTTCTCCTTCGCACCGGAGAAGGCACCGAGGCCGCCGGCGTGGTGGGCGACCACCAGATCGGGCTCGATGCCGTACGTCGGCGGGAGCTCGGCCGCGTCGAGCACGGCGAGCCGTCCGGAGGTGCCCGCGCCGAAGTAGTGCACGCGGCCGCCGTTACGCAGCGCCTCGACCTCGAGGTCCACCGCCTTGGCGACCTGCGGAAGTGCCTCGGCCACCGCGCCGGGGACGCGGGCGTCCTCGGCGTTGATGAGGCGCAACATGTCCAGCGTGGGCAGCACGTCGATCTCGGTGGTGCGGGGGTTGCGTACCTCGGTGGGTACGCCCCTCAGCACCGCCAGGGGCATGCTGTCGTTCACCTGCGCCTCCGCTCGGGACGCACTCGGCGGACTCTGACCGCCTCGAGTGTCGCCTCCAGATGCTCATTGATCCCGGTCGTACGCTGCGCGATGCCGACGAACACGCAGTCGATCACGGTGAGCTGGGCCAGCCGGCTCGCCGTCGCTCCGGATCGGAACGTGGTCTCCCTGGCCGCCGTGGTCAGGACCAGGTCGGCGGCATCGGCGATCGGAGAGCGAGGGAAGTTGGTGAGCGCCACCGTGGTGGCACCGCGGCGCTTGGCCACGCTGAGGGCGTCGATCGTCTCCACCGTCGACCCCGTGTGGGAGATCCCGACGGCGACGTCGGAGGACTGCAGGACCGCTGCGCTGGTGAGCATGATGTGGGCGTCGGACCACGCGTAGGAGGTCCGGCCGATCCGGTGCATCTTCTGCTGGAAGTCCGAGGCCACGTAGGCGCTCGCGCCGACACCGTAGACATCGACTCTGCGGGCCGCCGCGATGGCCGTGACGACCTGGTCGAGCACCTGGATGTCGAGCTGGTTGGCGGTCTCCTCGACCGCGCGGGCGTCGGCGAAGGCGATCTTCTCGACGACCTGTTCCAGCGTATCGTCCGCGCTGATGTCGCTGCCGACCGTCCGGCCGCCGGTCACTCCCTGTGCTCGTCCTGCCTCCGTCGCCAGGGTGAGCCGGAGCTCCGGATAGCCGGAGAAACCGATCGCCCGGCAGAACCGGATGACCGTGGTCTCGGAGGTGCCGCACGCCTGCGCGAGCTCGGTGATCGTGGAGTTGGCCACCGCCTCGGGACTGTCGATGACCCGCTGGGCCACCCGCGCCTCCGCAGGTGGCAGCGATGGCAGCAGTGAACGGACGCGTACGACTGTGCTGAGCGGAGATGCGCCTGCGGCGTCGGCCCCCAGCCCGGTTTCGGGCCCGACCTTCCTCATGGCGGAAAGTTTCTTACGAAAACGATGTGATGTCAACGGGTGATGTTCTACGGTCACTATGTGCGCTCTAACCCGATCGGTCCCTACGTGGTCGGCGTCGACGCCGGTGGCACCCGTACGCGCGCCGCGATCATCACCCTGGACGGCACGGTCGTGGGGTACGGCGCCGGTCCGGGCGCCAACCCCAACTCCGGCGGCGGCACCTCCGACGAGCTGACCCACGCCCTGACCACCGCCCTCACGGCGGCGATCGAGGACCTCGACCCGGCGTTGGTCGCGGGCGGCGTCTTCGGCATCGCCGGGGCGGGCTCGGCCAACCGCCCGCGCGCCGTCGCCTCCGCGGGAGCCGCCTGGCAGGCGGCGGGCATCGCCGGCGAGCCCGAAGTGATCACCGATATCCCGGTGGCATTCGCCGCCGGGAGCACCGAGCCGGTCGGCATCGTGGTCTTCGCGGGCACCGGCGCCGGCGCGGCCGTGATCAACGCCGGGGAGATCGAGCGCCGCGCCGACGCGAACGGCTACCTCATCGGAGACGAGGGATCGGCCGTCTGGATCGGGCGTGAGGCCGTACGCGCCGTGATGCGCGCCTGCGACGGCCGCGGCCGGGCGACCATCCTGGCCGATACCGTGCCGCGGGCCCTGCTGGGAGAGGCCGCCACGCCGCTCCTGGCCGGCCTGACCCCGGGCATCGCCGCGCCGAGCGGGACGCCGACCGCGAGCCTCGCGTGGTGCGGCACCGACCTCGCCCAGGCGATCATCAAGAAGGTCTACGCCGGGCAGCCCGCCGCGATCGGCGGGGTCGCCCCGCTCGTGAGCGCGGCGGCCGAGGCGGGCGATCCCGTGGCCCTGGAGATCATCGAGGGGGCGGTCCGGCACCTCCTGGAGGACGCCGACGCCGTACGTCCCGCGCTGGACGGGCGGGAGGCGTTCGGCGTGGTGGTCGCCGGGTCCCTGCTGGAGAGCGGGCCGGTGGCCGACGGCGTACGCGCCGGTCTGTACGTACGGTTCGGCGTCGAGCCCGTGTCCGCGGGCGACGGGGCACTCGGGGCCGCACGGCTCGCCGTACACCGTCTCGAACGCTGAGGGCGGGTGCGGAACGGCGGGTTCACCGTCGTCCCGCACCCGACCGGTCACTTCCCGAAGCTCAGACCGTAGCCGTACGGGTAGAGCGTCTGGTCCGGGTGGCCGGCCACCGGGATCATGACCGGCAGCTTGCCCTTCGGCTTGATCTCACCGAACAGCACCTTGGTGAGCGACTCCAGCGACGCGGGCGTGTAGCCGTACGTCACCAGGTAGTTCTTGACGTCGGTGAAGTACCCGATGTCGTACGCGTCGCGCACCGACGCCACGATCACCGGCTTGCCCGTCGCCACCAGCGCCTTGACGAGGTTCTGCTGGGCCGTGCTGTTCCACGCGGCGTTGGTGGTGACCACGGTGACGTCGTTGTTCTGGGCCTGGGCCACCGACTGGTTGATCGTCGCCTGCGAGGGGGTGGTGCCCGTCTGGTACACCGAGGTGACCGCCCCGCGCTTGGCGATGTCGGCCGCGAGCGTCTGCGTGGTCACGACGCCGTAACCGGTGACGAAGATCTTCTGGCCGGTCTTCTTCAGCGGCAGGGCGTCGTTCTTGACCAGCGTGGTCGTCTTGTCGGTGATGCGCTGCTCCGCCGCCAGGTGCGCGGGCGTGCCGACGCGCGAGGCGACCTTGCTCTCGTCCACGTACGGGTGCTGGAACAGGCCGTGGTCGAGCTTCTGCGCCAGAATCCGGTACACCGACTGGTCGATGCGCGCCTCGCTGATCTCGCCGCTCTTGACCGCGTTGATCAGGGAGTCGCGCTGCAGGGCGTACAGGCCCTTGCCGGTGTCGTCCGCCGGAGGCTTCTCCAGCTGGTCCACGCCGGCCTTGACCGCCAGGACGGGGATCCGGTCGTCGCCGTACTTGGCGCGGAGTCCCGCCATGCCGAGGGCGTCGGTGACGATGACGCCCTTGTAGTGCAGCTGGTCGCGAAGGATGCCGGTGAGGATCGGCTTGGAGAGCGTCGCCGGGTCCATCGACGGGTCCAGAGCGGGCACGATGATGTGCGCCGTCATGATCGAGTCGACGCCGTGCGCGATGTCGGCCTTGAACGGCGGGAGGTCGAGCTTCTCCCACTGCTCCTTGGTGTGGTTGATGATCGGCACACCGGTGTGGCTGTCGGTGTCGGTGTCACCGTGGCCCGGGAAGTGCTTGGCCGTGGCGATGATGCCCGCGGCCTGGTAGCCGTCGACCTCGGCGGGTGCGATCTGGGCCACCAGCGACGGGTCCGACCCGGGAGAGCGGACGCCGATCACCGGGTTCGCCGGGTTGACGTTCACGTCGGAGTCGGGGGCGTAGTCCTGCGTGATCCCGATCGCCTTGAGCTCCTGGCCGGTGATCTTCGACGTGGTGTACGCGTCCTGCGGCGAACGGGCCGCGCCGAGCGCCTGGGCGCCCGGGAACTGCGTGAACGGCGCGGGGACCCGCGTGACGATGGAGCCCTGCTCCTGGTCCGTCGTGATCGTCGCCGGGATCGGCACGCGCGTGTGCATGGCCGCCTGCTGGATCCCGTTGGACAGGTGGGCGACCTGCTGCGGGCTGACGAGGTTGGGCGGGTCGGCGGCGTAGTAGATGATGCCGCCAGGGTGGTACTTGGCGATCAGTTGCTGGGGGTTGTCCACCCCCCACAGTTTCTGGTTGGCGGCGACGGCCGTGGGATCGGTCGTGTCCGCGCTCGTGCCGTAGACCTGCAGCACGAACATCTGGGCGACCTTCTCCTCAAGCGTCATTCTGTTGAGGATCTTCAGGACTCTTCGGTCCTTGCCGGGCTGGTGCCCGGCCTGTACGGCGTTCGCGGTGCCTGAGCCTAGGCCGGCCATGGCCACGATCGACGCCGCACCTACTGCAATGAGCCGTCGGCGACGGGACATCGGTAACTCCTTCCGCCCCCGAGATGCGCGAAAGAAAATGACTGGCCCTGGCCAGCACCTGAAACTTAGTCACGCGTGAGGACGGACGTCAACGGCCGAGAGCGGACATCAACTACCGGAACGGACGTCCGCGGCCACCTTGGCCGCCGCCGCCCGATGCTCCTTCGAGCCGATGACGTGCGAAGCCTTGGCCGCGTCGACGTACGGGTGGAACATTCCGCGCTCTTTCTTCATGCGGATGATCCTTGTCACGGCGTCGTCAAGACGGCCGCGCGAGATGCGGCCGGACTTCACCGCGGCGAGCACGGCGTTGTAGGCGCGGCCGAGGTCGCGCGGCATGAGCAACATGTCGGCACCGGCCACCACCGCGCGTACCGCCGCCTCCTCGGGGCCGAACTTGATCGTCGCCCCGGTCATCTGCAGCGAATCGGTGATCGTCACGCCCTTGAAGCCGAGCTTGTCGCGCAGCAGCCCGGTCAGCACGGTCTTGGACATCGTGGCCGGGAGCCGGGACTTGTCCAGGCCGGGGACCACGATGTGCGCGGTCATGATGACGTCGGCGTGGTGCGCGATGGCCGTCTTGAACGGCGGCGCGTCGACGCTCTCCCACCGGGCCTTGGAGTGGTTGATGATCGGCAGCCCGGTGTGGCTGTCGGTCGCCGTGTCGCCGTGGCCGGGGAAGTGCTTGGCCACGACCGCGACGCCGGTGGCGCGGTAGGCGTCGATCGCCACGCCGACCAGGTGGGCGACCTTCTTCGGGTCGGCGCCGAAGGACCGTACGCCGATGACCGGGTTGTTGGGGTTGATGTTGACATCGGCGTCGGGCGCGTTGTCCTGGTTGATGCCGACCGCGCGGAGCTCCTCGCCGGTGACCTTGGCCGCGAGGCGTACGTCCTCGTCAGGGTGCTCGGTCGAGGCGAGCAGCTTGTTGGAGGCGAAACGCGTGATGTACGGCAGGCGGGAGACCGGCCCCTGTTCTTCGTCGGTGCTGATCACGAGCGGGATCCCGCCCTTCTTCAGCGCGGCCTTCTGCAGCCCGTTGGACAGCTCCGCCGTCTGCCGGGGCGTCTTCAGGTTGAGCGGGAAGTAGATCACGCCGCCCAGGTGGTAGCGCTTGACGAGCGCGGCGCCGGGCGCGGCAGTGTCGCCGGTGATGGTCGGCATGAAGAGCTGGCCGACCTTTTCCTGCACGCTCATCTTCTTGACCAGCGCGCTCTCGGGCGACGACGACGCCGACGGGGTATCGGCCGCGGGCGGCGAGGACGACGCGCTCTGGCTCGGCCCGGCGGCGGCGCCGGAGTCGTGACAGGCGGACAGGGCCATCACACCGGCGGCGAGGGCGGAGACGATCTTCCAGCCAGGGATCCGTAGCACTTGCCCGAAGCTATTAACTCCGGGAGAAGAGAGCAAACGCTCAGCTCCGGAACCGGGACGGACCCCCTACAACCCCAGGGCGGAAAGGCCGGGCAGCTCGGCTCGGGCCCTCTCGCGGGCGCCGGCGGCGCTCCGGGCCGTACGGGCGGCGGACGCGGCGCGGCGGCACTGGTCCGCCGTGTGGGCCGCGAGGGCCGTGCGTACGGCGGGCAGGGCGGGCGGGCTCATCGACAGGGACGTGATGCCGAGGCCGGTCAGCACGCACGCCAGCGCGGGGTCGCCCGCCGCCTCGCCGCACACCCCGCAGGGCCGGCCGCCCTCGGCGGCGAGGGCGACCAGGTCGAGCAGCGCCGGCTGCCAGGGGTCCTGCAGCCCGCCCAGCGCGCCCACCTGCCGGTCGGCGGCGAAGGCGTACTGGGCCAGGTCGTTGGTGCCGACGCTGAAGAAGTCGGCCTCCGCCGCGAGGTCGCGGGCCCGCAGCGCCGCGGCCGGAATCTCGATCATGACGCCCGCGTGCGCGATGCCGGCCGCGTGGCACGCCTCGGCGAAGAAGGCGGCCTCCTCGGCGTCGGCGACCATCGGCGCCATGGCCCGCAGCTCGACCGGGAGGTCACGTGCCGCGCGGGCGAGGGCGCGGAGCTGGGCCTGGAGCACCTCGGGGTGGCGGCGGGACATGCGCAGGCCGCGTTCGCCCAGCGCGGGGTTGGGCTCCTCCGCCGCCGCTAGGAAGGCCAGCGGCTTGTCGGCGCCCGCGTCCAGCGTGCGCACGACGACGTACGGGAAGGCCGCGAGGACCGCGCGGTAGGCGGCCTCCTGCTCGTCCTCGCCGGGCGGCGTCGTACGGTCCAGGAACAGGAACTCGGTGCGGAACAGGCCCACGCCCTCGGCGCCGTTCGCGAGGGCCGCGGGCACGTCCTGCGGTCCGCCGACGTTGGCCAGCAGCGGCACCGCGTGCCCGTCGCTCGTCGCACCCGGCCCGGTGGCGGTGAAGGCGCTCTTCGCGGACTCCGTACGCGCCCGTGCGACCTCCTCCTCCGGCGGGTCCGGGCGTACCTCTCCCGAGGCCCCGTCGACCAGGACGACCGTGCCCTCGGCGAGGGCCGTGCAGCCGGGGCAGGCGACGACGGCGGGCACGCCCATCGCACGGGCCAGGATCGCGGTGTGGCTGGTCGGGCCGCCCTCCTCGGTGACGAAGCCGACGACCTTCGCGGGGTCCAGCAGCGCCGTGTCGGCCGGGGCGAGGTCGGGGGCGACGAGCACGAACGGCTCGGCGGAGTCCGGAACACCCGGCATCGGCACGCCCAGCAGCACCGCGACGGCGCGGTCGCGGATGTCGTCCAGGTCGGCCACCCGCGCGGCGATGTAGTCGCCGGCCCCGGCCAGCAGCTCGCGGAACACCCCGAACGCCTCATACACCGCGCGCGCCGCCGAGGAACCGCCGGCGACCTTCTGCCCGGCCAGCTCGGCGAGCCCGGGGTCGCGGGCCATCAGGGCCTGGGCGACCAACACGTCCTTCGCCTCGCCGCCGGCCTTCTCGCCGCGCTCTTCGAGGTCGGCGGCGACCGCTTCGAGGGCGTCGAGGGCGCGCCGGGTCTCGGCCCCGGCGTCGCCCTGATGACGCTGCCCGGCGGGCGGCTCGGGCACCGCGCCCGCGATGGCGCGGACCGGGCCGACCCCGATGCCGGGGCTGACGCCGCGGCCGCTCAGGCGGTCAGGCACCGCTCGCGGTCACCGTGGCGGCGAGCTCGTCCAGCGCGCTGTCCGCGCCGTCGCCCTCCGCGATGATCACGATCTCCTCGCCGTGGCGCACGTCGAGCCCGATCACGGACAGAATGCTCTTGGCGTTGACCGGATCGGCGTCCGGGCGGCCCACGGCCACGTCCATCGGCGCCTTCGTGGCCGCCTGGACGAACAGTGCGGCGGGACGGGCGTGCAGCCCCGCCTCGGTCTCCACCGTGACACGGCGCTCGGCCATCAGAAACTCCCCATCATTGATCCGTCTGCGTCACCTTGCCGAGACCGCGCGGCACGTCGGGATCGATCCCGAGCCGACGGGCCAGCGCCTCGGTGAGGAGCTGGCCCGGCACGATCAGGGCAAGCGGCGCGACCCATTCCGGCAGGTCCGGACCTGGAAGCGCGCGCGTGGACGCCTCGGCCAGCATACGACCGCCGCCGACGCCGTACGCCTTCGCGCCCGCCGCCCTGACCCGCTCGGCCAGCGCGACCGTGCCGGGAAGCGTGGGCCCGTCACCCGCCGCGACCAGGATCGCGGGGGTGTCGTCGTCCACGACGGCGATCGGGCCGTGCAGCAGGTCGGCGTACGAGAGGCCCATGGCGTGGAGGTAGCAGGCCTCCTTGAGCTTGATCGCGAGCTCCAGCGCGGTGCCGTACGCGATGCCGCGGCCGGACACGACCGCCCCCGGCACCCGCGCGAGCTCGTTCACGATCTCCGGCAGGGCGTCGCCGGACTCGGTCTCGGCGATCAGCCGGTCGATCTCCTCGGGGGCGCGGCGCAGATCGGCGATGTCGACCTCGGCGCCCAGGCCGATGCCCAGCACGGCGAGCGCCGCGAGCTGGGTGGTGTAGGTCTTGGTGGCGGGTACGGCCAGCTCCTCGCCGGCCTTGGTGACCAGCGCGAGCTGGGCGGCCTCGGCGAGCGGCGAGCCCTCGCCGTTGGTCACCGCGACCGTACGAGCGCCGCAGCCGGCCGCCCAGTCGAGGGTCTCGACGATCTCCGCGGTCTTGCCCGACTGGCTGATCGCCACGGCGAGCACGCCGGACAGGTCGATCTTCTTCTTGTACGTGGTCGCGATCGAGGGCGAGGCGAGGTTGGCCAGGCGCCCGGCATGGGTCTGGATCAGGTAGCTGCCGTAGACGGCCGCGTTGTCGGAGGAACCGCGCGCGATGAACAGCACCTGCCGGGTCTCCCGGCCCAGGATGCCGACCTCGGCCACGCGGGGCAGCAGCGCGTCGAGGGTCGCCCGCAGGGCCGTGGCCTGCTCGCCGATCTCGGTCCGCATGTGCGTCATGGGGTTCTCCTCCGCCGTGGTCGCAACGGCTTTCGCGTCCGTTCGCGCCTGCTGGACCGGCGTCTCCGCGCGTAATCGCGTCGTTACGCCTTCGTAGTCCTGACCTGCATTGACACGCTAACTGGACGTGTGGTCTAGTCCGGACTAGACCAGTATGAACCATACTTCACTCCCCGACTCCGCTGCCAGAGGTACCCCATGGGCAAGATCGATCCGACCAGCCCCGTACCCAAGTACTTCCAGCTCAGGGAGATCCTCCTCGACCTGATCGAGGACGCCGAACTACCGGTCGACGCCCCGATCCCCTCCGAGCGCGAGCTGTGCCAGCGATTCGGCCTGTCGCGGATGACGGTGCGCCAGGCGGTGGACCACCTCGTCACCGAGGGCCGGTTGTACCGCGTGCCGGGCAAGGGCACGTTCGTCGCCCGCCCCAAGATCGAGATGCCGCTGCGCCTCGTCTCCTTCACCGAGGACATGCGCGCCCGCGGCCTCGAACCGGGCGCCCGCGACCTCGACCGCCGTACGACCCCGGCCAACGCCCACCTCGCCCGGATCTTCGACGTCCCGCCGGGCACGGGCGTGCACGTGATCGAGCGCCTGCGCACCGCGGACGGCGAGCCGATGGCGGTCGAGCGCTCCCACATCCCGGCGGCCGTCGCGCCCGGCCTGCTGGACACGCCCCTGAGCGACGCGTCCCTGTACGACGTGCTGGAGACCCGCTTCGGAGTGGTGTTCGACGCCGGCGAGCAGACCATCGAGGCCGGCATCGCCGACGCCGCCGACGCCCGCCTGCTCGACCTGGCACGCGGCAGCGCCGTACTCCTCCTGCAGCGGCGGTCGTTCGTCAACGGCGCCTGCGTCGAGCTCGCGGTCTCGACCTACCGGGCCGACCGGTACCAGCTGCACAGCGCCCTGGAGATCCCCCGACGCAACCGGATTTCGTCGAAGTCGTGACGTGTCCTCATCCGGTCACGTCGTATCACTCCGCGCTCTTCGCACTCTTGGTGGCTGCCGCCGCGTGGCGGCCGTCACTTCAGGAGGTTGCGAAATGCGCAAACGAACACGTCGTACGGGACCGATCCGCCTCATCCCGTACGGGGGCCATGCCGCTCTGGGGATCGCCGTGCACGGGTCACTGGCGGTCGCCCTGGACTCCGGGCCTCCACCGGGGCGGGCTCCCCGGCCGGTGCTCGGCGTCGTACGGTCCCGCCCGGACCTGCGGACCGAGGCCCGGCTGATCGCCCGGCTGGTGCTGGAGGTCCTCACCGGCCTGCGGCCGTACCACCACCTGGCCGGCCGTACGACGCCGACGCTGTTCGAGCGATTGGAGTCGCTGGCCGCCCGGCTGGCGGGCCGGGCGACGCCGCGCCTGGGCACCGTACGGGTCTGTGAGCCGGCGCGGGGCGTCGCCGAGGTCGCGGCCGTGGCGACGATCGGCGCCCACGTCCAGGCGCTGGCCCTGCGGCTGGAGTACGACCGCCGCTGGCGCTGCGCCGCGATCGAGACGACCGTGCCGCCCGGCTGAAGGTCGCGGGGGCCGTCCCTCTGCGTCTTGCGGGACGGCCCCCGCCTTTCAGCGTTGCCCGGGCCGGTCGACCACGCGGGAGTCCAGATCGGCCGTGTCGTTGACGATCTGCCCGGCGTGCTCCCAGACCTTCCCGTGGTCGTACTGGTCCTTGGTGACGGTCACCCGTGTGCCCAGGTAGCGGTACGTCGTGGCGTCCAGGATGAACTCGATGCGGTTCTCCTGGGAGGAGGAGGTCCGGGACACCGCGATGCCGGGACGCCCGGCGAGGTCCTTCACTCCTGGGACGACCGTGACGCCGGGGATCTTGGCGAGGGCGCGGTAGAGCGCCGCGTTCGTCTTGGGCGGGATGAGTTTGTCGCCATCGAGAATGTCCCCGATCCGCCCGAAGGTTCTCCTGTCGTGCCCGGGATCCTTCTCGTCGTGCCGGACCTTCGCGAGCAGGCCGTCCGGGTCGGTCGGCAACCTGGCCACGTAACCGTAGAGCGCGCGGGGCGAGTTCTCCCACAGGGCCGGGCCCCATACCGCCCCGCCCGGATAGCCGCGACGAAGCTTCTGGCCCGGGCGGAGCACCTGCTGCATCTGGAGCGGGGAGCCCTGAGTGGAGGTCGCGATCTCCCCGCCGTCGAACCGCCACCACTGCTCCACCTTGACCTTGCCGCGCAGGGTCCCGATCGTATTGCCGGGCGCGATGGCCCAGTTGCGGAGCTCGGGGGCGTAGACCCACTGGTCCGGCCTCGGCCGCGGGACCCTCTCCCGCTCGATCGTCCTGGCCGCCAGCTCGAGCGTCTGCGCGGTCGAGCCGCCCCCGGGCAGCGGTCTCGACGGCGCGGACCCGCCGGCCCGCACGACGATGACGGCGGTCGTGGCACCGACCGCCACCGCGCCCGCGACCGCGACCCGCCAGGCGACGCGTCGGCGTAGCGTGCGGGTGCGGGCCGGGGTGTCGAACTCGGCCCGCAGGCGGGCCAAGGCCCGTGCCCTCACCGCGGGGTCGTCCGGCGGGACCACCGGGCGGACGTGACGGACGAGAGTGATGTCCTGGTCGTTCATTGCGGTTCCTCCTTCAGACGCATGGGGTCGACGCCGCCGAACGCACGGCGGAGCTTCTTGCGAATGCGGTGCAGCCGCGACTTGACGGTGCCCACGGGCACGCCGAGCGCCTCGCTCGCCTCCTCGTATGTGAGGTCCGCCCAGGCGATCAGTAACAGCAGGTCACGGTCGGCCGCCGAGAGGCTCGCCAGCACGGCCTCGATCCGCGGGCCGAGCAGCTCGGCGGTCACCCGCGCGTCACTACCGTCCGCGAAGTCGGGCCTCACGCCATCGGCGGGGGTGCGGGCGAGTAGTTGATGGCGGCGTCGCTCGGCTCTTCGATGCTGGCCGATGAGGTTGGTCGCGATGCCGTACAGCCACGGCCGGGCGTCCGTACGGGTCAGGTCGTACCGTCCGCGACCGCGGAAGGCGACCGTGAAGGTCTCGGCGCCGACGTCCTCCGCCGCCTCGGGCCCGAGCCGCCACGCGACGTAGCGGTGGATCTCGTCCCAGTGCCGGTGGAAGACCTCGGCGAACCGCTCCGGGTCGGTGAGCGACGCGCCGATGCTCTGGCTGTCGTGCTCGGTGTGTTGATAGATCATCACCAACCGGTTCTCCTCGTCCGCGCGGTGCGCGTGGGTTCATCCGGTACTTGGTGCGATCGGGGGGTGGCTGTTCCCCCTCTTTTCGTTATGCCGCCGCTTTGCTGAGCCGGCGGCGGCGCCAGAACCATTCGACGGGTGACGAGAGCAGGAGGAGGAGCAGGGGCCAGTAGTTGACCGTGGGTACGGCCAGCGTGAAGACGAGGGCGGCGACGAGGAGCACGGTCGCGGTAACGGAGCCGATGCCGAAGTCGGGCCCCACGGGGTTCTCCTCGGACGCCACCTCGGGATCGAACTTGATGATGAGGTTCATGGCCGTCTGGAGCGCGTTGGCGACGAGGACCGTGCCGATGTAGAGGGCGGCGGTGAACCTGCTGCTGTGGAAGACCCCGATCATCTCGGTCGGGAAGGGCAGGGTGACGATCGCCAGCAGCCAGGCGCTGTTACAGAGCATCAGAGGCGTCGAGTAGGCGCCTACGTGCTCGTACGTGCGATGGTGCGCCAGCCAGAGCCTGATGATCACCACGAAGCTGAGGAGGTAGGTCCAGACCTCCGGCTGGTGCTTGGTGATCACCTCGACCGCGCTGTGGTGCTCTCGCGCGACCTCGGGAGCGACGTCCACGAGCGGAAGCACGAGCAGGGTGACGGCGATCGCCACGACAGCGTCGGTGAAGAAGACCAACCGCTGCGGATCTTTCTGAACTGCCACCGGAACAAACTAGCGGTTGGACGGACAAACAAGCCCGTCAACCCCGGACTCCGCCGGGGAGCCACCGGGGAGCCGTCTGATGCCGTTCATCCGGCAAGGTCACCGCGCCTGTACGTCTGCCCGATGATCCCCGGCCACGGTTTTGAGGGACCTTCCTCGCCGCTCGTACGCCCGCCCGACGACCTCGGGCCGGGTTTTGGGAATCTTCCTCGCCCCCCATACGCCCGCCCGACAGTCTCAGGCCGGGGTCTTAGGAAACTTCCTCGCCGTCCGCACGCCCGCCGACAATCCCGGGCCCGGGTATGGGGAAACTTCCTCACCACCCGCACGTCTGCCCGATAATCCCGGACCATGGGATTTTGGGGGACCTTCCTCGTGGCCTGTAGCGATCGGCCGCTCCCGGAGCTGGATGGTGTGCGTGAACTGGCCGACCACATCGTCTGGCACGGCACGGGCTCGGACGGCTGGCAGACCGTTCAGCTGCACCGCGCGCCGGAGGGCTGGCGCCCGCCGATGACCGGCGCGGACGGCAGAGAACACCTGCTGGAGTCGCTGCTCGCGCAGACCGGCCGGCCCGTACTGGCGGCCGTCGTGCTGGCCAGTGACGGCGCCCAGCTGATCGGCTACAGCCCGCGGTCCGGCCGTTGGAGCGGCTGGCTGATGCTGGAGGTGCTGATCGACTACCTCGATTCGAAGTACACCGAGCGCCTCGAAGGCGATGAGGAAGAGGATCTCCCCGAGGACCTCGATGCGTACTGGCAGAACGTCTACCGGGAAGCCTGCCGGCCGCTCTACGAGCTCGTGCCGCCCGCCGGCATCGCCGCGCCGCACGCCGTGGCGTGGGCGGCCGAGGCCGGTCATGCACCGGACGTGGAGGCGGTCGAGGCGATCCTGGACGGCGGCGACGTCTTCATCGAGAGCCAGTTCTTCAAGCTCATGACGGCGCTGGGGCTGCCCGCCATGACCCATGCCGGCACGGGCTGACAGGCCGCCTCTAACGGTTCGAAGACATGGCGCGTCACCTCATAACGAGTCGGAACGTTGCCTGCTCCGCCACCCAGTGTCCACGACCGGCAACGGCCGGTGGAAGCAGGGCGAGACACCTGTGGACAACTCCAAGGGCCTCGCCCACCGCCGGCCACCGGCGCGCCGAGCCCGGCACCGCACCGCACCGCACCGCACCGCACCGCACCGCACCGGCGGCCACGACACCGTACGAGCCGCTGGAACGCCAGGATTCCGTACGAACCGGATCTCCGGCGAGCCCGAGCGCGTGCCCGGCGTCCCGGCGAACCCAAACCCCCACCCGACACCCCGGCTATGGACGATGGCACCGCCGCCTCTGCCAGAACCCGGCCGTGTGCGAAGGCCGCGACGCGTGCGGCCGTCGCGTACGAGCCCCCGTAAAAACGGAACGGCCCCAGGCGCGTGGCCTGGGGTCGTCCGTGGTGCGATCAGTGGCTGCTGCGCGGGTCTCCGTGGCAGCGCTTGTACTTCTTGCCCGAGCCGCAGGGGCACGGGTCGTTGCGCGAGACGTTCGCGAAGGTGTCGTCGACCTCTTCCTCGTGCGTCTCGACGCCGCCCTCGCCGTCGACCGTCGGAGCGCTGTAGCTCAAGGTCTGCGGCTTGGACTCGTCCAGCCCCTTGGCGACGATTTCCGGGGCCTCGTCGGCGGAGTCGGCGACCGCGACCGGAGCCGCGCCGACGCCCGCCACCGCGGACTGCTGCTCCTCGTCGGCGATCTCCACCTCGAGGTTGAACAGGTAGCCGACCGACTCCTCCTTGATGCCCTCGAGCATCGCGGTGAACATGTCGTAGCCCTCGCGCTGGTATTCGACCAGCGGGTCGCGCTGGGCCATGGCGCGCAGGCCGATGCCCTCCTGGAGGTAGTCCATCTCGTAAAGATGCTCGCGCCACTTGCGGTCGAGGACCGACAGGATGACGCGGCGCTCCAGCTCGCGCAGGACCTCCGCGCCCAGCTCCTCCTCGCGCTTGACGTAGGCGGCCTGGGCGTCGGCGGTGATCTGCTCGGTGAGCAGGTCGGCGGTCAGGCCCTCGCGGCCGCCCGCCTCCTCGACCAGGTCGTCGGAGTTGAGCGAGATCGGGTAGAGCTGCTTGAACGCCTTCCAGAGCTTGTCGAGGTCCCACTCCTCCGGGAAGCCCTCGGCGGTGGCCGCCGTGACGTAACCCGCGACGACCTCGTCGAGCATCCGCTCGATCTGCTCGTGCAGGTCGGCGCCCTCGAGGACCCGGCGGCGCTCGGCGTAGATCACCTTGCGCTGGCGGTTGAGGACCTCGTCGTACTTCAGGACGTTCTTGCGGATCTCGAAGTTCTGCTGCTCCACCTGGTGCTGCGCGGACCGGATGGCGTTGGAGACGATCTTCGACTCGATCGGCACGTCGTCCGGGATGTTGAGGCGGGTCATGATCGCCTCGACGCGGGCGGAGTTGAACAGCCGCATCAGGTCGTCTTCGAGCGAGAGGTAGAAGCGCGACTCGCCCGGGTCGCCCTGACGGCCGGAACGGCCGCGCAGCTGGTTGTCGATGCGCCGCGACTCGTGGCGCTCGGTGGCCAGGACGTACAGACCGCCGGCCTCGACGACCTCGACGTGCTCTTCCTTGACCGCCTGTTTGGCCTTCTCGATCGCCTCGGGCCAGGCCTTCTCGTACTCCTCGGGAGTCTCGAGCGGCGACAGGCCCTGGGAGTGCAGCGCCTGGTCGGCGATGTGGTCGGGGTTGCCACCGAGCGTGATGTCGGTGCCTCGACCGGCCATGTTGGTCGCCACCGTGACGCCGCCCTTACGGCCGGCCTCGGCGACGATCATGGCCTCTCGCTCGTGCTGCTTGGCGTTCAGCACCTCGTGCGGAATGCCGCGGCGCTTGAGCATCCGCGAGAGCTTCTCGGACTTTTCCACCGAGGTGGTGCCGACCAGGACCGGCTGGCCCTTGTCGTGCCGTTCCTTGATGTCCTCGACCACGGCCTCGAACTTGGCCTGCTCGGTCTTGTAGACGACGTCGGAGACGTCCTCGCGGATCATCGGCTTGTTGGTCGGGATCGGGATGACCCCGAGCTTGTAGATCTTGTTGAACTCGGCGGCCTCGGTCTGCGCCGTACCGGTCATGCCGCCGAGCTTGTCGTACAGGCGGAAGAAGTTCTGGAGGGTGATCGTGGCGAGCGTCTGGTTCTCGTCCTTGATCGTCACGCCCTCTTTGGCCTCAATGGCCTGATGCATGCCCTCGTTGTAGCGGCGTCCGTGCAGGACACGGCCGGTGAACTCGTCGACGATCAGGACCTCGCCCGCGTTGACGATGTAGTCCTTGTCCTTGCGGTAGAGCTCCTTGGCCTTCAGCGCGTTGTTGAGGAAGCTCACCAGCGGCGTGTTGACCGAGTCGTACAGGTTGTCGATGCCGAGCCAGTCCTCGACCTTCTCGACCCCGGTCTCCAGGATGCCGACCGTGCGCTTCTTCTCGTCGACCTGGTAGTCGCCGTCCTCGCCCTCGGGACCGTCGGCGGCGCGCTTGAGCCGCGGCACGATCTTGGCGAACTCGGTGTACCACTTGGAGTTCTGCTCGGCGGGGCCGGAGATGATCAGCGGGGTACGCGCCTCGTCGATGAGGATCGAGTCGACCTCGTCGACGATCGCGAAGTGGTGACCGCGCTGGACGCACTCGTCCAGGCTCCAGGCCATGTTGTCGCGCAGGTAGTCGAAGCCGAACTCGTTGTTCGTGCCGTACGTGATGTCGGCCTGGTACGCCTTGCGCCGCTCCTCCGGCGTCATGTCGGCCAGGATCACGCCGACCTCGAGGCCGAGGAACTGGTGCACACGGCCCATCCACTCGGCGTCACGCTTGGCGAGGTAGTCGTTGACCGTGACGACGTGGACGCCCTCGCCGGCCAGCGCGTTGAGGTAGGCCGGGAGCACACAGGTCAGGGTCTTGCCCTCACCGGTGCGCATCTCCGCGATGTTGCCCATGTGGAGCGTCGCGCCACCCATGACCTGCACGTCGAAGTGCCGCTGGCCCAGCGTGCGTTTGGCCGCCTCGCGGGCCGTGGCGAACGCCTCGGGAAGCAGATCGTCGAGGCTCTCGCCATCGGCGAGGCGCTCCTTGTAAGTTTCAGTGAGCGCACGCAGGTCGGCGTCGCTCATGTCGACGAAGTCTTCCTCAATGGAGTTGACCTGGTCGGCGATCCGCTTGAGCTTACGCAGAACTTTGCCTTCGCCGGCGCGAAGGATCTTGTCGATGACTACTGGCACTCTCGGGAGCTCCTCGAAGCATTCGTGGTATCGCCGGGGGTCGTGTCCGACGGCGCATACACGACCCGTACGGTGTCATCGTAGGCGAGTACAACCGTACAGCGGGACTACCGTCACTATCACGAGACCCGGGTCGCCCGCGACCGCGCCGGGGTTTGCCATCATCGTGCCAAACCATCGTGTACAAAATGGAACAGCGGACGTGTGACTCGTCCGCATGACTTATGCGCGGATTCCGCGGGAGGGACGCCATGGCCCAGAACTCACACGCCGGCCGCGCCAGCTCATGGCTGGCGGTCATCGTGATCTGGATCGGGTTCGGTGTCGGAGGTGCCTCGCTGGTACCCGGGCCGAAGTGGTGGATGTTCTGGGTGGGCGTCGGCATCGTCGTGGTCGGCGGTGTGATCGGCGCGGCCGTGCACATCTTCGACGACGTCATCATGGACGGGCCTCGCGAGGTCCCCGAGGAGCGGCACCACTCGGAGCTGGCCGGCGGACGGGGCGAGGCCAACGGCCCCGGGATCGCCACCGACCCGGCCACGACCAGGCCGCACGGCTGAGTTTTCTGTCACCGGCCCCCCCTACCATCAGGCCATGTCTCCCCCAGAGCTGACCTCCGAGCAGGCACGCAGGATCCAACTTCGCGCCCAGGGTCTTCTCGGGCGTGTCGTCACGCCTCATACGGGCGGTGGCCTGCGGGGCGACCCCGGCGCACGGCGGGCGCTCGGCGCGCTGCGGCACGTTGGAGCGGTCCAGCTCGACACGATCTCGGTCCTCGCCCGCTCACACGAGCTGGTGGCGTACGCGCGGCTCGGTGCGGTCGGCCGATCCAGCGTCGAGCACGCCTACTGGAACGGCACGGCCGCGTTCGAATACTGGTCGCACGCCGCGTGTGTGCTGCCGATCGAGGACTGGCCGCTCTACGCCTTCCGGAGGCGGGCCTACCTCGAACGCGGCCACCACTGGCACCACACGCCAGAACAGGCGGCCAAGGACGTCCTCGCGCGGCTACGGGCCGAGGGGCCGCTGACCGCCACCGGCCTGGGCGGCGCGAAGAAGGGCGGCGAGTGGTTCGACCGTACGGACCACAAGATCGCCGCGGAGTTCCTGCTGGCGACGGGTGAGGTGGTCTGCACGCGCCGTACGGGATGGCGGCGCGTCTACGACCTGGCCGAGCGCGCCATTCCCGACGAGCTTCGCGCACCGGACCTGTCCGACGAGGAGTGCATCACGACGCTGGTGGCCCGCGCCGGACGCGCGCTGGGCGTGGCGACACGAGCCGATCTGGCCGACTACGTACGGGTCCGGGGCGATCAGGTGGCCGCGGTGGTCGGAGCGACCGGCCTGGTGCCGGTGACGGTCGCCGGCCGGGACGCCGCGTGGGCGCACCCGTCGGCGCTCGCCGAGGCTCCGCGCGGGCGGCACCGTACGACGCTGCTGTCCCCGTTCGACTCGCTCGTGTGGGACCGCAAGCGCACACAGCGGATGTTCGGCTTCGACCACCGGCTGGAGGCGTACGTCCCCAAGCCCAAGCGCGTGCACGGTTACTTCACGATGCCGCTGCTGGCGGGCGGACGGCTGATCGGCCGGGTCGACCCGGCGCGCGAGGGCCGTACGCTCATCGCCCGGAAAGCGTCCTTCGAGCCGTTCGCGGTCTCCACCGCGGCCAAGGCGGAGCGCGCCATCGACCACTTGGCCGACGCGCTACGTGAGGCGGCGCAGTGGGTCGGGTGCGACGCGGTCCGCGTCGACCGCCTCGACCCGCCCGCGCTCGCCGCGCCGCTGGGCGCCGCGCTCAGCTGATCTCGAGCAGCTTTTCGCGCACCGCGTAGACCACGGCCTCCATGCGCGAGTGCAGCTGGAGTTTCTCCAGGATGTTGCGAATGTGGTTCTTGACGGTGTTCTCGGAGATGAAGAGCTCTTTGGCGATCTCTCGGTTGCCGAGGCCCCGCGCGACGAGGCGGAGGACCTCCATCTCACGGTCGGTCAGCTTGGGTGCGGGCACCTGCTGCTGCCGCTCGTCACCGCGCTTGGCCATGACCGCGAACTCGGTGATGAGCTTGGAGGCCATGGAGGGGCTGATGAACGACTGACCGTCGTGCACCGCGCGTACGACGTCGGCGACCTCGTCGATCGAGACGTCCTTCAGGAGATATCCGGTGGCGCCGGCCTTGATCGCTTCGAAGAGGTCCTCCTCCTCGTCGCTGATGGTCAGCATTACGATCTTGACGCTCGGCACCTGGTCCTTGATGGACGTGCACGCCTCGATGCCTCCACGGCGCGGCATGCGAATGTCCATGAGCACGACGTCGGGGACGAGGTCGCCCACCTGCTCGACGGCCTCCTGGCCGTCGCCGCACTGGCCGACCACCTCGACGCCGTCCTCGTCGTCCAGCACCATCTCCAGGCCACGACGGAAAAGCGCATGGTCGTCGACGATGAGGACGCGGATGGGATCACCCGCCGCGGGGTCACGGGTCTGCGGAGCCTCGCTCAACTCCTCCTCCAAACGGTGCGCCGGCCCATGGGGATCCTGGGCGTGTCGCGGGGGTGCTCAGGTACGCCCCAACGCGGGGCGTACCTGAGACCAGAGTGGTCGAGGTGATGGCGCGGCGCAAGCGCAGCGTCACTCCTCGATAAGACGGATCACCCCATAATCCCAGCCTCGCCGCCGGTATACGACGCTCGGAAGCCGGCTCTCCTTGTCACGGAAGAGATAGAAGTCGTGGCCGACCAGTTCCATCTCGAATAGAGCCTGGTCAAGTGTCATGGGTTCGGCCTTGTGGGCCTTCTCCCGCAAAATCACCGGACCGTCGCCTTCCATCGCGATCGGCACGATGTCGCCCGCGTCGGGCGTGGTATTGACGTTTTCATCCCATTTGCCGGGCGGCTCTGTTGCCGTTACCGGCGGCTCGACGGCCGGGATGTCCCCTATGTCCGGTGCGAGGGCTGATGCGAGCCGTTCGCGTCCGTGGTTGCCATGGTGCACCTTGCGGCGGTCGCCCATGCGGCGCAGCCGTGACTCGAGCTTGCCGAGAGCGACGTCGAGCGCGGCATAGCGGTCGTCCGCCGCCGCCTCGGCCCTGATCACGGGGCCGCGAGAGACGATGGTGAGCTCGATACGCTCACGTGTGTCGGCCTGCCGGGGATTGTGCTCCTCCGAAACCTCCACGTCGACCCGGATGACCTTGGGATCCAGCTTTTCGACCTTGGCGAGTTTGGTGTCCACATGACGCCGGAACCGATCGCCCACGTCCGTGTGGCGTCCCTTCACGATGATGTCCACGGGGACCCCCCTCCTCCCGGTATTTAAGAGCACCCGGCACGGGGCGGCCGGGTTCAACACTCCCTGTTCCACCACTCTGTTGCCACGAATCACGGGAAAACACCCGCCCGGCCGACCTGGTCTTCGTCCCCACATCCGCCTGCTGAGAGGCTCGCGGCGCTTTCGCCACTACTGCTCTTCTCTCGGCCCGGGAGACATCTGATCCCCCGGCGAGGCAGGACTTACTTCTAAGCCGCACCGTGATCGGTCGACGAGAAGTCGCCTTACGTGGGCCGTTTAGCCTGCGGCTGGCATCGGCTTGCCGGGCCGGTTGAGACTCGGCGCAACCACGGACCCGGGCGGGTGTCATGCCAGGAACGCTAACCCCTTACGACTCGAATGTCAGGTGGGGGGACCGGTTAAGACCACGGAGGGTCATTGAGGGGGGCGACTTCGGCCCTCATATCGGTGTGGCGGACGGGCGGTTGCGGGGGTGGTGTGGGGGTGGGGTGCGCTGGTCGGCCGGTGCGGTGGGGCGGGGCTGGCGGTTTTCGGATTGTTCGCTGAGTGGCACCTTGGGTGCTTTGCGTGGTTTTTGGGGCTGTTGGGGGTGGTGTGAGTGGGCCGAAACTTGTCACTTTGCGTGGTTGAATCGATCGATCTCGGGAGGGGATGGCTCTTCGGCGTGTCGGGGGTCGTGGGGGGTGTCTTGCTCAAGCGGCCCTTACTCGGCGGCGCGGACGGCTGTAATCAGCGCTTCTGTGTTGGGGGGTGTCGTACGGCGTGTTCTCGACGCGGCAGGGACTCGAGCCGGTCACGGCGGTGCGGTCCCCTTCGCCGCGGAGTTCGCCACCGCGTTCCCCGACGCGGCGATCACCGTCACCGCGATCCCCGCCACCACGATTCCCGACGCGCACGATCCCCGGCGGCGGCTGCCGCGCGCACACCTCGGTGGGGATCGCGGGCGGGCCGGCGCCAGCCGCCGCGCTGCCGGAGCTCCTCCCACGTCCGCGACCGGTCTGGACAGCGCTCGCAAGCCTGAGGCCCGATCTAGTGGGCAAATGAGCAGGAACCCGGGGCGGGACTGCGTCAGGCGCCCTACGGCGCTCTCTTGCGGCCCTCCTCCGAGGAATCGACTCGGAGAAGGGCCGTCCGAGACAACGTCGCACGCGAAGGCCGGGGCCGAACGCTAGTGGTAGCAATGGCGGAGGCCGAGGCGCTCCACTCTCCGTAGCCGACGTATATCCGCATAGGCGCGCCCATGTGGGGTGCCGTACGGCGTGCTCGCGGCAGGCTGTCTCCCTGCGGGTACCGACTCGCCCCGCCGCGCCCCCGGGTCCTCACGATCCAGCTCAGCGTCGCACGACCAAGACCGGTCAGCGGCGGGAGGGTGGTCCGACCACTATCTGCGTGGGTGGGACCTTGGTGGAGCTGATGGCCTGGTTCGCGTGGGCGACCGTCGTGGCGTCACGTCAATGACATGTCGGACAGCCACGAGCCGTCCAGGTCGATGGCGAACCTGCCCTGCGGGGCGCTCGATCCGCACTGGAGCGACAACGTCGGCGGCCAGGAGCGGCCCGTGCAGAGGACCGCGAGCCGGAGCCGGGGAGTGCGTCATGCACCGGGTTATCCACAGGCTGTGGATGGGCCTGGTGTCCATCGGCGCGGCCCGGCAAGCTCCCTGACATGGGCGTTCTCACCGCAGCACTCGACCTCGTACTCCCCCGACCCTGCGCTGGCTGCGGCGCGGTCGAAGGTCTCTTATGTCCAACCTGCGCACCGCAACTGACCGCTCCCGCCCGCCTGAGCCTGCCCTCTCCCGTGCCACCCGGCCTGCCACCGACATGGGCCACAGCGTCGTACGCGGGTGAGGTCCGGCAATTGATCATCGCGCACAAGGAGCGCGGCCTGGCGGGTCTGGCGCGCCCTCTAGGGGCCGCTCTGGCCAACGCTGCGTTCGCCGCAGCGGATTCGGCGGGGGTGGGCTCGCCGGTGCTCCTCGTCCCCGTCCCGTCCTCGAGAGCGTCCGTACGCCGCCGAAGCCGCGACCCCACCCTGATCATCACCCGCGAGGCCGCCCGCGCCGCTCGCTCCCTGGCCCGCGCCGCCCCCGCCGACCGGCCTGCCAGAGACGCCGAGAACCGGCTTCGCCCGACGGCCACCCTGCGAGCCACCGGTCCGCAGGCGACCAGTCCCCGGTCAACCAATCCCCGGGTAGCCACCCCATGGGAAACCAGTCCGCGGTCAACCAGCCCCGAGGCGACCAATCCGAGGGAGCCCGATCCCCAGGCAACCAGTCCTCAGACAACCACCCCACGGACGACCGATCCGAAAGCCACCGGCATGCGGGCTACCGGCATGCGGGCTCCTGATCTGCGGGTTACTGACCTGCGAGCGACCGGCACACGGTCTACCGGCACACGGTCTACCGGCCTGCGAATCGCCTCATGCGTACCCGCGCTGAGACATCGCCGCCGCGTCGCGGATCAGTCCGGCCTCACCGCCACCGCCCGGATGGCCAACCTCACCGGCGCGATGGAGGCGTGCCTGGATCTCCGCGGAGTATGCGTGATCTTGGTCGACGACGTGATCACAACCGGAGCCACCCTGGCCGAGGCGGCACGAGCGTTGCGCGCCGCCGGAGCCGAGGTACCGGCCGCCGCGGTCATAGCCGCCACCGAACGCCACGGCAGTACCAACGACTCGGGCGGAGGTTCCTAGGCGCGGGCTCGGGTCAGCCCGGGTAAGCGGGGTCGGAGGTGCGATTGAAGCACTTCCACTCGCCGTACTTGTCGCTCAGCCGGCAGACATTGTCCAAAGACTGGGGGTTCGACACATGTTGCGTCACTAGCAGGGGCGCGCCCGGATAGGCGGCGATGGCCTTCATGTCGCCGCCCGGGCCCACCATCGGCTGGATGGCCGCGCCGCTGACCGGCACGTCGTACAACAGCGGCGACGGATTCCCCTCCGTCACGCCCACGACGGCCAGGTGGTCAGCGTCGCGCCAGGCCAGGTCGACGGCGCCTCGCAGGTCCGAGCTGATCGCGATGAAGCCTTCCGCCTGCAGGCCGCCGGTCGGGGCTCGGTCGACGCGGCCCAGCTGGACCTGCGAGATGTTCCCCATCTGGACGATCGCGGCCGCGCGGGTGCCGTCTCGGGAAATGCGCAGAGCCTTCACCGGGTACGGCGCCAGCGTCCAGCCGTCGACGGCGAGCTGTTTCGTGCCTCCCTGGATCTCCCACAGCCGGGAGCCGGAGGAGTTCGACTCGACCGCCCACACGTTGCCGCGCGAGTCCCACGAGGGCGTGCTGAACCGGCCGCCCTTGAGCTTCGCGTGCAGTACGAACCGCGTGGCGCCGTTCGTCAGGTCGGTCACCGTCACCGTGTCGCCGTGCGACCCGACGGCCGCCACCTGACGTGTGTCATAGGAGATCGCAGGATGAGACACCCGCAGTTTGGGCAGCAGCACCGACGGCATCGTGTCGAGCCGGGCCAGCCGGCCGTCGGCCGTACGGGCATAGCCCCGTGGCACGTCGCCGTCGCCGTCCGGGTCGTACGCGCTCCAGGCACCCGCCGACTGCACCGTGCCGTTCACGCCTGGTACCTGCACCGGTTTGCCGTCTACCTCCAGCTTCAGCTGGTCCACCTCGCGCAACTGGCGCAGGGTCCACATGAGCTGGATCGACATCGTGCGCAGATCGCCCGAACGCGCCTGCCGGCTGAGGTCGACCGTGGCGACACCGCCGGAGATGTCCAGCCTCCGCAGCTGCGTACCCGACGGGAAGCCCGTACGGACCGCGGCGCCGCGCAGCCATGTCGTCGGGCCACCGAGCAGCTGCTTCACAAGCTGCTCGGACAGCCACGTACGGCTCACGAGCGGAATGAACACCGGGTTCGGCACGAGAACCTGAGCGTCGGGGGCGAAGAAGTACAGGTCGAACGTCCGGAAGGCCCGGTCGACGTCGTTCCGGCTGAGCAGGAGTTCCTGGGGCAGCTGGCTGATCCGCCACTGCTTCTGGGCGTTGCGCTGCAGCTCGTACGTCTGCTTGAAGTGATGCGGGTCGGCAAGATACTGCCCGTCCGCGCCGATCCGCCCGAGCTGGTACACCTCGTCGGTCACCGACGCCCGGTCGCCGTCGAGCTGTACCGCCGACTGCTCAACCCGGTCATAGACCACCGTCGCGACACCCGGCCGCCAGCAGCCCCCGCACGCGAGGTACTCACGGGCCACCTTGTGTTCACCGTTCGGCCCGTCGAAGCTGCCCGAGGCGGCCTGGAAGGCCGTTATGATCTTTCCAGGATCCCAGTCAGGACCCGGCCCGACCGGAATGACGCGGACGTACGGGTCGTCGATGGGCTGCTGATGCCCGGTCACCCGTCCGCCGACCACCTGACTGCCGGACGGGACGCTCGCGCACCCGGTGAGCACGGTCGCGACGAGAATAAACGGAAGCGTTCGCCTCATCCGACCGCCCCCAGCTCCGCAGCCCGAGCCCGCCCGCCACACGGCAGCCGCATCCGACGCCCCGCTCGTCCGTCCCGACAACGATCCACGATCCGCACACGCCGTTCAGCGCGCACGGCCCCACCACGACCCACGGCCCGCGTATCGCGGCCCGCTCGCCGAACCCCATCACACTCCGCGCCCCACATATCAGGCGTCGCTCGGACGGGCCGAGCGCAAGCCGCGAAACGCACATCGTCGGCCACTTGCACGGCCTCAACGCGAACCGCAGAACGCAACCAGGCCGCGTCCGCAGCCCCTCGCGGCTCCGGTAGCAGGCCAAGGCGCGGGCGGATCATGCGTCGGCTTCCAGTTTCAGTTCCGCGTACGGGGCGCGGCGGAGTTCGACCTCCGGCGGCACCAGGGGCAGCGGGGAGCCGCGTAGCTCCGCGCCCGCCACCCGCGGCAGCGACAGCCGGAACTGGGAGCCCTGGTCAGGCTCGCCCCACGCCTGGAGCCAGCCACCGTGCAGCCGTGCGTCCTCCTTCGAGATCGACAGGCCCAGGCCCGTGCCCCCCGTCGTACGGGCACGCGCCGGGTCGGCTCGCCAGAAGCGGTCGAAGACCATGTGCGCCTCGCCGGGACGGAGGCCGCAGCCGTGGTCGCGTACCGCGATGGCGACCGCGTCGCGGTCGGCGGCCACGCTGACCACGATGTCCCGGCCCTCGCCGTGCTCCACCGCGTTCACCAGGAGGTTTCGCAGGATGCGTTCGACCCGGCGGCGGTCGACCTCCGCCATCGTCGCCTCGCCCGGGAGCTGTTGCACGATCTTGCTGCCCTTGCGTTCGGCCAGGTCCTCGGTGTCGCCGACCGCGCGCAGCACGAGTTCGCGGACGTCGATGGACTCCGCGTCCAAGGTGGCGGCGCCGGCGTCGTAACGGCTGATCTCCAAGAGGTCCGCCAGCAGGCCCTCGAAACGCTCGAGCTGGCTCTGCAGCAGCTCCGCCGAACGAGAGGTCAGCGGGTCGAAGTCCTCACGCGCCTCATAGAGGACGTCCGCCGCGATGCGGATCGTCGTCAGCGGGGTGCGCAACTCGTGGGAGACGTCCGAGACGAACTGCCGCTGCACCTTCGACAGCTCCTCCAGCTGGACGATCTTCTCCTGGAGGTTGGCGGCCATGTCATTGAACGACGTGGCGAGACGCGCCAGGTCGTCCTCCCCGCGTACCTTCATGCGTTCTTCGAGGCGGCCCGCGGCCAGGCGCTCGGCCGATTGGGCCGCCAGCCGGACCGGAATCACCACCTGGCGCGTCACGAGAGAGGCGATCGCGGCGAGCAGGAGCACGAGCGCGCCGCCGACGCCGAACAGGGTCCGCTGGACCACCGTCAGGCTCTGCTTCTCCTGGGTCAGCGGGAACAGGTAGTAGAGCTGGTAGCCGTTGACCTTGGTGCCGACGATCAGCCCGGCCGCCGACGTGCCGTCGTCATAGGACAGCCGGCCGTACGTGCGGTACGGCGTGCTGGCGAGCGAGCGCTCCACCTGCTGGGTCAGGCGCTCCGGGACGCTGTCCAGTTTGATGGCGTTGCTGCTGAAACCGGCGATGCCCGGATCGTTCTCGTCCCTGATGATGACCTCGTACAGGCCGGCCGGGCCGCTGCGCCGGGCCAGCGTGGTCACCACGTCGTTCAGCTTGCCGTTCGTCGTCTCCTGGTCGGTCGGCCCCGCCGCCAGGCGGCCCTGGGCCACGCCCACGCCGTCGTCGAGCTGGAGCAGCGCGGCGCGTTCCTTGGCCTCCAGCAGAGCGTTGGTGATCTGCTGCATCAGGAAGACGCCGAGCACCGCCACGACGACGCCGGAGATGACCAGCGTCGTCGTGACCACGCGGACGCGGATCGAGCGGCGCCAGCTCGCGTGCGCCGTGCCGAGCGCCAGGCGGAAGAGACGACGGACCACGCGCAGGCCGCGCCGGGCCGTCGCTTCAAGAGGGATCCGCATGGTCATGGCCGGGGGCGCACAGGCCCGGCCCTAGGCCGGGCCGGCCTTGTAGCCGACGCCGCGAACGGTGACGACGATCTCCGGGTGTTCGGGGTCCTTTTCGATCTTTGCTCGGAGCCGCTGGACGTGGACGTTGACCAGCCGCGTGTCGGCGGCGTGGCGGTAGCCCCAGACCTGCTCGAGCAGAACCTCGCGGGTGAAGACCTGGCGCGGCTTGCGGGCCAGCGCGACGAGCAGGTCGAACTCCAGCGGGGTCAGCGGAATGTGCCGGTCGCCGCGTTTGACCGAATGCCCCGCGACGTCGATCGCGATGTCGCCGATCTGCAGCAGCTCCGGTGTCGGGTCGTCGGTGCGGCGGAGCCGCGCGCGGACGCGCGCCACGAGCTCCTTTGGCTTGAACGGTTTGACGATGTAGTCGTCGGCGCCCGATTCGAGGCCCAAGACGACGTCGACCGTGTCGCTCTTGGCCGTGAGCATCACGATCGGCACACCGGTTTCGGCCCGGATCTGGCGGCATACGTCGATGCCGTCGATACCGGGAAGCATCAGGTCGAGCAGCACGAGGTCGGGGCGGGTCTCCCGGAACGCCTCGAGCGCTTTGTCACCATCGTGGACGAAGGAGGGCTCGAAACCCTCACCCCGAAGCACGATGCCGAGCATCTCGGCCAGAGCCAGGTCGTCATCGACGACCAGCACGCGTCCTTTCATGTACCCTCATCGCCGGTGTAGTCAGAGGCGGGTCCCCCCAGGCAGGCCAAGGTTACCCCCGTTCTCCCGTGTAATGACCCCCTGCTCAGTGACGATCGCCGTTACCAGATGTCCTGGAGTGACGTCGAACGCCGGATTGTACGCCCGGCTGCCCTCCGGCGCCATACGCCGACCGGCGATCGTGGTCACTTCGTCCGGGTCACGCTGTTCGATCGGAATGTCTGCTCCCGTACGGGCCTCCGGGTCGATCGTGCTCGTCGGCGCGACCACGACGAACGGCACTCCGTGGTGGTGGGCCAGCACCGCGAGGGGGTAGGTGCCCACCTTGTTGGCGACGCTGTGGTCCGCCGCGATCCGGTCGGCGCCCACGACCACCAGGTCCACCTCGCCCGCCGCGAACAGGCTGCCCGCCGCGTTGTCCGGCAGCACCGCGTACGGCATGCCGTGCCGCCGCGCCTCGTACGCCGTGAGCCGTGCCCCCTGAAGGAGCGGCCGCGTTTCGTCCACCCACAGGTGCTTCAGGCGGCCGGCCCGGTGAGCGGCGGCGACGACGGCCAGGGCCGTACCCTCCCCGCCCGCCGCCAGGGCGCCCGCGTTGCAGTGGGTCAGGACGCGGGCGTTCTCCGGGACGAGCGTCAGGCCGTGCTCGCCCATCCGCGCGCTCGCGGAGGCTTCCTCGGCGGCGATGGCGTGCGCCTCCGTGAGGGCGTCGCGACCCTCCCGATGGGCCTCCTGGACCCGGCGCGCGGCCCAGCCCAGATTGACCGCAGTCGGCCGCGCGTTCGCGAGTTCGCCGGCCGCCGCGTCCACGTCGAGACCGAGTGCGGCGGCGAGCGCGACGCCGTACCCGCCGGCGATGCCGAGTAGCGGCGCGCCGCGTACGGCAAGGCTCTTGATCGCCGCCACGAGCGCCGGAACGTCCTCGCAGAGAAGCGTGACCTCCTCGTTCGGCAGCCGCGTCTGGTCGAGCAGTGCCACCGCGGGGCCATCCGGGGGATCGATCCAGCGCAGGGGTTCCACGCCCCCATTTTGCCCCATTTGACACTGAAGCAAAGGAGTCCGAGCGCGTGATCACCCGGGCACCTTCAGGCGTGGCAGGATGAGCCGTACTCACAGGGGGGAGTAGGTGTGACCGACCCGCGGCCTTGGGCGACGCCGGGCTCTGACGAGCCCGCCGCCGACGCGCCCGCGCCCCTGGAGCCGGAGCCCCCCGCCGACGAAAGCGAGACCGAGGGCGAGGCCGAACTCCAGGCCGAGATCCCGCTGCGCCCGCTTGGCGTCTCGGAGATCCTCGACGGCGCCGTCACCTACATCCGCCGCAACCCGCGCGCCACTCTCGGCATGTCGGCGGCCCTGACCAGCGTCGTCGAGGTCATCGTCACCGTCGCGCAGTACTTCTTCATCGGCTCGAAGGCCCGCGAGGAGGTCACTCCGGGCGTCCTCGCGCGGACCGTCGGCTGGGCGTTCATCACGGTCTCGGGCGGCATGCTGCTCACGGCGTTCGTCGTGCTGCTGCTCAGCGGCCTGCTCGCCCCGGTCATGGCCCGTACGCTGCTGGGCCGTGCGACGTCGTTCACCCGATCGTGGCGCGCCGCGCGGCCGTCGGTGATGCGCCTGCTCGGCGTCTCGGCCCTCCTGATCGCGATCGTGATCCTGTCGGTGGCGGTGCCGTTCGTCCCGCTCGCGGCGGCGGTCGCGGCCGGCGCGCCCGTCGGGCTGCAGGCCCTGGCGTGGATCTTCGCCGTGCCGGTGTCCCTCGTGCTGATGGTGTCGAGCTATGTGTGGTTCGCCCTTGCCGCCCCGATCCTCATCATGGAGCGGCGCGGGGTGATCGCCTCGCTGCGGAGGTCGGCGGAGATCGTACGGGGCCGCTGGTGGCGGACGTTCGGCGTGCTGGTCCTCGCCCAGGTGATCGCGGTGCTGGCCGGGTTCGTCGTGCTCCCGATGCCGTTCTCGGTCGCCGGACGGATCGTGCTGGGCTTCGACTCCGAGCCGACCGGCTGGACCCTCATCGGCCTGGTGGCGCTCTCCGCGATCGGCCGCATCGTCGCCGGCACCCTGGCCAACCCCTTCAACGCCGGGGTCATCGCGATGCTGTACGCCGACCGGCGGATGCGGCGCGAGGCGTTCGACCTGGAGCTTCAGATGGACCCGCCGGACGACCCGCTGGCCGCGTGGCTGCCGGGGCCGCTGACCGCCGCGGGCTCCGGCCCGCAGCCCATGATGCCGCGAAGCGCCCCGCCGGCGCCGCACACGATGGCACCGCCGCCGGGATGGCACTGATGATCGAGTACCTCTCCCCTCCGGTCGGCCGGGACGACGCGCGCGAGCTCGCCCGCCGTGAGCTGCAAAAACAGATCTACCACCGCGACGAGCCGTCGTTCCTCGACCGTCTCCTGCGCCGGATCGGCGACTGGATCGACTCCCTGTTCGACCACGTGCCCGGCGACCACACCGGAGGCAGCGGAAGCTGGACCGCGCTGGCCGCACTCCTGCTCCTGCTCATCCTCATCGCCGCCGCGATCTGGTGGCGGATCGGCAACGTTCGCCGCAACGCCGCCGAGCGCGCGAGCCTGCTCGACGACGCGCACACGACCGCCGAGGACCACCGCTCCGCCGCCGAACGCCACGCCGCGGCCGAACAATGGCCCGAGGCCATCCGCGAACGCCTGCGCGCCATCGCCCGTGACCTGGAAGAACGCGTCATCGTCCAGCCGCGCCCCGGCCGTACGGCGGACGAGCTGGCCACCGAGGCGGGCCTGGCGCTGCCCGACCACGCCGACGAGCTGTCCGCGGGCGTACGGATCTTCGACGACGTCTGGTACGGCGGCCGTACGGGCGACGCGGAGGGCTACGGGCGGCTCACCGAGCTCGACCGCCGGCTGCGGTCGGCGCGTCCCGTGCCACTCGTCTCCGAGGGGACCCGGTGACCACGACGACAGAGACGGCCGCACCGCCGGCCGCCCCCGAGAGCGCCCGCAGCGTCGCGCGGCGCCGCTGGAACCGCTCGCGCGGCATCCTGGTCGTGGTCCTCGCGCTCCTCGTGCTCGGTGTGGCGCTCGCCGCACTGCGGCCGACGACCCGGCCGGAGTTCCTCGACCCCGACTCTCCCGGACGGCAGGGCACCCGGGCGCTCGCCGAGATCACCCGGCAGCACGGCACGCCGGTGACCGTGGCGCGCACCACGTCCTCGGCGGCGAACGCGCTGCTGACCCATCCCGACGCGACGCTCGTGATCGCCCGGTCGGAGCGGCTGCGGCCGGAGGACCTGAATACCCTGCGGAGCCTGCCCGGCGACCGGCTGCTCATCGAGCCCACCGCGGACACGCTGGACGCGCTCGCCCCCGGCGTCGTCGCGGCCGGCGGCAGCTCGGGCACCTTCGACGCCGGCTGCTCGCTCCCCGCCGCGACCTCCGCGGGTCAGGTCGGGCTCTTCGGCTCGACCGTCTACACCGCCCCGGCCACGGCGGCCAAGTGCTACCTCGACGGCGACCATCCGAACCTCGTCCAGCTTCCGGTGGGCGGCTCGACCGTCACGGTGCTCGGCTCCGGCCTGCCGTTCACCAACGAGCGCCTCACCGAGGACGGCAACGCCGCCCTCGGCATGAACCTCCTCGGCACCCGGTCCGAGGTCGTCTGGCTGCTGCCGGACCCCCCGCCGCCGGGCACCGGGCGCAAGTCGTTCGGCGACCTGGTCCCGTTCGGGGTCAAGCTCGCCGTGCTGCAGGCGGTCATCGCCGTCGTCCTCGTGGCGCTGTGGCGGGCACGCCGCCTCGGCCCCGTCGTGGTCGAGCCCCTGCCGGTCGTCGTGCGCTCGGCCGAGGCGGTCGAGGGCCGCGCCCGGCTCTACCGCGCGCGGCGCGCCGCCGACCGCGCCGCCGTGGCGCTGCGTACGGGCGCGCTCGAACGACTGACGGCGCTGCTCGGCTTGCCCAAGAGCGCCGCCGCCGACCCGGGCATGGCGACGGACATCGTCGCCGGGATCGCCGCCCATACCGGAGAGCCGCCCGCGATGATCGGTAACGCGCTGTACGGTCCTCCACCAGTGGACGACGCCGAGCTGGTCCGGCTCGCCGGCTACCTCGACGAACTCGAAAGGCAGGTTCGCAACTCGTGAGCGAGTCCAACATGTTCGGCGCCGAGCCGGTGGACGCGGGTCCGGCGGAGGACACCCGCGCCGCGCTGATGGCACTGCGCGGCGAGGTCGCCAAGGCCGTCGTCGGTCAGGACGCCGTGGTGACCGGCCTGGTCATCGCCCTGCTGTGCCGCGGCCACGTCCTGCTCGAAGGCGTACCCGGGGTGGCCAAGACGCTGCTCATCCGCACACTGGCCCAGTCGCTGAAGCTCGACTTCAAGCGCGTGCAGTTCACCCCCGACCTCATGCCCGGCGACGTCACGGGCTCGCTGATCTATGACAACCGGACCTCGGAGTTCGAGTTCCGCGAGGGGCCCGTCTTCACCAACCTCCTGCTCGCCGACGAGATCAACCGGACGCCGCCGAAGACCCAGGCCTCGCTGCTGGAGTCGATGGAGGAGCGTCAGGTGTCGGTCGAGGGCATGCCGCGCCTTCTGCCCGACCCGTTCGTCGTGTGCGCCACGCAGAACCCCATCGAGTACGAGGGCACCTACCCGCTGCCCGAGGCGCAGCTCGACCGGTTCCTGGTGAAGCTGAACGTCCCGGTGCCCTCCCGCGAGGACGAGATCGCCGTCCTGCAGCGGCACGCCTCCGGCTTCGACCCCCGAGACCTCGACGCCGCCGGCGTCTCTCCCGTCGCCGGCCCGGAGGATCTGGCCGCCGGGCGCGAGGCCGTACGCCGCGTCCGCGTCGACCCGAAGATCAGCGGCTACGTCGTCGACCTGTGCCGGGCCACCCGGCAGTCGCCGTCCCTGCAGCTCGGTGTCTCCCCGCGTGGCGCCACCGCGCTGCTCGCGACGGCGCGCGCGTGGGCGTGGCTGTCCGGCCGCGACTACGTACGCCCCGACGACGTGAAGGCCCTCGCCCGGCCGACGCTGCGCCACCGCGTCCAGCTCCGGCCCGAGGCCGAGCTCGAGGGGGCCACGACCGATGGCGTGCTCGACGGCGTGCTGACCACCGTCCCCGCACCCCGCTGATGGCGCTGACCGGCCGTACGGGGCTGCTGGCACTGCTCGGCGCGGTGATCATGGTGATCGCGCCGAGCTGGTGGACGCTGCTCGCGGTCGACGTTCTCCTCGTCGCGCTGGTCGCCGCCGATATCGCCCTGGCCGGCAACATCCGCGGCCTGGGCCTGCACCGCTCGGGCGAGACGAACGTCCGCCTCGGGGAGACGGGCTCGGTCTCGCTGATCGTGGAGAACCTCGGCACACGCCGGCTGCGCGCCGACGTACGCGACGCCTGGCCGCCGAGCGCCGGGGCCACGCCGCGCTCGGTCTCCCTGTCGGTGCCGGCGGGCGAGCGCCGCCGGGTCGACATGCGTCTCGCGCCCACGCGCCGCGGCGACCGCCGGGCCGTCTCGGTGACGATCCGGTCGTACGGGCCGCTGCGGCTGGCCGCCCGCCAGCTCTCACGGAAGGCGCCCTGGACCGTACGGGTCCTGCCGGCGTTCCCGTCGCGCCGCCACCTGCCCGCGAAGCTGGCCCGGCTGCGCGAGCTGACCGGGCAGCACGTCGCGCTCATCCGCGGCCAGGGCACCGAGTTCGACTCGCTGCGGGAGTACGTGGACGGCGACGACGTGCGCTCCATCGACTGGCGGGCGACGGCGCGCCGCAGCGACGTGGTCGTACGGACCTGGCGCCCGGAGCGCGACCGGCGCATCTACCTGGTGCTGGACACCGGACGTACGGCGGCGGGGCGGGTCGGCGACATCCCCCGGCTCGACTGCTCGATGGACGCGGCGCTGCTGCTGGGCGCGCTGGCGTCGCGGGCCGGTGACCGGGTGGACCTTCTCGCGTACGACCGTCAGGTGCGGGCGCGGGTGGAGGGCAGCACGCGTACGAGCCTGCTGACCGCGATGGTCCGCGCGATGGCCCCGCTGGAACCCGAACTCGTCGAGGCCGACGCGGCGGGCATGGTCTCGACCCTGCTGGCCCGCGTACGGCAGCGCTGCCTGGTGGTCCTGCTGACCGACCTGAACGCGACGGCCATGGAAGAGGGCCTGCTGCCGCTGCTGCCGCAGCTGACGGCCAAGCACCTGGTGATGATCGCCGCGGTGAGCGACCCGCGGGTGAGCGAGATGGCCACGGCCAGGGGCGACGCGGCGGCGGTGTACGACGCGGCGGCGGCCGAACGCGCCCACGCCGACCGGCGGCGGGTGACGGCGGAGCTGCGGAAGTACGGAGTGGAGGTCGTCGACGCCCCGCCGGAGGAGATCGCCCCGGCCCTGGCCGACGCGTACCTCTCTCTCAAGGCCGCCGGCCGCCTCTGACTTACGACTTGCCGTAGCCTGTGAGAACACAGGCTGAGCAACACGCCGCTCAGGGAGGTCTGACGTGACCGCGCTACCGGAATGGATGATGGCGCTTCCGGAGGAAGGTGTCACCGCCGAGGAATACGATCGCATGCCGGAAGAGATTTGCCGGCGCATCGAAATCGTCGACGGGAGCATTATCGTGTCGCCCTCCGCGACCCCAAGACACAATCGCATCGCGCGACTGCTCGCCAACTCCATTGAGGACGCCGCGCCCCCGCCCTGGCAGGTGACCACCGACGTGGACCTGCGGATTTCCGACATACCCCTACATAATCGGCGTCCGGATATCCTCGTCTTCTCCGGCGACCCGGACGAGCTGCCCGTGCGGCCACACCAGGTTCTCCTGGCCGTCGAAATCATGAGCAAGGGCAGCGTCAATGCCGACCGCTTGGACAAACCCGCCGAATTCGCCGTTGCCGGAATTCCGCACTATTGGCGCGTCGAACAAGAAAGCGTCGGATTGATCGCCTATACGTACGAACTCGACACGGCACAGAAAATCTATGTGCCACTCGGTACCCATCGTGCCGCTCTGAAGGTCGAGGCTCCGTTCCCGGTCACCGTCGACCTGGACGCGCTCGGCTGAGGGCCGCCCAGACGGGCTCGGGGTCGGTCAGCCCGCTCCGTTGACCTGGGGGTCGATGATGCCGCCGTCGGCGACGCCCCAGATGTCGGCGTACATCTTGTAGAAGCCGTCGCTGATCATGTTCTTGACCGTCTTCTGGATCGCGTCCAGCAGGTCGTCCTCATCCTTCGGGACCGCGATGCCGTACGGCGCGGTGTCGTAGGCCTTGCCCGCGAGCGCGAGCTTGCCGCCGGACTGCTTCACCACGTATCCGGCGACCGGGGAGTCGGCCAGGACGGCGTCGGCGCGGCCTTCGCTCAGGGCCAGATCGGCGGCGCCCTGGTCGTGCATGGGGAGCTTCACCGGCGCCGGCCTGCCGCCCCGCCTGCACTTCTCCACGCGGGAGCCGGCGCCTGAGTCGGCGGAGGACTTGGGGGTGAGCTCGTCCGCCTGCGTGGTCCCCTTCTGGACCGCGATCTTCTTGCCGCACAGCGACAGGTCGCCCGGCGAGAGCTTCTCCGGGTTGCCGGCCTTGACCATCAGGCTCGTGCCCGCGGAGAAGTAGGTGACGAAGTCGAGGCTCCGCTCACGCTGCTCGTTGTCGGTGATGGAGGACAGGCCGAGGTCGTACGTCTTGCTCCGCAGCGCCGGCAGGATGTCGTCGAACTTGACGTTCTTGAACTTCACGGTGACGCCCAGCCTTCTGGCGATCTCGGTTCCCAGGTCGATGTCGAAACCGACGATCCGCCCCTTCTGCTGGAACTCGTTGGGCGCGTACGTGGCGTCCGTGGCGATCACGAGCTCGCCGTTCTTCTTGATCCTGTCCAGGGCGTTCTGCGAGGGCGCGGTGGTGGCCCCGGCGCCGCACGCCGACAGCGCGAGGGCGCCTGCGACGGCGGCGGCGCTCACGGCGACACGGCGGTAGCGCGGACGGCGGGTGTGCACGGCGCCCTCCTCACAGCGACCGCGGACGGGCACGGCGGTCGCGCTCGGGCCAGTGGATGAGACACATCCTGGCTCTGATCCCGTCTCAGATGGTGTCGGCACCGTTAACAATCCCCCATTGAACGCACCCGCGCCGACGGGCGTTATGTGACGGCGGAGGTACGAACGTACAGGTCGTCGCCGTATCGGGAACAAGAGCCCCGGCCCTGGCCGACGCGTGCCCGTCCCCCAGGACCGCTGACGGGCTCTGAGTTCAGGCGGCGACGGGGGCCATGTCGGGGACGATTTCGGCGTCGCCGGTCTCGCCGTCGCGGACGGCGCGGCGGCCGAAGACGATCACGTACGTCAGGAAGGCCGTCTCCGCCAGGATGCCGATCGCGATGCGGAGCCACGTCACCGGGACGTGGCCGGTGACGAAGCCCTCGATGGCGCCCGAGATCGCGAGTACCCCGATCAGCCCCAGCGCGATGCTCATCGCCGCGCGGCCCTCCTCGGCCAGTGCCTGGCTGCGGCGGCGCGGGCCCGGGTCGATGACCGTCCAGCCGAGGCGCAGGCCCGCGGCGGAGGCGAGGTACACGGCGGTCAGTTCGAGCAGGCCGTGCGGCAGGATCAGGCCGAAGAAGATCGCGCCCTTGCCGTGGGCGAACATCAGGCCGGCCGAGACGCCGAGGTTGAGCTGGTTGCCCCACAGGACGAGGATCGTCGGGACGCCGAGCAGGATGCCGAAGATCAGCGCCTGCGCCGAGACCCACACGTTGTTCACCCAGACCTGGAAGGCGAACGCCCCGGCCGCGTGCTCGGTGTAGTAGTTCGCGAAGTCGTGGTCGACCAACTGCTTGATCTCCGAAGGCGACAGCAGCGAGCTCTGCACCTCCGGGTTGCGCGCCACCCAGATGGCGATCACCACCGAGATCAGGTTGCAGATGACCGCCGAGCCCAGCCACCACCAGCGCACGCGGTACACCGTCGCCGGAAAGGACACCGTCAGGAACCGGGCGGCGTCACGCCACATCGGCGCGTGCGCTCCGGTCACCGTCGCGCGACCCCGTGCGACCAGCGACGACAGCCGGCCGACGAGCGCGGGTTCGGGCGAACTGGAGCGTACGACCGACAGATGGGTCGCGGCCCGCTGGTACAGCTCGACCAGCTCATCGATCTCCGCGCCGCTCAGCCGTCGCGTACCCCGGTTGACGAGTTGCTCCAGGCGCCGCCATTCGGCGTTGTGCGCGGCTACGAAGGCGTCGACGTCCACAGACGGGCACACTACTCTCAAGCGGAGATCTCGACTGGAGGGCGCGTGCCCATCGAACTGGTGACCGGCGAGGCCGTCGCACTCGACATCCGGGTCGCACGGCTGGCCAGCCGTGCCCTCGCGCTGTTCGTCGACATGCTCCTGCAGGTCTTCGTGCTCTACATCTGCTTCATCTTCGTCGGCCTGTCGGCGGCGGTGATGGACTCCGCGGTCACGGTCGGCCTGGCGATCGTCTTCATGGTCACCGTCTTCGTGGGCTACCCGACGATCACAGAGACGCTCACGCGCGGCCGTACTCTCGGCAAGCTCGCGGTCGGGTTGCGCGTCGTCGGCGACGACGGGGGCCCTGAGCGGTTCCGGCAGGCCCTCGTACGGGCGCTGACCGGGTTTCTGGAGATCTGGACGCTGCTGGGCTCGCCCGCGCTGATCACCTCGCTGCTCAACCAGCGCGGCAAGCGCCTCGGCGACCTGTTCGCGGGCACGATCGTCATCCAGGACCGCGTGCCGGTCAACGTCTTCCTCGGCCCGGTCGCGATCATGCCGCAGCAGCTCGCCCCCTGGGCGTCGTCGCTGGAGCTGGCCATGCTGCCGGACAACGTCGCGATGGCGGCCCGGCAGTACCTCACGCGCTTCTGGGAGCTCGCGCCCCGCGTACGCGACGAGATGGGGCAGCGCCTGACCGGCGAGGTCATGCGGTACGCCAGTCCGCCGCCGCCTCCGGGCTTCCGGCCGGAGATCTACCTGTCCGCCGTGCTGGCCGAACGCCGGCGCCGCGAGGAGATCCGGCTCGCCGAACGCGCCGCCCGCCGCGAGGCGATCAGCCGGCGGGGCCTGCCGTACACCATCGTCCCGGTGCCGTCGGCGGTGACGGTCGCCGGTGGGCCGCCGCCTCCTCCGCCGTACGGGCCTCCGCCCGGACCGGGCCCCGAGTGGCTCGGCGGTGTGCCGGGGATGCCGCCGCGGTTCCTTCCCCCGCGCCCCTGAGTTCTCAGGGGAAGTTGGGCGGGTCCTCCAGCGCGGTCAGCTCGATGCCGGGCGCGGCCACGACGACGTCCCCGGCCAGGTGGAACTCCGACACCTCGCCGGTCTCCAGGTCGGTGACCTCGTAACGCTCGACCCGCAGCCGCGCATCGTCGGCCTCGTGCCAGGCGGTCTCGGCGAGCGCCCAGCGCTGCGGCACCGTACGGACGGCGAGCGCGGGAGCGGTGAGCTCGAGCAGCCGTACGTCGACGCGCTCACGCTCGGCTAGGCCCAGGAAGCGGGCGACGGCGACGAGGAGCCCGGGTGAGTCACCGAGAAACCCGGCCGCCTGCGCGGACCGCTCCCGGCCGGCGGTCACCCAGAGCAGCTCGGCCCCTGCCGCGCCACCGCGCAGGACGTGCTCACCCGAGGTGACCTGCAGGCGAGCGGGCCGCCACCGCCCGTCGGCGACGAGTTCGATCGTCCCCCCGTCCGACCGCTCGGCGGTGTACCGCCATCCACCCCCGTCGAGCGCACAGGAGAAGCGCTCCTCGACATCGGACCCATGAAGATACGTACCCCGCGGCATGCCCTCAATCTAGGGGTGACGGTGACACGCCGTGGAACGGCAGGAGGTCGACCAGGCTTTCGGCGTCGACCTGGGTCAGGGCCGCGTCCGGGGTGCGGTAGTAGCCCGGTCCCGGGCCCGGCACCGTGCCCGGGCCCAGGAGGACCCGGTGGTAGGACACGCGGAGCCACGGCTGGGGGCCGTGGCCGTCACAGCGGTCCAGGAGGATCACCTCCACGCACCGGCCGTACCGGTCGACCATCCGCCCGTTCACGGGCGTCAGCGTACGTCACCTGGGCAAACGTCTCAGGAACCCCGGCGCCACGACGACAGGTACTCCTCCTGGTCCTCCGTCAGGGCGTCGATGTCCACGTCCATCGACGCCAGCTTCAGCCGGGCCACCTCGGTGTCGATCTCCTCCGGGACCTCGTACACGCCCGGGGCCAGAGACCGGCCTACCAGCCACTCGCACGTCAGGGCCTGGTCGGCGAAGGACATGTCCATGACCGCGGCCGGGTGACCCTCGGCGGCGGCGAGGTTGACCAGCCGGCCCTCGGCCAGGAGCACGAGGCGCCGGCCGTCCGGCAGGAAGTACTCGTCGGCCTGCGGGCGCACCTCTTGGCGGACCTCCACCGCCAGGTCGGCCAGCTCCCGCACGTTGATCTCCACGTCGAAGTGGCCCGAGTTGGCCAGGATCGCGCCGTCCTTCATCACGGCGAAGTGCGCGGCGCCGATCACGTCGACGTTGCCGGTCACGGTGATGAACACGTCGCCGGCCGCGGCGGCCTCGGCCATCGGCTGGACGCGGAAGCCCTGGTGTACGGCGTCCAGGGCCTTCACCGGGTCGATCTCGGTGACGACCACGCGGCCGCCCATGCCGCGGGCGCGTTCGGCCAGGCCGCGGCCGCAGAAGCCGAAGCCCGCGATGACGATCGTCTTGCCCGCGAGCAGGGTGTTGGTCGCCCGGATGATGCCGTCGAGAGTCGACTGGCCCGTGCCGTACCGGTTGTCGAACATGTGCTTGGTGTCGGTGTCGTTGACCGCCACCATCGGGAAGCGCAGGGCGCCCTCGCGTGCCATCTGGTGCAGGCGGATGACGCCCGTCGTGGTCGACTCGCAGCCCGCGCGGATGCCCTTGGCCAGGTCGAGGCGTTCGGTGTGCACGGTGTTGACCAGGTCGCAGCCGTCGTCCAGGACCAGGTCGGGGCCGATCGACAGCGCCTGGTGGATGTGCCGGTAGTACCCGTCGCGGTCGACGCCCTGCCGGGCGAAGACGGCCGTGCCGTACTCCGACACGAGCGCCGCGGCCGTGTCGTCCTGCGTGGACAGCGGGTTGGAGGCGGCCAGGGCCACCTCGGCGCCGCCGGCCTGCAGCGCGCGCATGAGGTTCGCGGTCTCGGTGGTGACGTGCATGCACGCGGCGATCTTCAGGCCGTCCAGCGGGCGCTCGGCGGCGAAGCGTTCGCGAATTCGCCGGAGCACGGGCATCGAACGGTCGGCCCACTCGATACGCCGGACCCCGGACTCGGCGAGCCCGGGGTCCGTGAGATCAGCGCTCATGGTCGCGTTCGCCTTCTCGCTCGCTTCGCGGACGACCTCGTCCCTCGGCCGTCCACTTCGCTCGCTCGGCGGCTCTCCGCTCCAGCCATCAGTACCGGTAGTGGTCCGGCTTGTACGGGCCCTCGACGTCGACGCCGATGTAGGCGGCCTGCTCCTTGGTCAGCTCGGTGAGCTTCACGCCGAGCGCGTCCAGGTGCAGCCGGGCGACCTTCTCGTCCAGGTGCTTGGGCAGGACGTACACGTCGACCGGGTACTCCTCGGTCTTGGTGAAGAGCTCGATCTGCGCGATCACCTGGTTGGTGAAGGAGTTCGACATCACGAACGACGGGTGGCCGGTGGCGCAGCCGAGGTTCATCAGGCGGCCCTCGGCCAGCACGATGATGTTGTGGCCGTCCTCGAAGGTCCACGTGTGGACCTGCGGCTTGACCTCTTCCTTCTTGATGCCCGGGATCTTCGCCAGGCCGGCCATGTCGATCTCGTTGTCGAAGTGGCCGATGTTGCTGACGATCGCCTGGTGCTTCATCCGCGCCATGTGCTCGGCGCTGATGATGTTGAAGTTGCCGGTCGTCGTCACGAAGATGTCGGCGCTCTCGACGACGTCTTCCAGCGTGGCGACCTGGAAGCCGTCCATCGCGGCCTGCAGCGCGCAGATCGGGTCGATCTCGGTGACGATGACGCGGGCGCCCTGACCGCGCAGCGCGTCCGAGCAGCCCTTGCCGACGTCGCCGTAGCCGCAGACGACCGCGACCTTGCCGCCGATCAGCACGTCGGTGGCGCGGTTGAGGCCGTCGATCACGCTGTGCCGGCAACCGTACTTGTTGTCGAACTTGGACTTGGTGACCGAGTCGTTGACGTTGATCGCCGGGAAGGCGAGCGAGCCGGCCTTGTGCATCTCGTACAGGCGGTGGACGCCCGTCGTGGTCTCCTCGGTGACGCCCTTGATGCGCTCGGCGGCCTTGGTCCAGCGACCGGAGCCGTCGACCGTACGGCGCAGGAGCTCGAGGACGACCTTCCACTCCTCCGGGTCGTCCTCGGAGGCCGAGGGGACGGCACCGGCCTTCTCGTACTCGGCGCCCTTGTGCACGAGCATCGTCGCGTCGCCGCCGTCATCGAGGATCATGTTGGGGCCCTCGCCGCCGGGCCATGCGAGCGCCTGGTCGGTGCACCACCAGTACTCCTCCAGCGTCTCGCCCTTCCAGGCGAAGACGGGCACGCCCTGCGGGTCCTCGGCCGTGCCCTTCGGGCCGACGACGACCGCGGCGGCGGCGTGGTCCTGGGTCGAGAAGATGTTGCAGCTCACCCAGCGGACGTCCGCGCCCAGCTCGACCAGGGTCTCGATCAGCACGGCGGTCTGGATCGTCATGTGCAGCGAGCCCATGATCTTGGCGCCGCGCAGTGGCTGGGACTCGGCGTACTCCTTGCGGACCGACATGAGACCGGGCATCTCATGCTCGGCGAGATTGATCTCCCTGCGGCCGAAAGCCGCGAGCGACAGATCGGCGACCTTGTAATCCATGCTTGGTTTGCTCCCTGGAGTTCGGTGTCTCGGCCGAGTGTAGGTCGGACCGATGAAGGGACGCACGGTCGGAGGCCTGTATCTAACACAGATTTGTCAGAATAGGTCCCATGCGCATCACAGAGGCCGCCCAGCGACTCGGGACCTCGCCCCGCATGCTCCGCTACCGCGAGGCTCTGGGCCTGCTCCCCCCGACCCGTGAGCCCAAGGGACACCGCCGCTTCGGCGAGGACGAGCTGCGGGCGGTGGCGCTCGCGCTGACGCTGGAGAAGAGGTACGACGTCAACCCCGCCGAGCTGGCCTTCGGGCTGCGCGTGCTGGCGGAGCCCGACGTACGTGCGGCGGTGCGGGAGCTCGGCGAGCGCATCGGCCGGCTGTCGGCGCCTCCCGGACGTGCGCTGGACTTCGAGAAGGAGAAGGCGCTGCGCCTGCTGCGGGGCCGGAGGTAACCGGAACCCTCGCCGAGATGGCCGGATCGGGGAGACCCCAGCCCATGGTGTGCCCGATCGTGCCGCCGGTGGGGGGTACCCACAGGAGACCTGTGGCGGCCGACGGCCATCCCGGCGAGGGAGACCGGTCGCGCCACCCGAGCCGGGAGGGGCCGGATGGCGGACCAGGGAAGCCGACGCCTCCGGACCCCCTAAGAACAGAGGCGCGGCCGCCCTTGTCACAGTGAAAAACTACGCCGCGTACCCGCCGGACCGCGTCCCCCTGAGGGAGGGACCTGGCATCGTCCTCCAGGTGGACATGACACCGGTCGCAAGGATGGGGAAATCGCTCCGTACGGTGAGGCGAGCATGGCCGTCGGGGGGTCAAGATAAAGGGTGACTAGCGACAAACCTGACTTCCTCCAGGAAGCCGGACCCGCGGCGTGGCGCCTGGCAGCTCAGGTGGTCACGGCCGTCGGCCAGGTCCTCCTGTGGATCCTCACCGCGATCGGCAAGCTCTTCCGCCCGCTCACGAGCCGTCTCGTGGCCACCCTGTACGGCCGGAGCGCGCCGCCCGCCCCCTCGCACGTCTCCCCCGGCGGGACGATGTACGCGCGGCCGGGCCCCCCGGCGCCGGCCCCTCGTACGCCGCCATTGCTGCGCTGGGCGCACGCTTGGCGCCGGTTCGGCACCTCCTGGTGGTACGGGCCGGTCACCGGCGCGGTGCTCGCGCTGGCCGCCCTGTTCGAGCTCCCGCTGCACCACCTGCAGGCGGTGAGCCTCCAGGGGGCGTTCGCGGTCGCCTCGACGGCTCCGCTGATGTTCCGGCGCGAGTCGCTGCGGCCGGCCGCGGCCATCACGCTCGCCGCGTTCGCCGCGAGCCTGCTGTCCGGTCAGACGCTGCTCGCCATGACCGCCTTCGCCGCACTCTGCACGCTGTTCCTGCTGGCCCAGCAGTTGCCGCGCCAGTCCACCGGCGTGCTCGGCGTCGGCAGCGTCGTGGCCGTGGGCGTCGTCTACCTCGCCTCCGGCAGCCTGGACGCCATCCCCTGGCCGGCCTCCCTGGTCGCCGTCGTCGCCGCCCTCGGGCTCGGCGACGCCCGCCGTACGGTCGAGACGGCCGAGGCGAGCATGGACGAGGAGCGCGAGCGCAACAGCGAGACCCTGACGCGCCTCAACGCCGTCCAGCACGAGCAGGCGGTCCTGCGCGAGCGCGCCCGCATCGCGCGTGAGCTGCACGACGTCGTCGCGCACTCGGTCTCGATGATCGCCGTACAGGCGGAGACCGCGCCGTACACGATGCGCGACCTGTCCCCCGAGGCGAAGAAGGGCTTCGCCGAGGTGGCCGGCGCGGCGCGCGAGGCACTGGAGGAGATGCGGCGGCTGCTGAGCGTGCTGCGCGCCGACCCGGGCGCCGAGCCCGAGGTGACGCCGCAGCCGCGCCTCGACCGCCTCGGCGAGCTCATCGACAGCCACCGGGGCGCCGGCGGCGACGCCCAGCTCAACGTGCACGGCGCGGTACGGCCGCTGTCCACGACCATCGAGCTGTCGGCGTACCGCATCGTCCAGGAGGCGCTGACGAACGCCCGGCGGCACGCGCCCGGCTCGCGGGTGCGGGTCGACCTCAACTACCTCGGCGACCGCCTCGCCGTACGGGTGACCGACGACGGCTCGTCCGGGCCCCCGGTCACCTCGGTGGACGGGACCAAGATGATGGGGCACGGGCTCGTGGGCATGCGCGAGCGGGCCACGATGCTCGGCGGGCGCTTCGCCGCAGGTCCGCGTACAGAGGGCGGATTCGCCGTGCAGGCCGAGCTTCCGGTAGGCCAGAATCGGCGTCCATGATCCGAGTGCTGATCGCCGACGACCAGACGATCGTGCGCGCCGGTTTCGCCGCACTCCTCGCCGCCCAGCCCGACATCGACGTCGTCGCCCAGGGAGGTAACGGCCGGGAGGCGGTACGGCTCGCCGAGGCCCATCGTCCCGACGTCGTCCTCATGGACATCCGCATGCCGGAGATGGACGGCATCGACGCGACCCGGCGGATCCTCGCCGACCCGGCCAACGCCGCGACGCGTGTGCTGGTGCTGACGACGTTCGACGTGGACGAGTACGTGTACGAGGCCCTGTCGGCCGGGGCCAGCGGGTTCCTGCTGAAGGACTCGACCGCGGAGGACCTGGTGTCGGCGGTACGCGTGGTGGCGCGCGGCGACGCCCTGCTGGCGCCGCAGGTGACGGGACGGCTGATCCGGGAGTTCGCGCGCCAGCGCAGGGCGCGGCCCCGGCCCGCACCGGCGCTGGCGACGCTGACCGCCCGCGAGACCGAGGTGCTGGGCCTGATCGCGGCCGGCCTGTCCAACGGCGAGATCGCCGCGCGCCTCGTGGTGAGCGAGCACACGGTGAAGACCCACGTCGCCCGGGTCTTCACCAAGCTCGGCCTGCGCGACCGCGCCCAAGCGGTGGTCCTCGCGTACGAGTCCGGCCTGGTCACCCCCGGCGGCGCCGAGGAGTAGGCGGGGTCAGCCGGCGTTCTCGGGCCTGCTCCGGGCGCGGTCGAGGTCCGGCTCGATGTAGATGTGGCGAGCCTCGGGCACGGCCTCGCGGATGCGGCTCTCGGCGGCGTCGATCCCCCTGGCCACCTCGGCGGCGGTGTCGTCGGAGGTCACCGCGATCTTCACCGCGACCAGGAGCTCCTCCGGTCCGATGTGCAGCGTCCGCAGGTGGATGACCCGGTCGATCTCCTCCACCGACTCCAGCTCGGCGACGATCTTCTTCTCGATCTCGCCGACCGCGGACTCGCCGATGAGCATGCTCTTGGTCTCCACCGCGAGCACGATCGCGACGAACGCCAGCAGCAGGCCGATCACGACCGAGCCCACGCCGTCCCAGACACCGTCACCCGTGATCACGGCCAGGCCGACGCAGACGAGGGCGACGACGAGCCCGATCAGCGCGGCGAAGTCCTCCAGGATCACGACCGGCAGCTCGGGTGCCCGCGCCCGGCGGATGTAGGTGACCCAGCTCTGCTTTCCGCGGGTCAGGTTCGATTCCTTGATCGCCGTACGGAAGGAGTAGCCCTCCAGCAGGATGCCGAGGCCGAGGACGCCGAACGCCCAGATCGGGTCGTCGATGTCGTGCGGGTCGCTGATCTTGTGCCAGCCCTCGTACAGCGAGAAGAGGGCGCCGACCGTGAACAGGACGACGGCGACGATGAAGGCGTAGAAGAAACGCTCGCGGCCGTACCCGAAGGGGTGACGGCTCGTCTCGGCGCGCCGGGAACGGCTGCGGCCGAGGATGAGCAGGCCCTGGTTGCCGGAGTCGGCGATGGAGTGCACGCCTTCGGCCATCATCGAGGCCGACCCCGTGAAGGCGAACGCCACGAACTTGGCCAGGGCGATGCCGAGGTTGGCGCCGAGCGCCGCGGCGATCGCCTTGGAACCGCCCTCAGCACTCACGGTCGCTCCGGTCTGCGGAGGGCTTCATGTGATCCTCACTTTGAGTTCCTGGATGGCGGGTACGGGCGTCGGATCCGCGCCGAGGGCCAGGGCCAGATAGACACTCGCGTAGTCGACGTGGGCGATCAGCCCGGCGAGGCGTTCGAGCGGGTGCTCGCCCTGGGCGCTCAGCTGGGTCACCGGCACGCCGCGCTCGTCCGCGATCTCGATGGAGGCCTCGCGCCGGCGGGTCACCTGCGGGTGCTCCTCGGTGTCGCGGATGACGACCAGGCGCAGTCGGGTGGCCTCCGGCTCGTCCACGCGGTCGCGGAAGAAGTCGTCCTCGCCGGCGCCGGAGACGGCGAAGGGCCCGTCGAGGGTCAGCACCTGGTCGTGGCCGGCCTCAGGCAGCTCGCCCGCTATAGCGGGATATTTCGCGTTTATCGCGAGCTGGGCGGCGAACCGGTCGGCCACCACGCCCGTCAGCGGCGAGGTGCCCCAGATCAGCGGGATCGAGCCGGCGAGGTCCACCGCGGTCTGTTTTCCCGGGTTGACGAACGACTCGCTGGCCGGGCGGCACAGGTGGCTCATCTCCTCCAGGCGCTCGGCGGTGCGCTCCAGCACCGGAGGCGGCACCTGGGCCAGGCCGAGCGCGCCCGCGGCCAGCAGCGGCGGGACGGCCAGCCCCCAGAGGGCCGCGCGGGTCTGCGCGGCGGGCGCCACCGGGACGAACACCGCGCCGGACTGTACGGCGATCTCGGCGAGCGGCGAGCCGTTCGCGCCGACGCACAGCAGCCGGCAGCCACGGCGCGCGGCGTCGGCCGCGACGCCGAGCGTCTCCTCGGTCGCCCCGGACCGGGAGATCGCGATCACCAGGTCGGCCGCGCCGACCCAGCCCGGCAGGCGGTAGCCGTGCACGGTCGTGATCGGCACCGGGCAGCCCAGGCCGCAGACCGCGGCGAGCACTCCGCCCGCGATGCCCGAACCGCCCATCCCGGCCACCACGACGGCCCGCGGGCGCCCGCCCACGGCGATGCGCTCGACGCCGGCCTCGGTGGCCAGGAGCTGGGCCTCACGGACCTGTGCGGCCGCCGAGGCGACGTGACGCAGCATCTCGCCCGGGTCCGCCTCGGCCAGCGCCTCAGGATCGTCGAGGCGGCCGTAGTCGGGCTCGGAGAAGCTCATCCTCGCGCCGGCCCTCCGGTGCGGACGCGCGTCATGCAGGCGTCCTGGCCTCGTCCACGAGCAGGACCGGGATGTCGTCACGGACCGGGTAGGCGTACTTGCAGGTGCCGGTGCAGACGAGCTCGTCCGCGGCGTCGTCGGTCTTCAGCTCGCCCCGGCAGTTGGGGCAGGCGAGGATCTCCAGAAGCCAGGAGTCGATCTTCATTCGTTTCCCTTTCGCACGATTTCGAGCACCTCGTCGCGCACGGCGGCCATCGCGTCCTCGCCGTCGCCCTCGGCGTTGAGCCGGAGCAGCGGCTCGGTGTTGGACGGCCGCAGGTTGAACCACCAGTCGTCGTGGCCGACCGTGAGCCCGTCGAGCTCGTCGATCGTCACGCCCGGACGGCCCTCGAACTCCGCACGCACGGCGGCCATCGTGCCCTCTTGGTCGGACACCTTGCTGTTGATCTCGCCGGACGCGTTGTAACGCGTGAACTCGGCCAGCAGCTCCGACAGCGGCCGGTCCTGCCCGCCGAGGGCGGCCAGAACGTGCATCGCGGCGAGCATGCCGGAGTCGGCGAACCAGAAGTCGCGGAAGTAGTAGTGGCCGGAGTGCTCGCCGCCGAACATGGCGCCGGTCTCGGCCATCGTCTGCTTGATGAAGGAGTGCCCGACGCGCGTGCGGATCGGCTCGCCGCCGTGCTCGCGGACGATCTCCGGCACGCCCCGCGAGGTGATCAGGTTGTGCACGATCCGGCCCGCGCCGTGCTTGGCGAGCTCGCGCACGGCGACCAGCGCGGTCACGGTCGAGGGCGCCACCGGCTCGCCGCGCTCGTCCACGACGAAGCAGCGGTCGGCGTCGCCGTCGAAGGCGAGCCCGACGTCGGCGCCGTGCTCGAGCACCGCCGCCTGCAGGTCGACGATGTTGGCCGCCTCGATCGGGTTGGCCTCGTGGTTGGGGAAGGTGCCGTCGAGCTCGAAGTAGAGCGAGATGAGGTCGATCGGCAGGCCCTCGAACACCACCGGGACCGTGTGGCCGCCCATTCCGTTGCCCGCGTCGACGACGACCTTCAGCGGGCGGATCGCGGACAGGTCGACCAGGGTCTTCAGGTGCTCGGCGTAGCCGGACAGCAGGTCCTTCTGCGTGACCGTGCCGGCCGGGCCGTCGAAGGCGGGCACACCGGCCTCGAGCATCTCGCGGATCTCGGTCAGGCCGGTGTCGCGGCCGACCGGCTTGGCACCCGTACGGCACAGCTTGATGCCGTTGTACTGCGCGGGGTTGTGGCTGGCGGTGAACATCGCGCCGGGAAGGTCGAGGCTGCCGCTGGCGTAATAGAGCATGTCGGTGGAGCCGAGCCCCGCCTCGATCACGTCGGCGCCCTGCGACGTGGCTCCGCGGGCGAACGCCGCGGACAGCGGGCCGGACGAGGCGCGCATGTCGTGCGCGGTCACGATCGCCCGGGCGCCCGTCACGCGTACGAAGGCGGCGCCGACGGCCTCGGCGATCCCCTCGTCCAGCTCGTCGGGGACGACGCCCCGGATGTCGTACGCCTTGAAGATCTTGGTGAGGTCACTCACTCCTGGCCCCTTGCTTCCGGCACGGTGTATCGAGAGCCTACCGGGAAGCGGATCAGGGCTTGCGGGGCGTGTCCGAGCGGAGAACCCGTAGGTGGCCGCGTCTGCCGACCTCGGTGCCCTGGCCGACCGGCTCCTGTCGCGGGGCGGCCGGCTTGGCGGCCTCGCGTACGGCGTTGGCGAGCGCCTCGAGGTCGTCACTGCTCGGCTCGGACTCCTCGGCGGGGAGTCGTACGAGCTCCCAGCCCATGGGCGCGGTCAGGCGCTCCGCGTGCTCGGCGCACAGGTCATAACAGTGCGGCTCGACGTACGCAGCCAGCGGGCCGAGAACAGCGGTCGAGTCGGCGTAGACGTACGTGAGCGTATAGACAGCAGACTGCTTGCACGCGGTGCGGGAGCAGATGCGGACGGGGCTCACGACGGGAACGTATCCCCTCCCCCCACACCCGCGCCACTATCCTCACTTCGTGTCGCCGTATTTCAGGCACCAATTCGCATAACGGATCTTTATCGCGGCAGGCCCCGTACGAGCGGAGCGGGCGTCGGCCGGGCCACCGGCCCCGTCTCCTCGGTGACAGGACGGGCACCGCCGAGAAATCGTCGCGGGCGGCCGTGCCGGGTATCCCGGGATGAGCCGACCCCGGAGGAGACAAACGTGATCAAGGACAGCTCGTACGGGCGGTCCGGCCGTCTCCGCCCCCCAGGACGATTCGGGCGGACTATGCTCGAAGATGTGCGATCACGCGTGACAGGAGGCTCCGGCACGCGCCGTCGTGACCGCCGTGGCCGCGGAATGCGCGGGCCGCTCGCACCGGCGGAGGCGCCGATCTCCCGCACGCGCGCCGAACGCTTCGACGACCTCGTGCGCGAAGAGGCCCACCGGCTCGAACAGCGCTGGAGCGAGCAACTGGCCGGCGTGGAGTTCGCGGTGGAAGAGGTTCCCGCGATCGACCCGCTCGCCCTCGACCTCGACGCCGTACCCCTCAGCCGCCTCATCCCGGCCGAGAAGGGCCGCCCGCCGCGGATCGTGGTCTACCGCCGGCCGGTCGAGGCGCGGGGCGGGGACGACGAACGCGACCGCGCACGCCTGGTCCGCGACGTCGTGGTCGAGGAGGTCGCCGACCTGCTCGGCCTCGCCCCCGAGTCCATCGACCCCACTTACGACTCTCCGGACGACTGAGCCAGGACCCTGCCGAGCAGGGCGCCGAGCTGGTCGACCTGGTCCGCGGTCAGCGCTCCGAGCGACTCGTCCATGACCTTCCCGGCCAGGACGTCGCCCGCTTTCCACAGCTCCTCCCCCTTTTCGGTGAGGCGGTGGCGTACGGCGCGGCCCGGCCCGGGGACGCGCTCGATGAGGCCGCGTTCGGCCATCCGGGCGGCGAGGGAGCCGAAGGACTGGTCGGTCTGGAAGGTGAGCTGCGCGAGGTCGTGCAGCGAGGCGCCGGGGTTGCGGCCCAGGTGGCGCAGAGTGTCCCACTGCGGCAGGGAGACGCCGAGGGGGGCCAGGGCGGCCGTGAGCTCCCGGTGGTGCCGGTGCTGGAGCCGCTTGACGAGCAGAGCCACTTCCTGACGGGTCATGCCCGGAATCCTACGCGGTCGACACAGGATCCTTAACTAAGCTTTCTTATCTAAGGTTGTTTATGTAAGCTTCCTTGTATCAGCCTCTGTTCCATGGGAGTGACACGCATGACGACGCACCTCACCGTCGACGGCATCGGCGCCGTCGAGCTCACCATCACCGACCAGGGCCGGGGACGGGCCGTCCTGCTGCTGCACGGCGGCGCCGGCCCGCAGTCGGTCAACGGCTTCGCCGGCCTGCTCGCCGAGTCCGCCCGGGTGATCGCCCCGGTCCACCCCGGCTTCGACGCCACCCCGCGCCCCGAGGCCCTGACGAGCCCGCGCGACCTCGCCGCCCTCTACGTCGCGCTGCTCGACACGCTCGACCTCACCGACGTCACCGTGGTCGGCAACTCGATCGGCGGCTGGATCGCCGCCGAGATCGCGCTGCTCCGGTCGCCGCGCGTGAGCGGCATGGTCCTGGTCGACGCGGTCGGCATCGACGTCGCGGACCACCCCGTGGCCGACTTCTTCTCGCTCACGCTGGACGACGTGGCCCGGCTCAGCTACCACGACCCGGACCGGTTCCGGATCGACCCGTCCGCGATGACCGGCGCGCAGCGGCAGGTCATGGCCGGCAACCGCGCCACGCTGGCCGTCTACGGCGCGACGATGACCGACACGAGCCTGCGCGGCCGGCTCGCGGATGCCGGCCTGCCGACACTGGTCGTGTGGGGCGAGAGCGACCGGATCGTGGACCCGGACTACGGCCGCGCGTTCGCCGCGGCCATTCCGGGCGCGCGGTTCGAACTGCTTCCCGGCACCGGTCACGTCCCGCAGATCGAGACTCCGGGGCGGTTGCTGGCGGCGATCCTCGCGTTCGCCGCGGACATCTGCCGCGTGTCGGTCGTCGGGCCGGACGAGGGCGAGGTGACGTTCACCGGACCGATCAGGATGCGCATCCTGGAGGACGGCACCACGACCCGTCACCGCCTGGGCCTCGGCGAGATCACGATCGCCCCGCACACCGAGGGGCCGCCGCAGCACCGGCACGCCCAGCACGACGAGGGGTTCTACGTGGTGTCGGGCACCGCCCGCTTCACGGTGGGGAAGGAGAGCCACGACGCGGGCGCCGGCACGCTGGTGATGGTGCCGCCGGGGGCGCCGCACACCTTCGCCAACCCGGGCGACGAGCCGGCCGTGCTGCTCAACACGTTCACGCCCGACCTGTACGTGCAGTACTTCCGCGACCTGGGCGACATGATCGCCTCCGGCCGCCCCATGACCGACGAGGCGGTCACCGAGGTCATGTCCCGCTACGCGACCACCCCCGCCACCGAGTACACGCCGTAGCCCGTCAGGTTCGGTCGCCGATGTGGGCGGCCAGGTGGGCGGCCAGGGCGGCCGGGGTGCCGTGGTCCCAGATCGCCTGGGCCGGGATCCGGATGCCGAGGCCGCGTTCGATGCCGGAGCGGAGTTCGAGCGCGGACATCGAGTCGAGGCCCGACTCGGTCAGCGGGCTGTCCGGGTCCAGTTCCGCCTCGTCCCGGCGCAGGATACGGCTGCTCTGCGCGACGATGTACTCGGTGATCCGGGTGTGCCGCGTGCCCGGGTCGGCGGCTCGCAGGTCGATCCGCAGCAGCGGCCCGCCGGCCGAGCGGTTCGTCAGGGCCGCGAAGAACGGCGTCGTACGCACCCGTTCGCCGATGAACATCCGCGCGTCGTCGAACGGCAGGTACCCCGTCTGTGGCCGGTCGTGGCGCAGGACCAGGTCGATGGCGGCGACGCGGTCCGCCGGGCTCACCGGCGCCGGACCATGTCGCCGCTGGCCGGCGCGTACGCCCCAGTTGATGCTCTGCACGGGCACGCCGCCGGCGCGGCCGAAGGCGGTGAAGGCGTCCAGCCAGCCGTCCGCGGCGGCGTAGGCGGCCTGGCCCTGATCGCCGATCAGCGCGGCGGAGGAGGAGAAGGACAGCCACCAGTCGAGGGGCTGCCCGACGCCCGCGCGGAACAGATGCCACGCTCCGAAGGCCTTCGGGGCCCACACGCGGTCGAGGAGGTCGTCGTCGATGCGGCTGATGGCCGCCTCCTCGGCGGCGTCCGCGGCGTGCGCGACGCCCCGCAGCGGGAGGCCGGTGGCGGTCGCGGCGGCGATCAGCTTGGGCGCGGTCGCGGGGTCGGACAGGTCGCCGCGGACCAGGCCGATGTCGGTGCCGGCTCTCCGGAGCGCCTCGATGACCCGGCCGGCCTCTCCCGCCGGCCGGTCGCGGTCGCCCAGGACGATGCGGCCGGCGCCGCTCTCGGCCAGGTGCCGGGCGAGCAGCAGCCCGAGGCCGCCGAGCCCGCCGGTGATGACGTACGCGCCGTCGTGGCGGGCGACCGGCACCTGCGCGGGCGGCACGACCACCTTCACCGTGCCCTCGACCGGGAAGACGATGACCAGTTTCCCCGTGTGCGAACGCGCCGCCATGGCCTGGAACGCGTCGCCGACGGCGTCGATCGGGTACGCCGTGTGCGGCAGCGGCTGGATCCGGCCCGCCGCGACGTCCTCGCCGATCTCGCGCATCAGCGTCCCGGTCAGCGTCGGCAGCCGGTCGCCCGCGGTGGCCAGGTCGACGCCGGCGAACGTGACGTTGTGCAGGGGCGGCGACACCCGCAGCCGGTCGCGGGAGGAACCGCCGACGTCGATGAAGCGCCCGCCCGGGCGCAGGAGGTCCAGGCCGGCCTGCAGGGCGATGCCCTCCAGCGAGTTGATGACGACATCGACGCCCTCCCCGCCGGTGTCGGCGCGCACCTGCTCGGCGAAGTCGAGCGTGCGCGAGTCGTAGACGCGCTCGACGCCCATGGCGCGCAGCAGGTCGCGGCGCTCGTCGTTGCCGGCCGTCGCGTGGACGCGTGCCCCGGCCGCCTGGGCCAGGGCGATGACCGCCATGCCGACGCCGCCGGTCGCCGAGTGGATGAGGACGCGCTCGCCCTCCTGGAGCCGCGCGAGGTGGCGTACGGCATGGCCGGCCAGCAGGTACGCGGCCGGGATCGTCGTCGCGTCCTCGTAGGACAGCGCCGGCGGTACGCGGAACGCCCCGCAGGCCGGCAGCGTGACGAAGGAGGCCATCGCGCCCGGGACGAAGGCGGCCACCCGGTCGCCGGGCGCCAGGCCGGTGACGTTCTCGCCGACCGCGGCCACCTCGCCGGCGCAGTCGAGCCCGAACGGCCCCGGCTCTCCGGGCGAACGGTCCGCGGCGGCACGTACGTCGCGGAAGCTGAGCCCCGCGGCGCGCACCCGGATCTCGATCTCGCCGGGGCCGGGCGGCCGCCGGGGTGCGGTGACGAGCTCGAAGGAGCCCAGGTCGCCCAGCGTACGGACGGCGGGGGCGAACCCGTCCTGCCCGCAGCGGGCCTCGGCGGTACGGCGCTCGTCCGTGCCGAGAGGCGCCCGGCGCAACCGCGCGGCGTACCTCGTGCCCCCGCGCCAGGCGATCTCGTCCTCGGCGGAGTCGGCGAGCAGTTCGGCCACCAGGTCGGCGGGGTCGCCGCCGTCGGCGTCCACGTCGACGTGCGTCACGCGGAGCCCGGGATGCTCCGCGCCGGCGACCCGGCACACCGCGCGCAGCGGGGCCTGTTCGAGGTTGGGCGCGCCGGTGCCGCGTGGCATCCGCGCCTCGCGTGTCACCACGTACAGGCGCGGGTCGGTGCCCTCATCGGCGAGCGTGCGCACGAGGTCGGTCAGGCGGCGTACGCGGTCGCGGGCGCGCTCGACCGTTTCGACGCCGACGGCCTCCACCGGCGCCGGGCAGAGCATGACGATGCGCCCGTGCCGGTCGCTGAGGTGACGCCGTACCGTCTCGGCGCCCATGTCGCGGTACGACAGCGGCGTGGCCAGGAGCGCGGACCCGAGCGCGCCGGCGAGCGCGTCGGCGAGCTGGTCGTCCTCTTCGGCCAGCACCAGCCAGGCCCCGGTCTCCGTGGTGGGCAGGCCGGGCGCGGGCAGCTCGTCCCACTCGATGGCCAGCAGGCGGTCGCGGGCCCGCGCGGCCGACGCGTCGCGGACCGCCGCGCCCAGCCGTACGTCGAGGAGTTCGAGGACGACGGTGCCGTCCTCGGCCACCAGCCGTACGTCGGCGCGCGCGCCGTGCTCGCCGGTCGTCCGCACCTGCGCCTCGCACCACGTCGCGTGCCGCGTGTCGCCGAGCCGGCGCAGCTTCCCGACGCGCAGCGGCACGAAGGCCACCTCCTGCCCACGCAGGCGCGGATGGGCCGCGACCGCTCGCAGGCAGGCGTGGAGCAGCACGGGGTGCGCGCGGAACCCGCAGGCGGCGGCGCGCAGGCCGGTCGGCAGCCCGATGCGGGCGATGACGGTGTCGCCCTCGGGGTCCGGCACGTGGATGGCGCCGAGCGCCGCGAAGGACGGGCCGTGGCGCGGGTTCTCGCTCTCGGGTACGGGGTCGCCTCCACGGCCGGTGATCGCGGCCGGCCGGTCCACCCAGCCCGGCGACGGCTCGGCGGACAGCAGGCGCACGGTGGCCGAGGCCACGCACTGCGCGCGCCCGTCGATCTCGGCCAGGAACTCCACGCTCGCGGTCTCCGGCGCGAGCCGGGCGGCGCGGGTGGTGAGGAGAGTGTGCTCGTCGAGGAACACGGTGGTGTGCACGGCCAGGTCGCGCACCTCGCACGGCGCGCGCTCGCCGAACAGGTCGGCGGCCACGCCCAGCGCCATCTCCGCGTACCCGGCGCCGGGCATCGCCGGACGGCCCTCGACCCGGTGGTCGCGCAGCCACGGCCACGCCGCGGTGCCCGCGTCGGCCTGCCAGAGGTGCTCGCCTGGGGCGTCGGGCAGGCTGATGTGCGTGCCGAGCAGCGGACGCCCCTGGTGCCCCTCGGTGCCGGGCTTGCGCCGGAGGTACTCCGGCAGCCAGAGCCGGCGCCTGGCCCACAGCGGCAGCGGCACGTCGGCGAGCGTGCCCTCGGCGTGCTCGCGCCAGGTGACCGGGACGCCCGCGCAGTACGCCGTGGCGACCTGTCCCATCAGGCCGGACGGATCCTCCCGGCCGCGTGTCAGCGTCGGCAGGACGGTCGCGTCGCGTCCCATCCGCCGGGCGTTCTCGCGTACGGCCGGGGACAGCAGCGGGTCCGGCGACACCTCGACGAACGTGCGGTGGCCGTCGGCGAGCGCGGCCACGCAGGCGGCGGCGAAGCGCACCGGCCCGCGTACGACGTCCGCCCAGTAACCGGCGTCGAACGGCGGTGTGGTGTACGGGTCGTCCAGTACGGTCCCGTAGACGCTCAGGTCCGGCTCGCGTGGTTCGAGCCCGGCGAGGACCGCCTTCAGCTCCGGTACGACCGCCTCGGCCCGCGCGCCGGCCAGGCACGGGTCGCCCGGGACGATCTCCGCCGCCACGTCCTTGGCGCCCCAGGCGGCGACGAGCGAGCGTACGTGCCCGGCGTCTCCGGCGACGACGGTGGAGAACGGGGACGGGATGGCCGCGACCGTGACGTCCTCGACGCCGCCCCCGGTGAGCTGGGCGCGTACCTGCCCGTACGCGAGTGAGACGCGCGCCGTGGCGCTGTCGTCCGGCACGGTGGCAAGGATGTTCGACAGCCGGCAGGCGACCCTCGCGCCGTCGGCCGGCGACAGCGCCCCGGCCACCACGGCCGCCGCCACCTCGCCTGCGGAGTGCCCGATCACCGCGACCGGCTCGACGCCCCGGGCCCGCCAGGCCGCCGCGAGGGCCACCTGTGTGGCGAACAGCACCTGCGTCTCCCGCGCGCCGGTCGGCACCTCACCGGCGTCAAGGGCCTCGCGCACGGAGAACCCGGCCTCGGCCGCGATGACCGGTTCCAGCTCGTCCACGGCCGCCGCGAAGGCGGGCTCGGCCGCCAGCAGCGTCCGGCCCAGCCCAGGCCAGACCGCGCCCTGACCGGAGAAGACGAAGACCGGGCCACGGGCGCGGCGCGTGCTTGTCCCGGTCCACACGCCGCCGTCGGCATCGGCGTCTGCGCCGCCCGCGGCGAGCCGGCGGAGCCCGGCCACGAGCTCGGTACGTGACGTGGCGCTGACCACGGCGCGGTGCAGACGTGTCTCCCGCCGGTGGGCGAGCGTGTGGCCGACGTCCCTCAGGGGCGCGCCGGCGTTGTCGAGCCAGTCCGCCACACGGCCCGCCGTGGCCGCGAGGGCCTCCTCGGAGCCGGCGGAGAGGGGATAGAGACGCGGCTCCGGCTCGGCGACGGGCACGGGCTCCCGCGCGGGCGCCTGTTCGAGGATGACGTGCGCGTTGGTGCCGGAGGACCCGTGAGAGGAGACGGCCGCGAGCCGGGGGCCGGCGGCGACCGGCCACGAGATGAGGCCGGTCGGCACGAACAGCCGGGCGCCCTCGTGCTCGATCCGGGGGTTCCAGCGGGTGAAGTGGAGGTTCGCGGGGACCTGCCCGTGGCGGACGGCCATCACCGCCTTGATCAGCCCGGCCACCCCGGCGGCCGCCTCGCAGTGCCCGAGGTTCGTCTTGACCGACCCGAGCGCGCAGCCCTCCTCGCCCGCGCCGTAGGTGGCGCGCAGCGCGGCGTACTCGGCCGGGTCCCCGGACGGGCTGCCCGCGCCGTCCGCCTCCACGAGCCCGACGTCGGCCGGGTCGACGCCGGCCCTGACGAGGACCTCCTCCTGCAGCAGGCGCTGTCCCTCCGAGGAGGGCCCGGTCATCGTCTCCGAGGCGCGTCCCTGGTGGTTGACGCCGGTGGCGCGCAGGACGGCGAGCACCCGGTCGCCGTCGGCGATCGCGTCGGGCAGGCGCTTCAGCGCCACCATGCCGCAGCCCTCGCCGCCGACGATCCCGTCGGCGTCCACGCCGAACGCGGCGCACCGGCCGGTCGGGGACAGCGTGCCCATCGTCGTGGAGGTGAAGGCGCTCATCGGGGTGAGATCGAGCGTGACGCCGCCGGCGAGCGCCAGGTCGACCTCGCCCGTACGGAGCGCCTGGCAGCCGAGATGGACCGCGACAAGAGAGGACGAGCCGGAGCTGTCGAGGGTCACGGCGGGGCCGCGCAGCCCGAGCAGGAAGCTGATCCGGCCGGTGGCCGACGAGCGGTCGGTGCCGATGACGCTGTGGGCGTCCCAGCGGCCGGGCTCGTCGCGGTTGGACAGGGTGAGGTAGTCATCCTGGGTGTGACCGGCGAACACGCCGATGGCCGAGCCGCTCAGGCCGTGCGGTGGGAGGCCGGCGTGCTCCAGCGCCTCACACGCCGTCTCCAGCAGCAGCCGGGACTGCGGGTCCATCCGCTCCGCCTCGTGTTCGGTCAGCCCGAAAAAGGACGGTTCGAAGCCCGCGACGTCGTCGATGAAGGCGCCCCAGCGCGAGGCCAGCTTGCCCGGCACACCGGGCTCGGGGTCGTAGATCGCGTCGGCGTCCCACCGTTGAGATGGGACTTCGGTCACCAGATCGCGCTCCTCGGCGAGCGCACGCCACAACGCGTCCGCCGAGTCGATCCCGCCGGGAAACCGACATCCGATGCCGATGATGGCGACCGGTATTTCCGTGGCAGAGCCGAAATTGGGGCGGGAAGCATCTTCCCGGCGGGGTTCGCGCATGCGTGAGAGTCCTCTGCGGGGGAGAGTACGGTCATCTTCGGTTTGACCGAGTGCTGCTCGGCGATGAGCGCGGCATACCGCAGGTCATGACCCTTCCTTCGGTCTCTCCAAGGTGGCGGGGGAGGAGAGTTTTCGACCCGAGACGACGACTGTTGTAAAAGACGCTGTCAACATCTGTCATAAAGCGTACGTTGGGTGTCAAGCAGCCGTCGAGCTTCCATCTCCAAAAGCAATGCTCAGCCAGCGCCGGCCGAAGAATTCAGATCCATTGCGGCTCTATGCCGACGGTTACGGAAGCGGCATATCCCGTACGACGGGCAGCAGCGCGGTCATCCGCGCCGGCGTGACCGGCAGGAGCGTGACGCCCTGCTTCTTGATCCGCAGCACCCGCGCGGCGTACACCGGGCCGGAGCCCCGGCCGGGCACGATGGTCAGGCCGTAGCCGTCGCCGCCGGCCGGCGGCGGCATCTTCACCTCGATGGTGCGGCCCGCGGGCACACGGACGTCCTGCGGCGTGCCGGCAGGGCCCTGGCCCATGAGCTGCGTGAGCCGGACGCCGGCGGCGGCTCCGGGAGCGGTCAGCAGCAGCGTCGTCTTGTCCCGTACGTCGGCGACCAGGCCGCCCTGTCCCTCCGCCGTGAGCGGCGGGGTGGCGCCGGTCACCGCGAAGTCGTCGCCCTCCTCGATGACCAGCGCGGCCACGACCGGCTTGTCGGAGACGAGCCGCAGCCCCGCGTACTTGCCGCCGAGCCCGACGTCGAACGAGGTCACCGCGAGCGCGGGCGCCTGGAGGCTGCGCGTTCCGATGGGCGCGAACGCGCCGTCCTTCGCGATGCCCTGCACGCGCACCTGGGCCTCGTCCCGGCCGGGCACCGCGATGAGCAGCCGGCGTTTGCCGCTGCCCGAGGGGACGCCCGGCACGACGACGCTGGAGCCCGGCACCGTGGCCGGCAGCCAGTCGGCGCCCTTCTTCCGCTGGACGCGTACGGCCGCCGCGATCCGGCCGTTGTCGGCGTGGATGTGCAGGGCGATGAGCCTGGCGTCCGCGGCCGTCCGGCCGAAGCCCTCGACCTGCACGCCGACCTGCACGAGGCGGGTGGTGTGCGGGGCGACGAGCACGTCGTCCTCGCCCTCGGGAGTCTCGATCGAGCCCTCCGGGCTCAGCGCTGCGACGATGGCGGTCACCGGGCGGTCGTCGACGTTGGTGAGGTAGAGGCCGACGTCCTTGGCGTCGGCGGGCCCGGGGCCGGCGAACCACAGGTCGGCGGCGGGCTGGAGGCAGCGGGTGCCGGCCAGGCCCCCCTCGGACGTCGTCTGCTCCACGGTCAGCCCGGGCGCGAGCGAGCCGTACGCGCCGAACGCCCACGGCCCGGCGTCCTTGCCCTTGACGTCGGTGGACCAGGCGGTGCCCGGCGAGGTCAGCACGACCGGACGGCCCGTGACCGAGGCCTGCCCGACGCCGTGCGCGCCGGGCGGCGTGACCGCGCTCACCCGCGCGCCGTGCGTGTCGGGGCAGGCGGCGTCCGCCGAGGTGACCGGGACGGTGGTGCCGCGGCGCGGCGCCGAGGCCGCCGGGCGGGCGAACGTCGCGACGCCGTACAGGGCCACGAGGGCCAGCACGACCAGGCCCGCGAGGGCGAACCGGTTGCCGGGCAGACGGTTCATCCACCGCGGCCGGGTCTCGGCCGAGGACAGCCGCCCGGCGAACGCGAACACCGCGCGCACCGCCCCGCGTACGAGCCGGTAGATCGAACGCGCGACGGCGCGGCCCAGGCGGTAGACGGCACGGGCCACCGGCCGCAGAACGCGGCGCGCGGAGGCCGCCGTCGATCCGAGGTTCACGACTCCGCCCCCGTCAGTGCCGGGAGCTGCTCGGTGCGCACGTGCCCGCCGCGTTTTCTGCGGTGGCGGCGCGGGCGGTCGATCCACTGCGCGGACGGCAGCGACAGGAGGATGACCACGACCAGCGCCAGGCCCTGCGCGGACACCCACAGGTGCCGCAGCGTCATGCCGCGGTGCAGCGTGAAGGAGCCACCGGACGACGGGACGTCGAACGCCTGGGCCCAGCCGTCGAACGTCCACCCTCGCGCCGCGTGGCCGTCGAACGTGCCGTGCCAGCCGTGCCCGGACGGCTCGGCCAGCAGGAGGATGCGCCCGTCGGCGCCCGGCGGGACGCGGACCTTCGCGTCCGTACGGCCGGCCGGCAGCGGCGTCACCGTACGGCCGTCGACGAGCATCAGCCGCCCGGTCTGCGCGGCCGGCTGCCACAGGCCGAAGCGCGACGTGCGGCCCAGCCTCGTCAGGTCGGGCACGGCGTCGAGGGAGGCGGCGATCGGGTCGTGGCCGGGGTCGGGCACCAGGATGTACCCGACGCCGAAGTGGGTCAGCTCCGTCGCGTCGCCGGTGCCGGCGGTGAGGCCGGCCACGGCCTCGCGCAGCCGGCGACGGGCCGCGTCCGAGGACGGCACGGCCTCCTCGCCCGGTAGCGGCCGGCGGTCGCGGAACACCGTCGCCGTCACGGCGCCACCCGGGTGTCCGGCGAGCACGAGCATGCGGGGCCGGGTCACCTGCGACTCGACGACCAGCGGCAACGCGTCGGGACTCGTGCGGACGAGCGGCCCGTGGGTCCCTCGCATGATCCAGGTGCCGGCGGCGAGCAGGGGCGTGGAGACCGCGACCACCAGCACCAGGGCCGCGGCGGCGCGCGGCGCGAGACCGGGCGCCCACAGCTTCGCGAGCGCCGTGTGCAGCACGCCGGAGGCGGCGAGGACGAGACCGGCGGCGGCGAACGTCAGCGCCACGCCGGGCCAGGCCGGGCGGGCCAGGACGAGGATCGCGGCGAGCAGCCCGATGAGCGCGAGCAGCCAGCCGGTCAGCACCGCCGAACGCTGCCGGGGCAGCAGCAGTGCCGCCAGGCCGGTCGCGGCGAGCCCGGCGGTGACCCAGAAGACGGGCGTGCCCGGGCCGCCCGGGCTGAGCATGACCAGCCCGCTCGGGACCGGCCGCGCGACGGCCGCCGTCAGCCCCGCCTCGCGCAGGAACTCCGACGGGTGCGCCAGCAGGTGGAGCGTCCAGGGCAGCAGCAGGAGCGGCGGCACGCCCAGCGCGACGGCCAGGCGGCGGCCGGCGTGCGCCCGCCGGCCGCCGAGGGCGTACCGCGCGGGCAGGCCGACGAGCACGGCCAGCGGCCAGGTCAGCGGCGCGAACGCCATGGCGACGGTGAGCAGCGCGGCCACCGCCCAGGCGGCGTGGCGCGACGCGGGCGCGAGCATGGCACCCGCGAACACCCCGATCAGGGGCAGCAGGACGATCACCACGACGGTGCCGAGGCGGCCGGTCGTGACGGCTCCGGAGACGACGGGCAGCAGCGCGTACGTGACGCCGGCCCAGACCGCGACGGGCACGCCGACGCGGCGGAGCCGGCGCACCGCGGTGTAGGCGGTCAGCCCGGCGAGCGGCACGGCCGCGAGCAGCAGCACCAGGACGGCGAGCCACGGCTTGCCCAGCAGGACGGTGGCCAGCACGGCGAGCATCCCGGCGTACGGCGGGGCGCCGGCGGCCGAGCCGAGCCCGACCGGGTGCCAGCCGGTGATGTATTCGGCCCACAGGTCGCTCGCGCCGCCCCACGCGGGCACCAGCGCGCCGCCGCCGAGGTAGCCGCGGGTGGAGAGCAGGCCGCGCTCGGCCACGAGCGCGACCAGGGCCAGCACGATGGTCATCAGCACGCCGGGACGCCGCGCCCAGCGGCGGACCATCCCGCTCTCGGTCTTCGGCAGGGGAAGCCGGTGGCCGACGAACAGGTCCGGCAGCCGCCGCAGGGTCGGCCAGCGCGGCTGGAACCGGCTGACGCCGCTGGCGGTCAGCCCCGGGCGCCGGGCACGGCGCAGCCGGGGCGCGCGGAACAGTGCGCTGCGCAGTGCCGCCATCTCGGCCCCGGCGGCGCCGGGCCGTTTGGCGCCGGCGAAGAAGACCGCGCGCAGCAGAGAGACGAGGATGTTGAACGGCAGTGAGAGCGCGAGCCCGGACAGCGGCAGGTTCGCGAACAGCACGAGCAGCGCGCTGCGCCGGTCGTCGGCGGCGAACCCGGCGTCGCGCTCGCCCCGCGCCGCCGCCTCGGCGTGGAACATCACGGCGTCGGGCGCGACCAGCACGCGGTGCCCGGCGGCGTAGGCGCGCCAGCCGAAGTCGACGTCGTCGCGGAAGAGGCCGAAGGCCGGGTCGAGGCCGCCGAGCTCGTCCCACACGTCGCGGCGGACCAGCATGCCGGCGCTGCTGACCGCCATGACCTCGCGGATCGTGTCGTGCTGGCCCTGGTCGAACTCCAGAGGGTCGAGTCCGGTCTCGCGGCGGCCCACACGGTCGATGGCGACGCCCGCCTCCAGCAGCACGCGCCGGTCGTTCCAGTCGCGCAGCTTGGGGCCGAGGATCGCCGCGGGCGGGTGCGCGTCGGCGGTGCGCAGCAGCTGTTCGAGCGTGTCGGGCGCCGGGGTGGAGTCGTCGTGGAGCAGCCAGATCCACTCGACGCGGTCCTGGCCGATCGCACCCTCGGGGCCGGGGACGGCCAGCGTGGAGGCGGGGTGGGACACCGTCTCCCTCACCGCGTCGGCGTAACGCGTGCCGTGCGGCAGGTTGAGCAGGTTGCCCTCACCGACGACCTCGGTGAGCATGGCGGGGCCGGCGTCGGTGCTGCCGGTGTCTGCCGCGACGAGGCGGTCGACCGGATGGCTCTGGGTGAGCAACGCCTTGAGCGTCTCGGGCAGCCAGCGCGCACCATCGTGCGTGACGAGCACGGCTGTGACGATGTGGCGGTCGAGTTGGGGCGCCAATATTTTCATCCGAATGTTCGGCCGGCCCGGGCTCAGCTGCCCGGCGCGGCTGACCAGAATACGCGAAGCCGCCCGTCGCGTACGCCTTACCACAGAGCCGACGACAAGCCACATCCGTCGCAACCGGCCCGTGACCTCGACGTGAGGGTGGCCCTTACCTTGCCAGGGCCAGGTAAGGGCCACCCTCACAGCGTCCGGGCGCCACGCCGTGAGGCGCGGTCCCGGTGAGTCTCACCTATCCGCGGCGTCAGCCCGCGGCACGCTTGAGCTTGCGGCGCTCGCGCTCGGACAGACCACCCCAAATACCGAAACGTTCGTCATGGCCGAGTGCATACTCCAGACACTCCGCACGTACATCGCAAGCGCGGCACACCTTCTTGGCCTCGCGAGTGGAGCCACCCTTCTCCGGAAAGAACGCTTCCGGATCCGTCTGCGCGCACAGCGCGCGTTCCTGCCAGCCCAACTCTTCGCCGTCTGTGCCGTGCGCCAGCGGGATGAGCACCTCGCCCATAGCGCACCTCCTAGCTCCGTGGAGCCCCCCTGGGTCGCGCCTCCCCTGTCACTTGTCCCCCGGGAAGGCGCAGAACTACACCCATGAAATTACACGCGTGTGGGACCACAGACGTCAAGCGGAATCGGACGGCAATGGTCTGGCGAAGCTAAAGAAACCAGACTGACCTGCGAAGACGCGATTACGAACCCCGCACGACGAGGGGAGGACTTTCTCTGAGGCCGGTCGGTATGAGTCCGTCGTGGGGGTGTTTCTCCGATCGGTGGCTACTCCGGAGGCTTGTACGGATCGCCGGGAGAAGACTGCTCAGATGAGGACGTCTCGGGCTTGTCGTCCTCGACCTTCTCGCCCTTGCCGCCGTACGCACGGGTCCACTCGCCTTCGAGCTCGTCGCTCTCCGACTGCTGCTGCTGAGCCGGGGCCGGAGCGGGCGGCTGAGGTGGCGGCGGCGGGGGCGCGGACGGCCCCTGCGGAGGCTGCGGAGGCGGGGGCTGGTGCGCTCCCGGCTGCGGAGGCTGGCCGTAGCCGGGGGGCGGACCGTACGGCGCGCGCACGTAACCCTGCGGCGGGTACTGCTGCGGAGGCGGCGGCTGGCCGTACATCTGCTGCTGTTGCTGGGGCGGTGGCCCGTACGCGGGCTGGCCGTACGGCGGCTGCCCGTAGCCCTGCGGCGGGAAGGGCATGCCCGGCTGCGCCGCGAAGGACTGGTAGGTCAGGAAGGCGTAGTAGCCGCCGACGGCGAGCACCGCGAGCTTGGCGAGGCCGTAGGCGAACATCGTCAGCTTGGTGCTGGCCGGGCTGTCGAGCACGATGCCCGACGAGGAGCCGCCCGATCCCAGGCCGGCGAGCATGCAGATGACGTCGAGCAGTGCGGCCACGCCGAGGATGATCAAGCCGGTGAGCGCGATGTTGCGCGCTCCGGGCGTCGGACCGCCGCCGAGCCTGGTCACGAGCAGGATGGCCACGACGACCAGGCCCGCCAGGGTCACGCCGGTGAAATACTGGTCCGCGTTGACGTACGCGAGAGCGACGAGCGTGAACGGTCTGCCCCCGGTGGAGATCAGGCCGATCAGTCCCGCGATGATCTGAAGTGCGACCGAGCCGAGCAGAACCCACGCGCCGGGTTCCCGTAGCCGCTGAGCGTCTTTGTTCACGAACCAGCTCCAGTGAGTAATCGCTTTGTGTCAGCTTCGCACAAGCATGTGGCCCGTCGCATTTGCTCCACGCCGGTGGTGTCAGACTTGTCCGCATGCGCATCGTGGCACTCGCGGGCGGGATCGGCGGAGCCCGTTTCCTGCGCGGACTCCAGCACGCCGCCCCCGAGTCGGACATCACCGTCATCGGCAATACAGGTGATGACATTTCACTGTTCGGACTTCGCATCTGTCCCGACCTGGACACCGTGATGTACACCCTCGGCGGGGGCATCAACGAGGACCAGGGCTGGGGCCGGGCGGAGGAGACCTTCACCGTGCGCGAGGAGCTCGCGGCGTACGAGGTCGGGCCGTCCTGGTTCACCCTCGGCGACCGCGACTTCGCCACGCACATCGTCCGTACGCAGATGCTCGACGCCGGTTACCCGCTCTCGGCGGTCACCGAGGCATTGTGCGACCGCTGGCGGCCCGGCGTACGGCTCCTGCCGATGACCGACGACCGCGTGGAGACGCACGTCGTCATCAAGGACGCCGAGGGGAAGCGCGCGATCCACTTCCAGGAGTGGTGGGTGCGCCTGCACGCCGAGACGCCGGCCCAGAGCATCGCGGCGGTCGGCGCGGACGACTCCAAGCCCGCGCCCGGCGTGATCGAGGCGATCGAGGCCGCCGACCTCGTGCTCCTGCCGCCGTCCAACCCGGTGGTCAGCGTCGGCACCATCCTGTCCGTGCCCGGCATCCGCGCCGCCGTCGCCGCCAAGACCGTCGTCGGGGTGTCCCCGATCATCGGCGGGGCCCCGGTGCGCGGCATGGCCGACGCGTGCCTGACCGCGATCGGCGTCGAGACCTCGGCCGGCGCCGTGGCCGGGCACTACGGCTCCGACCTGCTCGACGGCTGGCTGGTCGACACCGCCGACGCCGCGCTGGAGGGCGACCTCGGCGGCATCGCCGTACGCTCCCGGCCGCTGCTGATGACCGACGTCGAGGCCACGGCGGAGATCGCCCGCGCGGCGATCTCCCTCGCCGAGGAGCTGCGGGCGTGAGCGCCTTCGAGGTCTTCGGCGTCCCCGGCCTGCCGGAGGTCCGCGAGGGCGACGACATCGCCGCGCTCATCGCCGCGGCCGACCTGCGCGACGGCGACATCGTCGTCGTGACCTCCAAGATCGTGAGCAAGGCGGAGGGACGTACGCTCGTCGCCGACGACCGTGAGAAGGCGATCGACGCGGAGACCGTCCGCGTCGTGGCCCGGCGCGGCGACACCCGCATCGTCCAGACCCGGCAGGGCCTCGTCCTGGCCGCCGCCGGCGTGGACGCCTCCAACACCGAGCCGGGCACCGTACTGCTGCTGCCGGTGGACTCCGACGCCTCCGCCCGCCGGATCCGCGCCGGGCTGCTCTCGCAGGCCGGCGTACGCGTGGGCGTGATCGTCTCCGACACGCTGGGCCGCCCGTGGCGGCTGGGCCTGACCGACGCCGCGATCGGCGCCGCCGGCATGCGTCCCCTCGATGACCTGCGGGGCCGCACCGACTCGTACGGCAACCTGCTGGAGGCCACGATGACGTCGGTGGCCGACGAGGTCGCCTCCGCCGCCGAGCTGGTCAAGGGCAAGCTGTCCGGCGTTCCGGTGGCCGTCGTACGCGGCCTGGACCACCTGACCACGGCCGAGGACGGGCCGGGGGCGCGGGTGCTGGTGCGCTCCGCCGACGAGGACATGTTCCGGTACGGGTCCGCGGACGTCCTGCGGGCGCGGCGGACGATACGGGAGTTCTCCGACGAGCCGGTCGACCGCGCTCTTGTCCGCCGTGCGGTGTCGGCCGCGATCACCGCGCCCGCGCCGCACCACACGACGCCGTGGCGTTTCGTGCTGGTCGAGGAGGCGAAGGACCGCCTGCTGGACGCGATGCGCGACGCGTGGGAGGCCGACCTGCGTTCGGACGGCTTCTCCGAGGAGTCGATCACCCGGCGGCTGCGCCGGGGCGAGGTGCTGCGCCGCGCGCCGTACCTCGTCGTGCCGTGCCTGGTGACGGACGGCTCCCACGACTATCCCGACGAGCGCCGCTCACGCGCGGAGCGGGAGATGTTCCTGGTGGCGATGGGCGCCGGGGTGGAGAACCTCCTGGTCGCGCTCGCCGTGGAGGGCCTGGGCTCCTGCTGGGTGTCGAGCACGATGTTCTGCGCGGACGTCGTACGCGAGGCGCTCGACCTGCCGCCGAACTGGGACCCGATGGGCGCGGTCGGCATCGGCCACGCCGCCGCTCCCCCGCGCGACCGCCCGCCCCGCGACCCGGACGACTTCATCGAGCTCCGCTGACGCGCAGGACGCTCTTGCCCCGGCTACCGCCGCTCGACGACCTCGTCGACGTCGGCGGGGCCGTACTCCGCGGTGACGTCCACACGGGCGCGCCCCTCCTCGATGACCCTCAGCGCTCGGCGAGGCGCGGGCATCAGCGCACCACGTCCCGGCGGCCGGTGACGGTCGCGAGCCAGTGGCGGGTCTCGGTGGCCGTGCGCAGGTGGATCACGTTCACGTCCGGGAAGCGGGCTGCGCGTTCGGCGGTTTCCCGGCTGCGGACGTGGGCCTGGGACCAGGCCCAGCGGATCGGGTGGTACGGCTGTACGAAGTCCCGCCAGCTCTCCCGGTTGCCGTTCCACAGCTCCCGGCGCGTCGTCGCGCGGGCCACCGACCGGCGTACCACCCGCTGCATGATCGTGCGGCGGGGCAGGTCCAGCCACACGACCGTCTCCGCCCGCTCCCACAGCAGGTCGCCCAGCACCCCGTGGTACTGGTCCTCCGTCACCCAGCGGTCCCCTGTGACGAAGCGGCGCACGTCCGCCTCGAACTCCGGGCGCGGCGTCCACCCCGGCCCGTGGTGCAGGGCGTCCATCTCCCAGCACGGAAGCTCCCAGCACACTGAGAGCCTCCGTGCCAGTGTCGTCTTGCCGGCGCCGGAGATTCCGGCGACCAGCACGCGGCCGGGGCGGCGGGTCACGACACGATGGGCAGGAAGTGACCCACTCCATCCGTGGCGCGGGCGGCGGCGACGCGTTCGGCGGGGACCTCGCCGTACATCGTCGTACGCTGACGCGACGGGCGGCCGGCGCGGGTGGCGATGTCCTCCAGCGCCGACATGGTCTTGAACGAGCCGTTCTCCGAGCCCGCCATCCGGCTGATCGTCTCCTCCATCAGCGTGCCGCCCAGGTCGTTGACGCCGCCCTGGAGCACCTGCGTGCAGAGTTCGTCGTCCAGTTTGACCCACGAGCACTGGATGTTGGGGATCGCGCCGTGCAGCAGGATCCGGGCGAGGGCGTGCACCGCGCGGTTCTCCCGCTTGGTCGGTCCCGTACGGGCCAGCCCGGCGAGGTAGATCGGCGCGTTGTGGTGCACGAACGGCAGCAGCACGAACTCGCTGAAGCCTCCCGTACGCTCCTGGATCGAACGCAGCAGCTTCAGGTGCGCCACCCAGTGCGCGGGCGTGTCCACGTGCCCGTACATCATCGTCGACGTCGTCGGGATGCCGACCTCGTGCGCGGTCGTCACCACCTCGACCCACTCCGAGGCCGGCAGCTTGCCCTTGGTCAGCACCCAGCGGACGTCGTCGTCGAGGATCTCGGCGGCCGTGCCCGGCAGCGAGTCGACGCCCGCGGCCTTCGCCTCGATCAGCCAGTCGCGGATCGAGCTGTTCGTACGCGAGGCGCCGTTGACGACCTCCATCGGGCTGAACGCGTGCATGTGGATGTCGGGTGCGCGCTTCTTCACCTCGCGCGCCAGGTCGAAGTAGGCCGTGCCGGGCAGGTCGGGGTGGATGCCGCCCTGCATGCAGACCTCGGTCGCCCCGGCCGCCCACGCCTGGTCGACCCGGTCGCCGACCTGGGACAGCGAGAGCGTGTACGCGTCGGCGTCGGTACGCCGCTGGGCGAACGCGCAGAACCGGCAGCCCGTGTAACAGACGTTCGTGAAGTTGATGTTGCGCGTGACGACGTAGGTCACGTCGTCCCCGACGGCGTCCCGGCGCAGGTCGTCGGCCAGCCCGGCCAGCGCCTCCAGCTCCGGGCCCTCGGCCTGCAGCAGCGCCAGGGCCTCCTCGTCCGACAGCCCGCCCGGGTCGCGCTCGGCGCTGCGCAGCGCCGCCGCCACGTCCGCGTCGAACCGCTCGGCCGACCGGATCCGGGCGCCCACCTCGGCCCAGTCGCCGTACACCTCGTCGAAGTCCTCACGCCGATCGGAGGTACGCCCGGTGGAGTCGATCGAGACGTGCAGGTCCGTACGGCCCTGGTCGGCCCAGCCGCCGTCCGGCTCCTGCCAGGGCAGGCCCTCGGGACGCGCGTCCTCGCGAGCGAGGCCGTCCGGGCCGGCCAGCGCCGCCACGTGCGCACCGAGCCGCGGGTCCAGCCAGGGGTCGCCGCGCCGGACGTACTCCGGGTAGATCGTCAGGCGTTCGCGCAGGGTGAAGCCGCTGTCGGCGGTACGCTCGGCGAGCTCGTCGATCTGCGGCCACGGGCGTTCGGGGTTGACGTGGTCCGGGGTGAGCGGGGAGACGCCGCCCCAGTCGTCGATCCCCGCCCGCAGCATCAGCGCGTACTCGGAGTCGACGAGGTTCGGCGGCGCCTGGATGCGTGCTTTCGGGCCGAGCACGAGGCGGGTGACGGCGATGGTCGCGGCGAGTTCGTGCAGGTCGGCGTCTGGCATCGACCGCATCTTGGTGTCCGGCTTGGCGCGGAAGTTCTGGACGATGACCTCCTGGATCCCGCCGTACTCCCGCGCGACCTTGCGGATCGCGAAGATCGACTCGGCGCGGTCGCGTACGGTCTCGCCGATGCCGATCAGGATGCCGCTGGTGAACGGCACGTTGGAGCGGCCGGCGTCCTCCAGCACGCGCAGCCGTACGGCCGGGTCCTTGTCGGGCGAGCCGAAGTGCGCCTCGCCCTTCTGCTCGAAGAGCCGCCGGGAGGTCGTCTCCAGCATCATCCCCATCGAGGGGGCCACCGGCTTGAGCCGCTGGAAGTCCTGCCAGGTCATGACGCCGGGGTTGAGGTGCGGCAGCAGCCCGGTCTCCTCCAGCACCCGGATCGCCATCGCGCGTACGTAGGACAGGGTGTCGTCGTAGCCGTGGGCGTGGAGCCACTCGCCGGCCTGCTTCCAGCGGTCCTCGGGCCGGTCGCCGAGGGTGAACAGCGCCTCCTTGCAGCCCAGCGCGGCGCCCTGCCGGGCGATCTCCAGGACCTCGTCCGGGCTGAGGTAGGGCGCGTCGAGACGGCCGGGGACGGTGGCGAACGTGCAGTAGCCGCAGCGGTCCCGGCACAGGCGGGTCAGCGGGATGAACACCTTGCGGCTGTAGGTGATGACGCCGGGTCGCCCGGCTTCTTCCAGGCCCGCGTCGCGGATGCGGGCCGCGTGTTGAAGGAGCGTCTCGAGCTGGTCGCCACGGGCGCCCAGCAGGATCTCGGTCTCGGTGACGTCGAGCGGTTTGCCGTCTCGGGCACGAGCGAGGGCTCGCCGGACGGCGGCCGACGGGGGCGGTGGGGCGTCGAGGTCACTCATGTCCGCAACATACGCCGGGGCCGCTCAACCTATTCCCGTCGCCCCTTACTCCGGGCGATCGTTCAGCGATGCTTACCTGTCAGGTCCAGAAAGACTCGCTGGACCTGAACGTTCGCGCGATCCACACTTAAGGAGCCAAGAAGGATTCACTCCTTACCTCTGGAGGCCGCAATGATCTGGATCGTGCTGACGATGATCGTGGCCCTCGCGGTGCTCGGCCCGCTCTTCGGCTCCGACACCCGCGACGGGCACACGGACCAGCCGCGTCAGAACCCCCGGTAGTCGCGCACGGACATCCGCGGGCCGCGCCGGGGCGGCCCCCCGCCCGTCAGCTCCAGCATGCGGGTGACGCGGTAGCGATGCCCGGCGTACGGCTTGAGGAGTTCGAGCATTCCGGCGTCGTCGACCTTGCGCCCGGTCAGGGCCCAGCCGACGATGCCGGGAATGTGGTAGTCACCGACCGACACCGCGTCGGCGTCGCCGTGGGCGCGCTGGCGCACCTCGGCCGACGTCCAGACCCCGATGCCCGGCAGTGACCGCAGCCGGCGGTCCGCCTCGGCGGTGTCCGGCACCTCCAGGCGGCTCGCCACCCGCGCCGCGCGGATGATCGTACGGGCCCGTACGGCCTCGATCCCGGACTTGTGCCAGTCCCAGGACGGGATCGAGACCCACACCGCGGGCGGCGGCGGGACGTGCAGCGGCTGGGGTCCGGGCGCGACCTCGCCGTAGTTGCGCACGAGATAGCGCCAGGCCCGGAAGGCCTCCTTGCCGACGACCTTCTGCTCCAGCACGGCCGGTACGAGGGCCTCGAAGACGTTGCCCGTACGGCCGACGCGGAAGTGCCCGAACCGCAGCGCGGCCGTACGCAGGACCTCGTGCGCCGGGGCGAACGAGGTCGGGTCGTCGGCCGCGCCGAGCAGCTCGGGCAGGCCCTCCAGCAGCCAGGACGCCCCAGGCCCCCACGCCTGGCCCTCGATCGCGTCGCCGCGGCGCAGCACCCGCAGGGTGCCGGGCCCGTCGGGCGTCGACGAGGCGCGCCACACCGAGCCGTCGGTGGTCACGGCGTACGCCGGATCGCCCCGGCCGCGCCGGTGCGGCCCGAGCGTCAGGCCGAGGTCCACCGGCCACGACGGCCGCCACTCACGCGTGAGCACGCTTTCCAGGGTGTCAGACGTCCGAGGAAAAACGGACGGCGGTCGGCGGGAGCTGGGTGCCGGGCCACAGGCGCAGCCCGCCGCGGAGCTCGTTCCCGGCGCCGACCATCGCGCCGTCGCCGATCACGGTCTCGTCGAGGACGGCCCCGGCGCAGATGCGCGCACCGCGCCCGATCACCGAGCGGGAGACCCGCGCGCCCTGCTCGACGACCGCGCCGTCGAACAGCACGCTGGACTCGACGGTCGCGCCCGACTCGACCACGGCGCCCGCACCGACGGCCGTACCCCCGGACACCGCGGCCTCCGGGGCGACCACCGAACCGTTGAGGAACAGCACGCCGCCGCCCGGCGTCACCGCGGGCGACACCATCCGGCCGAGCACCAGGTCACACGAGCCCTGGACGAACGTGCCGGGCGTGCCCACGTCCAGCCAGTACGCGCCCTCGACGTACCCCATGATCGTGGCACCGTCGGCGAGCAGGCCCGGGAACGTCTCGTACTCCACCGAGACGACCCGGCCCTCCGGAATGGCCTCGATCGCGGACCGCCGGAAGACGTAACAGCCGGCGTTCACCTGGTTGGTCGGCGGTTTCGGGGACTTTTCCACGAACTCGATGACCTTGCCCTCGGAGGTCGTCGGCACGGCGCCGTAGCGCCGCGCGTCGCTGACCAGGGTGAGGTGCATCGTCACCGCGGCGCCCGACTTCTCGTGCATGGCGATCTGCGCCACGAGGTCGTGACCGGACAGGATGTCGCCGTTGAGCACGACGACCGGGCTGTCGGCGTCGCAGGTCAGCTCGCGCGCGGCGTTGCGGATGGCGCCCGCGGTGCCGAGGGGTTCGTCCTCGGTGACGTAGACGAGCTCCAGGCCGAGCCGGGAACCGTCGCCGAACGCCTCGGTGAACATCGACGCGCGGTACGACGTCGCGAACACGATGCGCCGGATGCCGGCCGCACTGGCCTTTCTGAGCTGGTGTTCCAGCAGTGGCACGCCGGCGGTGGGAAGCAGTGGCTTGGGGGTGGAGATCGTCAGCGGCCTCAGCCGCGTGCCCTTACCTCCGACCAGCAGAATCGCTTCCAGCGTGACCCTCCCTCTCGAATGTCTGGACCGGTCACCCTACTGCTCGGTGGCGCGCTGGTAGGAAGCGAGATGCGCCTCGGCGGATGCCGTCCAGGTGAACTCCGCGGCCCGTGCCGCGGCGGCGTCGGCGAGCGTGCGGCGGCGCGCGACGTCGGCGATCAGCCCGCTGAGCGCGGTGCCGATGCTCTCGGGGTCGGGCTCGGTGTAGGCGACCGCGTCGCCGCCCACCTCGGGCAGCGACGAGCGGTGCGTCGTGAGGACCGTGGAGCCGCAGGACATCGCCTCCAGCACCGGCAGCCCGAAGCCCTCGCCGCGGCTCGGCAGCGCCACGACGAGCGCTCCGCCGAAGAACCCGGGCAACGATGACCAGCGGAGGTAGCCGGGGCGCAGCACGCGCAGCTGGTGCGGGACGGCGGCCAGCGCGGCGTCGACGTCGTCGTCCCAGCCGCCACCGCCCGCGAGCACGAGCGCGGGCACGTCGTTCATCCCGTCGACCGCGCGCACCCAGCCCCTGATCAGGTTGGGGACGTTCTTGCGGGGCTCCAGCGTGCCGAGAAAGGCGATGTAGGGGTGGCCGTGCAGACCCAGCCGGTCGGAGACGCGCCGCCGCTCGTCCTCGCCGGGCGGGTGGAAGATCGTGTGGTCGACCCCGTGGTAGGCGACGTCGATGCGGGTCGGGTCGGCGTTCAGCAGCCGTACCATCTCGTCGCGGGTCGCCTTGGAGGGCACGATCAGCCGGGCGGCGCGGCGTACGGAGGTGCGGGTCGCCGACTTGATGTAGGTCGCCTTGACCGGGTTGTGCACCTCGGGCTCGGCGAAGTAGGTCACGTCGTGGATCGTGACGACGACGGGCACGCCCGGCCGTAGCGGCGTGGAGTAATAAGGGGCGTGGATGACGTCCGCGCCGACGTGGTTCGCGATCAGCGGCAGCCCGGTCTGCTCCCACGCCAGCCGCGCCGACCGATGCGCGATCGCCGGCGGTCCGGCCACCACACGCGCCTTGGGCGCGAGCGTGGAATAACGCTCCTCGTCGGAGCGCTGACACGCGACGGCGAGATCGGCGTCCGCGCGGTGCAGCGCGGCGATCAGGCCGTCGACGTACCGCCCCAGCGCGCCGCGGTCAGCGGGCACTGCGGTCGCGTCGACCAGGACCCGAGGCACCACCTTGACAGTCGCCCCCTACGTTAGGTGCCGGAGTGGTGGGGATCACTCCCCGATCGGAAGCCTACGCCGATCAGTCCCGAACCGGGGGACGTCAAGTGGTTCTGGCGCGGGAGACCTTGGCACGCCCGGTCAGCTCGCCACCGCCTCTTTCTTACGCGCCCTGATCAACACGATGCTGCCTCTGTCGTTGGGGCTGCGGCGGTCCGCCAGCGCCACGAGCGGCGTGAGCGGCGCGGCGGCGTTGAACCCGACCCGGCCGCCGTACGCCGACAGCGACAGGTAGAGGCGCTCGGTGGCGCGACTGCGGAACTGGTAGGAGTAGTCCGCGAGCTCCATGTCACGGTCGCCGAGCAGCCCGGCCAGGCTCTCGTGCGTGTAGGTGTGCTGCACGTGGTACTTCTCGCAGTGCGCGCTACGGAGCTTGGGCCAGTCACGCGAGCGGCTGAGCACGTCGGCCGACATGAACAGCTCGCCGCCCGGCTTGAGGATGCGCGACATCTCGTCCAGCGCCTTGCCGCCGTCGTCGAAGTGCTCGATCGCGCACACCGACAACAACGCGTCGAAGGACGCGTCCTGGAACGGAAGCTTGAGCGCGTCACACTCGATCAGCGCCGGATTGTGCTTGAGGGTCTGGCCGTAGAGCATCTTGCCGCGGGCGAGGTCGATCGAGACGGCCTGCGCACCGCGCTTACGGGCCTGCCCGGCCCAGTAGCCGTCACCGCCCGCGACGTCGAGCACGCGCTTGCCGCGCAGATCGTCGCCCATCCAGCGGAGAAGCGTCCCGGCCTCACGGAAGCGGCACACGTGCACCTGATGGCCCACGAAGGCCTTAGCGTCGTTGAGTTTCATGGCGACCCCACTCTACGGGCGCGGGAGGACAGGTAGCGGCTGATCACCGAGTGTTCACCCGCCTGACCCGGCGCCTTACCGGTGACGGCGGTGTCGTGGCGTTCACCGACTACGCTGACGGGCGTGATCTCCCGGCTGCGCTCGAGTCGCCTGCCACGCGTGGCGCTGGTCGTCGTCGCGCTCGCCTTCTGCGTCTATGGCCTGGCCTCACGCTGGGGCGAGACCCGCCACGCGGTGACCGCGTTCTCCTGGCCGTACATCGGTGCCGCGCTGCTCTTCGGGGTCCTGGGCCTGGGCGCGTGGATGCAGGCCTGGCGCTCCCTGCTGGCCGGGATGGGCTCCCCGCTGCCGCTGCGCGCGGCCGTACGGATCTATTTCGTCTCCCAGCTCGGCAAGTACATCCCGGGCTCGGTGTGGGCGCTGGTGGCCCAGATGGAGCTGGCGAAGGAGCACCGCGTCCCGCGCGAGAGGGGCGCCAGTGCGGCGTTGCTGGCGATGGCCACGACGATCGCCACGGGCTGCGCGGTGGCCGCGGTCACGCTGCCTCTCACTTCCGCTGACGCGACCCACCGCTACTGGTGGCTACTGATCCTGGCGCCGATCTTCCTGGCGTCGCTGCATCCGCGCGTGGTGGCGTTCGCGCTGGACCGCGCGCTGCGGCTGGCCCGGCGCCAGCCACTGGCCCGTACGGCGGGCCTGGGCACGATGGTCGTGACGGTGGCCTGGACGGCGGCGGGCTGGCTGCTGTTCGGCGTGCACGCGTGGCTGCTGGTACGCGCGGCGGGCGGGTCGGGCTTCTTCCTGGCGACCGGGGCGTACGCGCTGGCGTTCACGGCGGGGTTCCTGGTCGTGATCGCGCCGGGCGGCGTCGGGGTACGGGAGGCGGCGCTGACGGTGGCGCTGGGGCCGGTGCTGGCCTCGGGCGCTCCCCTGGTCGTGGCGCTGGCGTCACGGGTCGTGATGACGGTCGCGGACCTGGCCTGGGCGGGCGCGGCGGTGCTGCTCGGCTCCCGCCACCCGGCCGTCGACGAGGCCGAACTGCTGGAAGAACAGACCGACGCCCGCTGACGCCTACGCGCTCCGCTCGACCACTACGACCTCGACACACGTGGCGTTTCCATCGCCGCTGCGAGAGCTTTTCCGCCATGGCAGGCATTCCAGGATCAGCATGAGGGCGGGCTTCTCCTAAATGAGTGCGGCGATGAACTCCGCCGATTCTTCCGGAGACAACGCCGCTGATTGCAGGATCTCGAAGTCAACTCTAAGCGTTCGTAGCGCGGCGGCGTTTTCCGCGTAGCCGTCACCGATCCGCGTCTCGACGTAGCCAACGCCCGGCGCGATGTCCTCGGGGAAGCTCAGGATGATGAACGCGCCGCCGAGCCCTGGATGCACGCCGGCCGAATAGGACAGCACCTGAACCACGACGTTGGGACGGCGACCGGCGGCGATCAACGCGCTGAGCTGCCCACGCATGACCTCTTCGCCGCCGATCCGGCGATGCAGCACGCTCTCGTCGATGATCACCGACAGCTCCGGCGCCGGCGGGTCGGTACGGCCCAGCAGGACCGTGCGGGTCATCCGGGCCATTACGCGCCGCTGCACACTCGCGTCGTCGGTGCGTAGCGACGCCTGGATGACCGCTCGGGCGTACGCCTCTGTCTGAAGGAGCCCAGGGACAAGTTGCGGGCTCCACTCGCAAATGCCGCTCGCATCGTCCTCTTGCGCCACATAACTTCCACGAAAGACGTCGCCGTAGTCGGTCCACCAGCCGCGCCGCCAGGCGTTCTTGGCCAACTCCATCAGCGCGGCGCGCGTCGCGCTGTCGACGCCGTACAGGTCGAGCAATGCGGTGATGCCAGTGAGAGTCGGCTTGGTCTTCGCGGTCTCGATCCGGATGACCTTGTACCGGCTCCAGCCCGCACCGAGCTGGGCGGCGGCCTGGTCAGCGGAGAGCCCTGCCTGCTCACGCAGGCGCCGTAATTCACTCGCGACCTTACGACCGCGCACGGTGGGGCTGTGCGGTTGAGGCATCCGATCAGTGTCCCGTCGTCACATGGGGTCAGCAAGCGATTCTGCTACGCAGTCGACATTCGTCATAAGCATTGCGATCTTGCACTGTGCAGTAGCAGCATGCATCTAACCAACTCCACATCGTCACCGAGAGGCTCGGATGTTCCCTGACCCCACAACGGTTCTCCGCACCTGTCCGGCCATCGCGGCAGGCGAGTCCACCCTCAAGCTGCCTGCGCATCCCGTTTCTGTCGCGATGGGGCGTGACTTCGTCGCACAGGTGCTCACCGGGCTCGCCGACGACGCCGTACGTCTCTACGAGGAAGGCTCGACCATCCGCCAGGTCGCCGAGAAGTTCGGTACCGGCTACGGCGCCATGCGCCGGATCCTCCGGCAGCACACCACCCTGCGGAATCGTGGCGGGCGGCGCCCGTAGGCTCGGGTTAGGGAACAACCATGACCATCCACGACTTATCACCACCAGAGTCGCCGCCGTACGGGCGGTGGGCCCGGAAGGAGATATTCATGGCGGACGTGGCCGACAAGCCCTTCACCGTGACCGACGCGGACTTCGACACGGCCGTGCTGGCGAGTGAGACGCCCGTGCTGGTCGACTTCTGGGCATCCTGGTGCGGGCCCTGCCGCATGATCGCCCCGGTCCTGGACCAGATCGCCGCCGAGCACGGTGACAAGGTCAAGATCGCCAAGCTCGACTACGACGCGAACCCCAGCGTCCCGGCGCGCTACGGTGTGATGGGGCTGCCGACGTTGCTGCTGTTCAAGGGTGGCGAGCCCGTCCAGCAGATCGTTGGCGCCAAGCCCAAGCGTGCCCTCCTCAAGGAGCTTCAGCCCCACATCGAGGGCATCAACGGCTGAGACAGGCCAGATCCACTCGCCCCGCAGCGCCCGGCGACAGGTCCTCGTCATATCCGACGAGGGACGGCCGATCCGGGCGTCGGGGGTGTGCGCGCCGTCGCGCAGGTGTCGTCCCGGCCGATGTGAACGGCAGGTACAGGTGACACGCGCCGCGACAAGCGGCGTGCACATTCGGGGGGAACCATCATGGCCAAGATTCTTTTCGTGCTGACCGGCGCGAGCTACTGGACGCTCAAGGACGGTCACCGGCATCCGAGCGGATACTGGGCCGAGGAGTTCGCCAGTCCGTACAGCGCGTTCACGGGCGCCGGCCACCAGGTCACGGTCGCGACTCCGGACGGGGTCGTTCCCGTGGTCGACGTGCTGAGCCTGCGGGCCGACCTGGTGGGCGGCGAGGAGACCGTCCGCACGCTGGAGGCCGTCATCGAGAAGGCCGACGAGCTGCGCCACCCCGTCTCCATCCAAGACGTGAACCTGGACGAGTACGACGCGGTGTTCTACCCGGGCGGCCACGGCCCCCTGGAGGACCTCGCCTCCGACGCCGACTCCGGGCTTCTGCTCAAGAGGTCGCTCGCCTCGGGCAAGCCCCTCGGTCTCGTCTGCCACGCTCCGGCCGCCCTGGTCGCCACCCGGGACGAGCACGGTGACACGCCGTTCGCCGGCTACCGCGTCACCGGCTTCTCGAACGAGGAGGAGGCCCTGTTCGGCTTCGCCGACAAGGCCAAGTGGCTCATGGAGGACGCGGTACGGAACCTCCCCGCCGACTACTCGCGGGGCCCGGTGTGGGAGCCGTACACGGTCGTGGACCGCAACCTGTACACGGGCCAGAACCCCGCGTCCGCCGGCGCGCTCGCCGAGGAAATGCTCAAGAACCTCACCTGACGAACCGGCTCACTTGGAACGGTGTCCCAAGAGAATTCCCGGATCGAACGAGACCGCGAACGGCTCGGCCAGCTCAAGCGTCTGCCCCGCGTTCGCCTTCGCGATCAGGGTGTACGCACCATCGCGCAAGTGGAGTACTTCGACGCTCGGCGGTGCGGTCCCTGTCAGCTCGACACGGAGGAAGGTCGGGATGCCCGCTCCGGCATAGATCCGAGGCTTGTCCAGATAATCGCGCCGGTGGTTGTGCGGGCTCACGATCTCGGCCACGAGGTGGGTCTGCTCCGGGAGCAGCACGGTGGCGCCGCCCACGATCACGTTCGCGTCACCCACGACCACATCTGGCACTGGTACTTCCGTCGCCGTCCGCACGCCGAAGGCTTCAAGCACCTCAAGGTCAGGCGGTGCGGCATCGTCCAGAATGCGCACCAACCGCTTGGCGCAGAGCTGATGTGTCGACAACGGCGTGGGACTCACCACAAAGCTCCCGTCGATGAGCTCGACCCGCTGCCCGACGGTCTCGGGCAGTTGAAGCCAGTCCTCGACGGTGTAGTGGTCACTGGGCAGGTCGACCTGAAGCGGCACGGCCATGCCTTCCTCACCTCCACCACGCATACTTCAGTTAAACACAGACCGCTGATCACCCAGAGAAACGATCCGATTACGTCGGGGAGTCGTCAGGTTAGCGCGTCAACGGACCGTTTGGCGGGAGAATCAGCGGCTGAGCAGTTGCTCCAGGTAGCGCGCCCAGTGAGGCTCCGCGTCGACCGGTTTGACGCCCGCTCGGAGCTTCGCCGGTACGCCCGGGGCGTAGAAGCGCCTCAGGGCCTCCGTCAGCGAGTCGACGTCGTCCGGGTCGCACACCACCCCGTCGATGCCCTCCCGCACATGGTCGGCCAGCGTGCCGGCCCGCGTCGCGATGACCGGGACGCCGTGCTCGTACGCCATGAAGACGTTCTGCGACGCCGTCGCGGTCCGGTACGGCAGTACGAGCGCGTCGGCGTCCGAGAACAGGCCCGGTACGTCCGACGCCGGCACGTACCCGGGCCGCAGCGTCACCCGGTCCGCGAGCCCCAGCGACGAGATCAGCGAGCGCGTCTCCTCGACCCCGCCCCAGAACTCCCCCGCCACCGTCAGCTTGAGCCCCTCGACACGAGCCAGGGCGCGCAGCAGCACGTCCAGGCCCTTGTACGGGCGGACCATGCCGAAGAACAGCAGGTTGCCCGCCGGTTCGGCGTCCGGGACGACGATCGGCGTGCCTCCCGGAGGGGTCGGCAGGTGGGCGGGCAGGTCGGCGGTCAGGACCGGGGTGCCCGGCGCCAGGTCGCGGGCCAGCCTCGCCTGCTGGGCCGAGTGGACCAGCGCCCCGTCCACGCGCCGCAGCAGCCGTCGCATCAGCGGCACGTCGTACGGCTTGCGCTCGTGCGGCAGGACGTTGTGGCAGAGGGCGACCAGGCGCGGCCCGCCGCGGCCCAGGCCGTACGCCATCCCGAGGTAGGCCGGGACCTGGACCGGGGACAGCACCACGAGCACCACGAGGTCGAAGGAGCGCAACCTGCGGCCGGTACGGAACCAGCCGTCCGGGCGGTACCACGCCAGCGTGCGGTGGGTGCCCGCGAACGGCACGCCCTCCGGCGTCGAGATCGTCTGTTCGCCCGGGTAGAGGAAGGAGGGGTACTGCGCCTTCCACGACTCCAGCGTCACGTCGTGGCCCTCGGCGACCAGCCGGTGGGCCAGCTCGGTCGTGTGGTGGGCGCCGCCGCCCTTGTACGGGAAGGCGGGCCCGACGATCGCGATCCTCACGTGTCTCCCCGCGAGCGGACGATGAGGTCGGCGAGCAGGGCCAGCGAGGCGATGATCATGCCGGTCACGAAGATCATGACGGTGTTGTTCGCGAAGCGCACCGGGTGGGCGATCATGTCGTACACGCCCTTGCCGATGCCCAGGCCGAGCAGCCACAGCGCGGGCGGCATCAAGACCTTGAGCGGGTTGAAGTACATCACCATCCGCAGCACCTGCAGGATGTAGCGGTAGGCGTCGTGCACGAAGTGGAACTTCGAGCTGCCGGCCCGCTTGGCGTAGTCGATCGGCACGTAACGGATGTCGTGCTGGTTGGACAGGAACGCCAGTGTGATCGTGGTGACGCAGGAGAACCCGGGCGGGAGCAGCTTGAGGTACGGCTCCGCGACGTCCTTCCGGAAGGCCCGCAACCCGGAGTTGAGGTCGGGGATCTTCTGCCCGGCGAGGCGCTCGGCCGTCTTGCGGATGAACCACTTGGCCGGCACCCGCAGCAGCTTGTGCGTGCCCTCCTCGGTGGTGCGCGCGCCGACGACCTGGTCCACGGAGCGGTCGGTGTCGAGAATGTCGACCAGCTCGGGGATGCGCTCGTTGGGGTAGGTCATGTCGGCGTCGGTCCACACGACGATGTCGCCGTTGGCCTGCTGGGAACCGATGCGGCGTACGGTGCCGGAGCCGCCGTTGCGGTGGAAGGGCACCACCTGCATATTGGGGAAGTTCGGTGCCGCTTCTTCGAGACGGGCCAGCGTGTCATCGGTCGAGCAGTCGTCTACGGCGAGCAGCTCGTACGTGTGGCCGCTCGCGTCCATGGACTTACAGATGCGCTCGACCTCGTCGATGACGTGGTCCTGCTCGTTGTAGCAGGGCAACACGATCGTCACATGAGGCGTGTTAGTCACGCCCGGCGAGGATACTCGGACTGACCTGTTCACGAGCCAAGAGTACGCAGCGTTCACCGTGAGTACACCGGAGTGGCCATCCAGACATTGATCGTCAATGTCCAGGTCCCCTTCGGGGCGGTGACGAGGCTGCTCGAATCACGCCGCGTCCGCACGCGGAAGACCTGCCGAGCCGCGCCGTACGGGGCCACGTCCACCGCGTTGGCGCCCAGCAGCACCGGGCGGCGGCCCGCGGCGGCGATCTTCTCGCTGATCCGCTCCACGTCCTCCGACGCCGCGGTGTTCGAGCCCGGGCGTGCCGCCACGCGCCCCGCCGGCAGGCCGCACACGCCGCGGATCAGCTGGGTGAACCGGTCGGCGGTGACGCGCTCGACCAGCAGGACCGTGGCGCGGGGGCCGATCGAGCGGCACATCGCGCGCGCCTGGCCGACCTCGCCCTGCTCCGTCGGGGTGAACATCATCCCGGCCGAGGTCAGCACGGTCGGCACGAGGACCAGCAGGACGCCCGCGACCGCCGTGGCGCCGGCGATCTGCGGGCCGTACCCCAGCCGCCGTACGCTCCGCACCGCCCAGGCCAGCGTCCACAGGGCGAACAGCAGCAGACCCGGCAACACGACGACTATCAGGCGGCGGCTCGCCCACGGCTGGTCCGGGGTGATCCCCGGGCGCCAGAGCGTCGTCACCGTCGTCCACACGATCACCGCGTACGGCAGGGCCCAGTCGGTGCGGCGCCGGCGCAGCAGCTTGCGCGCGAGCAGGGCCGCGCCGATCGTGGCGAGCAGCGTGGCGGGGACGCCGACGTACCAGGTCACCCAGTGCAGGGTCAGCTCGGAGTACTGCCGGTCGGGGTCCGGGGGCAGCCGCAGCGACTTCTGCAGCGCCGCGATGTAGAGGGCGTTGGCGCGGTCGTCGGGGTTGTTCGGCACCCGTCGTACGGTCTGCAGAGAAGGCCGGGCGGCGAAGAACGCCATCGCCGCGAACGTCGCGAGCAGCGCCAGGTCCGGCAGGTGGAACCTGGTGAGGTCCGGCATCCCCCGGCGCCGGATGATCAGGCACGCCACCGCCGAGACCACGATCACCGCGATGCCGATGCCGACGAGCGGGACGAGCGAGGCGTGCACGTAGTGGAGGTACGGGCGGGACATCGTGTATCCCTCCAGCACCCCGGCGCCGACCCCCGCGAGGAGCCCGAGCAGCAGCGCCGGCCCCGTACGCCTCCGCAGCGCGACCAGCAGCGCCGCGAACGCCACCACCGGCAGCACGTCGCGCAGCCCGTCGATGCGCACGAGGATCGTCAGGCCGAGCGCGAGACCACCGAGCAGCGCGGGCGGCCGGCGGTTCGCGCGGACCGCGTCGAGCGTCAGGGCCAGGCCGCCGCACACGAGGACGAGCGCCGTGGTCTCGCTGTAGATCGACCGGGAGATCATCATCATCGGCCAGGTCAGCGCGAGCAGCAGCGCGCCGGCCGGCGCCCACTTCGGGCCGACGAGCCGGGCGGTCAGGCCGCCGAAGGACAGAACGGCCAGCGCCCCGAGCACCGGCATAGTGGCGAGCATGGCGTACGGGCCGGCGAGGCGGCCGACCGGCGCCAGGATCATCGGCGTACCGGCCATGAACTGCGGCCACAGCACCCCGCCGCGCTGGTAGAAGGCCGGGCTGCCGAACGACAGGGCCGGGTCGGCGCCGCCGAACGCCCGCAGGTCCGGGTGGATCGGCAGCGACCCGTGGCCGGCCAGCCAGGTGGCGAAGTTGAAGTAGGACGCGGGGTCGCGGCGCACCACGATCTGCTGGGAGTACGTCAGGAGCTGGAAGACGCAGAACACCACCGCGACGGCGAGCAGGGCGGCCACGGTCCACCACGAGCCCCACCGTGTGCCCTCGACGGGCGCGGGCGGGCGTACGGCCCGCAGGCCGAACGTCAGGACGAGCCCGGCGACCGGGACGAACAGCGCGATCGCCGGGAGTGGCGTGAAGACCCCGGCCATGAGCAGCGGCAGCGCGACGGCCAGCCAGGAGATGACCAGCAGAGCCGGGGCGAGTGTCAGGCGGGCGAGGTAGAGACCGGCCCGTGACGCGGCCGGGTCACCGTCCGCCGGCTCCGGCGTGCGGTGGTCGTCCCGCCGGCTCTCGTCCGTGTCGAATGTCTTCATTGAGTACCTCGGAGGCCGCGCCGGGCTCCGCCTGGCCACGCGGCACAGAGCCGGGAGTCAGACCGCAGCTGCACAGCGTGACCTTACCAATGGTCGTATGGCCTGCCACGGGCCATGGCCAGGCGCTCTTGCCGCGCGGCGAACCGCCCGCGCGGGCCGGTTCGGCGACCGGCACAACGAGCCAGGCTAGAGCAGCCGGGGAGTCTCCGCAGGACGGAACACCGCAGCGGCTCACGCGAGCCCGGTACGTGTACCTCTAGTCTTCACTCTCATGTCCCATCCCGTTGACCTGTTGCGCCGGGCGCTGGCCGCCGATCCCTCCCGCCCGCTCGTCACGTTCTACGACGACGCCACCGGAGAACGCGTCGAGTTCTCGGTGAAGACGTTCGACAACTGGGTGGCCAAGACCGCGAACCTTCTGGTCGACGGGCTCGGCGCGCAGCCGGGCGCGCGGGTCGCGCTGGCCCTGCCCGCACACTGGCAGACCGCGGTCTGGCTGTACGCCTGCTGGTCCGCGGAGCTGGTCGCGATCCCGGTCGAGGAGGGCGAGATCCCCGCGGACGCCGACTTCGTCGCGGCGGCGCCCTGGCGGCTGGCCGCGGCGCTCGAGACGCAGGCGGAGGTCGTCGGCCTGTCGCTGCACGCGCTCGGCGCCCCGCTGCAGGAGTGCCCGCCGGGCGTCACCGACTACGCGATCGAGGTACGCGCCTACGGCGACCGCTTCGCGGGGGCCGTACGGGAGGACGTCCCGGCGGCCGAGTTCACCGGGCGGGTCATGACCGGGGCGCAGCTCGTGGCCGCCACCGAGGGAACCCCGCCGGGCACGCGCGCGCTCACCACTGTGTCCTACGCCACAGCGGAGGGCTTGATCAACGGGCTGGTCGGCCCACTGGCCTCGGACGGATCAGTAATAATCTGCCAAAACCAAGAAAAAACAAGCCTGGAGCGGCGTATATCGGTGGAGCGTGCCACAACCGTGGTCGATTCGCCCCATCCCGCGACGCGACCTAGCCTTTAGGGCCGAATGTTCAGCGACTACGACTCCGAGTACGGCGCCCCCCTCGACCACGGTCCGAAGCGGGGGCTCCTCTGGCGTGTGCTCGGCTGGGTGGCCATCGGCCTGGCGGTCGTGCTCGTCGGCACGAGCCTGGTCGCGTACGGGACGTACCGCAAACTGCAGGGCAACATCACGCACGAGGACGTCACCGCCGAGCTGGGCAGCCACCGGCCGCCAAAGCTCAACCAGGCGCTCAACGTCCTGCTGATCGGCTCGGACCAGCGCAACGGGGCCAACGCCAAGTACGGCAAGGCGGTCGGCGAGCGCTCGGACACGATCATCCTGCTGCACTTCTCGCCCGGCGGTAAGAAGGCCATCGGCATCAGCTTCCCACGTGACTCCATGGTGCAGCTGCCGCAGTGCAAGACGGCGGCCGGCAAGACCATCCCCGGCGGCCTGAACATGATCAACGCGTCGTTCAACAACGGCGGGGCCGGCTGCACGATGCACACCATCGAGACGCTGACCGGCATCCGCGTCGACCACTTCGTGAAGGTCGACTTCTCCGGCTTCAAGCGGGTCGTGGACGCCCTCGGCGGCGTCGAGATCTGCCTGCCCCAGCGCGTCGACGACACGGACAGCAAGCTGCACCTGTCCGCCGGGCGGCACATCGTCAAGGGCGACACCGCGCTCGCGTACGTCCGCAACCGGCACGGCCTCGGCGACGGCTCGGACACGGACCGGATCAAGCGGCAGCAGAAGTTCCTCGGCGCGGTGGTCAAGAAGGCCACCAGCAACGGCACGCTGACCAACCCGGGCAAGCTCTACAGCTTCTTCGACGCGGCCACCAAGTCGGTCACCACCGACAAGGACTTCACCATCGACGAGATGAAGAAGGTCGCCGGCAGTCTGCAGGGCATGTCCGCGGGCAAGGTGCAGTTCGTCACCGTGCCGTGGGGGGCCTACGCCCCGGACCCCAACCGGATCGCGTGGCGGCAGCCGGACGCGAACAACCTGTTCGCCGCGGTCCGCAGCGACAACCGGATCCAGGCCGCGGCGCCGGCCAAGAAGGCGACCGTGCCGCCGGCCCAGGTCAAGGTCCACGTGCTCAACGGCACGAGCACCCCGGGTCTGGCCCAGCGCGTCGGCGACCAGCTCACCGCGCGCGGCTACACCGTCGTCGGCATCGGCACCTCGCCGACGAAGCCGAGCCAGACCCAGGTGCGCTTCGGCACCGGAGCCGACCAGCAGGCCGCCGCGCTCGCGCAGATCGCACCGGGCGCCGCGCCCGCCGCGAGCACCTCGGTCACCGCGGGCGTCGTCGACCTGGTCCTCGGCGCCGACTGGGAGGGGCTGAAGGGCACGCAGCCTGCGGCGATCCCGAAGACCTCCGGTGCGGTCAACGCCGCCGACGACGTCTGCAAGTCGCAGTGACTTCCTGAGTTCTTTCTGGGAGTTTTTCGACCTGGCGTCCGATCAACGAGCGGTGTAGGTATGGTCGTTCGCGGCCCGGGGGCCGCCCGGACCGCTTTCGCCGCTCATCTCACGGGAATCGATGACTTCGCCGAGTACGCCTTCGACCACACCCTCAGCCGCCCCGACCGGCATCCCGGCCGACCCGTCCACTCCGGGGCTCGCCGGACCCGCGCGAGAGACGGTCATCGAGCAGCGCCCCGCGCGGCGACCGCGCGACCCCTTCTTCGACAACGCGAAGTTCATGGCCATCGTGCTGGTCGTCGCCGGCCACTCGATCGTCGAACTCCGCGACGTACGCATCGCTCACGCCGCCTACCTGTTCGTCTACACGTTCCACATGCCGGTGTTCATCGTGATCACCGGCTACTTCTCCCGCAACTTCACGTTCAGCGGTGGCAAGGCGCGCAAGCTGATCACGAACCTCGGCGTGCCGTACGTCGTGTTCGAGACGGCGTACTCCACCTACCACTGGGCGGTCGGGCACTCGAAGTTCGAGATCAGCCTGCTCGACCCGTACTACCTGACGTGGTTCCTCATGGCGCTGTTCCTGTGGCGCCTGTCCACGCCCGTCTGGCAGCAGATCCGCTGGCCGGTCGGGGCGGCGGTGATCATCTCGCTGGTGGCCGGTATGACCGAGCTGCCCGGTGAACTGGAGATGAACCGCACGCTCGGCCTGGTGCCGTTCTACGTACTGGGGCTGATGCTCAAGCCCGACCACTTCGAGATGCTGAAGCGCCCGATCGCGCGGGTGTTCGGCGCGATCACGCTGTTCCTGGGCTTCGTGTTCGTGCTGTTCGTCGCCGACAAGCGCATGGCCACCAGCTGGGTGTACTGGAAGACCGGCAACTCCGGCATGCATGTGAACAACATCGTCGGCTCGGGCATGCGCCTCGGACTGCTGTTCGGCGCCACCGTCCTCGTGATCGCCTTCCTCACGATGGTGCCGGCCAGGCAGACGTGGTTCACCGGGCTCGGCGGCGCCACGCTGTACGCCTACCTGCTGCACGGCTTCTTCACCAAACTGCTGGACTACATGGGCTGGTACGACCCGGCGTTCCTGCACACGATGCCGGGCGTGGCCGTGACGGCGGTGACCGGAGCGCTGCTCGCGACGTTCCTGTGCACCCCGCCCGTGCGCTGGCTCATGCACTGGGCGCTGGAGCCGGATATGTCGTGGGCGTTCGTGCCGCTGCGCCGTCCCAGGAGCGTGTGAGCAGCCCGGCCCACGTGTCGCAGACGAGATCGAGGGCGTAGGACCGCCGGACCTCCGCGCGTGCCTGCGCCCTCTCCTCCTGCCAGCGGCCGTCCGCGACGGTGGCGGCGATGTGCTCCGCCATCGCGACCGGGTCCTGGTGGATCCAGCGCTCGTCGTAGATGCGGTCCGAGCCTTCCCAGGGGAGCAGGGCCGGCACCGCGCCGGAGGCCATGCCCTCGGCCGGGGCCAGGTGGAAGCTCTCGTCGTCGCTGGTCGACAGCACGAACCCGACGCGCCGTAGCCAGGAGGCCACGTCGGGGCCCGCCGGGTCGAAGACGACGCCGGGGGCCAGCAGCGGCGAGCGCCGGATCCGGTGGAACAGCGCCTCGAAGGCCTCGCGCTCCTCCGTGCGGTTCCAGATCCACGGCAGGTCCCACGGCAGCTTGGACTTCACGAACAGCGTGAACCGCGGGTCGTGGCGCCGCAGCTCCTCCAGCACGTCCACCGCGAGGTCGAGCCGCTTGCGCCAGGGCGCGATGCCGATCATGCCCAGGTGGTGCTCGGCGCCCGGCAGCTTGGCGCGGTCGAACTGCGCGTCGTCGACCCAGTTCGGGATCACGGTGATCTTCTCGGCGGGCCAGCCGGTCATCTTTCGCGTCAGGTCCGCGTAGTGCGGGCTCACGCACACGACCTGGTCGATCGCGTCGATGTCGAGGCGGCCGGGCCACGCGCCGTACAGCTCGAAGCGGTGCAGGCGTACGACGAGGCGCTGCTCGGGCCGTCCGTTCTTCTTCAGCCACTCGCTGTACCAGACGGCGTTCGGCCCGCACCACTCGCACACCACGACGTCGGCCCACGCGGCCAGCTCGGTGCTCTTGTCCGGGTCGTGCTTGCCGAGCGCGGGCCACTGGTCGACCCGTACCTCCACGTCCGGCAGTGAGCGCAGGTGGTCGAGCAGCCGGGTGAAGAACTTCAGGTCGTGTCCCGCCACGACGATCTTCGTACGGCCCGCACCCTCCGGAGCGGGCGGGAACGCCTGGCGCAGGTAGCCGCGGAGCCGGCCGGCCGCCGCCTCCAGCGTGAACTCCTTCGCCGCCTCCAGGCAGCGGTTCCGCGCCCAAGTGTAGATCGCCGGCTCGGCCGCCTCGGCGAGGACGTCGACGACCTCCTGCTCGGTGCCCGCGAACAGCGGATAGTCCGCGCCGAGGAGGTTCTCGTGCATCGGGGTGCGGTTGAGCACGACCGGCAGCCCGAGCGCGCCCATCTCCAGGACCTTCGTGGACAGCTCCAGGCTCGCGTCCAGGTCCGGGTGGCGCCACGACAGGCCGACGTCGCAGCCGGAGGTCACCCGCATGGCCTCCGCCCGGGGGTGGCCGCCGTGCCAGACCAGGCCGGGCGTGGACTCCAGCGCGACGCGCATGCGGCGGGAGAACCCCGGGTCGGCCCGGTCATTGTGGATCTTGTCGCCGATCATGTGCAGCTCGGTGTCGACGCCGCGCGCCGCGAGGCGGCGGGGCAGCGCGGTCATCTCGTAGGTGTTCCAGCGCGGCGCGAACTTGCCCGTGTAGACGAGCTTCAGCGGCCGGCCGGGCTGGTGCCCCGCCTTGGGCTCCAGGCCCTCGGGCAGCGCGACCACCGGCGGGAACAGCACGCACTTGCCGGCCGCCTTGCTGAGCACGCCTTCGAGGAAGCAGCGCAGCTCCTCGGTCTGGCACAGCAGGAAGCGCGAGGCCTTGGCGACGGCCGCCAGCTCCCCGCGTACGCCCTTGTTCTTCGGGCCGGCCAGCTCGGCGACGTTCTGCGGCACGTCGGTGAGATAGGTCCAGAGGCGCCCGGCCAGCGGCGTGCCGGTGAGCCGCACCGCGAGCCGCCGTCCGCGCACGACGACCAGGTCGTACGGCGCGGCGGCGTCCAGCTCGGTGAGCGTGTTCGCCGCGTTCTCGACGGTCAGCGAGCCGTTGCCGGGAAGAGGAGCGTCCTCGGGGAGCCGGCGTACGGTGACGCCCGGCAGCCGCTCCAGCGGGGCGACGAGCCGGTCCGTACGCACCGGCGCCTTGAGCACGAAGGTCACCTCGACGCCGGCCTCGTGCAACGCCTGCACCATCGCCTGAGCCCAGATCGCCGACCCGTCGATGATGTTGAGGTCGACGTCGCCGTACACGAGAGCGCGCACGCGGTTTCCTTTCGCGGTGTGAGTGTTCACGGCCGGCCGATGCCGAACCGGGTGCGGAGGCCGGCGAGCGCCTCGTCCAGCGGAGTGCCGTCCTTGACCGTCGCGTCCCAGCGGAGCACGGCCAGGCCCGGGGACGTGCCGAGGAGCACGACCGGCCGGTTGCGGCCCCGGGCGACCTCCAGCAGGCCGTGCAGCGCGCGCTCGCGGTCGGGCACGCCGGGCACGCCGAGGTAGGCCCACGGGCCGCCGGGCGCGCCCGCCGCGGCGTCCACGATCACGAGGTCGACGTCGGCGGTGTCGAGCACGAGCGCGGCGTCGTGCGGCATCAGCGGCACGATGTGCGCCGCCCGGCCCAGGGCCTCGGCGGACTCCGGGCCGAGGACGCCGGCCACGATCAGGTCCGTACGGACCGAGCCGGCGATGAGGCGGTCCTCGTCGCGGGCGCTGAACATCGGGCGCTCGCGGGCGTCGACCGAGGTCACGACGTTGGGCGCGCCGCGGTGGCGCCACATGCGGTACAGCTCGCGCGGCAGCGCCACGACGCCCTTGCCCGGCTTGCGGGCGGCGTCGGTGACGGCGCGGCCCACGCGCAGCGAGGTCGACGCCTCCAGCGCCGCGACCCGCGCTTCGAGGATCCGTACCCGGGCCTCGCGGTCGGCCAGCGCCGCCTTCAGCCGGGCCGCCTGCCGGTCAGCCATCGAGCCGCTCCTCCACGACGCGGGCGATGCGCGGCCCGGCCATGCCGTCCCACAGCGGCGGGACCTCGCGCTCGCCGGTGACGGAGACCAGTGCCTGCTCGACCGCCGCGACGAGGCCCTCGGCGGTGACGAGCCGGTTGGTGCCGTGGGTGATGGTGATCGGCCGCTCGGTGTTGGGCCGTACGGTCAGGCACGGGACGCCGAGGATCGTGGTCTCCTCCTGGACGCCGCCCGAGTCGGTCACGACGGCGACGGCGCCGCGTACGGCCGCGATGAAGTCGACGTAGCCGAGGGGTTCGAGGAGCGTGACCCGCGGGTGGTCGTCCAGCCCGGCCTCGGTGAGCACCTTGCGCCCGCGCGGGTGCACGGGCATGACGATGTCGGCCAGGTCGGCGATCTCGTGCAGCCGCTTGACCAGCCCGGCGGCGACCTCGGGATCGTCGACGTTCGCGGGCCGGTGCAGCGTCGCGACGATGTAGCGCGCGGGCAGCCCGTGGGCGGCGCGCACCGCCTCGGTGTCGAAGGAGTCGATGTGGGAGAGCAGCGTGTCGATCATCGGGTTGCCGACGAAGTGCACCCGGCCCACGTCCACGCCTTCGGCGGCGAGGTGGCCGATCGCCTCGGGGCTCGTCACGAAGAGCAGGTCCGAGAGCTGGTCGACCAGCCGCCGGTTGACCTCCTCGGGCATGGTCATGTCGAAGCTGCGCAGCCCGGCCTCGACATGGGCGACCGGGATGTGCAGCTTGGCCGCGACCAGGGCGGCGGCGATGGTGGAGTTCACGTCGCCGTACACGATGACGAGCTCGGGTGAACGCTCGATGAACTCCTTTTCGAGCGCGATCATGATCGCCGCGGTCTGGGCTGCGTGACTGCCGGAGCCCACGCCGAGGTTGACGTCCGGCTCGGGCAGGCCGAGCTCGCGGAAGAAGACCTCCGACATGCGTTCGTCGTAGTGCTGGCCCGTGTGGATCACTCGTTGTTCGTGTTCCGGACCCCCGCCGCGGCGCCGCCGGTCGGACAGCGCTGCGATGACGGGTGCCGCCTTGACGAAGTTCGGCCGGGCGCCGAGAACGTGCGCGATCAAGTTTGCCTCTCGTTCATTGAAGGTGCTTAGCCTCGCCCGCCATGCAGGTGGCCAAGATGTTCTTTTTCTCCGCGGCGCTGGCCTGGCGGCACGCACGCGACGATCCCCGGCGCGCGCTCCGACTCGCCGTACGCCTGGCGCTCCGCGTCGTTCCGGGGAGGGTACGTCCTCACCTGGCCAAATGGGCAAGACCTACCCCGAAGTCGGATGAGTCCGGCGACCTGCGCGCTCTGCTCGCCGCAGCGCCCGGATCGGGCACCGGACGGCGCGCTCTCGCCGCCGGCCGGCCCGCTGATCGGCTGCGGGTGCTGCACTTCGTGACCAACGCGCTGCCCGCGACCCAGGCCGGCTACACCGTACGGACGCAGCGGATCGCGGTCGCCCAGCGGGAACTGGGGCTCGACCCGCACGTCGTGACGCGGCTCGGGCATCCCCTCGCCCAGGGGATCTCCGACGCGCGGCCGGAGTGCGAGGTGGACGGCGTGCCGTACCACCGGCTCCTGCCGTGGCTGGCGCCGCGCGGGCCGGTACGGGAGATCCGTAAGGCCGCCGACCTGGCCGGGCCGCTCGTCGAACGGCTGCGGCCCTCGGTGCTGCACGCGGCCAGCAACCACATGAACGCGGCCGTCGCGCTGGAACTGCGCGACCGGTACGGCGTCCCGGTGGCGTACGAGGTCCGCGGCTTCCTGGAGGACTCCTGGCTGTCCCGCGACCCGGCGCGTACGGAGGCCGATGAGTTCTACCGGCTCACCCGCGAGGTCGAGACGGCGCGGATGCGCTCGGCCGACCTCGTGGTCACGCTGGGCGAGGCCATGCGCGAGGAGATCGAGAGCCGGGGCGTACGCGACGTGCTCGTCGTGCCGAACGCCGTGGACGACTCGTTCCTCACGCCCCTGCCCGACGGCGCCAAGCTCCGGGCCGAGCTGGGCATCGCGCCCGGCGAGGTCGTGGTGGGGCTCACCTCGACCTTCTACGGCTTCGAGGGCATCGCGACGCTGATCGAGGCGGCCGCCCTGCGCCGCGACATCACCCTGCTGCTCGTCGGCGACGGGCCCGAACGGGCCGCTCTCGAACGTCGCGCGGCCGAGCTGGAGGTTTCCGCGGTGTTCACCGGCCGGGTGCCGGTCGACCAGGTGCGTCGGTATCAAGCCGTCCTCGATGTGTTCGCGGTCCCGCGAACGGCGGACCGTGTCTGTCAGCTGGTCACTCCGCTGAAACCGCTGGAGGCCATGGCTGGGGGAATCCCAGTAATAGCAAGTGATGTCAGAGCGCTTCGCGAAATCATCGAACCAGGCGTGACCGGCACGTTAACAGTTCCGGAAGAGCCGGAATCATGGGCCAATTGCCTGGACCAGCTCATTTACAGTCCCAAGACACGCGGCGAAATCGGACAAGCGGGCCGAGAGTGGGTCGCAGAAAATCGCACCTGGCGAGCCGTCACGGCTCGCTATCTCAAGCCCTACCGAAAAATCGCCGAAGCAGCGTCTTGAAGGGAGCCACCTGGTGGACCTGGTGGTCATCGGACTCGGATACGTCGGCCTCCCGCTCGCGCGGGAGGCCTGCCGTGCCGGACTTAGGGTCGCCGGTCTCGACCGCGATCCCCGCGTCGTGGCCGGCCTCAAGGCGGGGCTGTCCCACGTCGACGACGTCAGCCCCGCCGAGATCGAGGAGATGCTCGCGGCGGGCTTCACGCCCAGCCGCGACGAGTCGATCCTCGAGGGCGTGCGCACCGTCGTGATCTGCGTGCCCACGCCCCTGTCGACCGACGGCGGGCCGGACCTCACGGCCGTGCAGAAGGCGACCCAGACGGTCGCGCGGCACCTGGAGCCCGGCACGCTCGTGGTGCTGGAGAGCACCACGTACCCGGGCACGACCGAGGAGGTCGTCGCGCCGCTCCTGGAGGAGTCCGGGCTCAAGGCGGGCCAGGACTTCCACCTGGCGTTCTCCCCGGAGCGGATCGACCCGGGCAACCCGGTGTACGGCGTCGCCAACACGCCCAAGATCGTGGGCGGCATGACGCCGACGTGCGCGGGTGCGGCGGCGAGTTTCTACGGCAAGTTCGTGGAGCAGGTCGTGCAGGCCAAGGGCACGCGCGAGGCCGAGATGGCCAAGCTCCTGGAGAACACCTACCGGCACGTCAACATCGCGCTGGTCAACGAGATGGCGGTGTTCTGCCACGAGCTCGGCATCGACCTGTGGGACGCGATCGGGTGCGCCGCCACCAAGCCGTTCGGGTTCCAGGCGTTCTACCCCGGACCCGGCGTCGGCGGGCACTGCATCCCGATCGACCCGAACTACCTGTCGTACAAGGTGCGCTCGCTCGGGTACCCGTTCCGGTTCGTCGAGCTCGCCCAAGAGATCAACGACCGGATGCCGCGCTACGTGGTCGAACGGGCCCAGGCCCTGCTCAACCGCGAGGGCCGGGCGATGAAGAGCGCCAAGGTCCTGCTGCTCGGGGTGACGTACAAGGCCGACATCGCCGACCAGCGCGAGTCGCCGGCACGCCCGGTGGCGCGGCGGCTGCGGAAGATGGGCGCCGACCTGAGCTTCCACGACCCGCACGTGGAGGAGTGGGAGGTCGACGGCGTCGCCGTGCCGCGTGCCCGCGTGCTGTACACGGCGCTCGCCGAGGCCGACCTCGTGGTCGTGCTCACCGACCACGCCGAGTACGACGCCGACACCCTGACCCGGCACGCCCGGCTGCTGTTCGACACACGCGGCCGTACGCGACTGGCCGACGACCGGGTGGCCGAGCGCGTCGAATTGCTTTAGGCCGGTGGCCGTGCGGAATTCACCGAATGTTTCCCTCTTTCCAGAAGACTGCCCGGTGAAGTGAAAACGATGCGGGTTTTCGTCTGTACGGTGGTCCATCATCCCGAGGACGCGCGAATTCTGCACCGGCAGATACGCGCGTTGATCGACGCGGGACATGAGATCACATATATGGCGCCATTCCATGCGTGCAGTGTCGCGCCCTGGCCCGACCTCGTCCCGGTGGACGTGCCTCGCGCGACCGGCCGGCGCCGGCTGCACGCGCTGCGGGTGGCCCGCCGTGTGCTGAAGACGCGCGGCGGGGAGGCCGACCTCGTGCTCCTTCACGACCCCGAGCTGCTGCTCGCGGTGCCACGGCGGCTCCGGTCCCGTACGGTCTGGGACGTCCACGAGGACACCGCCGCGGCTCTCGGCATGAAGGGCTGGCTGCCGGCGCCGCTGCGGGTGCCGCTGCGGTTCGCGGTACGGCGGCTGGAGCGGCGTGCCGAGCGGCGGCTGAAGCTGCTGCTGGCCGAGGAGGGGTACCGCTCGCGGTTCCGCTCGCCGCACCCCGTGGTGCCGAACACCACGAACGTCCCGGAGACCCCGCCGGCGCCTCCGGGCGACGACCGGGTCGTCTACGTCGGGCAGCTCTCCCTGGCCCGCGGCGCGGCCGAGCTGATCGAGCTCGCCGAACTGCTGCGCACGGACGGGATCACGCTGGAGCTGATCGGCGCGGCCGACGCGGCCGTACGGCCGCTGCTGCGCGAGGCCCAGCGGACCGGGATGCTGCGCTGGTACGGCTTCGTGCCCAACGACCGCGCGCTGCGCATGGCCGAGGGCGCGATCGCCGGGCTGGCGCTGCTGCACGACTCCCCGAACTACCGGCACTCGATGCCGACCAAGGTCGTGGAGTACATGGCGCGCGGCCTGCCGGTGATCACGACGCCGAACCCGATCGCGGCGGAGATCGTGACGGAGGGCGCCTGCGGCCTCGTGGTGCCGTTCCAGGACCCCGAGGCGACGGCCGCGGCCGTCCGCCGCCTGCGCGACGACCCGGCGCTCCGCCTGGACATGGGCAAACGCGGCCACGAGGCCGCCCGCGCGAAGTACCACTGGCCCGAACAGGCCCGCCTGTTCGTCGCCCAGCTGGAGGAGTGGGCCTCCACCCGGACCTGACCCCGCGGGACCCGGATCACGCCGGTGACGTCCGCTGACGCCGCTCAGGCGGAGCGCAGGCGGGCGGCGATCAAGGTGGCCAGGTGGGTCGCGGTGCCCGGCAGCCCGGCGGTGACCGTCACGATCGTGCGGCCCACCCGCATCACCACCGTGCCCGACGGGGCGCCCAGACCGTACGCCGCGTCGCCCGCCTTCACCGGGTCGCGGACCCCGCTCTGCGTGTCGCGCGCCGCCCAGAACAGGGCCGACGCCGTGGTCGGGTCCGGGGCGACCCACTGGACCGTCACCGACAGCGTGCCCGCCTCGCGCTCCGGGCCGCTCGTGGCGTGCCGTTTCGGGCGCCTCAGCCGGTAGGTGCACCCGGCCGGCAGCCGCAGGCCCTCGACGCGTGCCGGGGTGGGCTCGCCGGAGTAGCCGTGCGGCAGGTCCTTCTTGCCCAGCAGTGAGCAGGCGTCCGGCCAGTCGTGTGCCGGCACGCCCGCCAGCTCGGGCGGCCCCGAACCCCGGATGCCACCGCGGAGGGCGACCAGCCGCCCCCCGCCGAACGGGCGCGGGCGGGCCGTGGGCACCGCCACGTACAGCAGGCCGCCGCCCGCGGCCAGCCACGGCCGTACGCCGTCCAGGCCCGGACGTGTCACGAGCGGCACCGGTACCGTCTTGCCCTCTCCCGTCTCCGGGTCGATGACGTCGATGCCGGCGGGCAGCAGCGGGTCGGCCAGCCGGGACCGCAGGCCGTACAGAACGCCGCCCGCCACCGAGAGCGCGGTGTACCCGGACATCTCGCGCCGCCAGGACAGCGCCCCCGAGGCGACGTCCACCGACTCCAGCCGGCGCGTCGCCGTGCCGTCCTCGGGCCGGCGGGCGAGGTCGTAGGCGACGAGGAGGTGCCCGCCGACCACCGTCATGGGGCACATGTCCCGGCAGACGTCCTCGCCCCTGCGGACCAGGAACTGCCGCCCCGTACGGTCGTAGGCGTACAGCCCGGTGCCGTCGAAGACGGCCGTCACGTCGCCGCTGACCGACACGGCGGCGTGCGCGGCGTTGGTGGTGAACAGCGTGCGTCCGGTGCGCGGGTCGACGGTGAGCGTGTGGTCGCGCGCCCCGCAGTCGAGGCTGAACGTCGCGACGGTCTCGCTGCCGCCCGAGCCGTACGGCACGGCCTCGGGCACCAGGCAGCCGTGCGCGAGGTGCTTGGTCCACATCCGGCGGCCGGACCAGGCGGACCGGCCGTACAGCGTGTGCCGCCCGTCCTCGGTCACGATCACGACGCCGGCGCCGGCCGGCCAGCGGAGCGTCGTGCGCTCGGTGGCGGCCGGCACGTCGCCGCGCTGGCGCCAGAGCAGGGTGCCGCTGACCGCGTCGAGGCCGACCATGAGGCGGTTGCCGCGGTGGCCGGTGCGTTCGAGGTAGGCGACGAGCACCTGGCCCGTACGCGCCCAGCCGAGCAGCGACCACTGCCCGCGGTAGTAGTGCCAGCGCTCGCGGCCCGTACGGGCGTCGCGGACGGTCAGGCCGCCGCCGGACACGACGACGAGCTCGCCGTCCACGATGGTGTAGGCCACCCGGTCGTACGCGGGGAGTTCACTGTCGCCCACCCGGGTGCTGAGCTGCCAGCTCACGGTGACCGGGCCGGGCGGCGGGCCGAGGTCGGCGAGCGGCGGGCGCGGCGCGTGCGTCACCGTACGGTTCACCTGCCACCACTCCGCCTGGAGGATCAGATGGTCGGCCAGTATCGCGCCGCAGACGAGCGTGACCAGGGTCGCCAGTACGCCCGGCACGGCGCGCCACCGGCTCCGCGCGGACTCGACCTTGATCACCTCCAGGACTCGGACTGCCGAGCGTAACGGGGTCGGCCGCCTGCCATCGATGATGGCCGCATGACGGCATCGGTCAAGGCGAATCAGTGGCCGGACGCGGGGCGGCTCACCGCGGTTGTCATGACATCGGTCACGTTCTTGATCAGACATGGAGACGCTTGCGAAGCGTAAAAGGTTCCTTCCGTAAGGTAAAAAACGGGGGTTCGTTATTTAACGTTCATCTAAGAAATCTCGCATTTGTCACCTGATACCGCCCGCTATCCTCACTTCGTAAATCAATCGAGGGCGGAACAAGGTGCACAACGTCGCAGTCGTCCTGGCCGGGGGTACCGGGCAGCGGATGGGCCTGGAGATCCCCAAGCAGCTCGTCAAGATCGCCGGGAAGCCGATCATGCAGCACACGCTGCAGGTCTTTCAGAGCGCACCACAGATCGACGAGATCATCGTCGCGATGACGCCCGGTTTCGTCGCGGAGGCCGAGGCCATCGTCGCCGCCGCCGGCTGCACGAAGGTCACGAACGTGATCGAGGGCGGGGCCACGCGAACCGAGACCACTATGCGCGCCATCGAGACGGTCAGCGCCACCACGCCCGAGGCGAACGTCCTCTTTCACGACGCGGTCCGGCCGTTCATCGACCACCGCGTGATCGAGGACTGTGTCAAGGCCCTGGAAAGGTACGAGGCGGTCGACGTGGCCATCCCCTCGGCCGACACGATCATCAAGGTGGACGACTACGGCGGCACCGTGATCAAGGACGTGCCCCGCCGCGACCTGCTGCGCCGGGGGCAGACGCCGCAGTGCTTCCGCCTGCCGACGATCCGCGAGGCGTACCGGCTCGCGCTGGCCGACCCCGACTTCACCGGCGGGAAGGTCTCCGCCACCGACGACTGCAGCGTCGTCCTGCGCTACCTGCCGGACGTGGCGATCGTCGTCGTGCCCGGCAGCGAGCAGAACATGAAGGTCACCCATCCGGTCGACGTGTTCCTCGCCGACAAGCTCTTCCAGCTGTCCTCCCAGGCCCCGCCCCCGCCGCCCGGCACCGAGAAGGACTACACGAGCAGCCTGTCCGGCAAGACGGTCGTGATCTTCGGCGGCAGCCAGGGCATCGGCGCCGACATCGCCACGCTCGCCCGGTCGTTCGGCGCGCAGGTGTACTCCTTCTCCCGGTCCGAGACCGGCACCCACGTCGAGAGCTCCCCCGACATCGAGGCCGCCCTGGCCAAGGCGCACGGCGAGACCGGCCGCGTCGACTACGTCGTCAACACCGCGGGCGTCCTGCACACCGGCCGCCTCGACGAGATCGACGACGCGATCGTCGAGGAGTCACTGCGGATCAACTACCTCGGCCCGCTGAAGATCGCGCGGGCGGCCATCGGCTACCTGCGCGAGTCCAAGGGCCAGCTCCTGCTCTACACCTCCAGCAGCTACACGCGTGGCCGCGCCGGGTACAGCCTGTACTCCTCGGCCAAGGCCGCCACCGTCAACCTCACCCAGGCGCTGGCCGACGAGTGGGCCGAGGACGGCGTGCGCGTCAACTGCATCAACCCCGAGCGCACGGCGACGCCGATGCGGACCCGCGCCTTCGGCGAGGAGCCCGCCGACACCCTGCTGTCCTCCCACGACGTGGCGCTGACCTCGATCGACGTGCTCATCTCCGAGCTCACCGGCCATACCGTCGACATCCGCAGGCACGACCCGACGGCGGTCTCCCGATGACCCGCGAACGCCTGCTCGGCCTCGCCCTCGTCCTGGCCTACCCCGCCACCGTCGCGGCGGCACTGTGGCCCAGCACCTGGGCCTTCGCCGCCACGGCCCTGGTCGCCTACGCCGCCGACGCGATGGCCTCCCGCGAGGACGAGAGCCTCACTGAGCGTCTGGCGCAGGTCAACGCGGGCGTCACCGTACGGTTCCTGCTCCGCGACCTGGCGCTCCTCCTGCTGCTGGCCCGGCAGGGTCACGCGGGCCGCACCGGCTTCGTTGTCCTGGCGCTGGGCCTCCTCGGCCTGCACGGGCTGCGCGGCGCGTACTCCGCGCTGACCCTGTACGTGATCCGGCGCCGGCGGCTGCCCGCCGTCACCCGCGGCATGGACCTGGCCGAACTCCGCATCCCGGACGCGCCGCACCCCGTGCTCACGACCCGGCACGCCCGTACGATGCTCCACCTCGACGTTCCGGTCCTGGCGGGAGCGCTGTTCGGCGTGGGAGCAGGCCTCGGCGGGCTCGCCGTGGCGTACGCGCTCGGGCTGGCCGCCGCCGGGCTGATGGTCCGGCACGCGCTGCGCAACCGGCACCTCGCCGACGAGGACCGGATCTTCGACGTGGTCAACCGGCGACTCGCCGAGCTGCGGCCGGAGGTCGCGCTGTACTTCTCCGGCTCCCCGGACTCGGCGTACCAGGCCAACATGTGGCTCTCGACGATGGACGACCTCGACCACCGAGCCGTGATCATCCTGCGTGAGCGCGCGATGGTCCCGCTGCTGGGCCGGACGCGTACGCCGGTGCTGTGCGTGCCGAAGGCGATGGACATGGTGCGGCTCGACCTGTCCACCCTCCGGACCGCGCTCTATCCCGCCAACGTCGGCAAGAATCTCCACCTGCTGCGCATGTCCGGCATCCGGTCGGCCTTCATCAACCATGGCGACAGCGACAAACCCGCCAGCTTCAACCCGTTCGCGCGGGCGTACGACGAGGTGTGGGTGGCCGGGCCGGCCGGCCGCGAGCGCTACCTGACCATGCGCACGGGCGTACGGAACGAGGACATCGTCGAGGTCGGCCGCCCGCAGCTCGCCCCGATCGACGGCTCCGGCGTCACCCCGGACCCGATGTTCACCGTCCTGTACGCGCCCACGTGGGAGGGCTGGTCCGACGACCTGGCGCACAGCTCCGTCGCGACGATGGGCCCGGCGATCGTAGCGGCGCTGCTCGACCACGCCCCGCAGATCCGGCTGCTCTACAAACCGCACCCGCTGACCGGCACGCGCGACCCGCAGGCGACCGAGCGGCACCACGAGATCGTCGCCATGATCGAGCGCGCCAACGCGCCGCGGCCCGGAGGCGGCGACACCGAACGACTCAAGGCCCTCACGCGGCGCCTGGAGGCGCAGGCCGGCGACGAGACCGCCGGCGATGAGGCCCAGATCTCCCGCGACACCGCCGGCGCCGGCTCCTCCGGCGACCGGCGCGAGACCGAGGAGGCCTGGACCGAGGCGTACTGGCAGGCCGGCGGCCCGCAGCGGCACCGGGTCGTCACAGGCCCGCATCCGCACGTGTACGACTGCTTCAACCACGCCGACCTGCTCGTCACCGACATCTCCAGCGTCGCCGGGGACTTCATCGTGACCGGCAAGCCGTACGCCGTGACGAACGTCAAGGGCCTGGACACCGAGGAGTTCCGCCGGCTGTTCCCGACCGCCGCCATGGCCGCGTACCTGATCGGCCCGGACTGTGCCGGGCTGGCGGATCTCGTGGCGCAGGCGCAGAGCGGCGGCCCGGACCCGATGGCCGGGCCCCGGCAGGAGCTGCGAGACCACCTCCTGGGGCCCGACGAACTCGACGCGAGCAAGAGGTTCGGCGCCGCGGTCTCCGCGCTCGGCGCCAAGTCACTCATCCACGAAGAACGGCCGCAAGCATGAGCCCCTCCCGCATCTTCCAGCAGGTCGTCCGGCGGTTCGAGGGCGATACGGCCGGTCCCGCCGTCGCCGCCGGGCTGGCCCTGTCGTACGTGCTGCTCGTCGTCGCCGCCGTGTGGCCGAGCGCCCCGCTCGTCGCGGTGTTCGCGCTGGCCGGATACGCCGCCGAGGCGTTCGTGGGCCGCCGCGCCGCGTACTTCAGCAACGCACTGAGCCAGGTCGGCCTCGGCGTGGCGCTGCGCGCGATGGTCCGCGAGGCGGCGCTGCTGCTCCTGCTGGTCCGCGAGGACACGCTGTCCGCCGGGTGGCTCGCCGCCGTCGCGGCGACGCTGGTCCTCCTGCACGTCGTACGGGCGGTGCACTCCTCCCTTGCCGTCCTGGTGACCGAGCGGCGGAAGCTGCCCGTCATCACGCGGGGCTTCGACCTCGGCCGGCTGCGCCTCCCCGCTCCGCCGCCGTTCTTCGTCCGGGAGCACCGCGGCCTGGTCTACCTCGACGCTCCGGTGCTGGCGGGCGCGCTGCTCACCGTCGCGGCAGGCGCCTCGTGGCCGGTCCTCACCGGCATGGTGCTCCCCCTCGTGGCCGGACCGGCCGCCATCGCCGTCACCGCGTGGCACGTACGGCTCAACCGGCACCTCGCCGACCGCGAGCAGGTGCTGCACCTGGTCGCCGAGGAGGTGGCGGCGTACGCGCCGGAGGTGGTGCTGTACTTCTCCGGTGCCGACGACTGCATGTACCAGATCAACATGTGGCTCGAGACCTTCGACCGGCTCGACCGCAAGAAGATGATCATCATGCGGGAGCGGCTGAACATTCCGTTGCTCGGCCGCACGTCCTCGCCGATCCTGTGCTTCCCCGGCGGCACCGAGATGATGAACTTCACGATGCCTTCTTCGACGCGCGTGGCACTCTTCCCGGCCAACGCCGGCAAGAACATCCACATGCTGCGGCTGCCGGACGTCGGCTGCGTGTTCATCGGCCACGGCGACAGCGACAAGGCGGCCAGCTTCAGCCCGTTCAGCAAGGTCTACGACGAGGTCTGGGTCGCCGGCCCGGCCGGTAGGGAGCGGTACCTCCGCAGCGACGCGGGCGTCCGCGACGACGAGATCGTCGAGGTCGGCCGCCCGCAGCTCGCCCCCATCTCCGTCTCCGGCGTCACGCCGGACCCGATGTTCACCGTCCTGTACGCGCCCACGTGGGAGGGCTGGACCGGCGACAGGTTCCACACGTCGGTCGCCACGATGGGCGTGAAGCTGGTCCGCACGCTACTGGACCACGCCCCGCACGTACGCCTGCTGTACAAGCCGCACCCGATGGCCGGCAAGACCGACCCGGCCGTACGACGCGCGCACCAGAAGATCGTCAAGATGATCGCCGAGGCCAACGCGGCGCGGGACGCGAGCGGCCAGTGGCCGGCGGACCCGGCCCACGACGCCGCGGCCCGGGCGCGCCTGTCGGAACTGACGGACCGGCTGTCCCGCCTCGGCCGCGACTCCGCCGGCTCGCAGGACGAGGCCGAGGAGTCACGGCTCGCCGCGCAGGCCGACGTGGCGGGGGACGCCCTGTGGCGCGACACGGAGGCCGAGTGCGCGCAGGCGTACTGGGAGTCGGAGGGCTTCTGGCGGCACCGCGTGGTGACCGGCACCCTCCCGCACCTGTACGAGTGCTTCAACCGGGCGGACGTGCTGATCACCGACATCTCGAGCGTGGTCGCCGACTTCATCGCGAGCGGCAAGCCGTACGTGGTGACGAACGGCGCGGACCTGACGGAGGAGGACTTCCGCCGCGTGAACCCGAGCGCGTCGGCGGCGTACCTCGTGGGCCGCGACTGCGCGGCCCTGCCGGAGATCCTGACCGCGATCGGCGGTACGGGCCCGGACCCGATGGCCGAACGCCGGAACGCCCTCAAGCACCACCTGCTGGGTGCCGACTCACCGGACGCGATGGCCCGCTTCGCCCAGGCCGTGGACGCCTTGGCCGCCAAGCGCTCCCGCGAAGCCGTCGGCGAGCCCGCCTGAACCCGCCGGCCCTTCTCCCTGTCGCGGCCGCGCTGCGCGCCCCGGCGAGGTTGTCGTCCGGGTGGCGGGACCTCAAGACCGCGTCCAGGGCCGCCGGGCCTTCTCCAGGTCGCGGCGGGCGATCTGGGTCATCGGTGCGTCGGGGCCGTGTTCGCGCTCGATCAGTGCGAGGTTCCGTTCGAGGGCTCTGATCGCCTGGTCCGGGCGGCCGGCGGCCATGTAAGCGTCGGCCAGTTCTCCGCGGGCGGTCAGCGTACGGGGGTGGGCGGGTGAGAAGAGGCGCTGGTGGAGCGTCAGGATTCTCTCCCGCAGTGTGACCACGTCGTCCAGGGCTCCCGATGACCGGCGAGCCTCGGCGAGTGCCCGGAGTGTCGGGATGATCTCTGGGTGGTCCGGGCCGCGGACGCGCTCGCGTCCGCGCAACGCGCTCTCCAGCGTCTGGACGGCCTCGGCCGGCCGGCCGGCCGGCGTGGACGTACGCTTCGCCGAGGTTGGACAAGGTCAGAAGCGTGTCCGGATGGTCCGCGCCCAGCTGGGCGCTGCGGTCGCGCAGTGCCTCCTCCAGCATGCGCAGCCCACGCTTCCGGCGGCCCGCGGCCATGTGCATGACGGCCAGGCTGCTGCGCGTGGTCAGCGTGTCGGGATGGAGCTCTCCCAGGGTCGCGGTCTGAACACGGAGATTCTGCTGGAGCAGGGCGCTCGCACGGTCGTGGTCGCCGGCCGGCCGTACGCCCCGGCCAGGTTGTTGCGTGCCCGCAGCGTCTCCGGATGCTCGGGACCGAGAATGCGCCTGCCGTCGGCACACGCCGTCTCGCCGAGGTCGACCGCCTTCCCCGGCTCTCTGCTCTCCATCAGGATGGTCACCTGTGCGGCGCGGAGCCGCACCAGGTGCGCCGCGGCCTCCCAGTCGCCGGAGACATCCTGCGCCACGGCCGCCCAGAGAGCGGAGATCTGCTGGCCGAGCCCTTCGATCTCCTCGGCCGGCCGGACGCGGAACGCCCGCGCGGCGACCGCGTCGTACAGCAGCCGGGCCGTGTCCAGGGCCGCGGTGGCGAGCGTGCCGCGCATGCGGGCGCGGTCCCGCGCGATCCGCTGGACGAACCGGTGCATGAAGACGGTCGCGCCGTCGATCCCGAAGGTGAGCAGTGACGCCTCCGCCAGTACACCGAGAAGATCGTCGATCTCGGCAGCGGTCCCCGTCTCGCGGACCAGCTCACGGGCCACGCCGGCGGGAGAGAGCAGGGCCAGGATCTCGGTCAGCGCGGCGACCCGGGCGTCGTCACCCTCGACGGAGGCGAAGGACAACAGGATCGCGGCCGCGGCGCCGACGGGGTACGGGTCGCCGGAACCGCGGCTGAGATAGTCCCGTACGGGGAAGGCCCGCAGCCGTTCGACGAACTCCGGATAGGTCAGCCGCTGGCGGCGGATGACGGCGGCGGACTGCGCGAGGGCCAGCGGCAGGTGGCCGACCTCCTCGGCGAGCGCACGGGCGTTCGGGTCGTCGGCGAGTGCCGTCCGCTCGTCCAGCAGGGCCAGGGACTCCTCGTCGGTGAAGACGCCGACCTCGATGAAGGCGGCGAGCTGCGTCTTGCCGATGCCGCGCAGCCCGGTGAACGCGACGGTCGTGGAACCCGCCGCCGTCAGCCGGTCGTACTCCTCGCGCAGGTCCGTACGGGGCTGGAAGGCGGGCGGCCGCTGCGGGACGGGCCCGGCCACGACCGGCCCGTCCGGACGTTTCCGCGCCGGACGGTGGATGTGGACGCCGCCGTGGATGTGGCCCGCCTGGACGAGGTTCCCGAGCACGTCCCCGCGGACCTCGTTGCTGGGCCGATCGCGTTCCACCGTCACATCCCGTGAGAGTCCGGGCCGCCCGGATAGCCGCGGGAAAGGCCGACAATCGAGGCATGGCGACGTTCTTGGAGACCAGGCGGCTGCGGTTGCGGCGCTTCACCGAGGCCGACGAGGACGACCTGGTGGAGCTCGACGGCGACCCGGAGGTCATGCGCTTTCTCACCGGCGGGCGGCCGACCTCCCGCCAGGAGGTGCGCGACCACGTCCTGCCGACCGTCTTCGGCTTCTACGAGCGCTTCGACGGGTTCGGCTACTGGGTGGCGGAGGAGAAACAGACCGGACGGTTCCTGGGCTGGTTCCACTTCCGGCCCGAGAAGGAGCCGCGGGACGGTGAGGTCGAGCTCGGTTACCGCCTGCGCAGGGCGGCGTGGGGGCAGGGCTACGCCACCGAAGGATCGTTGGCGCTGATCCGCAAGGGGTTCACCGAGCTGGGCGTCGAGCGCGTGATCGCCAGGACGATGACCGTCAACGAAGGCTCGCGGCGCGTCATGGAGAAGTGCGGCATGACGCTCGTCCGCACCTTCCATCCCGACGGGCTGGAGGCGATCGACGGCTCCGAGCACGGTGAGGTCGAGTACGCGCTCGGCCGGGCCGGCTGGAGGCCTAGATGATCGGCGGACGGCCCAGCCGGGTCATCCGCCAGACCGTACGCCACGAGATCGGGCGCCGGGGGCCGGCCGGCTTGCGCCAGCCCTCGCGGAAGCCGCCGAACCACGGCCGCAGCGAGGCCAGATTGCGTTCGCGGGCGACCGTCATGCCGACCCAGACCGTGAGGTACGTGAAGGCGATCGGCCAGGGCAGGTTGCGGCGGGCCAGCCACACTCGGTTGCGGGCGTTCAGGCGATAGAACATCGCATGCCGCGTCGGGGCGACCGCCGGGTGGAACATCACGCAGTCGGCGTCGTAGACGATGTGGTAGCCCGCGTTGAGGGCCTGCCAGGCGAGGTCGGTCTCCTCGTGGGCGTAGAAGAAGTCCTCGGGCAGGCCGCCGGCCGCGTCGAAGACCGCGCGGCGTACGGCGCAGGCCCCGCCCAGGAACGTCGTGACCTCCGAGGACCGCAGCGGGTCGCCGGCACGCAGCCGGGGCACGTGGCGGCGCACCCCCGGGCCGCCCTCGGGGTCGCGTACGCGGAAGGACACGATGCCGAGCTTCGGGTCCGCGAGGAAGCGATCGCGCAGGTGGGCGCCGAGGTCGGCCGAGTCGTAGTAGCCGTCGTCGTCCAGGAAGACGATCAGCTCGCCGGTCGTCGCCTCGACTCCGCGGTTGCGGCCGGCCGGGATGCCGACGTTCTCCGGCAGGCGCACGACCCTGACGTTCTCCGGCCACGTGCCGGGGACGTCCGCGCCGTTGCCGACCAGCACGATCTCGACCTCGACGTCCCGCTGTACGAGGGCGCTGTCGACGGCGCGCTTCAGCTCCATCGGGCGGTTGCCCATCGTCAGGACGACCACCGAGAGCTTCACTTGAGCCTCCGCGAGGCGACGATGCTGACGAAGTGCAGGCCCGTCTGGACCACCGCGACGACGGCGACCGCGACCGCGAGCACGCGCGTGGCGGCGATTCCGTCCGTCAGGCGGTCGACCACCGCAGCGGCGACGATGAGCAGGGACAGCTCGACGGCGCCGATGATGCGGTGGAACTTCAGCAGCGAGACCGCCTCGCGGGCCAGCGCCAGGCCGGTCGACTCCGGGCGCAGGGCCCGGTCGCCGGTGGCCGGGTCCGCCGAGAGGCCGGACTTGGCGCGCGCCACCACGACGTTGTCGGTCTCCGCCTTGATCAGCGCGGCGCCGAGGGCGGCGAGCAGACCGAGTTCGACGTAGCCGCCGTTCTCCCACGCGCCCTGGGCGCGTACGCCGAGGCCGACGAGCAGCGTCACCTCGGACATGTAGTGCCCGATCCGGTCGAGGAAGACCCCGGTGATCGAGGTGCGCTTGCGGAACCGCGCGACCTCGCCGTCGGAGCAGTCGAGGAGAAGGTAGGCCTGGATGAGCACCGCCCCGGCGATCGCCCAGACGAGCCCGGCGGCACCGTGGGGGGTCACCGCGACGGCCGCTCCACCGAGCATCCCGCACAGGATCATCAGGTAGGTGAGCTGGTTCGGGCTGAACCCGATGCGCACGAAGAGCCAGGTGAAGTAGGGCGAGACGTTGCGCATGTACAGGCGCCCGGCCCAGTGCTCCTCGTTGCGCCGATCCTTCAGACCGGGGGGTTGCCCGCCCGCCCTGACCTCAGCCAGCGAAGGTGCCGACATATTCGCGTACCGCTTTCAGCAGGGCACCCTCGTCCAAACTCAGGTGCTCCAGGATGGTGTACCGGCCCGGCCTGGTCGACGGAGCGTACGCCACGGCTTGGGCGAACTGCTCCGGCGTCAGGCCGATGTCATGGGGAGTCTTGGGCAGCCCATGACGGTCAAGGCTCGCGACGATCTCGCCGAGGCGCTCGGCGCCCTCGCCGAGATGTGTCGCGCGCAGGTGATAGCAGAACGCCGCGCCCAGGCCGGCCAGCTCGCCGTGGTTGGCCGTGCCGGGGAACAGCGCGTCGATCGCGTGCAGGATCTCGTGGTCGCCGCCGCTCGCCGGCCGTGAGGACCCAGCGAACGACATCGCCATCCCCGAGAGTACGAGCCCTTCGGCGAGTACGGTCAGGAACTCGTCGGACTCGATCGAGCGGGGCTGGAAGAGCAGGGCCTCGGCGGCGACGCGGGCGAAGGTCAGTGCGAGCCGGTCGATCGGGTCGCCCTGCTCGCGGTGGGACAGCAGCCAGTCCTCGACCGCGGAGAAGTTGCTCAGGACGTCGCCGATGCCGGCCCGTACGAGACGCTCCGGCGCGGCGCGTACGTAGTCGAGGTCGACGATCATGGCGAGCGGCATCGTCACGCCGAACGACGCCTTGCCCTTCTCGTGCTCCAGCGAGGCCGTCGGCGAGCAGATGCCGTCATGGGAGAGGTTGGTCGCGACGGAGACCATCGGCATGCCGGCGAGCGTCGCGGCGTACTTGGTGGCGTCGATCGTGCGGCCGCCGCCGATGCCGACGACCGCCTCGTACGATCCGCCGCGCAGGCGCGAGCCCAGGGCCATGGCCGCGTCCACGGACGCGCCCTCGACCCGGAACACCTCGCATTCCTGCAGGCTGGGGCGTACGTGCTCGGCGATCTGGTCGCCCTGGCCGGGACCGACCGCGATGGCCACCCGTCCCTCCGTCGCGATGCGCCGGTCGGCGAGCAGCTCACCGAGGTGCGCGATCGCACCTCGGCGCACGTCGATCGACAGCGGAGCGGGGAGCATCCGCGACAGCAGGGGCATCTCAGTAGGCCTTGGCGATCCGGCGGGCCTTCTCCAGGTCGTCGTGGTTGTCGACCTCGACCCAGTCGACCGCACCGATGGGGGCGACCGAGATCTTGCCGCCGCGGTTCACCAGCTCCTGGTAGCCGTCCTCGTAGTACTGGTCGGGGTCGCTCTCCCAGGTGGCCTTCAGCGCGTCGGCGAGCGGCTCGGCCGCGGCCGGCTCCAGCAGCGTGGCGCCGATGTACTCCCCGTTCGCGGTGGCCGGGTCCATCAGCTTCGTGATGCGCCGCAGGTGCCCGTCGCCGTCGAGGATGACCTTCATCTCCTCCTCGGCGAGCTTCTTCACGTCGTCCACGGCGAGCAGGACGTCCGGGCCGCGATTGCCGAGCAGCGTGCGCTCGACGCTCACCGGGTGGACGGTGTCGCCGTTGACCATGAGGATGCCCTCTTTGAAGAAGTCGCGGGCGAGCCACATGGAGTAGGCGTTGTTCCACTCCTCGGCCTTGTCGTTGTGCACGAGGGTGATGTCGACGCCGTACCGGCTCTCCAGCGCGGCCTTGCGCTCCTCGACCGCTCCCGCGCAGTAGCCCACGACGATGACGACGTCGGTGAGCTCGACCTCGGCGAGGTTGCCGAGCGCGATGTCCAGGATCGTCGTCTCGCCGTCCACGGGCACGAGCGCCTTGGGGAGGGTGTCGGTGTACGGGCGGAGCCGGCGCCCCGCTCCTGCGGCGAGAACCATGCCGATCATTAGACGGTCTCCTCTGATGCTGCCTTCGCCTCGGCTCGCGCCGCCTCGGCTTCTTCTTCCTGCTCCGCCGCGGTGCCTCCGGGCGCTTCTCCCTCGTCCTCGAGGTCGACCATGATCCCCTTGCCGGTACCGGTGCGCGTCCAGGTGTAGACGCTCTCGATGCCGAACAGCAGGCCGAGGTAGACGGTGAGCACCGCGATGGTGATCGGCAGCTCGCCCGCGAGGGTCGCGATGGCCACGATGAGCAGCCGGCCGTCCCAGCCGAGCCCGGCGCGGAAGACCCACTTGGCGGGCCACAGCCGCTGCCGGGTGCGGTAGACGGTGTCGTAGTGGTGGTAGGCGAGTACGCCGATGAAGGCGTACGTCAGCGGCTTGGACACATCGTGCGCGAAGGCGAGCGTGGAGATGTAGCCGTACTCGATCGCGCGCATGATCGGCGGCACCAGCCAGTCGAGCCGCCCGTTGTGCGGGTGGGTCGAGGCGGGACCGGCGAGCAGCAGCGCCAGGACGGGAGCGAAGATCGCCGGGCTGGTCTGGCCGCCGACGCCGGCGATCAGCAGGATGCCGGTGACGATCGCGGCCACGAGCAGCGGGAGCAGCGGCGGGAGCTGACCGCCGCTGAGGCGGCCGAGCGTCTGCGCGACCGGGCCGTCGTCGCGGTAGGCCACCAGCCGGTCGCCGTGGAAGAGGAACTCCTCGCTCGGCTTCTGCCGCTGCTGCGGCGCCTCCGACATTCCCCCAGGAAGCACGGTGCTCACTGGTCGCTCACGCTCCTCACTCGCTGCGCGGCCGACCTCGTCCCTCGGCCATCCACTCCGCTCCCTGCGTAGCGATCGCTCCGGCTCACTGGTCGCTCACCTTCCGCAGTTCAGTTGTCGTCTCAGGCGTCAAGGCGGGCCGCCCTCGGCTGGGTCAGCGAGCGGAGGAACCGGCCGCCGATGGTGTAGGAGGCGGCGATGACGCCCCAGGTCAGCAGCGCGATGAACGTGACCTTCGCGTTGAAGATGGCGGCGGTCAGCGAGATCAGCGCGAACCGCTCGCCGATCGGCAGCACGATGATCTTCTTGAACCAGTGGAAGATCCGGATCTTCTCCGACCGCGCGGACAGCCATACCGCGAGGTGGCTCAGGCCGCCGCCCTTCGGCCGGCTCTTGGCCGGCTCGGGCTCGTCGAGCATGGTGTCCTCCGGCATCGCCAGCGGCACGATCGGCAGCGGGTCCGGCGTCTTGCGCCGCTTGGAGGCGCCGAACGCGAAGTCGACCATGTGCCGGCAGGTCTGCAGGGTCAGCGCGGCCACCGCGAGGTACCAGACGTCGCCGCCGTGCACGGAGCTGCCGACCGCGGCCGCGGTCGAGCCGACCGCCAGCCCGGCGAACACGGTGTACTCCTTGGCCCGGTCGAACGTCGCGTCGAGCCAGGCGCCCAGCGTGCTGAACTGCCGGGAGTAGCGGGCGAGCTGCCCGTCCACACAGTCGAAGACGAACGCGAAGTAGAGGCACACCGCCCCGAGGAGCATGCCCCAGCGGTGCCCGGTCGCGAACCACGCCGCGGCCACCACCGAGATGCCCATCGAGATCGCGGTGACGCCGTTCGGCGTCCAGCCGCGCTTGGCGCACCAGCGGGCGATGTAGCGCGAGTAGGTGCTCACCGCGTAGGTGGTGAAGAACCCGTCGTTGTTCTTGACCGCGGCGCTGAGGCGTACGCGGTCCTCATCGACCGCGTCGACGGCCTGCTGGAGCGCGTCGGCCTGCTCCTGGTCGAGCACCCGCTCGCAGACGAGCTCACGGCTGCCACGCGCGGTGACCTTGACGCCCGCGCGCACCATGCCGACGACCAGCAGGGCGGGCGCGTCGTCGCCGGTGATCGGCGTGCTGCCGATCAGCGGGGACAGGCCGGTGTTCTCGGCCTCGGCGTCGCCGTGGTTCTCGAGCTCGTCCTGGGTCTGCCAGAGGATGCGGACCGGGCTGATCTCGGTGAGGCCGCCCGGCACGTCGGCGAGCTCGGCGAGCTGGTCGGCCACGGACGCGAGGGTCTCGGTCTGCTCCTCCGAGACGCGCAGCACACCACGGAAGAGACCGTTCGGGTCGGTCACCTGGTGGAAGCGCGTGCCGGACGAGACGATGCGGCCACGGCGGATGCGCATCGCCGGACGGCGAGGCTCGTCGCCGACCGGCCGTACGCGCGTCGCGGCCGCGGAGGCGGGAGCCTTGGAGTTGAAGACGAGCCGGAGGAACACCTCGCGGTGCGCCACGACGTCTCCGTGGACGACGAGCATCGGCTCGGTGGCCTCACGCGCCACCCGGGCGATCTCGCGGAGATCTTCGGCCAGTCCTTTGGACTCGATCACCGTGCAGCCGAGCTCTCTCAGCTCAGCGGCGTTCTCCGGGCGGGTGAGCACACGACGGTCCCCCACGTCGAGGGATTTGAGCTGATCAAGCAGCCGGCCGACGACACTGCCGCTCCGGAGCGCCAGTCCGGCCGTCGGCGAGGATACGGACGCGACCGTCTCGGTCGCGACTACCAGTGCCAACGTCATGGGCGCCCTCCGAACGTCATCTCACAGTCCTTGGGGTCTTGGGGGTCTTTCGCGGCGAACGCCGCGAGATACGAGCGCCGACCTTACCGGAGGCGTCACCCTGTCGGTGCTTCGCCGTAAACATCTGTTCGCCCGCTGGCCGGGTGGAAAGTCCCCATAGGTTACCGTCGCCCGCGACCGGTGATCCGCACGCGCGGCCAGTAGAGTTCGGGCCCATGAGTTCGTGGGGAACGCCATGAGCACGACAGCGGTGGTCCTGGCCGGTGGCACCGGCCGGCGTCTCGGTCTCGAAGGACCGAAACAACTGGCGTCGGTGGGCGGCCGACCCATTCTCTCCCGCGCGATCGGCGCGTTCGACGCGGCGCCGGAGATCGACGACATTCTCGTCGTGATGGCCCCGGGCCATCGGGCGGCGGCCGAGCTGGCCGCCCGGCCGTACGCGAAGGTCACCGGCGTCATCGAGGGCGGCGCGAGCCGTACGGACTCGACGCTGTGCGCGCTGTCGGCCCTGGCCGGGCTGCCGGGACGGACGCGGGTGCTCTTCCACGACGCCGCCCGGCCGTTCGTGGACGGGCGGATCATCGCCGAGTGCGCCGCCGCGCTGGAGACGGCCGAGGCCGTCGCGGTGGCCGTGCCCTCATCCGACACCGTCGTCGTGGTGGAGGACGGCCGGGTGGTGGAGATGCCGCGCCGTGACAGCCTGCGGAGGTTCCAGACGCCCCAGGGCTTCCGGCTCTCCACGATCCGCACGGCGTACGAGCGCGCGCTCGCCGACCCGGAGTTCGCCGGTACCCCTCCGACCGACGACTGCGGGGTGGTGCACCGCTATCTGCCCGAGGTGCCCATCGTGGTGGTCCCGGGCAGCGAGCGGAACATCAAGATCACGCATCCGGTCGACCTGATCGTCGCCGAGCAGATCACTGCCGGCGAGGAGGACGCCCCAGGCTCGGCGGGCTGACGAGGAAGCCGGCGCCCCAGGACAGGTGCATCGTCGCGTACACGATCGGCAGCCGCAGCCACGCCGAGAGCGGCAGGCCGCGCCCGGTCGGCACGGAGCCGGCGATGATCGCGGCGGCGTACCCGCCCGGCAGGATCCAGCCCGGCCAGAAGCCGATGGCGCCGACCACGACGCCGACGACGATGGCCACGACCGCGATGGGCGGCGCGAGATAACGCAGGTTGAGGGTGCCCTGGTGCTCACGGCCCACCACACGCCGCCACTTGCCGGTGTGGAAGAACTGCTTGGCCAGCGCCCGGATGTTGGGCCGCGGACGATAGGTCACCCGCATGCGGGGGGTGAACCAGACCTTGCCGCCCGTCTGGCGGATGCGGTGGTTCATCTCCCAGTCCTGCGCGCGTACGAATGTCTCGTCGTACCCGCCGACGCGTTCGAGCGCGCTGCGCCGGAACGAGCCGAGGTAGACCGTCTCGGCCTCACCCGCGCCGCCACCCGTGTGGAACGGCGCGTTACCGATGCCGATCTTGGAGGTCATCGCGCGGGCCACGGCCTTCTCGAACGGCGTGACGCCCTCGGCGGCCATGATGCCGCCGACGTTGTCGGCACCGCTGTCCTCCAGGGTCTCCACCGCGGCCTGTACGTAGTCCGGCGGCAGCACCGAGTGCCCGTCGACCCGCACGACGATGGAGTACTGCGACGCCTTGATGCAGGCGTTCAGGCCCTGCGGCGTACGCCCGGTGGGGTTGGGGACGAGGATGATGCGCGAGTCGTCCGCGGCGAGCTTTTCCGCGATCTCCTGCGTACGGTCGCGCGACGGGCCGATGCCGAGCACCAGTTCGAGGTCACCGGCGTACTCCTGGGAGAGGACTCCGCCGACCGCCTCGGCGAGGTGCCGCTCCTCGTTGAGCACCGGCATGATCACGGAGACCGCGGGCCAGGCGCGGTTTCCGGCGAGGGGTGTGTTAGGCGAGGGATTCATGACGGCGCCACGGTACTGTACGAACGCGAGGTACGCCGCAAGGTAGGCAACACTTCGCACCTCGGGGAGGCGAAACCGGCATGTCCGAAGACACCGAGTCCGACCCGCAGGAGCGATACTTTCGCCCCCGCCCGGGCGCTCCCGGTGACGGCATCGGCGACACAGAGGACGCGGACCAGCCCGACGGCGTCGCCGTCGGTGACGCCGAGGCCACGCACGTCAAGGTGGAGCGCCAGCCGCGCCGGACGTACGCGGGCGGTGCGCGCAGGCATCGCCGCGGCATCGTGGCCACGGGCGCGATGTCCGCGTTCGTCCTGCTGTTCTCCGGTGGCGGATGGGTGTTCCAGGACTACGTCCTGGGCAGCGTCAAGCGCGTCAACGCCTTCGACGGACTGAAGAACCGCCCGGACTCCGGCCCCGAGGGCTCCATGAACATCCTGCTCGCCGGCGTCGACCGCCGCGAGGGCCTGAGCACCCAGCAGATCAACCAGCTCCACCTCGGCAAGGTCGGCGGCCAGCGCTCGGACACGATGATGCTGGTGCACATCTCGTCCAAGCACGACAAGATCACCGTGGTCAGCCTGCCGCGCGACTCCCTCGTGACGATCCCCGGCCACCGCTCCAACGGTTCCGAGGGCACCAAGGGCAGCCAGGTCGGCGAGCGTCAGGGCAAGCTCAACTGGGCCTACATGTACGGCGGGGCGCCGCTGACCGTGCAGACCGTCGAGCGCGCCACCGGCGTGCACGTCGACCACTACATCGAGGTCAACTTCCTCGGCTTCCTCAAGGTCGTCGAGGCCCTCGGCGGCGTCACCGTCTGCACCGAGCAGGCGATCGACGACCCGAAGAGCGGCCTGCGGCTGCCGGCGGGCAAGAGCAACGTCGACGGCCCGACCGCCCTCGCCTACTCCCGCGCCCGCTACACGCTGACCGGCGGCAGCGACCTCGGCCGGATCGACCGGCAGCAGCAGTTCATGTCCGCGGTGGTGCACAAGGCGCTGAGCGAGCCGGCCAAGTTCCCGGCGTTCCTCAGCGCCTCACTCGATGCCATCCGCGCCGACAAGGACCTGTCGAAGAACACCCTGACCGCGCTGGCCATGCAGATGAAGGGCATGAGCACCGACAGCATCGCCTTCACCACGGTGCCGCTGTCCAACTCCAACTACATGGTCTCGATCGGCGGCCAGCAGCAGTCCACTGTGCTGTGGGACCGATCAGCGGGCGACCGGCTGTTCCGGCAGATCGAGGGCGACAAGCCGATCATCCAGCCCACGACGCCCCCGCCGAGCGCCTCCCCCACGGTCAAGCCCAACGGGCTCACCGTGCCGCCGGGGCAGATCGACGTACGGGTGATCAATGGCGTCGGCACCGTGGGGCTCGCCGCCAAGGCGGCCCGCGCCCTGCACAAGGTCGGCTTCGGCACGACCGTGGTCCCGGGCGCACGCCAGGGCGTCACGACGACGGTGATCCAGTACGGGCCCGGCCGCGAGGACTCCGCCAAGACGCTGAAGGCGGCGATCCCGGGCGCGAAGATCAAGGCGGTCTCGTCGCTCGGCTCACGCCTGCAAGTCGTCGTGGGCTCCTCCTGGCCCACGCCGAAGCAGGTCAAGGTGGCGGCGACGCCGTCGGTCTCGCCCACGGGCGGCGGAGATCAGATCAAGGCGAAGACGGCCACACAGAACCTCTGTAAGTGACCGCCTGATGCGATTTCCGCGACGCTGCGGATAGTGATCATGACGATTCGAATCGTCAGGCGTCCCACTCCCCAAATGTGGCTTTTGCCTACTAGCCTGGCTGATCTAACGCCGGATCGTGCGGGTCGCGGCCACTCTGGAGGAGTAGCGATGTCCAACGGCGCTCGCCACACCTGGGGCTTCTTCGCGGGGGTGGTTCTCACCGCCGCGCTCGTCGCTTTGCTGATCTTCGGTACCTACCGGCTGCAGCACGGCTACGTGACGCAGTTCCACAAGCAGGACAAGTGGATCGGCGGCGGCCTGCTGGCGGGGGCCGCGATCGTGTTCGCCCTCCTCGCCAGCTCGCGTCTCTCGCCGCTCGGCTCGCTCATCGGCGGCCTCGTGCTCACCGCCGCCGGCGTGGTCTTCTTCGTGTCCCAGAAGACGACCGCCGACCTGATCAACCGGTTCCCGTTCAAGGAACAGCGCGTCACGCTGGCCGGGCTCGAGGAGGAGGGGTTCATCCTCTTCGCCGGGGTGGGGCTGTTGTTCTCGTCGTTCTTCCCGTCCCGGTGGCGGGCGCGCGAGGACGAGGACGACGACTCCGGCTATGAGTACGGCCTGCCCGAGGCGCGGCACCCGTACCGCGACCCGGCGGGCGCCACCGACCCCATCGGCGGGCGGCACGCGGCCCGCGACGAGCAGCCGACGTCGTACGCGTCCTATGAGGGTCCGCAGGGCTCGTACGAGCCGCAGCGGACGAGCTATGACTCGCCGCTCTACGAGCCGACGCAGCAGCCGCAGTCGCCGTACGCCTCGGGCCGCGCGCCGTTCAGCCCGCCGGACGAGAGCGGCGGCACGCGGGAGATGTACCGCCCCGAGTAGTCCCAGGTCAGGCCATACCTCACCGGGTATTGCCGGGCCCGTCGCGGTGGCCGGAGGATCGCTGTCATCCTCCAGAAGGGCCATCTGCTCATGCTCACCTATCGGCTCGACGAGCCCGGCGGCGTCGACGGCATCGTGGCGTACGAGACCGGCCGGCCGGACCCGAAGGCCACCGAGATCGTCGTACGTGTCCGCGCGGCCTCCATCAACCGGCGCGACCTGCTCATCCTTCACCAGCGCTACCCGCTCCCGGCGGTGCCCGGGGTGATCCCCCTCAGTGACGGGGCCGGCGAGGTCGTGGAGGTGGGCGACCAGGTCACCCGCTTCAAGGTCGGCGACCGCGTCGTCGGCGGCTACTGGCCCCGCTGGCACGATGGCCGGCTGCGGCCCGAGCTGGTCACCCAGCTCGGCTGCACCCAGGACGGCATGCTCACCGAGTACGCGCTGCTGGACGAGCAGTGGGCGGTGGGCGTACCGGAGCACCTGACGTGGGCGGAGGCGGCGAGCCTGCCGTGCGCGGCGCTGACCGCGTGGACGTCCCTCGTCGGCGGCCGGCCGCTCCTGGCGGGACAGACGGTGCTCACGCTCGGCACCGGCGACGTCGCCCTGGCCGCCCTGCAGTTCGCCAAGGCCATGGGGTGCCGGGTCGTCTCGACCACCTCCAGCGAGGCCAAGGCCGCCCGGCTCCGCTCGCTCGGCGCGGACCACGTCGTCAACTACGTCTCGACCCCGGAGTGGTGGCGTGCCGTACGGGAGCTGACCGGCGGACTTGGTGCGGACATGGTCGTGGAGACCACCGGCCCCGCGACGATCGAGCAGTCCGTACGGGCGGCGTCGACCTACGGCCAGATCGTGCTGCTGTGGGGAACGGGCGACCCGGCCGGCACACCGGGGTCGGCCATCGAGATCCCCGGCACCGCGTTCCGGTCGAGCCTGGTGACCCTCCGGCGAGTGTTCGTCGGCCACCGGGCCGATCACGAGGCGATGAACCGGGCGATCTCGACCAACCTCCTGCGCCCGGTCGTGGACCGCGCGTTCGACCTCGCCGACGCCCGCGAGGCGTACACCTACTATGCCGAGGAGAACCCGTTCGGAAAGGTGGTTATCACTTCCGGGGCCTGATCTGATGATTTATCACGACGGTTCGTAGGGGTCAATCCCGTACTTTCGGGGTGGCGCTTTTCCCCGCTTCGGCTGTTTCCTGACAGTGATAAAAGGGGCCGGAGAAGAAGCGGGGGGGCCGCTATGCCTCACTGGACCTATTACGATCATCAGCGGCCGGGGGGATCCGCCTGTACACGCTGCCCGAACGGCACGTTACGCCACCTCACATGGCCTGAGATCATCGCCATGTACGGCTCGGTAACCGAATTGGTTTCAACATGGGGACGCGCGATACGGGCGGAATACCGGCAACTCAGAGACGGGGGGTACGTTCCGCAGGGCCATGTCATCCGATGTGATGACTGTTCGGCGTTCCATGTTCTCCATAGCGCCTTTGACTGCGAGGCGCTATGGCCGGTGAAGTCGGCCCCGGAACCGTACGGCGAGATGACGTGCCCGGGCTGCCGCCAGACCCTGCTGGTGGCCCCGGGGCGCCTGGGGTCACTGCGAGCGGCGTACTTCAAGAGCCGCCGGCAGACGACCACCGGCTGGATCTGGCTGATGCCGACGTAACCGCGGGGGCGCCGGGGCGGCTGCTGCGAAGCACCTGCCCCGGCGCGGGGCCGGAGGCCTCCTTAAGGAACCGGCGGGCGTTCTCTGGGTCACGAGTCGGCAGTCGCGGTCAGCAGGGCTACTGAGACACGGAAGTGACATCGGGTTGTCGCGCCCTTCACGTCGACGAGCCAGCTGTCGGGACTCAGCTGGAACACCTGTCGGCCCTTGGGGCGCATTGGACTACGGGGCCGATGCCGCCATGCCACGTCTGCCGCCACGGCGCGGGCCTGTTCGATGTGGGGCCCGATCGGCAAGACCGCCGTCATTTGGAACCTGTGCTCACCGCCACCGACCATGGACTCCTCGATCAGAACATGCCACTCGTTCACCCGGCTTTGCGGGAAAGGTTCCATGTTCTGATCATCTCCTAGCCAGAACTAGCCCACGGTGAGCGATGCAACAGCCGGCTGGCCCATGATCAGCGCCTCAGGGCGGTCACCTGACCCTCTTGATCCGATCGCCGCCGATAAGGCGGAGGGGGCCTACTTCAGGATCTGGCGGGCCATCACGACGCGCTGGATCTGGTTGGTGCCCTCGTAGATCTGAGTGATCTTCGCGTCGCGCATCATGCGCTCGACCGGGTAGTCCTTCACATAACCGTAGCCGCCCAGGAGCTGGACCGCGTCCGTCGTGATCTCCATGGCGGCGTCGGAGGCGAAGCACTTGGCCGCGGACGAGATGAACGTCAGATCCTTCTCGGCGGCGCCCAGCATCCGGCGTTCGGACTTGGCCGCGGCGGCGTACGTCAGCTGCCGTGCCGCCTCCACCTTCATCGCCATGTCCGCCAGCATGAACTGCACGCCCTGGAAGTCACCGATCGGCTTGCCGAACTGCTCGCGCTCCTTGACGTAGCCGACCGCGTAGTCCAAGGCGCCCTGGGCGATGCCCAGCGCCTGGGCCGCGATGGTGACGCGCGTGTGGTCGAGGGTGGCGAGCGCGGTCTTGAAGCCGGTCCCCTCCTCGCCGATGATCCGGTCCGCCGGGATGCGCACGTCCTCCATGATGACCTCGCGCGTCGGCGAGCCCTTGATGCCGAGCTTCTTCTCCGGCGCGCCGAAGCTCACGCCCTCGTCGGACTTCTCCACGACGAAGGCCGAGATGCCGCGGGCGCCCTGAGACGGGTCGGTGACCGCCATCACGGTGTAGTAGTCCGACACGCCCGCGTTGGTGATCCAGCGTTTGGTGCCGTTCAGAACCCAGTGGTCGCCGTCGCGTACGGCGCGGGTCCGCATGGCGGCCGCGTCGCTGCCGGCGTCGGGCTCGGACAGCGCGTAGGAGAACATCGCCTCACCGCGAGCGACAGGACTCAGATACCGCTTCTTCAGATCTTCCGATCCGGAAAGCAGGATCGGTACCGTGCCGAGCTTGTTGACCGCGGGTATCAATGAGGAGGAGGCGCACGCCCGTGCGACCTCCTCGATCACTATGACGGTCGCGAGGGCATCGGCGCCGACCCCCTCGTACGACTCCGGAATATGCACGGCGTGCAGGTCCGCCCGGACCAGCGCTTCGTACACGGCCTGGGGAAACTCTGACTTCTCGTCCGTCTCGGCCGCCGACGGAGCGATCTTCGCGTCGGCGAGAGCCCGGACCGTCTCCCGCAGGAGCCCGTGCTCTTCGGAGAGTTCGTACAGAGGAAAGTCTGGGGTCATGTGCCGATCGTACGCTGTCTACCTACTCGCCAGTAGGGCCGGTAGCATCGCGATCTGGCCCGTGGGGACGTCAGTGGGGTCGGGCATCAATTTCTCATGAAGGGAGGCAGGGCCTTGGCACAACGCTTGACCGTGATCGGCACTGGCTACCTGGGCGCCACCCACGCGGCTTGCATGGCCGAACTGGGCTACGAGGTGCTCGGCATCGACGTGGACGCGGACAAGATCGCCCGCCTGTCCGCAGGTGAGCTGCCGTTCTACGAACCCGGCCTTGAACCGATCCTGCGCCGCAACCTCGAGAACGGACGGCTTCGGTTCTCCACCTCCTACGACGAGGCGGCCGAGTTCGGCGACGTCCACTTCGTCTGCGTGGGCACACCGCAGAAACCCGGCGAGTACGCCGCCGACATGAGCTACGTCGACGACACGATCACCGCGCTCGCGCCCCGCCTCACGCGCGCCTGCCTCGTGATCGGCAAGTCGACGGTCCCGGTCGGCACCGCCGAACGCCTCTCGCGCCGGCTCGCCCGGCTGTCTCCCGCCGGTGACCTGGCCGAACTCGCCTGGAACCCGGAGTTCCTCCGCGAGGGCTATGCCGTCGAGGACACCCTGCACCCCGACCGCATCGTCATCGGCGTCGAGTCCGACCGCGCGGAAAAGGTCCTGCGCGACGTCTACACGCCCATGACCTCAGAGGGCGTGCCCCTGATCGTCACCGACTACGCGACCTCCGAGTTGGTCAAGGTCTCGGCGAACGCCTTCCTCGCCACGAAGATCTCCTTCATCAACGCGATGGCGGAGGTCTGCGAGGCCGCGCACGCCGATGTGACGAAACTCTCCGAAGCTCTTTCCCACGACGATCGAATCGGCGGCAAGTTCCTCGGCGCCGGTCTCGGATTCGGCGGCGGCTGCCTTCCCAAGGACATCCGCGCGTTCATGGCGCGCGCCGGCGAGCTGGGCGTCGACCAGGCGCTGTCGTTCCTGCGCGAGGTCGACGCGATCAACATCCGGCGCCGCATCCGCATGGTCGACCTGGCGCGCGAGCTGCTCGGCGGCTCGTTCATCGGCCGTACGGTCGGCGTGCTGGGCGCGGCGTTCAAGCCCAACTCCGACGACATCCGCGACTCGCCCGCGCTCGACGTGGCCACCTCGATCCGCGCGCAGGGCGGCCAGGTGACCGTCTTCGACCCGCAGGCCCTGGAGAACGCCCGCCGGGCCCACCCCGAGCTCGGATACGGCACGTCCGCCCAGGACGCCGTCGCGGACGCACACGTGGTGCTCCTGCTCACGGAGTGGAAGGAGTTCCGCGACCTCGACCCCGAGGAGCTCGGGGCGTTCGTGGCGGAACGCAACATCGTCGACGGCCGCAACGCGCTCGACCCCGAGCGCTGGCGGGCCGCCGGCTGGCACTACCGCGCGCTGGGCCGCCCCTAGAAGCGATCCCGGCTCCCGCCGTCAGGCGGGGGCCGGGCCCTCGGTGACGGCCTTGATCCGCTCGTACGGCAGCCGTACCCGCTCGACGGTGGCGTCCACGGCTTCCGTGCACGCGGCGGTGAACACGCACAGCAGGCGGTGCTGGGCGGGCATGTACATCCCGTTCACGTAGTGGACGGGGCGCCCGGCCTCCGACGTCTTACGCGCGGCGTCCGCGAGGGCGCGCTGGATCCTGGCCAGGGCGCCCGGCATCGCGTCGGCCGGCAGGCAGATCGCCACGTACACCGTGGCGGGAAAGCCTCCGGGTGAGTCGAACACGGGGTTCACCATGGTCCTAGCGCAGAGCCGGTACGGCAGCGCGGCAGGAGCGCGCCGCGCCTCGCTCCGGGTGTACGGCGATGCGATCGGGTCCGGCGCATCGGGACCGTTGCCGGCGCATGGTGCCCCTCCTCTTGTCGGCGGTCCGGGGCCTCCTTCCACCTTCGAAGGTGGGCCGGGCCGACGTCTGCACGGCCACCCACCGTTCTCCGCCCCCTGCCAGCCTTACCTGCGGATTCCCGTTATCCGTACTCGCGAAAAACCGCGCGTACTGTTGTGGATATGGGTGTCCGATGCCTGATCGTCGACGACGATGACGGCTTCCTCCGGGTCGCTCGCGACCTTCTGGAGCGGGAGCAGATCAACGTCGTCGGGGTGGCCTCGAACAGCGCGGGAGCGCTTAGCCTGATGTCCGACTCTCGGCCGGACGTCATGCTCATCGACGTCAACCTCGGCGACGAGAGTGGCTTCGACCTGGTCGACTCCATCGCGGGAGACGCCCCTTCAGCGTCGCCCCTCCTGATCCTGATCTCCACCTACACGCTGGACGACTACCTCGACATGCCGGTGCCCGGCTGCGTGGCGTTCGTCCGCAAGTCCGATCTATCCGGAACCACGATCCGCCGCATTCTCGTCGACGCCGGTCAGGGCTGCTGAGCGGGAACGCCACGCGGCGCGAGACGGTTATGAGCGTCATGAACGACGAGGCGGTCATCCGGCGCATTCTCACGGCGTCCACGACATGGGCGTTCGTCGGCCTGCGCGACAACCCCGGGCGCACCGCGTACGACATGGCGTCGCTGCTCCAGACGCGCGGGAAGACGATCGTGCCGGTCCACCCCGACGCCGAGACCGTCCTCGGTGAGCCCGGGGTCGCCTCGCTCGCCGAGGCGACCGCGCCGGTGCACGTCGTCGGCGGCTACCGCCGCTCACGCCACGCCGGTCAGGTGGCCGACGAGGCGATCGCGATGTTCGGCGCGTACGGGCCGCGGGCGGACGGCGAGGTCAGGGCGCTGTGGTTCCCGCTGGGCGTGATCGATGAGGACGCCGCGCGGCGGGCCGCCGACGCCGGTCTGGACGTGGTCATGGACCGCTGCCCGGCGATCGAGTGGGCGCGGCTCGGCCTACCCCGCTGAGGCGCGGCGCAGCCGGTCGCCCTTGGCCTTGGCCTGGTCGTGCAGGTCGCGCTGGAACTCCTCCATGCGCTCGCGTAGGTCGGAGTCGCTCGCCGCGAGGATGCGGACGGCCAGCAGGCCGGCGTTGCGGGCGTTGCCGACCGCGACCGCCGCGACCGGCACCCCGGCGGGCATCTGCACGATCGACAGCAGGGAGTCCATGCCGTCGAGGTACTTCAGCGGGACCGGCACGCCGATCACCGGCAGCGGCGTGACCGAGGCCAGCATGCCCGGCAGGTGGGCGGCGCCGCCGGCGCCCGCGATGATCACCTGAAGCCCGCGCCCGGCCGCCTCCTCGCCGTACGCGATCATGTCGTGCGGCATCCGGTGCGCCGAGACCACGTCCGCCTCGTACGCCACGCCGAACTCCTCCAGCGCCTCGGCGGCGGCCTTCATCACCGGCCAGTCCGAGTCGCTGCCCATCACGACGCCAACGCTCATCGGGGTCCGTTCCTGAGGTAGTCGGCCGCGTGGCGGGCCCGCTCGCGTACCTCGTCCAGGTCGTCGCCGAGCGCCGTCACGTGGCCGATCTTGCGGCCCGGCCGGATGTCCTTGCCGTAGAAGTGCACCTTCATGCCGGGATCGTGCGCCATGACGTGGATGTAGCGCGGGTAGATCTGTGGCTCGTCACCGCCGAGGACGTTGGCCATCACGGCGTACGGCGCGGTGGGCCGGGTGTCGCCGAGCGGCAGGTCGAGGACGGCGCGCAGGTGCTGCTCGAACTGCGAGGTGCGCGAACCCTCGATCGTCCAGTGGCCGGAGTTGTGCGGGCGCATCGCCAGCTCGTTGACCAGAACGCCGCGGTCGGTCTCGAACAGCTCGACGGCGAGCAGGCCGGTCACGCCGAGCCGGTCGGCGATGCCCAGCGCCAGCCGCTGGGCCTCCTCGGCCCGGTCGGCGTCGAGGCCGGGCGCCGGCGCGATCACCTCGTGGCAGATGCCGTCGCGCTGCACGGTCTCCACGATCGGGTACGCCGCGCCCTGGCCGTACGGCGAGCGGGCCACCAGGGCGGCCAGCTCGCGGCGGAACGGCACGTGCTCCTCGGCGAGGAGCTCGATCCCCTCGGCCGCGGCGCGCTGGATCACCTCGCGGGCCTCGGCGGGCGACTCGCAGACCCACACGCCCTTGCCGTCGTAACCGCCGCGTACGGCCTTGAGGACGAGCGGCCAGGCGCCGAACTCCTCGGCGTCGGCCAGACTCGCGACCGGCGCGAACCTCGGCACCGCCACACCCATGCCGCTCAGCCGCTCGCGCATCGCCCGTTTGTCCTGGGCGTGCAGCAGCGCGGCGGAGCCGGGACGGCACGCCGTCCCGGACTCCTCCAGGGCCTTGATGAACTCCCCCGGGACGTGCTCGTGGTCGAACGTGACCACGTCGCAGTCCTTGGCGAAGGTGCTCAGGTCGTCGAGCGAGCGGTGATCTCCGACGCGGACGTCGGAGATGACTCGCGCGGCGGAGGCGTGCGCGCTGTCGCTGAGGACGCGGAGCGTCACGCCGAGACCGATCGCCGCCTGCTGGGTCATGCGGGCGAGCTGCCCGCCCCCCACCATGCCGACGGCGGGTATACCTTGCCTGTCCGTCACGCCACGCAGCCTACCGGCCCCTATAGCCCCAGCTCGCGCGCGATGAGCATGCGCTGGACCTCGGACGTGCCCTCGCCGATCTCCAAGATCTTGGAGTCTCTCCAGTGGCGGGCGACGGGGTATTCGTTCATGAAGCCGTAGCCGCCGTAGATCTGGGTGGCCTCGCGGGCGTTGGTGACCGCGATCTCCGAGGAGTGCAGCTTGGCGATGGCGGCCTCCTTCTTGAACGGCTCGCCGCGCATCATCCGCTCGGCGGCGCGGTACCACGCGAGCCGGGCCGTGTGGGTGCGCACCTCCATGTCGGCGATCTTGAAGGCGATCGACTGGTTCTTGCCGATCGGCGCGCCGAAGGCGGTGCGCTCCTTGGCGTACTTGACCGACTCGTCCAGGCAGGCCTGGGCGAGGCCGGTGGCGAGCGCCGAGATCGCGATGCGCCCCTCGTCGAGGATCGACAGGAAGTTGGCGTAGCCGCGGCCCCGCTCGCCGAGGAGGTTCTCCTCCGGCACCCGGCAGTCGCTGAAGGACAGCTCGCGCGTGTCGGAGGCGTGCCAGCCGACCTTGGAGTATTTCGGCGCGACCGAGAGACCGTCGTTGGGCGTCGGCACGATGATCGAGGAGATCTCGCGCTTGCCGCCCTCGGAGCCGCCGGTCACCGCGGTGGCGGTGACGAGCGAGGTGATGTCGGTGCCGGAGTTGGTGATGAAGCACTTGGTGCCGTTGATCACCCACTGGCCGTCGACGAGCTTGGCGGTCGTACGAGTGGCGCCCGCGTCGGTGCCGCCGCCCGGCTCGGTCAGGCCGAAGGCACCCAGGGCGCGGCCGGCCAGGAGCTCGGGCAGCCAGGTCTGCTTCTGTTCCTCGGTGCCGAACCGGTAGATCGGCATCGCGCCGAGCGACACCGCGGCCTCGAGAGTGATCGCCACGGAGGAGTCGACCCGCGCGAGCTCCTCCAGAGCCAGGCAGAGGGCGAAGTAGTCGCCGCCCATGCCGCCGTACTCCTCGGGGAAGGGCAGCCCGAACAACCCCATGTCGCCCATCTGGCGAACGATGTCGTACGGGAACTCCTCGTCCGCGTCCAGTCGTTCGGCCTGTGGAGCGACAACGTCGCGGGCGAACTCCTCAACGGTCTTGCGCAGGGTCTCGTGCTCGTCGTCGAGCCGGTAGTCCATGATCACCTCGGTCGGAGAGACATGAGCCGTATCCCGTCATATGACCGGCGGCCGCGATCGGCGGCTGCCAGAATCGGGGGCCACAGGCACATGCTGCCACGAACCCCGTCTATCCTCGTCGTGCCGGGGGTAAGGAGAGTTGCGGGCCTACCGAGGATGCGCGATCAACCGCGACCGCGAATGAAAGGTCTCCCTTCGTGAGAATCGCCGTAAATCTGTACCGACGATTCGCCCACCTCGTGCACGAGGTGGCAAAGTTCGGCGTGATCGGCGTACTCAACTTCGTCATCACCATCGGGATCTCCGACACCCTCCACCTGGGCCTCGGCGTGGGGCCGTTGACGTCCTTCGGTGTCGGCACCGCGATCGCGACGACGTTCTCCTACTTCGCGAACCGCTTCTGGACCTTCCGGCACCGCGACACCAGCGGCCTGGGCCGCGAGTACATCCTCTTCTTCGTCCTCAACGGCGTGGGCCTGCTGATCACCTGGGTGTTCATCGGCGTCACCCACTACGTCCTCGACCTCCACAACGGCATCGCGTTCAACGTCGCCCAGGTCGTGGGCACCGCGGCCGCGACGCTGTTCCGCTTCTGGGCGTACAAGAAGTGGGTGTTCCTGCCCGCCGCCGCGCCGCCGGTCGACCCGCACACCGGCCTGCCCGAGGCCGAGGCGGAGGCGGCCCCCGAGGCCGAGTCGGCGCCCGAGGCGGAGCCCGAGCCGGTGCCGGCCGGGATCACACGCCGCGCCCGCTGACCCTCGACGCAAAGCGGCCCCCGCGCACCCTTTGAGGTGCGCGGGGGCTGCTTTTTGCGCCGACGTCTGAGCCGGTCGCCGCATGGCCGAAACGGGTCGCGCGACCCCTTACGGACCGCCGAAACCGGCGCATCATAGCGCTCTCAGGTCACTTGCCCACCAATCATGCCATTACGGACATTACTGACTCATTGGTCCACGATTCAACTAGCGTTGTCGGAACGGCTGGAGGACAGGGTGCAGTCACGAACACACGACACCCCGTACCCGTACGGGGATCACGGATCGGATGTGAGAGACATTGATCGACATCCTTGACGTCTGCCATGACCAGGTCGGCCAGCACGAGGCGGCCGACGGCACGACCCGCTACGGAAAATGGCTGGACGCCCAGCCGCCGAAGACGAGCGTCTACGCCACGGCGGACTGGTGCGCCTCCTCTGCGATCTACTGCATCGCGCAGATACCCGGCGGTCTGGAGGCGATCGGCGGGCTGCACAAGAGCGACGCCTACGTCGAGAACTGGCACGACCGCATGGCCGTGATGGGCCGCGTCTCCATGACGCCGCAGCCCCGGCGCATCGTCTTCTACGACTGGCGGGGCACCGGGCCCGACGACAACCACCTCGGCATCCTCAAGGAACGCGACGGCGACCGGCTCTACGCCTATGAGGGCAACCACGACGACCGGTACGAGCTGGTGGAACGCCCCTTCGACGGCCAGGTCGTCGGATTCGCCGAATGGTGGTCCTTCGTCCCCGGCGCCACCTCCGACGACTGGTTCATCGAGCAATGAGCCTGCTGCACCTCTTCGACGTGAGCGCCTACCAGGCCACCACCGTGCCGAGCGCCGACGCGGTGTTCGTCAAGGCGACCGAGGGCTCCTCCTACACCTCCAGCAGGTTCGCGGCCCAGTGGGCGAGCGCCAAGACCCACGCCAGGCACCGCGGTGCCTACCACTTCGCCCGCCCCGAGGCGTCGTCGGCGAAATCCCAGGCCGACCGGTTCCTCGACGTCGTCGACCCCGCACACGGCGAGTCCCTGTGGCTGGACCTGGAGGCCTCCGACCTCAACCAGGCCAAGACGCACGCCTGGGCGGTCGCGTGGGCCGACCGGGTCCGCGACCAGGCGCCCGGCATCACGTACGGCGTCTACATGGGCGGCGGCTACGCGACCAACAACACCGGCCGCGACCTCGCCGCGGAGTATCCGTTCTGGTGGTACCCGCAGTACCCCGGCAGCGGGTCCACCTCGACCTGGCCCTCGACGTTCTCACCCTGGCTGCCCAGCGGTCTGACGTGCGGCTGGACAAAGCCGCACATCTGGCAGTTCTCCAGCGCGTTCAGCGGCCAGTACGACGCCAGCGTCTCCACCCTCACCATCGAACAGCTCGCCAACGGCGGGCGGCAACCGACCACGGAGGTTGACGTGTACGGAGGAATCCCCCCGCTCCAGATCGGCGAGCGTTACACCCGGACCTGCCCCAAGGGCTCGATCAACATCTGGGGCATCGCGTACGACTCGACGAACACGCTGACCTACCGGATCGCCGCGCACTCCAACAAGGGCGGCGGCGAGGTCAAGAGCGATCTCGTCGTCGGCGGCCCGAACAGCACGAGCGACGCGTGGCCCAGGAAGCAGACCTGGCAGACGAGCCTCACCGACGTCGACTGGTTCTCCATCGAGCTGGTCTCCGGCGACCCGTCGAAGCCGGACGCCAACGGGAAGATCGTGCAGCCCGGCTGGGACGCCTCCCTGACCGGCTGAGCCGCGACGCGGCCCGCGTGGCGAGGACGCGCTACGCGGGCCCGGGCGGCACGCCCGCGCCCTCGTCGCGTACGGCGCTGCGGTCGAGGACCTCGGCCACGCGGTCGACCTCGGGCACGGCGTAGCGGCAGCGCCGCGGCCCTGGCTGTGCTCGAGGTCAGCGGCCGGGGATCACGTTCACGGGTTCGTCGAGCCACAACTCCCGATGGCCGGTCGTGACCGTCGACCCGAACCGTTCCCGCTCGGGCCTGCCCCAGTCGTGCCACCGTGTGTACGCGAACTCCAGGTCGGCCCACGGTCGTTGGGTGCCTCCTTCGCGAATGATCGCCTGACCGTCCGCGTCGACCCGTTGGAACGCCCAGGAGCCGTCAGGGGCGAGGAGCCAGTGCTCCAGGTACGCGTCCGGATGCTGTTGCTGGATCCCGACGTGCCCGCCGCGGCGATCCGGGCCGCTGAGATCGGTGAGAACACCGAACGGTTCGCCGCCGGGATCGGGCCGGCCATCGCGCGCCTGGCCGAGTTCGACGGGCACCCGTACGTCAGCATGCGGACGGCTCTGTACGACCGGCTTCCGACGTGGCGCATGATCGGGTTCGATGGGGTCCTGTACGTCTCGACGTTCGGAACCGCCGCCGAGGGGCACCGATCGGGCATGTACAAGCTCACCGCGGCGACCGGCGGTGTGCTGCACGCAGGGTTCCGCCGGCAGTTCGAGGAGATGTGGCGGCAGGCCCGCCATCTGTGGAAGGAAAGGACCGCGACGTGATCGAGGCCGAGCTGAAGGCGCGCGTCCGCGAGCCCGAGGCCCTGCGCGGGCGCCTGCGTCGGCTCGCCGACGAGGAGCGCAGCGTCTACCGCGACGCGTACTCCGACCGGCCTGGCCGGGACCTCACGGCCGAAGGCAGAGAGCTACGCGTCAGGGGTCGTGGAGACGGGCGAGATGCGCCGTACGGTCCTGACCTACAAGGAGCCGGCCGTCGACTCCGGCAGCGGGTCCAGGCCCGAGCACGAGACGAAGGTCGCCGACGCCCGTACGGTCCTGCACGACCTCGGCATCACCGACGATGGCCTCACGACGGAGCAGTACACCGACGCGGTCATGCGGGCCCGCTTACCACGCGCTCGATGGCGAGCAGCGCCTCCTCCCGCTTGCGCAGGAAGACCGCGAACGTGGCCGGGCGCGAGCGGATCAGCTCCAGCCGGCCGCCGTCGGCGGTGGCGAGCGAGCGCGCGAGGTAGAGCCCCAGGCCGGTGCCCTGCCGGCCGCTGACGTTGCGGTCGAACACCCGGCGTTCGAGCTCGGGCGGTACGCCCGCGCCCTCGTCGCCGACCTCCACGACGATCGAGGTCGCGGTCTCCTTGGTGTGGATGGTGACCTTGCCGGCGCCGTGCACCAGGGAGTTGTCCAGCAGGGTCGCGACGATCTGGGAGAGGCCGCCCGGGCTGACCACGGCCGTCAGCCCCCGTACGCCCGACATGCCGATCCGGCGGCTCTCGCGCCGGAACACCGGCTCCCACTCCTCGAGCTGCTGTGTGACGATCTCGTCCACCCCGATGGCGATCGCGTCGCCGGTCGGGTCGTGCTTGGCGCGGGCGAGGAGCTGCTCGACGACGGCCGCGAGCCGCTCGACCTGCGCGGCCGCGGCGGCGCCCTCCTCGCGTACGACGTCGGGGTACTCCGCCGCCTCGACCATCTCCTCCAGGCGCATGGACAGGGCGGTCAGCGGCGTACGCAGCTGGTGGCTGGCGTCGGAGGCGAACTCCCGGCTCGCGGCGAGAAGGTCGGCGATGCGTACGGCGCTGCGGTCGAGGACCTCGGCCACGCGGTCGACCTCGGGCACGCCGTAGCGGCGGCGCCGGGGACGCGCGTTGCCCGAGCCCAGCCGGTCGGCGGTCTCGGCCAGGTCGATCAGCGGCAGGGTCAGCTTGCGGGCCTGCACCATCGCGAGCGCGACCGCCACGCCGACGCCGAGCACGACGAGGCTGCCGATGAGCAGGAAGGTGCGTACGGCGTCGGCCTCGACGTCGGCCGCGTCCCGTGAGACCTGGACGTGGAGGCCGCGGTCGTTGGCCGCCATCTTCGTGATCACGTGATCGCCCTTGGCCGGGGCCTTCCCGGCGGTGATCTGCGTGCCGTCGGCCATGGTCACGACGATGTAGCGGCCGGGGAACTCCTTGGAGATCTGGTCACCCGTGATCGACTGGCGCATCTCCTCGCGGAGGTTGACGCCCGCCACGACGGTCGCCGCCTCGCGCTCGACCTGCTGCTGTGCCTCGTCGTAGATCAGACGCTCGGTGGAGTAGGCCAGCGGGATGCCGAGCAGGAGCACGGCGACGACCGCGACGGCGAGCGTCGACAGCAGCAGACGTCGCCTCATGGGGGTCCCTCTCTTCCGACCGTGACGTGATGCCGTGGTTCACGTCACGGTCCGCCTGTCTAGGGATCGTCCGGTTGATCGGTGCCGCGCGGTGCCCGGACGGCACCGTGCCGCGTCGGTCGCCGGCCAGACCCGGACCGGCTACCTCCGCCCTGCGGAGCGTCCGCACACGACAACCGAGACACTCCCTAGTCGCCGCGTTCGAACCGGAATCCGACTCCGCGGACGGTCGTGATGTAGCGAGGGCTTCCCGCGTCGTCCCCGAGCTTGCGGCGCAACCAGGAGATGTGCATGTCGAGGGTCTTCGTGGAGCCCCACCAGTTGGTGTCCCACACCTCGCGCATGATCTGCTCACGGGTGACGACCTTGCCGGCGTCGCGTACGAGCACGCGCAGCAGGTCGAACTCCTTGGTCGTGAGCTGCAGCTCCTGGTCGCCCATCCAGGCCCGGCGCGACTCTGCGTCGATCCGCACCCCCTGGACTATGGGCGTCTCGGTGCTGCCCCGGCGCAGCAGGGCGCGGACCCGGGCGAGCAACTCCGCCAGCCGGAACGGCTTGGTGACGTAGTCGTCGGCCCCGGCGTCGAGGCCGACGACGGTGTCAACCTCGTCGGCACGGGCGGTCAGGATGAGGATGGGAACGCCGTGACCTTCGGCCCGTACGCGCCGGGCCACCTCAAGGCCGTCGAGCTCGGGAAGACCGAGGTCGAGCACGATCAGATCCACCCCGCCCCCGAGCGCCCGTTCGAGCGCCTGCGGACCGTCGGGACTGACTTCGACGTTGTATCCCTCCCGCCGCAAAGCTCTGGCAAGAGGCTCGGAGATGGACGTGTCGTCCTCGGCGAGCAGTACTGAGGTCATGAGCCGATCGTAGAGCTATTCAAGAACGTTTCCTCCGTAGTAGAGGGGGCTTGACCTGCGATTTGCCAGTCATAGAGCTCCTAGGAATGCGCCAAATCCGAGCTAATGAGCGGTAATTGGCGCGACCTTCAGACCGGCGTGACTCCATGTCTACGACGTGAGAACGATCGATCCTTTCCGCGAGAGGCCGCGAACCGCGCCGTGAGTTCGCGCCTCAGATCTTCGGGCTCGACGATCGTGTCGACGACGAGTTCCCCGGCGAGGCGCACGATGTCGATGTCTTCCTCGTACTCCGCGCGGAGTTTCTCGATGTACGCGGCGCGCTCCTGCTCGTCCTCGATCGCCATGATCTTGTTGTAGTAGACCGCGTTGACGGCCGCCTCGGCGCCCATCACCGCGATCTTGGCGGTAGGCAACGCAATAGTGGCCTCGGGGTCAAAGCCTGGGCCCGCCATTGCGTAGAGGCCGGCCCCGTACGCTTTCCGGACAACTACGCAGATCTTGGGCACGGTGGCCTCGGAGACCGCCGTGATCATCTTTGCGCCGTGCCGGATGATCCCTTGGCGTTCGACCGCTGTTCCAACCATAAAACCGGGCACGTCAGACAGGAACAGCAGTGGCACGTTGAAAGCGTCGCAAAGCTGGATGAACCGCGCGGCCTTGTCCGCCGAGTCGACGAACAGCACACCGCCCTTGAACATCGGGTTGTTCGCGACCACCCCGACGGGCCGGCCGTCGAGCCGGCCGAAGCCCACCGTGAGCTCCTTCGCCCACAGGCTGTGGATCTCGAAGAAGGAGTCCTCGTCGAGCAGGCCCTTGACGTAGCGGCGCATGTCGAAGGCGACCCGCTCGCTGGCCGGGACGAGCTTGCGCAGGTCGATCGGCTTGGGGTCACGCGGCTCGGCCGCCGGCGGCTCCTGTTCCCACCCGGACGGCAGGTAGGACAGGAAGTCGCGTACGGCGTCGAGCGCCTGCGGCTCGTCCTTGGCCAGGAAGTGCCCGCACCCGGAGACCGAGCAGTGCATCTTCGCCCCGCCCATCTCTTCGAGCGTGGTCTGTTCCTTGACCACCATCTCCACCATGCGCGGGCTGCCGAGGTACATCGAGGCGTTGCCGTCCACCATCGCGACGAAGTCGCAGAACGCCGGGATGTAGGCGCCACCCGCCGCGCTCGGCCCGAACAGCGCGCAGACCTGCGGGATCGATCCGCTCGCGCGCACCTGCGTGTGGAAGATCTTCCCCGCGCCGCGCCGGCCGGGGAACATGTCGACCTGGTCGGTGATCCGCGCGCCCGCCGAGTCGACCAGGTAGATCATCGGCACACGCGTGTCGTAGGCGCGCTCGATGATGCGGACGATCTTCTCGACCGTACGGGCGCCCCAGGAGCCGGCCTTGACCGTCGAGTCGTTGGCCATGAGCGCGACCGGACGGCCCTGGACCGTGGCGGTCCCGGTGACGACGCCGTCGGCCGGCAGGCCGGGGGTGAGGGCGTTCGCGTAGACGCCGTCCTCGACGAAGGACCCGGCGTCGACGAGCAGCCGGATCCGCTCACGGGCGAACAGCTTGCCCTTGACCGCGTTGGCGTCGTGGTACTTCGGCGAACCGCCGTGCTCGATCTTCTCGCGAAGCTCCGCCAGGTGAGGGTGGCCCGGCTCGTCCTGTGATGGCTGCATTGTGTGCTCGGTCACGGTCGGACTTTACCCCGTGCCCCCGGGCCGCCCACGCGTGGTGTCGGCCACGTTCTAGCCTGAGAGGCATGCCGGATCACTCGGGTCGCGCAGCCGACGAGCTTCTGGACATCGTGGACGCGAGCGACCAGGTGATCGGCCAGGTGACACGCGGCGAGGCGACCGCGCGGGGGCTGCGGCACCGCTGCGCGGCCGTCTTCGTACGGGACGGGTCAGGCCGGATCTTCGTGCACCGGCGGACCCCCGAGAAACTGATCTTCCCGTCGATGTACGACATGTTCGTCGGCGGCGTGGTCGGCGCGGGCGAGACGTACGACGACGCGGCGCTGCGGGAGGCCGAGGAGGAGCTGGGAGTGTCCGGCCTGGCCCGGCCGGTGCCGCTGTTCTCGTTCCTGTACGAGGGCACGGGCGCGGCGGCCGGGCACACGTGGTGGTCCCGGGTGTACGAGGCCCGCTGCGACCTGCCGGTGAACCCGCAGGCGGAGGAGGTCGCCTGGCACGCCTTCCTGACGGAGGAGGAGCTGGCCGGCCGCCTGCCGCAGTGGGACTGGGTCCCCGACGGCCTGGAGGCCTACCACCGCCTCCAGGGCCTCGGCGAGGCCTGAGGCCCGGTCAGGTCACGGTGAGGACGATCTTGCCGGTCGTGCGGCCCGTCTCGCCGAGGGCGTGGGCCTTGGCGGCCTCCTCCAGGGGGAAGACGGTGTCGATCTCGGCGTGCAGGCGGCCGGACTCCACGAGGGCGACGATCTCCTTCAACCCCGCGTAGTCCGGCTCGACCAGTGTCCAGCCCGCCGCGATGCCCCGTGCGGCCGCCTCGGCCCGCAGCGACTCCTCGACCGGTGGCACGAACGACACCAGGACCCCGCCGTCCCGCAACGTGCGCAGCGACCGTGTTCCGTAGTCACCCCCGATGGTGTCCACCACGACGTCGACGTCGCGTACGGCCTCGGCGAAGTCCACCTGCGTGTAGTCGATCATCTCGTCGGCGCCCAGGGACCGGACGAGATCGTGCTTGGGCGTACGCGCGGTGCCGATCACGTGGGCGCCGAGAGCCTTGGCGATCTGTACGGCCACGTGGCCGACGCCGCCGGCCGCGGCGTGGACCAGGACCCGTTGCCCGGCCTGGAGGCCGGCGGTGTCCACCAGGCCCTGCCAAGCGGTGAGCGCGACCAGCGGAAGGGCCGCCGCCCGTACGTGGTCGAGGGTCGCCGGCTTGCGGATGAAGTGGCGCGGCGGCGCGGTGACGTACTCGGCGTACGCTCCGGCCGGGTGCGGGAAGCGCGGCATGCCGAAGACCTCGTCGCCCGGCTTGTACAGGGTCACGCCCGGGCCGACCTCCTCGACCACGCCCGACACGTCGAAGCCCAGGACCGGCAACGACGCGCCGAAGCGCCCGCCGGTGGCCCGCGCCTTCCAGTCGGTCGGGTTCACCCCCGCCGCGTGGACCCGTACGAGGATCTCCACCGGTCCCGGCTCCGGCCGCTCCACTTCAACGATCTTCAATACCTCCGGGCCGCCCAGGGTGTCCTGGCCGACCGCGCGCATGCTCGTCATGACTGACAGCCAACGCCAGACGACCGGCGTACGGAAGTGGCCTGACTGCCATTGCTGGTTAAGATCTGGCCATGACCCACCGCGTCGTCGTCCTCGCGCTGGACGGCGCGATCCCGTTCGAACTCGGCATCCCGGGCCGCATCTTCGGGGCCGCGCGCGGCCCCGGCGACACCCCGCTCTATGAGGTGGTCACCTGTACGGCGGACGGCCGCCCGGTCCGCAGCGCCGCCGACTTCGCCATCGCGGTCGACCACGACGCCACGGTGCTGGCCGGCGCCGACACCGTCGTGATCCCGCCCTTCGCGCGCCCGGACACCGGGCAGGCGGCCGTGGCACTCGCCCACATCCGGCCCGGCACGCGGATCATGTCGATCTGCACGGGTTCGTTCGTGCTCGCCGCGGCCGGGCTGCTCGACGGGCGGCGCGCGACCACCCACTGGGGCGAGGCCGACCACTTCCAGCGGCTCTTCCCCAAGGTCAAGCTGGACCCGAAGGTCCTGTTCGTGGACGACGGCGACGTGCTCACCTCCGCCGGCGCCGCCGCGGGCGTCGACCTGTGCCTGCACGTCGTACGCCGCGACCACGGCAGCGAGGTGGCCAACCGGGCCGCGCGCCGCTGTGTCGTGCCGCCGTGGCGCGACGGCGGCCAGGCCCAGTACATCGAACGTCCGGTGCCCGAGCCGCACGACACCGGCACCGCCCCCGTACGGGCCTGGGCGCTCGAACGCCTCGACCGGCCGATCACGCTGGCCGGCCTGGCCGCGCAGGCGGGGATGAGCGTACGGACCCTCAGCCGCCGGTTCCGCGAGGAGGTCGGTGTGAGCCCCGGGCGCTGGCTGACCCGGCAGCGCGTCGAGCTGGCCCGGCAGCTCCTGGAGTCCAGCGACCTCCCGGTGGACCAGATCGCCCGGCGCGCCGGGTTCGGCACGGCCCTGTCGCTGCGCCAGCACCTGCACGCCGCCCTCGGCGTCTCACCGCTCGCCTACCGCCGGACGTTCCATCGCCAAGACGGCGAGCGACTCTCCGGGGAGCTCTCCGCCAGGGCGTACGCCGTCGGCGGAGGCGAGTAGCAGCTCCCCGTCGGGCAGGCGCACCGGCTCGGTGCCGAGGTTGGCGGCGATCCGGACCGAGCCCCGGTAGACCACGATCCACGCGTCGCCGTGCCGTACGGACACCTCGGTCAGGCGGGTGTCGGTCAGCTCGGGGCAGGAGCGGCGCAGCGCGATCAGCGCGCGGTACCACTCCAGCAGCTCACGGTGCGGCGGCTTGTCCGGCTCGTCCCAGTCGAGCAGCGAGCGGCGGAACGTCCCCGGCGCCTGCGGGTCGGGCACGTCCTCCGACGCCCAGCCGTGCGTGGCGAACTCCCGCCTGCGTCCCTCGCTGACCGCCCGCGCCAGCTCCGGCTCCACGTGGTCGGTGAAGAAGCACCACGGCGTGCCGGCGCCCCACTCCTCCCCCATGAACAGCATCGGCGTGAACGGCGAGGTGAGCAGCAGCCCGGCGCCGACCTTGAGCAGGCCCGGCGAGAGCGTCGCGGAGATCCGGTCGCCGGTGGCGCGGTTGCCGACCTGGTCGTGGTTCTGGATGAAGCCGAGGAACCGGTGACCGGGCGTACGGAGCGGGTCGACCGGACGGCCGTGCGAGCGGCCGCGGAAGCTCGACCACGTGCCGTCGTGGAAGAACGCCCTGGTCATCGTCTTGGCGAGCGCGTCCATCGAGCCGAAGTCACCGTAGTAGCCCTGGCGCTCGCCGGTGAGCGCCGCGTGCACGGCGTGGTGGAAGTCATCGTTCCACTGCACGTCCAGGCCGTAGCCGCCGGCCTCGCGCGAGGTGACCAGCCGCGGGTCGCCCAGGTCGGACTCGGCGACCAGCGACAGCTCCCGCCCGGTCGCGGCCCGCAGGCCGTCCACCGCGATCGCCAGCTCCTCCAGGATGTGCAGGGCGCGGCCGTCCTGCATGGCGTGCACGGCGTCGAGCCGCAGCCCGTCCAGGTGGTAGTCGCGCAGCCACATCAGCGCGTTGTCCACGATGTACGCGCGCACCTCGTCCGAGCCGGGCCGGTCCAGGTTCACCGCCGGGCCCCAGGGCGTCCGGTGGGCGTCGGTGAAGTACGGGCCGTACCGGCCGAGGTAGTTCCCGCTGGGGCCGAGATGGTTGTAGACCACGTCGAGGACGACGGCCAGACCGCGCCCGTGGCAGGCGTCGACCAGCCTCTTCAGCCCGTCCGGCCCGCCGTACGGGTCGTGCACGGCCCACAGCGCCACGCCGTCGTACCCCCAGCCGTGCCGGCCCGGGAAGGCGGCGACCGGCATCAGCTCGACCGCGTCGACGCCGAGCTCGACCAGGTGATCGAGGCGCTCGATCGCGGAGTCGAACGTGCCCTCCGGCGTGAAGGTCCCGACGTGCAGCTCGTACAGGACGCTGCCGCCGAGCGGCCGTCCCCGCCAGGCGCCGTCGGTCCAGGCGAACCGGCCGTGGTCGTACGCGCGGCTGAGCCCGTGCACGCCCTCGGGCTGCCAGGGCGAACGCGGGTCGGGGAAGGGCCCCTGGCCGTCCACGACGAAGCCGTAGTCCTCGCCCTCGCCCTCGGCCTCGGCCGTCCACCAGCCAAGCCGTACGTCCGGCGTCATGGCGTACCGACGGCCGCCCGCCTCGACCTCGACGTTCGCGGCGTCCGGCGCCCAAACCTTGTACCTCATGCGGCCCTCATGCGGCCTCGACCAGGAGGGCGACCGGAAGCGTGCCGAGGAGCCCGGCCAGCGGCACCGGCGAGGCGTACGACTGGCCGGTGAGCAGGTCGCGCCACGGACCGCCGGGCAGGGGCAGGCGCGTGTCCCCCCAGCCGCCGCGGCGTTCGAGCGCGGCGGGCAGCCGGGTCACCACGGTCGTGACGCCGCCCCGGCGGAAGGCCAGCGCGTGCTCGGCCGCCGGCCCCTCCGCGGCGAGGGGCTCGTGCCCTCCGGCGAACCACTCCGGATGCTCGCCGCGCAGCCGCAGCGCGCGCGAGGCGACGAGGAGCTTCTCCCCGTCCAGGCCGGCGGGGAGCGTGCCGGCGTCGAGGTCCGCGAGCAGCTCGCGGCGGCGGGCGTAGTCCACCGGGCGCCGGTTGTCCGGGTCGACCAGGGACAGGCCGGTGAGCTCGCAGCCCTGGTAGACGTCGGGCACGCCCGGCATCGTGAGCTGCACGAGCTTCTGGCCGAGGGAGTTGACCCGCGCGTACGGCGCGAGGACGCCGACGAAGGCCGCGACGTCCTCGACCAGCGCCTCGTCCTCGAACACCGCGTCCACGTGGGCGAGCACCGCCTCCTCGTACCCGGTGTCCTGCGCGGTCCACGAGGTACGGGTCTTGGCCTCGCGCATGGCCTTGGTGAGGTACTCCTTGAGCCGGTCGGGGGACAGCGGCCACGCCCCGGTGAGCGTCTGCCACATCAGGTAGTCCAGGTCGGGCTCCAGCGGGCTGTCCGGCGCGCCGTCGCGCCAGCGCGAGGCCGCCTCGGCCCACTCGCCCGGCAGCTCCGACAGCACGGCCAGCCGGGCGCGTACGTCCTCCTCCCGCTTCGTGTCGTGCGTGGACAGCGTGGTCATCGTGGCCGGCCGGTCCTGGGCGATCTCCACGCAGCGTTCGTGGAACTCCGCGGGCGGCACCGAGAACCTCGTGGGGTCGCCGCCGACCTCGTTCAGCGCCGACAGCCGCGACCAGCGGTAGAACGCGGTGTCCTCGACGCCCTTGGCCATCATCGGCGCGGACGTCTGCTGGAACCGGATGACGAACTCGTCCCGCGCCTCGTCGCGCCCGGTCAGCCCGAGCAGCAACGGCACGACGCGGTCGAGCACCTCGCCGCGTGGCAGGACGGCACGCGCCTCGGCGGCGGTCAGCGCGACGATCTCCAGGTCGCGCGCCGACGGTTCTTCGCCGGGGACGACGTAGGTGCGGTAGACGGGCATCGCGACGAGGAGCTCGACCAGCACCTGCCGGAGCTCTCCGGGGTCCTCGTCGGGCAGGATCCGCCCGAGCAGCCGGGCGAGCCGGTCGACCTCGGGCACCAGCAGCCGCTCGGCGGCGTACCGCCGCGCCTCCCGCTCGACCGCGGTGAAGTCGCCGGTGCCGCCGGTGAAGCCGGTGTAGGCCTCGGTCAGCGCCTTCTCTCCGGCCGGGTCGGTGAACAGGCCGCCGATCACGCCGAGGACGTCGTAGCCGGTGGTCCCGGCGCAGGGCCAGTCGGCGGGCAGCGTCTCGTCGTCGGCGAGGATCTTCTCGGCCACGATCCAGGTGTCGTGCCGCGCGAGTTTGCGCAGGTAGCCGCGTGGATCGGCGAGGCCGTCCGGATGGTCGATCCGCAGGCCGTCGATCAGGCCCTTCCGCAGCAGCCGCAGCGGCACCACATGCGTACGGTCGAAGACCTCCGGGTCCTCGGCGCGCAGCCCGATGAGCGTGGAGACGTCGAAGAACCGCCGGTAGTTCGGTACCGCCTCGCGCCAGTAGCCGAGCCGGTAGTGGCCGCCGCGCGGGAAGATGTGCTCGTGGTAGCGGACCACCTCGCCACCGTCACCGGCCTCGTCGTGAGCCTCGTCGTCGGCCGCGCCGAGCACCGGCAGCACGAGGGCGCCCTCGGACCACTCGATGTCGAACCAGCGCGCGTACGTCGAGTCCGGGCCGTCGCGCAGGACGTCCCAGAAGGCCGTGTTGAGCGTCTCCGGCGCCGGGATCGCCATGTGGTTGGGCACCAGGTCGATGACGATCGCCAGCCCGTGCTCGCGCAGGCGGGCGGCCATCTCGCGGAAGGCCTCCTCGCCGCCGAGGTCCGCCGCGACGCACGAGTGGTCGACCACGTCGTAGCCGTGCGCCGAGCCGGGCGTGGCCTGCAGGATCGGCGACAGGTACACGTGGGAGACCCCGAGCGCGGCGAGATAGCCGGCGAGCTCACCGGCCTCCGCGAACCCGAACCCCTTGCGAAGCTGCAGCCGGTACGTCGCCGTGGGGGGTCTAGACACGACGGAGCACCTGGATCGATCGGGCCTCGAGCATCGGTTTCTCCCCTGCCATCGCGGCGGTCTCCTCATCCTCCAGCGCGTAGCTGGTGGTCGTGTCGATCACGCAGGTCCACATGCCCCGGTGCGCCTCGGGCAGCACGAACGTCAGGTCCTGGTCCGAGCCGTTGATCAGCAGCAGGAACGAGTCGTCGCGTACGGGCTCGCCGCGCCGGTCCGGCTCGGTGATCGCGTCGCCGTTCAGGAAGATCATGATCGCCTTGGCGTAGCCGGTCCGCCAGTCGCCGTCGATCATCTCCTTGCCGTCGGTGGTGTACCACGTGACGTTGTCGCCGGACAGGAACCGCCTCCGGCGGAAGACCGGGTGGTCGCGGCGCAGCGTGGTCAGCCGCCGGACGAACTCCCGCAGGGCCCCGCTCTCGGCCGTGTCGGTCCAGTCGACCCAGCTCAGCTCGCTGTCCTGGCAGTAGGCGTTGTTGTTGCCGTGCTGCGTGCGGCCCAGCTCGTCGCCGTGGGAGATCATCGGCACGCCCTGGGACAGCAGGAGCGTGGTCAGGAGGTTGCGCTTCTGCCGCTCGCGTACGGCGAGGATGTCGGCGTCGTCGGTGACTCCCTCGGCGCCGTGGTTCCAGGACCGGTTGTCGTCGTTGCCGTCGCGGCCCCCCTCGCCGTTGGCCTCGTTGTGCTTGTGGTCGTAGGAGACGAGGTCGTGCAGGCTGAAGCCGTCGTGGCAGGTCACGAAGTTGATCGAGGCGAGCGGACGCCGGCCGTCGTTCGCGTACAGGTCGCTGGAGCCGGTGAACCGCTTGGCGAACTCCGCCAGCATGCCCTCCTGCCCGCGCCAGAAGTCGCGCATCGAGTCGCGGTACTTGCCGTTCCACTCGGTCCACAGGGGCGGGAAGTTGCCGACCTGGTAGCCGCCCTCGCCCACGTCCCACGGCTCGGCGATCAGCTTGACCTGCGAGACGACCGGGTCCTGCTGCACCAGGTCGAAGAAGGCCGCCAGCCGGTCGACGGCGTGCAGCTCGCGGGCGAGCGTGGAGGCCAGGTCGAAGCGGAACCCGTCCACGTGCATGTCGGTCACCCAGTAGCGCAGCGAGTCCATGATCATCTGCAACGTGTGGGGGTTCTGCACGTTGATGCTGTTGCCGGTGCCCGTGGTGTCCATGTAGTAACGCGGGTCGTCGTCCACGAGGCGGTAGTACGCGGCGTTGTCGATGCCGCGGAACCCGAGCGTCGGCCCGAGGTGGTTGCCCTCGGCGGTGTGGTTGTAGACGACGTCGAGGATGACCTCGATGCCCGCCTCGTGCAGGGTCCGCACCATGAGCTTGAACTCCTGCACCTGCTGGCCGCGCCCGCCGCTGGCCGCGTACCCGCTGTGCGGGGCGAAGAAGCCGATGGTGTTGTAGCCCCAGTAGTTCGACAGGCCGCGCTGGATCAGCACGTCGTCGTGGACGAACTGGTGCACGGGCATCAGCTCGATCGCGGTGGCGCCCAGCTCGCGCAGATGGTCGACCATCGCCGGATGGGCCAGGCCGGCGTAGGTGCCGCGCTCGGCCTCCGGGATCGCGGGGTGCCGCCGAGTCAGCCCCTTCACGTGCGCCTCGTAGATCACCGTCTCGTGGTACGGCGTCCGCGGCGAACGGTCCTCGCCCCAGTCGAAGAACGGGTTGATCACCACGCTCTTCGGCACGTACGGGGCGCTGTCGTCGTCGTTGCGGGCGTTCCTGTCGGCGAACCGGTAGGCGAACAGTGCCTCGTTCCAGTCCACGTCGCCCTCGATCGCCTTGGCGTACGGATCGAGGAGCAGCTTGGCGGGATTGCACCGCGCGCCCTGAGACGGGTCGTAGGGTCCGTGGACCCGGAAGCCGTACCGCTGCCCCGGGCCCACCCACGGCACGTAGCCGTGCCAGACGAACCCGTCGATCTCGGTCAGGGCGATCCGTGTCTCTTCGCCGGCGTCGTCGAACAGGCACAGCTCGACGCCCGTGGCGGCTTCGGAGAAGAGGGAGAAGTTCGTACCCGCGCCGTCATAGGTGGCGCCGAGGGGATAGGGGTCACCCGGCCATATACGCATCACATCGGTCGCTTTCCCCCAGGTGATCGGCTCACACGCATCCCCGAAAACCAGCTTGTGACGTACGCAACACAGCTCCTACCTGCGGACATTGGCCAAATCCGGATCCGTGAGTTAGCTTAGGGGAGCCTTACCTTGCTTCACGCTGTTGCTTCACGTTCATCGCTCCGCACGGAGAGGTCCCCCCGTATGTACGTGTGCGTCTGTCACGCCGTCACAGAAGACGTCGTGCGTGATCACATGGCCGCCGGAGCCTGCTCCGCCAAGGAGGTCCGGGCGGCCTGCGGCATGCGTCCCGGCTGCGGTTCGTGCGTCAACCGAATATGCGCGCTGCTCGCGGAGACCGTCGAGCGGCCGGTGCTCGAGGGCGCCGCCTGAGCCACCCGATCTTCAATCGGGCCGTGGCATTGCTTGCGCTTTGCTCCTGGCGTGCCACGATTGGGTGACATGGAAGGCGACACCGACGTAATCAACCTGCTCAACGAGCAGCTGACGGCCGAACTCACCGCGATCAACCAGTACTTCCTGCACGCGAAGATGCAGGAGCACTGGGGTTTCACGGCACTGGCCGAACACACCAGAGCGGAGTCGTTCGATGAGATGCGGCACGCCGAGGTCCTGACCGACCGCATCCTCATGCTGTCCGCGCTGCCCAACTACCAGCGCCTGAACCCCTTGCGCGTCGGCCAGACGGTGCCGGAGCAGATCCGCTCCGATCTGGCCGTCGAGATGGAGGCCGTCGGACGGCTGCGTCCGGGCATCGATCTGATGCGCGCTCGCGGTGACGTCACGTCGGCCCGCATCTTCGAGCGCATCCTCGAGGACGAGGAAGAACACGTCGACTACCTGGAGACCGAGCTGGAACTCCTGGAAAAGCTCGGCGAACAGCTTTACCTCCAGCGCTACGCCGTACCCGCGAAGAGCGAATGACCCGTTAGAGCCTGGCGGGGCGCCCCCCCCGCGGGGGGGGCCCCCCCCGCGAAGTGGCGCGGGGTATACACGGCGGCCGGGGGGGGGGCGCGGCGGGGGAGGGCGGCGGGGGGGCGGGGGCCCCAAGGACGCCCCGCGCCCCCCGCCCCCCCCCCCGGGGGGGGCGGGGGGGGGCGATGGTGACACCCCCAAGGGGGGGGGGGCGGGCCCCGCGCCCCCGGGCGCGAG